>NZ_JBIVMG010000024.1:0-1003 GCF_044752965.1 Streptomyces sp. NPDC088553 | reverse complement strand
CGAGCCAGTAGTGCTGGCGCTGGAAGGGGTAGGGGGGGAGTTCGACGGTGCGGGCCTGGTAGGGCTGGAGGAGTGTGGGCCAGTCGATGGTGGCGCCGTGGGTCCATGCTTCGGCGGCGGATTCGATGAAGCGTTCGAGGTTGCCGGTGTTGCGGTGGAGGGTGCCGACGACGGCGCCGGTGTCGCCGAGGGTCTCGGTGATGCCGGAGATGAGGACGGGGTGTGCGCTGACTTCGATGAACACGACGTCGGGTGCTGCGAGTTGTTGGACGACTTCGGCGAGGCGGACCTTGCTGCGGAGGTTGCGGAACCAGTACGCCGAGTTCAGTTCGCTGGTGTCGAGGAGGCCGCCGGTCACGGTGGAGTGGAAGGCGATCTTGCCTGTTCGGGGGGCGACGTCGTTCAGTTCGGTTGCGAGGGTGTCGTGGATCTCGTCGACGTGTGCGGAGTGGGAGGCGTAGTCGACGGGGATGCGGCGGGCCCACACGTCGGTCGCTTCGCAGTGGGCGAGGAGTTCGTCGAGTGCTTCGGGTCGGCCGGCGACGACGGTGGAGGAGGGGCCGTTGACGGCGGCGACGGAGATCTGTCCGGGCCAGGCGGTGAGGATGTTCTCGGCTTCGGTTTCGGGGACGCTCATCCAGGCCATGCCTCCGCCGCCGGAGAGGACGCGGAGGGCTTTGGAGCGGAGGGCGACGATGCGGGCGCCGTCTTGGATGGTGAGTCCGCCGGCGACGACGGCGGCGGCGATCTCGCCCTGGGAGTGGCCGACGACGGCGGTGGGGTTGATGCCGGCGGCGCGCCAGAGGGCGGCGAGGGCGACCATCATGGCCCAGGAGGCGGGCTGGACGACGTCGACGCGGTCGAGGCCGGGGGCGTCTTCCTGTCCGCGCAGGACGGCGGTCAGGGACCAGTCCACGAACGGTGCGAGGGCTGTCTCGCAGTCGGCGATGACCTGCGCGAAAACGGGGGAGGAGTCCAGCAGGCCCACGGCCATGCCGACCCA
>NZ_JBIVMG010000023.1:0-1748 GCF_044752965.1 Streptomyces sp. NPDC088553 | reverse complement strand
ACCAGTGCCTGTTGGGTGATGGTGGGGTTTTGGAAGATGTCGGGGAGTTGGAGGTGGAGTCCGTGGCGGTCGGCTGCGGCGGTGGCGCGGAGGGCGAGGAGGGAGTCGGCGCCGAGTTCGAAGAGGTTGTCGGTGGTGCTGAGGGGTTGGGTGGGGTTGAGGAGTTCGGTCCAGATGGTGGTGAGGGTGTGTTCGGTGGGTGTGTTGGGGGGTGTGTGGGTTCGGTTGGTGGGGTTTGTTGTGGGGTCGGGGAGTGCTTTGTGGTTGATTTTTCCGTTGGGTGTGAGGGGTATTTCGTCGAGGGTGATGATGGTGTGGGGGATCATGTAGTGGGGGAGTTTTTCGCGGAGCCAGTTGCGTAGGTCTTCGGTGGTGGGTGGGTTTTCGGGGTTGGTGGGGACGATGTAGGTGATGAGTCGTTTGTTTTCGCGGTTGGTCGTGTGGTGGGTGGTGGTGAGGGTGGTGTGGATGTGGGGGTGGGTGGTGAGGGTGGTGTCGATTTCTCCGAGTTCTATGCGGTAGCCGTTGATTTTGACTTGGTGGTCTTCGCGGCCGAGGAATTCGATGGTTCCGTCGGGCCAGTAGCGTCCGAGGTCGCCTGTTTTGTAGAGGCGTTGTTTGGTGTGGGGGTGGGTGGTGAAGGCGTTGCTGGTTTTTTGGGGGTCTTTCCAGTAGCCGAGTGCGACTCCGGTGCCGCCGATGTGGATGTGTCCGGTGGTGTAGGGGGGTCGGGGGTTTTGGTGGTGGTCGAGGATGTGCATGGTTTGGTTGGTGAGGGGTTTTCCGTAGGGGATGCTGGTCCATTCTGTCGGGATGTTGGTGATGGGGTGGTGGATGGACCAGATGGAGGCTTCGGTGGCGCCGCCGAGGCTGTGGAGTTGGAGGTGGGGGAAGGTGTTTTTGGCGCGTTGGGGGAGGGTGAGGGGGATCCAGTCTCCGGAGAGGAGGGCTGTTTTGAGGGTGGTGTTGGGTGGGGTGTTGTTCTGGTTGCGGTGTTCGGTGAGGAGTTCGAAGAGGGCGGGGACGGAGTTCCAGGTGGTGATGTGGTGGTGGGTGAGGAGGTGGTTCCAGTGGTGGGGGTCGCGTTGGGTTCCGGGGTTGGGCAGGACGAGGGTGGCGCCGGCGGTGAGGGTGCCGAAGATGTCCCAGACGGAGAGGTCGAAGGAGAGGCTGGAGATGCCCAGGACGGAGTCGTGGGGGGTGAGTTGGGTGCGGTTGTTGATGTCGTGGATGGTGTTGAGGGCGCCGCGGTGGTCGATCATGACGCCTTTGGGCTGGCCGGTTGAGCCGGAGGTGAAGATGACGTAGGCGAGGTCGGTGGGGGTGCGGGTGGGTTGGTGTGGGGTGGGGGTGTGGTACCAGGGGGCGTTGTCTTCGATGGTGAGGGGGGTGATGGTGGTGGGCCAGTCGATGTGGGTGGTGTCGGGTTGGGTGAGGACGGTGCGGGTGTCGGTGTGGGTGAGGAGGTAGGTGATGCGTTCGTGGGGGAGTTCGGGGTCGATGGGGACGTAGGCGGCGTCGGCGTGGAGGATGCCGAGGACGGCTGCGATCTGTTCCCAGCCCTTGTGCATGCTGACGGCGACGAGTTCGCCGGGTCGGGTGCCCTGGGCGCGTAGTCCTTGGGCGATGTGGAGTGCGTGGTCGGTGAGTTCGGCGTAGGTGAGGGTTCGGGTGGGTGTGATGACGGCGGTGGCGTCGGGAGTCCGGGCGGCCTGGGCGAACACCGGCTCGTGCAACAAACCCCCGGG
>NZ_JBIVMG010000022.1:0-2258 GCF_044752965.1 Streptomyces sp. NPDC088553 | reverse complement strand
ACCTCCCGCTCGTCGCGGTCGGTGAGGAGGAGTACGGCCCCGGTGTCGGCGAGGATGAACGCCCGCCGCTCCTCCGGCTGGCGCGGGTCCAGCGGCACGTACGCGCCACCCGCCTTGAGCACGGCGAGGGCCGCGACCACGAACTCCGCCGACCGGTCGAGGAAGAGGCCCACGGCGCCACCCGGCCGGACTCCGTGCGCGGCGAGCCGGGTGGCGAAGGCGTCCGACGCACGGTCGAGGTCGTGGTACGTCGTCTCGCGCTCTCCGCACACCAGCGCCACGGCGTCCGGCGTCCGTGCGGCCTGGGCGGCGAACAGCTCGTGCAGCGCGCCCTCGGGGAGCGGCACGGCGGTGTCGTTGTAGTCGGCGAGCAGGGCGTGGCGCTGGGCGGAGGAGAGCAGTTCGATGTCGGCGACCCTGACGTCCGGGTCGGCGATGACGGCGTCCAGGACCCGGGCCAGCCGTTCGCCGGCCGCCTCGACAGTGTCGGGGTCGTACAGGTCGGTGGCGTATTCGAGGACGATGTCGAGGCCGCTGGGGTGACCGACGCGGTCGCGGTGCTCGTAGAAGTTGACGGTGAGGTCGAACTTGGCGATCCCCGCGCTCAGTTGCCTGGTCTCGGCGCGGACGCCCGGCAGCCGAGGCGCGGCTTCGGCGGCCTCGGCGAGGGTGAGCATGACCTGGAAGAGGGGGTGGCGGGCGGCGGAGCGCTCGGGGTTGAGGGTCTCCACGAGCCGGTCGAAGGGCAGGTCCTGGTGCGCCCAGGCGCCGAGGTCGGTCTCCCGGACCCGGTCGAGGAGTTCACGGAAGGTCGGGTCGCCGGAGGCGTCGGTGCGCAGGACGAGGGTGTTGACGAAGAACCCGACCAGGTCCTCCAGGGCCTCGTCGGTCCGCCCGGCGACGAGCGAGCCGAGGGGGATGTCGGTGCCCGCCCCGGAACGGGACAGCAGGGCCACGGTGGCCGCCTGCGCCACCATGAACAGGGTCACGCCGTGCTCCCTGGCCAGGGTGCTGAGGGCCTGGTGGGTCTCCGCCGGGCAGTGCACGGTGTGGGTGGCGCCGCGGTAGGAGGCCACGACCGGGCGGGGCCGGCTGGTGGGCAGGGTGACCTCGGTGGGGAGCTGGGCGAGCGCCTCGCGCCAGTGGGCGAGCTGGCCCTCCTCGTGGTCGGCGAGCAGGTCCCGCTGCCAGAGGGAGTAGTCGGCGTACTGGGCCGGCAGCGGCTCCCAGTCGGGCGCCGTGCCCTGGGCGCGGGCGGTGTAGGCGGCGCCGAGGTCCCGCATGAGGGGCGTGTTGGACCAGCCGTCGGAGGCGATGTGGTGCACGACCAGGACGAGCACGCTCCGGTGCGGCTCCAGGTCGAGGAGCACGGCGTGCAGGGGGAGTTCGGCGGCGAGGTCGAAGAGGTGCGCGGTCTCCTCCGCGAGCCGGGCGGGCAGCTCGTCGTCGGTGACGGTCGCGACGGTGAGCGGCACGGTGACCTGCTCGGGGTCGGCGATGTGCTGGCGCGGCTCGCCCTCGTGGACCGGGTAGCTGGTCCGGAGGACCTCGTGGCGGGCGATCACGTCCCCGAGGGCCTGCCGCAGCACCTCCTGGTCGACGGCGCCGGTGAGGTGGACGGCGAGGGGGATGTTGTACGTGGCGGAGGGGCCCTCCATCTGGTCGAGGAACCAGAGGCGGCGCTGGGCGGCGGAGAGCGGGAGGTCGTCGTCGGACCGGCCGGCGGCGGTGAGCGCGGGGCGCGGTGCCTGCCCGGCGCCGGCGGTGATCAGCCGGGCGAGTCCGGCGACGGTCGGGTACAGGAAGAAGTCGCGGAGGGAGAGTTCGGTGGCGAGGGCGGTGCGGACGCGGCCGACCAGGCGGGTGGCGAGGAGCGAGTGTCCGCCGAGGCGGAAGAAGTCGTCGTCGATGGAGACCGCGGGCTCGCCGAGGGCGTCGGCGAACAGGCCGCACAGCACCTCCTCGACCGGGTTGCGCGGGGCGCGTCCCTCTCCGTCGCCGCCGAGCACGGGCTGGGGCAGGGCGCGGCGGTCGAGCTTGCCGTTGGCGGTGAGGGGGAGTTCGGCGAGCTCGACGAAGGCGGAGGGGACCATGTACTCGGCGAGGCGGCCGGCGCTGTGGCCGTGGAGGGCCTCGGCGTCGACGCGCGTGTCGAGGGCGGGGACGACGTAGGCGACGAGGCGCTTGTCGCCGGGCCGGTCCTCCCGCACGATCACCGCCGCCTGCGCCACCGAGTCATGGGCGAGGAGCGCGGTCTC
>NZ_JBIVMG010000021.1:0-3417 GCF_044752965.1 Streptomyces sp. NPDC088553 | reverse complement strand
CGCCACCATCGACTGGCCCACACTCCTCCAGCCCTACCAGGCCCGCACCGTCGAACTCCCCCCCTACCCCTTCCAGCGCCAGCACTACTGGCTCGAGCCCGAGCCGGCCGCGACGGACGCCCGGGGACTCGGTCTGAACTCGGCGGGGCACCCGCTGCTGGGCGCCGTGGTCGAGCTCGTCGAGGAGGACCGGCTGGTGTACACGGGGCGACTCGGCCTCGACACACAGCCGTGGCTGGCCGATCACGCCGTGCACGGCACCGTCCTGCTGCCCGGTACCGCGTTCCTCGAACTCTCGATGGCCGTGGGCGCCCGGATGGGCTGGCGGCGGCTCTCCGAACTCACCCTCCAGGCGCCCCTGGTCCTGCCGCCGGACGAGGCCGTGCAGCTCCGGGTGACCGTCGAGCCGCCGAACACGAACGGGCAGCGCGAGCTGGCCGTGCACTCGCGGCCGCAGGACGCCGAGGCGGGCGTTCCGTGGACGCGGCACGCCGCGGCACTGCTCGACATCGACGACGAGACGGCGGACTTCGACCTCGCCGAGTGGCCGCCGCCCGGCGCCCAGGAGATCGACGTCGAGACCCGCTACGACACGCTCTCGGAAGCGGGCTACGACTACGGCCCCGCCTTCCAGGGCCTGCGTGCCGCCTGGCGCGGCGGCCGTGACGTCTTCGCCGAGGTGAGCCTGCCCGCCGAGCTCGATGCCGCTTCCTTCGGCGTCCACCCTGCCGTTCTGGACGCCGCCCTGCACGCGGTGGGTCTGCTGCGCGAGGACGCCGGGATGGTCCTGCCGTTCTCCTGGTCCGGCGTCACCCGCCACACCGAGGGCGCGGACGCCCTGCGCGTGTGGCTCAGCGCCAAGAGCGAGGACGGGGTGAGCCTGCGCGTCACCGACGGCGCGGGCAAGCCCGTGCTGTCGGCGGATTCCGTCACGATGCGGCCGTTCACCGCCGACCTGACCGCCGCGCGCGGCACCGACGCCCTTTTCCGTCTGGAGTGGCAGCCGGTCCAGGCCACCGCGACCGACGTCGACGTGTGTCTGGTCGCCGGACTGGCCGAGGTGCCGGATCCCGTGCCGCAGCTCGTCGCCGTACGATGTCCGGGCTCGACGCAGGACTCCGACAGCACAGGGGCAGGCCTCGCCGATCACGCGCACCGCGCGGCGGGTTGGGCGCTGGCCCTGGTCCAGGACTGGCTGGCCGACGCCCGCTTCACCGGCTCCCGCCTCCTGGTGCTGACCGACGGGGCCACCGGCCCCGATGTCACGAACCCCGCCCAGGCCACCGTGTGGGGCCTGATCAGGACCGCCCAGTCCGAACACCCCGACCGCTTCTCGCTGTTGGACACGGACGCGGACGCGGCGCACGACGTCGACACCGTTCCCGGGGCCGTGCTCACCGAGCCGCAGCTCGCCCTGCGGGCGGGCGCGGTCCTCGCCCCCCGGCTCGTCCGGCACACCGCCGTCGCCGACCTGGCCGGGGCCACCCCGCTCGACCCGGACGGCTCCGTGCTCATCACCGGCGGAACCGGTGTCCTCGGCGCCTCGGTCGCACGGCACCTGGTCACCGAGCACGGCGCCCGCCGCCTCCTCCTCGTCAGCCGCCGGGGCCCCGACGCCCCGGGTGCCGAGGAACTCGCGTCCGAACTCAGCGGGCTGGGAGCGGAGGTCACCCTCGCCGCCTGCGACACCGCCGACCGCGAGGCGCTCGCGCGGCTCCTGGCCGGCGTACGGCTCACCGCCGTCGTCCACACGGCGGGCCTCCTCGACGACGGTGTGATCGAGTCGCTGACCCCGGACCGGCTCGCCGCCGTGCTGCGGCCCAAGGTGGACGCCGCCGCACACCTCGACGAGCTCACCGCCGGCCAGGACCTCGCGGCGTTCGTCCTCTTCTCCTCCGTCGCGGGCGTGCTCGGCAACCCCGGCCAGGCCAACTACGCCGCCGGCAACGTCTTCCTCGACGCGCTCGCCGCCCGCCGCCGGGCCGCCGGTCTCCCCGCGACCTCGCTCGCCTGGGGCCTGTGGGCCGAACGCACCGGTCTCACCGGGCACTTGGACGACGACACCCTCTCGACTCGTGGCATCGCCCCGCTCTCCAACGAGCAGGGACTCGAACTCCTCGACCGGGCGCTCGGCGACGACACGGCGATGCTCGTACCGGCCAGGCTCGACCCGGCCGCACTGCGCTCCGACGCGCTCAACGGGACCCTGTCCCCGGTGCTGCGCTCGCTGGTACGGGTCCCGCAGCGGCGCCCCGGCGAGTCCGGCCTGCGCCGCAGGCTCGGCCGGCTGTCCGAGGAGGAGGGCCGCCGTCTGCTGCTCGACCTCGTCAACGCCCAGCTCGCCGCGGTCATCGGCCGTGACTCGGCCGACGGGATCGACCCGGACCAGCCTTTCAAGAGCTTCGGCGTCGACTCGCTGCTGGCCGTGCAGCTGCGGAACCGTCTCAACTCCGCGACCGGGCTGCGCCTTCCGGCGACCCTCGTCTTCGACCACCCCACACCCGCCGCCGTCGTCGACTTCACGCTCGCGCTCGCGCGGGAACGCGCCGAGAGCGCCGCCCCGCTGCCCGTCGCCGCCGTCGCACCGCGTACGGACGACGACCCGATCGTGATCGTCGGCATGGGCTGCCGCTTCCCGGGCGGGGTGGACTCCCCCGAGGGACTGTGGCAGGTCGTCGCCGAACAGCGCGACGTGATCTCGGACTTCCCGACCGACCGGGGCTGGGACCTCGACGGTCTCTACCACCCGGACCCGGACCACTCCGGCACGTCGTACGTGCGGCGCGGCGGATTCCTCCACGAGGCGGGCCAGTTCGACCCCGCGTTCTTCGGGATCTCGCCGCGTGAGGCGCTGGCGATGGACCCGCAGCAGCGGCTGCTCCTCGAAGTGTCGTGGGAGGCCCTGGAGCGGGCGGGGATCGCACCCGGAACGCTGCACGGCAGCGACACCGGGGTGTTCGCCGGCGTGATGTACCACGACTACGGCGGTGGCGGCCGACTCCCGGAGGAGGCCGAGGGCCACTTCCTGACCGGCACGGCCGGCAGCGTCGCCACCGGCCGGGTGGCGTACACCCTCGGCCTGCAGGGTCAGGCGCTGACGGTGGACACGGCCTGCTCGTCGTCGCTCGTCGCGCTGCACCTGGCCGTCCGTGCCCTGCGGTCCGGCGAGTGCTCGCTCGCCCTCGCCGGTGGCGCCGCGGTGATGTCCACCCCCAACACGTTCATCGAGTTCTCGCGTCAGCGGGGGCTCGCGGCCGACGGCCGCATCAAGTCGTTCTCGGCGGATGCCGACGGTACGGCGTGGGCCGAGGGCGTCGGTGTACTCGTCGTCGAGCGGCTCTCCGACGCCCGACGGCTCGGACACGACGTCCTCGCCGTCGTCGCCGGTACCGCCGTCAACCAGGACGGCGCGTCCAA
>NZ_JBIVMG010000020.1:3957-5156 GCF_044752965.1 Streptomyces sp. NPDC088553 | reverse complement strand
CTTCAGAACTAACACAGTGGACGCGAGCAACTGAGGACAAGCCCTCGGCCTATTAGTACCGGTCAGCTCCACCCATTACTGGGCTTCCACATCCGGCCTATCAACCCAGTCGTCTACTGGGAGCCTTACCCTCTCAAGGAGGTGGGAATACTCATCTCGAAGCAGGCTTCCCGCTTAGATGCTTTCAGCGGTTATCCCTCCCGAACGTAGCCAACCAGCCATGCCCTTGGCAGGACAACTGGCACACCAGAGGTTCGTCCGTCCCGGTCCTCTCGTACTAGGGACAGCCCTTCTCAATATTCCTACGCGCACAGCGGATAGGGACCGAACTGTCTCACGACGTTCTAAACCCAGCTCGCGTACCGCTTTAATGGGCGAACAGCCCAACCCTTGGGACCGACTCCAGCCCCAGGATGCGACGAGCCGACATCGAGGTGCCAAACCATCCCGTCGATATGGACTCTTGGGGAAGATCAGCCTGTTATCCCCGGGGTACCTTTTATCCGTTGAGCGACGGCGCTTCCACAAGCCACCGCCGGATCACTAGTCCCGACTTTCGTCCCTGCTCGACCCGTCGGTCTCACAGTCAAGCTCCCTTGTGCACTTACACTCAACACCTGATTGCCAACCAGGCTGAGGGAACCTTTGGGCGCCTCCGTTACCCTTTGGGAGGCAACCGCCCCAGTTAAACTACCCATCAGACACTGTCCCTGATCCGGATCACGGACCGAGGTTAGACATCCAGCACGACCAGAGTGGTATTTCAACGGCGACTCCACCATGACTGGCGTCACGGCTTCAAAGTCTCCCACCTATCCTACACAAGCCGAACCGAACACCAATATCAAACTGTAGTAAAGGTCCCGGGGTCTTTCCGTCCTGCTGCGCGAAACGAGCATCTTTACTCGTAGTGCAATTTCACCGGGCCTATGGTTGAGACAGTCGAGAAGTCGTTACGCCATTCGTGCAGGTCGGAACTTACCCGACAAGGAATTTCGCTACCTTAGGATGGTTATAGTTACCACCGCCGTTTACTGGCGCTTAAGTTCTCAGCTTCGCCCTGTCGAAACAGAGCTAACCGGTCCCCTTAACGTTCCAGCACCGGGCAGGCGTCAGTCCGTATACATCGCCTTACGGCTTCGCACGGACCTGTGTTTTTAGTAAACAGTCGCTTCTCGCTGGTCTCTGCGGCCACCCCC
>NZ_JBIVMG010000020.1:1754-3860 GCF_044752965.1 Streptomyces sp. NPDC088553 | reverse complement strand
CCAGCTCACGGAGTAAATCCGATCACCAAGCGTGGCCCCCCTTCTCCCGAAGTTACGGGGGCATTTTGCCGAGTTCCTTAACCATAGTTCACCCGAACGCCTCGGTATTCTCTACCTGACCACCTGAGTCGGTTTAGGGTACGGGCCGCCATGAAACTCGCTAGAGGCTTTTCTCGACAGCATAGGATCATCCACTTCACCACAATCGGCTCGGCATCAGGTCTCAGGCTATGTGCTGTCCGGATTTACCTGGACAACGCCCTACACCCTTACCCCGGGACTACCACCGCCCGGGCTGGACTACCTTCCTGCGTCACCCCATCGCTTACCTACTACCACCTTGGGTCAGCGGCTCCACCACTTTCCTTTCCCCGAAGGGTCCGGAACGGCTTCACGGCCTTAGCATTAATGGGCTCGATATTGGGCGTTTCAAAGCGGGTACCGGAATATCAACCGGTTGTCCATCGACTACGCCTGTCGGCCTCGCCTTAGGTCCCGACTTACCCTGGGCAGATCAGCTTGACCCAGGAACCCTTAGTCAATCGGCGCACACGTTTCTCACGTGTGTATCGCTACTCATGCCTGCATTCTCACTCGTGAACCGTCCACAACTCGCTTCCGCGGCTGCTTCACCCGGCACACGACGCTCCCCTACCCATCACAGCGGGCGTTGGCCCTATTGCTGCAATGACACGACTTCGGCGGTACGCTTGAGCCCCGCTACATTGTCGGCGCGGAATCACTTGACCAGTGAGCTATTACGCACTCTTTCAAGGGTGGCTGCTTCTAAGCCAACCTCCTGGTTGTCTCTGCGACTCCACATCCTTTCCCACTTAGCGTACGCTTAGGGGCCTTAGTCGATGCTCTGGGCTGTTTCCCTCTCGACCATGGAGCTTATCCCCCACAGTCTCACTGCCGTGCTCTCACTTACCGGCATTCGGAGTTTGGCTAAGGTCAGTAACCCGGTAGGGCCCATCGCCTATCCAGTGCTCTACCTCCGGCAAGAAACACACGACGCTGCACCTAAATGCATTTCGGGGAGAACCAGCTATCACGGAGTTTGATTGGCCTTTCACCCCTAACCACAGGTCATCCCCCAGGTTTTCAACCCTGGTGGGTTCGGTCCTCCACGAAGTCTTACCTCCGCTTCAACCTGCCCATGGCTAGATCACTCCGCTTCGGGTCTTGAGCGCGCTACTGAATCGCCCTATTCGGACTCGCTTTCGCTACGGCTTCCCCACACGGGTTAACCTCGCAACGCACCGCAAACTCGCAGGCTCATTCTTCAAAAGGCACGCAGTCACGAGATACAGCAAGCTGTATCCGACGCTCCCACGGCTTGTAGGCACACGGTTTCAGGTACTATTTCACTCCGCTCCCGCGGTACTTTTCACCATTCCCTCACGGTACTATCCGCTATCGGTCACCAGGGAATATTTAGGCTTAGCGGGTGGTCCCGCCAGATTCACACGGGATTTCTCGGGCCCCGTGCTACTTGGGTGTCTCTCAAACGAGCCGTTAATGTTTCAGCTACGGGGGTCTTACCCTCTACGCCGGACCTTTCGCATGTCCTTCGCCTACATCAACGGTTTCTGACTCGTCTCACAGCCGGCAGACTGTGAAAGAGAGATCCCACAACCCCGCATGCGCAACCCCTGCCGGGTATCACACGCATACGGTTTGGCCTCATCCGGTTTCGCTCGCCACTACTCCCGGAATCACGGTTGTTTTCTCTTCCTGAGGGTACTGAGATGTTTCACTTCCCCTCGTTCCCTCCACATGCCCTATGTGTTCAGGCATGGGTGACAGCCCATGACGACTGCCGGGTTTCCCCATTCGGAAACCCCCGGATCAAAGCCTGGTTGACGGCTCCCCGGGGACTATCGTGGCCTCCCACGTCCTTCATCGGTTCCTGGTGCCAAGGCATCCACCGTGCGCCCTTAAAAACTTGGCCACAGATGCTCGCGTCCACTGTGTAGTTCTCAAGCAACGACCAGCCACCCATCACCCCACCCGACAAGCGGATGAGTTCACTGGGGCCGGCATCGCGAAGATACAAACCTTACGGCCGTACCCTCAGATACCCAACAACGTGCCAAGCACGAC
>NZ_JBIVMG010000019.1:0-37998 GCF_044752965.1 Streptomyces sp. NPDC088553 | reverse complement strand
CCCGTCGAGCGCATGATGCGCGACGCCAAGATCACCCAGATCTACGAGGGCACCAACCAGGTCCAGCGCATCGTCATGGCCCGCAACCTCCCGTAGGGGAGACAGGAGAAGGGCGCCCCTCCCCGGCCGGGGAGGGGCGCCCTTCGTCGTCCGCGCGACCGGGTCAGGGGTTCGGCTCGACGGTGACCTTCTCGTCGTTCTGGATCTGCTGCACCAACTGCTTCACCTTCGGCATGTCCCACTTGAGGGAGTTCTGCGGCGCGCGGCCCGAGATCGGGATGTTCATCGACTTGCCGTCACCGCCGTTGATGCCCTTCATGGCGAAGAACATCTTGCCGAGGTCGTACAGCGACATGTCCTTGTCCACGATCAGCGTGTCCAGACCGGCGCCCAGCGTCGGGTACAGCGCGAACGGGTTGAGGATGGTGCCCGGCGTCGCCGCCTGGTTGGCCAGCGCGGAGAGGAACTTCTGCTGGTTCTTCGTCCGCTGCAGGTCCGACTGGGCGAAGGCGTACCGGGTCCGGACGAAGGCCAGGGCCTGCTCGCCGTTGAGGGTCTGCGTACCGGCCTGGAAGTTCGCGCCGGACTTCTTGTCCTTGAAGCCCTTGTCGATGTTCAGCTCGACACCGCCGAGCGCGTCGACGATGTTCGCGAAGCCGGCGAAGCCGATCTCGGCGTAGTGGTCGATGCGCAGACCGGTGTTGAACTCGACGGTTCGGACGAGCAGCTCGGGGCCGTCCATCGCGTACGCGGCGTTCAGCTTGGAGCCGCCGCGCGCCGGGAACGTCTTGCCCGACTCGGAGCCCACGAAGCTGGGGATCGTCACCCAGGAGTCACGGGGCAGCGAGACCATCGTGTTCCCGCTGGAGCAGGCCGCGAGGATCATCATCGAGTCGGTCCGCTTGCCCTCGGCGGAGCCGGTGTGGAGCTTCTTCTTCTCCTCGGCGGACATGCCCTCACGGCTGTCGGAGCCGACGATCAGATACGTCGTGCAGTCGCCCTCCGCCGGACGCTCGATGACCTTGGAGAGGTCGACCTCGTTGCGCATCTGCGAGCTGGCCCAGGCGTAGGTGCCGATGCCCCAGGCGGTGACGGCGACGACCAGGACGATCGAGCCGACCTTGATGCGCTTGCGCCAGTCCGGGGCGGGACGCCCGGGACCGCCGGAGCCGGGGCCCGGCGCGTACTGCGGCGGCACGGTGCCGCGCCCTCCGCCCTGAGGCCCGCCGCCCTGCGGGCCGCCGTAGACCTGGCCCGAGCTGTAACCGGAGTCGTAACCCGAGCCCTGCGCCTGGGTGAAGTTCGGGTTGTAACCCTGGTCGTGCCGAGGCGGCTGCTGCGGAACCTGCGGACGCTGCACATGGCTCATCCGGCGAGGTCCCTCGGGCTGGGAGTTCGCGCTGCCACGGCCGTAGCCGCCGTCTTCGGGCCAGTCATTCATGCGGACCAGTGTGCCGGGCAGGCCTTTACGCGCGACAGGCCGGGTGGAGGATCGGACCGGTGCTGTTGCCAAGCTGATGCAAAGGGGACCGAACGGCGACGGCCGCGGGACCCGGCATATGGTGGAGGGCATGACAGATCAGGGCGATATTCCGGGCAAGCCCACCTCCGCCTCCCGCACCACCCTCAGCCACATCATGACCAGCCACGACACCAACCTCCTCGGTACGGTGCACGGCGGCGTGATCATGAAGCTGGTGGACGACGCGGCGGGCGCCGTCGCGGGCCGGCACTCGGGCGGTCCGGCGGTCACCGCCTCGATGGACGAGATGGTCTTCCTGGAGCCGGTGCGGGTCGGGGACCTGCTGCATGTGAAGGCCCAGGTGAACTGGACGGGCCGGTCGTCGATGGAGGTCGGCGTACGGGTCCTCGCGGAGCGCTGGAACGAGTCCACCCCCGCGACCCAGGTCGGCTCCGCGTACCTGGTCTTCGCCGCCGTCGACGCGGACGGCAAGCCGCGCCCGGTGCCCCAGGTCGTCCCGGAGACGGAACAGGACAAGCGCCGCAACCAGGAGGCGCAGATCCGCCGCACCCACCGCCTGGCCCGCCGCCAGGCGATCAAGGAACTCCGCGAACGCCGTGCGGCCGAGGGCTACCAGGACTGATGGCTCCGTGGCGCCAGGGCCAGGCCGAGTCGCGGCCGCGCCAGGGCCAGGCCGAGTCCCGGCCCTAAGGACACACCACCCGGTCCCCGGTGACCGCCTCGAACGGCCCGGCCCTCCCCGAGTCCTCCGCCCGAACCGCCACGACCCCCCGGTAGTCCGCCCCCACCGTCACCCGCAGTGTCCCCCCGTGCCCCTTCAGGGCCCGCAGCTCCGCCCCCGGCAGGGCCGCCGCGAGGGTCTTCGCCGAGCGGTCCCAGCGGGGGTCGTACTCCACGAGGGTCCGCGCCCGCTCCTTCCCGGTCCCGGTCTTCGGCGTCCGGGTGGTGTCGAAGCCGGTCCCGCGCAGGGCGTCGTCGACCTTCCGGCCCAGCCCGTCCGTCCGGGTCCCGTTGTACACCTGCACCCGCACGGTCCGCGGTGCCACATCCACGACCAGGGCCTTCGGCGCCTTCGCCGAGGACGAGGAACCCGGCTTCGACGCGGACGCGGCCAGGGGCCGGTCCTCCCGCAGCGCCTGGAACAGCCTCCGCGCCTTCGCCGCGTCCCACTTCACCGTCGACCCGATCCCCTTCACGGGAAAGCTCATGTCCCCGATCGGCACGGACACGAACTCCGACGACGCCGGGGTGAAGCCCCGCATCGCCTTGGAGAGGGCGAGCAGCTGATCCGTACCGAAGTCCTCGTCGGCCCGCACGGAGCCCAGCAGCGTCGTGGCGACCTCCCGGAACCGCACCGGGTTGAACAGCACCCCGCCGCTCGTGATCCGCTCGACCAGCGCCGCCAGGAACCGCTGCTGCCGCTGCATCCGCCCGATGTCCGCGGCCCCGTCGATGTGCCGGGAGCGCACGTACTGCAGCGCCTGCCCGCCGTCCAGCTCGTGGGTGCCGGCCGGCAGGTCGAGCCCGGTGTAGGAGTCCTTGACCGGCCGGGTCGTACAGATCTGCACCCCGCCGACCGCGTCCACCGTCCGCATGAAGCTGGTGAAGTCGACCTCCAGGTAGTGGTCGATCTTGACGCCGGTCATCGACTCGACGGTCCGTACGGTCAGCGAGGGCCCGCCCTCCGCGTACGCCGCGTTCAGCTTCACCGGATGCGCGTGGTGCCTCCTGCCGCTGGTGAGATCGGTGTGCTCGGGCATCTCGGCGTACGAGTCACGGGGCAGGCTCACCACGCTCGCCCGCTCCCGGTCCTCCGAGATGTGGACCAGCATCACCGTGTCGGTGCAGTGGCAGGGCGCGCCGCCCAGCCGGTACTTCGCCTTCTCCTCGGGGGTGATCCGGTCCCGGCCGTCGGTGCCGACGACGAGGACGTTCATCCCGTGCCCGGCCTGCGGCCGGTTCTTCATGTCCTTGAAGGGGTCGACCCGGGTGATCCCGGTGTCGAGCCCGGTGACCAGCGCATGCCCGATCCCGCCCGCCGCGAGCACCGTCACGGAGAGCGCCGTCGCCATCCGCATCCCCCACCGGGGGCGCCTCCGCGGCCGGCGGACCGGCGCGGAACGGGCGGCGGGCCGGGGACGGGGCGTGCGGGGCGGTGTGGGCACGGACGGACACCTCCGCGGGTGTGACAAAGGGAACCGTGAGCACGGTAGGCCCATACGATCAGCGCAAGGCAGCACCGCCCGGGCGGCACGCCCGCTGTCCCCCGTTCGCGGTAACGTGGCGGGCAGAACCGCTGTCTTCCGGGGCGCGACCCCCGAACCCCCGAGGAACCATGCTGCCCCCCGTCTCCGTGATCATGCCGGTCCTCAACGAGGAGCGGTATCTGCGCACCTCGGTTCGTCACATCCTGGAGCAGGAGTACGACGGCGAGATGGAGGTGGTGATCGCGCTCGGGCCGTCCACGGACCGCACCGACGAGATCGCCGCCGAACTCGTCGCCGAGACCGCGTCCGATCCCCGTGCCCGCGTCACCACCGTCCCGAACCCCACGGGCCGTACGCCCGCCGCGCTCAACGCGGCGATCAAGGCCTCGCGTCACCCGATCGTGGTGCGGGTGGACGGTCACGGCATGCTCTCCCCGAACTACATCGCCACGGCCGTCCGGCTCCTGGAGGAGACCGGCGCGCAGAACGTCGGCGGAGTCATGCACGCCGAGGGCGAGAACGCCTGGGAGGACGCGGTCGCCGCCGCGATGACCTCGAAGATCGGCGTCGGCAACGCCGCGTTCCACACGGGCGGCGAGGCGGGTCCCGCCGAGACCGTCTACCTGGGTGTGTTCCGGCGTGAGGCGCTGGAGCAGCAGGGCGGCTACAACGTGGAGTTCATCCGCGCCCAGGACTGGGAGCTGAACTTCCGCATCCGCGAGGCCGGCGGCCTGATCTGGTTCTCGCCGGAGCTGCGCGTCCAGTACCGCCCCCGGCCCAGCGTCCGCGCGCTCGCCAAGCAGTACAAGGACTACGGCCGCTGGCGCCACGTCGTGGCCCGCTACCACCAGGGCTCGATCAACCTCCGCTACCTCGCCCCGCCGACCGCCGTGTGCGCCATCGCCGCGGGCCTGGTCGTGGGCGCCGTCCTCACCCCGCTCGGCTTCGTGATCCCGGCCGGCTACCTCGCCGCGATCACGGCCGGCTCGCTCCCCGCGGGCAAGGGCCTCTCGCTGAAGGCCCGCCTCCAGATCCCGGTGGCGCTCGCGACGATGCACATGTCGTGGGGCTACGGCTTCCTGACGAGCCCGCGCTCGCTGGCGAAGAAGGTCATCGCGAGCCGCCGCCCGGCGGTCCTGGCAGGCGAGTCCGAGACGGTCTGACGGCCTTCTGACGGCTTTCGTACGCGAACGGCGGCCGGGCCCCCGAAGGGGCCCGGCCGCCGTTCGCGTACGCGGGGGAGGGGGTCAGCTCTTCCCGTCCCACTTGTAGACCGAGTAGATGTCCATGCAGGCGGTCTTGTCGTCGGCGCCCGCGGGCAGGTCGCCCGCGACGGACGTCGGCCTCTTGAACACGGTGCCCTCGCGCCAGTCCGCTCCGATGACGAGGGCGATGCCCTCGGTCTTGGCATCGGCCCGGACCTTGGCGTCGGGCAGTCCGAGGGCCTTCGCCACGGACAGGGCGTTCGCCTTGCCCTGGTCGCCGGCGTCCTTCGGGTACAGGACGACCGTGTCCTCGCGGGGCTGCGCCTCCTTGGAGGATTCGGCCTGTGTGAAGCCCTTGCCCGTGAGGACCTTGGTGATGTCCTTGGCGCGGCCCTCGACGGGCGCCTCGTCGGTGCCCGCGGTGCCGTTGGCGACGGTCACGGCGAAGGAGCCGGGCGCCTCGGCGGCCGTCTTCGGCTTCGTGGGGGCCGAGGGCTTCGGCTTGGTGCCGGCCTTGTCGCCGTTCTTGTCGAACGCGACGTCGTCCCGGATCATCGACCACATCTTGTCGGCGGAGGCGGGGACCAGCTGGAGCCACGCCTTGGGGTTCGGCGGGTACTCGGAGGTCGGGACCGTGGCCGTCGTGAGACGGTCGATCTTGACGTTCTTCAGCTGCATCGACAGGTCGAAGAGCTTCTTCACCGTCTTCAGCTCGTCGGAGACCTGGAGGGCGTTCGTGGCCGTCTCGGCAAGGCCCATCAGACGACCGGTGTCACTCCAGGCGTTCTGGCCCTGGAGCTTCTTCATCATCCCGTTCATGTACATGTGCTGGGCCTTGGCGCGGTTCTGGTCGCTGCCGAACGCGTGCCGGGTGCGCAGCCACTGGAGCGCCTGCTCGCCCTTGACCTCGGTGGTGCCCTGCGGCAGCTTCAGACCGGAGCCGCCCTTCACGACCCCGTTCGACTTGTCCCACACGCCGGTCTTGACGCAGACGGGGACACCGCCGACCTCGTCGGCCATCGCCACGACACCGGCGAAGTCGACCATCAGCCAGTGATCGATGTAGACGCCGGTGAGGCTCTCCCAGGTGGTCAGGGTGCAGCCGGGACCGCCGCGCTGGAGGCTCTCGTTGATCGGCCGGTTGTCCGTGGCCGCGTAGGACGTGCCGTCCTCGCCCTTGCACGCGGGGATGGGGACGACCGTGTCGCGCGGGATGGAGATGATCGAGGCGTTCTCGCGGTCCGCCGAGACGTGCAGCAGCATCTGCACATCCGCGAGGGGCTTGCGGTCCTTGTCGTTCCGGCCGCCGCCGAGCGCGATGTTCTTCTCGTCCTCCCGGCTGTCGGAGCCGATCAGCAGGATGTTCAGCGGGGTGTCGCCGAGCGCGTTCGGCGCGGCCTTCTTCACGCCGCTCTCGCCGCCCGCGCGGCCGCCGCTGCGGATGTTGTTGTTCAGGTGCTCGTAGTACAGGTATCCGGCGCCGGCCGTGCCGAGTATCAGCACCGCGAGCGTGATCGCGACCCAGCGCAGCGCCTTGCGTTTGCCGGGCTTCTTGCCGCGCCGGCGCGAGCCGCCGCGACGGTGGCTCGTCCGCCCGTCGGCAGCGCTGCCCCCGCCCCCGCCGCTCCCACCGCCACGCCGGCGTTCGGCGCGGGTCGTCGTACCGGAGTCGGCGCTTTCGTCCGTCTCCTCGGGAGCGTCGGCCGGCCCGGCGCCGGTGGCCGCACCGGCGTCGTACAGCTCGTCGTCCCAGCCCAGTTCACGGGCGCGCGGAACGCGTCCGCGCGTTCCCTCCCCACGCACGCTGTTCTGTCCCACCCCAGGTCCCCTCGTCAGTCAGGAGCGCGCCAAGTCCCGGTGTTTCCGGACTACTTGGCGCACACCTGCTTGTCAGCTTGTACCTTCTCGACGTCCGGCGCCTTCACCGGACCGTTGATGGGCACCCCCGCGCCCTTGAAGTCGGCACCGAGAACCAGCGTCATGGGCTCGCGTTCCGCGGCGTCCTGCGTGCCCGGCTTGAGAGCCGTGGCGGCCAGACCCATCATGTCCGCCAGCTTGCGGGCCTGATCGGCCTGGTTCGGTGCATAGGTGAGCGTCGTCTTCGCCGCCTTCTCGGGGGCGTTGCTCTTGTTGGTGGAGCGGGTGACGCCTTCTTCGTTCTGCAGCCAGTTGATGGTCGACTGGGCCGCGCCCTGGATGCCGCTGCCGTTGAAGACGTCGACGCGTACGTCGACGGCCTTGGCACGCGCACCCTGGAGGAGCTTCGCCTGAGCCTGTGTCTGGGCGTTCTTGGCGTCCTGCTGCTTCTTCTTCACCTCGGTGAGCGACGTGTCGGCCTGCATCGCGGCGAAGAGCTGCGGCGCCTGCGTCGGGTGCGGCACCACGGTGATCGGCTTGGGCTCGGCCGGGTTGTCGATGACCGGGAGGGTCGCGAACGCGATGTTCTTCGTGTCGATCCCGGAGAGCTCCCCGGCCAGGTCCTGGAGCTTGCCGAGCGACCCTATGCCCTTGTCGACGGTGAGCGCGTCCGTCGCCGCCTCGGCCAGGTCGTACAGCTTCGTCGGGCTGGTGAGCGTCTCGTTCGACTTCATCTGCCGGATCATCGAGCCGAGGAACTGCTGCTGGACCTTGATCCGGTCCAGGTCGCTCTTGTTGCCGAAGCTGGAGCGGGTACGGACGAAGGCGAGCGCCTTCTCGCCCTCGATGACCGACTCGCCGGCCGGCAGCTTCAGGTGCGACTTGGGGTCGTCGACGGCCTTCTCGACGCAGACCTTCACGCCGCCGACGGCCGTGGTCAGCTCCTTGACGGCGTTGAAGTCGACCATCATGAAGTGGTCGACGGTCAGGCCGGTCAGCTCCTTGACCGTACGCATGGTGCAGCCGGGGTCGCGGCCGTCCTGGCCGAGGCTCACGTTGAAGCGGGCCTGTCGCTGGCCGGGGATCGTGAGGATCTGGCCGTCGGGCTGCCGCGTCTGGCACTCGGGGATCGTCGTCATCAGGTCTCGCGGGATGGAGAGCGCCGTGGCGTTCGTCCGGTCCTTGGAGACGTGGAAGAGGATCGTGGTGTCCGCGTGGCCGGGGCTGTTGTTGTCGCCGTAGCCCGAGTTGCCCTCGCCGGTCCGCTTGTCGGTGCCGATGATCAGGATGTTGAAGGCCTCGCCCTTGCGGAAGCCCTTGCTCTGGACTCCCACCGGGTCGACGACGTCGATGTTTCCGTCGAGCTTGTTGTAGAGCAGGTACGCGCCGGTCGCGCCGCCGACGAGGACGAACGCCATCGTGCCGCCGGTCCACAGCAGGACCTTCTTCTTGCGGGACGCGCCCTGCTTGCGCTTGCGGCGGCCCGCGGGCGACTCCTTGCCCCGGCCGCCGTCGGGCTCGGAGACCCGCCGCCGGCGCTGGCCGGGCACGGGGGCGTCGACGGACGGGTCGGCGGAGGTGTCGCGCGACGCGGGAGCGGGAACGGTGGATCTACGAGCGCCGGACGGTGTCTGCGGCTGTGACTGCCCAGCGGAGTGGTCCAGTCGCAGTTCGTAGTTGCCCGTCTGCGGGTTGAGCACCCACTGGTCGGCGGGGTCGATCTCGTCCGCCCGTCCACGGCTGTGCGCGTCCACGGTTACTCGAGTCCTCCGTCGGTGCCACGCGAGGCGCCTCCCCCACTGGGCGCCGCTCTCTCGGTCGTTCGATCCTTGGTGAGTGCGACCACGCGGTCGGGGTGCACCGGATCGCGTCACACTATCCGCCCAGTTCAGCGTGGGGCGACGCGCGTGACAAATTCCACGCCCCTTACAACCGGGCAATTTGCTCAAACCTCATCCCTCCCCACCCTCCCCTTGGTGCGCCCTTTACTCACCGCCCCCGCGGCCCTCTCCGGCGGCCGTGCTAGGAGCACACCCCTTCCGCGGCGCTGCGTCCCGTGAAGGTCGGAGTCACGGAGGGAGCGGGGGTGTCCGCGTCGTCGGGCTTCCTCTCCGTCCCGTTCCCGCGCGTTCCCGTCCCGTCCTTCTTCTCGTCGCCCGGGGTCACCACGACGGCCCGGTCCTCCCGCAGTTGCTTGAAGAGCTGACTCGCCGCCGGCTGCACCAGTTCGTCCCGGTTCGCGTTGTACGCGTAGGGGCGCCGGGGGACCGTGAGGAACAGCACCTTCTCGGTCGGGATCGCCCGCATCGAACGCGCCAGGTCGTACAGGTCCCGCAGCGAGTCGAGCCCCTGGTCGGTCGTGATCGCCTTGGTGGCCGCGTCCAGGACCGGATAGAGCTTGGTCGGGTTCAGCAGGACCCCGTCGCTCTGCACCTTGCTGACCAGGGCGCCGAGGAACTGCTGCTGGCGGTCCATGCGCTCGGTGTCGCTGCCGTTGCCGATCGACTTCCGGGCCCGTACGAAGCCGAGGGCCTGCTCCCCGTGGAGCGTCTGGCGCCCCGCGGGCAGCTTCAGCTTCGCCGCCGGGTCGTTCACCGGCTCCTTGAGGCAGACCTCCACGCCGTCGACGGCGTCCACCATCTTCTTGAAGCCCCGGAAGTCGATCACCATGTGGTGGTCCACCCGGATCCCGGTCAGCTTCTCGACCGTACGGATCGTGCACGCCGTACCGCCGAACTCGAAGGCCCAGTTGAACTGCGCGAACTGCTCACGGGTCCGTGTCCCGTCCGGCTTGCGGCAGCTCGGGATCGTCACCATCAGGTCGCGGGGGAGCGAGACGGCCGTCGCGCTCTTCTTCCCCGCCGACAGGTGCAGCAGGATCGTCGTGTCCGAGCGCTGGGTGCCCTCGTCCTTGCCGTACTTCCGGTTCCCCTCGCCCGCCCGGGTGTCCGAGCCGATGAGCAGGATGTTCCGGGCGGCCGAGACGACCGCGGGCGGGCGCTCCTTCTCGTACCTCCGGAGCTCGGCGGCGGCGGTGGTGTCCGTGGTGATGTTGCCGTCGAGCTTGCGGTAGAACCACCAGCCGACCGCGGCCGCGGCCAGCACCACGAGCGAGACGCCGAGCGCCGTCCACCGCAGCCAGTGGCGTCGGCGGCGCGGCTCCTCCGGAGCCCCGGCAGCCGTGCCCTCCGACGCCGTGCCCTCGGTCGCCGGGGGATCCGGTTCGGATGGCGTACCCGCACGGTCCGTCACGTCTCAGTCCGTCCTTCATGGCGTCGGCAGCGCGCCGGGCGGCCGCCGGTCGTAGAAGGAGACGGCCGAACCCCACGCTTGGTTGTGCGGAAGGAGTCGACTCCCCCCGGCCGATCATGTACCGGACGGGGCGCGGTGACGCGTGGACTCGGCGCGGTGCTACGCCGAACGAGGGGGGTACTGGTCGTCATCCGGCGCCCCCGTCGGTGGGGGCTGATGCCGGACGGGTCTGACAGGGCGCTCGGTCGGGGTGGGGGGCGTCTGCGGGACGGGCGGGGCGGAGGCGTGTTCGGTGGTGGCGGTCAGACCTCGGTGACCGTGACCCGCTCGCTCTCCACGCGCTTGGCCAGGGACTCGGACGACAGCTGGTCCAGGTTCCGGCAGAGGACCACCGAGCCGCCCGCCGCGAGCGGGGCGTACAGCCCCGTCGAGAGGCCCTTCCAGTCCCCGTAACCGAGCCCGGAGAGCAGCCGGGCACCGGGGGCCAGACCGAGGGCCTCCGCTTCCGCGCGGGCCTGCTCGACGAGCTGCGCCCCACTGCGTTCCGTCCCGTCCACGACGAGCGCGGGAGCATCCGGATCGACCGGCGCGAACGGCGCGAACCGGTCGCCCTGGCTCGGTACCTCCACCGCGTAGTCCGCGTACCCGGCGGGCACGGCCGGGAAGCGGCGGCCCAGCGGGGCGAGGGAGAGCGCGATCCGCTCCCCGGAACAGGCGAGACCCGCATCGAGCGTGTCCGGCCCCGCGACCACCAGGTCC
This sequence comes from Streptomyces sp. NPDC088553, assembly GCF_044752965.1. NCBI lineage: Bacteria > Bacillati > Actinomycetota > Actinomycetes > Kitasatosporales > Streptomycetaceae > Streptomyces > Streptomyces sp. NPDC088553. The sequence continues at coordinate 27,235 of NZ_JBIVMG010000019.1, read as the reverse complement.
GCGCCGGCCGGGTCGCCGCCCACCTCCGCGGTCACCCCGACGGACGCGCAGGCGAGCAGCCAGACGGCCGTCTGCCAGTGCGCGGGCAGCAGCAGCGCGAGCCGGTCGCCGGGCTCGGCGGACAGCTCGCCCTGGAGCAGGTTCGCCGTCTTGGCCACCCAATTGGCGAAGGTGGCGACGGACAATTCCACCCGCTCACCGGTGGCGTCGTCGTAGAAGGTGACCAAGGGGCGGGCGGGGTCCGCGGCGAGCGCGGATCGCAGCAGGTCGGCGGGGGTGCGGTCGCTGGCGTTCACGCCGGACAGCGTACGCGCGCCGCCACCCCGGGGTCCGCCGTACCGGTGACGCCGTCCACCGGTCGGCCCGACGGGGCGTCGGTTTCCCGGCGGGTTCCCGACGCGCGGAACGGCCCCGAACTACGCACGATCGGCCCATGCGTTGCTCACTCGCCTCCTCGATCGCCGTGACCTGCGCGACGGTCCTCGCCCTGCCGGTCTCTCTCGCCGCACCCGCGGCGGCCGCGGTGCCATCGGCGCTGGGGCTGCCACCGGCGGCCTCCGCGCAGCCACCCGCGCCCGAACTGCCCGGCGCCACGCAGTCCCTGCCACTGGAGCCACTCGACGACAGCGACCGCTCGCTGGGCGGCGGGACGGACGACGCCGACGTCCAGGGACTCACCCGACGCGATGTCAGACCCTTCTCACTCGTCGGCGTCGTGTGGGACGACCCGGCGGCCGCCCTGCACGGCGTCGTGCAGGTCCGCACCCGCGCCACCGGCGGCGGCGCCTGGTCGGAGTGGCAGGACGTGGAGACCCACAACGAGGAACACGGCGCCGACCCGGACACCGCGGAAGGCCACGGTCGTGCGCTCAAGGGCTCCACGGCCCCGCTGTGGGTGGGTGACTCGGACGGCGTGGAGATCCGGGTACGGGGGGACGAGCCGCTCCCCGAGGGCCTGCGGCTGGAACTGGTCGACCCGGGCGAGGCCCCGGGAGGGGCCCCCGCCCAGGACCCGGCCCAGGACCCGACGGCGGCGGCGACCCCCGTGACCGCGGCCACGACGGCCTCGACGGTGACACCGGCCTCCTGGTCCCGCACGGCGGCGGCCTCGCTGACGCCGGCCGGCCTGAACGCGGCGCAGGCGGCGGCGAGCGGCGTGAACGCCCAGCTCGCCCCGTTCGGCGCGGCCTGGATCCCGGCCCTGTCGAAGGAGGCCACGGAGATCACGCTTCCGTACGTGCCCAGGGCGCCGCAGGCGATGGCCCCGCCGGCCGTCCCGGGCGAGGCCCAGGCCCCCGCCGAGGCCCAGGCCTCCGGGCAGATGGCCGCCGCGAAGCCGTACATCGGCCCCCGGCCCAAGATCATCACCCGCGCGGGCTGGGGCGCCGACGAGCGGATCCGCGAGAAGGGCTTCGTCTACACCAAGACCATCAAGGCCGCCTTCGTGCACCACAGCGCCACCGGCAACAACTACACCTGCGCCCAGGCCCCCTCCGTCCTGCGCAGTATCTACCGCTACCACGTCCAGAGCAGTGGATGGCGAGACTTCGGCTACAACTTCGCCGTCGACAAGTGCGGAAACATCTACGAAGGCCGGGCCGGGGGAGTGGCCAAGCCCGTCCTCGGCGCGCACACCCTCGGATTCAACACCAACAGCATGGGCATCGCCGTCCTCGGCACCTTCACCAAGACCACCCCGCCGGCCGCCGTGGTGACCGCCGTCGCCCGCCTGACAGCCTGGAAGCTCGGGCTCCACGGGGTGAATCCGAAGGGCTCGGCGTACCTCGTCTCCGGCGGCGGAAACCTGTACAAGAAGGGCAGCACGGTCAAGTTCCACTCCATCGCGGGACACCGTGACGGATTCGCCACGGAGTGCCCCGGAGCACGGCTGTACGGCAAGCTCGGAACGACCCGCACGAGCTCCGCGAAGCTCCAGGGAAGGAGCTGATGGGGTCATCGGGGCAACCATCTGCCTAAACTGACCGGTCATATCGCACGGACGACCGGGACGGGCGAGCTGACCGGCCCCGAACAGGAAGCAGAGACGACAAGGTGACAGAAGCGATCCTCCTGGTCGGTGGCAAGGGAACACGGCTGCGACCGCTCACGGTCAACACGCCCAAGCCCATGGTTCCGGCGGCCGGCGTCCCCTTCCTGACGCACCAGCTGGCCCGCGCCCGCGCCGCCGGCGTCGAGCACATCGTGCTCGCCACCTCCTACCTGGCCGAGGTCTTCGAGCCGCACTTCGGTGACGGCTCGGCGCTCGGCCTGAGCCTGGAGTACGTCACCGAGGAGGAGCCGCTCGGCACGGGCGGCGCGATACGCAACGTCGCCTCGCGACTGCACTCGGGCCCCGACGACCCGGTCCTGATCTTCAACGGGGACATCCTCACGGGCCTCGACATCCAGGCCCTCGTCGCCACCCACTCCTCCTCCGGCGCGGACGTCTCGCTCCACCTCACCCGGGTCGAGGACCCGCGCGCCTTCGGCCTGGTCCCCACGGACGCCACGGGACGGGTGACGGCCTTCCTGGAGAAGCCCCAGACCCCCGAGGAGATCGTCACCGACCAGATCAACGCCGGCGCGTACGTGTTCCGGCGCTCGGTCATCGACGAGATCCCCGCCGGCCGCCCCGTCTCGGTCGAGCGCGAGACCTTCCCGGAACTCCTCTCCTCCGGAGCCCACCTCCAGGGCATGGTCGACTCCACGTACTGGCTGGACCTCGGCACCCCGCAGGCCTTCGTCCGCGGCTCCGCCGACCTGGTCCTGGGCCGCGCGCCCTCCCCGGCCGTCCCGGGCCGCTGCGGCGACCGCCTGGTCCTCCCGTCGGCCCGCGTGGCCCCGGACGCCAAGCTGACCGGCGGCACGGTCGTCGGCGCGGACGCGGTCGTCGGCGAGGGCGCCCGCATATCGGGCTCCACGCTGCTGGCCGGCGCGGTCGTCGAACCGGGCGCGGTGGTCACCGACTCCCTGATCGGCGCGGGCGCCCGCATCGGCGCGCGCACGGTCCTGACGGGCGCGGTGATCGGGGACGGGGCGCAGGTGGGCCCGGACAACGAACTCCGTGACGGCATAAGAATCTGGTGCGACGCCACCCTCCCCGCCGGCACGATCCGCTTCTCCTCGGACCAGTAGGCCCCTCAAGGCACCCGGCCGACGGGCTCCTCCACCCACCCGGGCCGAGCCCCGGCCGCCCGCGTCGTGGCCCGCCGCACCGCCGGCCCGGCGCGCCCGCCCACCTCGTTGCGGCCCTCAGCTCCGCCGGGGCGACGCCCACCCGCCGGGGACGGCGCCCCCGCCCACCTCGTTGTGGGCAACTGTTCCGCCGGGGCGTGGGGGTCCCCCGGACGGAGTCTGGGGGGACCCCACGGGGCGGGGCCGGGGCCGGGGGTGACGGCCGCGTCGACCGTGAGACCGCGCACCGGCCAACGGAGCGATCGCCCACGCCGCCGACGCCGACGCACCGCCCCACTCGCGCAAGCCCCGGCACGGCTCACACCGCGACCCCCTCCCCACCCACCCGCACCGGGCTACGCTCATACCCATGGCCGGCCGCTTCAGACCCCCCACCCCCACCACCGTCACCACGGTCCGCGGCGGCCACATCCCCGTACCCACACCCACCGACGCCCCCCTGGACCTGGGCCTCACCCTCGGTCCCCTCCGCCGCGGCCCCGCCGACCCCACCTTCCGGGTGACCCCCGACGGCTCCGTCTGGCGGGCCAGCCGCACCCCCGACGGTCCCGGCACGATCCGGGTCGCGGTCCGCGACGGCGCGGCCGCGGCCGAGGCCTGGGGCCCAGGCGCCACCTGGCTCCTGGACAACGCCCCCGGACTGCTCGGCGCCCACGACGACCCCGCCGCCTTCGTCCCCCGCCACAAGCTGGTCCTGGCGTCCCACCGCCGCCGCCCCGGCCTCCGGCTGACCCGTACGGGCCTGGTCCTGGAGTCGTTGATCCCGACGATCCTGGAGCAGAAGGTCACGACGACGGAGGCGTACGGAGCCTGGCGGCACCTCGTACGGAAGTACGGCGAGCCCGCGCCGGGCCCGGCCCCCGAGGGCATGCACGTGATGCCGGACGCACGGACGTGGACCCAGATCCCGTCGTGGGAGTGGCACCGCGCGAACGTCGACGGCAAGCGCTCGGCGACGATCGTCCGCGCGGCCAGGGTCGCGGCCCGCCTGGAGGAGGCCGTCCTCATGGACCCGCCGGCGGCCCGCAGGCGCCTGGAACTGATCCCGGGCATCGGCCCGTGGACGAGCGCGGAGACGATCCAGCGCAGCAACGGCGCCCCGGACGAGGTCACCACCGGCGACCTCCACCTCCCCGGCATCGTCGGCTGGGCCCTGGCGGGTGACCGGACGGCCGACGACGAGGCGATGCTCGACCTCCTGGCCCCGTACGCGGGGCAACGTCATCGAGCGGCCCGCCTGATCCTCCTCAGCGGCCGCGTCCCACCCCGCCGGGCCCCCCGCATGACCCCGGGCAACATCACGGCGCTCTAGCGGCGCCCCGGCCGGGCAGACCCACGGCCCGGCAGGGCGGGCCCATCACCGGCGCACCCACCCCGCACCTACCTCACCGCGACGAACCCCGAAACCGCTCTCGCCCCCCGCTCCCTCGGCTCCCCCGCCGCACGGCCGATGGCCACCGCCCCCAGCGGGTCCCAGTCGTCCGGCAGGTCGAGGACCTCCCGTACGACGTCCCGGCAGAACATCGTCGAGGAGACCCACGCCGAGCCGAGACGCTCACCGGCCAGCGCCACCAGGAAGTTCTGGACGCCCGCGCCCGCCGCCACCACGAACATCTCGCGCTCGGCCGTGTCCCGGCGCGCGTCGCCGTAGTGGTGGGAGCCGTCCATGACGAGGCAGGGCACCGCCAGATACGGCGCGTTGCGCAGGACGTCCCCGCGCCGGACCCGCTTCGCGATGGACTCCTCGGACCGGCCGTCCCGCCGCAGATCCTCGATCCACGCGTCCCGCATCGCGTCGAGCAGCCGTACCCGCGACTCCGCCGACTCCAGGAGCACGAACCGCCACGGCGTCGTGTGGTGCGGGGCCGGCGCCGTCAGGGCCGCCGCGACCGCACGCCGTACCGCCCCCGGGTCGACCGGGTCGTCGGTGAACTCCCGTACGGTCCGCCGCAGCGTCACCGCCTCCCGTACGGCTTCCGACGTGCCCAGCCGGAACATGTCGTCGGCGGCGCCGCGCACCAGCGCCCGCGCCCCCGGCTCCTCGTCCCCGGCCACCACGTGCGGAAGACCCCGGACGACGGCCACCGGCAGACCCGCCGCCTTGCCCTTCACCAGGTCGCCCGCGGCGGCGAGTTCGTCCGCCGTCGCGACCACCGTCGCGCTCAGCGGATTGCCGAACGCGTCGGTCCCGCCGCGCAGATCGTCGAGGACCCGCACCCCGGCCGCGCCGATCGCCACGTCGGTGAGCCCGCCGCGCCAGGGCCGCCCGAAGGTGTCCGTGACGACGACGCCCACGTCGACGCCGAGCGCCTCACGCAGCCCCGAACGGATGCGCCGCGCCGATGCGTCGGGGTCCTCGGGCAGCAACAGCACCGTGCCGGAAGGGGTGTTGGACGCGTCGACCCCGGCGGCGGCCATGACGAGGCCCTGCCGGTTCTCGACGATCCGCAGGGTGCCGCGCCGCGCCACCACCCGTACCGTCTCGGCGTCGATGGCCTCCTCGCGGTCGTCGGCGGCGATCACCCGCCCCTCGGCCTTGCTCACGATCTTGGAGGTGACGAGGAGGACGTCCCCGTCGACGAGTTCCGGCGAGACGGAGGCGATCAGCTTGGCCAGGTCGTCCCCGGCCGTCACCTCCGGCAGCCCGGGCAGCGCCCAGACCCGATACGAGGGAGCCTCCGCAGACCCGACAGACCCGGAAGTCACATCTGCCACATCCGTCACGTCCGAAACATCCGTCACCGCAGCTCCTCCGCGAGCGCCAGCGCCTCCCGTGCCATCGCGGCCGTCGCGTCGACATCGGTCATCATCAGCGGGACCGCCCGGCAGCGGATGCCCGCCGCCTCGACGTCCGCGACCGCGTCCGCGTCGACGGTGTCGACGAGCCAGCCGCCGAGGAGCTCGGAGCCGTAGTTCCTGGCGACCGCCGCCGCCGTCGACTCCACTCCGACCGCCGCGAGCACCTTGTCGGCCATCCCGCGCACGGGCGCGTCGCCGACGATGGGGGAGAGGCCCACGACGGGCGCACCGGCCCCGACGATCGCCTCACGGATCCCGGGCACGGCCAGGATCGTCCCGACGCTCACCACGGGGTTGGACGGCGGGAAGAGGATGACGTCCGCCTCGGCGATGGCGTCCAGGACGCCCGGCGCGGGCTTCGCGGCCTCCGCGCCGACCGGCACGATCGCCTTGGCGTCGACGGAGGCGCGCAGCTTCACCCAGTACTCCTGGAAGTGCACCGCGCGCTGCTCGCCGTCGACCTCGATCGCCACATGCGTCTCGACGCGGTCGTCGGACATGGGGAGGAGACGTACGCCCGGCTGCCAGCGTGCGCAGAGCGCCTCGGTGACGGCGCTCAGCGGGTAGCCGGCGCCGAGCATCTGCGTACGGACGATATGGGTCGCGAAGTCCCGGTCGCCGAGGCCGAACCACTCGGGTCCGACGCCGTACGCCGCGAGTTCCTCCTTGACGGTGAAGGACTCGTCCGTACGTCCCCAGCCCTGTTCCTCGTTGATGCCACCGCCGAGGGTGTACATCACCGTGTCCAGGTCGGGGCAGACCTTCAGCCCGAAGAGATGGATGTCGTCACCGGTGTTGCCGACGACCGTGATCTCCGCGTCCGGCGCGGCCTGCTTGAGGCCGCGAAGGAAACGGGCACCACCGATACCGCCGGCCAGAACCACAATGCGCATGCAGACAGTCTGTCAGCCGAAGGCTGATCGTATGAGGGGTGGTGGCCGGGAGGCGGGTGGGGCTGTCAGCCGAAGGCTGATCGTATGAGGGGTGGTGGCCGGGAGACGGGTGGGGCTGTCAGGCGACGACGGCGCCCGGGGTCAGCGGGGCGGAGACGGGGGCGCACTGCGCCTGGAGCGACTCGTGCATCGGCATCTCGGTGAGGCCGGGGAAGTAGACGTGCAGGCTGACGGCCGGTTCGAGGGAGTCGTTGACGACCTCGTGGACGTACCCCGGCGCGAACACCCGCTGCGAGCCGGGCGCGAGCCTCCGCGTGCCCCGCTCCGTACGCTCCGTCAGTTCGCCCTCCAGGACGGTCAGCACGCCGGAGGAGACCCCGTGGTCGTGGAGCCCGCTGCCCTGGCCGGGCACCCAGGAGAGCAGCCACACCTCGTAGCCGGGGCCGGTGCGCAGCCGGTGGTACCAGCGGGTCGTGGCGTCGTACTCGACGTACGGGGCCCACTGGGCGCGGTCGTCGGCGATGGAGCGGGCCAGGCCGGCGAACTCGGCCACCGTCTCGGGGTGGGCGCGCTCGGGCTGGAGGAGGTGCGGGACCTCGAGGATGTCGCCGGCGATCTGAAGGTCGCTGTCCATGTTCATGGGTGGGGAGGTTCCTCAGCAGAAACAGAAGCGGTGGGGGTCACGGAGAAGAGGTGACGCGAGTGACGCAGGGTGACGCTGGGGGAGAAAGCTGGAGCTCTACGGCATCAACAGCTGGGACAGCAACAGCAACAGCGCGCCTGGACAGCGCTGCGGAACCCACGGCTGTGGGTCGCGGAGAGCGCTGCGGTCGCTGGCATGCCACCAAAGGTGGCCGGAAGGACACCCGACTGTCAACTCAATGCCCGATTTGGGGGTAATGTTTCACCTCATCCGGTTACAGTGCGCGGAGAAAGGTTTGTTCAGCCGCGGACCAGGACAGATGGCGCTTCAACCGTGCCCGTAAACATGGCGGCGCCCGCGTGATCGACCACGCTCGGTCACCACGCGGACCCCGGCCGGTCCGTGATCGGACTGTGATCCGGATCGCTTCCATGGCTGGATCGCAACAAGATCCAAGTCTCGGACGTCCTCCCTTCCGAAGGGTTGCGCACGGTGCACCCAGGCCGGTGGCATGTGTCTCGTTTTTTGGTGATTTGAACACTTTCCGCATAGGCTTGGTTCCGCAGAGTGAATACGAGGCCCAATAGCAGATCTCGGCTTGACTCGCGCAGAGCACGAACTTGTAATTTCACTCGTGTCGTTCGGCCGGGTTCGCAACGGCAAGACCACGGGGACGCACAGAACAGACGAGGGGCGCACATGACCGAGTTGTTCCAGGAACTGCTGGTCGAGGACGCGGACGAAGAACTCGGCTGGCAGGAGCGCGCGCTGTGCGCCCAGACCGATCCCGAGTCCTTCTTCCCCGAGAAGGGCGGCTCGACCCGAGAGGCCAAGAAGGTCTGCCTCGCCTGCGAGGTCCGCTCCGAGTGCCTCGAATACGCCCTGCAGAACGACGAGCGGTTCGGCATCTGGGGCGGCCTCTCCGAGCGCGAGCGACGCCGCCTGAAGAAGGCCGCGGTCTGAGCCGCCGCTCGAACCGCGCGAAGCCTCCCGGGCCCCGCGCGAAGCCTCCCGGGCCCGACGCGAAGCCTCCGGAGCCCCACGCGCCCCGGTGCACGCACCGGGAACACGCGGCCCACCGGGAACACGCGGCCCACCGAGAACACGCGGTCCACCGCGAACGGTCCGCCACCTGTGGTTCATCCCCAGGAGGCGGACCGTTCCGCGTGTCAGAAGGTGGCCGGCCCGCTGTCAGGACGCGGACCGGCCGCCGCCGGAAGCCCCGCCGTCCCGCCCGTACCGCGGGAAACCCCGTCCGCGTCGCAAGAAACCCTTCCTCCCGCTCTGTCCACAGCGGCGGCGGACCGCTCCGCGTGCAGCCGTTAGTGTGGGCCTCCGTCCGAGACGCTTCCCACGCCCCCCGCGGGCGACCCCGGCCGGAGGGCCCGTAGCTCGATGTCCTCAACTCCTGAGTTTCCGCGACACGTCGTCACCGCCGTGCTCGTCACCCACGACGGCGCCCGCTGGCTGCCGGACGCCCTCGCCGGGCTGCTCGCCCAGGAACGCCCCGTGCAGAACGTGGTCGCCGCCGACACCGGCAGCGCCGACGACTCGGCGCAGCTCCTCGCCGACGGCATCGGCGCCGACCGCGTCCTCCACCTCGCCCGCCGCACCGGCTTCGGTGCCGCCGTCGAGGAGGCCGCCCGCACCGCGCCCGTGCTCGGACCCGAGGACCTCCCCTATCTGAAGCGCCCCAGCGGCTGGGACCCGGTCAGCCGGAGCTGGAACGACGAGGCGTACGACCTCCCCGAACTCCCGCACGGCGAACCGGTCCAGTGGCTCTGGCTGCTCCACGACGACTGCGCCCCCGAGCCCGGCGCCCTCGCCGAACTCCTGCGCGTCGCCGACTCCGACGCGGACGCCGCCGTCATCGGCCCCAAACTGCGCGGCTGGTACGACCGGAAGCAGCTGCTCGAGACCGGCGTCTCCATCGCCCGCAGCGGCCGCCGCTGGACCGGACTCGACCGCCGCGAGCAGGACCAGGGCCAGCACGACCAGGTCCGCTCCGTCCTCTCCGTCTCCACCGCCGGCATGCTCGTCCGCCGCGACGTCTTCGAGGAGCTCGGCGGCTTCGACCGCCGCCTGCCCCTCATGCGCGACGACGTCGACCTGTGCTGGCGCGCCCACTCCGCCGGACACCGCGTCCTGATCGCCCCCGACGCCGTCCTCCGGCACGCCGAGGCCTCCGCCCGCGAGCGCCGCACCGTCGACTGCGCCGGACGCACCGCCGCCAACCCGCACCGCGTCGACAAGGCCGGCGCCGTCTACACCCTCCTCGCCAACAGCCGCGGCGCCGCCCTCCCGTACGTCCTCGTCCGGCTGATCGTCAGCACCCTGCTCCGCACCCTCGCCTACCTCGTCGGCAAGGTCCCCGGGCAGGCCGTCGACGAGGTCATGGGCCTCCTCGCCACCCTGCTGCGCCCCGAGAAGATCCTCGCCGCCCGCCGACGCCGCAAGAACCCCGCCGTCCCGGCGAACGAACTCCGCCCGCTGTTCCCGCCGCCCGGCGCCACCGTCCGCGCCGCCGTCGAACAGTTCACCGCCAACTTCGGCGGCTCCGAGGCCGATTCCGGCGGCTCCCGCCACGGCGTCGTCGAGTCGGGTCCCGGCGGCGACGACGCCGACTACCTTGAGGTCGAGCAGTTCGCCCGGCTCAAGAAGATCGCCCGCAAGCCCGGACCGGTCCTCTTCGGCCTCCTGCTCCTCATCTCCCTGGTCGCCTCCCGCGACCTCTTCGCCGGCGGCTCGCTGGCCGGCGGCGCCCTGCTGCCCGCCCCCGACACCGTCTCCGAACTCTGGTCGCGGTACGCCGACGGCTGGCACGCCCTCGGCACCGGCGGCACCCAGACCGCCCCGCCGTACCTCGCCGTCCTGGCCGCGCTCTCCGCGCTGTTCCTCGGCTCCACCTCCACCGCGCTGACCCTGCTGCTCGTCTGCTCGGTCCCGCTCGCCGGCTTCACCGCGTACTTCGCCGCCCGCGGCATCGTCGAGTCCCGGCTCCTGCGCGCGTGGGGCGCCATCGCGTACGCGTTCCTGCCCGCCGCCACCGGGGCTCTCGCCACCGGCCGGCTCGGCACCGCGGTCCTCGCGATCCTGCTGCCGCTGATGGCCCGCGCCGCCGTCGCCGCCCACGGCTTCAACCGGCCGGACCGGGGCAGCTGGCGCGCCACCTGGGCGTACACCTTCCTGCTGACCTTCGCCACCGCGTTCACCCCGGTCGTCTGGCCGCTCGCCGTCCTCCTCGGCCTCGGCGTGCTCGTCGTCCGCCGCTCCGACATCACCGCGTACGGGCTGCGCTTCCTGGCCGCCGTCGGCACCCCGCTCCTCGTCCTCGCCCCCTGGTCGCTGACCCTGCTCACCGACCCGGCCGCGTTCCTGCGCGAGGCGGGACTCGACATCCGCACGGGCACGGCCACCGCGCTCGATCTGCTCGGCACCAGCCCCGGCGGCCCCGGCACCACCGGCGGCCTCCTGCTGGCCGGCCTGGTCCTCGCCGGCCTGGCCGGGCTGCTGCGCGAGGAGCGGCAGCTCGCCGTCCGCGCCGCCTGGGCCGCCGGTCTCGCCGGCCTCCTCTTCGCCGCCCTCTCCAACGGCGCGGGCGGCACCGGCTGGGCCGGACCCGCCACCCTCGTCTACGGCGCCGCCCTCATCGCCGCCGGCATGATCGGCGCCGAGGGCGGTCGTACCCGCGTCGCCGCCCACGGCTTCGGCTGGCGCCAGCCCGTCGCCGCCCTGATCGCCCTCGCCTGCGCCGTCGGCCCCGCCGTCGCCGCCGCCGGCTGGATGATCGCCGGCGCCGACGGCCCGCTGACCCGGCGCGACCCGGTCCAGGTCCCGGCGTTCGTCGCCGAGGAGTCCGGCACCCGCGACCAGCCCCGCACCCTCGTCCTCGGCGGCACCTCGCCCGGCGAGGTCACGTACACCCTGGTCCGCGGCTCCGGCGCCCGCCTCGGCGACGCCGAACTCAACGCGGCGGCCGAGGACGACCCCCGTCTCGACGACGTCGTCGCCCACCTCGTCGCCGGCTCCGGCGCCGACCAGACCGAACAGCTCAGCGGCTACGCGATCCGCTACGTCCTGGTACGGGACGGGGCACCGCGCCAGATGAGCCGCGTCCTCGACTCCACCCCAGGACTCAGCCGCCTCAGCCAGCTCGACGGCAGCGCGCTCTGGCGGGTGGACCGCGAGATCGCCCGCGTCATGATCGTCCCGCCGGCGGCGAAGACCGCGGACGGCGCGACGCAGGCGCCCGCGGACTCCGCCAAGGCACCGACCGCCCCGGTCGCCGTCGCCGCCGGCCCCGTCGAGGCGCACACCGGGATCCCGGCCGGCCCCGCCGGCCGTGTGCTGCGCCTCGCCGACCGCGCCGACGAGGGCTGGACCGCCACCCTCGACGGCAAGGAGCTGACCCGCACCACCGTCGACGGCTGGGCCCAGGGCTTCGAACTCCCCGCCCAGGCCGGCCGCCTCGACCTCACGTACGACCAGCCCCTCACCCACAGCGCGTGGATCTGGGCCCAGGTCGGACTCGCCGTCGTCCTCCTCGTCCTCGCCCTGCCCGGCCGGCGCCGTGAGATCGACGACGACCTGCCCGAGGAGGAGCTCGCGATCCCCGCGCAGGCGACCGAGGGCGACGGCCGCCGTGCCCGCCGCCTGCGCGCCGCCGCGGAGGCCGAGGCGGAGGCCGCCGAGACCGGCGGTCCCGACCCGGCTCCGGAGACCACCGCGATCCCGGAGCAGCAGGCCCAGGAGCCCCAGGAGTGGGACGGCGGCCACGACACCGCCTACGCACAGGCCCAGGAGCAGCCGCAGGGCGGCCACCAGGAGCAGCCCCAGCCCCAGGCGTACGCCGAGCAGGGCTACTACCAGGAGTACGCGGCCGACCCGTACCAGCAGCAGCCGTACTCGTACCCGCAGCAGGGCTACGAGCAGCAGCCGCAGCAGTACGACCCGCAGCAGCCGTACGCCGGCCAGGGCTACGACCCGCAGCAGTACGACCCCCAGCAGGGGCAGTACGACAGCCAGGGCTACGAGCAGCAACAGCAGCCGTACGACCCGCAGCAGTACGACCCGTACACCTACGGCTACGGGCACCCCCAGGGCCACGAGACCGAGCAGCGTCCCGACGGGAGCAGCAACCAGTGAAGCGCACGACCCTCTCCCTGATCGCGGGCGCCACGGCGCTCGCCGCCGTCACCGGCTTCGCGTCCCTCACCACCCCGGACGGCGCCGCCGCCCCCCGGGCCAAGGCGCCCACCCGACTGCCGGTCGAGCGCGCGGGCCTGGCCTGCCCGGTGCCCAGCACCTCCGAGGTGGCCGAGACCCTCTACACCTCGTACACCCCGCTCAGCGGCGGTACGGACCCGGCGAAGGGCGGCACGGGTGGTACGGGCGGCTCCGGCGCGGCCGACAAGCCCGCCACCGCCACCGCCCAGCTGCGGCCCGCCGCGAGCACGACGACCTCCGGCGGCGCCACCAAGGGCGGCAAGAAGGCGCAGGCCCCGAAGGCGCCGGCCACCGTCACCGCCCCCGGCAAGCCCGTCACCGCTGAGGCGAACGGCCCCGCCGCACCCGCCCTCACCGGCGCGGCGACCGGCACCCTCGCCCCCGGCTGGACCGTCCAGCAGACCACCGTCGTCCCGGCGGGCGGCGCCCGCGGCCTCCTCGGCCTCAGCTGCGGCGCCCCCGACACCGACTTCTGGTTCCCCGCGGCCTCCACCGCCAAGGAACGCCAGGACTACGTCCACCTCACCAACCCGGACGACACGGCCGCCGTCGCCGACATCGAGCTGTACGGCCCCGAGGGCGTCCTCAAGTCCCAGTTCACCGAGGGCATCCCGGTCCCCGCCCGCTCCACGGTCCCCGTCCTGCTCTCCACCCTCACGGGCGAAGCCCCGCAGCAGTCCGTCACCGTCCACGTCACCACCCGCAGCGGCCGGGTCGGCGCGGCCATCGGCTCCGCCGACGAGAAGCTCGGCAGCGACTGGCTCGCGGCCTCGGCCGACCCGGCGAGCACCGCCGTGCTCCCCGGCATCCCGGGCGACGCCACCTCCGTACGCCTGGTGGCGTTCGTCCCGGGCGAGGACGACGCCGACCTGAAGATCCAGCTGGTCACCCAGAACGGCACGATCGTCCCGGCGAGCGCCCGCTCCCTGCACGTGAAGTCGGGGATGACGGCCGCCATCGAGCTGCCGGACCTCACCCGCGGCGAGGTCGGCTCGCTGATGCTCAGCCCGAGCGACCCGAAGAAGCCCACCCCCGTCGTGGCCGCCCTCCGGGTGGTCCGCGGCAAGGGCGACGACACCGAGGTCGCCTTCGTGCCGGCCACCGGGGCGATCTCCGCCCGCGCGACGATCGCCGACAACCGGGCCAAGGCGACGACGCTGGCCCTGACCGCCGTCGGCGCGGCCGCGCAGGTGAAGGTCACCGCCTCGGCGGGTTCCGGCGGGGGCACGCCCGTGACGAAGACGGTCACCGTCAAGGAGGGCACGACGACGGCCGTGACCGACCTGGTCCCCGAGGGCCTCAAGGGCTCCTACGCGCTGACCGTCGAACCGGTCTCGGGCGGCAAGGTGTACGCGGCGAGGACGCTGGCGGTACCGCTGGACGGCACCCCGATGTTCACGGTCCAGACCTTCGTCGACGACCGGGGCACGGTCGAGGTCCCGTCGGCCCGCCAGGACCTGGGGGTCCTGGACTAGAGGCGAGGGAGGGCGGCTCGGGCGGAGGACCGCGGCCACGGACGGGAGCGCCCCGCGCGGGCCGGCCCGCTGCCCGTACGGGGGAAGCGCGACCCGCGGTGGAGACGGCCCCGAGGGTCTTCGAGCGGGAGCCGAGCCGGGTCCTACGGGGTGGGGTCAGTCCTGCCCGTACCGCGGATCGACCGACTCGGGGGAGAGCCCGAGCAGCTCGGCGACCTGCTCCACGACGACCTCGTGGACGAGGAGCGCCCGCTCGTCCCGGTTCTTGGAGCGGATCTCGACGGGCCGCCGGTAGACGATCACCCGCGCGGGATCGTTCCTCTCGGCGGGCGCCGAGCCGCCCAGCGGCACCGTCTCGCCCGGCACCGCCGGCGGCACCTCCATCACGAGGAACTCGACGTCGGCGAGCTGCGGCCAGCGCCGCTCCAGACGCTCCACCGAGTCGAGGACGAGATCGCGGAAGGTGTCGGCCCGGCTCGCGGAGAGCGGCACCTGGGGAGGGGCGACCGGTCCCCGCATCCCGCGGCCGTGCCGGTCGCGGCGACGCACCCGGGGCTCCGCCGGGGGCTCCGTGGAGTGGTGCGGGGGGCTCGGCGGCACAGGACTGTCCATCACTGACGCAGCGTAACCCTCATCGGCGCCCGCGCACCGTGGCGCGTCCTCGCCACCTTCCCGGGCGCCCGGCGGCGCCACTCCACCCCCTGGTCAAACCTGAACGTTCCGGCCAACCGCCCGCCCGATTCGGGGGCCACTCGCGATCGGCCATCTGGCCGTGATTGACCGGATCCAGACCCCCGGGTGTCCGGATCGACTCCCGGCGCCACCCCCTTGTGCCCCCTCCCGCGCAGGTCGGAGCGGCCGCCACTCGAAGGGGGGTGGCGGAGGTCACAGCGCGACACGGTGGAGTGACCTGAGGGAGAGTCGTCGCGGCCCGCTCAAGAGTGCGGTACCGTCCAACGTCGTGAGCCCTGTACGTCGCTGTTCGCGCACTGCGTGCGGCCGCCCTGCCGTCGCGACACTGACGTACGTCTATGCCGACTCGACTGCGGTCCTCGGCCCGCTCGCCACCTACGCCGAGCCCCACTGCTACGACCTGTGCGCCCCGCACAGCGAGCGCCTGACCGCCCCACGCGGGTGGGAGGTCGTGCGGCTCACCGACGGTTCCGCCCCGCCCCGCCCCAGCGGCGACGACCTCGAAGCCCTGGCCAACGCGGTACGGGAGGCGGCCCGCCCCCAGGAACGCGCGGCCGAGGCCGGCGGCAAGGGCGGCGGAGGCCGCGGCGGCGACCCCATGGAGGTCGGCCGCCGAGGGCACCTGAGAGTGCTCCGTTCCCCCGACAACTGAGCCCAACCGGCCACCGTCCGCGTACCCCCGCCCCGCTCCGGGTAGTTTTGGCGTTCCGTACACGCGCCGCACACGCGTGCCGAGAACTCAGGAGGGTGGATCCGTGACTGCCGATCTGTCGCAGATCGTGAAGGCGTACGACGTCCGCGGAGTGGTACCCGACCAGTGGGACGAGTCGCTCGCCGAGCTCTTCGGTGCCGCCTTCGTGCGGGTGACGGACGCGGACGCGATCGTCATCGGCCACGACATGCGCCCCTCGTCGCCCGGCCTGGCGGACGCCTTCGCGCGCGGCGCGGCCCGCCTCGGCGCCGACGTCACCCTGATCGGACTCTGCTCCACCGATCAGCTGTACTTCGCCTCCGGCAGCTTCGACCTGCCCGGCGCGATGTTCACCGCCTCGCACAACCCGGCCCAGTACAACGGCATCAAGATGTGCCGCGCGGGCGCCGCCCCGGTGGGCCAGGACACGGGCCTGGCGGAGATCCGGGAACTCGCGGAGGCCTGGTCGGAGACCGGCGCGCCGGAAGCGGCGGCCACCCCGGGCACCATCACCCACCGCGACACCCTCAAGGACTACGCGGAGTACCTGAAGTCCCTGGTGGACCTCACGGCGATCCGCCCCCTCAAGGTCGTGGTGGACGCGGGCAACGGCATGGGCGGCCACACGGTCCCCACGGTCTTCGAGGGCCTGCCGCTCGACGTGGTCCCGATGTACTTCGAGCTGGACGGCACGTTCCCGAACCACGAGGCGAACCCGCTGGACCCGAAGAACATCGTCGACCTCCAGGCCCGCGTCCTGGCCGAGGGCGCCGACCTCGGGCTGGCCTTCGACGGCGACGCCGACCGCTGCTTCGTCGTGGACGAGCGCGGCGAGCCGGTCTCGCCGTCGGCGATCACGGCCCTGGTGGCCGCCCGCGAGCTCGCGAAGCACCCCGGCGGAACGATCATCCACAACCTGATCACCTCGTGGTCGGTGCCTGAGGTCGTCCGCGAGCAGGGCGGCGAGCCCGTCCGTACGCGGGTCGGCCACTCCTTCATCAAGGAGGAGATGGCGAAGACCGGCGCGATCTTCGGCGGCGAGCACTCGGCGCACTACTACTTCAAGGACTTCTGGAACGCGGACACCGGCATGCTGGCCGCGCTCCACGTCCTGGCGGCCCTGGGCGGCCAGGAGGGCACCCTGTCGGCCCTGGTGGCCGCGTACGACCGCTACGCCTCCTCGGGCGAGATCAACTCGACGGTGGCGGACCAGAAGGCGAGCGCGGCCAAGGTCAAGGCCGCGTACGAGAACGAGGACGTCACCCTCGACACCCTGGACGGCCTGACGGTGACGGCACGGGACTGGTGGTTCAACCTCCGCGCCTCCAACACGGAGCCGCTGCTGCGCCTCAACGTCGAGGCCCGCGACGAGGCGACGATGACGAGGATCCGCGACGAGGTCCTGGCCCTGGTCCGCACCACGGCCTGACCTCCACGCTCACCCGCCGCCGGGGAACGGGTCACCCCCCGTCCCCCGGCGGTAGGCTGACCTGGCCCGAAACCGCTTGTTCGAAGGGACACCCCATGCCGCTCGAAGCCGGCCTCCTGGAGATCCTGGCCTGCCCCGCGTGCCACGCTCCACTGAACGACCGCACGGCGGACGAGACCCCCGAACTCATCTGCACGAGCCCCGACTGCGGCCTCGCCTACCCGGTCCGCGACAACATCCCGGTCCTCCTGACGGACGAGGCCCGCCGCCCGTAGGCAGGCCCAGCGACACGGAGCCACCTCACGGCGCCGCCGGCAGGGAGCGACCTGACGGCGCGAAGCAGGACACGGCAGCCGTGGCACGCCGGCCCACGACCTCCCGGACACAAGGGACTCGGCTCACGGCACTGGCAGGGTCACAGGGCACGGGGCTCGGCCCGTACGGAGGGATTCGGCCTCACGCGGCGAGGCGCACGGGACCCGACCGGCAGGGAAGGGCTCGGACGCATGCGACGAGGGCGGGGACTCGGTTCGCACGGCACGGGGAGAGGACCTGGCCCGTACGGCAGTGGCTCGGGCTCGCGCCGCATGGCGAGTCCTTCTGCCGGTGCCGTACGGCGAGTCCTTCGGCTCGCGCCGCACGGCACGAGACCCGGCCCGTACGACGCGGGTCCAGGCTCGCGCCGCACGGCAGGCCCTCTGCCCGAGGTGCGCGGCCACAGGCTCGGTTCACTCGGCACGGGCGTCACCCACGGTGCGCGGCCACAGGGATCGGTTCGCTCGGCAGGGGTCTTACCCGAGGTGCGCGGCCACAGGCTCGGCACGCTCCTTGGGCCGTACGGTACGGGCTCCGGCCCGCGCCGCATGGGACGGGACCAGGCCTGTACGGCAAGGCCTCTCCCGCTCTGCGCGGGACGGGACCGGGCCCTGTACGGCAAGGCTCCGGCCCGCGCCGCACGAGACGGGACCCGGCCTGGATGGCAAGGTCTCGGCCCGCTCCTCATGGGACGGGACCCGGCCCCGTACGGCAAGGCTTCGGCTCGCGCCGCATGGGACGGGACCAGGCCTGTACGGCACGGCCTCATCCCGCGCCGCAGGGCAAGGCCTCGGCCCGCGGCGCCGGGCACGCTCCGGGTCCGCCGCGCGGCAAGGGCCCCGGATCGCGCCGTCGGCGCGGAACCCGGCCGCCCACGCCGAGTCCGGCCCGCCGAGCCACGCGGCGCCCGCCGACCGCCTCCCGCACGGCATCCGACTCCGCGACCGCCCAGCCCCCCCCGCCTTCACCCCCTGCCCCAGCCCCTCGCGCTTCCCGGGGGCGCCCCCGGAGGGTCCGCCGCCAACGGCGAGCACCCCCACGGGGAAGCCCGGCCGAAGGCAGGGCGCACCACAAACACCCGCACAACCCCGCACCAGCACCGCAAACCCCGCACCATAGAAGGTGCACGCACCACAAGGCACCGCAGCGGCCCGCCCAAGGGCCCCGCACCGCAGCCGCCCGCCCAGGGCCCCGTGACGACGACGCGACCGGAGGCACCCGCCCCATGCTCGACGAGACCCTCCTCGACGCCCCGGACGACCTCGCCCTGGCAGACCGCCGCGGCCTCCTCCGCGGCGCCGCCGAAGCCGGCGCCCGGGTAAGGACGGCGGCGAGGCACGCCGCCGAGGCCGGCATCGCGGACCTCCGCCCGGAGGGCCGCCCCCGCGCAGTACTCGTCGCCGGCCCAGGCACCGCCGTCGCGGCCGTCGCCGACCTGATCGGCGCCCTGGCAGGAGCGTCGGCTCCCGTCGTACGGCTCCAGCCGACCGGCGTCGCCCCCGCCGCGGGCGCCCTGCGCTGGGCGCTGCCCGGCTGGGCGGGCTCCGTGGACCTGCTCCTGCTGCCGACGACGGACGGCTCCGAACCGGGCCTGGCGCTGCTCGCGGAGCAGGCGTACCGCCGCGGGATCACCGTCGTCGCCGTCGCGCCCAAGGGCTCGCCGCTCACCGAGACGGTCAGCGGCTCACGCGGCCTGTTCGTGCCGATGGCCATCGCCCCGAACGAGGCCCCGAACGAGTACGCCGAGAACATCGCGGCGAGCCCCGGCACCCTGTGGGCCCTGTTCACCCCGCTGCTCATGCTGCTCGACCGGGTCGGTCTCCTGGAGGCCCCGACCGAGGCACTGGAGAAGGTCGCCGACAGGCTGGACCGTACGGCGGAGCGCTGCGGCCCGGCCATCGCCACGTACAGCAACCCGGCGAAGACGCTCGCCGCCGAGCTCGCGGACACGCTGCCGCTGATCTGGACGGAGGGCGCGGCCGCGGGCCCGGCGGGCCGCAGGTTCGCCGCGGTCCTGGCGGAGCTCGCGGGTCTGCCGGCGCTCGCGGCGGAACTCCCGGAGGCCCTCCCGGCCCACGGCGTACTCCTCGCGGGTGACTACGCGGCGGGTGCGGACCCCGAGGACTTCTTCCGCGACCGGGTGGACGAGCCGCAGGCGCTCCGCGCCCGGGTGGTCCTGCTGAGGGACCGCCCGTCGGACGGCCTGACCGCCGCCCACGCGGCACGCGAGCTGGCGCTGAGCCACGAGACGGCGATCAGCGAGCTGGAACCGGAGGAAGGTGGTGACCTGGAGACCCTGGCGGAACTGCTCGCGGTGACCGACTTCGCGGCGGTCTACCTCTCCCTGACGACCCCGGGCCGCACGGCGCTCTGAGCGCACCCCTCCATCAAGCCCACCCCGCACAACGCACGGGCCCGACAGCCACCCCGGACGAACGAACCCCCGTCCACCACCCCGTAACCCACCCGTCACCCGCCCCCTGTCACCTGTCTCCCGACACCCCTCACCTCACCATCCGTCACCACCCCGAGGAGCTGGCAGGCACCATGGACCGCCTCGTCAACACCGTTCGCCCCTACGCCTGGGGATCCACGACGGCCATCCCGGAGCTGCTCGGCGTCGCCCCGACCGGCGAGCCCCAGGCCGAGATGTGGATGGGCGCCCACCCCGGCGCCCCCTCCCGCACCGATCGCGGCTCGCTGAACGCGCTGATCGACGCCGATCCCGTGGGCGAACTGGGGGAGCGTTCCGTCGACAAGTTCGGCCCCCGTCTGCCGTTCCTGCTGAAGGTGCTCGCCGCCGGCGCCCCGCTCTCCCTCCAGGCACACCCCGACCTCGCCCAGGCGCAGGCCGGTCACGCGGCCGAGGAAGCCGCGGGCATCCCGATCGACGCCCCGCACCGCACGTACAAGGACGCCAACCACAAGCCCGAGCTGATCTGCGCGCTCACCCCCTTCGAGGGCCTGTGCGGATTCCGCGCGCCGGTCGAGGCCGCGGACCTGCTCGCGGATCTCGGCGTCGACTCGCTCAAGCCGTACGTCGACCTCCTCCACGCCCACCCCGAGGAGGCCGCGCTCCGCGAGGTCCTGACGGCGCTGCTGACCGCGGATCCGGAGGAGATGGCGCACACCGTGGCGGAGGCGGCCGCGGCCGCGGACCGTCTCGGCGGCGAGCACGCCCCGTACGCGAGCCTCGCCCACCACTACCCGAGCGACCCCGGCGTCATCGCCGCGATGCTCCTCAACCGGGTCACCCTCCAGCCCGGCGAGGCCCTGTACCTGGGCGCGGGCGTCCCGCACGCCTACCTCTCGGGCCTCGGCGTCGAGATCATGGCCAATTCCGACAACGTGCTGCGCTGCGGACTCACCCCCAAGCACATCGACGTCCCCGAACTCCTGCGCGTGGTCCGCTTCGAGCCGACCGACCCGGCCGTCCTGCGCCCCGAGGCCTCCCCGTCCGGGGAAGAGGTCTACGACACCCCGATCGACGAGTTCCGCCTCTCCCGCCTCGTACGGCCGGAGGGCGCCGCCCCGACCGACCTGACCAGTCCCACCCCGCAGATCCTGCTCGCCGTCGCGGGCCGCCCGAAGGCGGGCGAAGTGACCCTCGCCGCGGGCGAATCCGTCTTCGTGCCCGCGGGCGAGAAGACCGAACTCTCCGGTACGGGGACGGTCTTCCGCGCCACCGTCGTGGCCTGATGCGACAATGACCGGCCGAACCGCGGCGACAGAGCCGGTGCATCGACGAAGGGACCACGTACACCCATGAGCGCGTCAGGCGGAACCAAGGCGATCGTGGCGGCACTCGCCGCCAACCTGGCGATCGCCGTAGCCAAGTTCGTGGCGTTCCTCTTCAGTGGTTCGTCGTCGATGCTCGCGGAGAGCGTCCACTCCCTCGCCGACTCCGGCAACCAGGGCCTGCTGCTCCTCGGCGGCAAGAAGGCGAAGCGCGAGGCGACTCCGCAGCACCCCTTCGGCTACGGCCGCGAGCGGTACATCTACGCCTTCCTCGTCTCGATCGTGCTCTTCTCCGTCGGTGGCATGTTCGCCATCTACGAGGGCTACGAGAAGATCAAGCACCCGCACCCGATCGAGGCCTGGTACTGGCCGGTCGGCGTCCTCGTCTTCGCGATCATCGCCGAGTCCTTCTCCTTCCGTACCGCCATCAAGGAATCGAACCTGATCCGCGGCGGCCTCACCTGGACGCAGTTCGTCCGCCGGGCCAAGGCCCCCGAGCTGCCCGTCGTCCTCCTGGAGGACCTGGGCGCGCTCGTCGGCCTCATCCTCGCGCTCGGCGGCGTCGGCCTCGCCCTGCTGACCGGCGACGGCGTCTGGGACGGCATCGGCACCCTGTGCATCGGCGTCCTGCTGATCGCCATCGCGATCGTGCTGGCCGCCGAGACCAAGTCGCTGCTGCTCGGTGAGTCCGCGGGCATCGAGGACGTCAAGAAGATCGAGGCCGCGGTCGTGGACGGCGAGACCGTCACCCGCCTCATCCACATGCGGACGCTCCACCTGGGCCCGGAGGAGCTCCTCGTCGCGGCCAAGATCGCCGTCCAGCACGACGACTCGGCCGGCGAGGTCGCGAACGCCATCAACGCCGCCGAGGAGCGCATCCGCGCCGCCGTCCCGATCGCCCGGGTCATCTACCTGGAGCCGGACATCTACCGGGAGACGGCCGCCTCGACCGGCACCGACCTGGCGAAGACCCCGGACGCCGACGACCACTGACGACCCTCGGTGGCCACCGACGCGGCGGCCCCGCCCCACCCCTTCTGCAGACCCCCGGGACCCAGCGGTCCCGGGGGTCTCGTGCGTATGTACGGCCCTCCGATCACGCCCCGCCGCCCGATGCGGACTGTGGCCCGCCCCACCGTCCGGTGTAGATTCGTGACCAGCCAGACGTCGCTGCTGATGGCGGTCGGGCGGTCCTCGCGGACCGGCCGAGGGAGAGAGGGCCTCCGACGACGGCACCGTGGAAAACCCCGGGCATTCGTGTGTCCAGGGACTCTCCGTGGTGCCCGGCGCCCCAACCGACCCTCGCACGCGAACACACGAGGAGCAGCTCAGTCATGACGACTGCCGCCCATCAGGACTTCAAGGTCGCCGACCTCTCCCTGGCCGCCTTCGGCCGCAAGGAGATCACCCTCGCCGAGCACGAGATGCCCGGCCTGATGTCGATCCGCCGCGAGTACGCCGAGACGCAGCCCCTCGCCGGCGCCCGCGTCACCGGCTCCCTGCACATGACCGTGCAGACCGCCGTCCTCATCGAGACCCTGGTCGCCCTCGGCGCCGAGGTCCGCTGGGCCTCCTGCAACATCTTCTCCACCCAGGACCACGCCGCCGCGGCCATCGCCGTCGGCCCGAACGGCACCCCGGAGAACCCGCAGGGCGTCCCGGTCTTCGCCTGGAAGGGCGAGACCCTGGAGGAGTACTGGTGGTGCACCGAGCAGGCCCTCACCTGGCCGAACTCGCCCACCGGCGGCCCGAACATGATCCTCGACGACGGTGGTGACGCCACCCTCCTCGTCCACAAGGGCGTCGAGTTCGAGAAGGCCGGCTCCGCCCCGGACCCGGCCACCGCGGACAGCGAGGAGTACGGCTACATCCTCCGTCTCCTCAACCGCACCCTCGGCGAGAACCCGCAGAAGTGGACCCAGCTGGCGTCCGAGATCCGCGGCGTGACCGAGGAGACCACGACCGGTGTCCACCGCCTGTACGAGATGCAGCAGGCCGGCGACCTCCTCTTCCCGGCGATCAACGTGAACGACGCCGTGACGAAGTCGAAGTTCGACAACAAGTACGGCTGCCGCCACTCCCTCATCGACGGCATCAACCGCGCCACCGACGTCCTCATCGGCGGCAAGACCGTGGTCGTCTGCGGCTACGGCGACGTCGGCAAGGGCTGCGCCGAGTCGCTGCGCGGCCAGGGCGCCCGTGTGATCGTCACGGAGATCGACCCGATCTGCGCGCTCCAGGCGGCGATGGACGGCTACCAGGTCACGACCCTGGACGAGGTCGTCGAGAAGGCCGACATCTTCATCACCACGACCGGCAACAAGGACATCATCATGGCCGCGGACATGGCCAAGATGAAGCACCAGGCCATCGTCGGCAACATCGGCCACTTCGACAACGAGATCGACATGGCCGGCCTCGCCAAGGTCCCGGGCATCGTCAAGGACGAGGTCAAGCCGCAGGTCCACACCTGGACGTACCCCGACGGCAAGGTCCTCATCGTGCTGTCCGAGGGCCGCCTCCTCAACCTGGGCAACGCGACCGGCCACCCGTCCTTCGTCATGTCGAACTCGTTCGCGGACCAGACCCTGGCCCAGATCGAGCTCTACACGAAGCCGCAGGAGTACCCGACCGACGTGTACGTGCTCCCCAAGCACCTGGACGAGAAGGTCGCCCGTCTCCACCTGGACGCCCTCGGCGTCAAGCTGACGACCCTCCGCCCCGAGCAGGCCGCGTACATCGGCGTCGAGGTCGAGGGCCCGTTCAAGCCGGACCACTACCGCTACTGATGCCCCGGCCGGCGGCGCCCGCGCGCTGACGCGACGCCGTCCCGGACACCCGTAGAGGAAACAGGCAGGCCCCCCGCACCCCCGTGCCGGGGGGCCTGCCTCGTCCCAGGGCCTGTCCGGCGCGGATCAGAGCCGGACAGCCTCTGCCTCAGGGCCGGACATCCCTGCCTCAGGGCCGGTCAGGCCCTGCCCCCACACCCGGAAGCCCCCGTCCCGAGGACTCGACCCATGCCCCGCGGCCGATATTCGCTCCATGACCCGCACGACCACACCCCCCTCGGTGACGAACACTTCCACTGCGCGCCCGGCCCCTCCGGCTGGCGCTACGTCTCACAGGTCACCACCCCCTCGGGCGACCATCAGGGCTCCGTCGACCTGGCCGTCGACGAACTCGGCCGCCCCATCCGTCTCGAACTCCACGCCGCCGGCTGGCAGGTCCGCGGTGCGGCCCTCGACGGCGTCACCTGGGTCCGCACGGACCCCACCGGAACCCACGCCACCGAAGGCAATGTGCGCGCCCACGCCTTCACCGGCATGTCCCCGGCGTTCCTCGTCGCGCTCACGCGACTCCTGCGTCTCACCCCCGATTCCCCCGAGACCCGTGTCAGGCTCGTCGCCTTCACGGACCCGGTGCTCGCCCCCCTCACGGTCGACCAGTCCTGGGCCTTGCTGAGAAGTGAAGCGCACGCCACTGACAACGGACCCCTGATGGTGGACGAGTACCAGGTCAGCGCCCTGGACACGGGCGAGCGGCACACCGTCCACATCGCCGGCGACGTGGTCCTCGCGGCCCCCGGCATCGAACTCGAAGCCCTGGAGACCCCGCCGTCGGTCTTCCCCTGACGATCAGGCGGGCGGAGCGAACCCGGTAGCGGGCGCCGTGGTCTCCTGACCACCGGCCCCGGGGGAGGCGACGCCCGGCGCGGCAGCCGCGGGGGCCACCGTCGAAGGCGCGACGGGAGGAACGAAACCCGGCGCCGGCATCCCCACAGCCCCGACCACACCACTCACCCCGGCCACGCCACTGCCTCCGGCCACCCCGACCGCCCCACTCGCCCCGGGCACTCCCGTCGCCCCGGGCACCCCAGTCACCCCCGCGGAGCCGAAGGCCCGCCGAGCCTCCCGCGTCTGCCGCTCGGCCACCACCCCCGCCAGATACGCGTCGGCCGGCACCCCCGGCGGCGGAGGCGTCCCGGTCCGCGCCACCAACTCGTCGGCCAGCCGCTCCGCGAGTCGCCGCCCCACCGCCGGGTCCAGCTCACGCGCCCGCGTGAGGTACTGCCGTATCTCCAGCCACAGGGACTCGGGCACCGCCGAAAGGTCCAGCCCGGCGAAACGCCCCACCAGCCACGGCGGCGGCGGAGGCACGGCGAGCACCCGCGCCGCGGGTATCCGCTCCCGCACGACAAGCGTGCCCGCGAAGACGTCCCCCAGCCGCCGGCCGCGCTCCGACACGAGCGACGCGACACAGGCGACGACCCCGAACGTCATCAGGATCTCCACGACGCCCATCGCCCCGCGCACGAGCGCGTGCCGGAACCGGATCGGCCCCCCGTCGTCCCGCACCACACGGAGCCCGCAGGCCAGCTTCCCCAGCGACCGCCCGTGGGACAGCGTCTCCACCGCGATCGGCGCCCCCACCAGGATCAGCAGGAAGGAGGCGATGGACAGCGCCATCACCGCCGCCTCGTCGAGCGACGCGGTGGCGACCGCGAGCCCGAGCGTGACCAGCAGGTACACGGCCCAGACCACCACCAGGTCGATCAGCACCGCCAACGCCCGGCTCGGGAGCCGCGCGGGCTGCAACCCCAGCACGACGGCATCCCCGGTCACCACGTCACTCACGGCACCCACCCTTCTCCGACCGTCCCGACCCCTCCGAACGCCAGTCTGCCAAGCTGACCCGCAGCGCGCCGCAGCAGTACGGAACCGTCCGCAGCCGATGCCTGGAGCAGCAGCCGATCATGGACCTCGACGTCTACGTCACCGCCCACCGCGCCGAGTGGGAACGCCTCGACCACCTCCTGGGCCGGGGCGGCAAGCTCACCGGAGCCGAGGCCGACGAACTCGTGTCCCTTTACCAGCGCACGGCCACCCATCTCTCGATCGTGCAGTCGAGCGCCCCGGACCCCATGCTCACGGCCCGGCTCACCCAGCTCGTGGCCCGCGCCCGCGCGACGGTCACCGGCACCCGCCGCTCCTCGTGGCGCGACGCGGCCCGCTTCCTCACCGCCGGCTTCCCCGCCGCCGTCTACCGCTCCCGCCACTGGTGGGGCCCCACCGCCGTCCTCTCCACCCTGCTCGCCGTCCTCATCGGCTGGTGGATCGGCACGCACCCCGAGGTCCAGGCCGCGATCGGCGCCCCCGCCGACCTCCGCGAGATGACCCGCCCCGGCGGCCAGTACGAGACGTACTACTCCAGCAACCCGGCGGCGTCCTTCGCCGCCCAGGTCTGGACGAACAACGCCCAGGCCGCCGCCATGTGCCTGGTCCTGGGCGCCTTCCTGGGCATCCCGGTGCTCTGGATCCTCTTCACGAACATGCTGAACGTCGGTGTCGGCATCGGCCTGATGGCGTCCGCGGGGCGCCTCGACGTGTTCCTCGGCCTGATCCTTCCCCACGGCCTGCTCGAACTGACCGCCGTCTTCGTCGCCGCCGGCACGGGCCTCCGCCTCGGCTGGACGGTCATCGACCCCGGCCCGACCACCCGCCGCGCAGCCCTCGCGGAACGCGGCCGCGCCGCCGTCGGCATGGCCATCGGCCTCGCCCTGGTCCTCTTCGTCTCGGGCCTGATCGAAGGCTTCGTCACCCCGTCCGGCCTGCCCACCTGGGCCCGCATCACCATCGGCGTCGCCGCCGAGGTGGCTTTCCTCGCCTACGTCTACGTCCTCGGCGGCCGCGCCGCCCGCGCCGGCGACCAGGGCGATCTCGAGGAGCCCGACCGCAGCGCGCAGCTCCCCACCGCCGCCTGATGTGCGTTGGGCCCTGCTGACCTGCTAGTGTCCTCCGGTGCCCACAAAAGCCATTGACATGGCGGACGTGGGGAGGTAGATTCAAACGGTTGCCTGGAACTGGACAGTTCGGCAGCAACCAAGTAGAGTCCCACTCACTCCGGTCGGGAATTCGATTCCACGGAGTCACTCCGATTCTCATTCGAATCAAGAAAGCCACCGATTAGGTCGGCCCAAATGATTCTGATAAAGTCGGAACCGCCGAAAGGCCCCCGGAGTGAAAACAAAAGGGACCGGAAAGCGCCGAGGAAATCGGATCGGAAAGATCTGATAGAGTCGGAAACGCAAGACCGAAGGGAAGCCCGGAGGAAAGCCCGAGAGGGTGAGTACAAAGGAAG
>NZ_JBIVMG010000018.1:0-41001 GCF_044752965.1 Streptomyces sp. NPDC088553 | reverse complement strand
GCCAGGTCGACTTCGGCGTCGCCGAACGCTGCCTGACCGACTGCGGCACCTTCGACGAGACCAACGCCGGCAACTGGCCCGACGTCCCGTACGACCTGTACTGCAAGGACGGCGCGACGGAGTGCAAGGACCAGTACTCCCCCAGCTTCTGGTCCCGGAAGCGGCTGACCGGGATCACCACCCGGGTGCTGACCGGCGGCGCGTACAAGGACGTCGACACCTGGACGCTCGACCAGAACTTTCCGCCCTCCGGTGACGGCATCTCCACCCCGATGTGGCTGAAGTCCATCCAGCGCAGCGGCAAGAGCGGTGGCACGGTCACGCTGCCGGCCGTCACCTTCGCGAGCCAGCAGCTCGCCAACCGGGTCGACAAGACGGGCGACGGCCTCGCCCCGTTCGTCCGGCTCAGGCTCTACCAGATCACCACCGAGACCGGCGGCACCATCGGTGTCACCTACTCCCAGCCGGGGTGCACCACCAGCACGCTCCCGGCGGCCGACGCGAGCAACACCACGTCCTGCTACCCGGTGAAGTGGGCTTACGAGGGCGATACGGCACGGCTCGACTGGTTCAACACCTACGTGGTCAAGCAGGTCATCGAGGGCGACAACCTCGTGGAGTCCCCGGACAAGGTGACCACGTACGACTACCTCGACGGCGCCGCCTGGGCCAAGAGCGACGACGAGTTCACCAAGGCCGAGGACCGCGTGCACTCGATCGCCCGTGGCTACGGGCGGGTGCAGACCCGAGTCGGCGCGGCCGACGACCCCAGGACCCTCTCGGAGACCCGGTACTTCCGCGGCCGTGACGGACAGGCCGTCAAGGACTCCGCCGGCGACGCGGTGACGGACCGCGAGCAGTTCGCGGGCATGGTCCGCGAGAGCGTGACGTACAACGGCGACGACACCTCGAAGCCGGTGACCGCCACCTCGTACACCCCGTGGCGGTCCGCGGTGGTCGCCACCCGTACCCGTCCCGGTCTGCCGGATCTCGTCTCGTACAAGACGGGCACCCAGAAGGAGCGGACCCGCACCACCGTCTCCGGCGGTACGCGCACGACCGAGGTCAGCCGTGACTTCGACTCCTACGGCATGCTCTCCACCGAGTCGTTCACCGGCGACACCGCCGTGCCGGACGACGAGCGTTGTGTGACGACGAGCTACGCGCGCAACACGGCCGCCCACATCCTCGACCGGGTCAGCCGTGTGGAGACCGTCGCCGTCCCCTGCGGGGACACCGTCGCCCGCCCCGGTGACGTCATCGACGACCTCCGGACGTCCTACGACGGCGGGGCGTTCGGCGCCGCGCCGACCAAGGGCGACGTCACGAGGACCGAGCGGATCAACGGCACCGGCACCGGCTACGACCCGGTGACCAGCACCCCCGCCGCAGACTTCGACGTCTACGGCCGTCCCCTCTCCGCGGCGGACGCCTACGGCAAGATCACCAGGACCGCCTACACTCCGACCACCGGCGAAGTCCCGACCTCCATGGTCGTGACCAACCCGCTCGGCCACACGGTGACGACGGCGCTGGAGCCCCTGCGCGGCCAGGCCGTCCAGGTGACCGACGCGAACAACAAGGTCACGGGCACGGCGCACGACGGTCTCGGCCGGGTCACGAAGGTGTGGCTGCCGACCCGGTCGCGGACCACGTACCCGGATTCGCCCAACTACGCCTTCGACTACCTCGTCCGCAAGGACGGGCCGATCGTCACCACGACGAAGGTCCTGACCCACGACGCGCAGTACAAGTCGGCCTACTCCTTCGCCGACGGACTCCTGCGCTTCCGTCAGACCCAGGAACCGTCCCAGGACGGCGCGGGCCGGATCGTCTCGGAGTCCTTCTACGACACCCGGGGCCAGGTCTGGCGGCACTCCGGTTCGTACTTCGCCACCGGCGCGGCCGAGCCCGCCCTGGTCACCGGTCAGGAGCTGAAGTACCCGGCGTCCACCGACACCGAGTACGACGGCGCCGGACGGGTGACGGCGGTCATCTCCCGGACGTTCGGTGACGAGACCAAGCGCTCCACGACCCTCTACACCGGTGACTCCACCACGGTGATCCCGCCCCGGGGCGGCGTCGCGACCACCGCCGTGGTCGACGCCGTCGGGCGCACCGTCGAGCAGAAGCAGTACAAGGACGCCGCCCGCACCACCTCCCAGTCGACCCACTACACCTACGACCGGCTGGGCCGGCTGGGTCAGATCAAGGACCCGTCGGGCGCGACCTGGAAGTACGTCTACGACGTCCGCGGCCGCAAGGTCGAGTCGCAGGACCCCGACCAGGGCAAGACCAAGACCGAGTACGACAAGGGCGACCGCGCGATCGGTGTCACCGACGCCCGGCTGATCACGCTGACCTCGGAGTACGACGCGCTGGGCCGGCGGACCGCCCTGAAGCGAGGCACCACGAACCTCGCCACCTGGGAGTTCGACACCGTCGCCAAGGGCCGGGTGTCGAAGTCGACGCGCTGGGTCGGAGGCAAGGCGTACGTCTCCGCGGTCACCGCGTACAACAACCTGTACCAGCCGGCCCTCAGCCAGGTCACCGTCCCCGACAGCGAGGGCGCCCTGGCCGGCACGTACAAGTGGACCAACTCGTACAACGCGAACACCGGCCAGCTCATGTGGATGATGCAGCCGGCCGCGGGCGGGCTGCCCGCGGAGAAGGTCGCCAACACCTACGCCCCCGTCTCCGGTCTGCTCAGGACCGTCGGCGCGGGCAGCGACCAGATCATCGCGGCGAACACCTACGACCACTACGGGCGCAACACCCGGCAGGAGTACGGGGCGTTCGCCCAGCAGCTCTGGGTGAGCAACGAGTACGACGATCACACCGGTGCGGTGAAGCGCCGTTACCTCGACCGTGAGGTGGCGCCCCAGCGGATCGAGGACGTCCGGTACTCGTACGACCCCGCGGGCAACATCACCTCGCTCGCCTCGGCCTTCGGCCAGGACGCGGCACGCGTCACCGACACCCAGTGCTTCCAGCTGGACTCGCTCCGCCGGATCACCGAGGCGTGGACCAACGTCGGCGACACCTGCGCCGCCGCTCCCACCACGTCGACGGTCGGTGGCCCGGACGCGTACTGGACCACCTACGCCTACGACGCCGTCGGCAACCGCACGGCGGAGACCAAGCACCGCACGGCCTCCGGCCCGGCCGCCGACACGGTCCGTGCGTACGCGCCCGCCACGGCCGGAACCCACCGCCTTCCCAAGGTCACGCAGACGGGAACCGACCCCCACGAGGAGAACTTCACCTACGACGCGGCGGGCAACACCGAGACCCGCAAGGTCGGCACGGCCGCCGTCCAGACGCTCGGCTGGGACGACGAAGGGCATCTGGGTTCGGTCGTCCAGGGCACGAAGACCACCTCGTACCTGTACGACACCGCCGGTGAGCGGCTGATCCGCCGGGACTCCACCGGCACCACCCTCTACCTGCCGGGCGGCAACGAGCTCACGCTCGACAAGGCCGGCGTGGTCACCGGCACCCGGTACTACAGCGTCGCCGGCCAGACCGTCGCGATGCGCGGCGGCGGGAAGCTGACGTTCGTCTTCAACGACCACCACGGCACCGGCTCCACGCAGGTCTCGGCCGACGCCGCGCAGACGGTGGTCCGGCGCAAGACGGGCCTCTTCGGAGAGACGCGCGGCGCCCAGCCCGCCGCCTGGCGCGGCGACAAGGGCTTCGTCGGCGGCACCAAGGACGCCGACACCGGCCTGACCCACCTCGGCGCCCGCGAGTACGACCCGGCCGTCGGCCGCTTCGTCTCGGTCGACCCGCTGATGGATCTGTCCGATCCGCAGCAGACGCACGGCTACACCTACTCCGACAACAACCCGGTCTCCCTCTCCGACCCGACCGGCCTGAAGCCGGACGACTGCCTCGAACACGGTGCCAGCTGCACCTACACGGGCGACGGCGGCTGGGACGTCGGAGTGAAGGACACCTCGGACGAGCCGAACACGTACACGAAGACGTACGCCAAGGTCGACCACGAGCAGCGCAACGAGAACTGGAAGAAGGACGTACGGGACGAGACCCGGAAGAAGCGCATCGAGTACCTCGCCCAGAGCGACGAGGTCGACGAGGTGGTCAAGGAAGCGAAGAAGGGGTGCCGCAAGGGACGCGGGATCGGAACTGTCGCCTGCACGATGGAGGTCACTTCCGACTGGTTCCGGGAACTCACCGCCAAGCAGATCTTCGGCGAGGCCCTCGACCGCATCGACGAAGGCTGGAAGGACGGCGGCACCGAGGCGTTCACCGACGACGAGTTCGACCTGGCGCTCCAGCTCGCGCAGGAGGGACACACCGTCGCCTCACGGGGCGAGAACATCCCCGCACCGGGCGCCGAGGGCAACAAGCGCTTCGACGCCTGGGTGGACGGCATCCGCTCCGAGTTCAAGATCCTTCCGACCGAGAAGGAGAAGAGCGTGATGCAACAGCTCTCCGACGCCAACAAGAAGGGAGCTGACGCCCTGTACATCAAGTTCAAGAACCTCGACACGGACGAGGGCCGGGCGATCATCGACAAGTGGGCGGGCGACACCCGGCGCACCGTCAACCTGACGACGATCTATATCGTTCACGACGACGGCATCGAGCCGATCCACTACCGATAGACGGGTTGGTCGCAGTGCGAAACCACGCTGCCATCGCGGCGATGCTGGCCGAGGAGAGCCGGCGGCACCTCCAGCTGTCCGTGCGGGACACGGACGTGGACGTCGCCGTCTCCGCCTCCGGCATCGCCCTCCACGGCTTCCCCGTGGAGCACGCGGCCGTCCGCCACGCCTGGGAGTGGTGGCGGGACCGGCACGACCGGTCCGGTCTCGTCCCCTTCGTCAGCGGCCAGAGCCCGACGCTGACGGTCGAGTACGACCGCGGCGGCGGGCCCTGGAGCGGCGGCAGCCGGGAACTGCTGGCATCGGCGCTCAGGTCCGTGCCCGCGGACGTCGTGGCCGAGCTGAAGGCCGCCCGGCTGCGCGAGATGATCGACATCCACGTCCCGCCCCGGGACGAGGCCGATCGTCGGGAGATCGCGGAGTACGAACTGCTCCTCTCTCCGGAGGCGGTGGCGGCGGAGCTCTCCGCCGCCCCGCGGGAGTCGGCACCGGCCTTCCCCGCGCCGGGGGACGAGAGCGGGCCCCTGTGGCTCACCTTCGTCGAGGCGGAGGCGGGCTACGAGCTCCCCGCGCTGTTCCCCCGGCTGGTCTCGACGCCGAACTGGTCGGGGCACCCCGACCGGGAGCTGCTCCCCGCCGACCACGTGGCGGTGCTGAGGCACTGGCACGAGCGGTACGGGGCCGAGTTCTTCTTCGCGGACTCGGCGAACCTGCACCTCGTCGTCGCGCGCCCTCCCCGCACGCGGGAGGAACGCGCCGAGGCCGCGGTGGAGCAGTACGTCTACTGTCCGGACCTCGGTGACCCCGAGCTGATCGGGAACGGCCAGGCAGGGTCCACCGAGTGGGCCTTCTGGTGGGACTGACGGACGGCTGAACAGCGAGAGACCGGTGCCCCGGCGGACATCCCGCCGGGGCACCGGCGTGTCCGCCGGGTGCGCGGCACGCCTCCCTGACTCAGGCGTCCCAGAGCGCGCCGAAGGTCAGCAGGTCGCTCCGGTACTCGACGACCTCTTCCCACTCCTTCGGCCAGGCGTCCGCGCCGAGGTGGGCGCCGGCGAAGGCGCCCGCGAGGGCGGCGATCGAGTCGGAGTCGCCGCGGGTGCAGGCGGCCCGGCGCAGCACGGTGAGGGGCTCTTCGGGGAAGAGGAGGAAGCTGAGGAGCCCGGTGGCGAGGGCCTCCTCGGCGATCCACCCGTCTCCCGTGTACGTACAGGGGTCGAGCTCCGGGTCGGCCGTGCGCTGGACGGCGTCGAGGCGCTCCAGGACGCCCAGGCACTCGTCCCAGCCGCGCCGGATGAAGGAGAGCGCGGAGGGGTCCTGGGAGCGGGCCCAGAGGTCGCCGAGCCAGTGCTCGTGGTAGCGGTCGCGGTTCTCGTAGGCGTACGAGCGCAGCTGTCCGACGAGTCCGGCCGGGTCCACGCCCTGGG
The DNA here is from genome assembly GCF_044752965.1 of Streptomyces sp. NPDC088553. Taxonomy (NCBI): domain Bacteria; kingdom Bacillati; phylum Actinomycetota; class Actinomycetes; order Kitasatosporales; family Streptomycetaceae; genus Streptomyces; species Streptomyces sp. NPDC088553. Next base: position 34,943 of record NZ_JBIVMG010000018.1, on the reverse strand, counting down.
CGAGGAGGTACACGGCGCGGGCGGTGAGGTCGGAGGCGGCGAGCGCGGTGGGGTGACCGTGGGTCAGGGCCGCCTGGAGCTGGGCGGCACCGGCTCGCTGCTCCTCGCTGAGCCCGGGGACGAGCCCGATGGGCGTGACCCGCATGTTGGCGCCGCAGCCCTTGGAGCCGAGCTGGCTTGCGTCCTGCCAGAGCCGGTCGCCGTCGAGGAGCGCGCAGGCGCGCATGCAGGTGTTGCCGGGGGCACGGTTGTTCTCGGGCGAGTGGTACCAGTCGACGAACTCGTCCCGGACCGGCCTGGCGAGCCGCAGGGGGGCGAGCACACCGCGGTCCATGGCGGTACGGATGCCCCGGGCGAAGGCGAGCGCCATCTGGGTGTCGTCGGTGACGTACGCCTTCCCGTTCCGGACGGGCAGCGGCATCTCCCGCCAGGGCCCGAACGAGGCCAGGATCGACGGCACGTCCTTGAACTCGGTCGGGAAGCCCAGCGCGTCGCCGAGCGCCAGCCCGATCAGGGAGCCGGTCGCGGCCTGCTTGGTCGCGGTGCGGGTCAGGTTCACGTGGATCGTCCTTCCGGTCGCAGGAGGGGCGGATGGAGGGTGGTGGCCTCGCCCGCCCGGTAGAGGGCGGCCGGTTTCCCCCGTCCGCCGGTGAGGCGCGGCGGTCCTTCCACGGCCTGGACGAAGCCGGGCGTGGCGAGGACCTTGCGCCGGAAGTTGGGGCGGTCGAGCTCGACGCCCCAGACCGTCTCGTAGACCTGCCGCAGCTCGCCGAGGGTGAACTCGGGCGGGCAGAAAGCGGTCGCGAGGCAGGTGTACTCCAGCTTGGCGCCGACGCGGTCGTGGGCGTCGGCGAGGATCCGGTCGTGGTCGAAGGCGAGCGGCCCGTGTGTCCCGTACGGCATCCACCGGGCCTGCGCCGCGTCCCCGCCGCCGCGCGGTTCGGGCGCGTCGGGCACGAGTGCGGCGAAGGCGACGGAGACGACCCGCATCCTCGGATCGCGGTCCGGCTCGCTGTAGGTGCGGAGCTGTTCGAGGTGGAGTCCGGCGACGGTGGCCTCGGAGAGCCCGGTCTCCTCGGCGAGTTCGCGGCGGGCGGCCCGCTCGGCGGACTCGCGGGGCAGGACGAAGCCGCCGGGGAGGGCCCAGTGTCCGGCGTACGGCTCCTGGCCGCGCTCGACGAGCAGGACGTGGAGGCGCTCCTCGCGCAGGGTGAGGACGGCGAGGTCGACGGTGACGGCGAACGGCTCGAAGGCGTACGGGTCGTAGCCCTCGGGCACGCCCGCCGACGCCGCCCCCGGCGTCCTGCCCTGCGCTTCGTCCGGCGCTTCGTCCGGCGCTTCGTCCGGCACTCGGTCGGCGCTCATCGACGCTCCGGCAGAGGGTCGGCGAGCTCCCAGCCCTCGGCGAGCAGGGCGTCGACGGCGGCGACCGCGGCCGCGAGACGTTCCTCGTGCGGGCCGCTGAGGACGGCCGTACGGCGGCCGCTGTGGGCGAGCTGGGTGAGGAAACGGGCGGTCATCCAGGGCCGCAGGTGCTCCCCGTCGCGGAGGCCGTCGTCCTCGAAGTCGACGCCCCGGTGGTCGGTGAGCAGCCAGAGGTGCTGCCGGCCGCGGGCGGCGATCTCGCCGGTGGCGGGGCTGGTGGTGCCCATGTAGCGCTCGTGCCAGATGGTGGTGGCGAAGGCGTCGGTGTCGCAGAAGAGGACGGGTGAGCCGTCGCGGGCCGCCTCCTCCTCCAGTTCGGCCTGGCGCTGGGCGATGACCGGGAAGTCGGCGGAGTGGAAGGCGACGTCGGCCCATGCGGCGCCGGGGCGTTCGGCGCGGAGTTCGGCGAGTTTGAGTTCGCTGTACTCGCGCCCGTACTCCGGCACGTACCGGGTCCTGGCCCAGACGCCGCCGCGCCGCCGGTAGTGGTCGGCGAGGGCGAGGGCCATGGTGGTGGTGCCGGTGGACTCGGCGCCGAGGACGACGACGCGCCGGGTGAGCGCCGAGCGCACGGGCGGCTCCAGGAAGTCCCAGTGGCCGGCGGGGTCCGCGCGGACGGCGGTGCCGGAGACGGGGAAGCGCTCGCGCCCGGGGTCGACGCAGACGGACTCGGCGCCGAAGCGGCGGGCGAGCTCCTCCCCGTACGGCTCCGAGGTGAAGACGGCGTCGACGCGCTCGGGCACGGCGGCCCGGAAGACGGCCATGTGGGCGTCCCAGACGTCGGGGTCGTGGAGGTCGACGGGGATGTCGTCGACGGCTCCGACGACGAGGGCGTCGGGGTGGACCTCGCGCATCCAGGCGACCCGGTCCTCCAGGGAGAGGCTCTCCACGGAGGAGGCGCAGACGAGGACGGTGAGGCGCTCGCAGCGGGCGAGGGCCGTGTCGACGAGATGGTGGTGGCCGGCGTGCGGCGGATAGAACTTGCCGAGGACCAGGCCGTGTCCGTAGCGCCTCATGCCGTCGCCTCCGCCGGGAGGGCGCGGCGCGCGGTGAGGTCCTTGGTCCAGCCGCGCAGGCCGAGGACGCAGAGCGTCATGAAGCCGACGTAGAGCAGGGAGGTCAGGTACAGCTCCTTGTACGCGTACAGCGGTACGTAGACCACGTCGGCGGCGATCCACAGCCACCAGGACTCCAGGCGCTTGCGGCACTGGCCGTAGGTGGCCATGAGGGAGAGCGCGGTCGTCAGGGCGTCCCAGAAGGGGACGGTCGAGTCGGTGGCGCGGTCGAGCAGCAGGGTGAGGGCGAGGGTCCCCACCACCCCCGCCGTGAGCAGCCACGTCCATTCGGTGCGCGTGGTGCGGCGCACCGGGAGGACGTCGGAGCCTGGTCCACCCCCGTGGGTCCAGGTCCACCAGCCGTACGCGGCGAGGGTGATGAAGACGATCTGGAGGCCGGCGTCGGCGTACAACCCGGCCTGCGTGAAGAGCAGGACGAAGAACAGGTTGTTGGCGATGCCGATGGGCCAGTTCGCGAGGTGCTGGCGGGCGACGAGCCAGACGCAGAGCGCCCCGCTGCCGAATCCCAGGACCTCGGTCCAGCTGACCGGGGTGTCCAGGATGGTGAAGAGCGGCCGCTGCAGCGGTTCGAGCATGCTTGCGAGGCTCACGCCCGCCTCCTTAAGAGTCATGTTGACTATAAAGGTCGGCGGCCTTCGGCCACAAGTCCGAAACCCCGCAGGGGAAACACGGAAGCCCGCGACCGACGGACGGTCACGGGCTTCTCGCGTGGAGCAGGCCGGGGCCTGCGGGCCTGGGAGGCCGGGGGCCTGCGGGGCCGGGGGCCTTACATGCCGACTTCCTTCATCAGCATGCCGACCTCGGTGTTGGTGAGCCGGCGCAGCCAGCCCGACTTCTGGTCGCCCAGACCGATCGGGCCGAAGGCCGTACGGACCAGCTTCTCGACCGGGAAGCCCGCCTCGGCGAGCATGCGGCGCACGATGTGCTTGCGGCCCTCGTGCAGCGTGACCTCGACCAGGTAGTTCTTGCCGGTCTGCTCGACCACGCGGAAGTGGTCGGCCTTGGCGTAGCCGTCCTCCAGCTGGATGCCGTCCTTGAGCCGCTTGCCGACCTCACGGGGCAGCGGGCCGGTGATGGCGGCCAGGTAGGTCTTCTTCACGCCGTACTTCGGGTGCGTGAGGCGGTGGGCGAGCTCACCGTGGTTGGTGAGCAGGATGATGCCCTCGGTCTCCGTGTCGAGCCGGCCGACGTGGAAGAGACGCGTCTCACGGTTGGTGACGTAGTCGCCGAGGCACTGGCGGCCGTCCGGGTCCTCCATGGTGGAGACGACACCGGCCGGCTTGTTCAGCGCGAAGAACAGGTACGACTGGGTGGCGACGGTCAGGCCGTCCACCTTGATCTCGTCCTTCTCCGGGTCGACGCGCTTGCCCTGCTCCAGGACGATCTCGCCGTTGACCTCGACGCGGGCCTGCTCGATGAGCTCCTCACAGGCACGCCGCGAGCCCATGCCGGCGCGGGCGAGGACCTTCTGCAGCCGCTCGCCCTCCTGCTCGGCGCCGGGGAAGGTCTTCGGGGTCTTGATCTCGGGCCGGTTCTCGTACCGCTCCCGGTTGCGCTGCTCGATCTTGGCGTCGAGCTCGCGCGAGCGGGCCGGGGCCTGGCGCTGGCCGTGCGGGCCACGACGGGGCGGCATGCCGCCCTGCGGGGCCTTGGGACCGCCCTTGGCGCCGCCGCGGGCCGCGGAGCCGCGACCCTTCTTCGGGGCCTCGGCGGGGGGGCTCACGTCGTAGGAGCGCTCCTCGGGGCGAGGCCGGCGCGGGTTGCTCGGGCTCTTCTGGCCGTCACGGCCGCCGCCGCCCTGGTAGCCACCGCCACCGGAGCCGCTGCCGCCGCGGTAACCACCGCCACCGCCGCTGCCACTGCCGCTGCCACTGCCGCTGCCGCCCCGGTAGCCGCCTCCGCCGCTACCGCTGCCGCTGCCGCCGCGGTAGCCACCGCCACCGGAGCCACTGCCGCTGCCACTGCCGCCTCGGTAGCCGCCACCGCCACCGCTGCCGCTGCCGCCACCGGAGCCCCGGTAGCCGCCACCGCCGGCGCCGCTGCCACCACGGCCGCCACCGCTGCTGCCGCCGCGGCCGCCGCTGTTGCCACCACGGCTCCCGCCGTTGTTTCCGCTGCTGTTCCTGCCGCTGCTGCTTCGCATCAAACTTCCGTCTTGTCGTCGTCGTCCTCACGATCCGGTGCATCCGGATCGAACGACGGGACCCCTTCCAGTGAGTCCGGCTCGACCGCCTCCGCCTCGGGGAGGAAGGGCGCGAGCTCGGGGAGTTCGTCCAGGCCGCGCAGGCCCATCCGCTCCAGGAAGTAGTTCGTCGTCCTGTACAGGATCGCACCTGTTTCGGGTTCCGCGCCCGTCTCCTCCACCAGACCCCTCTGGAGGAGGGTCCGCATCACGCCGTCGCAGTTCACTCCGCGGACCGCGGAGACCCGGGAACGGCTGACCGGCTGGCGGTACGCGACGACCGCGAGGGTCTCCAGGGCCGCCTGGGTGAGCCGGGCCTGCTGGCCCTCCAGGACGAAGGCCTCGACGGCCGCGGCGTGGGCGGCACGGGTGTAGTAGCGCCAGCCTCCGGCCACCTGACGCAGCTCGAAGCCGCGGCCCTGGACGGTGTACTCGTCGGCCAGCTCGCGCAGCGCGTCGGCCACCTCGCGGGGGGTGCGCTCCAGGACCTTGGCGAGATGCGCCTCGGTGGCAGGCTCGTCGACGACCATGAGGACGGCTTCGAGAGAGGGCTTGAGGTCGCTCATGCGGTGGTCTCCTGGTCGAACTCGTCGGTCACTGCCGCCGTGGGATCCGTCTCCCCGCCCGTCCAGGAGACCGTGAGGTCCCCCAGGGCGGTCTCCTGGTCGAGGGCGACGGCCTTCTCCCGGTAGAGCTCCAGGAGGGCGAGGAAGCGGGCGACGACGGTGAGGGTGTCGTCGCCGACGTCCTCGATGAGCTCCCGGAAGAGCGCGGTCCCGCGCTCGCGCAGCAGCGAGACGACCACGGCGGCCTGCTCGCGGACGCTGACGAGCGGGGCGTGGATGTGGTCGACGTACACCTGCGGCTCGGCCTTGGGCTGCATGGCCTTGACGGCCAGCCTGGCGAAGCCCTCGGCGCCGATGGAGATGACGACCTCGGGGAGCAGCTCGGCGTGGTGGGGTTCGAGTCCGACGGTACGGGGATGGCGGCGGCCCTCGGCCTCCCAGCGCTCCTCGAAGATCGCCGCGATGCGCTTGTACGCGCGGTACTGGAGGAGCCGGGCGAAGAGCAGGTCCCGGGCCTCCAGGAGCGCGAGATCGGCCTCGTCCTCGACCTCGGCGGCGGGCAGCAGCCGGGCGGCCTTGAGGTCGAGCAGGGTGGCGGCGACGACGAGGAACTCGGTGGTCTGGTCAAGATCCCCCTCGGGCCCGAGCGCCCGCAGATGCGCCATGAACTCATCGGTGACCTGGGAGAGGGCGACCTCGGTGACGTCCAGCTTGTGCTTGGTGATCAGCTGAAGCAGCAGGTCGAAGGGCCCCTCGAAATTGGCCAACCGCACGGTGAACCGCCCGTCCCCACCGTCGGCCCCGGGCGCGGGCTCGGAGCCGGGTACGGGCTCGGCCCCGGCTTCGGACTCGGGGCCGCCCGGAGGCACGGACACCGGCCCGGGCTCGGGCCCGGCCGCAGTCACGGGCACGGACTCGGGCCCGGCCGGCACCCGGGCGGCGGGCCCAGGTTCGGCCCACAGCCCAGCCCCACGCTCAGGCCCAGCCTCGGGCTCCAGGCCGGCCGCAGGCTCGGGCACGGGCTCACGTGCCCGGTCGGTCGGAGCGTCGGCAGCGGAGCCGGGCGCGCGGTCCGCGTCGGCGGTGCCGTCCGCGCCCACCCGCGCCCCATGGCCGTCCCGCCCCGCCCCCGCGGCCTGAGCGGCCGTGGGTCCCTCCGGGTCGGCCGGGCCGCGGCCCAGGGCGCGTCGGCGGGGCGGGCGGGACGTTTCGTCAGAGGTGTGGTGCATGGAGGTCCAGGGGAGCGGGGAGCGGCGGCAGCCCGCAGGCTACCGTCAGCGGCCGCGCAGGCGGCGCACGAGGATGCTCGCGTCGCCTCGGGACTCCAGGTCCGCCAGGACGACCGCGACGGCCTCCCGGACGATCCGGCCCCGGTCCACGGCGAGACCGTGCTCGCCCCGGAGGACGAGCCGGGCGTGCTCCAGGTCCATCAGCTCCTCGGCGGAGACGTAGACCGTGATCTTCTCGTCGTGGCGCTCACGGCCGCTGGGCCGCCGGTTCGGGGCCCGGCCGCCACGCCGCCGCGCCGCCGGGGCGGGCACCGCGGCGGAGGACGTCGCCGGCTTCGGCGCGGCGGCACCCTCGGGCTCCGAGGTCCGGGCGCGCGGCTCCGACGCCTCGGAGTCCGCCGCCGTGTGCTCCGCGGAGCCCTCGCCCGCCGTCGTGTCGCTCTCGCCCGCGGGTGCCGGGACGGCCCGACGGGGCGCGGACGCCTGGAGCGCCGTCCCCCCGGTCGTACGGAAGAGTTCGTCGGCGCCGGGCAGACTCACTCGGCGTGACACCGGGCGAGCACCTCCCTGGCGAGCTGACGATAGGCGGCTGCGCCCACGGAGTTGGAGGCGTACGTGGTGATGGGCTCGCCGGCGACCGTGGTCTCCGGGAAGCGCACCGTCCGCCCGATGACCGTGTGGTACACGTGGTCGTCGAAGGCCTCGACGACGCGCGCGAGGACCTCACGGCTGTGCACGGTACGGGAGTCGTACATCGTGGCGAGGATGCCGTCGAGCTCCAGCTCGGGGTTCAGCCGCTCCTGGACCTTCTCGATGGTCTCGGTCAGCAGCGCCACTCCGCGGAGCGCGAAGAACTCGCATTCCAGCGGCACGATGACCTTGTGAGCCGCCGTCAGGGCGTTCACGGTCAGCAGGCCGAGCGAGGGCTGACAGTCGATCACGATGTAGTCGTAGTCGTTCATCAGCGGCTTCAGGGCGCGCTGGAGCGTCGACTCGCGCGCGACCTCGCTGACGAGCTGGACTTCGGCGGCCGAGAGGTCGATGTTGCTCGGCAGCAGGTCCATGTTGGGTACGGCGGTCTTGAGGAGGACCTCGTCCGCCGACATGCCCCGCTCCATGAGCAGGTTGTAGACGGTGAGGTCGAGCTCCATCGGGTTCACGCCGAGGCCGACCGACAGGGCTCCCTGCGGGTCGAAGTCGACGAGCAGCACCCGTCGTCCGTACTCGGCGAGCGCGGCACCCAGGTTGATGGTCGACGTGGTCTTGCCGACGCCGCCCTTCTGGTTGCACATCGCGATGATCTTCGCGGGTCCGTGGTCCGTGAGCGGACCGGGGATCGGGAAGTACGGCAGGGGCCGTCCCGTCGGGCCGATCCGCTCGCGGCGCTGACGGGCAGCGTCGGGTGCGAGGGTGGCCGCGTACTCGGGGTCGGGCTCGTACTCGGCGTCGGGGTCGTAGAAGTGCCCCTCGGGCACCTCGTCAAAGGCGGCGAAGTGGGTGGACTCTCGGCCCATCTCGTTGCCGGCCGTGGCGTTCACGTGTAGGCCGTCCATCGTCTTCATCGTGTGGGCTGTCGTCATGGGCTGGTGCGTCGCGAAGGTCCGCACCGCGACGGAGCCGATCGGAGCACCTGGCGCACCGCTCCCGGGAGTAATTGTCGACTCATTCACAAGTCGTCTTACCTCCTTGGATGTCACCAGGAACATTTATCGATAGGTCAGCGTGGCACCATGCCGACGGTTGGCGACTCTATGGCGTGTCACCGCTCCGCAGCAACACAATCCGCCGGACCCGGCCCGATGTGTCGGCAACCGAACACCTCTCTGTCAAGGGTGCGCAGGCATGCATCCACACGTTTCAGGGGTGTGCGAAACGGTTAAAGGGTTACGTTCGAGGCGAGTTGGCCGAACGTTCCGCCGGGTCCGGACACGCATCCGGCCGGACCTTGTCGAACAAGGTCCGGCCGGGTGTGTGGCATTGACGGCACGCGTTGACGGCGGTGCCGCGAGGGTCAGCCCAGGAGGGTGCTCAGCTCGACGTGCTCGAGGCCGTGCGCCTCGGCGACCTCCTTGTAAACCACCTTGCCGTCATGGGTGTTGAGGCCCAGGGCGAGCGAGGCGTCGCGGCGCAGGGCCTCGGCCCAGCCGTTGTTCGCCAGCGACACGATGTAGGGCAGCGTGGCGTTGGTGAGGGCGTAGGTGGAGGTGTTCGGGACCGCGCCCGGCATGTTCGCGACGCAGTAGAAGACCGAGTTGTGGACCTGGAAGGTCGGCTCGGCGTGGGTGGTCGCGTGCGAGTCCTCGAAGCAGCCGCCCTGGTCGATCGCAATGTCGACAAGGACACTTCCGGGCTTCATCTTGGCGACGAGCTCGTTGGTGACCAGCTTCGGGGCCTTGGCGCCCGGGATGAGGACGGCGCCGATGACGAGGTCGGCCTCGACGACGGCCTTCTCCAGCTCGTAGGCGTTGGAGACGATCGTCTTCACCTTGGTGCCGAAGATCTTGTCGGCCTCGCGGAGCTTGTTGATGTCACGGTCGAGCAGGGTCACGTGGAAGCCCATGCCGACGGCGATCTGGGTGGCGTTCCAGCCGGAGACGCCGCCGCCGATGACGACCGCCTCGCCGGCGTGGGTGCCGGGGACGCCGCCGGGGAGCACGCCGCGGCCGCCGACCGAGCGCATCAGGTGGTAGGCGCCGACCTGCGGGGCCAGCCGGCCCGCGACCTCGGACATCGGGGCGAGCAGCGGGAGCGCGCGGTTGGCGGTCTCGACGGTCTCGTACGCGATGGCGGTGGTGCCGGACGCCAGGAGCGCGTCCGTGCACTCCCTGGAGGCGGCGAGGTGCAGGTAGGTGAAGAGCGTCTGGTCCTTGCGGAGGCGGTGGTACTCCTCCGCGATGGGCTCCTTGACCTTGAGCAGCAGGTCGGCGGTGGCCCAGACCTCGTCGGCGGTGGGGAGGATCTCGGCGCCGGCGGCGACGTACTCCTCGTCCGTGATCGAGGAGCCGACACCGGCGTTCTGCTCGACGAAGACCTGGTGGCCGTGGCGGACGAGCTCGTGGACACCGGCGGGGGTGATGGCCACGCGGAACTCGTTGTTCTTGACCTCGCGGGGGATGCCGACCTTCATCGTCGATCACGGTCCTTGAATCAGGGGGGATACATGGGGCACTGCGATACATACCCGGATGCACTGCGGCGCACCGGGGCAGACCACGTTCGAACGCGGCGCACCCAGTCTAATGAAGGAGTTCCCGCTGTCTAGCCTTTCAAAGTACTAATCTTCGATCGACCCACTGCGGATTTCGTAGGCAGAGGATTCCGTTTCCAGCAGTCTTTCGGCCGCGGCCCGGTGCAGCCGGGCCGCGGCCGGGTCGCCGAGCCGGTCGAGGGTGTCGGCGAGCCGCATCTGGAGCGCGGCCTGGAGCCGGGTGTCCCGGGCGCGCCGGGCCCACTCGACGGCTTCCTCGCAGGTCCGGAGGGATTCCTCGGGCCGTCCCGCGTACTCCTGGACCCGGGCGGCCTCGCTCAACGCCCGCGCGTAGCCCGGGAGATCGTCGAGCCGCCGGTAGCCGGCCGCTGCGGCCCGCCAGTTCCGCAGGGCCTCGCCGTACCGGCCCGCGTAGGTCTGCACGGCGCCCAGGCGGGCGTACAGCCTGGCCTGATCCGCTCGCTCGTCCCGGGCGAGGCGCTGGGCGAGCGCCCGCCCGTACCAGTCGCCGGCCCGCTGCCAGTCCCCCAGCTCCTGATACGAGCCACCTACGGATTCCATTGCGCGACCGGTCGCGTACGGGTCATTTGCTGCGCGCCCGGCATCCAAAGCCGACCGATATCGCAGCAGAGCGTCCTTCGTCCTGCCGGTGCGGGCGTCGAGATCGGCCAGGTTCAGCAGGGCCGCGGCCCGCTCCCGGTGCAGCCCGCGCCGCTCGGCCACATCCAGGACCAGCTGGTGGAGCCCGTACAGCTGGGGCGCGGCCGCCTCGGCGCCCCGGTGCGCGGCGAGCGCCCTGACCAGGGAGGCGACCAGCCGTCGGGCGAGGGTGTCGAGCTCCCCGTCGGCGACGGCCAGCCGGGCGGAGGCCAGCAGGAAGGACTGCCGGGAACGCAGCCAGTCGGCCCCGGCGGCGGCGTTCGGGAAGCGCAGGGCACGCGGCAGACCGGCCAGTTTCCGACGGGCCGGCGAGCCCTCGGGTTCGGTGACCGCACGGCAGGACTGGAGGAGCCGTACGGTCCGCTCCAGCATCCGGGCCCGGGCGAGCTGCACCTCGGCGGGCCGGTCGCGCTCCTCCAGCTGAGCGCGAAGGAGGGGGACGAGATGGCCGGGGACCCCGTACTGCCCGTCCTCGCCGCCTTCGAGGAGCCCCAGGGCAGCGAAGTCGGCGAGGGTGGTCGCGGCGGCCGAGACCGAGCAGCCGGCCAGGGCGGAGGCCGTGTGGGCGTCGGCCCGGCCGAGGGGGGCGAGGGAGAGGTATCGCAGTATCCGGGCGGCGGTCGCGGGCAGCGCCTCGTGGGCGAGCGTGAAGGCACGGGTCAGCGGGTCGCCACTGAGCGCACGCAACCGCTTGGCGAGGTCGGCGACGGAGGCCTTGGGCCGGGTCGAGAGCCAGCCGCCGGCCAGGACGACCGCGGCGGGCAGCCCGCCGCACTCCTCGACGAGCGTCTCGGCGGCCTGCGGGTCGACGGTGATGCGTACGGAGCCGGTGAAGGCGGTGAGCAGCTCGATGGCCGACTTGGGGTCGAGCCCGCCGAGGGTGCAGGGCCGTACGTCGGGGATGCCGGTGAGCGGTCCGAGGGCGACGCCGATCACCAGGGAGTCGGGGTTGTCGGGGATGAGCGGATCGGCGTGCTCGGCGTCGACGGCGTCGTCGAGGACGAGGACGGCACGGCGCTCGCCGAGCGCCGTGCGGACCAGTTCGGTCAGCTCGTCCTCGGCGGCGCCGGGGGGCTCGGGGACCCCGAGCGCGGCGAGGAGTTCCTGGGCGACGCGGGCGGTGGGGACGGGGTCGCCGCCGGGCTCGGTGAGCCGGGCGCGGAAGATCCCGTCGGGGTACTGGGCGGAGAGTCCGGCGGCGAGTTCCTCGGCGAGCGCGGTACGTCCGGAGCCGGGCTTGCCGGCGACGAGCAGGACACGGGCGCGGGGTGCCTTGCGGCCGGTCAGGGTGTCGAGGCCGGTCCGCTCGATGTCGGCGCGCAGGGCCTTCAACTCCCGCTGCCGGCCGAAGAACTGCCGGCTGCCGGCCGTCGCCACCGCCTGATCCGTCACGGGCCACGCTCCCGTCCACCTGCGCACGAGCCGATCCCGCGGGGGGCTCCGCACGGGCGATCCCGAGCGTAGTTCAGGGCGCGTGGGGGACCTGGCGGAGCACGACGAACACGTCCCCCGATCGGATCAACAGATCGTCACACCACACGCCCAAACGGGATCGCCCCACACGCCACACCCCACCGCACCCGCCGTACGGGCCCGCGCCCCCACCCCGTGTGGGCAATCGACCCGCTGGGGCGTGGGGGTCCCCCGGACGGAGTCTGGGGGAGGGTGGGCACACGGGACGGCGCCCTTGGCGGCGCCCCCGCCCCCAGCGCCTGGACCCGCACCCCTGGCTCGGTGCACAAGGGGGTGCGGGTCAGGGCGCGCTCACGACGAGGTGGAGGTTGCGCACGGCCGATGGGCCCGCCGGCGCACGCGCAGCCCCCCGCCTCCCCCCTACGCCTCGAACGGTCGCGCCGGCCACTCCGCGTCCGCCGCACGCAGCTCCCCCACACCCCCGCCCGCCCGCGCCGCCGTCAGCGCCAGCACCCCCACCACCAGGCAGTTGTTGTGCAGCTGACCGGCCAGGACCCCCCGCACCAGCTCCCCCAGCGGCACCCGCGCCAGCTCCATGTCCGCCTCCTCGTCGGAGACGTCGTACCGCGCCCCCTCCGCCTCGGAGAGCCCGCGCGCGAGGAAGATCCGTACGGCCTCGTCGCAGCCGCCCGGCGTCGTGTAGACGTCGGCCAGGACCCGCCAGTCCTCGGCCTTGACGTGGGCCTCCTCGTACAGCTCGCGCTGCGCCGCGTGCAGCGGGTTCTCGCCGGGCACGTCGAGGAGGCCCGCCGGGATCTCCCAGAGCTTCTGCCGCACCGGGTGCCGGTACTGCTTGAGCAGCAGGACCCGGTCCTGGTCGTCGAGGGCCAGGACGGCCACCGAGCCGGGGTGGACCTGGTAGTCGCGGCGCGCGACCGTGCCGTCCGGCATGACCACGTCGTCCGTGCGGACACTCGTCTTCTTTCCCTGGAACGGGGTCGTCGTCGCGACGACCCGCCACTCCTCCGGGGTGTCCTGCAACTCCATCTGCGTCCTCCCACACACGAAAACCGGGGTACGGATCCGTCAGGACCCGTACCCCGGCAACGTTAACGCCCGACGACTACTTGGCAGGCTTGCCCGTCTTGCGCTCCACGGCCGCCTTCACCAGACCGGCGAAGAGCGGGTGCGGACGCGTCGGACGCGACCGCAGCTCCGGGTGCGCCTGCGTGGCGACCAGGTAGGGGTGGATCTCGCGCGGGTACTCGACGTACTCGACGAGCTTGTTGTCCGGGGAGGTGCCGGAGAAGACCAGACCGGCCTTCTTCTCCAGCTCCGCGCGGTAGGCGTTGTTGACCTCGTAGCGGTGACGGTGGCGCTCGTCGACGTACGGCTGGTCGTCGTAGACCTCGCGGACGATCGAGCCCTCGGCGAGCTTCGCCGGGTACAGGCCCAGGCGCATCGTTCCGCCCAGGTCGCCCGCGCCCTCGACGTACGCGAGCTGCTCCTCCATCGTCGAGACGACGGGGTGCGCGGTGGCGGGGTCGAACTCGGTGGAGTTGGCCTCGGGGATGTCGGCCAGGTTCCGGGCCGCCTCGATGACGATGCACTGCAGGCCGAGGCAGATGCCGAGCAGCGGCACCTTGTTCTCGCGGGCGTACTGGATCGCGCCGACCTTGCCGCTCACGCCGCGGTCGCCGAAGCCGCCGGGGATGAGGATCGCGTCGACGTCACCGAGCTGCTTCTTGGCCCCGGCCGGGGTCTTGCAGTCGTCGGAGGTGACCCACTTGACCTTGACGCGGGCCTTGTTCGCGAAGCCGCCGGCCCGCATGGCCTCGGTGACCGAGAGGTACGCGTCGGGCAGGTCGATGTACTTGCCGACGAGCGCGACGGTGACCTCGTGGTCGGGGTTGTGGACGCGGTCGAGCAGGTCGTCCCAGGTCGACCAGTCCACGTCACGGAAAGGCAGGTCGAGCTTGCGGACGACGTAGGCGTCCAGGCCCTCGGTGTGGAGCACCTTGGGGATGTCGTAGATCGACTTGGCGTCGATCGCGGCGACGACCGCGGCCTCGTCGACGTCGCACATCAGCGAGATCTTGCGCTTGATGGAGGTCGGGACCTCGCGGTCGGCGCGCAGCACGATCGCGTCGGGCTGGATGCCGATGTTGCGGAGCGCGGCGACGGAGTGCTGGGTCGGCTTGGTCTTCAGCTCGCCGGAGGGGCCGATGTAGGGCAGCAGCGAGATGTGCACGACGAAGACGTTGTCGCGGCCGACCTCGTGGCGGACCTGGCGGACGGTCTCCAGGAACGGCAGCGACTCGATGTCGCCGACCGTGCCGCCGACCTCGGTGATGACGACGTCGACGTCGTCGGTCGCCATGCGGCGGATCCGGGACTTGATCTCGTTGGTGATGTGCGGGATGACCTGCACGGTGTCACCGAGGTACTCGCCGCGCCGCTCCTTGGCGATGACCTGCGAGTAGACCTGGCCGGTGGTGACGTTGGCCGAGCCGTCGAGGTCGACGTCGAGGAAGCGCTCGTAGTGGCCGATGTCCAGGTCGGTCTCGGCGCCGTCGTTGGTGACGAACACCTCGCCGTGCTGGAAGGGGTTCATCGTGCCCGGGTCGACGTTCAGGTACGGGTCGAGCTTCTGCATCGTGACCCGCAGGCCCCGGGCCTTGAGGAGCGCACCCAGGCTGGAGGCGGTCAGGCCCTTGCCGAGGCTGGAGGCGACACCCCCGGTGACGAAGATGTGCTTGGTCGTCGTGGTTTTGGGCGGCATCGCCAAGAGGGGGCTCCCGTGGTCGCGTTCTGGAGGTGCGTACCGGCGTCCCCTCCGGAAGAATCGGGGGGTGCCGTCGCTGCGGTTTCGGGGTTCTCGGCTGTCGCCGTTTCCCACCGGTCCACGGGGTACCAGGGTATCAGCGACATCGGGAGGCCGCTTCCGGCCACACGCGGCAGTCGGGTGTTCACGGACGGCGACACCGGGGCGGACGGAGCCTCCCGTCGGACGGGGGAAGCGCCCCCGGACGGGCAGGGGAAGCGCCCCCACCGGGCGGGGGAAGCACCCCGGGCGGACGGGGCGGCGCCCCCGCCGGGCGGGGGGACCGACCTCCCGCCGGCCAGAAGGGAGGAGTTCGCGCTGTCTCTCACCTGCGACGCACAGGACGTCCGCCGGAACCTCCGGCAGACGTCCCGGCGGACCCTGCCTTCACGACAGGCGGACCTTCCACCGGCGAACCGGACTCGTTCACCTGATCGGAGCAACGCCGTTACCGACGTGATCACCGGGTCACTAGGGTGCGACGTATCCTGCTCGGACATTGCCCGCCGAGCCGGCCGGCCAGCGGCATCACCCCGCCCGTCATCCGGACCAAGTGCTCGTCGAAGACCCTTGACCGCTGACACACGCAGACCCGGCTGACACCCAGCCGGGGCATCTGAGCAAGCGCCCCGCGGGGCGGACGTGGCCGTTCGACTGGAGTGAAGCACGTGGCCGGGCGCATCGAGGATTACGCACTCATCGGAGACATGCAGACCGCCGCCCTGGTCTGCCGCGACGGCAGCGTCGACTGGCTGTGTCTCCCCCGATTCGACTCCCACGCGATCTTCGCCGGGCTGCTCGGCACCGAGGAACACGGATTCTGGCGGGTGGGCCCCGCCGCGCCGAACGACGCCGAGCCGGCCCCCGCCGACCGGCGCCGCTACCGCGGCGACTCGCTGATCCTGGAGTCCGAGTGGGACACGCCGCGCGGCACGGTCCGGGTGACCGACTTCATGCCGCCGCGCGACGGCGCCCCGCAGCTGATCCGGATCGTGGAGGGCGTCTCCGGCCGGGTCCGGATGCGCTCCTCGCTGCGGATGCGGTTCAGCTACGGCCGGATCGTGCCGTGGGTCCACAAGGTCGGGGACCGTACGGTCGCCGTCGCCGGGCCCGACTCGGTGTGGCTGGACACCGACGCCGAGACGCACGGCAAGGACCTCACGACGTACTCCGACTTCACCGTGACCCCCGGTGACCGGATCACGTTCACGCTCTCCTGGCAGCCCTCCCACAAGGAGCCGCCGGCGCTTCCGGACCCCGAGGGCTCCCTGGAGGCGACCGCCGACTTCTGGCGCGAGTGGGTCGAGCACTGCACGTACCACGGCCCCTACCGGGAGGCCGTGATCCGCTCCCTGATCACCCTGAAGGCGCTGACGTACGCGCCGACCGGCGGCATCGTGGCCGCGCCGACCACCTCGCTGCCCGAGGAGATCGGCGGCGTCCGCAACTGGGACTACCGCTACACCTGGCTGCGCGACGCGGCGATCACCCTCTCCTCCATGCTGCGCACCGGCTACCGCGAGGAGGCCCGCGCCTGGCGGGACTGGCTGCTCCGCGCCGTCGCGGGCGACCCGGAGAACCTGCAGATCATGTACGGCATCGCCGGCGAGCGGGAGCTCGGCGAGGCGGAGCTCGACTGGCTCCCGGGGTACGAGAACTCCGGTCCGGTCCGGGTCGGCAACGGCGCCGCCAACCAGCTGCAGCTGGACGTCTACGGCGAGGTCACCGAGGCCCTCCACCTCGCGCACATGACGGGCCTGTCCCGCAACGACTACGCCTCGCTCCTCCAGATCAAGCTGATCAACTACCTGGAGAAGCACTGGGACCAGCCGGACGAGGGCATCTGGGAGGTCCGCGGCCCGCGCCGGCACTTCGTCCACTCCAAGGTGATGGCCTGGGTGGCCGTCGACCGCACGATCAAGCTCATCGAGTCCGGGGACGCGGACGGCCCGCTGGAGCGCTGGCACGAGCTGCGCGACGAGATCCACCGGGACGTCTGCGAGAAGGGCTACGACCCCGAGCGGAACACCTTCACGCAGTCGTACGGCTCCAAGGAGCTGGACGCCTCGCTGCTGCTGATCCCGCAGATGGGCTTCCTGCCGCCGGACGACAAGCGGGTCATCGGCACGATCGAGGCGATCCAGCGCGAGCTGTCCACCGAGGACGGCTTCGTGCTCCGCTACCCGACCTCCGGCGAGGAGGCCGGCGTCGACGGCCTGGAGGGCGACGAGGGCGCGTTCCTCGCCTGCTCGTTCTGGCTGGCCGACGACCTGGCGATGATCGGCCGGGTGGACGAGGCACGTTCCCTCTTCGAGCGGCTGCTCGCGCTCCGCAACGACCTGGGGCTGCTCGCCGAGGAGTGGGACCCGAGGCTCCAGCGGCAGGTCGGCAACTTCCCGCAGGCCTTCAGCCACGTGCCCCTGATCGACACGGCCCTGCGCCTGACGGCGAGCGGGGCGTACGGGGGCTGAGGCGGTCCCGCGCGGGGGACGGTGCCCGGACCTACGATGAGAAGGTCCCGTCCCCCGTACGAAAGGGGGGCTCCCATGGGTCCCCATGTCTCCGAGAGCGCCCTCGCCGGACTGGTCGAGGACCTGGCCGGTGAGGTGATCACCCCCGGCGGACCGGGCTACGACGAGGCGCGCGCCCTGCACAACGGCATGATCGACCGGCGCCCCTCGGTGATCGCCCAGTGCGCCACCGCGGCCGACGTGTCCAACGCGATCCTGTTCGGCCGCGAGACCGGGCTGCCGATCGCGGTGCGCGGCGGCGGGCACAGCGTCGCCGGGACCTCCATGATCGACGGCGCGTTGGTCGTCGACCTCCGCCGGATGCACGGTGTCGTCGTGGATCCGGAGGACATGACGGTACGGGTCGAGGGCGGGGCGACCATGGCCCACCTGGACCACGCGTGCCAGCCGTTCCACGTCGCGACCACCGGCGGACGGGTGTCCACCACCGGCGTCGGCGGCTTCACGCTGGGCGGCGGATCGGGCTGGCTGGAGCGGAAGTTCGGGCTCGCCAGCGACAACCTGCTGGCCGCCGACCTGATCACGGCCGAGGGCAGGCACGTCCACACGGACGCCGAGGAGAACCCGGAGCTGTTCTGGGCGCTGCACGGCGGCGGCGGCAACTTCGGGGTGGCGACCTCGCTGACGCTGCGGCTGCACCCACTGCCCCGGATGAGCGTCGCGCTGCTGTTCTTCCTGCCGGACGGCGCGCCCGAGGTGGTGCGCACCTTCCGGGACATCGCCGACACCGCCCCGGACGAGGTGGGCGGAGGGGCGATCTACCTGCCGGCGCCGCCCGAGCCGTTCGTCCCGGAGGAGCTGGTCGGCAGGCTGGTGTGCGGGACGCTGCTCACGTACGCGGGGCCGGTCGAGGAGGTACGGAGGCTCGCGGCGCCGCTGTTCGACCTGAAGCCCGTGATCGAGATCGTCATGGACATCCCGTACGCGGAGCTGCAGTCCATGCTCGACGACCCGCCGGGACTGCGGAACTACTGGTCGGCCGAGTACCTGACCGCCCTCCCGGACGAGGCCGTGGACCTGTTCTGCGCACGCGGCGCGGCCATCCCGCTGCCCGCGGCCACCCAGCACGTGCTGTTCGTGCAGGGCGGCGCGGTGGCGGCCGGGGCCGGGCCCTACCCCCAGCCGTGGCGCTCCGCGCCCTGGGCCGTGCACCCGTTCGCGACCTGGGAGGACCCGTCGATGGACGAGGCCGAGATCCAGTGGGTGCGCGACGTGCGGGCCGACGTACGGCCGTGGGCGCTCGACGCGACGTACCTGAACTTCGTCG
Source organism: Streptomyces sp. NPDC088553 (assembly GCF_044752965.1). NCBI lineage: Bacteria > Bacillati > Actinomycetota > Actinomycetes > Kitasatosporales > Streptomycetaceae > Streptomyces > Streptomyces sp. NPDC088553. The sequence continues at coordinate 16,562 of NZ_JBIVMG010000018.1, read as the reverse complement.
GCGCCGAGGGCGAGCAGCGGATCGTCTCCTCCTTCGGCGAGGAGAACCACCGCCGGCTCGCCGCCGTGAAGGCCGAGTACGACCCCGAGAACGTGTTCCGCTTCAACCAGAACATCGTCCCGGCCGGCTGAGCCGGCTCATCGCAGGGCGGCGATCACCTCCTTGGCGGCCCGCTCGCCCTCGGTCGCTCCGCCCTCCATGAAGCCCTGGAAGTCGTAGCTGCAGTGCTCGCCGCCGATGTGGACGTTCCCCTGGGCGGTTCCCTCGTACCCGGCGTAGCGGTGGAGATAGCCGACCGGCCAACAGGAGTACGCGCCGAGCGAGTACGGGTTCCGGTGCCAGGCGGAGAGCTGGGCGCGCCCTGTGTACGCCCGTGAGGTGCCGGGGAAGAAGGCGTCGATGCCCGCCAGATGACGGCTCACGAGGCTCCGTACGTACGGGTCGGACTCGGTGGAGAACGGTCCCGCGGGCGTGAGCGAACTGGCCAGGCTGCCGCCGCCGTACTGGAGGAGGATGCCGCCGGTCCCGCCCTGGATCTTGGTGGTGTCCCAGGTCTGCTGGACGGCGGTGTCGGTGAAGCAGTCGCCGGCCGAGACGCCCGGCCAGGCGCCGGAGCCGCGCCAGGGGCGGGTGCCGAACTGCATGTTGAGTTTGGTGCAGTGGCCCATCCGCGCGTCCCGCAGCAGGTTCCTCATCAGCGGGTCGAATCCGGCCCGGGAGAGATCGAGCTGCTTGAGGATGGGCAGGGGGAGGCAGAGGATCGTGTGGTCCGTGGTGACGGTCCGGGTGGCACCGGCCTCGGTGAAGGTGAGGGTCTGGGTGCCGTCGGTGTTGGCGCGTACGGCGGTCAGGGACCAGCCGTGGCGCAGGGTGCCGGGGGCGAGTGCCCCGGCGATGGCGTTCGGGAGCAGGTCGTTGCCGCCGACGATGTGGTATCGCTCGTTGGACAGGCCCCAGACGTTGAAGTTGCCCGGATTGGTCTGGTAGCCCATGAGCAGCACCAGGGCGAGCGCGGACTGTTCGGTGGTGTCGGCGCCGTACTCGACGTTGTAGGCGACGTCGAGGAAGCGGCCGAGCGGCGAGGAGTGCCCGCCGGGGACCCGGGTCTCGATCCACTCGTACACCGACATGGTGTCGAGTGCGGTGCCGGTGGGCGTGGTCCGGTTCCAGGTCACCTCCCCCGCCTCGGAGAGGTCCCGGCGCAGGGACTGGTAGACGGCGTTGAAGTCCTCGTCGGCCTGGTGGCGCGGGTAGTAGGCGCCGTTGAACCAGAGGACCTCCTCCGCGCCGTTGGGCCCGCCCCCGAGGAAGTCCTCGGTGTCGAGGCCGAAGCGGCGGCAGAGTTCGAGGATCTTCTTGTGGCTGGTGTCGATCAGCTCGCCGCCGATCTCGGAGGTCTGTCCGTACGCCCAGTGGGCGCGCTGGGTCCACATGCGGCCGCCGACCCGGGAGGGGTTCGCCTCGTAGAGCACCGGGCTCAGGCCGGCGTCCTGGAGGGTGAGGGCGGCGGTGAGGCCGGAGATCCCGGCGCCGACGACGGCGACCCGGGCGGTGGTTCCGATGGGCGGGTCGGGGGTGGCGGCGCGGGCGGGAACGGCCCCGCCGAGGCCCGTCCCGGCGGTGAGGCCGGCGGCGACACCGGCAGCGGCGGCGTATCTGAGGAGCGAGCGACGCCCGAGGGCGTCGGCTCTCATGCCCCTCAGCTCGTCGACGGGGAGTCTCAGCCGTCGGGCGTCGGCGTGCTCGGCGGCGAGGGTCTTCAGGAGGTGCATCGGGTTGGTGCGTGCCATGGGGCTCTCCTGGGGCTGGAAGCGGTCTCGTCTCTGAGGTGCGGGGGTCTCAGCTCTGGGGTACGGGAGCGGGGGCGGGGGCCTCTTCGGCGGGGCGCTCGGCGGCGTCCTCCAGCACGATCCGGCCGATGATCTCGTAGCGCTCGGGCCGTTTGGCCTTGAGGTAGCAGCCGAGGCCGAGGCCGCCGAAGAAGACCACGCCGACGATCCAGGGGATCGCCTTGAAGAAGAGCGAGTCGGCGGCGAGGCCGGCCGCGGTCTCCATGTTCATGATCAGCAGCACGACGACGGCGATCATGCCGACGCCGCCGAGGAGCGGGGCCGTGAGCGTCCTGAACCAGTGCCTGTCCTCGGGGTGGTTCTTCCGGAAGTAGCCGATGACGGCGAAGGAGCAGAGGGTCTGGACGATGAGGATCGCCATCGTGCCGAGGATCGCGAGCAGCGTGTAGAGGTGGATGTAGGGGTCCTGGCCGGTGAGCCAGAAGGCGCCGACGAGGAGGACGGCGATCGCGCTCTGCACGTACGAGGCGATGTACGGCGAGCCGTGTGCGGCGTGTGTCCGGCCGAGCGCCGGGTGGAGGAAGCCCTCGCGCCCGATGGCGTACAGATAGCGCGAGGCGCACTGGTGGAAGGCCATGCCGCAGGCGAAGGAGCCGGTGAGCAGCAGCCACTGGAAGGCGTCGACGGCCCAGGCGCCGATGAAGCTCTGGGTGGGCGCGAAGAACAGGTCGAGCGGCGAGGCGGAGGAGGACAGCCTCACCGATCCGGCGAGTCCGTTCCCGGCGATCGTCATCCAGGACACGTAGATGTAGAAGACGCCGACGCCGATGACGGAGATCAGGGTGGCGCGCGGGATGACCCGCTTGGGGTCGCGGGACTCCTCCCCGTACATCGCGGTCGACTCGAAGCCGACCCAGGACCAGAAGGCGAAGAAGAGGCCGAGGCCGGCGGAGGTGCCGGTGAAGGCGTTCGCGGGGTTGATCGGTTCGACGGGGATGCCGTCGGGGCCGCCGCCGGCGATCAGGACGGCGGTGGCGACCGCGAAGAGGACCGCGATCTCCGCGATCAGCATCACGCCGAGCGCCTTGGCGGTCAGGTTGATGTCGAAGTACGAGAGGACGGCCGTCACGGCCAGCATGACCGCCGCGTAGAGGATCCACGGAAGGTCGACGCCGAGCTGGTCGGCGACCGTGGTTCGGGCGAAGTACGCGAAGACGCCGACGATCGAGGCCTCGAAGACGATGTACGCGAGGACGGCGAGCATCCCGGACGCCATGCCGGCGATCCGGCCGAGGCCGTGCGAGATGTAGCCGTAGAAGGCGCCGGCTGCCGTGATCCGCTTGGCCATGGCGACATAGCCGACGGAGAAGACGGTCAGGACGAGCGTCGCGAAGAGGTATCCGGCGGGGGCGCCGGTGCCGTTGCCGAAGCCGACGGCGATGGGGAGGTTGCCGGTCATCGCGGTGATCGGGGCCGCGGTGGCGACGGCCATGAAGACGACGCCGACGAGACCGACGGAGTTCGCCTTGAGCCGGTGGACCTCTGGAGTGGGGTTCTCTGCCATGGCGCGAGAGCATCCTCGCGCGTGACGCAGGCCACAATCGACATGCGGTCGCGCAATTCCCGCCAGGGGGCGACGAGTTGTCGCCCCCATGTACGAACTGTCCGATCCCGTGACCGTGGGGTGATGTCGCCGGAACATGAACGCGCGGTAGCGTCCGGCCCCATGGACAATCAGGGCGGGATCACCGTGCAGCGGGCGCTCGAACTCCCGGGCCTGCGCAGTGGGCTCCCGGAGGTCGTCACCGGCGCGGACCGGCTGCACCGCACGGTGCGCTGGGTGCACGCGGGCGAGGTGCCGAACATCGCGTCGCTGCTCAAGGGCGGCGAGCTGCTGCTCACCACGGGCCTCGGGCTCGGCACCCGGCCGGCCGAGCAGCGTGCCTTCGTCCGGCGGCTCGCCGACCGGGGCATCGCGGCGCTCGTGGTGGAGCTGGGGCCGCGCTTCGCCCGCCTCCCGTCGACGATAGTGGAGGCCGCGCGGGCCGCCGGTCTGCCCCTGGTGCAGCTGCACCGCGAGGTCCCCTTCGTGGCGGTCACGGAGGAGATCCACACCGAGATCGTCAACGGCCACTACGCGCTCCTGCGGCAGGCCGAGGAGGTCCACCGGCAGTGCACGGAGGCGCTGCTCGGCGGCGGCGGGATCCCCCAGGTGCTGCGCATCCTCTCCGACTTCGCGGCCAACCCCGTCTTCCTGGAGACCGCCGACGGACAGCTGCTGTACGCGGCGGGCACCGAGTCCGCGCCCGCCGACCCGCTGCAGGTCTGGGACGGGCTGCGCGGCGGACGGGCGGCCCGCGAATCGGGCCCGCCCACCGGCACGGTCCTGGTCGACGTGCCCGGCGGCGGCCCCGGTACGGCCTCGGTGCGGGCCCGTCTGGTCCTGCTGTCGGTCTCGGGCGCCCTCTCCCCCGTCCACCGGATGGCGGCCGAGCGCGCGGCGGGCCTCCTCGCGGTCGTCCTCATGCAGGCACGTCAGGAGGAGGAACTGGCGGCGCGCGGCCGGGGCGACTTCCTGACGGACCTGGCCGAGGGCAGGATCACCGCCGAGGACGCGCCGGCGCAGGCGCGGGTCCTCGGCTTCAAGCCGGGTGACGGCCCGCTCCTGCCGGTGGTGATGCGCCTGGCCTCGGAACTCTCCCCCTCGGGCAACTGGGCCCTCCTGGCCCGCGCGGTCCTGGAGGAGCTGGGCTCCGTCGGGGTCCCGGTCCTCCTGGGCGTCCGCCCGGTCGAGGGCCGGGTGCCGCTCCTGCTCGGCCTGCGCTCGGAGTCGGAGCGTACGGCCGTCGCGGACCGGGTCGCGGCGGCGCTGCGCGCGGGCGTGGAACGCGCCGGGCTGGAACGCGCCGGGGTGCATCCGCCGGTCGTCGTGGTGGGCGTCGCCGGCAGCTGGGCGGCGGCCTCGGCGGGGCTGCGGCACGCGGCGGAGACGGCGACGGCCGCGCAGGGCCTCTCGGACCTCCCCTGGTACGACGCCCGGCGCCTCGACATCGACCTGCTGCTGTGGCGGCTGCACTTCCACGGGGACACGGTCCTCGCGGCGTTCGTGGACCGTGCGATCGGCCCCCTGCGGGACCACGACCGCACGTCCCGCCCGCCGCTCCTGCCGACCCTGGAGACGTATCTGGCGCACGCGGGCCGCAAGGCGGAGACGGCCCGGGAGCTGCACCTCAACCGCCAGACGCTCTACAACCGCCTGGCCCGCATCTCCGAGCTCCTGGGCACGGACCTGGACGACCCCCAGACGGTCCTGGCCCTCTCCCTGGCCCTGAGGGCCCGCCGCCACACGCCGTAGCGGCCCACGGGGCCGGGGGCTCCCTCTCAGGTCTCCCTGCGAGGGAGCCCCCGCAGGGAGGCACCGCGGGGGCCCGGCTCGGCGACTACCGTCCCACCAGCTCGTCGTACACGCTCAGCACGTGCGCCACCGTCTCGTCCTCCGTGGGCCAGGTCCCCGCCTGCACCCGCCCCGCCGCCGCGAGGTCCATCCGCCGCTCCACGTCGTCGAGCAGCCCGCGCACCGCACCGGCGAGCGCCTCGGCGTCCCCGTACGGCACCAGCTCCGCCGCGTCGCCGACGAGTTCCGGTACGCCGCCCACCGCCGTGGCGACCAGCGGCACACCGAGCCGCAGCGCCTCCTGCGCGAGCAGGGACCGCGCCTCCCACCGCGAGGGCAGCACCGCCATGTCGGCCGCCGCGAGCAGCTCGGCGACGTCCTCCCGCCGCCCGATCAGCCGCACGGGCAGCCCCTCGGCCGCGATCCGCCGCTGGAGGGCGGCCCGTTCGCGCCCCTCCCCCGCGATGACGAGCAGCGGCTGCGGGTCGAGCTCCCGCCAGTACCGGGCCGCGTCGAGCAGCGTCCGGTATCCCCGGCCCCGCTCCAGTGCTCCGACCGCCATCAGCAACGGCCGGTCGACCGCGCCCAGTTCGGCCCGGGCCTTGCCGTCGTGGAGGCAGACGGGCCCCCGCGCGGGCGGCACGGTGACGGGCGCGAGCCGGGCGTCCCTGGCCCCGCGGCGACGGGCCCGGTCGACGAGCTCGGAGGAGGTGGCGAGGACAACGGTCGCGGCCCGTACGGTCCTTCGCTCCAGGAGCCGCAGCACCCCGCCCCGCGCCGCCCCGTACGCCTGGTTCCGGGTGTCCCAGGTCGTCACCAGCGGAGCACGGTCGCCGAACCCGCCCCCGGCGAGCGCGAGCGCGGCCCGCACGGACGCCTCCAGGCCGTGCGCGTGGACCACGTCGGCACCGATGCAGGCGTTGCGGAGCGCGGCGACCGTCGTGGGGTCGCCGAGGCGCGGCAGCGGCACGAAGTGCGCACCGGCGCCCAGGTAGTCGTAGACGCGGTCGAGTTCGGCCGGGGCGCACACGGTCACCCGCACGCCCCTCGCCACCAGCCCCGAGGCGAGTGATCGGACGTGAGCGCTGCTGCCCGCGCTGCCGCCGCCCAGCACTTGGACCGTACGGAGCTGTGTCACGCGCCCAAGGATGCCAGTCCGTGCCGCGGACCGTACGCACGTTCCGGCACCGAAGTGGCGTCGTTCCCCTGTACGGAAGGCGTACGGCTCCGGGACCCACACCACGGGTTCACCCACTCGGGTGAGCGCACGAGGCGCAGTCGCGCGCCCCCTGGGCCTGTCGGCCGGTCAGGAGCGGCGGCACGCCCGCCCACACCCGAACGGCACGCCCGCCCCCCACCGGTCGGCCGGTCCGGCCGGCGTCAGCCGTCCGCCCGGGCCGTCGCCAGGAGCTCCTCCGCGTGGGCCCTGGCCGTCTCGGAGTCCTCCTGGCCGGCGAGCATCCGGGACAGCTCCCGTACCCGCTCCTCGCCCTCCAGGACCGTCACGCCGGACCGGGTCACCGAACCGTCGTTGGTCTTCTCGACGAGCAGCTGCCGGTCGGCGAAGGCCGCGACCTGCGGCAGGTGGGTGACGACCACGACCTGCGCGGTCCTGGCGAGCTTGGCGAGCCGGCGTCCGATCTCGACCGCCGCCTTGCCGCCGACACCCGCGTCGACCTCGTCGAAGAGGTACGTCGGCACCGGATCGACCCCGGCGAAGACGACCTCCACGGCGAGCATCACCCGGGACAGCTCACCACCGGACGCGCCCTTGGCGATCGGCCGCGGCGGGGCCCCGGGGTGCGGGGCGAGCAGCAGCTCGACCTCGTCGGCACCGGACGGGCCGTAGGCGACCCGGCGGCCGCCGACCTCGACGCCGTCGGGGTCCTCGGTCTGCCGGATGTCGAAGGACACGCGCGCGTGGGGCATGGCGAGCGAGGCGAGTTCGGCGGTGACCGCGTCGGCGAACCGGTCGGCGGCCTCCGTACGGGCGTCGGTGAGCCGCTGGGCGAGCACCGACAGCTCGTCGCGCAGCCGGTCGCGCTCGGCGGTGAGCTCCTCGACGCGGTCGTCGTCGCCGTCCAGCTCACCGAGCCGGCCGGCGCTCTCCTCCGCCCAGGCGAGGACGGCGGCGATGTCCTCCCCGTACTTCCGGGTCAGCTGCGTGAGCACCGCCCGCCGCTCCTCCACCGCGGCGAGCCGCAGCGGGTCGGCGTCCAGGTTGTCGGCGTATCCGGCGAGCTCGGTGGCCACGTCGCCGAGGAGGATGGAGATCTCCCCCATCCGGTCCGCGAGGGCGGCGAGCGCCGGGTCGTGCGACCGTACGGCCTCCAGGGCCCGGCCCGCGCCCGCGACCAGGGTCGTGGCGTCGACGGACTCGGGATCCTCGGGAACGCCCGCGAGAGCGGAGTGCGCGAGAGCGGCGGCGGAGGCGAGGGCCTCGGCGTGCCCGAGCCGCTCCGCCTCGGCGGCGAGTTCGGCGTCCTCCCCCGCGCGCGGCGCGACGGCCTCGATCTCACCGAGCCCGAACCGCAGCAGATCGGCCTCCTGGGCCCGCTCCCGCGCCCGCGTGGTGATCTCGTCCAGTTCGCCGGTGACGGCTCGCAGCCGCCGGTACGCCTCCGCGTAGACGGCGAGCGGCACGGAGACGGCCTCGCCCGCGTACCGGTCGAGCGCCCCGCGCTGCCGGGCCGGCTTGAGCAGGCCCTGCTGGTCGGTCTGGCCGTGGACGGCGACGAGCTCGTCGGCGAGCTCGGCGAGCAGCCCGACGGGCACCGAGCGCCCGCCGAGGTGGGCGCGCGAGCGTCCCTCGGCCGAGACGGTACGGCTGACGAGCAGCACCCCGTCCTCCAGCTCCGCCCCGGCTTCCTCGGCGCGCACGGCGGCGGGCGCGCCCGGGGGCACGCTGATCCGCCCCTCGACGACGGCCGAGGCCGCGCCGATCCGCACCAGGGCCGGGTCGGCCCTGCCGCCGAGCAGCAGGCCCAGGCTGGTCACCACCATGGTCTTGCCCGCACCGGTCTCACCGGTCACCGCGGTGAAGCCGGGCGACAGCTCGACCACCGCGTCGTCGATGACCCCGAGCGACCGTATCCGCATCTCCTCCAGCACGCCCCAGACCATACGAGGTTTCCCTGGTGCGATGCGACATCACCCCCGGGCGTAACTCTCCGGCGCGCCGATCGTTCGCCCCCGCCGGACCCTGCCGACCGGGGGCGGACAGGAGCGAACGCCCTCCCACCTGACCTGGTGGGAGGGCGTGTACGTCAGCGGGCCCCGCCCCGCCACCCGGACACGGGCAGGGCGAACTTCGCGACGAGCCGGTCCGTGAAGGAGGCGTGGTGGAGCCGGGCGAGCCGGACCGGCACGGCACCCCGCCGGACCTCGACCCGCGCCCCCGCCGGGAGTTCCACCGTCCGCCGTCCGTCGCACCACAACACCCCGTGCGGGGTGTGCGGCTCGACCTCGACGGCGAGCACCGACTCGGGGGTGGTGATGAGCGGCTTGGCGAACAGGGCGTGGGCCCCGATCGGGACCATGAGCAGCGCCTCGACCTCGGGCCAGACGACCGGGCCGCCCGCCGAGAAGGCGTACGCGGTGGATCCGGTCGGTGTCGCGCAGATCACCCCGTCGCAGCCGAAGCCGGTCACCGGGCGCCCGTCGATCGCGAGGACGACCTCCAGCATCCTTTCGGGGGACACCTTCTGCACGGCCGCCTCGTTGAGCGCCCAGTCGCGGTGCAGGACGTCGCCGTTCTCGTACACGACGACGTCGAGGGTCATCCGCTCCTCGACCTCGTACGCCTTCGTCACGACCCGGTCGACGACCTTGTCGAGGTCGTCCCGCTCGGCCTCCGCGAGGAAGCCGACGCGGCCGAGGTTGACGCCGAGCATCGGGACGCCGGAGGCGCGGGAGAACTCGGCGCCGCGCAGCAGGGTGCCGTCGCCGCCGAGGACGACGAGGAGTTCACAGCCGTCGAGGGCGTCGGAGCAGGCCTCCTTCACCCGCTCGACGGACGGCGGCAGCGGCAGGTCGTCCGCCTCGGCCTCCAGGACGCGGACGCCGATGCCGCAGCGCAGCAGTCCGAGGACGACCAGTTCGGCGCTGCGCACGGCGGCGGGCCTGCCGGTGTGCGCGAGCAGGAAGACGGTACGTGGTGCGGTCTCTGATGCTGCTGCCGTTGAGCTCAACGAGGTCCTTCCGCCACGGCGCGGTCGACATCCGCCGGATCCAGCGCGGGCGCGCCTGCCCGCAGCCACAGAAAGTACTCGACGTTGCCGGAGGGGCCGGGCAGCGGGCTCGCGGTGACGCCCAGGACGCCGAGGCCGAGCTCGGCGGCGCGCCGGGCGACGTTCTTCACGGCGTCGGCGCGGAGTTCGGTGCTCCGGACGACTCCGCCCGTGCCGAGCCGCTCTTTGCCCACCTCGAACTGCGGCTTCACCATCAGGACGAGGTCGGCGTCCGGCGCCGTACAGGCCGCGAGGGCCGGCAGGACCAGGCCGAGCGGGATGAACGAGAGGTCGCCGACGACCAGGTCGACGGGCACGCCGTCGATCGCGTCGAGCGTCAACTCCCGTACGTTCGTCCGGTCCTTCACGGTGACCCGCTCGTCGCTCTGCAGCGACCAGGCGAGCTGCCCGTAGCCGACGTCGACGGCGACGACATGGGCGGCGCCGGCCCGCAGCAGCACGTCGGTGAAGCCGCCGGTGGAGGCCCCGGCGTCCAGGGCGCGCCGGCCCTCGACCTTCAGCCCGAGCGGGACGAAGGCCTCGAAGGCCCCGGCGAGCTTGTGGCCGCCGCGCGAGACGTAGTCGGGATCGGAGTCGTCCTGGACGACGACGATGGCCGCGGCGGTCTCGACCTGGGTGGCGGGCTTGGTGGCGACGGTCTTGCCGACGGTCACCCGGCCCGCGGCGATCAGCTGGCTGGCGTGCTCGCGCGAGCGCGCGAGCTTGCGCCGGACCAGCTCGGCGTCGAGACGGCGGCGTGCCACTCCTGCCACGTTCGGTTCAGCTCCTGTTTTCGTACGGACGGGGGGCGGGGTGCGCGTCGAGCGAGGTCAGCTCGGCACGCAGTCCACGATGTACATCCTCGTACACCTCCAGGTGTCCGTCCGCCGGGAGGTCGTCCACCTCGGCGAGACGCGCCAGGTGGGCGTCGACCCCGGGATGCCCGGTGAGCTCCCGTACGACCTCCAGCGGCGCGGCGGCGGCGGGCTCGTGGACGCCGTCGCGGGGGGCCGCCGTGTCCGACGCCTCGGGGTCGGACGTCTCGTCCACGGGCTCGGGCTCGGCCATCGCGTCGTTCATGCTCCCGACGCTACCGCGAACCCCTGGGGTACGGTCGACGGCGATGGCGACGATCACGGAGTGCCGCGACGCACTCGACACACTCTCGGACAACCTCGCGCGGGCGGACGGCGACGTACGCGGCGCGGCCGCGCTCGACCGCACCCTGAGCTGCCACGTCACCGACCTGGACACCACGTTCACGGGCCGCCTCACGGACGGCCGGATCAAGGTCGAGTCCACGGTGGCGGGCCCGCCGCCGGCCAAGGCGCAGATCCGGCTCGCGATGACCGGCGACGACCTGGTGGCGATGGTGGGCGGGGACCTGAACTTCGCGAAGGCCTGGGCCTCGGGCCGGGTCAGGCTGGAAGCGGGCTTCCGCGACCTGCTCCGCCTCCGTTCCCTGCTCTAGCCCGCCGGCACGGACGCCGCGGCGGGCCGCGGCACACGGGCCTTCCGCCCGGCCGGTACGACCAGCGGCGTCCCCGTCTCGGGGTCCTCGATGACCTGGCAGCGCAGCCCGAAGACCCGCTCGACCAGCTCGGCGGTCACCACCTCGGCCGGCGGCCCCTCGGCGACCACCTCGCCGTCGCGGACGGCGATGAGGTGGGTCGCGTACCGGGCCGCGTGGTTGAGGTCGTGCAGCACGGCGACGAGCGTCCGGCCCTGCGTCTCGTGCAGCTCGGCGCACAGGTCGAGGACATCGATCTGGTGCTGGATGTCGAGATACGTCGTCGGCTCGTCGAGCAGCAGCAGCGGGGTCTGCTGGGCGAGCGCCATGGCGATCCAGACGCGCTGCCGCTGACCGCCGGAGAGCTCGTCGACGTACCGCTCGGCCAGCTCGGCGACGCCGGTCGCCTCCATCGACTCCCGGGTGACGCGCTCGTCCTCCGGCGACCACTGGCGCAGCAGCCCCTGGTGCGGGTAGCGGCCGCGGGCGACGAGGTCGGCGACGGTGATGCCGTCGGGCGCCACGGACGTCTGGGGCAGCAGCCCGAGGGTCTTGGCGACCTTCTTGGCCGGCATGGTCTGGATCGACTGCCCGTCGAGCAGGACACGTCCCTGGCTGGGCTTCAGCATCCGGGAGAGGGCGCGGAGCAGGGTGGACTTACCGCAGGCGTTCGGCCCGACGATGACGGTGAACGAGTTGTCGGGGATCTCGACGGACAGATCGCGGGCGATGACCCGCTGCTCGTACGCCAGGGTGACCGATTCCGCGCTCAGCCGCTGCTGCCGACCATCCATGCCCGTACTCCCGTACCCTCTGCCCAAATGAAGTTAGGTTAGCCTACCCAATTTCACGGCCGGGCCGATGTCACAGCCCGAGCCGCGCGAGCACCTTCCCCGCGTCCGGCACCCCGCCGCCCACGGCGTCCGCCGCCGACCAGGCGGCCCCGCACAGGGCCCGCACGGCATCCAGGGGATCCCACGCACCGGCCGCCGCGCCCGCCGGCCCCTCAAGGACCAGCTCGCCCCCGCTCGTCGCGCTCACCGAAGCCCGCCAGCCCCCGCACACGAAGCTCCCCTCCTCCTCCGCGACGACCTCCGGCTGCCCGGTGAGCAGCCCCCGCAGATCGGCCGCGACATAGGTCGGCCGGTGCTCCGGCACGGCCCGCAGCAGCTGCGCCGCGTCCGTCACCCCGGTGAACACGAGCAGCGAGTCCACCCCACCGTTGAACGCCCCCTCGATGTCCGTGTCCAGCCGGTCCCCGACCACCAGCGGCCGCCGCGCACCCGTCCGCAACACCGTCTCCCGGTGCATCGGCGGCAGCGGCTTCCCCGCGACCTTCGGCTCGACCCGGCCGCCCGTGGCGATCCGGACGACCTCCACCGCGGCTCCGTTCCCGGGCCCGATGCCCCGCGCACCGGGAATCGTCAGGTCCGTGTTCGACGCGTACCAGGGCAGCCCCCGCGCCACCGCGTAGCTCGCCTCCGCGAACCGCCCCCACGGCATCTCGGGCCCGCCGTACCCCTGCACGACGGCCACCGGCTCGTCCTCCGCCGAGTCCACCGGCACCAGACCCCGCTCACGCAGCGCCACCCGCAGCCCCTCGCCGCCGATGACGAGCACCCGCGAGCCCGGCGGCACGTCGTCGGCGATCAGCCGCGCCACGGCCTGCGCCGAGGTGATCACGTCCCCGGCCTCGGCGGGCACCCCCAGCTCGGTAAGGTGCTCGGCCACCGCGTCGGGCGTCCGCAGCGCGTTGTTGGTGACGTACGCCAGGTGCATCCCGCCGGCCCGGGCGACCCCGAGCGCCTCCACGGCGTGCGGAACGGCCTCCCCGCCCGCGTACACGACCCCGTCCAGGTCCAGGAGCGCCGTGTCGTACGCCTCGCTCAGCGGCACCGCGCTGCCACCCGGCCGCCGCCTGCCCACACCCTGCCGCCCCTGGCCGTTCCGCACCGTCACCGCACACTCCTCGCCTCACCGGGTGGGTTCCCCGCTCCCCCGATCATCGCTCATTGCACCGGCCACATACGATGACGAGATGAACACCTCAGGTCACGCGGCCGACGACGTCCGCGACGACGCAGCCGGACTGCGCCTGGCGCCGTTCCGCGGACTCCGATACGTCCCCGAGCGGGTCGGCAGCCTGGCCGCCGTCACGTCCCCGCCCTACGACGTGGTCGTACGACCTGACGGACTTCTCCATCTGGAGTCCGCGGATCCCCACAACATCGTCCGGCTGATCCTGCCCCAGGCGATCACCGCCGGCACCCGCCACCGCAAGGCCGCCGTCACCCTCGACCGCTGGCTCGCGGACGGCGTCCTCGCCCCGGACCCGGAGCCCGCGCTCTACGTCTACGAGCAGCACGGCGACGGCATCCTCCAGCGCGGCATCATCGGCGCCCTCGAACTCTCCACCCCGGCCGAGGGCGTCGTCCTCCCGCACGAGGACGTCATGCCGCACGTCGTCGAGGACCGCGCCGCCCTGATGCGGACCACCGCCGCCAATCTGGAGCCGCTGCTCCTCACGTACGTCGGCGAGGGCGACGGCGCGGGCGAGGTCGTCGAGCGCACCGTCCAGCGCCCGCCGCTGCTCGCCACGACGACGGAGGACGGCTTCCACCACCGCCTCTGGGCGGTGACCGACCCGGCCGAGCAGGCCGCCGTCTCCGCCGAGCTCTCCCGCCACCAGGCCCTCATCGCCGACGGCCACCACCGCTGGGCGACCTATCTGCGCCTCCGCGAGGAGCACCCGTCGCCCGGCCCGTGGAACTACGGCCTGGTGCTCCTCATCGACACCGCCCGCTACCCGCTCCGGGTCCGCGCGATCCACCGGCTCCTCAACCGCCTGCCGCTCGCCGACGCGCTCGCGGCCCTCGACGGCGCCTTCCGGGTCCGCCGCGTCGAGCGGCCCCTGCCGGAGGCCATGGAGGCCCTCGCCGAGGCAACGACCGAGGGCAACGCCTTCCTCCTGGCCGGAGACGGCGGCTTCCACCTCGTCGACCGCCCGGACCCCGGCCTCCTCGACCGCACGATCCGCACGGACCGCCCGGACGCCTGGCGGACCCTGGACGCCACGGTCCTGCACTCCACCCTCCTGGAGCACGTCTGGCACATCCCGGACGCTCCCGAGGACATCGCCTACATCCACGACACGGAGGCCGCGGTCGAGCAGGCGGAACGCCGCGGCGGTACGGCGGTCCTCATGCACCCGGTACGCGAGGACGTCGTCCGGGACCTGGCCCGCCAGGGCGTCACGATGCCCCGCAAGTCCACCTCCTTCGGCCCGAAGCCGGCGACGGGCCTGGTCCTGAGAAGCCTGGCGCTGGACTGAGAGAATCCGGAAAACGAAGAAGGGCGGCACCCACGGGGGGTGCCGCCCTTCTCACATGTCAACCGAGTCAGCTCTTGTCGCCGACGCTGTCGTCGCTGTCGTCCTCGTCGAAGTCGTCGTCCTCGTCCTCGTCACCATCGACATCGACATCCACATCGACATCGACGACGTCGCCACGGTCCGAGTCCTCATCGACGTCGTCGACCTCGTCCTCGTCGAACGCGTCGACGAACTCGACGCCGTCCATCTCGGCCAGCCGGTCCGAGGCGTCCGTGGCCCCGTCCTTGTCGGCCTCGAGCGCCTTGGCGAACCACTCCCGCGCCTCGCGCTCACGGCCGGCGGCCAGCAGCGCGTCGGCATAGGCGTAGCGCAGGCGCGCGGTCCACGGGTGCACGGCGCTGGAGGCGAGCTCGGGGCTCTGCAGGGTCACGATGGCCGCGTCGAGCTGCCCCAGGTCCCGGCGGGCGCCGGCGGCCACGAGCCGCATCTCGACCTGACCGGCCTTGTCCAGCTTCTGCACCTCGGGCTCACCGGCCATCGCCAGCGCGCGCTCGGGGCGGTTGAGCCCGCGCTCGCAGTCGGCCATGACGGGCCACAGCTCGACGCCACCGCTCATCCGGCGGGCGGCACGGAACTCCGCCAGCGCCTCGGAGTACTTCTGCGTCGCGTACGCGGCGAAGCCGGCGGCCTCGCGCACGGCGGCGACACGGGAGGCGAGCCGCAGGGCGACCCTGGAGTACCCGTACGCCTTCTCCGGGTCCTCGTCGATCAGCTGGGCGACCATGACGAGGTTGCGCGAGACGTCCTCGGCGAGCCCCTTGGGCAGGCTCATGAGCTCCTGGCGCACATCCGGGTCGATCTCCTCACCGGTGACCTCCGGCGGGATCGGCAGGCGCTTGATGGGCGCGCGGTCGCCACGGTCGCGGTCACGGTCGTCACGACGCCCGAAGCCACCCCGGTCGTCCCGCCCACGGAACCCACCGCGGCTGTCGCCCCCACGGTCGTCCCGACGGAAGCCACCACCGCGATTGTCCCCACCACGGTCGTCACGACGGAACCCGCCGCCGCCACGGTTGTCGTCCCGACGGAACGACGAAGGACGCTCATCACGCCGATCGTCCCGACGGAAACCGCCGCCGCGGTTGTCGCCGCCACGGTCGTCACGCGAGGGGTACGAGGGCCGGTCGTCCCGACGGAAGCCACCGCCACGGTTGTCGCCGCCACGGTCGTCACGCGAGGGGTACGAGGGCCGGTCGTCCCGACGGAACGACGAAGGACGCTCGTCACGCCGATCGTCCCGACGGAAACCGCCGCCACGGTTGTCCCCGCCACGGTCGTCACGACGGAAGCCACCGCCACGGTTGTCGCCACCACGGTCATCGCGACGGAAGCCACCGCCACGGTTGTCGCCACCACGGTCATCGCGACGGAAGCCACCGCCACGGTTGTCGCCACCACGGTCATCACGCGAGGGGTACGAAGGCCGGTCGTCCCGACGGAAACCGCCGCCACCGCCACGGTTGTCGCCACCACGGTTGTCGTCACGGCGGAAACCGCCGCCGCCACGGTTGTCGCCACCACGGTTGTCGTCACGGCGGAAACCGCCGCCGCCGCGGTTGTCATCACGACGGTCGTCACGCGGGAAGGAGGGCCGGTCGTCGCGACGGAACGACGAAGGCCGCTCGTCACGACGGAAACCGCTGCCACCGCCACGGTTGTCGCCACCACGGTCGTCGCGACGGAAACCGCCGCCACCGCCACGGTTGTCCCCGCCACGGTCGTCACGGCGGAAACCGCCGCCGCCACCACCACGGTTGTCCCCGCCACGGTCGTCACGGCGGAAGCCGCCACCGCCGCCACGGTTGTCGCCACCACGGTCGTCACGGCGGAAACCGCCGCCGCCACGGTTGTCGCCGCCACGGTTGTCGTCGCGACGGAAGCCACCCCCGCGGTTGTCGCCACCGCGGTTGTCGTCACGGCGCGGGCCACGGAAGCCGCCCCGGTCACCGCCGGCGCCGGCACCGTCCCTGCGACGCGGCTCGCGCTCCGGACGGTCGTCGGGAGAGTTGGTGGACATCGACGTGACTCCTGTCTTCGGGTACTGCAGTCATTCTCGCGCAGCCGGCACTCGGCCGCGCATCGGAAAAAGTCAAGCAAAAAACAAAAGGACCCCTGGTCCCAGCGTGAACGCTGGGACCAGGGGTCCTGAAGATTTGTTCGGCGGCGTCCTACTCTCCCACAGGGTCCCCCCTGCAGTACCATCGGCGCTGAAAGGCTTAGCTTCCGGGTTCGGAATGTAACCGGGCGT
>NZ_JBIVMG010000017.1:0-129521 GCF_044752965.1 Streptomyces sp. NPDC088553 | reverse complement strand
ACCGCCGCGGCGAACGGCACGATCTTCGCCTCCGCGAGCGCACGCACCGACTCCCGGAGCATGTCGTGCTCCTCGGAGGGCCGATACAGGTCGAAGTCCTTGCCCATGATGTGGAGCTCCCCTAGACGCTTGTGGCACTGAGTACCCTCAGCAAAACACACTCAGTGCCATGATGCCAGAGCGCCCCGACGCTGATCTGCGTCGGGGCGCTCAAGGGACCGGTCGGTCGGTTTTGTTAACCAGGGGTGTTCGCGAGGTTCCCTTCTTCCCGCCGGAGCCGGCTCGCGTCGTACTCGGCGGCCAGCTCCCGGGCGCGGGCCTCGGTCATGTCGAGTCCCGTGAGCAGTGCCGGCGTACAGATGGTCGGCAGCACATGCCGGAGGAGGACCGAGACCCGGTACGTCAGATCATTGCGCTCGCACATGATCTGAGACATCGTCTGGATTCCCGCGTACGCGCCCGCGAAGAGCTCCGCGGTGTCCGTCACGTTCACATGGAGCAGGAGCTCGCCCCGCGCCTTGGCCACCGTCAGGATCTCCGACACCTGGTCGATCCAGGCCCGGAACGGCGCACCCCGGTCGACCCCGGTGGCACCGCTGTCCAGGGTAAGGGCGACGCTCGCGCGCACGAGCGGGTCGCGCTGGATCCGGTGGGCGAGCAGGAAGCCCTGGTCCACCAGCTCCTGGAGCTTGATGGGCTGCGGCGTGAGCGGCTCGTCGAGCAGCTGGGCGTCGAGAACGCCGAGGGCCAGGTCTTCCTTGGAAGCAAAGTGGAAATACAGCGCTCCCTTGGTCACCCCGGCGCGCAGCAGGATCTCGCCGATGGTCGACCGCTCGTAGCCGCGCTCCGCGAAGACGGTGGCGGCCGACTCGAGGATCACCCGTCGGGTTCGGATTGCACGCGCTTGCTGCGCCAAGGCGCCTCCTGCTGTCTCGCTGTCTGTGCTCAACGTGTGACGTGAAGCATTGAAAAGAAAACCGCGCTGTACGTATTCTACGGCGGGCGGGTTTCACCACCCGGGGGTTGGGGACGCGAGGGGGATCCATGGATCAGAACTGTCGAGGAGCGACGTCGCACGTCCCCGGGGAGTTCGTTCACCGCGCGGATCCCGCGGACATCATCCCCACGGGCTGGACGCAGCTTCAGGAGAATCGGTTCTCCGTATCCGCCCGCTGGTCTGCCGAGCATCCCTTCTTCTCTCCGGTGGCAGCGGTCCGGCACGACCCCGTGCTGGTGGCCGAGACGATACGCCAGACCACCATGCTGGTCGCTCACGCCGAACTCGGGGTACCCCTCGACGAACAGTTCGTCATGTGGGACCTCTCCTACAGCGCCGAACCCGAGGCGCTCGTCGTGGACGGCCCCTTCTCGGACATCAACGTCGACGTGGTCTGCTCCGACCTCACGGGCCGGGGCGGACGCCTCCGGAACCTGCGCACCACCATGGTGCTCACCCGCGACGGCCGGCTCCTCGCCACCGGCGGCGGCGTGGGCCGCTGCACCTCCGCCATGGCGTACCGCCGGATGCGGGGCGAGCGTATGGCCGCGCTCGGCCGTCCCGTCCCGCTGATACCCGCGGTGGACCCGTCGCTCGTCGGGAGGGAGCGGGTCGAGGACGTCGTCCTCGCGCCCGGCACCCGCCCCGGTCAGTGGCAGCTGCGGATCAACACCGCCCACACCACCCTCTTCCGGCGCCCGAACGACCACGTCCCCGGGATGGTGCTGCTCGAGGCCGCCCGGCAGGCGGCGACGATGGCGCTCGGGAGCACGGCCTACCTGCCCAACGCGATGGACGTCTCCTTCTCGCGCTACGTCGAGCTCGACAGCCCCTGCTGGATCGAGGCCGAGACCGTCTCCACCTCGGACCCCTCGACGACCACCGTCAGGGTCTCCGGCCACCAGGACGGCACGACCGTCTTCCTCTGCACGCTCACCTCCCCGTCCCGGGAACTGGCGGGGGCCACGGCCGGCCTCGGCAGCCGGCTGGCGGGCTGAACCGGACAGGCACGAGGGGCCCCTCACCTTCTGAACACCGGCGCGACCGGATTCGTCGGCGGCCGGGTCGCGGCCGCCGCGGCGTCGGCGAAGGAGCCCGCGCGCGTACGGCTGCTCTCCCGCCGCCCGCTCACCCCACCGGCGCGGGTACGTGGCCGGGGACGGCCGGACTGCCCGCCGGTTCCAGACCGGCGAGCGTTCCGGGGGCGGCCAGCATCGGCAGCAGCGTCCGCCACAGTCCGGTGACGGTGCCGGGCGACAGCCACTCGCCGTTGTCCCGGCACAGTGCCTCCAGACCGACGGTGGCGGCCACCACCGTGCGGACGAGGTCCTGTTGACCGCCGTGGCCGGTGGCGAGCAGGCCCTCGTCGGCCGCCTCCGCGAGCCGCTGCTGGACGCAGCTCAGCCACTCCTGGCGCGGATTGAGGTCCGTACGGCAGCCCCGGGAGCAGCTGAGCCGGTATCCCGCGCGGACGACGATGTCCTCACGGAGCAGCCGGGCCAGGGCGTGCGTGGTGTCGACGAGGTTCTGCAGGGCGTTGGGCCCCCGCCCGTACACGGTCCGGGCCGTCCTGCGCAGGACGCTGGACGCCTCGTGCTCGACGGCGGAGGCCACCGCGGGCTTGTTCTCGAAGTGGAAGTGGAGCGCGCCGGGGCTCACCCCCGCGCCCGTGCTGATCGCCGACAACTTGGCCAGGGTGTAGCCGTGCTGGTCGAACTCCCTGGCCGCCGACCTGATCAGCGCCTCGCGGGTCCGTGCGGCCCGCTCCTGTTTGGTCACCCGTGGCTCCCGTAGCACCGTGCGTCGCGGTGGTACGGGTGTGCGCCCCGTCGCGCCGTACCGCTCGACGACTCCAAACCGACTGCTTGGTATTGTACGAGCTTTTCGTGTGCCCTTGAGCGCTTCGGTGCGGATCGGATGACCGGGACCGGTCCCGGACGGATACGGAATGCGTACGAGGGTGGCGAGTTGGGTGGCGGCCGAAGCCGCTGAGGTGCTCCCGTGAGCCCTGGTGAGCCCCAAATAGCAAACCGAGCCACAGGTTTGTCACCGACTCAGCCGGCAACACGGCCGGTGCCCGGGGACGTGCGTCGTGCGTACGGGATCAGGGGCGGGGGTGGGTCGTCACCACGACCACGCCCGCGAGCAGCACCACGTTCTTGACGACGAACTCGCCGACCAGCGTGAGCAGCAGCGGGTTGGAGTGGGAGAAGGCCACCGAAGGCGTGAGGACCAGCACCGCGAAGGTGCCGCAGAGGTGGGCGGTGAGCACCGGCAGGGCCATCGCGCGGGCGCGCCCGGACGTCAGCCAGAGGCCGAGCGCCACCTCGGCCCAGCCCAGGGCGGGCACGAACCAGTCGCCCGCCGTGAACGGCAGGACGTCGACGACGAGCGCGGCCGCCGGGCTGAGCCCGATGACCTTGAGGACCCCGAACCACACGAACACGCCGCCGAGTCCGGCCCTGAGCATGGCCAGGCCGTACCGGTGCAGCCGTGGCGCGAGCCGGTCGAAGCGGCCGAGGGGAGCGGGGGAGCCGGCGGGCGGCGGGGTGGCGGTCCCCGGGGCGGGAGGGGTGGTGGCAGGGATCACCTGGGAGGAAACGGTCATGCGCGGGCATCTCCATCACGAGTCGACGCGGGGGCCGGGCGGGGCCGTGCGGGCGGATCGAGGCCGGGTGGGGCGGAGCCGGGGCGCGGACCGCTCGGATCACGCCGAAATCCCGGCAGGAGGGTCGGACGCCGTGGGCCACGCTAACCACGTCCCGAGCACCCCCGCGACGCCCATCGGTTCCTTGCATGCCCGCTATGGAAGAAGTCGATAGGGCGTTGCCGCCCGCGATCAAATCTCGCCAGCCTGAGCACTGTTCGAGTTTGTGTTTGATCCATCGGCTCGAACCGCGTCCATCCGCTCCCGGCAGCATGCGAAGGAATCCACGGATGTCCCACCGACCCGCCGCCCCCGCCTCCACCACGACCCCCGCGGCCCGCACCGCCCTCACCCGGCGCCGGGTGCTCACCACATCGGCCGCCGCGGCCGGGGCGCTCGCCCTGCCCGGCACGGCCGCCTGGGCCGTGCCCACCAGCTTCGAGGCGGAGACGCGCACGGGCCGCCGCCGGCCCGGCGCCGTGACCGACCCCAGCGTCGTCATCCGCTGGAACCAGGCCGCGATGGACGCGATCCTCGGCCGCTACCAGGCCGCCGGCAACCGCTTCGGCCCCGCCACCGTGAACGCCCGTGCCCTCGCGATCATCCACAACGCCATCTACGACGCCTGGGCCTGCTACGACCGCTGCGCCGTCGGCACCCGTTTCGGCGGAGCCCTGCGCCGGCCCCGCTCCGAGCGCACCCTCGACAACAAGAACGAGGCCATCAGCTACGCGGCCCACCTCGCCCTGCTCGACCTGTACCCCGAGTACAAGGTCGCCATCGACAACATGCTCCGCGGCCTCGGCCACGACCCCGAGCTCACCGACCCCCGCCGCAACAGCCCCGCCTGGATCGGCCGCCGCACCGCGCGGGCCGTCCTCGACCACCGCCACGCCGACGGTGCCAACCAGCTCGGCAGCCCGGCGTACTCCGACACCACCGGCTACCAGCCGCGCAACAGCCCGCAGACCGCCGGGGCCTTCGACCCGGCCGCGGTCACCGACCCGGCGCACTGGACCCCGCTGATCGTCGGCGGCAAGACACAGCGCTATCTCACCCCGCAGTTCGCGGTGATGCAGCCCTTCGCGCTGTCCCGCCCCGACCAGTTCACGGTCCCCGCCCCGCCCGCGTACCCCTCCGTCCGGATGACCGCCGCCATCGAGGAACTCCTCGACATCAGCGCGAACCTGACGGACGAGCAGAAGGCCATCGCCGAGTTCTGGCTCAACGACGACGTCACCCCGCCCGGCGCCCAGCAGATGTGGGGACGGTACGTCTCCGCCCGTGACGGACACGGGGTCGACGAGGACGCCCAGATATTCTTCGGCCTCAACATGGCCGAGTGCGACGCCGCCATCGGCTCCTGGGCCGTCAAGGCCCAGTACGACTTCGCGCGCCCCTCCACCCTCATCCCGTTCGACCAGCGCGGCAGGCAGATCCGCTCCTGGGGCGGCCCCGGCCGGGGCACCGTCACCATGGACGGCGTCGACTGGCAGGCGTACGTGGCCGTTCCGCCGTTCCCGGCCACCGTCTCCGGACACAGCACCTTCTCCGGCGCCGCCGCCGAGTTCCTGCGTCGCTTCACCGGCTCCGACTCCTTCGGCGACTCGTACCGCTTCAAGGCGGGCGCCTCCACCGTCGAGCCCGGCCTCACCCCGCGCACCGACGTCGTCCTGCACTGGCCCACCTTCAGCGAGGCCGCCCGGCAGGCCGGCATCTCCCGGGTCTACGGCGGCATGCACTGGAGCTTCGACAACGAGCCCGGCATCGAGATGGGCCACCGCATCGGCAAGGTCGTCCACCGGCAGGCGATGCGCTACTTCGGCGGAACCCACCGCTGACCCCCGGGCAGGCCCGTCCCCGCGGTGGAACCGGCACCCGCGGGGGCACGCGCCGCCCGCCCGTCCACCACCCCGTGCCGAGCCCCGCCCTGCCCCGCCTCCGCCCGCCCCGCCAAGGAGAGAACACCGTGAGCAACCAGACCCAGACCCCCGCGGGTGCGGTGACCCCGCCCGCCCGCAGCCGCTGGGCGGGCGGCGCCCCGCCCTTCCCCGGCGGCCGGCCCGCCGTCCTCGGCACCCTCGCCACCGTCGTGTCCCTGGTGATCCTGGTCGCCCTCGGCGAGGCAACCGACCAGCTCCTGATGATCGCCCCGCTGGCCGCCACCGCCATGATCATCTGCAGCACCCCGGTGCTGCCCCCGGCCCAGCCCCGGGGCGTCATGCTCGGGCAGACCGGCTCCGGTGTCCTCGGCCTCGTCGCCGTCGCCCTGTTCGGCCGCTCCCTCTGGGTGGCCGCCGTCGCCGCCGGCCTCAGCGTCGGCCTCATGCTGCTGCTGCGCGCCGTCCACGCGCCGGCCGCCGCCACCGCCGTGCTCGCCGTCCTCCAGGACCCCGCGCCGTTGCGCTTCCTCGTCCTGCTCGCCGTCGGCAGCGCGCTGCTCGTCCTGATGGGCCTGCTCGCCTCCCGCCTCGGCGTGATCGGCAAGTACCCCGCGTACTGGTGGTGACCGGGACCGCCGGCGCGTAACGCCACCCTGCCCGCTTGTACTTCCGCGAACTCACCCTCAACGGAGCGCCCGTGAACCGAGACAGACTGCTCGTCAGCTGTGAGCAGATCATGGAACAGCTGCGCCACCCCGCGGCCGGGGACGAGAACACGGTCCTCGTCGAGATCACCGACGGCGGCAGCGAACTGGGCCGGATCCCCGGCTCGGTCCGGCTGGACTGGACCGGCGACCTCCAGGACCCGGTGCGCCGGGACGTCATCGGCCCCGAGGCCTTCGCCGGCCTCCTCGGCCGGCACGGCATCTCCGCCGACCACACCGTCGTCCTCCTCAGCGGCAACAACAACTGGTGGGCCGCCGCCGGATACTGGCAGTTCGCCCTGTACGGCCACCGGGAGCTGCGGATCCTCGACGGTGGCCGGCTCCGCTGGGAGGCGCTCGGCGCCCCCCTCACCCGGGACGTACCGGAGCGCGAGCCGGTCACCTACCCCGTACCGGCCGTCGACGAGACGATCCGGGCCCGCCGCGAGGACATGCTCGACCACATCGGACGCCACCAGCTCCTCGACGTCCGCTCCCTGGAGGAGTACCTCGGGCAGAGCAACACCCCGCCCGGTGTGCCCGAGGACCTCGGGGTGCGCTGCGGCCACGCCCTCTCCGCCGAGCACCTCCCCTGGCACACCGCCGTCCGCCCCGACGGCACCTTCCGCGACGACGCGGAACTGGCCGCCGCCTACGCCGGGGTCCGCACCGACGTCCCGACCGTCGTCTACTGCCGGGTCGGCTGGCGCTCCGCGCACAGCTGGTTCGTGCTGAGCGAGCTCCTCGGCCTTCCCGACATCCGCAACTACGACGGCGCCTGGCGCGAGTTCGGCTCGCTCATCGGCGCCCCCATCGTCAACGGGCCCGAGCCGTGGGGTCCCGACGGCATCCCGTCCATCGTCGCCCAGCGCGACGCCACCTCGGAGGTCCGCGCCCATGCCTGACGTGACCGTCTACCGCGACGTGCTCCGCAACGGCTTCGACCAGACCGACCTGCCCTGGGTGCCGTGGACCGAACCCGGCCGCGTCGGCGTCGAGTTCGTCGTCCTCTGGGGCCCCGACCCGGACGAGGACGAGGACTCCGCCTCGCTGCTGCTGCGCTTCCCGCCCGGCGCGCACGGCGACTTCCACGAGCACCTCGGCCACGAGCTGATGCTCGTCCTCGACGGCACCCTCGACCACAGCGACGGGCGCCGCTTCCACCGGGGCGACCTCGTCGTCGAGGAGCCCGGTACCCGGCACCAGATGTCCAGCGCCGACGGCTGCACCGTCCTCGCCGTCCGCGCCCGCCCGGCGGCCGCCCGCACACCCGGGGCCGGAGAGATCACCACGGGCGTCGGCGCCGGGGTCCCCGGCGCCTGAGCCACCCCCGGGTCCTCCCCGGGCGCGCGCGAACCCCCGGCCCCCGCGCGGTCACGGGGCCACCGGGTCCCCACGAGGGACCCGGCGGCCGCGCGTCCGTACGACGTCCCGCTCGTGTCGGAACGGCCCCGGACACACGTCCTGCCGCGCGCGGCAGGCGACGGCTCCGCGCCCCGAGCCGAGTCGGCCGCGAGCCGAGTCGGCCGCGAGCCCAGGCGGCCGCCGGCCGAGACGCGCCCGGCCGAGCCCAGCCGAGCCGCCTGCGCCGCCGTACGCGGATCGCCCATGGAGGCGGCGAGCGCGGCCAGCCGAGCCCAGCGGAGCCGCGCCGCCCGCGCAGTCAGAGTCCCAGGTCATCCGCGCCGTCCGCGTCGCGCCCGCACCACCCCTGTACGCCCGCCCGCCCGCACCACCCCCGTACACCCGCCCGTCCGCACCACTCCCGTACACCCGCCCGTCCGCCCGCAGCCCTTCCGGAGAGAGACGCCATGACCCCGTCCGCACGGCCCCAGCCCCTGCGCAGCAGTCCCGAGCCCTCCCGCCGGGTCCTGCTCACCACCGGATCCTCCGACGCCCACACCTGGAACCTCGTCCACCTCCAGCTCTTCCTGGAGGAGCACGGGCACTCCGTGCTCAACCTGGGCCCCTGCGTCCCCGAGCAACTGCTCGTCGACACCGCCCGGATGACCAGCCCCGACCTCGTCGTGCTGTCCTCCGTCAACGGCCACGGCCACCAGGACGGGCTGCGCGCCGCCCGCGCCCTGCGCGCCGACCGCAAGACCCGCACCCTCCCCATGGTCATCGGCGGACTGCTCGGCATCTCCCCGGAGGGCGCCGCCACCCGCACCGCCGAACTCCTCGACGCCGGATACGACGAGGTGTACGCGGACGGCACCCCGCCCACCGCCCTGCTGCGCCGGCTGGCCGATCTCGGCGGGGCGTGTACCGGGCGGGCCGCGGCTTGACGACCTCCGCCCCGCCCCCGACCGCCCCGGGCGATCTCGGCGCCTTCGTCCAGGAGTCGGCCGCGGCCGGTGAACTGGTCGTCCAGCCCCGGATGGGGATGGTCGCGCCCGAGGTGATGGCCGGCGGAGTCGCCGCCGTCGCCGCCCTGCCCGAAAGGACCGTCGCCACCCTCACCATCGACAGCTACACCCGCGTCGGCGACCACGCCGCCGCCACCGCCGCCCTACGCGCCGGCCGGCCCCTCAACGGGTTCCCGCTGGTCAGCCATGGCCCGAAGACCACCGCGCGGGTCGCCGCCGCGGCCGGACACGCCACCCCCGTCCAGGTCCGGCACGGCTCCGCCGACCCGCTGGCCATCTTCCGCACCATGGCCGCCGCCGGGCTCTCCGCCTCCGAGGGCGGCCCCGTCTCGTACTGCCTGCCCTACGGCCGTACCCCGCTCGCCGAATCCGTCGCCGCCTGGCGCGACTCCGTCCAGTTCCTCACCGAGGAGAGCCGCGCGCACGGCCGCCGGGCCCATCTCGAATCCTTCGGCGGCTGCCTCCTCGGACAGCTCTGCCCGCCGTCGCTGCTCGTCGCCGTCTCGCTCCTGGAGTGCCTCTTCTTCGCGGCCAACGGCGCCACCAGCGTCTCCCTCAGCTACGCCCAGCAGACCCATCCCGCGCAGGACGCCGGCGCGCTCACCGCGCTGCGGCTGCTGACCGACGAGTTCCTGCCGCCGTCCGTCGACCGCCACATCGTGCTCTACACGTACATGGGGGTCTACCCGAGGACCGTGCCCGGCGCCCGGCTGCTGCTGCGCCGCAGCGCCGAACTGGCCGTACGGGGCGGGGCCCAGCGCCTGATCGTGAAGACCGAGACCGAGGCGCACCGCATCCCGACCGTCGAGGAGAACCTGACCGCCCTGCGGATCGCCGCCGACGCCGCCCGCTCCGCGCCCCGGCGCGGCACGCACCAGGGCCCCGGGCCCGCCGCCGAGGCCGACGCCGAGGAGACGCTCGTCGAGGCGCGGGCCCTGGTCACCGCCGTCCTCGGGCTCTCCGACGACCTCGGCGTCGCCCTGCTCAAGGCCTTCGACCGCGGCCTGCTCGACGTGCCGTTCTGCCTGCACCCCGACAACCGGGGCGCCGTCCGGTCCACCGTCGCACCGGACGGGCGCCTGCAGTGGACGGATCTGGGCGCGCTGCCGCTGCTCACCACCAGCAGGAGGACCGTTCCGATGACCTCACGCCAGCTCTCCGGCATGCTCGGCCGGGTCGCCCGTGAGCACGACCTGGCCGCGGCCACGAACCCGCCGCCGGAGCCGGCGCCGCGGGGCACCCCGGCGCCGTCCGCTGAGCCGCTGCGGATCGCGTTCGTCGGCATGGGCCCGCGCGGCCTCTCCGTACTGGAGCGGCTGGCGGCCCGCTGCGCCGAGACGCCTCCCGCCCGGCCGATCGAGGTCTTCGCCGTGGATCCCTACGAGGCGGGGGCCGGGCGGATCTGGCGGACGGACCAGTCGCCGTGGTTCCTGATGAACACCCCGGCGCAGGAGGTCACCATGTTCTCCGGGCCGGCCGACGACGGGCCGCACCGGCCCGGCGCCGGACCGTCCCTCGGCGAGTGGTGGGCCGACGACGACCCGGCGGGAGCCGAGCCCGAGGGCTACGCGCCCCGCGCCGTCTACGGCCGCTACCTCACCCATGTCATGCGGCGGATCGAGGAGACCCTGCCGCCCTCCCTCACCGTCCACCGCGTCCCCGCCCGGGTGATCTGCGCCGACCGGGGCCGCGGGGACGGCGCACCGGACGGAACCACCCACCGGCTGAGACTCGACCGCGGTGACGTCCTCACCGTCGACCGGGTGGTCCTCGCCACCGGCCATCCCGTCAACGAGCTCGACGCGGACCAGCGCGCCTGGACACGGTTCGCCCGCGAGCACAGCACACCCGCCCGGCCCGTCCGCCACATCGTCGGCGGCTCGGCGAGCGAGATGCCGCTCGCCGAGATCCCGGCGGGCGCGAGCGTCGGCATCCTCGGCATGGGGCTCACCTTCTACGACATCCTCACCGAGCTCACCCTGGGGCGCGGCGGCACCTTCACCGAGGGCGGCGAGGGTCT
The DNA here is from genome assembly GCF_044752965.1 of Streptomyces sp. NPDC088553. NCBI lineage: Bacteria > Bacillati > Actinomycetota > Actinomycetes > Kitasatosporales > Streptomycetaceae > Streptomyces > Streptomyces sp. NPDC088553. Next base: position 118,901 of record NZ_JBIVMG010000017.1, on the reverse strand, counting down.
GCTCTACCTGCCCAGCGGCAAGGAGCCCCGGATCCTCGCGGGTTCACGCGGGGGAGTGCCCCTGCTCACCCGGGGCGCCAACCAGAAGGGACCCGAACACCGTTATCGGGCACGGCTGTTCACCGCCGAGCGGATGGCCGCGCTGCGGGCGGAGAAGGCGCCCCTCGACTTCGAGGAGTCGGTCCTGCCGTGGCTGCTGGCCGAGGTCAACCTCGTCCTCCTCGCCACCCGGATCCGTCAGGTCCACGGCCCCGAAGCCGCCGACGAGTTCACCGAGCGCGGTGTGCAGGCCCTCGCCGCCCGGCCCGAACCCCGGCCCGACCCCAGGGTCCTGGAACGGCTCGCCGCCGGGTACCGCGTCGACGCCCGGCCGATCGCCGGACTCGACGCGCTTGCCCGGCCGTTCGGCGGCCGGCGCTTCGGCTCCCCGGCCGAGTACCACAAGGTGCTCACCGAGTGGCTGCGCGCCGACCTCTTCGAGGCGCGCCAGGGCAATGCCGACGGGCCCCTGAAGGCGGCCGCCGACGTCCTCCGGGACGTCCGGCAGACGATCCGTACCGTCGTCGACTTCGGCGGACTCACCCCGGCCTCGCATCGCTGGTTCCTCGCCGAGTTCGGCCCGGTCGCGGCGATGGTCTCCACCGGGCCGCCGCAGCTGCGCTCGGAACAGTTCCTCGCGCTGCTCGCGGCCGGGGTCCTCGAACCGGTGGGCCCCGGCGCCCGGTTCGGAGCGGATCCCGTCGAGGGACGGTTCGTGGTGGAGTCGGCGCAGGTGGAGAATTCCTGGGTGCCGCTGGACGTGGTCGTGGACGCCCGGGTGCCGGGCACCGACCTGACCGCCGACCGGGACCCGCTGATCCGGTGCCTGATGGCGGACGGGGAGATCCGTACCTTCACCAACGCGGTCGACGGGGCCGGGGAGTTCGCCACCGGCGGCCTGGACTGCACCGACTCCCCGTTCCACCCGGTGCGGGCTGACGGCTCGGTGGACACCGGCACCCATGTCCTGGGCATTCCGACCGAGTTCACCCGCTGGTTCACACAGGTGGGCAGCGGCCGGCCGGGCCCGTGGGGCTCGTTCACGCGGGACGCGGACGCGATCGCGGAGGCGCTGGTGAAGGGTGCGGCGGACCCGGGACCCGCGCGGGTGAACCGCCCGGCCGCCGGCCGCGCGCTGCTCGGGGGCGTGCGGTGAACGGTGCCGCCGCAACACCCGCCCACGAGGAGTACCGGGCCGCGCGGGACCTGCTGCTGCGGCTGCGCGGCGACCGGGAGGCGGCCTGTGCCGCCTTCCGGTGGCCGCGCGCCGAGCACTTCAACTGGGCCCTCGACTGGTTCGACGTCATCGCCGAGGGCAACGGCCGGCCGGCCCTCGAAATCCTCGGCCACCCGGGTCCGGACGGCGGCGTCCCCGTCGTCGACCGGGTGTCGTTCGCCGAACTCTCCAACCGTTCCGACGCGTTGGCGACGGCGCTGCGCGAGCGCGGGGTCGTACGGGGCGACCGCGTCCTGATCCTGCTCGGCACCCGCGTCGAGCTGTGGGAGACCCTGCTCGGGTGCATCAAGCTCGGCGCGGTCGTCGTCCCCGGCTACCAGGACCTGACGGCGGCCGAGGCGGCCGACCGGATCGGCCGGGGCGGCATCCGGCATGTGGTGAGCGCACCCGAACTCGTGCCGCTGCTCGACGAGTTGAGTGGAGCGGGAGCGGTGCCGGGGGTCCGGATGGCCGTCGGCGGTGGGGACCGGGCGGGCTGGGTCCCGTACCCCGACACCCGCCGACCCGGGCGGACCCGCTTCGACCCGTCCGGGCCGACCCGCGCCGCCGACCCGTCCTTCTGCTACTTCACCTCCGGGACGACCTCGCTGCCCAAACTCGTCGAGCACAGCCACGCGGGATACGGCGTCGGGCACCTCTCCAGCCTGTACTGGAGCGGCCTGCGCCCCGGCGACCGGCACCTCAACCTCTCCGCGCCCGGCTGGGCCAAGCACTCGTGGTCGAGCTTCTTCGTCCCTTGGGCGGCGGAGGCGACCGTGCTCGCACCCCCGGACGGCGGCCTCCCGCCGGCCGTGCTGCCGGGCGTCCTCGCCGCCCACCGCGTCACCAGCTTCTGCGCGCCGCCCAGCGCGTGGCGGTCGCTGCTCCCGTACGTGAGCGGCGGCGCGGCGGCACCCCGGCTGCGCGAGGCGACGGCGGCCGGAGAGCCCCTGACCGCCGAGACGGTGCGAAGGATCGAGACGGCCTGGGGCGTACGGGTCCGCGACGGCTACGGCCAGACCGAGGCCACCGCCCTCATCGGCCGCGCCCCCGGCGGGCCGGAACCACTCGCCCCGCTCGGGCACCCGCTCCCCGGTTACCGGATCGTGCTGCGCGACCCCGAGACGGGGGAGCGGGGCGAATGCGGCGAGGTCTGCGTCGATCTGACGGAGCGTCCGCCCGGCCTGATGCGCGGGTACGCGGGGCTGCCCGAGCGCACGGCGGAGGCGTTCGCCGACGGTCTGTACCGGACGGGGGACCGGGGTGAGCGGTGTGCGGACGGCTCGATCCGGCTGCTGGGACGGATGGACGAGGTCTTCAAGTCCCACGGCCACCGGGTCTCCCCGATGGAGATCGAGGCGGTGCTCCGCACCCACCCTGAGGTGGCCGACGCGGCGGTGGTGCCGTGCGAGGACCCGGAGGGCGGGCTCGCCCCGTACGCGGTCGTGGAACTCCGGCCGGGGCGGCGGGAGCTGATCACCGATGCGCACGGGCGCATCGGCGCGGAACTCCTCGCGCTCGCCGCCGAGCGGCTCGCGCCGGTCTTCGTGCCGCGCGGGGTCGAGGTGATCCCCCACCTCCCGCGCACCCGCTCGGGCAAGGTGCGACGGAACGAACTGCGCCCGGGGGCGCCCGTCACGGGCTGACGGCGAACGACCCCCACCGCCCGCCCCGACCCCCACCGCCCGCCCCGACCCCCACCGCCCGCCCCGACCCCCACCGCCCGCCCCGACCCCACCTGCGCCCGGTCGGCAGGGCCGGGCCCGCGGCGTCTGCCCGAGTGGCAGGGTCGGGCTCCGGCATCCCCCCGGTCGGCGGGGTCGGGCTCCGGCATCCCCCGGCTGGCGGGGCGAGGTCCCCGGCATCCGCACGAGCGGCAGAGCCGGACCCCGGCGCCGCACGACCGGCAGGCCGGGCGGGGCTCGGACGCCCGCCCCCGCCCCCGACCCGGCGCCAGGCGAGCCCCGGCGCCCCACCCGCCCCTACACCCCCGCCGTCTCCCTCTCCGCCGTCCGGAGGAGGATCTCCGCGACGCCCCTGGCCCGTACCGCCGCCTCCGGCGTTCCCTCGCGGAGGGCCGTCACGATCGCTCCGTCGCCGAGGAGGGCCAGCTGGCGGGCCAGGGCCCCGTGGTCGCGGTAGCCGCCCTCGGTGAGCAGGCGGTCCAGGACCGCGATGACCTTCTCCTTGTGCTCGGCCGCCACATGGTGGGCCGGGCTGTCCGGATCGGCCGTCTCGACCATCGTGTTGATGAAGGCGCAGCCGCGGAACGAGGCCGCGGCGAAGCGTTCCGCCAGGCCGTCGAAGAGCGCCAGCGGCAGCTCCTCGGGGGAGCGCTCGCTCACCGCGATCCGGCCGTCCAGCCAGGCGCGCCACATGCCGTCCCGGCGCCGCAGGACCTCGACGACGACGTCGTCCTTGCTGGGGAAATGGCGGTAGAAGGAGGCGCGGCCCACTCCGGACTCGGACAGGATCCGCTCGATGCCGACGGCCCGGATCCCCTCTTCGTAGAACAGACGCTCCGCCGCGCTGAGGAGCCGTTCTTTCGCGTTCGTGGCCATACCAGACGGTACCACTCGGTGCCGTATAGGTGATCCCGCAAGCAAAAAGGGGAGTGGCGGCCTCCCGTTGCGCCAAATGGAACCGATCGGTACCGTCTCGATGGTACCGATCAGTTCCGTCTTGGTCCGGCTCAAGGAGAGCTCCATGCCCCGCCTGCCCCAACTGACCGTAGAGACCGCCGACGAGGAGCAGCGCGAGCTGCTCGAAGGCACCCTCAAGCAGCTCGGCAAGCTGCCCAACCTGTACGCCGCCCTCGCCAACGGCCCCGCCGCGCTCCGCGGTTACCTCGCCATGCGCGAGGCCCTCGTCGGCGGCAGCTTCAGTGCCCGGCAGCGCGAGCAGCTCGCGCTCTTCATCGCGCAGCACAACGACTGCACCTACTGCGTCTCCGCGCACACCCTTCGCGGCGGCAAGGTCGGCCTGAGCGAGCAGCAGCTGCTCGACACCCGTCACGGAATCGACGCCGGCGACCCGCACATGGACCAGGTGCTCCGCTTCGCCGGCGCCGTCATGGCCACCGGCGGCCGCGTCACCGACGCGTCCCTCGCCGACGCCCGCGCCGCCGGTGTCACCGACGCCGAGATCGCCGAGATCGTCGGCCACGTCGCGCTCAACGTGCTGTCGAACTTCTTCAATCACGTTGCGCAGCCGGACTTGGACTTTCCGTTGGTCCCGGCCCGGCTCGCCGAGTAGAGTCTTCGCGGCCGTGCAGGGGTGCCGGGCGCGAAGGGGCGTCCGGCACCCCTGCGGCTTGTGTGACAACCGACTGGGGCGATCGAAGCGGGTGGACGACCAACCACCTGATGCGAGGAACTGCCGCCTGCGCGGCAGGGGGGAATTTCACGTGGACATCGACGCAAGAACCCTTCGGACCTTCCGCGAGGTGACCTTGACCGGGTCGTTCACCCAGGCGGCGCGACGCCTCGGGTACTCGCAGTCCAGCGTCACGGCACAGATGCGTGCCCTGGAGCGGCAGGTCGGCGAGCCCGTCTTCGAACGGCTCCCCAACGGCGTCCGGCTGACCCACGCCGGCACCGTTCTGTGCGACTACGCCCGCCAGATCCTCACCCTCGTCGGTGAGATGGAGACCGCCCTGCGCCGGCCCGCGGCCAACCCGCCGCGGCTGACCGTCGGCATCGTCCCCGCCCTCGCGTACGGACAGCAGCTCGCCCGGGTCACCCACATCGGGCGACGGCTCCTCTCCGGCGTCCAACTCGCCCTGCGCGTCATGGGAACCGCCGAGGTCCACGACGCCTTCCGGGCCGGTGCGATCGACGGCGCCCTCGTCCTCACCGTCGTCGACGCCGAGGACCCGGCCGTCCAGCTCGCCGACCAGCTGCACACCGAGCGCTCCGACGAACTGACCGAAGTTCGTCTCCAGGAAGTCGAGTTCATCCCCGTCACCAGCGTCGGCCACCGACGCGGCAACCTCGGCCGGCAGGTCGTCATCGCCGACCCCGACTGTCCCTCCCAGCGCTGGCTCCCCGAATTCCTCCGACTGCGCTGCGACAGCCCGCCCGAGATACACGAACTCGGCTCCATGGCCGGCGTCCGCGCCGCCACCCAGTCCGGCCTCGGCTGCGCCATGCTCCCCATGGCCCTCGCCGCCTCCCACCAGGAGGCCGGGGGACTGCGCCCGCTCCCCGGGGTGCCCCGGATGCGCTGGAACGCCTCCCTCGTCCTCGGCCGCTCCGACACCCGGCCCGCCCTCGACTGGCAGAACCTGACGGAGACCCTCCGTCAGGCCACCGCCCTCTCCTGCGCGGTCCACCCCGGCGAGCCCGGCCCCGCGAGCCCGGTCGACGTGCTCGGCGACGCGGCCCCGGCCCTCGACCCGGACCCGAGCATCGCCTCGTAACGCCCCACCCCGGAGACTCGTCACCCCTCCACCCACAGACCGGTGCCACGGCGCACCGCCGTCTCCCCCCGGCCCCACCCCCGACCGGGTCCCAACGGGAGCGACGGAGCGCCGTGGCACCTCCTTCGCGGCCGGCGGCGCCCCTCCACAGAGGCGACGGCGGCGAGCACCCCCGGCGTCCGACACCGGTTCGCCGGGGGTGCGAGCGGCTACAGCCCGGGGCCGTTGTAGGCGCCGCGGTGCGGCTTGGTGGTCGCGGACACCGGGTTCCCCCAGTAGTCGCGGCCCCCGCTGCCGCTGATCACGGAGCCGTTGTTCAGCGCCGGCGACGTGGCGCGGAGCTTGTACCCGTCGGCGGAGTCGAGCGAGTCGCCGCCCGTGCCCGGGTTCACGAAGTGCGGGTCGCCCGCGATGCCGTTGGCGGTCGGCCTCGGCACGCCCTGGAAGACGTTCCAGAGCCAGGAGATCCCCGCGGCCGTCGGCAGCCGGGAGTCGGTGGTGCCCACCCAGATGTTGTTCTCGACGACGCTCTCGTCGGGGAGGGTGATGCTGAACTTCTTGTCCGTGCAGTAGAGGACGTTGTTGTACATGCGCAGCGCGGACCGGCCCGCGCTGACGCTGCTCATCCGGCAGTCGTTCTCGGAGATGTTGTAGCGGATGACCTGCTGGGCGCCGCCGATCGTCCCGCAGCCGTCGCAGTCGAGGAAGAAGCCGCCGATGTTGTCGCGGCTGAGGTTGTACTGGATCAGACAGGTGCCCGTGTTGCCCCAGTCGCAGTCGAAGGCCTGGCTGTCGGCCACGGACATCCGCGTGATCCCGTACACGGCGTTCTTCTGGATGGTCGGGTTGTGGTCGCCGAGCACCCAGATGCCGGCGAAGTTGCCGCCGGAGAAGGGGTAGACGCCGTTGCCGACGCCGGAGGCGTTGTTGTACTGGATCATGGGCGCGTCGGCGTAGCTCGCGATGATGCCGTCGCCGCCGACGTCCTTGATGACGTTGTACTCGATCAGGACCCCGGAGCCCTTGACCGCCATAGCGCCGACGCGGATCTTGAGGCCGCCCCCGCCGGTGTTGGTGATCTGGTTGTGGTGGACGTGGACGTCGTGGAGGGTCGAGTTCGTGCCGCTCGCCCCCGTGACGATGCCGGCGGACTGGACGAAGTCCTCGGTGGTCGGGCTGTTCTTGCTCGTCTGGCCGGCGACACGGTCGACGACGAGATCGCCGATGTCGAAGCCGCGGTGCGCCTGTCCGTCGGTCGCGGAGATCCGCAGTCCGGTACGGCGGGCGAGGGAGGCGGCGGGGTTGGTCAGCTTCAGGCCGCTGATCCGCCAGTGGTCCTGATCGGTCAGGGAGACGGCGTCCGGAGCGCCGCCGCCGTCGATGACGGGACGTGCGCCGGTGCCGTAACGCGTCAGCGTGATGGGGGCGGTGGCGGTGCCGGAGCCCTTGGGGGCGAGGGACCCGGTGCAGGTGGTGCCGGACGCGAAGGCGAGGGTGTCCCCGGCCGCGTACGTCCTCCCGTTTGCCTGGGCGATGCTGTTCAGCGGCGAGGCCTGGCTGCCGTCGCCGGCGGCCGGACGCGAGCAGTCCACGTAGGTGGTGCTCCCGGTGGCCGAGGCGGACGGGGTGGGGAGGGCGACGCTGCCGGCGAGGGCGAGTGCGACGGCGACGAGCCCGCCGACCGTCGCACGCCGCCCCGGGAATGCCTCCATGGTCATGACGCGACACCTTTCTCGAGGGCTGGTGCCGCCAGAAGCTAGGTGGGGCCGATGAGCGAGTCAATGCAGAAGTGTCGAATGATCGAATATCGATCAGGATGCGGTTGATTGGTCGACTCGCGGGGTGGAGTGGTCGTCCCGTACGGGACGAGGAGGCGAGGCCCGGGGGACGGCTCCCCGTCATGCCCGATGGCTACAGTGGGGGCACGATGACACGTTTTCGCGAGAGCGTTCGATCCCTGCTGCGCGAGCAGGTGCTCGACGCCGCCTATCGCCTCGTCGCCGCCGACGGCTGGGGCGGGCTGCGCATGACCTCCATCGCGCGCGCCGCCGGCATCAGCCGCCAGACCCTCTACAACGAGTTCGGCTCGAAAGAGGCCATCGGCCAGGCCCTGGTCCAGCGCGAGCTGGAGGGCTTCCTGCTCGGCATCCAGGGCGAACTCGACTCGCACCGGGGTGAGTTGGAGGCCGCGGCCGCCGCCGGGGTCGGCTACACGCTCCAGCAGGCCGTGGACAACCCCCTCGTCAAGGGCGTCCTGCTCGCGGACCGCGGCGGCGAGGACGACCTCCTCGCCTACCTCACGACCCGACCGGAACCGGTCTTCGGTACGGCGATGACGATGCTCGACGCGTACGCGGTCGAGGCCTGGCCCGATGTGGACGAGGAGTCCCGCGGACTCGCGGTCGAGACGATCGTGCGGCTCACCGTCAGCCACATCGTCCAGCCGGTGGCGTCCCCGGAGGAGTCGGCACGGCGCATCGCCGCGATCACGGCGAGGATCGCGTACCCGGGCGGCAGGGCCTGACGGAAGGTACGAAGAGGCCCGGTGTCGGACACGGGGGATCTCCGGCACCGGGCCTCAGTTGAAAATTCTACTAGACCCGTGGGAGTGGTCTGCACCACCTGCGCCCATCGCCGGCCGACGGGCGAAGGACGGCCGCGTGGGGTAAAAGTCCCCTGAGGCACGGATGCGGTCGACCGGGGTTCTCGCCCCTCCGCCGCGCCCCCGGTGACGACGACGAGGAGGCCGCCGTGGAAGGCAGAAGCAAAGGGTTCGTGCAGTCCTTCAACCGTGCCGGTGGGTACGGGTTCGTCGTTCCCGTGGGCTCCGAGGAACAGGTCTACTTCAGCGCCGAGGACATCGAGGGCGAGGCCCGCGTGCTCTCCGAGGGGCAGCAGGTCTCCTTCGTCCTGGTCCTCGGCGACGGCCGCTTCGAGGCGAAGGAGCTGCGCGTCTGACGGGCGGGCCGGTGCGGGTTCGCCACCGGCGGCGCCCCGGGTGGGAGGGCCGGGCCGGGCCCCGGGCGGGGGTGTGCGCCGGTGACCCTCGCGTGCGGCTGAGGGCCGCCCGTCCGCCTGCCTACGATGGGCCCATGTCTGAGCGCGTAGATCCCGCGGCCGCGGCCGCGTCCCGGCCGCACGAGCGGACGCCGGGGGCGCTCGAACTCTCGGCGGCGGCGGAGGTGTTCGGCCTGCTCTCCGACCCCACCCGGCTGCACCTGGTCTGGCTGCTCACCCGCGGCGAGGCCGATGTGACCGCCCTGACGGAGGCCTGCGGGGCCGCGCGCCCCGCCGTCAGCCAGCACCTGGCCAAGCTGCGCCTCGCCGGGCTCGTCCAGTCCCGCAAGGACGGACGCCGGGTCGTGTACGCCATGCCGGACGGGCACCTGAAGCGGCTCGTGGTCGAGGCGATCAGTCGCGCCGATCACGAGGTGAGCGGCGAGCCCTGGCACGACTGAGGGCTCACCGCGACTCCCTGGCATCAACATGTGCGCAAGTGTGCACATGTCGGCTACGTTGGTGACGTCCACAGTCCGCCGTGGCCGACCGGGGCGTCCTCATGCTGTCCGTGCTGCGCAACCCCACCTACCGCCGTCTGTTCGGCGCGCAGGTCGTCGCCCTCACCGGCACCGGCCTGGCGACCGTGGCCCTGAGCCTTCTCGCGTACGACCTGGCGGGCGCGAACGCCGCCGCCGTCCTCGGCACCGCCCTCGCGATCAAGATGGCCGCCTACGTCGCCCTCGCCCCGCTCGTCGGCGCCCTCGCCGACCGCGTACCCCGGCGGGCGCTGCTCGTCTCCATGGACCTGGCGCGCGCGGCGGTCGTGCTCGCCCTGCCGTTCGTCAGCCGGGTCTGGCAGGTGTACGTCCTGATCCTGCTGCTCCAGGCCGCCTCGGCCGCCTTCACCCCGGCCTTCCAGGCGACGATCCCGCGGGTGCTGCCCGACGAACGCGACTACACCGGCGCCCTGTCGCTCGCCCGGCTCGCCTACGACCTGGAGAGCCTGGCGAGCCCGATGCTCGCCGCCGCGCTGCTGACGGTGGTCCCGTACGCCTGGCTCTTCGCCGGCACCGCCGCGGGGTTCGTCGCCTCCGCCCTCCTGGTCCGCACGACGACCCTGCCCGGCCCCGACCCGGAGCCGGACCCCGCCCCGGGCCAGGAGCCGAAGTCCGCAGGTGGCGCGGTCCCCTGCCCCCGTGCGTACGCCAGGGCCGTCTCCGGGATCCGGCTCGTCCTCGCCGCCCCGCGGCTGCGGGCCCTCCTCGCCCTCGACCTGGCCGTCGCGGCCGCCGGGGCCGTCGTCCTCGTCGACACCGTGATCCTCGTCCGCGACACCCTCGGCCGCCCGGTCGGGGACGTACCCCTCGCACTCGGCGCGTACGGCTCGGGCTCCATGGCGGTGGCCCTGCTGCTGCCGCGCGTCCTGGAGCGGGGCGGCGACCGCGTGGTCATGGTGCGGGCCGGCTTCGTCCTGCCCGGGGCCCTGGGGCTGCTCGCCCTCGGCCTCACGGTCACGCCCGGAGCCTGGTCCTGGCCCGCCCTGCTCGTGGTCTGGCTGGTCACGGGCGCCGCGGGCTCGGCCGTGCTGACCCCGGGCGGCCGGGTGGTGCGCGGCTCCGTCCGGGGCAGCGACCTGCCCGCCGCCTTCGCGGCCCGGTTCTCCCTCTCGCACGCCTGCTGGCTGCTCACCTACCCGCTCGCCGGCCTGCTCGCCGCGACGACCGGCCCGGCCGCTTCGGCCGCCGTGCTCACCGCCGTGGCCCTCGCGGGGGCCACGGCCGCGGCGAGGCTGTGGCCGCACGCGGACCCGGCCACGAGCCGGCGGGCGCCCGCCCCCGCCGCAGAGGCCCCCGCCGCGGCGGCCCCGGCCCTTGAAGCCCCCGCCCCCGCCTCCGCTCAGCGCGGCAGCCGCATCTCCAGGCCGCCTCCTCGATGTCCACCACCATCACCACCGGCGCCGTCGGCGTCCTCGCGGCGGCCGTCCTCGCCACCCTGGTGATGCGGGACAGCAAGCCGGCGCCGACCGGCACCGCGGACGCCACCGACATCACCGACGAGACGGAGAAGGCGGAGGTCACCGTCTGACGCGGCCCAGCCCGACCCGCCTTCGCGAAGGAGCCGGTACCCCCGAGGGGGCACCGGCTCCTTCGCGTCCCCGCGCCGGGCTACTCGCCCGGCGCCGGCGGCAGCGCGTCCATGAACGAGCTCACCGAGAACACCGCGCGCCCCGGACCGGCCGGCCCGTACCCGGGCGGCGCCGTCAGGCCGTACTCCTCCAGCGTCGCCGTGTACGCCTCAAGGAGCCGCAGGTGGTACTCCAGCGGTGCCCCGTCCGGGTTCTCCCGGCCCAGCGGGGTCGTCGGCTCCGGGCACCAGGTGGTGAACCGGGGCGTGATCCCGCGCGACATGAAGAACCGCAGGCCCTCCCGGGTCGAGGCGATCGCCTCGTCCACCGTCAGGAAACCGGAGGGCTTGGCCATCTCGACGCCCGCGACGAAGTTCGGGATGACGTTGCGCGGCCCGAAGATCTCGGCGGAGTCCAGGATCCGGCGGTGCCACTCGTCCCGGCCGATGTAGCGCTCCTTGCCGGGGCAGTACAGCTCGAACAGCCGGCGGTCCCACACCTCGTAGTTCGGGTGGTAGATCCGGATGCCGTAGTCGTGGAACCGCCGCACGTCCTCCTTCGGCAGCGCCTGCGCGACCACCTTGCCGATCCATCGGCCCGGGAACCGCTCCTCGATCGCGCGCGCGTACTGGCCGTAGAAGTCGGCCTCGTCCTTCCCGCCGACCTGGGACGTGACCGCGCCGCCCGTGAGGGTGTACGCGGTGGAGGTGCGGGCGGTGTCGTGGCGGTCGATGATCTCCAGGGCCTCCAGGACCTCGTCGACCGGCTTCACCCCGGTGTACGGGCGGCCCGCCGCCTTGTGCTGGCGCCAGTTGTGGTTGATGTCGCAGTACTGGCACTCCTCCTTGGCGCCGAAGTACTGGCAGACCCGGAAGACCGTCAGATAGATCAGGTAGCCCCACTGGATGGTCGGCGCGACCTCCATCACGGACTTGCCGTTCGCCAGCGGGTGCCGGTAGTACTCCGGCATCGGCGGCAGACCGACGTCGGCGATCCTGACGCCGTCGAGGAACAGCGCGAGCGCCCCGTCGGCGTCCGGCGCCACCCGGTAGGGGGACGACGGGTTGACCCGTACCGACACCACCGTGCGGCGGAGCCCGTACGGCCCGCCCGTGAGCACGATCTCCTCCGGCGGGCGGTTCAGGGCCGCCTCACCGAGCTCCGGCAGCGTGCGGTGGTCGAAGGAGAAGATGAAGTACGACTTCGGCTTCACCTCGCCCCCCTCGTTCCCGCTCAGCGCGGACGGGTCGAAGGCGAGCCCGCCGCGCAGCAGGTCCTCCTTGAACACGGCCTCCGGAGGGACTCCGGGGAAGCGGTCCATGAGGGATTCGACGACGGCGGTACGGGTCGGGGCGGCGCTGGACACAGGCGGATCTCCAGGTGAGAGACGACGGAGCCGACACACCTCACGCTACGCGCGCGTGCGTCGGTCTCGTCGACCGGGACCCGCCCGGCGGCCGGGGGAAAAGGGGGGCTGCGCGCCGCCGGCTACTTGTTGACCGTGAAGCCCTGGTCGTTGCCGTACGTCACGCCGGCCTCCTGCCACCGCTTCAGACCGTCGGTGAGCGTGGTGGGGGAGACGTACGCCTTGCCCACGGTGTCGTTGAAGATCGAGTTCGCGTACACCTGGTACGGCAGGTAGGACCAGTCCTCGCCGACGTTGCGGGCGGACTCGGCGAAGATCCGGTTGGCCTGCTGGCCGCCGAAGTACGGGAAGGCGGTGTCGAGGAACGCCTTCGACTCCAGGTCCGCGCGGGTCGCGGGGAAGGCGCCCGCGGCGACCCGGGCACTGGCTCCGGCGCCCGTGGTCGCGAACTCCGTGAAAGCGTAGGCGAGTTCCTTGTTCTTGGCGGCCTTCGGCACGGCGAGCGAGCTGCCGCCGTTCTCCGCGCTGGTCTTGTCGCCCTTCGTCCACTGAGGCAGCGGTGCGACCCGCCAGTCGCCTGAGGCGGAGGCGACCCCGGACGTCAGGTTGGCCGGCATCCAGGCGCCGATGGAGAGGGTGGCGAGGGAGCCGTCGGCCAGGCCCTTGTACCAGGCGTCGCTCCACGAGCTGATCGGCGCGACCAGCTTCTCGTCGAGGAGCTTCTGCCACGTCGCGGTGTACTTCCTGGTGCCCGCGTCGCCGAAGTCGATCGTGACGTCCGTGCCGTCGGTCCGGTACGGACGGCCGCCGGCCTGCCAGATGAGGCTGGTGGTGGCGCCGGCGTCACCGGTGTCGTTGGTGATGAAGATCTTGGGGTCGGCCTTGTGGAGGGCGCGGGCCGCCTCCACGTACTCGTCCCAGGTCGTCGGCACCTTGATGCCGTGCTTGTCGAAGACCTTCTTGTTGTAGAAGAACGCCATGGGGCCCGAGTCCATGGGCAGGGCGTAGACGGCCTTGTCCTCGGTGACGGCGTTCCACGGGCCGGCGGTGAACGTCGTGCCGTACTTCTGGGCGCCGTAGGAGGCCAGGTCCTCGACGGACTTGCCGATGGTGAACTGGCCGAGCGCGTAGTACTCGACCTGCGCCACGTCGGGTGCGCCGGAGCCGGCCGCCATCGCGTTCTGCAGGGCGGTGTACTGCTTGTCGCCGGTGCCCGCGTTGACCAGCTCGATGTCGACCGCGGGGTACTTCTTCTCGAAGTCCTCCGCCACCTTCTTGAGCGTGGGCTCCCACGCCCACACGGTCACCTTGCCGCCCTTCGCGAGCGCGGCCGCGACGTCCTTCGGTCCGCTGTCGCCACCGCCGTCCGAGGCGTCGGAGCCGCAGGCCGTGGCGGTCAGCGCGAGCGTGGAGACGACGGCGAGGGCGCCGAGGAGGCGGCGGGTGATGTGCGTTCTCATGGGCTGTGCTCCTGGTCGAGGGTACGGCGGAGAGAGGGAAGGAAGGGGTGCGGAGGGGAGGGGGGGGCGGAGGGGCTATTCCTTGACGCTGCCCGCGGCCAGGCCGGACTGCCAGTACCGCTGGAGCAGCAGGAAGACGGCGACGATCGGCACGATCGTCAGCAGGGAGCCGGTGATGATGAGGTCGAACACGGCCTCGCCGCCCGCCGTCTGGGCCTGGGCGTTCCAGGCGTTGAGGCCGAGGGTCAGCGGGTACCAGTCGGGGTCCTTGATCATGATCAGCGGCAGGAAGTAGTTGTTCCAGGTCGCGACCATCGAGAACAGCAGCACCGTGACGGTCCCCGGCATCAGCAGCGGCAGCGCGATCGTGAAGAAGGTCCGCAGCTCGCCGGAGCCGTCGATGCGCGCGGCCTCCAGGAGTTCGGTGGGGACGGACTCGGCGGCGAAGACCCACATCAGATAGAGGCCGAACGGCGAGATCAGGGACGGGATGATCACGGCCCACGGGGTGTTCGTGAGACCCATGTTGCTGAACATCAGGAAGGTGGGGACGGCGAGCGCGGTGCCGGGCACAGCCACGGCCCCGAGGACCACCGCGAACACCGCACGGCGGCCCGGGAAGTCGTGCGTGGCGAGGGCGTACCCGCCGAGGACGGCGAGGACGGTGGCGCCGCCCGCGCCGGCGACGACGTACAGCAGGGTGTTGAGCAGCCAGCGGACGAAGACGCCGTCGTCGTACGAGAGGGTCCGGCCGATGTTGTCCCAGAAGTGGCTGTCGTCGGCGAACCAGAGTCCGAAGGAGTCGAGCAGTCCGTTCTGGTCCTTGGTGGCGTTGATGACCAGCCAGGCGAGCGGCAGCAGGGTGTAGACGAGGACGAGGCCGGTCACGAGGGTCAGCGGCACGCTGGGGCGGGGGTTGAGCGGGGTGTGCGGGGGGCGCTTCCGGCGCTTGTCGGTGCCGGTACTGGTGCCGGTTCCGGCGTCCGTACGGGTGCGGGCCTCCGCGCCGGATCCGGGGGTACGCGGGGCGGTCGGCGTACCGGATCCGGAGGCGGTGCTGGTGAGGGAGGTGGTCATCGGCTCAGCCCTTCCGCATGCCGCGCAGCTGGACCGCGTAGGCGATGATCGCGGTGAGGACACCCATCACGATCGCCACGGTCGCCGCGTAGTTGTGCTGCTGGCCCGAGAAGGACAGCGAGTAGGTGTAGAGGTTGGGGGTGAAGTCGCTGGTGATCGCGTTGGGGGCGAGCTTCTGCAGGATGCTCGGCTCGTTGAAGAGCTGGAAGCTGCCGATGATCGAGAAGATGGTGGCGATGACGAGCGCGCCGCGGATCGCGGGCAGTTTGATCGAGGTGACGACCCGCCACTCGCCGGCGCCGTCGATGGCCGCGGCCTCGTAGAGCGAGCGGGGGACGACCTTGAGCGCGGCGTAGAAGATCAGCATGTTGTAGCCGACGAACTCCCAGGTCACGATGTTGCCGATGGAGGCGAGCACCAGGGAGGGGGAGAGCGGGTCCGGCAGGGAGATCCCGAACGCGTCGTCGACGTTCCCGACGAGGCCGAACCGCGTGCCGTACATGAAGCCCCAGATGAGGCTGGCGACGACGGCCGGCACGGCGTAGGGGAGGAAGATCGAGACGCGGAAGAAGGTCCTGCCGTAGAGCCGGCCGCTGTCGATCGCGAGGGCGACGAGCAGCGCGATGCCCAGCATGACGGGCACCTGGACCAGGAGGAAGAGGCCGACCCGGGTCAGCCCCTCCCAGAAGCGGGGGTCGGTGAGCGCCTTGCCGTAGTTGTCGAGGCCGACGAAGGAGGTGCCGCCGATGAGCCGGTCCTGGAAGAGGCTCAGGTACAGCGCGTATCCGATCGGCGCGAGGAAGACGAGGCCGAAGACCGCGACGAACGGGCCGGCGAATCCCCAGCCCACGAGGGCCTC
The DNA here is from genome assembly GCF_044752965.1 of Streptomyces sp. NPDC088553. Classification (NCBI taxonomy): domain Bacteria; kingdom Bacillati; phylum Actinomycetota; class Actinomycetes; order Kitasatosporales; family Streptomycetaceae; genus Streptomyces; species Streptomyces sp. NPDC088553. The sequence goes on along the minus strand of NZ_JBIVMG010000017.1, from coordinate 103,339 downwards.
CTTGCGGAGACGGAAGCGAGCTCGTGGGCGGGGCGGTGGTGCTGCCGTAGCGCGCGTCGACAGGAGCGTCATGGCGGGGTTCCTTGCGTCGGTGACCGAGCGGGTCCGGAGACGGGGAGCGGGGCGGGGCGGGATGAACGATGCGTGAGCGGTGGCGCAGGCGAGGCGAGAGGGCCTGGCGGCCGTGAATCGGCCCCGCGTGGGCTGGCCGACGAGAAATGTTTACGTAATCATCGGTAGCGTGATGGTGACACTCCCACTGGGGGGCGTCAAGCACGGAGCAGCGGTGAATGAGAGGGATTCGGGTGGCGGAGAAGAACACGGCAGGCGGCTCGGCGACGGCCGGCGGCGACGGTTCGCGAGGAGCGCGCGGCAGGCCGCGCCGGGTCTCCATGGCGGACGTCGCCCAGCTCGCGGGGGTCTCCTCGCAGACGGTCTCGCGCGTCTCCAACGGTGACGCGGCCGTCGTCGAGAGCACCCGCGCGAAGGTCCTCGACGCCATGAGGGAGCTGGGCTACCGGCCCAACAGCGCGGCCCGCGCCCTCAAACGCGGCGAGTTCCGGGCCATCGGCGTCATCACCATGGGCCTCTCCAGCACCGGCAACGTCCGCACCCTGGAGGCCATCGCCGGATCGGCCTCCCGGGCGGGATACGCGGTCACCCTCATCCCGCTCGACGCGCCCACCCAGGACAACGTCAGGGGCGCCTTCACCCGGCTCGACGAACTGGCCGTCGACGCCGTCGTGCTCATCATGGAGGTCCACCTCCTCGACACCGCGTCGCTGACCCTTCCCCCGCACGTCAAGGTGGTCGTCGTGGACTCCGACGCCACCGGCCGCTTCCCCGTCGTGGACGCCGACCAGCGGCAGGGCGCCCGCACGGCGGTGCGACACCTGCTCGACCTCGGGCACACCACGGTCTGGCACGTCGCGGGCCCCGAGGAGTCCTTCGCGGCCGGCCGCCGTGCGGAGGCCTGGGAGGCGGTCCTGCGCGAGGAGGGGCGGAAGGTGCCGCCCGTCCTGCGCGGGGACTGGACACCCGAGTCCGGTTACGAGGCGGGGCTCCGGCTCGCCGACGAGCCCGGCTGCCGTGCGGTGTTCGTGGCCAACGACCAGATGGCCCTCGGCGTGCTCCGGGCCTTCCACGAGCGGGGAAGACGGGTGCCCGAGGACGTGAGCGTCGTCGGTTTCGACGACATCGCGGAGGCGGCCTCCTTCATCCCGCCGCTGACCACCGTGCGCCAGGACTTCGCGCGGGTGGGCGAGTTGTGCGTGGACGCGGTGCTGCGGGAGCTGCGCGGCGAGACGGTCACGGGGGTACGCCTCGTCCCGACGACCCTGACGGAGCGGGCGAGCACGGGGGCGCCGGGGCGGTGAGCCGGGGTCTCCGCCGGGGGCGGGGGCGAGGCCCGTGCGGGGCACGGGAGGGCTCCCGATGGCGGTGGCGGGCGCGCGAGGCCAGGTCGAGGCCCCCGGGGCGGGTGCGGGTGAGGCCAGGTCGAGGCCCCCGGTGGGGGTGGGTGCGGGGGAGGCCAGGTCGAGGCCCCGGGTGGGGGCGGGTGCGGGGGAGGCCGGGCCGAGGCCCCCGGTGGGGGCGGGCGCGGGTGAGGCCAGGTCGAGGCCCCCGGTGGGGGCGGGTGCGGGGGAGGCCAGGCCGAGGCCCCGGTGGGGCGGGTGCGAGGGGTGTCAGGCCGAGGTCCCCGGTGGTGGCGGGTGCGAGGGGGAGCCGGCTTGGTGGTGGCGGGTGCGAAGGAGGTCAGGTCGACGACGTCCCCGGTGGTGGCGGGTTCGGGGGTTGGCCGGGCCGAGGCCCCGGTCGTGGCGCGGGCCGTGGGCGTCAGGCCGAAGTGCCCGGTGGTGGTGGGGCCGTGCTCGACCGGACCACCAGGACCGGTTCCACCGCCCTGCGGCGGGGGCCGTCCGTGCGGCCCTCGATCTGGTCGAGCAGCAGCGCGACGCAGTGCCGCCCGACCACCTCGAAGTCCTGGTGCACGGTCGTCAGCGGCGGATGGAGATACGCGGCCTCGGCGATGTCGTCGAAGCCGGCCACACTGATGTCCCCGGGCACGTCACGCCCCGACTCGCGCAGGGCCCGCAGCATGCCGAGCGCCATCTGGTCGTTGGCGGCGAAGACGGCGGTCACCTCCCGCCGGCGGGCGATGCCGAGGCCGGCCCGGTAGCCGGACTCCGCAGTCCAGTCCCCGTACAGCACCGGGGGCACGGGCGCGCCCGCGGCGGTCAGGGTGCGCTCCCAGGACTCGGAGCGCCGCCGCGCCGCGAACGAGTCGCGTGGGCCCGCCAGATGCCAGACCGTCCGGTGCCCGAGGCCGAGGAGGTGGCTCACGACGCCGTGCGCGCCGTGGGCCTGGTCGAAGTCGACGTTGGGATACCGGTGGCCGGTGTCGCCGTCGGCGACGACCACCGGCATCGACGGGGGGAGATGGAGCGACGGGGTGTCGAGCATCTGCGACTCGATGAGCACGATGCCGTCGACGGACTGCAGCATCAGATGCTGGAACGCGCGCCGGACGGCGGCCTCCGTCTGGGCCCTGACGCCCATGAAGTTGACGGAGAAGTCCGCCTCGCGGGCGGCGTCGGCGATCGCGGCCAGGGTGCGGGCGTTGCCGTGCGCGCCGACGTCGAAGCTGACCACGCCCAGGGCGCCGAACCTGCCCGTGACCAGGGCGCGGGCCGCCGTGTTGGGGCGGTAGCCGAGCGTCTGCATGGCGGAGAGCACCTTCTCGCGGGTGCTCGCGTCGACGTTCTCACGGTTGTTCGCCACGCGTGACACGGTCTGCGAGGAGACGCCCGCCATCGTGGCGACGTCCGCCATGGAGGGCCACTGCCGGGCCGGCCGCGACCGCGGGGACTTCGTCTTCCTGTCCGTCACCACGCACGGGACCTTCCGGAGGGAACTGGAGGCCACCGCGCGCGGGGGCCGTACTGCGTGACTGCCGTACTGCGTGCATGTTGACGCAAACATCTGGGGCGGTCAAACCCTCGTGGATGTCGTCCGATTCCTTGACAGTCCGATTCGCCCCTCCCAGACTCTCCCCCGGACCGCTCGTGTTTACGCGAACATCGAAGGGCGACACCTCCGCGAAACACGGCGGTCGTCCAGGCCTCGGCGCGCGCGTTCCCGCCCCGGCCGGCTCCCCGCACCCCTGGTGCGTCCGGCCGTTACCGCCTCGCCTTCCCTCTCCCTCCCCACAGCCACGAGGTACGCGATCATGCGACGCACTCCCTCGGGGACGTTCAGGGCGCTCACCGCGCTCTGTGCCGTCCTCCTCTCCCTTCTCGGCTCCCTCCTCGGCCCGGGCGGTACGGCCCAGGCCGCCACGGCCACCGTCACCAACGCCACGCAGTTCACCGACCCGGCGGGAAACCCCGTGCACGCCCACGGCGGCGGAGTCGTCAAGGCCGGCTCGTACTACTACTGGTTCGGCGAGAACCGGAACGCGGACAACACCTTCCGGTACGTCTCCGCCTACCGCTCCACCGACCTGAGGACCTGGGAGTTCCGGAACCACGTCCTCACGCAGAGCACCGACCCCGAGCTGCGGTCGGCCAACATCGAGCGCCCCAAGGTCATGTACAACGCGGCCACCGGCCGGTTCGTGATGTGGATGCACACGGAGAACGCCACGGACTACGGCGAGGCGCGCGCCGCGGTCGCCGTCTCCTCGACCGTCGACGGCGACTACACCTGGCTCGGCAGCTTCCGCCCGCTCGGCCACATGTCCCGTGACATCACGACGTTCGTCGACACCGACGGCGCGGGGTACATGATCTCCGCCGCCAACGAGAACGCCGACCTCCACGTCTACCGGCTGACCGCCGACTACACCGGCATCGCGTCCCAGGTCCAGAAGCTCTGGCCCGGACAGTGGCGCGAGGCCCCGGCCCTCTTCCAGCGAGACGGCGTCTACTTCCTGCTCACCTCCGGCGCCACCGGCTGGTCCCCCAACCAGCAGAAGTACGGCACCGCGACCAGCGTCACCGGAACCTGGAGCGGTCTGAAGGACATCGGCGACGGGACCGCGTACGGCTCCCAGACCGCGTACGTCCTGCCCGTCCAGGGCACCGCCGGCACCTCGTACCTCTTCCTCGGCGACCGCTGGGGCAACTCCACGGGCGGCAACGTCAATGACTCCCAGTACGTCTGGCTGCCGCTCCGCTTCCCCACGAGCACCACCATGACCATGGACTACTTCCCGCAGATCACCGTGGACACGGCGGCCGGCACGGTGAAGGGTCTCGGCAGCTGGGAGACCCTCATCGCCGCGCACAGCGGGAAGTGCGCCGACGTCGCCGACCGGTCCACCGCCGACGGCGGCGCCCTCATCCAGTGGAGCTGCGGCGGCAACAGCGTCAACCAGCAGTTCTGGCTCCGGAGCGCCGGTGGCGGCCAGGTCCAGATCGTCGCCCGCCACAGCGGCAAGTGCCTGACCGTGAAAGGCGGTTCGGCCATCGACGGCGCCGCCGTCGCGCAGTACACGTGCGACGGGAGGGCCGGGCAGCGGTGGAGCGCGACCGGCGCGAGTACGGGCCTCCAGCTGGTCGCCGTCCACAGCGGCAAGTGCCTCGACGTCACCAACACGTCCACGGCCGACGGCACCGAGCTGGTCCAGTGGACCTGCAACAGCGGCGCCAACCAGCGGTGGAGCCGTACGACGGTCTGACCACGGCCGCCCGTGCGCGCTCGTCCGTGCGGGTTCGTCCACGTGCGCCCGCCCGTGCGTGTGTGTCCGAGCGCCCCCGCCCGCGCACGAGCGCCCCCCCCCGCACGCCAGTCCCCGCCCGCCCGACCCACACCGTCCCACCCCCCAGGGAGTGACCACGTGCAGCCCTCCTCCGCCCGAAGCGCCCCCGGGCGCCGACGGAACACCCGGCTCGGCGCCCTCGCCGCCACCGCCGCGCTCGTCCTGCCCACCGTCGCCGCCGCCCCGGCGGCCTCCGCGCCCACGGCGGTCGCCGCCGCGGCCGAGGCGCTGACCGTCCGGCCCGACCCCGGCTACCAGCAGCCCGCCTTCGAAGGGTGGGGGACCGCCCTCGCCTGGTTCGCGAACGTCACCGGCGGCTGGCCCGACGAGCGGCGCAACGCCCTCGCGGACGCCCTCTACAGCGCGGACGGCCTCGGATTCACGGTCGCCCGCTACAACATCGGCGGCGGCGACAGCCCCGAGACCGTCCCCTACATGCGCGCCGGCGGCGCCGTACCCGGCTACTGGAACCGGCCGGGAGCCGAGTCCCCCGACTGGTGGGACCCGGACGACCCCGCCCACTGGAACGACGCGGCCGACGCCAACCAGCGCTGGTGGCTCTCCGCCGCGAAGGCCCGCGGCGCCGACACCTTCGAGGCCTTCTCCAACTCCGCCCCGTACTTCATGACCCGCAGCGGTCTCGTCTCCGGCGCGACCGACCCCCGGCAGGACAACCTCCGCGCCGACCAGTACGAGCGGTTCGCCGCCTACCTCGCCGGTTCCCTCCGGCGCGCCGAGCAGGGCTCGGGCGTCACCTTCGACTCGATCTCCCCGGTCAACGAGCCGAACACCGACTACTGGCGGGCCGGCGGACGCCAGGAGGGCTCCCACTGGGACCCCGCCTCGCAGGCCCGGATGATCAGCACGCTGCGCGCCGCCCTCGACGCCCGGGGCGACACCACCCCGATCGCCGCCATGGACGAGACGAACCCGTCGACGGCCCGCGCGAACTGGGAGCGGTACGCACCCGCCGTCCGTGACTCCGTGGGCCGGATCAACACCCACACGTACGGGACGGGCGGGCGCACCGGCGTCCGCGACATCGCCAAGGGCGAGGCCACCCCGCTGTGGATGTCGGAGGTGGACCTCGGCGGCAGCGTGCCGCAGAGCTTCACCGACATGAGCCCGGGACTCGACCTGGCCCGCCGGATCAACGACGACATCAGAGAACTGGAGCCCCGCGCCTGGGTGTTGTGGCAGGCCGTCGAGGACTACGAGAACATGACGCCGGACCGGGAGAATTCCAACTGGGGCCTCATCCAGACCGACTTCACCCCCGCCGACGCGGCCACCGAACCGCTCCGCAGGAACAAGAAGTACGGGGTGATGGCCCAGTACAGCCGGTTCGTCCGGCCCGGTGCCCGCGTCCTGGCCACCGACGACCCCGACACCCTCGCGGCGGTACGGCCCGGAGGGCAGGGGCTGGTCCTCGTCCACACCAACCGGAGCGGGGCGGACCGTGAACTCACCCTCGACCTCGACGGTTTCGGGACCGTCGGCGGGACCGTCGAGCGCTACACCACCGACGCGACCCGGGACGTCCAGCGCGGTACGGACCTCGCCACGGCGGGCAGGACGTTGAAGGCCACCGTCGGCGCCGGCTCCGTCACCACCTTCGTCCTGCCGGGTGTCACGGGAGTGAACACCGCCGCCACGAGCGCGCCGGTCGGCCCGGTCCGGCAGATCCTCAACGACCACAGCGGGATGGCGCTCGCCGTCAGCTCCGCCGCGGGGCAGGACCGACCGGTGCAGCGCACGTCGAACCCGGCGGACCCCGCGCAGCAGTGGACCTTCACCAAGCTCTCGGCGACCGACTGGGGCAGCGACGCCACGTACCGCGTGACCAACGCCAGGACGGGCAGGGCGCTCGCGGTGACGTCCGGGACGCTCGGCTTCGCGGCCCCCGGAACCGGCGCCGAACAGCGGTGGATGCGTTCCACCACGGGCGACGGCCACGCCACGCTCGTCAACAGCGCGTCCGGCCTGCTCCTGGACGTCTTCGGCGCGGCGACGCACGACGGGGCCGAGGCGGGCGTCTACCGGCCGACGACCGGGGCCAACCAGTCCTGGACCTTCCGCACGGCCGCGCCCGACGCCTGGCGGGCGCCGGTGTTCCGGCACAGCTCCAAGTGCCTCGACGTGGCAGGTGGCTCGGCGGCCGACGGCGCGGCCGTCGTGCAGTACGGATGCAACGGGGGAGTGAACCAGCAGTGGGTGCTCCGGCCCACCGTGACCGGCTACGTGAGCGTCGTCGCCCGGCACAGCGGCAAGTGCCTCGACGTCAGCGGGGCTTCGACCGCCGACGGCGCCCAGGTGTTCCAGTACACCTGCAACGGTGGCCGGAACCAGGAGTGGGCGGTACGGCAGGCCGCCTCCGGCCACGTCACCCTCGTGGCGCGGCACAGCGCCAAGTGCCTGGACGTGGAGGGGTCTTCGGAGTCGGACGGGGCGTCTCTCCGCCAGTCCACCTGCACAGGCGGCACGAACCAGCAGCTGCGGTTCGCCTGACGGACGCGGCGCGGCCGCGAACGCCGACGGGGCGGCGTCCTCCGACATCCGGTCGGAGGGCGCCGCCCTCGGGCGGTCCGCATCAGAGGCTGCGGGCGGTGATGTCGCCGTAGGAGGTGGTGGCGTGGAGGGTCAGGGCGGGGGTGCCCGTGTTGGCGAGGGCGTTGTTCACGCGGCCGTAGCTGGTGCCGGCGTCGAGGGCGGCGGAGACGCCGCGGGCAGCGCCGACCGTGATGTCGCCCGCCGCGGTGCGCAGGACGACGGTGCCGCCCATGGCCTCGGCGATGCGGAGGTCGCCCTTCTGGGTGCTGATCTCGGCGGAACCGCCCAGGCGGCCGACCGTGATGTCACCGGCGAGCAGGGTGAGGTGCGCGCTCGCAGCCTCGTCGAGCTTGACCGGGCCCTGCGCGCCCTCGAAGGCGACGTCGCCGAGCCGTCCGACGCCCCGGAGTTCGGCGGCGGCGGCCTTCGCCTCGACACGGGAGCCGGCCGGGAGCTGGACGGTCACCTCGACCGATCCGGAGTCGCCGAGGATCTTGTTCTTCGCGGGAGCGGCGGCGATCCGCAGGACACCGTCGGCGAACTCGACCGAGACCTGCCCGGCCGCCTTCACGTCGGCGCTCTTGGCGGCGTTCGCCGGGCGGATGTCGACGGTGGCGTCGTCCCGGTCGGCGGCGATGAGCTGGATACGGCCGGCGGGGATGTCGAGGACGGTGGTGATGGCGGTGGTGGTGGCGAACTTCTGCACGGTGCTTCTCCTTCTTGGGGTGGGCCCACTCGCGGGCCCGTCGTTTCCGATGAGGGAAAAGCTACGTTGCGTTCATTGGTCTGGCAACAGCGTCATTGCGTGGAAAACGCGGCATTGCAGGTGGGAGAGGCAATTTCATTGCAATGGGTCTGCGCGTAACGCAACACGCCTCTCTCTGTTCGTTGCAATGGATTGACGGTGAACGCTATAGTGGGGTCCCCGAGGACCACGAAGGAGACCCGATGCCGGGAGGCAGGCTCACCCAGCAGGAACGTCAGCAGATCGCGCTGGGATTGGCGGACGGCCTCGCCTACGCCGAGATCGCCAGGCGTCTCGACCGGCCGACCTCGACGATCACGCGTGAGGTCATGAGGAACGGCGGCCCCACCGGCTACCGTTCCGACCTCGCCCACCGGGCCACCGAGCACCGGGCCCGCCGCAAGCAGGCCACGACCCGGGACCCGAAGGCGCCCGTGCGGGCCGACGGGCGCGACGCCGAAGCGGTGCGTGAGTTCGAGGAGGTCTTCACGACCGTCCTCATACAGTCGGGGACGCCCAAGATGATGGCCCGGGTGATGGCGTGTCTCTGCCTCACCGACTCGGGCAGCCTCACCGCCTCCGAGCTCGTCCGGCATCTCCAGGTAAGCCCGGCGTCCATCTCCAAGGCGATCGCGTTCCTCGACAGCCAGGGGCTCGTCCGGCGTGAGCGCGACGAGCGCCGTCGTGAGCGCTATGTCGTCGACGACGACATCTGGTACCAGTCGATGATGGCCAGCGCCCGCGCCGCCCTCCAGATCGTCGAGACCGCACGTCAGGGCGTGGGTGTCCTCGGTTCCGGCACGCCGGCCGGTGCCCGCCTCGAAGGCATCGCCCGCTTCCTCGAGTTCGTGTCCGAGAGCACCGCCCGCGCGGCGGAGCAGGCCCGCTCGATCCTCTCCAGCAAGCCCGCGCCGACGGAGCCCGAGACGCCGACGAAGCCGGCGCCGACGGGGCCCGCGCCGACGAAGCCCGAGACGCCGACGGAGGCAGTGACGCCCGCGACGCCGACACCCGCGGACGGCACTGCCTGAGCGGAGCCCTACTCCTCCGTCGGACCGAGGTCCGGCGCCGCGCGGAACGTGATCGTACGCGCCCGGTGACCCGCGTGGAGTTCGAGGACGACGAGCTCGTTCGTGCCGGTGCGCAGCACCGGGGCGGGGACGTACAGGGAACGCTGCGGCCCCCGCGACCAGTAGCGGCCCAGCGGGAACCCGTTGATCCAGGCGTTGCCCTTGGTCCAGCCGTCCAGGTGGAGGAAGGTGTCGGCGGTCTCGGCCACCTCGAAGAGGGCCCGGTGGAAGGCGGGCCCGACGGGCGTCGCCGTGGTGGGTGCGAAGGGGATGCCGGTCGGGTCGGTCAGGGGGAGGGGGTGGTTGGTCCAGCCGGAGAGCTCGACCCCGTCCAGGAGGACCTTCCCGAGCAGGCCCTTGCGGTCGTGGATGCCCTGCCCGTAGTTCACCCGCCCCTGGTTCTCGACGAGGACGGTGAGGACGCTGCCCGCCTGCGGCACGGTGAACGCCAGTGCGTGCTCGTGCAGTTCGCGCTCCAGGACGCCCACGGGCTGTCCGTCGACGAACACCTGGGCACGGTCGCGGACCTGCTCGACCTCAAGGAGTGCAGGCCCCCCGACGGGCAGCCTCGTCTCGTAGAGGACGAAGCCGAAGTCCTGCTCCAGCTCCTCCATCGTGAGCGGCCGACGCGACTCCACGGCCGACGGGGAGAGCGCGGCCAGGTGCGGAAGCAGCTCGGCGCTCTCCGTCAACGCGACGGCGGGCAGCGCGAGTTTGGGTCCGGGGGCGGGTACGGGCTCGCTCGGAACGGGGGCGTACTTGGCGATGACGTCACGGAAGGCCGTGTACTTCGCCGTCGGGTCGCCGGCCTCGTCGAGCGGGGAGTCGTAGTCGTAGGACGTGACGGTGGGGCGATAGGTCCCCTTGTCGTTCGCGCCGTTGGTGAAGCCGAAGTTGGTGCCGCCGTGGAACATGTAGAAGTTGACCGACGCGCCGGTGGCGAGCAGTTCGTCCAGCTCCCGGGCCGCCGTGTCCGGGTCCCTGACCACATGGTGCGCGCCCCAGCGGTCGAACCAGCCGATCCAGAACTCCGATGTCATCAGCGGCCCTTCGGGGCGCCGGGCGCGCAGGGCGGCCAGCTGGTGGGCCGAGCGGCTGCCGAAGTTGGCCGTGGCGAGGACCCCGGGCAGGGCGCCGCGCTCCAGGTCCGCCGGCTGGTCGCAGGTGAACAGGGGGACGTCGACCCCGCAGCGGCGCAGGGACCCGGCGAGGTGCTCCAGATAGGCGGTGTCGTCGCCGTACGCCCCGTACTCGTTCTCCACCTGTACGGCGAGGATCGGGCCGCCCTGTGAGGCGAGGTGCGGCCGGAGGGGTGTGAGCAGGCGGGTGAGGTAGTCGTCGACGGCCGCCAGGAACCGAGGGTCGCGGGAGCGCAGCCGTATGTCCGGTTCGGCGAGCAGCCAGGACGGAAGCCCGCCGCCCTCCCACTCGGCGCAGATGTACGGGCCGGGCCTGAGGAGGACGTGCAGCCCCTCGGTGGCGGCGAGCTCGACGAAGCGCGGCAGGTCCAGGCCGCCGTCGAGGCGGAAGGTGTCGGGGCGCGGTTGGTGGAGGTTCCAGGGGACGTAGGTCTCGACGGTGTTGAGCCCCATGAGCCGGGCCTTGCGCAGGCGGTCGGCCCACTGTTCCGGGTGGACCCGGAAGTAGTGCAGTCCGCCGGACAGGAGCCGGAAGGGTCGGCCGTCGAGCAGGAAACCGGCCGTGTCTGTCTGGAGAACGGGCATGGGGTGGCGGCTCCTGTGCTCGGGGATGGCTGCTACGAGTATGTTTACGTAAACATACTCGTAGGGCAACCCCCTGCGGTGCGCCGTCCGGCAAGGCCGCCCCGGCGCGACCGCCGGGGCGAGGAACCGCGCATGCCAGGTCGACCCGACGATTCGTCCAGTGATTGTGAGCCAGCTACGAGCCTTCTGTTCTCATCGTCCGGTCCAACATCCGAAGGCGGACGGACGTAGCCACGCGGCGCCGTCCCCCGGTACCTCGACGTGCCGCGGGGCGCCGGTCTCGTTACGCTGCGCCAGGAGGGCCATCAGGGCCATCAGGTCCGACACCCTGGCCCGGCTCGCCGAAGAGGCCGAACGAAGCGAGAAGCCCCGATGACGATCCCCCCGACCCCCATGGACACCGTCACCCTGGAGCGGCGCATCGCCGCCCGCCCCGAGACCGTCTTCGGCTTCCTCACCGACCGCGAGAAGTGGCTGTCGTGGATGGGCGCCGACGGTTCCTTCTCCTTCGAGCCGGGCGGCTCGTACCGCACCCGGGTCACCGGGGAGAGCATCGCCTCCGGCCGCTTCATCACCGTCTCCCCGCACCGGCGGGTCGTCTTCAGCTGGGGCTGGGAGTCCGGCCCCCTGCCCGTCCCGCCGGGCTCCAGCACCATCGAGATCACCCTCGAACCCACCCCGGACGGCACCCTCCTCCACCTGATCCACAGCGGCCTGCCCTCCACGGAGGCCTGCGAGGCCCAGGCGGAGAGCTGGCAGCACTACGTGGACCGGCTCGCGACCCGGGCCGAAGGCGGCGACCCGGGCCCGGACTCCTGGCTGCGGGACAAGCCGGAGAGCGATCGCAACCCTTCGGAGGGCTGAGCGCCGGACGCGGGCGGAGGATCAGGCGCCCACCGGTACCGGCGCGCGGCCCGGGGTCGCGGTGCCGAGTTCGCCGACCAGCCGGAGACCGAGTCGCAGGTACGCGGCGAGGTCGGCGCGCGGGGCCTTGCGGACGAGCTGGCGGATCGCCTGCATGGCCTCCCAGGCGGAGGTGTGCGCCAGGGATCCGCCCCAGGTCTCACCGAGACCGTCCGAGAGGTACGCGCTGAACCCGAGCTGGGGGGCTCCCGCCCGGCGCCGCTCCTCCTCGTGCGCGTCAAGCGCCCGTACGAAGAATCGTTCCGCCTCCACGGGGGGAAGAGCGGAACGGATGATGCGCAGGTACGGCGCGACAAGCGACGCGACCTCGGGGCACTCCCCACCGGGAACGACCTGGTCGTGGTGAACGGAAGCGGCGGCGTGTGCGCGTGTCTGAGTCATGCACCTATCGATACGTCATCCGATCTCAGGAACGTCCGTGGCGCGCCCACGCACGACACCGGTTCGCCCCACGGAGGCAGGGGAGGCCCGGCCCTGCACCTGGACGGGTGCCGGACCGGGCCTCCGGACGGGTCCCGCCCGCCGTCAGTCGCTGGTCAGGACGACGAGCTGCCTGGTCGCGCGGGTCATCGCCACATAGCGGTCCACCGCTCCCTCGATGCCCACGCCGTACTTCTCCGGGTCGACGAGGACGACCAGGTCGAACTCCAGGCCCTTCGACAGGCTCGGCGTGAGCGACTGCACGCGGGGCCTCGGACGGAACCGGGGATCGCCGATGACGCACGCGGTCCCGTCGGCGTGGGCGTCGAGCCACTCGTCGAGGATCGAGTCCAGTTCCGTCACCGGGCCGTGGACGACGGGGACACCGCTGCTGCGGACCGACGTCGGCACGTTCGCGTCCGGCAGCGCGGCCCGGATCGCCGGCTCCGCCTCCGCCATGACCTCTTCCGGCGTCCGGTAGTTGATGCTCAGCGACGCCACGGTGATCCGGTCGAGCCCGACCCGCTCCAGACGCTCCTGCCACGACTCCGTGAAGCCGTTCCTGGCCTGGGCGCGGTCACCGACGATGGTGAAGCTGCGGGACGGGCAGCGGAGCAGCAGCATCTGCCACTCGGCGTCCGTCAGTTCCTGCGCCTCGTCCACCACGATGTGCGCGAACGGGCCCGCCAGCAGGTCGGGCTCGACGCCGGGCAGCGCCGCCTCGTCGACCAGGCTGTCCTTGAGGTCCTGCCCGCGCAGCATCGTCACCGCGCCCTCGCCGTCGACGTCGGCGGCGAGGACGTCGGCGATGACATCGGCCATGCGCGCCCGTTCGGCGGCGACGGTGGCCTGCTGCCGGCGCTTCCGCCGCGCCGCCTCCGGGTCGCCGAGCCGCTGCCGCGCCGCGTCCAGGAGCGGCAGGTCGGACACCGTCCAGGCCTGCGCGTCCTCCCGCTGGAGCGTCCTGACCTCCGCACGGTCGAGCCACGGGGCGCACTTCCGCAGGTACGCGGGGACCGACCACAGGTCGCCGACCAGGTCGGTCGCCTCAAGGAGCGGCCACGCGCCGTGGAGCGCCCCGGCCACCTCCTCGTCCTGCCGCAGCGCCCGGCGGAACTCGTCCTCCGGGATCTCGTCGCCGAGCTTGCCCAGGAGGATCGAGCCCAGCTCCTCCCAGATCTGCTCGCGCGCCTCGTTGTGCGGCGTCCCCGCCTCCGGCGCCTCGAACGCCTCGGCCCAGTCGCCGGCGGTCAGCCGGACGTCGGCCCAGTCGGTCGAGACCGTCAACCCGTGGGTGGGCGGCTCCTCGTAGAACCGGACGGCCGCCTCGATCGCCCGCACCATGCCGGCGGACGACTTCAGCCGCGCCACCTCGGGGTCGCGCTCGGTCGCCGCCTTGGCGCCCTCGGCCACCAGGTCCCGCACGGTGCAGGTCTGTACGCCCTCCTCGCCGAGGCTGGGGAGGACGTCGGCGACGTACGCCAGGTACGGCTGGTGCGGGCCGACGAACAGGACACCGCCGCGACGGTGCCCGAGGCGCGGGTCCGCGTACAGCAGGTGCGCGGAGCGGTGCAGTGCGACGACGGTCTTTCCCGTACCCGGTCCGCCGTCGACGACGAGGGTGCCCCGGGAGCCCGCCCGGATGATGGCGTCCTGGTCGGCCTGGATGGTGGCGAGCACGTCGCGCATCCGGGGCGAACGGCTGCCGCCCAGGCTGGCGATGAACGCCGACTGGTCGTCGAGCGCCGCGTGCTCGTCGAGGCCGTCGGCGGTGAACACCTCGTCCCAGTAGTCGCTGATCCGGCCGCCGCTCCAGCGGTACCTGCGGCGGCTCGACAGCCCCATCGGGCTGGCGTGGGTCGCCGCGAAGAACGGCTCGGCCGCGGGGGAGCGCCAGTCGACGAGCAGACGACGGCCGGTGCTGTCGGTGAGGCCGAGCCGCCCGATGTACACGGGCTCCGCGCCGTCGCCGCCGTCCACCCCCTCCGTACCTTCCGCGCCTTCCCCGCCGACGATGCGTCCGAGGCACAGGTCCAGGCCGAAGCGGCGCAGCGTGCGCAGGCGCCCGGTCAGCCGGTGGATCTCCGCGTCGCGGTCCATCGCCTCCCGGCCGGCACCGCCGGGAGCCTTGCGTGTGGCGTCGAGCCGGTCGGACAGTTCGGCGATCGTCTCCTGCAGGCTCTTCGCGATGGCCGCGAAGTGCCGCTCGTCACCGGCGATCAACGCCGGGTCGGCCTTGGGGGAGAGGCGGTCGGGAAGGTCGAAGGCACTGGTGCCGCGCGACTGGTCCACCGACGAAAGCACACGCACTGGGTGAGTCTCATTTCTGCAGGTCCGGGGCTGAGGAGAGTGATTCTGCGGTACGGCGGGGGCCTTGCCGCAAGCCCCCCTGTGCGGTATAAGTTGTAAGTGGCAAGAGGTGAGCGCACCTTCTTGCCCTTCTTTTTTTGCCGTCCCCGCCGCCGGTTCCAGGCGCCGCCCCGTGTCGTCCTTCCCGGCCTCCGGACGCCCGCCCGACTCGTCACCCGGTACGCCGACGTCAAGGCCGCCCTCGTGGAGCCCCGGCCGGCCCGCGACCGGAGCGCGATCCCGGGCGGCCCCGAAGACAGCGCCCCGCAGGGTGAGTTGACGGAGGCGTCCTCTGTCGGTCTGCCCGCCGAGTACGTGAAGTCGCCCTGCGGGAGTACGTCGAGCGCGAGGCCGACGAGCTCTCCGTACAAGGGGCGCGCCGAACAGCTCGACATCACGCGGGAGTTCGGGTGGGGGACGGTCAACTCGCGTTCGGGCGCGGCGCCCACTCCTGCATCGGCGCCGCGCTCGGCCGACTCGTCACCACCGTCGTCCTCGACCGGCTGTTCGCCGGCCGCGACGGCCTCCGGCTCGCGACCGCCCGCCAGGACCTGAAGTACGGGCACCGGCCGACCGACGGCTGCCGGCTGGTGAGCCTGCCCGGACGCCTGTGAAGGGCGGGCCGTCAGCCCTTCCGCTCGGCCGGCAACGCCACGGCCGAGGAGGTCAGTTCGCCCCGGCCCAGGGCGGCGTGGCCGCCCTCCGCGGCCGCGAGCAGCGAGGCGAGGGTCGCCGGGAGCGCGGCCAGGAGGTCCTCGACCGGCATCCGCCTCGCCGCGCGCCGGCGCGATCTCCGCGAGGTCTAGCGCGGGGAGACCGCACCGTCGTAGACGTTGTCCGGGGTGATGACCGACGTGATCGCCCGGGCCAGCAGAGTGGACGGCTCCTGGCCTCCCACCTGGGAGTCGGTGGTGAGCATGAGGACCATGGTGGCCTTCTGCGAGGGCAGGTAGACCGTCACGGTCTCGTAGCCGGGGATGGAGCCGTTGTGCCCGATCCAGCCGTCGGCGTCGAAGATCCCGAGGCCGTAGCTCAGGCCGGGGAAGCCGGTCGGCAGCGTGTTGAGGCGCTGCGCCTGCGTCTCGGGGCTCAGCAGCTCACCGGTGGCGAGGATCTTCGCCCAGCGGCGCAGGTCGTGCAGGTCCGAGATCATCGCACCGGCTGCCCAGGCCCAGCTGGGGTTCCAGTCGGTGGCGTCCGCGGTCGTGCCGTCCAGCGTCTGGTCGGTGTAGCCGCGGGCGTGCGGCTCGGGGAACTCGGGGCCCTCGGGGAGGAGCGTGTGCCGCAGGTGCGCCGGGCGGAGCACCCGCCGCTCGATGAAGTCGTCGAGCCGCTGACCGGTGACCTTCTCGATCACGAGGCCGAGGAGGACGAGGTTGCTGTTGGAGTACTGGAACTGCGCGCCGGGCTTGAAGGTGTTCTTGTGCTTGAAGCCGTACGCGAGCGACTCCCGCGGGGTGAAGTAGCGCTGCGGGTCGCTCAGCAGGTCGTGGACGAAGTCCGCGTCGGCGGTGTACGGGAAGAGACCGCTGCGCATCCCGGCGAGGTGCCGCAAGGTGATCCGGTGGCCGTTCGGGACGCCCCGGACGTACTTGGCGATCGGGTCGTCGAGGCCGACGCGGCCCTCGTCGACGAGCTTGAGCAGCGCGGTGACCGTGAAGGTCTTGGTCTCGCTGCCGATCCGGATGAAGGTGTCGGCGAACATCGGCTCGCGGGTGACCTTGTCGGCGACCCCGGTGGCCCGGACGTAGCTCCCCTTGCCGGGCATCCAGATCCCGACCACGACACCGGGGATCCCGGCCTGCTCGCGGACGTCCGCGATCGTCTTGTCGAGCCGGGCGGTCAGCTCGGGGCCGAGCCCGCCGGGCGGACAGTCGTCGTCACCGTGCCGGTCGACGACGGTGGCGGCCGCGGCGTGGACGGGCGTGGCGGGCGTCGCCGCCATCGGCGCGAGCACGGAGGCCACGAGGACCGTCGCGGCGAACAATCGGCGATAGGGGGTACGTCGCATGTCGACAGACCTCTTCCAGGGTCACGGGCAGGGACGGCCACATCACCACCGCCACCCCGCACGCCGGACCCCCGCCCCGCCCCAGCACCCGCCAAGTCCACTCGTTCGGCGCCACCGGGGTCACCGGGGCGGCCCTGGGGTCAGGGCGGGCGCCGAAAGGGCGCCGGCCCGGCGAACCGGGCCGCCCGCCGCCTCCGGGCGTACCCTCCCGGAGTCCTGCCGCACCCGCTTCGGCGGCGCCTGCCCGGAGGCGCCCGCCCTGGGCGGAGGGAACTCCCCGGCAGGCCCGGATTCTCCCGGGATTCCGCCCCGGTGACGGGGCCCCGCCTGGCACGCTTGCCCACGTGAGCTACGTCGTAACAGTGGAAACGTGCCTGCCCGACGGTGCCGGCGAGTTGGACGCGCTGCAACAGGTCGGCGCGTCCGCACTCCTGGAGCACGGCTTCGACGCGGTGGAGGGGATCGAGGGGCCCGGCGGGGTCGAGGTCGACGTCCTCGAGACGATCGTCGCCGTCCACCCGCGCGGGTCGATCGTCAAGGTGTTCGTCCACGCTCCTTCCCTGGAGACCGCGGAGGACGCCGTCGGCTCCGTCGCCGCGGAGGTCCTCGAACGCTCCGAGCTCCTCGCCGACTGGGTGGTCGAGAGCAGCGAGGTCAAACTCCACATCGATCTGACCCGCGAGAGCCTGGAGGCCGCCGACGGGCCGGACGCGCCGCCCAACGACCTCCGGGCCCGCCGCGCCCACCACACGGCGGGGGCCGGCCCCGGCGACGTCACCCACCCGACCCGGCCCGTCGACGGAGCCGACAGCGCCGACGGGAGCGGGGACGACGACGAGGACCGGGCCGGCCTGGAGGCCCAGATCCGCGCCCTGGCCCCGCGCCTGATCTCCTTCGGGCCCCTCTTCTTCGGCGGCACCGACCCCGAGGAGCGGGGAGAGCCCAGGGGCCAGGGGGAGCGGCAGGAGCCCGCGGAAGACGGCGCGACGCCCGCCCGCGCCTCCGAGGCCGCCGAACTGGCCGCCGGAGCCCTGGTCTACGCCTCGGAGGTCCTCATCGACGAGCTGTACGACGACGTCCAGACCCTCGCCGACGAGGAGACCAACGTCGCCGAGTGCCGGGCCGAACTGTGGCACCTCGCCGAGCTGCCCCCGCGCTACGGCCTCGCCTACGACGAACTCTTCGCGCGCCGCTTCCTCGTGACCGCCATAGCCCTGACCACCCGGTTCACCGACGGGAGCTTCCGCGCGCTCGGCTGCCTCGCGGAGGAACTCGTACTCAAGCTGCTCCTGCAGCAGGCGCACTCCACGCTCGACCTGTACGGGCTCCTCGGCGACGACGTCGCGGAGGCCCTGGAGCGCTTCGCCGACGAGGTGTACGAGGACATGGACTTCGAGTGGCTCTACGACGACGCGCGGGACGGCGTCGGCGAGGACCCCGCCCTCGCCGGCCTGGGCGTCACCCCGCTGGCGATCGGCACGTGGTTCACCCCCTTCGACGACGACCGTTACGTCCACCCGTACGCCGTCGACGAGGAGGCGGGCAGGCACAGCACCTATGACTGACACGCCCTCGGCAGGATGTCCTCGGCTGGGCGGAGGCGGCAGGACGTCCGCGGCTGGGCGGCGTCGGCCCGCTCACTCGATGGTGTGAACCTCGGGCGCGGACGTCCGCGGCGCGCACGCGCACAGGCGCGCGCCCCGGCGGTTGTGGCGGCGAACGGGCGCTCCGCGTGCGCCGGGCGACGGGCGGCCGGATCCCTAGACTTCCCGCACATGTCGCTCTGGCTGCTCAATCAATTCAGCACCTTCACCCTGGCCGTGGTCACCGTCGGCGGAACCGTCCTCGTGGCGGTGGCCGGCAGCATGCTGCTGCGCCGCAGGCACCCCTCGCTGGCCGACGGCGAGCACAACGACATGGTCGGGGTGACCCTGGGCATGTTCGGTGCGATCTACGGGATCATCCTCGCCTTCGTCATCGTGACCCTCTGGACGCAGCTGGAGAGCACGCAGACCATCGTGGCCGCCGAGGCCACCGACGTCGCGCTCATCGCCCGTGATGCCGCAGCCTTCCCGCCGCCGGTCCGCGCCCGCGTCGACGAGGCGCTCAGCGGCTACGTCCACTCCGTCGTCGAGGTCCAGTGGCCCCGGATGCGGGAGGGACAGCCGAGTTACGGGGCCACCGCCGCGAAGCTCCAGAACGTCTACGACGTGCTCCAGGCGTACGACCCCAGGACCCCGCGCGAAGAGGTCTTCTACGAGGAGGCCGTCGGCCACCTCAACGGCGTGGCCTCGCAGCGCCGGGCCCGCCTCACGATGGCCGAACAGGAACTGCCCCCGCTCCTCCAGGTCCTCGCCTTCGGCGGCGCCCTCGTCCTGATCCCGCTCACCTTCCTGTACGGCATGCGCAAGCTGCGGATCCAGCTCCTCTTCGTCGCCTCCGTCGCCGCCCTGATCGGCTTCAGCCTGCTCCTGGTCTTCGTCCTGGACCGCCCCTTCGCCGGCGAACTCAGCGTGAGCCCGGCCCCGTACAAGGAAGGGGCCCTGGAGCGCTACTGGTAGCGGGTTCAGGCCGGTCCCGTGTGCAGGACGCGGAAACGTTCGGGCGCCGCCGGATCCCGGTCGACGACCTGGACCGGCGGCCATGCCCACTGCCACACGCCGATGCCCGCCGTGCGGGAGAACCGGATCCGGCCGCGGGTGCCCTCGACGTCGACGTGCGGCCAGGACGTGGTGACGCCCGCCCGGTCCGTGCCGTGGGTGCGCAGCAGGTCGGCGAGGACGGTGACGGTGTCGTAGCCCTCGAAGGCGACGAAGGAGGGCGCCTCGCCGAGCCGTTCGCGCAGGGCCGTCCCGACCCGGGCGCCGCGCGGGCCGACGTGCTCGGGCAGGTAGCGCAGGAACGGGATCGCGGCGCCGTCCTCGCCGAGCGCCGACGCCCACGTGGCGAACTCCGGCTGCCCGGCCGGAGCGCCGATCAGGATCTCGGCGAGGCGCCGGTCGCGGCGGACGGCCCGGACGAGCGGCACGGCCGGCTCGGGATGGCCCACGAGGAGGAGGAGAGCGGTGGCGCGCCGCTCGACGAGGGCGTCGCACACGGCCGTGGGCGTGAGCTCGCCCATGTCGAGCGGGATGACAGTGCCACCGTGAGGAGCGAGCCGGTCCCGCAGGATGCGGGTCCCGGACGCCCAGTAGACGCTCGGCTGGGCGGCGACGGCTACACGACGGTGCCCCGCTGCCAGGAGGAAGTCGGCGTAGATCCGCCAGCCGTGGGACTGCGCGGGGGCGAGCCGCGCCACCCTGTCCGTGGGTTCGTCGGTGAGCGCGTCGAGGACGGCCGAGGAGCAGAGGTACGGCAGGCCGAGGGCGTCCGCCCTGGCGGCGGCGGCACGGGCGACGACGCTGTGGTACTCCCCGGCCAGCGCGGCCACGCCGAGCCCGGCCAGTTCCTCCACGGCCGCCGCGGCCCGCCGCGGATCGGCCGCGGTGTCCCGGACCACGAGTTCGAGCGGCCTGCCACCGGTCCCGCCGATTCCGACGGCACCGCCGGTGCCGCCGATCCCGCCGGTGCCGCCGATCCCCCCGGCGTCGTTGATCTCGCGAACGGCCAGCTCCAGTCCGGCGAGCAGGTGTCGGCCTGCCTCGACCCAGCCGGGCGGGGTCAGGGGAACGAGAGTGCCGATCCGGAGGGGCGATCCGTCGGTCCGCGCTGCTCCGGGCGTCGAGAGGGGCGTACTCATGCGGTGGCGTCTCCCGTGTGACGAGTCGGTCG
Source organism: Streptomyces sp. NPDC088553 (assembly GCF_044752965.1). Taxonomy (NCBI): domain Bacteria; kingdom Bacillati; phylum Actinomycetota; class Actinomycetes; order Kitasatosporales; family Streptomycetaceae; genus Streptomyces; species Streptomyces sp. NPDC088553. The sequence goes on along the minus strand of NZ_JBIVMG010000017.1, from coordinate 83,013 downwards.
CGGGGCGCCCGGACCGGAGCACGGAACGGCGAGGCGGCACGCGCCCGTCTCCTCCCGCCGGGGCGGGCGCACCTGGGTGATCATGCCGGCCATTGCACCCACCACCGCGACCCACGGGCAAGCGATTATGTGACCACCGAAAGGACGGGGAAGGCGAGGTCCCGCCAGATCAGGCCTCCTCCGGGTAGGCGGTGACGACGGGGTGGGCGTCGAAGACCCGGACGAGCCGTTGCCCGGTGTCGTACGCGGGCCGGCCGAGATCGCCGTGGGCGGCGAAGGACGTCCAGGCGGCGCGCATCAGAGCGGACAGGGTCTCGGCCTCCGGGGACGGCTCCTCACCGATCAGCACGGCGGGCTGCCCAGGGTCCAGATGGGCCGCCGGTAGGCTCACCGATCATGACTGTCGCTCGTTCCGTCGCCCTGTTCGTGGTGGCCGCCCTCTTCGAGATCGGCGGCGCGTGGCTCGTCTGGCAGGGCATCCGCGAGCACAAGGGCTGGGTCTGGATCGGCGCCGGGGTGATCGCCCTCGGCCTGTACGGGGTGGTGGCCACGCTCCAGGCCGACGGCGACTTCGGTCGCATCCTCGCCGCGTACGGCGGGATCTTCGTGGCCGGGTCGATCGCCTGGGGCATGGTCGCCGACGGCTACCGCCCCGACCGTTACGACGTCACCGGCGCGCTGGTCTGCCTCGCGGGCATGGCCGTCATCATGTACGTGCCGCGCGGCGACTGACCGCCCGCAGCAGGACCGGCGGTCCGCGCGCGCAGCGGCGCGCGGTACGCCCGGACCACGGTTTCCGTGCCGCCTCCCGGGCGGACGGGCACGTGCGACGGCCCGGCCGGGCCGTGTTCCCCGGGCTCGGGATCGTCGTCGTACCGGAACAGACACACGCGCCCCGGCACGGCACGCGGCCGTCACAGCGGGACGATCGTCGCCTCCGTCGCCTTGACGCTGGTCCAGACGGGCACCCCGTCGGCGAGGCCGAGTTCGGCGGCCGACTGCGGGGTGATCTCGGCGACGAGGTCGGGGGCCCGGTCGGAGGTGATCAGGACCCGGAGCCGGCTCCCGCTCGCCGTGATCTCACGTACGGTGCCGGGCCAGACGTTACGGGGGCTGCCCTCCGGCTTCTCGCGGTGGACGGACACCGCCTCGGGCGCGACGATCGCGAGCGCGGCGGTGCCGGGCGGCGGCGGGTCGGTCGCGACCAGGGCGCCGCCGCCGTCCAGCGCGAGGCCCTCCGGGGTCGCCGTGCCGGGCCAGGCGTTACGGCCGAGCATGCGGGCGACCCAGGGGGAGCGGGGATGCCGGGTGACCTCGACGGGGGCCCCGTCCTGGAGGGCCCGGCCCTCGTCGAGGACCAGCACCCGGTCGGCGAGCGACACCGCTTCGACCGGGTCGTGGGTGACGATCAGACAGACGCCGCCGAAGCCGGCGAGGTGGGTCCGCAGGGTGTGGCGTACATGCGCGCGGGTGGTCTGGTCGAGCGCGGCGAGCGGCTCGTCGAGGACGAGGAGCCGCGGCCGGGCGGCCAGCGCCCGGGCCAGGGCGACGCGCTGGGCCTGCCCGCCGGAGAGCTGGGTCGGCCGGCGGTGGGCGAGCGGGCCGACCCCGAGCCGGTCGAGCCAGGTCAGGGCCTCGCGCCGGGCCTCGGCACGCCCGACGCCCTGGGCACGGAGCCCGTACGCCGTGTTGGCGAGGGCGCTCATGTGCGGGAACAGCGCGCCGTCCTGCGGGACCCAGGCGACATGCCGTCGGTGCGGGGGCAGCGCCGTGACGTCCTCGTCGCCGAGCCGCAGGCCGGCGTGGGCGCGCGGGGTGAGGCCGAGCAGGGCGCGGAGCAGGGTGGTCTTCCCGGCGCCGTTGGGGCCGACAACGGCGATGGTGGTGCCGGGGTCGGCGTCCAGGGTGAGCCGGGTGAAGCCGGTGACCTCCGCGTGCAGCGCCCAGCGCTCGGCGTCCTTCGCCGTGGCGGGCGCGGGAGGAGCCTGCGGGACCGGCGCCGGCTCCTCGGGCCCGGCCTCCGGGGCGGGGCGGGGACGGCGTTCCGGGGGCGTTCCCGTCCAGCGGCCGCGCAGGGCGATCAGTACGCCCATGGCGATGGCGAGGAGCAGGAGCGAGACGGAGGTGGCGGCCTCGGGCTCGTCCTGGAGCAGGAGGTAGACCTGGAGCGGCAGCGTCTGCGTGGTTCCCGGCAGGTTCCCGGCGAAGGTGATCGTGGCGCCGAACTCGCCCAGTGCCCGCGCCCAGGTGAGGGCCGCGCCCGCGATCAGGCCGGGCGCGACCATCGGCAGCGTGACGGTGAAGAAGACCCGTACCGGCGAGGCGCCGAGCGAGGCCGCCGTCTCCTCGTACCGCGGCCGCAGCCCGCCGAGCGCGCCCTCCAGGCTGATGACCAGGAACGGCATCGCGACGAACGTGGCCGCGATCACCGCCCCCGCCGTGTGGAACGGGAAGGTGATGCCGAAGGTGCTCTCGAACCAGGGGCCGAGGAGCCCGCGTCGGCCGAAGGCGAGCAGCAGCGCCACACCGCCGACCGTCGGCGGCAGCACCATCGGCAGCAGGACGAGGGAGCGGACGAGCGCCTTGCCGGGGAACGGCACACGGGCCAGCAGCCAGGCGAGCGGCACACCGAGCAGCAGGGAGAGCCCCAGCGCCCAGAACGACACGACGAGGGAGAGCTTCAGCGCCTCGACCGTGCCGGGTGACCGCAGGTGGTCGGCGAGTTCGCCCCACTCCGTCCGGACGAGGATGCCGAGCAGCGGCAGGGTCAGGAAGGCCACCGCCAGGAGCGCGGGCAGCGCGAGAGCCAGGGGCGGCCGGGTGCCGGCCGTGCGTACGCCTGCTCGTTTCATCGTCGACCCCGAAGACATGGAGGAGGAGGGCTGTCCGTTCCCCCGGGACGGACGGCCCTCACGATCTGGTGATCCCGGACGGTCACGGCTTCTGGAAGCCGGCGTCCTGGAGGATCTTCTGGCCCTCGTGCGAGGAGAGCCAGGCGACGAACGCGGCGGCCGCCTCGGCGTTCTCGGAGTCCTTGATCGTGGCGGCCGGGTACTTCGCGATGGCGTTCTGGTCGTCCGGGATCTCGACGGCGTCGACCTTGTCCGCGGCGCTCGCGGCGTCCGTCTTGTAGACGAGGCCGGCGTCGGCCTCGCCGAGCTCGACCTTGCTGAGGACGGCGCGCACGTTGGGCTCCTGGGAGACCGGCTTCACCGTGACCTTCTGGGCGTCCAGGATCTGCTTGCTGTACTTGCCGGCCGGTACCTCGGGCGCGGCGAGGACGACCTTCAGCTTGGTGTCGGCCAGGTCCTTCAGGTCGTCGACCTTGTAGGGGTTGCCCTCGCCGGTGGCGATGACGAGCCGGTTCTTCGCGATGATCGCCGGGGTGCCCGTGTCGGCCTCCACCTTGTCCATGCTCTTGGTGTCGGCGGTGACCAGGACGTCGGCGGGCGAGCCCTGCGAGACCTGCGCGACGAGCTCCTGCGAGCCGGCGAAGGAGAAGGTGAGCTTCGTGCCCGGGTGGGACTTCTCGTACGCGGCACCGGCGGTCTTGAAGACGTCGGTGAGCGAGGCGGCGGCGAGGACGGTGAGGTTCGCCGCGGGCGCGCCGCTCGCGGAGCCGGAGGGGCCGGGGGCGGCCTTACCGGTGTCGTCGCTGTTCCCGCAGGCCGCGAGCGGCACGAGCAGGGCGGCGGTGAGCACGGCGGCGGCGGTGCGACGTCTGGCGGGGGTGAGCGTGAGAGACATGAGGGTCTGGACTCCTTGATGCGAACGGAAGGGGCGCTGGGAGGCGGCCGCGCCGACGGCCGAGAAGCTCGGTACTGCGTGAGGTGTGGTCAGGTGCGGTCGATGTGCCCGCTGGTCGACTTCACGCGGGCGGTGGCCTGCAGGCCGACTTCCAGTCCCAGTTCCTCCACGGCCTTCCCGTCGATGACGCGCCGACCGCTCTCGTCGCGGTGGGTCGCAACCCTGCCCGCGTCCGCCCGGCGCCGCGCCGTGTCCGGGCTGACGCCCGGCAGGCGAGCGGCCTGCCCGATCGTGTAGGACTGCATATGCGACACCGTAGGCCGTGTCTGATCTCATCTGCAACAACGTCGTGGGACTCTCCATCGCGAATGAGAGGGGGGTTGGAGGAAGTGACGACAGATCCCGCCGTGCCGCGACGTGTCACGGGTCGGTACGGGGATCTCACGCCTCGGACCCTGCCCGGAGGTCGAGGGCGAGCCGGACGCGGTCGCGGGTCACCGGCAGCTCGGTGAAGCGGATGCCGGTGGCGTCCCGCAGGGCGTTGGCGAACGCGGGTTCGACCGGGTCGAACGGGCTCTCGCTCATGGACTTCGCCCCGAGCGGGCCGATCGCGTCGGACGTCTCCGTGAAGTGCACCTCGGTGCGTGGGACGTCCGCGTACTGGGGAAGCCGGTGGCGGCGGAACGCGGGCGTGGTGACCTCGCCGCGCTCGTCGAGCCGCACGGTCTCGAAGAGGGTCGCGACCGGCGCACCTCGACGTCGAAGGGGTGGCGGGCGGTGCCGGTCACGACCTGCGGTCCGACCGGGGCGGCGACGTTGCGGCCCACCGCCTGTCCGCACAGGGCCGTTCGGTGTACCGCGCGCCCCGGACGGCGTCCTCGACCGCCCGGTGGCCGGTGCATCGGCAGATGTTGCCCTTGAGGCGCGGGGGAGATCGTAGAGCTTGCCGTCGTGGTGAGCGGATTCCCGCTCGGCTTCCAGGGCGGCGGCCGTCATCAGGAAGCCGGCGGTGCAGAGCCGCACCGGTACCGCTGCGCGTCGAGGAACCTCTGCTGTACGGGGTGGAGTTCGCCGTCCCGGGAGGCGAGCCCCTCCACCGTGGTGACGGACCGGCCCTCGACGCGCACGGCGGGGTAGAGGCAGCTGTGCACGGGTGCCCCGTCGACATGGACCGCGCAGGCCCCGCACATCCACGTCAGCACGGTCCACTACCGCGTCGAACGCGTCGAGACCCTCACCGGCAGGGACCTGTCCCGCCTCGACGACCGGGTGGACCTGAGCGCCGCACTCCTCTGCCGCTGGTCGCGGCCGGTCACGGCAGGTCGATGTGCACGCTGGTCGACTTCACCCGCGCCGTCACCGTGACCCCGACGTCGAGCCCCAGCTCCTCGACGGCCTCCCGGGTCACCAGCGACACCAGCCGGTGCGGCCCGGACTGCACCTCCACCTGCGCGGCCACGTCGTCGATCCGCACCCCGGTGACGATCCCCGCGAAGGAGTTCCGCACCGAGGTCGACATCTCGTCCTCGGGGACGGCGCGCGGCCCGGCCCTCCGCTCCTGCGCGAACCGCGCGAGCCCCACCCCGTCGATCACCCGGTTGCCCGAGCCGTCCCGGTCCATGCGCAGACGCCCGCCGTCCGCCCACCGGCGAACGGTCTCCGAACTCACTCCGAGCAGCCGAGCGGCCTGCCCAATGCTGTACGACGGCACACCCGCACTCTAGGTCACACCGGCGCCTCCGCTTCCCGAGCGCCGCCTACAGCCAGTCCTTCTTCTTGAAGACCACGTACAGGCTCACGCACACCACCGCCATCAGCACCACGGCGAACGGATACCCGCCCGCCCAGTGCAGCTCCGGCATGTGGTCGAAGTTCATGCCGTAGATCGTGCCGACCAGGGTGGGGGCGAAGAGGATGGCCGCCCAGGCGGAGATCTTCTTGATCTCCTCGTTCTGTTCGAAGCCCGCCTCCGCCAACGCTCGCATCTCCGCGTTCTGTTGCTGGGTGACCAGGGTCGCGTTGACCGTGAGGATGTCCGCGAGTGCCTGGCGGAAGCCGTCGACGCGCTCGCTGGTGTGGGTGACGTGGTCCGCCACGTCGCGGAGGTAGCGCTGGAGTTCCTCGTCCGTGCCGTACTTGGCGAAGCCGGCCATCAGGCCGTGCAGCATGCCGACCAGGGGGCGGGTGGCGCGCTGGAACTCGACCATTTCCCGGGAGAGTTCGTAGATGCGGCGGGAGACCGCCGGGTCGCCGCCGAAGACCTCCGTCTCGATCTCGTCGATGTCGTTCTGGACGCCCGCCACCACCGGCGCGTAGCCGTCGACCACCGCGTCGAGGATCGCGTACAGGACCGCCTCCGGGCCCAGGGCGAGCAGCTCCGGGTCCTTCTCCATGCGGCGGCGGACCGTGGAGAGGTCCGGTGCGGCGCCGTGGCGGACCGTGATCAGGAAGTCCGGGCCCACGAAGATGTGGAGCTCGCCGAACTCGACCTCCTCCTGCGCGTCCAGATAGCGGGCCGCCCGGAGGACCACGAAGAGCGTTTCGCCGTACCGCTCCAGCTTGGGGCGTTGATGCGCCTCCATCGCGTCCTCGACGGCCAGTTCATGGAGGTCGAACTCGGCCGCCAGGGAGTGGAGTTCCTCCTCGGTCGGGCGCTGGAGACCGATCCACGCCATGCCGTCCGGGTGCTCGCGCAGCTGCCGGAAGGTCTCCGCGAGCGTCGACGGGGACGAGACGCGCCGGCCGTCCCGGTACAGGCTCGCCTGCACCACGCTCCGCCGTTCCTCCGGCGCCTCCGGAGCGGCGGTCGCGGGCGGCTCCGCCGGGGAGCGGCGCCATGCCGGACGTGGGCGACGGTCGGACATCTCGTGCACCTCCTGAGTCTCCGGGAAGGATATATGGGGTTGGTTTCAGGTGAATGGTGAGGATTGGGGTCGGCGCCTGCCCCCTGCGGTCCGCACCCGTGCCTGCTGCCGGGGGCCTGTCCCCCGCGGCCTGCTGCCGGTGGCCTGCCCCCCGCGGCCTGCCCCCGGCGGCCCGTCCCGGCTTCGTGACCCCTCGCCTTCCCCTCGATCCCGCCTTGCGGACCGTATCTGTCCGCAAGTCCGAGTAGCGTGCCCGTATGGCCCTCAAGACGACCCACCCCGTGCTCGGTGCCCGCGCCCTGAACCGTGCCACCCTCGACCGCCAGCTGCTCCTCCGCCCCGCCTCCCTGGGCGTCACGGAGGCCGTCGAGCACCTTCTCGGCCTGCAGGCGCAGAACACCAAGCCCCCGTACTACGCGCTCGCCGCCCGCCTCGAAGGGTTCCGGCCCGAGCAGCTGTCGGCGCTCATGGAGTCCCGTGACCTCGCCCGAATCGTCACCATGCGCTCCACCGTGCACACCCACACCGCCCGTGACGCGGTCGCCCTGCGCGGGCTCACCCAGGGCGGGGCCATCGACCGCGAGCTCGCCATCTTCGTCTCCCGCGGGGGCCTCGACGGCGTCGACCTCGACCGGCTCGCCGACCTCGCCCGAGCGCTCGTCGCCGAGCGGCCCCGCACCCCCAAGGAGCTGCGCGAGGAACTGCTTCCCCAGTGGCCCGACGCGGACCCGCAGTCGCTCTCCGTCGCCGCCCGCTGTCTCCTTCCCCTGGTCCAGGTCACCCCGCGCGGTCTCTGGGGGCGCGGCGGCCAGGTCGCGCTCACCACGACCGACCAGTGGTTCGACGATCCTGCCGACGGCGCCGCCGATCTCGACGAGACCGTGCTCCGTTATCTCGGCGCCTTCGGACCCGCCTCCGTCAAGGACATGCAGACCTGGTGCGGCCTCACCAAGCTCGGCCCCGCCTTCGAGCGGCTGCGTCCCCGGCTCCTCGTCTTCCAGGACGAGCGTGGCACCGAACTCTTCGACCTGCCCGACGCGCCCCGCCCCGACGAGGACACCCCGGCCCCGCCGCGCTTCCTCCCCGAGTTCGACAACCTGCTGCTGTCGCACGCCGACCGCAGCCGTGTCGTGCCCCGCGAGCTCAAGGGCCGTACCTGGACCGGCAACCAGGCCCACCGCGTCTTCCTCCTCGACGGCTTCCTCGCCGGGCTCTGGCGCCTCGACGAGGGCAAGGACCGCACCACCCTCACCGTCGAGCCGTTCGCACGAGTGACGCGTGGGGAGCGCATCGCCCTCACTTCAGAGGCGGAGCGGACCCTCCGGCTCATGTCGCCGCCCGGCACTCCCTACGACATCGTGCTCGCGGAGAGTTGACGAGTCGTGAGGAGAAGGCTCGGCGGCGCGCGAAGCGCGTTGAGGGAATCCTCGCGACGCCACAGGCTGTTCGCACGTGCGTTCTGCGAATGCCTGTAGGCATGGGGGGATGTCGTTCATGGCTGTGACGGTGCCGGACTGGGCGGACACGCTGCTGGATCTGGTGGGAACCGGCGGGACGCGCTCGACCGCGCATTCCAGCAGCACCAACACCGGCGACTCCGCGATGTCCACCCACCCGGCGCCGCAGCAGATCCTGGACCGCGTGAAGAACGACATGACGGCGGAGAACGAGCGGCTGGGCAGCGGCCACGGGAAATGCGCGGAAGTCTCCCTCATTTCGGACCGGTTGCACCACTTGGATCCGAACGGAACCGGTATCGTGACGGCCGAGGACGTACGGAAGGCCATGGAAGGGTCCCGCGTCTATTCGGTCCGGATCGGCGACATGCGCCCCGCGGACGACCAGTTGCTGCACGGCGAGTACAAACCGCCCTGCCGGTCCTGTGAGAAAATGCTGCCCCTCGCCGGCGTCATCGCGTACCACTGAGAGGGAGCCTGCACATGCCGAGAATGACGACGGAGGAAGTCGAGGCGGTCCTCGCCGAGGTCGGCTGGACACGCGGGCGGGACGTCGGTGCGCAGCTGCCCGAACTCCTCGGTGTCGTCACGGAACGCTTCGCCGAGGAAGGACACCCCGTCGAGGCCTTCCGGGCCGCCCAGGACTTCGTCCGGGAATTCGGCGGAATCCGCCTGGTGATTCCGGGAACGCCGCCCGACGCCGTCGCATTCACTCCGCACTGGATCTACGAGGAGAGTGCCGAGGACGTCGCCGAACTCGCTGCGAACGTGGGGAAGAAGCTCTTTCCCGTCGGCTACGAGTCTTTCGACGGCTCCATGGTCCTCATCGACGAGACCGGGCGTTTCTTTCTCATGCACCACACCGGTCCCTATTTCCTGGGGGCGAACACGTACGAGGCCATCAGCTGTCTGCTGCGCGGCCCCCAGCAGGAAGCGCGGGACTACTTTGTCTGACACCGTTCCGGGAACCGCCGCCTCGCTCCTCGTCCAGGGGACGATCACCAGCCAGACCAATCTGACCGGTGACGGCGAACCCCGACTCCACCCCGCCGTACGGGAGTTCTTCGACGGGCTCGCGCCGAGCCTGCGCGAGCCGTTCCTCGGGTACTGCGCTGAGTCCGCGCTCGTCTCGGACCGGCTGTACGCCGTCGACGCCCAGCGCCCGGACGGCGGGGTCACGAGCCTTGCCGAGGCGCCCGCGCACTTCGCGGGCGCGGCCCTCGTCGCCCGCAAGGTGCGCCCCCACGGGGACCCCGAGCACGGCACGCCCGCCCCTCTCTGCCGGTCCTGCGCGGCCCTGGCCGAGACGCTGGGCATCACGGTCCTCCAGGACGCCTGACCGGGGCGACGATGACGACCGAGCAGAGCGCGGCCGATCAGCCGTCGACCGAGCGGACCATGGCTGTTCAGCCGTCGAAGGCCACCGCCGCCGGGCAGATCGCGGCCGGACAGAACACCTCCGAGCGGGGTGCGGCCGGTTCCGCGTCGGCCGAGGGACCGCCGGCCGGGCCCGCGCCCGCGTCCACCGGGCCCACACCGGCCCGGCTTCTGGAGGGGCAGGACGACGACCCCCCTGGTCCTGGCCGGCTGGTACCCCGGGCGGGACGCCGGTGACGCCGCCATGCTCTCCGTCCTCAAGACGGCGGGCATGGGCCCCTGGCCCCTGTTCCCCGCCGCCGAGCGCGCCGTCCGGGAGTTCCACGGTCTCCGTCCGCGGACGGCGGCCCGCGGGGGCCGCGAGGTCGCGGCGACCGGCTGCGTCGTCGACCCCCAGGAGGCGCGGTACGGCGGCCCGCCCCTGCGCGGGCTCGCCGACCGGTTGGGCTCCCGCCTCTTCCCGCTCGGCCGCACGGCCGCGGACGCGCCGATGGCCGTGGACGAGGAGGGCCGGCTGTTCTCCCTCGGGGCCGGAGGCACCTGGCTGCACGGCGAGACCGTGCGCGAGGGGCTCCTCGCCCTCACCGAGGGGCTGCGGCCCGTACGGCTGCGGGGACGGGAGTGGCAGTGGCTCCTGCGGACCGAACCGGCCGACCTGGCGGCCGGCGTCCGGGCGGCGCTGGTCGCCGTCTACGTCCTGCACACCCACGGGGTGTTCGACGCCCGGACCCTCCGCCTGCGGGCCACCACGCTCCGCGGAAGCGGCGTGACCGTCCTGGAGCAGGACTTTCGTCTGCGCCCGGGATCCCTGGAGGACAACGCGCCCTCCCTCGTCGCGGCGATGGAGGCGGAGCTGTCCGGACCGGCGCAGACCTCCGCTTCCTGCGAGCTGCTCCTTGTCGGTGCCCGCACCGCGGGGCACGGCGGCCCCGCTGGCGGACCTCGCGTGCGCCGTCGCGCTCGGCGGCCCCGTGGGCTTCGCCCTGACCCTGGCCGCCGGCCCGGGAGCCTCGGTCGGCTGCCCGGCGACCGCCCTGGAGCCTGCGTCACGGCCTTCGACACCTGGTCCGCCACGCTCTGAGCGCGCGGATCCCGTCGGCCCCGGCCCAGGCCCCCGGGGCCGGTCCCCGCGTCACGGCAGCGCCCCCGACCTCCGTGCCGCCACCACCGCCTCCAGGCGGGTGTGCGCGCCCAGTTTGCGCATCGCCGAGCGCAGATAGCCCTTGACCGTCTCCGGGCGCAGGCCCAGGCGGGTCGCCGCCGTCGCGTTCGTCGCGCCCGAGGCCACCGCCGCGAGGACGTCCGTCTCCCGGGGGGTCAGCGCCACCCCCGGGAGGTCGCGGGGCGCTCCCGAGGCCGTCTCCAGGCGGCCGCAGACCGCGAGCAGGCGTTCCCGCAGCTCCGGGTCCGGGACCCGCGGGGCCAGCTCACGCAGCTCCCCGTACGCCTGGCGGACCTCCTCCCAGGAGGGCCCCGGGGCCGGCGGGGTGTCGAGGCGGCCGACCTCGTCCCGTACGGCCAGTGCCTGCTCGACGTCACGGGCCGCCGCGACGGCCGCGTCGAAGACCCGCTCGCCGATCGGCAGGGCGTCGCGCAGTGCCCCGTACAGGACACCGCGCACCTTGCGGCGTACGACGACGGGCACCGCGATCACCGAGCGCAGCCCCTCCGCCGCGACCGGGCCGTCGTACTCGTGGGTGATGTGCCGGGCCGAGGGGTAGTCGGTGACCGCGCACGGCCGCGACAGGGCCAGGCACTTGCCGCCGAGGCCCGAGCCGGTCGAGATCGTCAGGCCGTGCAGCGCGGGCGTCACCGCCCCGCAGGTCTCGCCGATCCGCATCGCCCGCCCGTCCTGGAGCAGCCCGCCGAAGACCACGGGCAGCCCGCTGCCCCGGCGCAGCCGCAGCAGCGCCGCGCGCAGCTCGGTCGTTTCCCTCTGCTCGGGCACGGGACCACTCCTTCACCCCCGAACGGGGGTAGTGAGACCTGGGTCACTGATTACACGATGTCCGGGACCGGTCCCGCAACGAGGAGGACGTATGACGGCACAGAGCGCGACCAGTGCGACGGAGAGGTTCCGGGCGGCCCGGGACTTCCTGCTCCAGCACCGCGAGGACTACGAGACGGCCTACGAGGGATTTGCCTGGCCCCGGTCCGACCGGTTCAACTGGGCGCTCGAATGGTTCGACGTCATCGCCGAGGGCAACGCCCGGACCGCGCTCCACCTCGTCGAGGAGGACGGCTCCGAGACGAAGGTGTCCTTCGCCGAGATGTCCGCGCGCTCCAACCGCGTCGCGAACTGGCTGCGCACCCAGGGCGTCCGCGCCGGCGACCGGATCATCGTGATGCTGGGCAACCAGGTCGAGCTGTGGGAGACCGTGCTCGCCGCCATGAAGCTGCGCGCCGTCGTCATCCCCGCCACCCCGCTCCTCGGCCCCGCCGACCTCCGCGACCGCGTCGACCGGGGCCGCGCCCGGCACGTCGTCGTACGCGCCGAGGACACCGCCAAGTTCGACGACGTCCCGGGGGAGTACACCCGGATCGCGGTCGGCGGCGACGGGGTGAACTGGCTGGGGTACGAGCACGCCGCCCGCGCGTCCGAGGTGTTCGAGCCCGAGGGCGTCACCCGCGCCGACGACACCCTCATGCTGTACTTCACCTCCGGTACGACCGCCCGCCCCAAGCTGGTCGAGCACACCCACACCTCGTACCCGGTCGGACACCTCTCGACGATGTACTGGATCGGCCTCAAGCCCGGCGACGTGCACCTCAACATCTCCTCGCCGGGCTGGGCCAAGCACGCCTGGTCCAACCTCTTCGCCCCGTGGAACGCCGAGGCGACCGTCTTCATCCACAACTACACGCGCTTCGACCCGGAGCGGCTGATGAACGAGATGGAGCGCAACGGCGTCACCAGCTTCTGCGCCCCGCCGACCGTGTGGCGGATGCTGATCCAGTCCGACCTCGGCCGGCTGAAGACCCCGCCGCGTGAGGTCGTCGCCGCCGGCGAACCCCTGAACCCCGAGGTCATCGAGTCGGTGCGGCGCGCCTGGGGCGTCACCATCCGCGACGGCTTCGGCCAGACCGAGACCGCCGTCCAGGTGTCCAACAGCCCGGGCCAGCGGCTCAAGGAGGGCTCCATGGGGCGCCCGAGCCCCGGCTTCCGGGTCACCCTCGTCGACCCGGTGAGCGGGCGGGCGGACGTGGCGGAGGGCGAGATCTGTCTCGACCTGTCCACCAACCCGGTGGGCCTGATGACCGGTTACCACGGCGACCCGGAGCGTACGGCGGAGGCAATGGCCGACGGCTACTACCGCACCGGCGACATCGGCTCCAGGGACGCCGAGGGGTACATCACCTACATCGGCCGCGCCGACGACGTCTTCAAGGCCTCCGACTACAAGATCAGCCCCTTCGAGCTGGAGAGCGCGCTCCTGGAGCACGAGGCCGTCGCCGAGGCAGCCGTCGTCCCCGCCCCGGATCCGCTGCGGCTCGCCGTCCCCAAGGCGTACGTCGTCCTCGCGGCCGGCTGGGAGCCCGACGCGGAGACCGCGAAGGCCCTCTTCGCCCACTCGCGCGCGGTCCTCGCCCCGTACAAGCGGGTCCGGCGCATCGAGTTCGCCGAGCTGCCCAAGACCGTCTCCGGCAAGATCCGGCGGGTGGAACTGCGCCGGCTGACCGCCGAGGGCGGCGGCACGGAATTCGTGGAAGGGGACCTCGCATGACCACGTCCGGAACCGTCGGGCCCACCGAACTCTCCTACGCCCACGGGGTGTCGGAGACGCCGCTCCTCGGCGAAACCATCGGCGCCAACCTGGACCGGGCCGTCGCCGCCTGGCCGGACCGGGAGGCACTCGTCGACGTGCCCACCGGACGCCGCTGGACCTACGCGCAATTCGGCGCCGACGTCGACCGGTTGGCCGGCTCGCTGCTCGGCAGCGGGGTGCGGAAGGGGGACCGGGTCGGCATCTGGGCGGTCAACTGCGCCGAGTGGGTCCTCGTGCAGTACGCCACCGCCCGGATCGGCGCGGTCATGGTCACCATCAACCCCGCCTACCGTCCCCACGAGTTGGCGTACGTCCTGAACCAGGCCGGGGTCAGCCTGCTCTTCGCCTCGCTCGCGCACAAGACGAGCGACTACCGGGCGATGGTCGAGCAAGTGCGCTCCGAATGCCCGCAGTTCCGCGAGGCGGTCTACTTCGGCGACCCGGGCTGGGACGCGTTCCTCGCCCGTACGCCGGGAGAGCTGCGCCCCGAGCCGCTCTCCTGCGACGAGCCCGTCAACATCCAGTACACCTCGGGGACCACGGGCTTCCCGAAGGGGGCCACGCTCTCCCACCACAACATCCTCAACAACGGCTACTTCGTGGGCGAGATGATCGCCTACTCCGAGCAGGACCGCGTCTGCGTCCCGGTGCCCTTCTATCACTGCTTCGGCATGGTCATGGCCAACCTGGCCGCCACCTCGCACGGCGCCTGCATGGTGATCCCCGCGCCCTCCTTCGACCCGGCCGCGACCCTCCGGGCCGTCCAGGAGGAGCGCTGCACCTCGCTCTACGGGGTGCCCACCATGTTCATCGCCGAGCTGAACCTCCCCGACTTCGCCGACTACGACCTGTCGAGCCTGCGGACCGGCATCATGGCCGGCTCGCCGTGCCCGGTGGAGGTGATGAAACGGGTCGTCGCCGAGATGAACATGGCGGAGGTGTCGATCTGCTACGGCATGACCGAGACCTCACCGGTCTCCACCCAGACCCGCCGCGACGACGACCTGGAGCGCCGCACGGGCACGGTCGGCCGGGTCATGCCGCACGTTGAGGTGAAGGTCGTCGACCCGGTGACCGGCCTCACCGTCGAGCGCGGCACCGCGGGCGAACTGTGCACCCGCGGCTACAGCGTGATGCTCGGCTACTGGGACGAGCCGGAGAAGACCGCCGAGGTGATCGACTCCGGCCGCTGGATGCACACCGGCGACCTGGCGGTGATCCGCGAGGACGGCTACGTCCAGATCGTCGGCCGCATCAAGGACATGATCATCCGGGGCGGCGAGAACGTGTACCCGCGCGAGATCGAGGAGTTCCTCTACGGGTACGCGAAGATCGCCGACGTCCAGGTCGTCGGCGTGCCCGACGAGCGCTACGGCGAGGAGATCCTCGCGTGCGTCATCCCCCGCGACCCGGCCGACCCGCCCACCCTGGAGGACGTCACCGCCTTCTGCCGCGACCGGCTCGCCCACTACAAGATCCCGCGCCGGGTGGAGATCCTCACCGAGTTCCCGATGACGGTGAGCGGAAAGGTACGGAAGGTGGAACTGCGGCAGCGGTACGCGGAGCCGGGCGGCACGGCCCAGGACCTCGCGGAGCGGCCGGGCGACGCGCCCCGAACCTCCTAGCCCCCCTGTCGGGCCTCCCGGGCCTGTCGCGCCTCCGGCACGCGCCGGTCCGCCGGGGCGGGCCGGACCTCCCGGCGCATGCACACCCGGGGCCAGACCGAGAGGCCGTGGGCCGCCTCCGCGCGGCTGATGGCGCGCAGGCCCTCCGTGAGCGCCGGGTCGGAGTCGGTGAGCGGACGGAAGCCGAGCCGCGCGTAGTACGGCGCGTTCCACGGCACCTCGGTGAACGTCGTCAGGGTCAGCGCCGCCAGGCCCTGCTCCCCGGCGGCCGCCGCCAGATGCTCGATCAAGGCCCGGCCGACGCCCCGGCGTGCGGCGTCCGGATGCACCGACACCTGCTCGATGTGGGCCGAGCCGTCGATCGTGTCGGTCAGCAGATACGCGACCGGACGGTCGGCGGCGTCCACCGCCACCCATGCCCGGCCCGCGCGGCGATAGGACTCCAGGACGTCCAGGGGCAGCGGGTCGTCGTCGGCGATCGCCGCCATGCCGAGAGTGCGGAACGGCTCGCCCGCCGCCCGTTCGATGTCCTGGAGCAGCGGGAGTTCGGCCGGAGCGGCCGCTCTGATGCGCATACGACAGTATGGCTCGGCCTCACCCCGCGCCGTCGCCCGGAATCGGTCCTCGTGCCTGCGGCGGCCGGTTCCGGTCCACCTCGGCGGGCCGGTCGAGCAGCCCGCCGTCCCGCGAGAAATGGGGCAGGAACAACGCGAGCGCCGGATCGCCGTACAGCGCCACGTACAGCTGGACGAGCCACCCGTCCGTCACCTCCCGCCGATGCGCCGGCAGCGGGTACCGCTCCCGCAGTCCGGCGAGGAGCCGCCGCGCCGCCCGGGTCGCCGGCGGCAGCCGCAGCAGCACCACCGCCGCGAGCAGGACGGGTGCGGCCCCGGCGCCCAGCGCCCCGGCCAGACCGGTGCCGGTCGCCCCCGTCGCGTACGCCCCCGCCGCCACCGTCAGCGGTACGCAGCCGAGCAGCGCCCTGGCCGCCCACAGCCGCGCCGGCGGCTGCAGCAGCCCCGCCCCGCGCAGCTCGCGGCGCAGCGCGTCCACCGCCCGCCGCGCCTCGGGGCGCAGCGCCAGATCACGCAGGGCGAACGCCCTGTGGAGCGCCCCGTGCACCCCCAGCTGGACGGGGTCCCGGGTGCGGCCGGGGCCGCCGTTGGCCCGAATCGTATGTTTGCGGCCCGCCGCGACCGCCCCGCGCTGGTGCAGCGCCACCAGCGCCACGGTGACGGCCGCCCGCCGCCCGCCCCGGAGCAGCGCCAGGGCCTGCGGCGGCGGCACGCCGTCCGGACGCGGCCCTTCGCTTTCCTTGCTGCGGCTTCGCAACAACACGACGGCGAGCAGTAGTTGACCGCAGGCCGCTCCTATGAACCACCACATCGCCGTCGGCATGACGCCCACCCCCGAGGGTGTTGTGCCCGGGGGAGCGTGATCGTCACGCGTGAATGGCCGGTTTCGGATGCCGAGGTGTTGTGGGCGCGGCGTCAGCGGGGCCGACGCCCGTGGAAGGCACCCGGACGGCGGCCTCGGACGGCACCCTCAGGCGGCGCCCGAGGCCAGGTCGTCGGCGGCGCCGTTCACCGGCTGCGGGGTGCCGGTCAGGTCGAGCACGAAGAGCGGAAGGCCGACCTCGGCGGCCCGCGAACGGGCCTCCGAGGTGTAGCCGGCGAGCGAGAAGAACACGCTCACGGAGGAGGCGCTCAGTCCGTTCAGCCAGAGGCACTCGACGGCCCGGAGCCCGGTGGGCCGGGTGCTCGGGTCGACCTGCGCGACGAGCCCCGGCGCCCGCAGGTCCACCCCGGACGCGGGGCGCTCCTCGGGCTGGACCACGTCCCGGAACCCCAGCCAGCGCAGATACCCGGCGGCCGCGGCGACCGCGTCCCGCGCGGTCCGGATCGTCAGCGGCCGGAAGTCTCCGCGCACCGGCGCCGGACGCGGGGCGGTGGGCGGCAGGGGTATGTGGGAGGGGTAGCGCTCGGCGAAGGTACGGGGGCCGCCCGGACTCGGCGGGTTCGCGGGGTGACGGTGGGAAGCGGGACCTGGTACGGCGTCGGAGTCCGGACCGGGACCGGGTACGGCTCCGGGGGCCGTACTCGCGGGGCCGGGGCCGGCTGCCGCGGCGCCGGGACCCGTACCGAACCACGCCGAGCCGGGTTCGACGGGCTGGGGGTGCTCCGTACCGGGGGAGGCGTCCGCCCCGGGCGACGGGGGCTCGCCCGCAGCGATCGGCTGGGACGGGTCGAACGGGTCGAACGGACCGGGCGGGTCGAACGGACCGGGCGGACCGATCCGTCCCGAGGGGCTGGACGGCCCGGACGGATCGATCGGATCGGACGGGCCGGACCAGGACGAGGGCGGCGAGGGCGGCGAGGGCGAAACCCGGCCGTCGTCGATCGCTCCCGGCCCGGCAGAGCCCGTACCCGTGTCCCTGCCGGTACCCGTACCCGGACGCGTACCCGAACCCCTGCCCGATCGGTCGGCACCCGCTTCCGGCCACGCTCCGGCGGCGCCTCCGGAGCCCTCCGCCGGCCCGCCGGCCGTCGGGGTCGCCGACTCCACCGCCCGCACCGGTATCCGCAGGACCGTCCCGCACGCGCAGCCCGTCTCCGGGTGCGGCCAGTCGTCCTCGCGGCCGCAGGCTCCGCAGCGGACGGTGACCCACTCGTCCGTCCAGTTCCGGTGCGTGATGGGTTCCGCCGTCGCGCCCGCCGTCACGGGGGGCGCCACCGGGCTTCCGCACGCGCAGGGGAAGACGGGTGCCGCGTACGCCTGCGTGCGCAGGCATTCCGGGCAGCGCACCGGTACCGACTCACCCACAACCAACCCCCTGTCGTTCCGCCCCATCGTCCACCCATCGGACGCCTCGGGGGGAGGTGTTCGGCCACTTCCGTGATCCCGCCGGTCGGACTTCTCTTGACGGCTCTCCGGAGCCCGACCTACATTGCTTCCGTATAGCAGAACAGTATTTCCGCATTACGGAAACAAGCCGCTCCGGGCTCCCGAGCCGACCGGTGGGCTTGGATCCGCCCGGCCGAAGCAGGAGCACTCCCATGCCTCGTATGACCGCCGCCGCAGCGGCCGTTGAGATCCTCAAGCGCGAAGGCGTCACCACCGCGTTCGGCGTGCCCGGCGCGGCGATCAACCCCTTCTACCGCGAGCTCAAGAACGTCGGCGGCATCGGCCACACGCTGGCCCGCCACGTCGAGGGCGCGTCCCACATGGCCGAGGGCTACACCCGTGCCAAGGCCGGCAACATCGGTGTCTGCATCGGTACCTCCGGCCCGGCCGGCACCGACATGATCACCGGCCTGTACTCGGCGATCGCCGACTCGATCCCGATCCTGTGCATCACCGGCCAGGCCCCGGTCTCGAAGCTCCACAAGGAGGACTTCCAGGCCGTCGACATCGCCGCCATCGCCAAGCCGGTGACCAAGGCCGCGACGACCGTCCTGGAGGCCGCGCAGGTCCCCGGCGTCTTCCAGCAGGCCTTCCACCTGATGCGCTCCGGCCGTCCCGGCCCGGTCCTCATCGACCTGCCGATCGACGTCCAGCTGACCGAGATCGAGTTCGACCCGGAGACGTACGAGCCGCTGCCGGTCTACAAGCCGGCCGCGACCCGCGCCCAGGCCGAGAAGGCGCTGAACCTCCTCCTGGAGTCCGAGCGCCCGCTGATCGTCGCCGGCGGCGGCATCATCAACGCCGACGCCTCCGACCTGCTCGTCGAGTTCGCCGAGCTGACCAACATCCCGGTCATCTCCACCCTGATGGGCTGGGGCACCATCCCGGACGACCACGAGCTGGCCGCCGGCATGGTCGGCGTCCAGACCGCGCACCGCTACGGCAACGCGACCTTCCTGGAGTCGGACTTCGTCCTCGGCATCGGCAACCGCTGGGCCAACCGCCACACCGGCTACAACATGGACGCCTACACCAAGGGCCGGAAGTTCGTCCACGTCGACATCGAGCCCACCCAGATCGGCAAGATCTTCGCCCCGGACTTCGGCATCGCCTCCGACGCCAAGGCCGCGCTGGAGCTCTTCGTCGAGATCGCCAAGGAGCTCAAGGCCGCGGGCAAGCTGCCGGACTTCTCCGCCTGGGCCGCCTCGGCGCAGGAGCGCAAGGCGACCCTCCAGCGCCGTACGCACTTCGACAACATCCCCCTGAAGCCGCAGCGCGTCTACGAGGAGATGAACAAGGCCTTCGGCCCGGAGACCCGCTACGTCACCACCATCGGTCTCTCCCAGATCGCCGCGGCCCAGTTCCTGCACGTCTACAAGCCGCGCAACTGGATCAACTGCGGCCAGGCCGGCCCGCTCGGCTGGACCATCCCGGCCGCCATCGGTGCCGCCACCGCGGACCCTGAGACCCCGATCGTCGCGCTCTCCGGCGACTACGACTTCCAGTTCATGATCGAGGAGCTGGCGGTCGCCGCCCAGCACAAGGTCCCCTACGTCCATGTCCTGGTGAACAACGCCTACCTGGGCCTGATCCGCCAGGCGCAGGGCAACCTGGGCATCAACTTCGAGGTCAACCTCGAGTTCGAGAACATCAACACCCCGGAGATCGGCGTCTACGGCGTCGACCACGTCAAGGTCGCCGAGGGCCTGGGCGTCAAGGCGATCCGCGTCACCGACCCCGACAAGCTGGGCGAGGCGTTCGAGGAGGCCAAGAAGCTGGCCGTCGAGCACCAGGTCCCCGTCGTCGTCGAGGCCATCCTGGAGCGCATCACCAACATCGCGATGAGCAAGACGGTCGACATGAGCGATGTCACCGAGTTCGAGGAGCTGGCCACCGAGCCCGGCCACGCGCCGACCGCGATCAAGGCCCTCAAGGTCTGATCGTCCCCCTCGTCAGAGGGAGACCCCCGCCCCGAGGAGCACCGGGGCGGGGGTCTCCCTGTGCCGCCACCAGCACCGCGCCCGCCTCCGTCCACTCGTACAGCACCGACCGGCCCGCTCGTCCCCGCCGTACGAGTCCGGCGTCGAGCAGCACCTTCAGATGCCGCCCCACCGAGCCGAGTCCCTGCCCGGTGAGCGCCACCAACTGGCTGGTGGAAGCGGGGGATTCGAGCCGTACGAGGACCCCGGCGCGGGCCGTGCCGAGCAGGGCCCCGAGTGCCTGGGGTGCGACGGGGCCCACGCGGTCCGCCAGGACGCCCGCGCACGGGTAGACCACCGCGAACCGTTCCGTGCCCTCCCAGGAGACCCAGCCCGTGTCCGGGGTCACCGGGACGAACAGCAGTCGACCGCCGTCGACCGAACGCGGCGGGTACGCGCGGGGGTTGACCTGGAGCCGTCCGTCGCCCAGCCAGCGCATCTTTCCCGGGCACAGCTCGTCGAGCGCCGCCGCCCAGCCGTCCCGGGCCAGCCGGGCCGTCCGCGCCACCACATCGGCCTCCAGGATCCGGCGGCGGCGCGGCCAGTCGGGCAGCACCGTCTCCCGCCACACCCACTCCAGGACCGCCGCCATCCGCCGCGGCAGGTCCGTCTCCGACCGTAGCGGCTCCGGTACGGGGCCGCCGACCGCGACCTCCAACTGCGGTACCGCGTCGGCGGGTTCTGCCTCGCGGACCGCCGTGACCTCCTCCTCGAAGGACCGCTCGCGGTCGCCCGTCGGCGTGGGCGTCAGGAAGTCGGCGTTCCAGGTGGGGCCGATGGCCGCCCGTACGAGCAGCGCGTCGAGCGGCTCGGCGGCGAGCCGCGCCCGGTACGCGGGCAGATGGGCGGCCAGCCAGGCGCGCTCGCCCGGGTGGGCGCCGGACCCGTGGCCGCGGGCAGCCGAGTGCAGGGTCTTGAGGGCCGCGATCGTCTCGGCGAGCGGGGAGACGACGAACCTGCTCCCGGCGAGGGAGTCCGTACCGATCTGCCACCAGCCCATGCCGCCCGCCCCCGTCGTTTCGCCGCTCCGCGAAACACTATCGAGGCCGCGGCCCGCGCCCGAGACTCCCCGCATGCCCCGCTACCGCGACCTCTTCCGCACCCCCGAGTTCACCCCGCTCTTCCTCACCGGAGCCGTCCACACCGCCGCGCAGACGGTCGTCGGGCTCGGGCTCGCCACGCTCGTGTTCCGCGCGACCGGTTCCCCGCTCCTCTCCGCGCTCGCCCTCTTCGGGCCCTCGCTCGCCCAGCTGATCGGCGCGACCACCCTGCTCTCGGCCGCCGACCGGCTGCCGCCGCGGGCCGCGATCTCCGGGATCGCGCTCTTCTTCGCCCTGGGCACCGCCGTCCTGGCGGTTCCCGGGCTGCCGGCCTGGGCGGTCTTCGCCGTCCTGCTCGCCGAGGGGCTCGCCGCCTCGCTCGGCGGCGGCGTGCGCCACGGCCTCCTCAACGAGATCCTCGCCCGCGAGGACTACCTCCTCGGCCGCTCGGTGACGAACATGGCCGTCGGCGTCTGCCAGATCGGCGGCTTCGCGACCGGTGGCCTCCTGATCGCCCTGTTCTCGCCGCGGGGCACGGTCCTCGTGGGCGCCGGCCTCTACCTCACCGCCGCGCTCCTCGCCCGCCTCGGCCTCGGGGCCCGCCCGCCGCGCGCCGCCGGCCGGGCCTCGGTCGGCGAGACCTGGCGCACCAACCGGCGGCTGTTGTCCTCGCCCGCGCGCCGCCGCGCCTATCTGGCCCTCTGGATCCCCAACGGGCTGATCGTGGGCTGCGAGTCGCTCTTCGTGCCGTACGACCCCGAGCGCGCCGGGCTCCTCTTCGCCTGCGCGGCGCTCGGGATGCTGGCCGGGGACACCGCCGTCGGCCGTTTCCTGCCGCCCCGGCTGCGCGGGCGGACCCGGTTCCCGCTCCAGGCACTGCTCGCGGCCCCGTTCCTGGTGTTCGCCCTGGACCCGGCCCTACCGCTCGTGCTCCTCGTGGTGACGGTCTCGGCGAGCGGCTACGCGGCGAGCCTCCTGCACCAGGAGCGGCTGATGGCCCTGGTGCCGGAGGAGCTGAGCGGTCACGCCCTCGGCCTGCACAGCGCGGGGATGCTCGCGCTCCAGGGGGTGAGCGCGGCGCTCGCCGGCACCCTCGCCCAGTACACGTCACCGCGCACGGGGATGGTGCTCCTCGCCCTCGCCTCGCTCGCCGTGACGTATGCGCTGGCACGGGCCGAGGGGAGGGCGCAGGGGCCTACTCCGGTGTCGCCGAGCGGATCACGACCGTCTCCTCGCACGGACCGTCGGCGAACAGCTTGAGCGCCTCGACCTCGTCCTTGTCGGCGGACAGGCCCCAGCGCAGCTTGGTGGACACCCACTCGCCGACGTAACGGCAGTACTGGGCGGCGTCCGAGGGCACCCAGCCGGCCGGGTCCCGTCCCGCCTTGTCCTGCAGGCTGCGGGCGGTGACGGCGACGAGCGTCGCGGTGGCGCCCTGGTCGTTCGCGAACCGCTCGCGCCGCGAGGCGGTCCAGCCGGAGGCCCCCGACTCCCAGGCCTCGCTGAGCGGGACGAGGTGGTCGACGCGGAGCGCGGCCGGGGCGGAGACGCTCTGACCGTCGTAGGAGGAGGTCCAGCGGCCCCCGGCCAGCGTGCAGCCGGCACCGGTGGTGGGCGCCTCGACGGCCTCGGCGAGCAGGACCTCGGAGCGGGTGTCGCAGCCGTCCGTCGCGTCGAGGCCGGCGTTCCAGTGGGGGAACGCGCTCGCCCGGTAGCCGCCCGGGTCCTCGGCCGCCTCGGTGAGCTCGGCGAGCGCGTCGGGCAGCATCACGACGTTCGCGGAGAGGGCGGGGGAGGTGACGGCGAGCGGGGACAGGACGAGGGCGAGCGGGGCGAGCCCGCGCAACAGGTTCTTGATCATGTACGAGTGGATAGCGCCGCCGCCCGGGTGCGGGGGACCCGAACCGCGGCGCGCTCCTCCGAGCGGGTGCGGATCTTCACCGCGGAAACGATGCGTTGACGGGCGTCCACATACAAGAAGAGCGCGGAACCAGGGACCGTAAACCTGGTTCCGCGCTCTCCGGCTTGTGACCGCCCGACGGCACGAGGCTGGCGCGACAGGACGTTCGCGCCGCCGGGCGGAGTCTTGGGTTGTGCCGTGCCTCTCAGGGAGAGGGCGTTGGGACCGCGGCGGTGCCGACGGGCGACCGGTGCTCCCCTTCTTTCAGGTCAAGAAGGGGGATCGGCGCCCTTACCACCGCACTGGCTCGACGCCGCCGCGGTCCTCACGCTTGTCCGGATCGCCGGCCACCCCTCATCCGGGTCGGCGATCCGGACCACGTACGGCGCTGACCTCCCGTCAGGTGCCGTACGCAGTCTGGGTGGTGCCGGTCGGTCAGTCCTCGCGCAGGGCGTTGACGGCCTCGGCCACGCGCTTGCCGTAGTCCGCGTCGGCGGCGGCGAAGTGCGCGAGGTTCTTCTCGATGACGTCCTCGCGGGACACCTGGGACAGACCGCCGGCGATGTTGGCGACCAGGCGCTTCTTCTCGTCCTCGGACATCAGGCGGTAGAGCTCACCGGCCTGGAAGAAGTCGTCGTCCTTGGTGTGCTGCGGCGCCTCGTGGGTGCCGGTCCAGCCGTGGATCGCGAGCGGGGCGGAGAGCGCCGCGTCGGTCTGGGCCGGGCCCTGGTACGAGTTGGGCTCGTAGTTCTTGTCGTGGCGCGAGCCCTGGCGGGTGGCCATGGCGCCGTCGCGGCCGTAGTTCTCGGCCACGGTCGCCTTGGGGGCGTTCACCGCGAGCTGCGTGTGGTTCACACCGAGGCGGTAGCGGTGGGCGTCGGCGTAGGCGAAGAGGCGGCCCTGGAGCATCTTGTCCGGCGAGGGGCCGATGCCCGGGACGAAGTTGTTCGGGGAGAACGCGGCCTGCTCGACCTCGGCGAAGACGTTGTCCGGGTTGCGGTCGAGGACCAGACGGCCCACGCGCTGCAGCGGGTAGTCGCTGTGCGGCCACACCTTGGTGAGGTCGAAGGGGTTGAAGCGGTAGTCCGCGGCCTCGGCGGCCGGCATCACCTGGACGTACAGGGTCCACGAGGGGTTCACACCGCGCTCGATGGCCTGCAGCAGGTCGGTCTGGTGCGAGTTCGCGTCCTTGCCGACGAGCTCGGCGGCCTGGTCGGCGGAGAGGCTGCGGATGCCCTGGTTCGTCTTGAAGTGGTACTTGACGAAGAAGGCCTCGCCCGCCTCGTTGGTCCACTGGTAGGTGTGCGAGCCGTAGCCGTTCATGTGACGGTACGAGGCCGGGATGCCGCGGTCGCCCATGAGCCAGGTGATCTGGTGGGTGGCCTCGGGGGAGTGGGCCCAGAAGTCCCAGACGTTGTCCGGCTCCTGCTTGCCCGTGAACGGGTCGCGCTTCTGGGAGTGGATGAAGTCGGGGAACTTGATCGGGTCCTTGATGAAGAACACCGGGGTGTTGTTGCCGACGAGGTCGTAGTTGCCCTCTTCGGTGTAGAACTTCAGCGCGAAGCCGCGCGGGTCGCGGACGGCGTCCGCGCCACCGAGCGAGTCGGCCACGGTGGAGAAGCGGATGAAGGTCTCGGTCTTCTTGCCGACCTCACCGAGGAAGTTCGCCCTGGTGTACGCGGTGACGTCGTCGGTCACCTCGAAGTAGCCGTACGCGCCGGAGCCGCGGGCGTGCACCACACGCTCCGGGATCCGCTCACGGTTGAAGCGCGCGAGCTTCTCCAGCAGGTGCTGGTCCTGGAGGAGGAGAGGGCCACCGACGCCGGCGGTGGCGGAGTTCTGGTTGTCGGCGACGGGGGCGCCGGACTCGGTCGTAAGCACGCGCTTCGACATCGTGACCTTCCGTACGGGAGCTCTGGTGACGGTGCGAGGAGCGTAAATTCGGCTCGAACGTGACGTCAACAGTTTGTTGAAAAGGAAGTGTGGTGTTCCGGTCGGCGGCGGCGCCTGGGCGCGACAGGACAGTTGTCAGCGCCGCCACCGACCGGAAATCTGGGGCCCCCGCACATGGGGGCGCTGGATCAGACCTGCTGGCCGGAGAGGCGCTCGACGGCGCGCAGCAGGGCCGAGTGGTCCAGGCCGCCGTCACCCTGGGCGCGCAGCGAGGCCACGAGCTGGGCGACGACCGCGCCGACCGGGAGGGCCGCACCGACGTTGCGGGCTGCGTCGGTGACGATGCCCATGTCCTTGTGGTGCAGGTCGATCCGGAAGCCGGGCTTGAAGTCCCGGTTCAGGAAGTTGTCCTTCTTGCGGGTCAGCACGGTCGAGCCGGCCAGACCGCCGTTGAGGACGTCGAGGGCGGCCTGGAGGTCCACACCGGACTTCTCCAGGAAGACCACGGCCTCGGCGCAGGCCTGGATGTTGACCGCGACGATCAGCTGGTTGGCGGCCTTCACCGTCTGGCCGGAGCCGTGCGGGCCGCAGAGGACGATGGTCTTGCCGAGGGCCTCCAGGATCGGGAGGGCCTCGTCGAAGTCGGCCTTCTCGCCACCGACCATGATCGAGAGCACCGCCTCGATGGCGCCGGCCTCGCCGCCGGAGACGGGGGCGTCGATGACGCGGATGCCCTTCTCCTTGGCGCTCGATGCCAGGTCCACCGAGGTCTGCGGGGTGATCGACGACATGTCGATGATCAGCGCGCCCTGCTTGGCGTTCTCCAGGATGCCGGCCGGGCCGTAGGCGATGGCCTCGACCTGCGGGGACGCGGGCACCATCGTGATGATGACGTCGGCGTCCCTGACGGCGTCGGCGATCGAGGAGGCGGACGTGCCGCCGGCCTTGGCGAGCCGGTCCAGCTTGTCCTGCTCGAGGGTGAAGCCGGTGACCGAGTAGCCGGCCTTGATCAGGTTCTCGGACATGGGCGAACCCATGATGCCGAGGCCGATCCAAGCGATCTTGGGAAGAGTGCTCATGGTGAGGGTGCCTCTCGAAAACAAGGTGGTACGGGGGAGGGGGCGCGGGCCCGCGGACCTGAGGGTCGTCAGCGCGGCCGGCCGGTGGATCAGCGGGCGGGGCGGGCCTCGGCCGGGAGCCACTCGAAGGACGCGGCGGCGTCGGCGGCCTTGTACTCCAGGCCGACCCAGCCGTCGTAGCCGGCCTTCTTCAGCTCGTCGAGCAGCTGCTCGAGCGGCAGGTCGCCGGTGCCCGGCGCGCCGCGGCCCGGGTTGTCCGCGATCTGGACGTGGCCGGTCTTGGCCGCGTACTCCGCGATGACCTGGCTGACGTCCTCGCCGTTCATCGACAGGTGGTAGATGTCGAGGAGGAACTTGGCGTTGCCGAGCCCGGTCGCCGCGTTGACCTTGTCGATCACCTCGATCGCGGAGGGGGCGCTCACCAGCGGGTAGAGCGGCGACTCCGGCTTGTTGAGGGTCTCGACGAGGAGGATCGCGCCGATCCGGTCGGCCGCGCGGGCCGCCAGGACCAGGTTCTCCAGGGCGAGGGTGTCCTGGATCTGCGGGTCGACGCCCTCGACGCGGTTGCCGTAGAGCGCGTTGAGCGCCTTGCAGCCCACCGAGGCGGCGAAGTCGGCGGCCACCTCGATGTTGGCGCGGAAGCGGTCCGACTCGTCCCCGGGCACGGAGAGGGCTCCGCGGTCGGGGCCGGGGAGCTGTCCGGCGTAGAAGTTCAGGCCCACCAGCTGGGTGCCGGCGTCCTCAAGGGCCTTCTTGAGGGCGTCGAGCTCGCTCTGCTCGGGGGTGGCGGTGTCGATCCAGGGCCACCACAGCTCGACCGCGGTGAAGCCCGCCGCGGCGGCGGCCGCGGGGCGCTCCAGGAGCGGGAGTTCCGTGAAGAGGATCGACAGGTTCACATCGAAGCGCTGGTCCGTGTATCCCATGAGGGGCGGCGCTCCTTCCGTATCGCGGAAGTAAGTTTCTGTCTGACGGAATGTTGCAAGGGGGTTGCCACACTTGTCAAGAGGTCCCCGCAGGTCCGGGGCTCCCGTCGGCGGGATCGGGGCCGTAGCGTGGGGCCATGGTGCGTTTGAGAGTGGAGTTCACGACCGAGCCGTTCGACCTCGACGAGGCGCCGGCGCACGCGGTCGTGGCTCGTGAGGTCATCCAGTCGGCTCAGCTGGACGCGGTCGACGTCGGCCCCTTCGGGAACACGGCGGAAGGCGGCGCCGACGAGGTGCTCACCGCCGTCGACGCGCTGCTGCGCCAGTCGCTCGCGGCCGGGGCCACCCGCGTCTCGCTCCAGGTCAATGTGATCGGGGAGGGCGACAAGTGAACGAGCATCCTCTGGTCACCGCGGTGAAGCCGTTGGTCGACGCCATGGGCGCCGAGCTGCTCGTCCCCGCGCAGGCGGAGGCCGACGACGTCGTCCTGTCCTGGGAGGGCGAGGATGTGCTCGCCGTGCGGCTGCCGCAGCTGTCCGAATCCCTCGACCACATCCTCGCCGCGATGGAGCGGCGGCACGGAATGCCGCTGGCCGAACTGGACCGCAAGGCCAAGCAGGAGGCCGTCCGCCTCCTGGAGGCGCGCGGGGCCTTCGCGGTACGCCATGGGGTGGAGACGGTGGCGGGGGCACTGGGTGTCAGCCGCTTCACCGTGTACAACTACCTGAACAGGGAGACCGCTCTGAGCAGGGAAAAGGCCGCCAAGGGCGAGTAGTTGATCATGTGTGGCCATCAGCCGTCGTCCGGATGTCGGGACGACGGCTTTTGTATGGCCGAGTTTTCAACAAAGTGTTGACGTTGTGTTGCGGAGGGCGTTAGCTATCCGCAGCCCGTCCGACGCACAGCGAAAAACAGCCACGGAGGCTTCCCGTGACTTCAGGTACGACACCGGGCCTCACCCGGTTCAACACCTCCGCGGACAGCGAGGCCCTCGCCGCGCTCCACGAGGTGTGTTCCAGTTCGGCGTGGGGGAGCGAGATCCTCGCCCAGCGCCCGTACACCACCGCCGAAGCGCTCTTCCTCGCCAGCGACGCCGCCATGGCCGCGCTGACCGCCGAGGACCTGGCCGAGGCGATGGCGGGGCACCCGCCGATCGGTCGTCCGAAGGCCGGGGACCCGACCTCCTCCCGCGAACAGAGCGGGATGGCCGGCGCCTCAGCGGAGCTCAAGGCCGAGATGCTCGAACTCAACCTGGCCTACCAGGACACGTTCGGACACGTCTTCCTCATCTGCGCCACCGGCCGGACCGGCGAGCAGATGCGCGACGCGCTCCGGCAGCGGATCGGCAACTCGCCCGAGGAGGAGCGGGAGATCGTCCGCACCGAACTGGGCAAGATCAACCGCATCCGGCTGACCCGTCTCGTAGAGACCTCCGAGGAAGAGAGCTCCGCATGAGCACCGACACCACGGCCTCGGTGTCCACGCACATCCTGGACACCAGCATCGGCCGCCCCGCCGAGGGCGTCGCCATCACGCTCGCGGCCCGCAGCGGCCTCGACGCGGAGTGGGTCGCGCTCGGCGGCTCCGCCACCGACGCGGACGGGCGCTGCAAGGACCTGCCGGCGCTGCCGGAGGGCACCACCCACGTACGTCTCGACTTCGAGGTCGAGACCTACTTCTCCAAGAAGCAAGCCGAGGCGCAGCAGGACGCCCCCCGCGTAAGGGACAGCGGTGCGTTCTTCCCGGAGGTGGCGATCACGTTCGCCGTCACGCCGGGCGAGCACTATCACGTACCGCTGCTGCTCAACCCGTTCGGCTACTCCGTATACCGAGGGAGCTAGCAGACATGCCCACGATTCTCGGCCAGAACCAGTACGGCAAAGCAGAGAACCGCGTCGTCAAGATCACGCGGGACGGCGACACCCACCACATCAAGGACCTGAACGTCTCCGTCGCCCTCTCCGGCGACCTCGACGACGTCCACCTCACCGGCTCCAACGCCCACTGCCTCCCCACCGACACGACGAAGAACACCGTCTTCGCGTTCGCCAAGGAGTACGGCATCGAGTCCGCCGAGCAGTTCGGCATCCACCTCGCCCGCCACTTCGTGACGAGCCAGGAGCCGATCAAGAAGGCGCGCATCCGGATCGAGGAGTACGCCTGGGAGCGCATCGCGTCCTCCGAGGCCAACTCCAAGTTCATCGGCGCCGACGAGGTCAACCACTCCTTCGCCCGCAAGGGCCAGGAGACCCGCGTCACCCAGATCACCTACGACGGTGCCACCTGGGAGGTCATCTCCGGCCTCAAGGACCTCGTCGTCATGAACTCCACCAACTCGGAGTTCTGGGGCTACATCAAGGACCAGTACACGACGCTCCAGGAGGCGTACGACCGCATCCTGGCCACGCAGGTGTCCGCCCGCTGGCGGTTCAACTGGACCGACGACGAGCAGCGCATGCCCAACTGGGAGCGGTCCTACGAGCAGACCAAGAAGCACATGCTCGAGGCCTTCTCGGAGACGTACTCGTACTCCCTCCAGCAGACGCTGTACCAGATGGCCACGCGCATCATCAACCACCGCTCGGAGATCGACGAAGTCCGCTTCTCGCTCCCGAACAAGCACCACTTCCTGGTCGACCTCGAGCCCTTCGGCCTCAAGAACGACAACGAGGTCTACTACGCCGCCGACCGCATGTACGGCCTCATCGAGGCCACCGTCCTCCGCGACGGAGCCACGGCGCAGATCCCGGTCGACATGACCAACCTCTAAGCGGCGTCCGCGTGACCGGCCCCCGCCCGCCCGCAGTCGGGCGGGGGCCGCGCCGGACCGGAGGGATTCTCATGGCACAGCCAGCAAAGGGGCCGGCACTCGCCGAAGGCCCGTGTTCCACCCCGCCGGACACGACCGACCAGGTCCACCCGGTGGACGAAAAGCTCCCCGCCTCGCGGCTCGTCCCCGCGGCACTCCAGCACATCGCCGCGATGTACGCCGGCGTCGTCACCCCTCCGCTCATCATCGGCCAGGCGGTCGGCCTGGACGCCGCCGGAATGACCCGGCTCATCGCCGCCAGCCTGCTCATCGCCGGCTGCGCCACCATCCTGCAGACGCTCGGTGTCCGCGGCCTCGCCGGCAACCGGCTGCCGTTCGTCAACGCCGCGTCCTCCGCCGGCATCGCGCCGATGCTCGCCATCGCCGAGACCAGCGCCCCCGGTCACCAACTCCCCGCCATCTACGGTGCGGTGATGGTCGCCGGAGTGTTCTGCCTCGCCGTCGGGCCCTTCTTCGGCAGGCTCCTGCGCTTCTTCCCGCCGCTCGTCACCGGCGTCGTCATCACCCTCATCGGGGTCACCCTGATGCCCGTGCCCGTCGGCTGGGCGCAGGGCGGCGACCGGAACGCCGCCGACTTCGGCGCCATGAGGTACCTGGCACTCGCCTGCTTCACCCTCGTCGTCATCCTGCTCTTCCAGCGCTTCGGCAAGGGCTTCGTCAAGCAGGTCGCCCTGCTGCTCGGCCTCTTCATCGGCACCCTCGCCGCGATCCCCTTCGGGATGGCCGACTTCACCGCCCTGCGCGAGGCGCCCGTCGCGGCCCTGCCCGCCCCCTTCGCCTTCGGCGCCCCCGAGTTCCAGCCCGCCGCGATCCTCTCCCTGTGCATCGTGATGCTGGTCCTGATGACGGAGTCCAGCGCCGGCATGCTCGCCCTCGGCGAGATCTGCGAACGGCGCAGCGACGGCCGGACCATCACCCGCGGCCTGCGCACCGACGGCATCGCCACCCTGATCGGCCCCGTCTTCGGCGGCTTCCCGACCTCGGCCTTCGCCCAGAACGTCGGCGTCGTCTCGCTGACCCGGGTGCGTTCCCGGTACGTGGTCGCCGTCGCCGGCGGCGCCCTGCTCGTCCTCGGCGCCTTCCCGGTCCTCGGCGCGGTCGTCTCCATGGTCCCGATGCCCGTCCTCGGCGGCGCCGGCATCGTCCTCTTCGGCTCGATCGCGGTCAGCGGCATCCGTACCCTGTCGGAAGCCGGACTCGACGACAGCTCCAACATCATCCTGGTGGCCGTCGCGCTGGGAGCGGGCATCATCCCGCTCGCCGCGCCCACCTTCTACGCCGAGTTCCCCGCCTGGGCGCAGACCGTGCTCGGCTCCGGCATCAGCGCCGGCGCGCTCGTCGCCGTCCTGCTGAATCTGTTCTTCCACCATCTCGGCACCCGGAGCCGCCACACGGCTCCGGCACTCAAATCCTCCTAGGGTCCTGCCGTGCCCACACCACCCCCGAGGAATGAAGGAAGCACCGCCATGGCAGCACCTTCGGCAGCCCAGCGCATCGTCATCGAGAACGCGGCGATCGCGACCGTCGACGCGAACGACACCGAGTACGCCTCCGGCCACCTCGTCGTCGCGGACAACAAGATCGAGTCCATCGGCGCCGGCAAGGCTCCCGAGGGCCTGGAGAACGTGGTCCGGCGCATCGACGCCACCGGCCATCTCGTGACGCCCGGTCTCGTCAACACCCACCACCACTTCTACCAGTGGATCACCCGGGGCCTGGCGACCGACCACAACCTGTTCGACTGGCTCGTCGCCCTCTACCCGACCTGGGCGCGGATCGACGAGCAGATGGTGCGCGCCGCGGCGCAGGGCTCGCTGGCCATGATGGCCCGCGGCGGTGTCACGACCGCCATGGACCACCACTACGTGTACCCGGTGAACTCCGGTGACCTGTCCGGTGCCATCATCGGCGCCGCCTCCGAGATGGGCGTCCGCTTCACCCTCGCCCGCGGTTCCATGGACCGCAGCGAGAAGGACGGCGGCCTGCCGCCGGACTTCGCCGTCGAGACCACCGAGGGCGCGCTCGCCGCGACCGAGGAGACGGTGAAGAAGTACCACGACGCCTCCTTCGACGCGATGACCCAGGTCGCCGTCGCCCCCTGCTCGCCCTTCTCCATCTCCACCGAACTCCTCCGGGAGGGCGCCGCGCTCGGCCGCCGCCTCGGTGTGCGCATGCACACCCACGGCTCGGAGACCGTGGAGGAGGAGAAGTTCTGCCACGAGCTGTTCGGCATGGGCCCGACGGACTACTTCGAGTCCACCGGCTTCCTCGGCGAGGACGTGTGGATGGCGCACTGCGTCCACATGAACGACTCCGACATCGCGGCCTTCGCCCGCACCAAGACCGGTGTGGCGCACTGCCCCTCGTCCAACGCGCGTCTCGCCGCCGGCATCGCCCGCGTCCCCGACATGCTGAAGGCGGGCGTACCCGTCGGTCTCGGCGTCGACGGCACCGCCTCCAACGAGTCCGGTGAGCTCCACACCGAGCTGCGCAACGCGCTCCTCATCAACCGGCTCGGCGCCCACCGCGAGGCCGCGCTCAACGCCCGCCAGGCCCTGCGCCTCGGCACCTACGGCGGCGCCCAGGTCCTCGGCCGCGCCGACAACATCGGCTCCCTGGAAGCCGGCAAGCTCGCCGACTTCGTCCTGTGGAAGATCGACGGCCTCGGCCACTCCACCATCGCCGACCCGGTCACCGCCATCGTCTTCGGTGCGGCGGCCCCGGTCACGGCCTCCTTCGTCAACGGCAAGCAGATCGTCGAGAACAACCGACTGCTCACCGTCGACGAGGACACCATCGCGCGCGACGCGCGCGCGGAGGCCCAGCGCCTGGCCCGCATCGCGGCCCAGGGCTGACCCTCCCCATGGAGTCCGACCGAGGGGGACGGCCCTCGGTCGGTCGCCGCGGACCCGAGCGGGGTCCGCGGCAGCCCGACCGGGAGGTGCCGTACGCAGAAGACGTACGGCACCTCCCGGGACGGTGACACCCGCCCGCACCCCCACCGGGCACCCGTCCCCGTGTCGCGGACTCTCCACGCGCGCACCGCACCACCCCCGCACCACCCCGCAACGAGCCGCACCTCCTGCACCCCGCACCGCATCGCACCACCTCCCTGAACCCCGCGTCACCGCCGACGTGTAACCGACCGGAGGAACCGCCGTGGCCGCCAAGCCCCAGGTTCGCAATGCACAAGACGCAGGCTCCGCCCCCGACGACCGCGAGACGCATCCGGTCGACGAGACGTTGCCCCCACTGAAGATGCTCACCAGCGGCCTCCAGCATGTGGCCGCCATGTACGCGGGGGTTGTCGCCCCGCCCCTGATCGTCGGAGCGGCCGTCGGCCTCTCCGGGACCGAACTCACCTTCCTGACCGGCGCCAGCCTCTTCACCGCGGGGCTCGCGACCTTCCTCCAGACGCTCGGGATCTGGAAGATCGGCGCCCGGCTCCCCTTCGTCAACGGCGTCACCTTCGCCGGTGTCGCGCCGATGCTCGCCATCGTCGACACCACCGACGACAAGTCCGACGCGCTCCCCGTGATCTTCGGCGCGATCATCGTCGCCGGCCTGCTCGGCTTCCTCGCCGCCCCCTGGTTCTCCCGGCTCGTGCGGTTCTTCCCGCCGGTCGTCACCGGCACCGTGATCACCCTCATAGGTGTCTCCCTCCTCCCGGTCGCCTTCGGCTGGGCCCAGGGGCCCAACCCCGCGGCCGAGGACTACGGTTCGACCACGTTCCTCACGCTCGCCGGCATCACGCTCGTCGTCGTCCTCCTGCTCCGCCGTTTCACCCGTGGCTTCGTCAAGCAGATCGCGGTCCTCCTGGGCCTCGTCATCGGCACCGTCATCGCCATACCGTTCGGCGTCACCGACTTCTCCCCGGTGACCGAGGCGGACATCGTCGGCTTCCCGACGCCGTTCCACTTCGGCGGCCCGCAGTTCGCCCTCGCCGCGGTCATCTCGATGTGCGTGGTCATGCTGGTGTCGATGACCGAGTCGACCGCCGACATGCTGGCCCTCGGCGAGATCGTCGAACGGCCCGCCGACGAGAAGACCATCGCGGCCGGACTGCGCGCCGACACCCTCGGCTCCGCGATCAGCCCGCTCTTCAACGGCTTCATGTGCAGCGCCTTCGCGCAGAACATCGGCCTGGTCGCCATGACCCGGATCCGCAGCCGCTTCGTCGTCGCCTGCGGCGGTGGCTTCCTGGTCCTGATGGGCCTCTCGCCGGTCGCCGCCTCACTGATCTCGGTCGTCCCCCGGCCGGTCCTCGGCGGCGCGGGCGTCGTCCTCTTCGGCTCGGTCGCCGCCAGCGGCATCCAGACCCTGGTCAAGGCCGGCCTGGAGAAGGACAACAACGTCCTCATCGTGGCCGTCTCGCTGGCCGTGGGCATCATCCCGATCACCGCGCCGGAGTTCTACCACGCCTTCCCGGAGACGGCGAAGATCATCCTGGACTCGGGCATCTCGACCGGCTGCGTCGCGGCTGTCCTGCTCAACGTGGTCTTCAACCACCTGGGCCGGGGCCGGGACGACGACGAGGTCACCGCGCCGATGGAGCCCGGCGAGGAGATCTCCGGCAGCCACACGGCGAAGGCGGCGCACGTCCACTGAACCCGCCCGCTGCCCCACCGCACGCCCCGGTCCCCGCGCACGCCGCGGGGCCCGGGGCCGTGGTGCTGATCAACCCCAACACCTCCGCCGCCACGACCGCGATGATGACCGCCCTCGCCCGGCGCACCCTGGGCGGCGCCTTCCCCGTCCGCGGCGTGACGGTGACCCGGGGCCCGCGCATGCTCACCGACCCCGCCGCGCTGGACGCCGCCGCCCCGGAGGTCGTCGCCGCGGGCCTCCGCGCCACGGCCGCCGACGACTGCGTGGCCCTCCTCGTCGGCGCCTTCGGAGACCCGGGCGCGGCGGAGCTGCGCGCGGTCACCGACGTGCCCGTGGTGGGCCTTGGCGAGGCGGCCCTCGGGGAAGCGGCCGCAGGCGGCACCCCCTTCGGCGTCGCCACCACGACACCGCTGCTGGCCGAGGCCATCGCGGCCCATGTGACGGCGCTCGGCCTCGCCGACCGGTACACGGGCCTTCGCCTGACGGCCGGCGGCCCCGAACGCCTTTCCACCGAACCGGAGTTGCTTCTCGACGAACTGGAGCGCGCGGTCCGCGCGTGCGTGGAACGGGACGGGGCACGAGCCGTGGTCATCGGCGGCGGCCCGCTGGGCGACGCGGCGGAGGAGCTCCGCACCCGGTGCGCGGTCAGGATCGTGGCCCCGATCCCGGCGGCGTGCCGGGCGCTCGCGCGCCTGCTGCAGGGGTGCCGGCCGACGGGCGGCCCACCCGGACCCCGGTGAAGCGAACGGCGCCCCGCCCGCGCTCCGGCGCACCCGACGACGGTGGCGGCGCCCGGCCGCGCCCCGCTCGCCGCGCGCCCGCTCACCCCTCCACCGCGATCCTGCGGCGGCACTCCCGCGCCAGCGCCGGATACGCGGCGCCGATCGCCTCGTACAGCCGTCGCCGCAGCAGCCGCTCGGCCTCGCCGCGCCCGGTCTCCCCGTACAGGCCGTCGAGCAGTGCCTCGTACCGCGCGAGGGCGTGCCGGAGGTAGCTCACCTGCCACCGTACGAGCGCGCCGGCCGGAGCCGCTTCGCCCGGTGGTGTCCCGGGACTCCGCGCGCCCAGGAGCTGCCGGTGCCGGACCGCCCGCCGCTCCAGCTCCGGACCGGGCAGCCGGGGGACCTCGATCGGTTCCGCGCGGATCGCGGCCAGGACGGCGGCCCGGCGCCGCTCGGCGTAGGCCGCGGCGGCCGAGGAGCGGGCCGGTGGGAGCGCCGACGTCTCGGCGAACTCGGGTGTCCGCTCCACCGTCTCGACCCGCGCCAGGAGGTAGAGCCGCAGGGGTGCGGGGGACCAGCGGCGCGGGTCGCGGCCCTGCACATCGGGTGTGCCGAGCAGCTCCCGCACCATCGTGTCGGTCCAGCCGCGCCGCCGTACACCGGCGTGGCTCACATAGGTCGTACGGTCCGTCATGATTCCCCCAGATTCGACTACGGAGAGTGATGTTCTCAGTGAAGCGCACGCCACTGACAACGCCCCCTTGTCGAGCCCGGCCCGACTGTGCGATATAGGTCTGGACCTTTCCGACGGACGGAGGCCGGCCCGTGCAACGCCCGCTCGCCGCAAGCCTGTTGACTACCCTCGCGCTGACGCTCACCCTCACCGGATGCTCCGGCACCGCCGTTCCCGAGGCCAAGGACACCCGCGCCCCCACCGTCCCCTCCGGCGTCACCGCGACGGCGGGCAGCGCCGGCACGGTCCACGTGATGTGGAGCGCGGCCACCGACGACCGGGCCGTCACCGGATACGCGGTCTACAGCGAGGGCCGCAAGATCAAGGACCTCCCCGCCACCACCCTGATGACCGACGTGGCCGGCCTCGCCCCCGCCACCCTCCACCGCTTCACCGTCCGGGCCCGGGACGCCGCCGGCAACGTCTCGCCCCCGAGCGCCACCGTCACCGCGACCACCCTCCGCGCCACCGCCCAGGACCGCACGCCCCCCACCAGGCCGGGCGCGCTCCGCGCGACCCCCGACGGCAGCCGCGCCGTGACCCTCCGCTGGTCCGCGGCCAAGGACGACACCCGGGTCACCGCCTACGACGTCTACCAGGCCGACACCCGCATCCACACCGTGCCCGGCACCGCCACCACCGCCCACGTCACCGGCCTGCGCCCCGGCACCGCCTACGCGTTCACCGTCCGCGCCCGCGACGCCGCCGAGAACTCCTCCCCGGACAGCGTCCCCGCCGACCTCACCACGGCGCCGTCCCCGGGCGCGCCCGCGAACACCGCCCCCACCCGCCTCACCGCGACGGCGGCCAAGGGCGAGATCACCGTCACCTGGACCCCACCGGACACGGGCGCCCCGGTGACCCACCACGAACTCCACCTCAACGGCAGGTTCGCCACCACCATCATCTGGGGCACCGCCCCGCCCCCCGGCCGCGCCACCTACACCTTCCCGGTCCAGGACCCCCCGGGCACCCGCTACACCGTCACCCTCCGCGCCCAACTCCCGGACGGCACCTGGGGCGACCTCTCGGCACCCCGGACGGTGGTGGTGCGCTGACGGCGCCGCGGCACGGCCCGCGGACGGGCCGGAATCGCCCCCTTGCCACCCCCCGTACACGGCCCAGGTCGTCCGCGCCCTGCGGAGACGCCCCCGACGCCGGCGATTCCCCGCCCCCGCCCCCTGCGTCGTACGTCCGATTCGTCCCCCGCCGAACTACCCTGGGAAGCGTGGCCGAGACCGTTCTCACCAACACCGGGCTCGACAGCTTCCTCGACGGAGCACCCGAGCGCCGCGATCCCGTTTTCGTGCGTGCCGCCGAGGCGGTGCTGGGTCTCCTCGCCCTCCGGGGGGCCGACCGGGAGTCGGGGGTGCCCGAGCCGACACCCGGACTCGTACGGCAGCTGCTCGTCGAGGACCTGCCGACCTTCGTGTACGTGCCGCCCGGGGCGCTCGCCGTCTATCCCGCCGTGGTCGGCCGGCTCGCGGCCCGCTTCGACGGGGGCCGGGGCGAACGGGTCGCCGAGGCCCTACGGGAGGCGGCCGGTGACTTCGAGCGGGCCATGACCGACCCGGGGAACCTGACCTGGCACCGGTGGTACGCCTCGCTCCTGCGCACCTGCGGCGCCGACCTCACCGACCCCGAGGACGTACGGCGCAGGCTCGCCGCCCTCGACGGGGCGCCGCTGCCCGACGGGGTGCACCGGGCCGACCTCATGGGGCGTACGGCCCTCGCCGACGTCCTGCTCGCCGAGGCCCTCACACGCGCGTACGTACGGGACGCCGAGGCGCCGCCCGCCGCCGGGCCGCTGCTCACCGACCACGCCGTCGCGACCGGCATCGGGCAGGTGGCCGCCGCGCTCCAGGACCGGTGGACGGCCGCCGGACTCGCCGAGCAGCTCGCCGGGCCGTACGCGCGCTTCGCGCCCGGCCCCGACGACTTCCCCCACCTCGTCCTGGCCGACGCCCTCCTGGACGAGCACCTCGACCACCACGGCGACATCGCCGTCCCCGTACCCCCGCCACCCGCGATCGAGGCGGGGCCGGTCGAGGACGACGCCAACGCCCTCATCACCGCCGTCGAGGAGCTGTCCGAGGAGGAGTTCGAGCCCTACGGGGGCGAGGCCCCGCATCTGCTGTACGTCGTCTACCGGCGCGGCTGCTCGGCCGAGTCCGTCAGCCGCAAGGCCGCCGAGTACGAGGACTGGGCCGTCGATCCGGCCGTGGAGGACCTGGCCGTACCCGTACCGGCGGCGGTGCCGGACGGGGAGACCGAGTCCCCGCACGTCGTCCCGCCCGTCCCCGAGCTCGTACGGCTCCTCGGTACGGCCGATCTGACGGAGGCCGACCGAGCCCGGCTCATCGGCCCCGCCCGTGACCTCGCCGCCGTCCTCGACCGACTCGCCGCCACCGGACTGGTCTTCCGCTCCGGCGACGCCTTCGGACTCACCCCGCGCGGCGCCGGCGTCATCCGCTATCTCCTCGGGGTACGCGGGATCGCCGCCCCCGACGCCGCCGAGGCCAGGGCGTGGCCGGCCTCCGACGCGGTGGCCGCCGCCGTGGGCTGGCCCACCTGCGTGGCCTCGCGCGTGCTCGCCGACTGGCTCCACGCGCGCGGGGACACCGCCGACGCCTGGTCCCGGCTGCTCGCCGCCCTCGGCACCGTCCACGCCGGCACCACGGACGCCGCCGCCACCCGTGGGCTCTTCGCCGTCCTCGACACCGCCGCCGCCCCGCCCGAGGCCCTGCGCGGAGCCCTCCGCGACCCGGTGATCGGCGCGTACGCCCATCAGGCCCTCCGCGCGCGGGGAGAGCCCTCCGACCTGATCCAGGTGGGGATCTCGGCACGGGCGCTGTTCGTGCTCGACGCGCTGCCCGCCAAGAAGGGGCCCCTGGAGTCCCGCCGTGCCGCCTTCGACACGGCGGCCGCCGCCTGGCCGGGTGGTTCCGCCGCCCTGGTCCGGGCGATGCGGGCGGCCGACCGCCACGAGGCCGAGCGGGTCCTCGGCCCGCTCGGCCTGGCGCCGTAGTCCTCGTCGGCCCGCTCTGCCTCGCGTCGACGTCCTCCTCGGCCCGCTCGCGCGTGGCGCCGTCGTCCCTACCCCGCCGTGAGGTACATCGCCGACGGTCCCGACCCCGCCGTGTTCCGGCAGCTGTGATTGCCCGTCGGGCGGGCGTGGACCAGGGCCAGGCAGCGGCCGAGGGCCTGCTGGCCGTAGGCGTTGGGGTGCATGGACTCCTGGACGAGCCCCTGGGTGCTCTGGCTGTCGATCCAGCGCGCCCACTCGCTCGTCGTCCCCGACGCCGGCGCCGTGGACGTCACCTGACGGCTCGCCTTCGCGCACACCTCGCGCCCCTGGAGCGCGTCCCGCAGGTCCATGAACTGCACGCCCTTGGCCGCCGCGACGCCCTTGAGGCGGTTGGCGAGCTGGGGGACGAGCGAGTCGCGGGCCCAGTC
Organism: Streptomyces sp. NPDC088553; assembly: GCF_044752965.1. Taxonomy (NCBI): domain Bacteria; kingdom Bacillati; phylum Actinomycetota; class Actinomycetes; order Kitasatosporales; family Streptomycetaceae; genus Streptomyces; species Streptomyces sp. NPDC088553. The sequence continues at coordinate 44,109 of NZ_JBIVMG010000017.1, read as the reverse complement.
GGAGTCGGCGTTCCAGAAGGGGCAGCCACCGGTGTTGGTCCGCGTCCAGCCGCTCTCGCCGTAGCGGTTGTCGGCCGCGCGCGGGATGGGGGAGGGGTACGACTGGAGGACGATCCGGTAGTCCGACGCGGCGTATCCGGAGGCGGACATGACGGCCCGGATCTCGTCGACGGACGTGCCGACGTCCGCCATCACCCCGTCGATCCTCGCGTCGACCGCGGCCTGCTGGTCGTCGTGGCAGTAGGAGTACCAGACGATGTAGTCGGTCGCGCACGTGGTGATGATGTCGGCGAAGCCGAGGTCGTTGCCGCCGATGGACAGGGCGATCAGCTTCACGTCGTGCGAGGCGGCCACGGCCGCCAGCTGGTCGGCCTGCGGGGCCTCGCCCTTGTACGCCTGGCCGCCCCGCGAGGCGCGGATGACGTTCTTCGTGGTCGCCCCGGAGCAGGCGAGGTTGACCAGGGAGCTCGCGAGCGCGCCGGCGCTCTTCACCTCGGCGGTGTCCGAGCGGTGGCAGCCGCCCGCGGTGGCGCCGTACACCCGGGACGGGTCGTAACCGCTGCCCGTCCAGGCCCGGTCGGTGCCGTTGCGGCTGCCGCTGTTGGTGAGGCTGTTGCCCTGCCAGCGGCCGGCCTCCCCGGAGATGTAGCTGTCGCCCATGGTGACGACGGCGGTGGGCCCGGTGCCGGCGGAGGCGTGGGCGGAGGGGGTGGCGACGGAGGCGAGCCCGGCGGCGGTACACAGTGCCAGGAGTGCGCGCAGCGCACGGTGGGGGGACGAAGGCATGGCTGTGCTCCTGCGGTACGCAGTGACGTGGGGGACAGCCGCCGGCCGGTGGCATGGCGGAATCTGTCACCCGCCGGCTTGTTACCGCTAGGTAGCTGCATATCTCGGTTCCGTCACGTCCCCTGTGGGCCCACAGGAACGGGAACAGGGCCCCGTCTCCGGTGCTGTGCGACACCGGGACGAAGCCCTGCTCAGGTGCTGTCCGACCGCTGTGCGGGCCGTCGGGTCAGCCGTACTGCTCCGAGATCAGCCGACCAGCTGCTCGTACGCGGGGAGGGTCAGGAAGTCGGCGTAGTCGGCGTCGAGGGAGACGTGCAGGAGCAGATCGTGCGCCTGCTGCCACTTGCCGGCCGCGAAGGCCTCCTCGCCGATCTCCTCGCGGATCGCGGCCAGCTCCTCGGCGGCGACCTTGCGGGCCAGCTCCGGAGTGGCCTTCTCGCCGTTCTCGAAGACCACCCCGGCGTTGATCCACTGCCAGATCTGCGAGCGCGAGATCTCGGCGGTGGCCGCGTCCTCCATCAGGTTGAAGATGGCGACGGCGCCGAGGCCGCGGAGCCAGGCCTCGATGTAGCGGGTGCCGACCTGCACGGCGCTGACCAGGCCCGCGTACGTCGGCTTGGCGTCCAGCGAGTCGATGGCGATCAGGTCGCCGGCCGCGACCGAGACGTCCTCGCGGAGGCGGTCCTTCTGGTTCGGCTTCTCGCCGAGGACGGCGTCGAAGGAAGCCATCGCGATCGGGACCAGGTCGGGGTGGGCGACCCACGAGCCGTCGAAGCCGTCGCCGGCCTCGCGGTCCTTGTCGGCCTTGACCTTCTCGAACGCGACCTTGTTGACGTCGGCGTCCTTGCGGGACGGGATGAACGCCGCCATGCCGCCGATCGCGTGCGCGCCGCGCTTGTGGCAGGTGCGCACGAGGAGCTCGGTGTACGCGCGCATGAACGGGGCCGTCATCGTGACCGCGTTGCGGTCCGGAAGGACGAACTTGGCGCCGCCGTCACGGAAGTTCTTGACGATGGAGAACAGGTAGTCCCAGCGGCCCGCGTTCAACCCGGCGGCGTGGTCGCGGAGTTCGTAGAGGATCTCCTCCATCTCGTACGCGGCCGTGATGGTCTCGATGAGGACCGTGGCGCGGACGGTGCCCTGCGGGATGCCGACGTAGTCCTGGGCGAAGACGAAGATCTCGTTCCAGAGGCGGGCCTCCAGGTGCGACTCCGTCTTCGGCAGGTAGAAGTACGGGCCCTTGCCGAGGTCGATCAGCCGCTGGGCGTTGTGGAAGAAGTACAGGCCGAAGTCGACGAGCGCGCCGGGGACCGGGCGGCCGTCGAAGGTGAGGTGACGCTCCTCCAGGTGCCAGCCGCGGGGCCGCATGACGACCGTCGCCAGCTCGCCGGCCGGCTTGAGGGCGTACGACTTGCCCGAGCGCGGGTCCGTGAAGTCGATCTTCCGGGCGTACGCGTCGATCAGGTTGAGCTGGCCCAGGACCACGTTCTCCCAGGTCGGCGCGGAGGCGTCCTCGAAGTCGGCGAGCCAGACCTTCGCGCCGGAGTTGAGCGCGTTGATCGTCATCTTGCGGTCGGTCGGGCCGGTGATCTCGACTCGGCGGTCGTTCAGGGCCGCCGGGGCCGGCGCGACCTTCCAGGAGTCGTCGGCGCGGATCGCGGCGGTCTCCGGCAGGAAGTCCAGGGTGGACGTGCGGGCGATCTCGGCGCGACGCTCCGCTCGGCGGGCGAGGAGCTCGTCCCGGCGCGGGGTGAACCGCCGGTGCAGTTCGGCGACGAAGGCCAGGGCGGCCTCGGTGAGCACCTCTTCCTGACGCGGCAGGGGCTCGGCATCGACGACGGCCAGGGGGGACGGCGCTGGTGCGGACATGAACTGTCACTTCCTTCAGCGGACTTCACGGGCGGTGCCAGACGGCCGCCGGGCGTCGCGGGACGGCACGCAGTGCCGCAGGCGCCGAGATACGGCCGCAAGCGCCTTCTGAACCGACAGGCGCTTCTGAACAGTGGATACTAGTTTCCTCATGGTGGAAGTTCAATGGTTTGTTGATGTCGAGATTCTCCGGATCGACAGACCATGGCGCTGGGTGCCACGCCCTTCACTCCAGGTGCGCCAGATCCTCCTCGGTGTCGATGTCATAGGGCTCGGCCACATCCGAACAGTCCACCGGGGTGATCGCATCCCGGTGAGCCGCCAGATAGTCCCGCGCGCCCCGGTCGCCCACCGCGAGCTCGGCGATCCCCGACCAGTGCCCGGCGCCGAACAGCACCGGATGGCCCCGCTGCCCGTCGTACGAGGCCGCCGCGAGCGACTCCCGCGAGACGTACGCCGCCCGGACCCGGGCCGCCGCCTCCGCCCCGATCCCCGGCTGGTCGACCAGCAGGACGAGCGCCGCGTCCACCCCGCGCGGATCGGCGGCCAGCGAGTCGAGCCCCGCCCGCAGCGAGGACCCCATCCCCTCGGCCCACTCCGGGTTGTCCACGAGCACGCACCCGGGGAGCTCCGCCCGCTCCCGTACCACCTCGGCGGACGCGCCCAGCACCACATGCACCACATCGCACCCGGCCGCGCGCAGCACCCCCACGGCGTGCTCGACCAGGGGTCGCCCCCGATGCGTGAGCAGCGCCTTGGGCCGCCCGCCGAGCCGCCGCCCACCCCCGGCGGCGAGCAGCAGTCCGGCGACGAGTGGCGTGTGGACATCCGTTCGGTCATGCGCTGTTGTCATGGGGACTGCATACCTCATCAGGCGGAATCACACGGTCGCCTGAATTACCCGGGCGAAGGGTGGCGCGGTGGGGTGGCGAAGGAGTTAACTGACCCGCGACTCACGGCGCCCGACCACCGCCCGGGGTCGGCTCGGAGCGCTGCTCCGGGTGTTCGGAGTATGGAGTTCTGCGCACAGTGTCGTGCGAGGGGGAGAACCATGTTGCGAAGCGTGGGGCAGAGGCGAGTGACCGGCGAGGGCGTGGACCCGAGAGTGTCCGAACTGCGGTCCGCCGTGTCCCGGCTCCGCCGTGAACTGGCCGCCCACCGGGTCGAGTTCGCCGACCGGGGCATCGCCGAGGACGAACTCGCCGCGCTCGACGCGATGGCGCTGAGCGGCGCCCCCGAGGTACGGCGGCTGCGCCGCTCGCTGCTGCTCGTCGCGGGATCGGTCGGCTCCGTCAGCGCGCTCGCGGACGGGCTCGACGGGGTCCGGCGTGCGGTGGAACTCTTCGGGCCGCCGACCCCCCGGGGGCCGGTCGACTGACGGGTGCGCGGGGGCGGCCGTGGCGTGACAGGTCTACGGTGGCGGCTGCGGCGCGGCGGGAGTCCGAGGGCAGCCGTGGCGGGACGGGCGTGCGGTGACCCGGGGCTAGCGCCTGATCAGCCGGCGGGCCGTCGCCGTCGCCACCGCCGCCGTGCGCGAGTCCACGCCGAGCTTCGCGAAGACATGCACCAGATGGGACTTCACCGTCGCCTGGCTCAGGAACAGCACCTTGCTGATCTGCTGGTTCGACAGTCCCTCGCCCACCAGCTGGAGCACCTCCAGCTCGCGCTTGGTCAGAGCCTCCGCCGGGGTCCGCATCCGGTCCATCAGCCGGTGCGCCACCGCCGGTGCGAGCGCCGACTGCCCGGCCGCCGCCGTACGGACCGCCGCCGCCAGCTCCTCCGGCGGCGCGTCCTTCAGGAGGTAGCCGGAGGCGCCCGCCTCCACCGCCGCCAGGATGTCCGCGTCCGTGTCGTACGTCGTCAGGACCAGCACCTTCGGTCCCCCGGGCACCGCCGTGATCGCCGCCGTCGCCTCCGAACCGTGCATCCCGGAGCCGAACTGCAGGTCCATCAGGACCACGTCCACACCCCCGGCCGCGGCCAGCTCCACCGCGCGCTCGGCGGTCGCCGCCTCCGCGACGACGGCGAAGTCCGGCTCCGTGTCCAGGACCGCGCGCAGGCCCGCCCGTACGACCGGGTGGTCGTCGGCCAGCAGAAGACGGATGGTCATGCTCTTCACGCTCCAGCGGGGAGGGGGAGGGACACGGCGACGGCCGTGCCCTGGCCGGGGGCGGACTCGACGGTGAACGTGCCGCCCAGCGACTCCGCGCGCGAGCGCATCGCCGGAAGACCGAAACCGCCGTCGGAGCAGGGCCGTACCGCGCCGGGTTCAAAACCCCCGCCGTCGTCCACCACGTCCAGGGTCACCGAGGCGTCCATGAACGACAGGGTGATCTCCGCGCGCGACGCGCCCGCGTGCCGCACCGTGTTCGCGAGCGCCGACTGGGCGATGCGGAGCAGCGCCACCTCGTACGGGGTCGGCAGCTCGACCGGCGTGCCGCTGACGGAGAAACGGACCCGCGGCCCGGCCCCCGGCTCGCACAGGCGCTCCAGGGCCGCCGCCAGGGAGCCGCGCTCCAGGTCCGGCGGTGACAGGGCCCGGACGAAACGCCTGGCCTCCGCCAGATTGCCCTGGGCCTCCTGCCGGGCCCGGTCGATGTGGCCCGCCGCGGGGGAGTCCGGCGGCAGCGCCCGCTCGGCCGCCCGGAGCAGCAGCTGGATCGAGGACAGGCCCTGCGCGAGCGTGTCGTGGATCTCGCGGGCGAGCCGCTCCCGCTCGGCCAGCGTCCCGGCGTGCCGCTCCGCCGCCGCCAGCTCCGCCCGCGTCTCGATCAGCTCCTCGATCAGCCGGCGCCGCCGCTCGCTCTCCCGGTACAGCGCGTGGTAGCCGAGGACCGTCGCCACCGCGACCGCCGCGCCGAGCAGCGGCCCGATGAAGACCCCGGGGTTGAGCGCGGCGCCGTGCCCCACGTACGAGAGGATCGCCGCGACCGCCGTCAGCGCGACCGCCGGCAGCGACCAGCGGGCGGGCAGCAGGTGCAGCTGGAGGAAGTAGAGCGGGAAGGCCACCCAGAGCGCCTCCGGGGTCAGCCACAGCATCGCGAGCCAGCACAAGCCCAGGACGCCCAGCCACACCGCGGCGGCCCGCTGGGAGTCCCGTACGGACGGCAGGGACGACCCGGCGGCGTAGACCGCGCCCGTCACCACCGCGAGCGCCGTCCCGGCGGCCGAGTCGGCCCGTACCGCCGCGAGGACGAGCAGGCCCGCCATCAGCAGGTGCAGACAGAGGCGCAGCACGCGCAGGACGGGCGTGAGGGGCCGCTGGGTGGGGTGGAGGGAGGAGTGGGGCGCGGGGCGGGGGGAGGAGTGGGGATCCATGTCCCCTCCAGCCTAGACAGCGGCAGACAATCCGGGCTCAACCAAAAGTTTGATGACGGAGCCATCCGTGGCGCGATGCCCGTCGAGGCCCTCGCCGACCACCCTGGTCAGCATGTTCGTCGCATGGAGAGACCTCGGATTCGCCAAGGGGCGGTTCGCGCTCATGGGCACCGTGATCGTGCTGATCACCCTGCTCGTGGGCCTGTTGTCCGGACTGACCGCCGGGCTCGCGCGGGAGAACATCTCCGCGATCACCGGCCTGCCCGCCGACCGGCTCGCCTTCGCGGCGCCGCCGTCCGGGCAGTCGGTCTCCTTCACCAACTCGACGGTGACGGAGAAGCAGTGGGACGCGTGGGCCGAGCGGCCCGGGGTGACCGCGGCCTCGCCGCTCGGCATCCGGACGCTCAACGGCGCCGCCGGGGACCGCACCGCCGCCGTGTCCGCCTTCGGTACGGAGCCGGAGGGCGGGCTCGCACCCGTGGCGCCCGCCCCGGGGAAGGCCGTGCTCTCGGAGTCGGCGGCCGAGGAGCTGGGCGTCGCCGTCGGTGACCCCGTCCGCCTCGGCCCCGTGGAGCTCACCGTCGCGGCGGTCGCGGGCGATGCCTCGTACAGCCACACGCCGGTCGTGTGGACGACCCTCGACGACTGGCAGCGGCTCGGCCACAGCGGCACCGGCGGGGAGGAGCAGGCCACCGTCGTCGCGCTCCGCGGCGGCGGGGCCACCGACTGGGGCGCGGGCGACGAGGCCGTCGGCACCGAGGCGCGGACCCCCGCCGAGGCCCTCACCGCCATAGGGTCCTACCAGGCCGAGAACGGCTCGCTCCAGCTCATGCGCGGCTTCCTCTTCGCCATCTCGGCCCTCGTCATAGGAGCCTTCTTCACCGTCTGGACCATCCAGCGGAGCGGCGACGTGGCCGTCCTGAAGGCCCTCGGCGCCTCGACCCCGTACCTCCTCAAGGACGCCCTCGGGCAGGCGGTCCTGATGCTCACGGCGGGCACGCTGCTCGGGACCGGGCTCGCCGTCGGCGTCGGGGCGCTGGTCAGCGGCGGGAACGTGCCGTTCGTCCTCGAACCGCTGACCGTGCTCGGGCCGGCCGCCGTGATCGTCGTGCTCGGAGTCCTCGGGGCGGCGCTGTCCATCCGGCGGATCACCGCCGTCGATCCCCTCACCGCGCTCGGGAGTGCCCGATGAGTCTCGTCCTCGATGCCGTCACCCTCACCTACCCGGACGGCGACGGCCGGCTGACCGCGCTCGACGCGGTCTCCCTCACCGTCCCCGCCGGCTCCCTCACGGCCGTCGTCGGCCCTTCCGGCTCCGGCAAGTCCAGCCTGCTCGCGGTCGCCGCGACGCTGGTGACACCGGACCGGGGACGGGTCGTCGTCGACGGTACGGAGACGGGGGAGCTGGACGCGGCCGGGCGGGCGGCGCTGCGGCGGGAGCGGATCGGGATCGTGTTCCAGCAGCCGAACCTGCTGCCGTCGCTCACGGCGGCGGAACAACTCCAGGTGATGGCGCACGTCTCGGGGCGGCCGGCGAAGTCGGCCCGCGGCCGGGCTCTGGAACTCCTCGACGCGGTGGGCCTCGCGGACCTGGCGGGGCGCCGGCCGCACCAGCTGTCCGGGGGACAGCGGCAGCGGGTCAACATCGCGCGGGCGCTGATGAACGAACCGGCGGTCCTGCTCGTCGACGAGCCGACGAGTGCGCTCGATCATGAACGGGGGGCGGCGGTGATGGAGCTGCTCGCGGGGCTCACGGTGGGGAGGGGGACGGCGACGGTGCTGGTGACGCATGACAGGGCGCACGCGGGGCGGGCGGATCGGGTGGTGGAGGTCAAGGACGGCCACCTGTCGGAACCGGCCCACATCTGACCCAGCGAGCCTTGCCGCGGGCCACGCCCCCCGTTGTGGGCATTCGGGGCGTGGGGGGGGGCCCCCGGGCCCCCCCCGGGGGGCCCCCCCCCCCCCCCCCCGCGGGGGGGGCCCCCCCGGGGGGGGGGGGGGGGGGGCCCCCCCGCGCGGCCGGGGGGCCCCCCCCCACGCCCCAACGGGGCGATTGCCCACACGGGGCGGGGTGGCGGGCGCACCCCGCAGGGCTACGCGCCCCCGTTCGCCGTCGTGTTCGCCAGTGCCGCGGACAGTTCCCGCGCGACCTCCTGGAGGATCGGGACGATCTTCTCCGTCGCCGCTTCCGTCACCCGTCCCGCCGGGCCCGAGATCGAGATCGCCGCGGCCGTCGGGGAGTCCGGGACCGAGACCGCGAGGCAGCGGACTCCTATCTCCTGCTCGTTGTCGTCGACCGCGTACCCCGTCTCGCGGACCGCGACGAGCGCGTCGAGGAAGCCGTCCGGCGTCGTGATGGTCTTCTCGGTCGCGGCCGGCATGCCGGTCCGGGCGAGCAGCGCGCGGACCTCCTCCGCCGGGGTGTGCGCGAGCAGCGCCTTGCCGACGCCCGTCGAGTGCGGCAGCACCCGCCGGCCGACCTCGGTGAACATGCGCATCGAGTGCTTGGACGGCACCTGCGCCACGTACACGATCTCGTCGCCGTCGAGCAGCGCCATGTTCGCCGTCTCGCCGGTCTCCTCGACGAGCCGCGCCAGGTACGGGCGGGCCCAGGTGCCGAGGAGGCGGGAGGCGGACTCGCCGAGCCGGATGAGGCGGGGGCCGAGCGCGTACCGCCGGTTGGGCTGCTGGCGTACGTACCCGCAGGCGACCAGGGTGCGCATCAGGCGGTGGATGGTGGGGAGCGGGAGTCCGCTGCTGGCGGAGAGCTCGCTCAGCCCGACCTCGCCACCGGCGTCGGCCATCCGCTCGAGCAGGTCGAAGGCACGCTCAAGGGACTGGACGCCCCCGCTCGCGGCGGGCTTGGCGGCGTCGGTGGTGCTGGCGCTGGACGTCGGCACGTCAACGGTCCTTTCGGGGCAGGCGGGCAAGGCAGCAGCCTACCGGCCCATCGGCCGGGGTACATGGTCCTGGTGTCGGCGTCCGCGCCGGTCAGGACGTGTTTGTCCGGTGTCGGTGACGGCCCGGAGCCGTCCGGGTCGGTCCCGGCTGTACGGAGCTACGTTCTACTGTACGGAATTTGCATTTCACTTGGTGGAAACATCCAAGCGGCGTGCGGCGGCGCCCGACGCCGACGGCGATGCTGGAAGTGTGCCCTTGACGACATGTCGTCCGGAAGTGAAGACTCCTTCAACAGTTCGTTGAATTTTTTCTTGAAGCACTGGAAGAGGGGTACGGGTGGACGTCAACCTGGTCCTGCGCTCGACGCGTGTCATCACCCCCGACGGGACACGCCCGGCGTCGATCGCCGTCTCCGGAGGGACGATCGCGGCCGTGCTGCCGTACGACGCCGAGGTACCCGCCGGTGCCCGGCTCGAGGACGTCGGCGACGACGTCGTGCTGCCCGGACTCGTCGACACCCACGTGCACGTGAACGACCCCGGCCGCACCGAGTGGGAGGGCTTCTGGACCGCCACCCGCGCGGCCGCCGCCGGTGGCATCACCACCCTCCTCGACATGCCCCTCAACTCGCTGCCGCCCACCACCACCGTGGAGAACCTGCGCGTCAAGCAGGAGGTCGCCCGCACCAAGGCCCACGTCGACGTCGGCTTCTGGGGCGGCGCCCTGCCCGACAACGTCAAGGACCTGCGCCCGCTCCACGACGCCGGCGTCTTCGGCTTCAAGTGCTTCCTGTCGCCCTCCGGCGTCGAGGAGTTCCCCGAGCTCGACCAGGAGCGGCTCGCGACCTCGCTCGCCGAGATCTCCGGCTTCGACGGCCTGATGATCGTGCACGCCGAGGACCCCCACCACCTCGCCGCCGCGCCCCAGCGCCCCGGCGGCTCGTACGCCGACTTCCTCGCCTCGCGTCCCCGCGACGCCGAGAACACGGCGATCGAGAACCTGATCAACCAGGCCCGCCGGCTCAACGCCCGCGTCCACGTCCTGCACCTCTCCTCCTCGGACGCGCTGCCGGTCCTCGCCGCCGCCAAGGCCGAGGGCGTCAAGGTCACCGTCGAGTCCTGCCCGCACTTCCTCACGCTCACCGCCGAGGAGATCCCGGACGGCGCCACCGAGTTCAAGTGCTGCCCGCCCATCCGCGAGGCCGTCAACCAGGACGCGCTGTGGCAGGGGCTCGCGGACGGCACGATCGACTGCGTCGTCTCCGACCACTCCCCGTCCACGACCGACCTCAAGACGCCCGACTTCGCGTCCGCCTGGGGCGGCATCTCCTCCCTCCAACTCGGCCTCCCCGCCATCTGGACCGAGGCCCGCCGCCGCGGCTTCGACCTGACGGACGTCGTCCGCTGGATGTCCGAGGGCCCGGCCCGGCTCGCCGGCCTCACCCGCAAGGGCGCCATCGAGGCCGGTCGCGACGCCGACTTCGCCGTGCTCGACCCGGAGGCCACCTTCACCGTCGACCCGGCCGAGCTCCAGCACCGCAACCGGATCACCGCCTACGCGGGCAAGACCCTCAACGGCGTCGTCACCTCCACCTGGCTGCGGGGCGAGCGGATCGCCGACCACGGCACCCTCGCCGAGCCCTCCGGCCGCCTCCTCGAAAGGAACAACTGACCCGTGAGCACCGGCATACCCTCCTTCACCGGCGACGCCAGCCCTTACGGCGGTGGCGACCCCTACGCCGACTACCGGACGGCCGACTTCCCCTTCACCCAGTACGCCGACCTCGCCGACCGGCGCCTCGGCGCGGGCGTGATCGCCGCCAACGACGAGTTCTTCGCCGAGCGCGAGAACCTGCTCAAGCCCGAGGCCGCCGAGTTCGACCCCGAGCACTTCGGCCACAAGGGCAAGATCATGGACGGCTGGGAGACCCGCCGCCGCCGTGGCATCTCCGCCCAGCAGCCGCACCCCACCGAGGACGACCACGACTGGGCCCTCGTACGGCTCGGCGCGCCCGGCGTCGTTCGCGGCATCGTCCTCGACACCGCCCACTTCCGCGGCAACTACCCGCAGGCCGTCTCCGTCGAGGCCGCCTCCGTCCCCGGCTCGCCCTCGCCCGAGGAGCTCCTCGCCGACGACGTGAAGTGGACGACGCTCGTCCCGCGCACCGCCGTCGGCGGCCACGCCGCCAACGGCTTCGCCGTCGACGTCGAGCAGCGCTTCACCCACCTCCGCGTCAACCAGCACCCCGACGGCGGCATCGCCCGCCTCCGCGTCCACGGCGAGGTCGCCCCCGACCCGAAGTGGCTCGGCGTGCTCGGCACCTTCGACCTCGCGGCCCTGGAGAACGGCGGCCAGGTCGAGGACGCCTCCGACCGCTTCTACTCCCCGGCCACCAACACCATCCAGCCCGGCCGCTCCCGCAAGATGGACGACGGCTGGGAGACCCGCCGCCGCCGCGACAAGGGCAACGACTGGATCCGCTACCAGCTCGTCGCCGAGTCCGAGATCCGCGCCGTCGAGATCGACACCGCGTACCTCAAGGGCAACAGCGCCGGCTGGGCCGCGCTCTCCGTCGCGGCCGAGGGCTCGGAGGAGTGGACCGAGATCCTGCCCCGGACCCGCCTCCAGCCCGACACCAACCACCGCTTCGTCCTCGACACCCCGGCGGTCGGCTCCCGCGTCCGGATCGACATCTTCCCGGACGGCGGCATCTCCCGCCTCCGCCTCTTCGGCTCCCTCACGGACGCCGGTACGGCCCGCCTGACGGCCCGCCACCAGGAACTGGGCGGCTGACCCCGGACCCGTACGAACAGACGGGCCGGGGGACACCCCCGGCCCGCCCCATGAACTGGGCGGGTACGACACCCCGCCCGGCCCGCGAGGGCGCACCGACCCGACAGCACCGGTGCGCCCTCGCGCCTCCCCTTCTTCGAGGGCTCGGTTCGCCTCCGGGGCGCTACAGCCGGGCTCACAGGGCCGACCGTGCTCGCCTCCTTCGTTCCTCAGGAGGCTCCGCGCGCTCGACCCTGTTCCCCCGGCGGGCCCCTTCGGCTCACTCGCCGAGGTCCTGCCTCGGCCGGGGCCCCCACGGGTGGGCCGGGGCCCCGCCGCCGCAGGTGAGGTCCTGCCGGTACGGCGTCACGCCGCGTGCCCGCCGTCCACCGAGAACTCCGCGCCCGTCACGTACCGCCCCTCCGGTCCCGCCAGGAACGCCACCATCGCGGCCACCTCCTCCGCGGTGCCGAAACGGCCCAGTGCCGTCATCGCCGCCTGGCCCGCGGCGTACGGGCCGTCCGCCGGGTTCATGTCGGTGTCGATGGGGCCCGGGTGGACGATGTTGGCCGTGATGCCGCGTCCGCCCAGCTCCCGCGCGAGGCTCTTCGTCAGGCCGATCAGCGCCGACTTGCTGGTCGCGTAGAGCGTGCCGCCGGGGCCCGGCACCCGCTGGGTCATGCAGGTGCCGATCGTGACGATCCGTCCGCCCTCCGGAAGCCGCGCGGCCGCCGCCTGCGAGGCGAGGAACGCCGCGCGGACGTTCACGGCAAGGACCCGGTCCACGTCCGCGAGGGTCAGCGACTCCAGCGGGCCGAGGACCCCGGCGCCCACGCTGTTCACCAGGACGTCGAGCCGCCCCAGGGCGTCCGCCGCCCAGTTCACCGCGCCCGCCGCGTCCCCGGCGTCGGCCGCGTCGGCCCGCAGGGGCAGCGCCCTCCGTCCGGTCGCCTCGATCCGCGCCGCGACCTCCTTGGCCCGCACCTCGTCCTGGACGTAGGTGAAGGCGACGTCGGCGCCCGCCCGGGCGAGCCGTACGGCCGTGGCCGCGCCGATCCCGCGGCTGCCGCCCGTCACCAGAACCGCCGTGCCGTTCATCGTGGACATCCCGAACCTCCGTGAGAAGAAGCCATAAGTGGTTGCGGGTTCAATGAAAGTCGCCGGGGCGTCCCGACGCTGGCACGAATCGGACGCCGACCCGGTCACCGATGAGTTCCGCCGGACGGCGCGGTCCGAACTGCTGAGAAACGATGGACCGGAGACGAAAGGGCACCACCATGGCCACGCTCAGCCTCACCCAGTTCCTGACCCTCGACGGCGTCCACCAGGCTCCCGGCGGCCCGGAGGAGGACCCCAGCGACGGCTTCACGCGCGGCGGCTGGTCCGTGCCGTTCGGGGACGAGGACTTCGGCCGGTTCATGGACGGGGTCTTCGCCCGGCCGACCGCCTTCCTCCTCGGCCGCCGCACGTACGAGATCTTCGCCGGCTACTGGCCCAAGCGGACGGACCCCGCCGACCCGATCGCCACGAAGCTCAACGCGCTCCCCAAGTACGTCGCCACCACCACCCTCGACTCCGCCGAGTGGGAGGGCACCACCGTGCTCCGCGGGGACGTCGTCGACGAGGTCAGGGCGCTCAAGGAGCGCACCGACGGGGAGATCCAGATGCACGGCAGCGGCGGTCTCGCCCAGACCCTGCTCGACCACGACCTGATCGACACCCTGCACCTGCTCGTCTTCCCGGTGGTCCTCGGCACCGGCCGCCGGCTCTTCGCCGACGGCGTACGCCCCGCCGCCTTCCGGCTGACCGACGCGCGCACCACCGGCTCGGGCGTCACCCTCACCACGTACGAACTCGCGGGCCGCCCCGAGTACGGCAGCTACGCCTGACCGGTCCGCCCGCCGCGGGCCCCGTACGGACGGGCGGGGCCCCGAAAGGTGTAGCCACCACCGGCCCCTCCCGGTACGGTGATCGCTCCACGTGCGAGCCGTCGAAGTCTCCACCCCGCCCCGAGTGTTGGAGATACGGCCGCCATGTCAGCTCCGTCGATCGCCGCCCCCGTGCCCCTCGGCGCCCCGCGCCGGGCCTGGCTCACCGACCTGCCCGTGCTGCTCGTCGCCGTCGTCTGGGGCGCCAGCTATCTCGCGGCCAAGGGCATCACCACCACCCACACCGTCATCGCGGTCCTCGTGCTGCGGTTCGCGGTGGTGCTGCCCGTCCTGGTCGTCGCCGGACGGGCCAGGCTCCGGGCCCTGAGCACCGCCCAGTGGCGCGGCGCCGGGACCCTCGGGCTGATCCTCAGCGGGATCTTCCTCCTGGAGACCTACGGCGTCGTCCACACCTCCGCCACCAACGCGGGTCTGATCATCAGCCTCACCATGATCTTCACCCCGCTCGCCGAGGCCGCCGTCACCCGGGTCCGACCGCCCCGCGCCTTCCTCGGCGCCGCCGCGCTCTCCGTCCTCGGTGTCGTGCTCCTCACCCAGGGCGGAGGCTTCACCACCCCCTCCCTCGGCGACCTGCTCATGCTGCTCGCCGCCCTCGCCCGTACCGTCCACGTCCTGGCGATGTCCCGGATCAAGGCCGTCCGGTCGGCCGACTCGCTCTCCCTCACCACCGTGCAGCTGGGCTCCGCCGTCGCCGTCTTCGCCGTCATCGCGGCCTTCCCCGGCACCGGCGCCTCGCCCTGGGCGGTCGCGCTCGACTTCGGCCCGCGCGAGTGGGCCGGGCTGATCTTCCTCTCCGTCTTCTGCACGCTCTTCGCGTTCTTCGTGCAGATGTGGGCGGTCCGCCGCACCTCCCCGTCCCGGGTCAGCCTCCTCCTCGGCACGGAACCCCTCTGGGCCGCCGCCGTGGGCATCGCCCTCGCCGGCGACCGCCCCGGCGTCCTCGGCCTCGCCGGCGCGATCCTCGTGCTCGCGGGCACCAGTTGGGGCCGCCGAACCGCCGACAACGGGGCCGGGTAGTTTCTTCGACCATGCGTTCACTGGTGTACGACAACGAGTTCCGCGCCAAGGCCCGGCGCACCCAGGGCTGGGGCCTCGGCCTCTTCACGATCGCCGCCCTGTGCTGGGTCTGGTTCGGCGTCCTGCTCCTCACGCCGTACGAGGACGGGGACGGCGGCGGCAGCCCCTGCCCCGCCCTGCTCGCCAGCGAGTACGTCCACGACGAGGAGTGCGTCGAGAGCCGGGACTGGCCCGGCATGCTCGCCCTCCTCGGCGGCTCCGTGCCGTTCGCCGTGGTCGGCGGCGCCCTCTACACCAGCGGCTCCGTCGCGCACCGGATGGCCGAGCACCTCGCCGAGGTGACCCGGCTCAACACGACGAGCGCCTGAGCCCCGAGGGGCGGACCGATCAGGACTTCGCCACCCGGTCCGACACGATCATGAGGACCAGGCCGAGCACCGCGATCACGATGTCGGCGAACAGCTCACGGCCCTCCAGGAACCACACGTTCTCCGTGAGGAACCGGGTCACGCCGAGCAGACGGAACCAGCCGTCCGTCAGTTCGCGCAGCACCCCGGCCACACCGAAGAGAGCGAGCAGGAAACCGGTGACCTCCAGGAACTTCCTCATGAAGTGATCATGGCGCGGCCGGGAGGCCGGCCGCGTCCGCCTCCGGTCCACAGGCACCGCGACCGAAGTATCGACCTCCGCGACTTCGGTAGCGGCCCGGCCGCCGATGCCCCGCACGCCGCCCCCGGCTGCGTACATTGCCGATATGACTCGCACGGACCGGCAGCACTGGCTGCTCCCCTCCCACCTGGCCGAACCCGGTGGGAACGGGGAGGGCCGGCCCCGCCGTACCGTCCGCGACTGGATCGTGGACACCTCGCTCTTCCTGCTCGCCGCCTTCGTCGGCCTCATCGCCGCCGACACCAGCGCGCAGTACACCAGCGAGGCCGTCACCCTCGTCGACCAGCTCCTGGGCGCCGCCGCCTGCTGCGCCCTCTGGCTGCGCCGCCGCTGGCCCGCCGGGCTCGCGATCGGTCTGTCGTTGCTCAACATCGTGGCCCCGGTCGCCGCCGGCGCCCTCCTCGCGAGCCTCTTCAGCGTCGCCGTACGCAAGCCCTTCCGGGAGGTCGCCGCGATCGGCGCGCTCGCCGTCGCCGCCTCCACCGTGCAGGCCTTCGTCCGGCCCGACCCCACCACCAACACCGGGCTCTCCATCGCCCTCGGCTTCACCCTCATCCTGCTCGTCACCGCCTGGGGCATGCTCGTCCGCTCCCGTCGGCAGCTCGTCGAGGCCCTCAGGGAGCGCGCCCGCCGTGCCGAGGCCGAGGCCGAGCTGCGCGCCGCGCAGGCCCAGCGGCTCGCCCGCGAGGCGATCGCCCGCGAGATGCACGACGTCCTCGCCCACCGGCTCACCCTGCTCAGCGTGCACGCCGGAGCCCTGGAGTTCCGGCCGGACGCCCCACCCGAGCAGGTCGCCCGCGCCGCCGGCGTCATCCGCGACAGCGCCCACGAGGCCCTCCAGGATCTCCGCGAGATCATCGGCGTACTGCGCGCCCCCGGGGAGAACGGCGACGCGGGCGACCGGCCGCAGCCCACCCTCGCCACCCTCGACGAGCTGATCGACGAATCCCGCGAGGCCGGGGCGGACGTCGTCCTCGACACCACCGTCGACGAACCGGCCACCGTGCCCGCCGCCACCGGCCGCACCGTCTACCGCATCGCCCAGGAGGGCCTCACCAACGCCCGCAAGCACGCCCCCGGCACCACGGTCACCGTCACCGTGCGCGGCCGCCCCGGCGACGGTCTCACCGTCGACATCCACAACCCGGCACCCGCGGGACCGGTCCCGCCCGTCCCCGGCTCCGGCCAGGGCCTGATCGGGCTCACCGAACGCGCCGCACTCGCCGGTGGCCGGATGGAGCACGGGCCCGCCCCCGACGGCGGATTCTCCCTGCACGCCTGGCTACCGTGGCCCCCATGACCATCCGGCTGCTCATCGTCGACGACGACCCCCTGGTCCGCGCGGGCCTCACCCTGATGCTCGGCGGCGCCGAGGACCTGGAGATCGTCGGCGAGGGCGCCGACGGCCGCGAGGTCCCCGAACTCGTCACCCGGTACGCCCCCGACGTCGTCCTCATGGACATCCGCATGCCGCACGTGGACGGGCTCACCGCCACCGAACGGCTGCGCGCCGAGCCCGGCGCCCCCGAGGTCGTCGTCCTCACCACCTTCCACGCCGACGAACAGGTGCTGCGCGCCCTGCGGGCCGGCGCGGCCGGCTTCGTCCTCAAGGACACGCCGCCCGCCGAGATCGTCGCCGCCGTCCGCCGGGTCGCCGCCGGGGACCCGGTGCTGTCCCCGGCCGTCACCCGCCAGCTCATGAGCCATGTCGCCGGACAGCCGGAGCGGTCCCCGCGGACCGCGGCCGCCGGACGCCTCACCGAACTCGCCGACCGCGAGCGGGAGGTGGCCGTCGCCGTCGGCCGCGGCCTGTCCAACGCGGAGATCGCCGCCGAGCTGTACATGAGCGTGCCCACGGTCAAGACCCATGTCTCGCGGGTCCTCGCCAAGCTCGGCCTCAACAACCGCGTCCAGATCGCCCTCCTCGTCCACGACGCGGGCCTCTTGTCCACAGGAGGGGACGAGAACGGCCCGAACTGATCGTTTCGGGTCCGTCGCCTTCGGATAGTCTGCGTCGATGTCCGTCATCGAACTGGGGGAGTACGGCGCGGACTTCACCGCGCATCCGTACCCCTACTACGCGAAGCTCCGCGAGTCCGGCCCCGTCCACGAGGTGCGGATGCCCGACGGCTTCCGGTTCTGGCTGGTCGTCGGGCACGAGGAGGGCCGCGCGGCGCTCGCCGACCCCCGGCTCGCCAAGTCCCCGCACGTGATCGGGGTACGGTCGCCGGAGGAGGACATCATCGGCGTCCACCTCCTCTCGGCCGACGCGCCCGACCACACCCGGCTGCGCCGCCTGGTCACGGGCGAGTTCACCGGCCGCCGGGTGGAGGCGCTGCGGCCCCGCGTCGAGCGGCTCACCGCGGACCTCGTCGACGCGATGGAACCGGCCGGCCGGGCCGACCTCGTCGACGCCTTCGCGTACCCGCTGCCGATCACCGTCATCTGCGAGCTCCTCGGGGTGCCCGCGGCGGACCGCGACACCTTCCGCCGCTGGTCGACGGAGCTGGTCACCCCCACCGGCGATGAGGCCTTCACCCGGAGCATGGTGGACTTCGGCGCCTACCTCGACGCGCTCATCGAGGACAAGCGGGCCGCGGGCCCGGCCGACGACCTGCTCTCCGGTCTGATCGCCTCCCGCGCCGAGGACGGCGACCGGCTCTCCGGGCCCGAACTCCGGGCCATGGCCTATCTGCTGCTCATCGCGGGCCACGAGACCACCGTCAACCTGATCGCCAACACCGTCCGCAATCTCCTCACCCACCCCGATCAGCTCGCCGCCCTGCGCGCCGACCCGAGCCTCCTGGACGGGACGATCGAGGAGTCCCTGCGGTACGACGGGCCGGTGGAGACCAGCACCTTCCGTTTCAGCCGGGAGCCCGTCACCTTCGGCGGCACCGAGATCCCGGCGGGCCAGTACGTCCTGGTCGCCATCGGGGCGCTCGACCGCGACCCGGCCCGGTTCCCCGAACCCGACCGCTTCGACATCCGCCGCGACACCAAGGGCCATCTGGCGTTCGGGCACGGCATCCACTACTGCCTGGGCGCCCCGCTCGCCCGGCTGGAGGGCAGGATCGCGCTCCGGACGCTCCTCGACCGCTTCCCGAAGCTGGAACTCGACCCCGAGGGCGAGCCCTGGGAGTGGATCCCCGGCCTCCTGATGCGCGGAGTCCGGCACCTCCCGGTCCGCTGGTGAGGCCGGCCGGCCCGGTGGGGACGCCTCCCGGTCCGGCGCCGGGACCTCCCGGTGCGATCGTGAGGTCTGCCGGTCCGGTGGTGGCGCCCCCTGGCCGGGCATCGGCGTCGACCGGTCCGGTGGTGACGCCTCCTGGTCCGGCGCCGGCGTCGACCGGTCCGGTCTCGGCGCCGAGGGCCCGCTAGCCGATGTCGGCCACCCGTACCGGCCGACGCTCCCGCCGCGAGCGCTCGCACGCCTCGGCGATCCGGAGCGCCGCCAGGGCCTCCCGGCCGTCGCACGGGTTGGGCGCCTCGCCGCGGACCAGCCGTACGAACGCGTCGAGCTCCGCCTCGTACGCGGGGGCGAACCGCTCCAGGAAGCCGGTCCAGGGCTTCCCCGGCGGCGCCGACGCCCAGGGTTCCACCGAGGTGAGCGGGGTGCGGTCGTCCAGGCCCACCGCGATCTGGTCCAGCTCGCCCGCCAGCTCCATGCGGACGTCGTACCCGGCGCCGTTGCGGCGGGTCGCCGTCGCCGTGACGAGCGTGCCGTCGTCCAGGGTGAGCAGCGCGGCGGCCGTGGACACGTCCCCGGCCTCCCGGAACATCGCGGGACCGGCGTCCGAGCCCGTCGCGTACACCTCCACGACCTCCCGCCCGGTCACCCAGCGCACGATGTCGAAGTCGTGCACCAGACAGTCCCGGAAGAGCCCGCCGGAGAGGGGGAGGTACGCGGCCGGCGGCGGCGCCGGGTCGGAGGTCGCCGCCCGTACGGTGTGCAGCCGGCCGAGCCGCCCCGAGCGCACCGACTCGCGCGCCGCCCGGTACCCCGAGTCGAAGCGGCGCATGAAGCCGAGCTGGAGCTCCGTGCCCGCCCCGGCCACCGCCGAGAGCGCGATCGCCGTCCCCGGCACGTCCAGGGCGATCGGCTTCTCGCAGAAGGCCGGGAGCCCGGCGCCCGCCGCGCGGGCGATCAGCTCCGCGTGCGCCGCCGTCGCCGAGGCGATCACCACGGCGTCCAGGGCGTGCGCGAACAGCGCGGTGACGTCCGGCGCGGCCTCCGCGCCGAGTGCCCCGGCGACCCCGGCCGCCCGCGAGGCGTCGGCGTCCGCCACGACCAGCGACTCGACCTCCGGGTGGCGGGCCAGCACACCCGCGTGGAAGCTCCCGATCCGGCCCGTACCGATGAGTCCGATGCGCATGGCCCCACCGTGGAGCCGTCCGTCCCCGGTGTCAAGGATTTGTCAGGACAACCGGACGTCACGACTTCCCGTCATCAGCGCCCCGGGCTACGCTCCCCCCGTGTCCAAGCAGTCAGGCTCCGCCCTGCCCCCGCTCTCCGTGGACCGCACCAGCCCGGTCCCGCTCTACTTCCAGCTGGCCCAGCAGCTGGAGAGCGCCGTGGAGAACGGCACGCTGACCCCGGGCACCCTCCTCGGCAACGAGATCGACCTCGCCACCCGCCTCGGCCTCTCCCGCCCCACCGTCCGCCAGGCCATCCAGACCCTCGTGGACAAGGGCCTCCTGGTCCGCCGCCGGGGCGTCGGCACCCAGGTCGTGCACAGCACGGTCCGCCGGCCGCTGGAGCTGAGCAGCCTGTACGACGACCTGGACGCCGCCGGGCAGCTCCCCGCCACCCGGGTCCTGGTCAACCGCGTCGAGCCCGCCACCGGCCCGGTCGCCGCGGCCCTCCGCGTTCCCGAGGGCAGCGAGGTCGTCTACCTCGAACGGCTCCGCACCGCGCACGGCGCACCCATGGCGTACCTGCGCAACCACCTGCCCGCAGGGCTCCTCGGCCCCGGCGAACCGGACACCGCGCTCCTGGAGACCACCGGCCTCTACCGGATGCTCCGCTCCGCCGCGCTCACCCTGCACAGCGCCCGCCAGGCCGTCGGCGCCCGCGCCGCGACCGCCGCCGAGGCCGACCTGCTCGACGAACGGGAGGGCGCACCGCTGCTGACGATGGAGCGCGTCACCTTCGACGACACCGGCCGCGCCGTCGAGTACGGCTCCCACCTCTACCGGGCCGGCCGCTACTCCTTCGAGTTCCAGCTGATGGTCCGTCCGTAGGCCGTACCCCACCGGCCCGAGAGCCGGACACCGGCCCCCTGGCGAGCGCCACGACCCGCATGACCGATACTGCAATGCACGACTGCAATGCACGCAAAGGACACAAAGGAGGGCACGGCCTCGTGACCAGGCTTCGGACAGGAGGGGTACGCGCCGCAGTCGGCGCCGTGCTCGCGCTCGCGCTCACCGGGGCGCTCGCCGGGTGCAGCAGCACCGGCGGAAAGCGGGCGGAGGACGCCCGCAAGGCCGCCGAGGCCCAGGGCAGGGCGGCCGTCGACACCCCCCGCTGGACCTTCGCCATGGTGACCCACTCGGGTGACGGCGACACCTTCTGGGACATCGTCCAGAAGGGCGCCAAGCAGGCCGCCGCCAAGGACAACATCAACTTCCTCTACGCCCACAGCGACGAGGCACAGCAGCAGGCGCAGCTGATCGACTCGTACGTCGCCAAGGGCGTCGACGGTCTGATCGTCACGCTCGCGAAGCCCGACGCCATGAAGGCCGCCGTCGAGAAGGCCGTCAAGGCCGGCATCCCGGTGATCACCGTGAACTCGGGCGCCGAGCAGTCCAAGGCCTACGGGGCGCTCACCCACATCGGCCAGGACGAGACCGTCGCCGGCGAGGCCGTCGGCGAGGAGCTCGACAAGCGGGGCAAGAAGAAGGCGCTCTGCGTCCTGCACGAGCAGGGCAACGTCGGTCACGAGCAGCGCTGCGCCGGCACGAAGAAGACCTTCGACGGCGAGCTGGTCAACCTCTACGTCGACGGCACCAACATGCCGGACGTCAAGGCCTCCATCGAGGCCAAGCTCCAGTCCGACAAGGACCTCGACGCCGTCGTCACCCTCGGTGCCCCCTTCGCCGACGCCGCCGTCCAGGCCGCCAAGAGCGCCGGGAGCAAGGCCGAGATCGACACCTTCGACCTCAACGCCAAGGTCGCCACCTCCCTCCAGGCCGGCACCCTCGGCTTCGCCGTCGACCAGCAGCCCTACCTCCAGGGCTACGAGGCCGTCGACCTGCTCTGGCTCTACCGCTACAACGCCAACGTCCTCGGCGGCGGCAAGCCGGTCCTCACCGGCCCGCAGATCATCACCAAGGACGACGCCGCGAAGCTCGTCGAGTACGCCGAGCGGGGCACCCGATGAGCTCCACCGCCCCACCGTCGGACGGGCTCGACCACGTCGACGAACGGCTGCTGCGCACCACCCCGCTGAAGAAGCTGCTGGCCCGCCCCGAACTGGGCTCGGTCGTCGGCGCGATCGCCGTCTTCGTCTTCTTCTCCGTGGCCGCCGACAGCTTCCTGAACCCGTCGAGCCTCGGCACCGTGCTCTACGCGGCCTCCGTCCTCGGCATCATGGCGGTGCCCGTCGCGCTGCTCATGATCGGCGGCGAGTTCGACCTGTCCGCAGGCGTCCTGGTCACCAGCTCGGCCCTGATCTCGTCGATGTTCAGCTACCAGATGACGGCGAACGTCTGGGTCGGCGTCGGCGTCTCGCTGCTCGTCACCCTGGCGATCGGCGCCTTCAACGGCGTCATGCTGACCCGTACGAAGCTGCCCAGCTTCATCATCACGCTCGGCACCTTCCTCATGCTGACCGGCCTGAACCTCGGCCTCACCAAGCTGATCAGCGGCACCGTCTCCACCAAGACCATCGCCGACATGGAGGGCTTCTCCTCCGCCCGCAAGCTCTTCGCCTCGCAGCTGACCATCGGCGGCGTCGAGTTCAAGGTCACCATCCTGTGGTGGTTCGGCCTGGTCGCGCTCGCCACCTGGATCCTGCTCCGCACCCGCTTCGGCAACTGGATCTTCGCGGTCGGCGGCGGCGCCGACGCGGCCCGCGCGGTCGGCGTCCCGGTCTACCGGACGAAGATCGGCCTCTACCTGGGCGTGGCGTTCTGCGCCTGGATCTCCGGCCAGCACCTGCTCTTCTCCTTCGACGTCGTCCAGTCGGGCGAGGGCGTCGGCAACGAGC
Organism: Streptomyces sp. NPDC088553; assembly: GCF_044752965.1. Lineage (NCBI taxonomy): Bacteria > Bacillati > Actinomycetota > Actinomycetes > Kitasatosporales > Streptomycetaceae > Streptomyces > Streptomyces sp. NPDC088553. The sequence continues at coordinate 21,614 of NZ_JBIVMG010000017.1, read as the reverse complement.
TGATCTACATCATCGCGGCCGTCATCGGCGGCTGTCTGATCACCGGCGGATACGGCTCCGCCATCGGCTCGGCGGTCGGCGCCCTCATCTTCGGCATGACGAGCAAGGGCATCGTGTACGCCGAGTGGAACCCGGACTGGTTCAAGTTCTTCCTGGGAGCGATGCTCCTCCTGGCGACCCTGCTGAACGCCTGGATCCGCAAGCGCGTGGAGGCCACCAAGTGACGACGGCCACGAGTATCGAGTCCGCTCCGCTCGTCGAGCTCGACGACGTCAGCAAGTACTACGGCAACATCCGCGCCCTCGAAGGGGTCTCCCTGGAGGTCCGCTCCGGCGAGATCTCCTGTGTCCTCGGCGACAACGGCGCCGGCAAGTCCACCCTCATCAAGATCGTCGCCGGTCTTCACCAGCACGACACGGGGACCTTCCGCATCGAGGGCGAGGAGGTCACCCTCGCCAACCCGCGCGACGCCCTCGACCGGGGCATCGCCACCGTCTACCAGGACCTCGCCGTCGTCCCGCTGATGCCCGTCTGGCGGAACTTCTTCCTCGGCTCCGAGCCCACCAAGGGCTCCGGCCCCTTCAAGCGGCTCGACGTCGGCCTGATGCGGACCACCACCCGCGAGGCGCTGCTCCGCATGGGCATCGACCTGCGCGACGTCGACCAGCCCATCGGCACCCTGTCCGGCGGCGAGCGGCAGTGCGTGGCCATCGCCCGGGCCGTCCACTTCGGCGCGAAGGTCCTCGTCCTCGACGAGCCCACCGCCGCGCTCGGCGTCAAGCAGTCCGGCGTCGTCCTGAAGTACGTGGCCGCCGCCCGCGACCAGGGTCTCGGCGTGGTCCTCATCACCCACAACCCGCACCACGCGTACCTGGTCGGCGACCGTTTCGTGCTGCTCAAGCGGGGCGTCATGGCCGGCAGCCACACCAAGGGCTCCGTCACGCTCGACGAGTTGACCCGGCAGATGGCCGGCGGCACCGAGCTGGAGGACCTGCGGCACGAACTGGAGCGGCCGTCCGGGACGTGACGGACGCGGCCGCGATCGAACGGCCCCTTGACACCCCACCTGGCAGAATCGGAGCCGATGAGTACCTACCGTGACCTCGCCCACCGGGGATCGGCCCGGGGCACCGTGCTGCGGACCGTCGGCTCCCGGGAGCGGCGCTCCCATCTGACGGCGCCGCGGGTGCCGACCGTCGGCATCGACATCGGCGGTACGAAGGTGATGGCCGGCGTCGTGGACGCCGACGGCAACATCCTGGAGAAGCTCCGTACGGAGACCCCGGACAAGTCCAAGAGCGCCAAGGTCGTCGAGGACACCATCGTCGAGCTGGTCCTGGACCTCTCCGACCGGCACGACGTGCACGCCGTCGGCATCGGCGCGGCCGGCTGGGTCGACGCCGAGCGCGCCACCGTGCTCTTCGCCCCGCACCTCGCCTGGCGCAACGAGCCGCTCAAGGACGCCCTCCAGAGCCGCCTCGCCGTCCCCGTCATGGTGGACAACGACGCCAACACCGCAGCCTGGGCAGAGTGGCGCTTCGGCGCCGGACGCGGCGAGGACCACCTCGTCATGATCACCCTCGGCACCGGCATCGGCGGCGCCATCCTGGAGGACGGCCAGGTCAAGCGCGGCAAGTTCGGGGTGGCCGGCGAGTTCGGCCATATGCAGGTCGTCCCCGGCGGTCACCGCTGCCCCTGCGGCAACCGTGGCTGCTGGGAGCAGTACAGCTCCGGCAACGCCCTGGTCCGCGAGGCCCGCGAGCTGGCCGCCGCCGACTCCCCGGTCGCGTACGGGATCATCGAACGGGTCAAGGGGAACGTTCCCGAGATCACCGGACCGCTCATCACCGAGCTCGCCCGCGAGGGCGACGCCATGTGCGTGGAGCTGTTCCAGGACATCGGCCAGTGGCTCGGCGTCGGCATCGCCAACCTCGCCGCCGCCCTCGACCCCTCCTGCTTCGTCATCGGCGGTGGTGTCTCGGCCGCCGACGACCTGCTCATCGGCCCCGCCAGGGACTCCTTCCGCCGCCACCTCACCGGCCGCGGCTACCGTCCCGAGGCCCGTATCACCCGCGCCCAGCTCGGCCCCGAGGCGGGGATGGTCGGCGCCGCCGACCTCGCCCGGCTCGTCGCCCGCCGCTTCCGCCGCGCCAACCGGCGCCGGGTGGAGCGGTACGAACGGTACGAGCGCTACGCCCAGGCCCTGCGCAACGGGACCTCGGGCCGGGCCGCCCGTATCCCCGAGGACCCGCCTTCATGACCCTGCCCCACCAGTCCAGCCCGCCGCGCGAGCCCGGGGGCAAGCTCCCCGAGGACCACCGGCACATGATCCGCCGCCGCTGGCTCACCGCCGTCATCATCGTCCTGCTCGTGGGCATCCCGGCCGGCTATCTCGTCATCTCCGCGGGCCAGAGCCGCGACAGCGGCCGCGACAAGGAGCGCGAGTCCTCGGCGGCGGGCCTCCAGGACAACTGGCCCTCGCTGATGAAGCGCCGGATCTTCGAGGTCCCGATCCCGGCCGGGGCGTGGGGGGTCGCGTACTACGAGACCAGCAACTGGAAGACCAGCCGGCTGTACGTGCAGTTCACGACGACCGCCTCCGGCCTGGACGCCTTCCTCGCCGAGTCCGGCACGAGCCGCGCCGCGCTCACCCCGGGCCGGATCACGGTCGGCGACCGTGACACGGACATCGCGGGCTGGAGCTTCGTCGAGGGCATGAACTGGGCCGGTACGACGGTGAAGCGCGAGGAACCGCGCCCGGCGACCGACCTGACGGTCGACCTCACCGAGCCGGCGTTCCCCCGGGTGTACGCGGTCTCGACGACGAGCCCCTGACCTTCGGGCGGGCGGTGTCGACGACGGGTCCTGGCCTGTCGGTCGGGGCGTGTCGACGAGGGGTCCCCGACCTTCTCGGTCAGGTGTTCTTCTCCATGCCCGGGCGCAGCCGGGCGAGCAGCTCGTAGAGGGTCGTGCTCTCGGCCGCGTCGAGGGTGTCGAGCGCGCCGCTGGTGGCCTGCATCTCCTCGCGGACGCGCCGGATGATGTCCCGGCCCTCGTCGGTCGCCACGACGTTCTTGACGCGGCGGTCGGAGGGGTCGGGCTCGCGGCGGACCAGGGAGCGGGCCTCCAGGCGGTCGATGATGCCGGTGACGTTGGACGCGTCGCACACGAGCAGGGTGGCCAGGGCGCGCATCGGCAGCGGGCCGTTGAGCTGCGCGAGGACCTTGGCCTGGGTGGAGGTCAGACCGTGGTGGGCCGCGGCGGCCGCGAAGTCGCGCCACTGGGCCGTGCCGATGGCGGCGAGGAGCTCCATGAGCTGGAGCTTGGTGGGGGCCGGGGAGGTCGTCGCGGTCATGGGTCGAGCGTACTCAGAACACTTGACATTATCAATTGTTTACTTGACCACCTCAAGTATCCGGGTCTACCTTCGACGAAGTACTTGATGACATCAAACATCGATGATCTGAAGCTCCCGCGTCACCGGAAAAGGCCCTCCCTGCCATGAGTCACGCCCCCGCACCGCCCGCCGCCGATGCCCGGCGCGAGACGGTCATCGTCTTCGCCCTGAGTCTCGCCGCCATGGTCGTCTCGATGATGCAGACCCTGCCGGTCCCGATCCTCGGCCTCATCCGCACCGACCTCGGCACCTCCACGGCCAACGTCAGCTGGGTGACCACCGCCACGCTGCTCTCCGCCGCCGTCTTCACGCCGCTGCTCGGCCGCTTCGGCGACCAGCACGGCAAGAAGCCCACCCTCGTCGCCGTCCTCGGCGTCATGGTCGTCGGCTCCGTCGTCGCCGCCCTCGCGACCTCGCTGCCCCTGCTGATCCTCGGCCGCGTCCTCCAGGGCGCCGCCACCGCGATCTTCCCGCTCGCCCTCTCCGTCCTGCGCGAGGAGGTCAGGCCGCAGAAGCTGCCCGGCGCCATGTCCCTGGTCAGCGGCACCCTCGCCTTCGGCAGCGGCCTCGCGCTCGTCGCGACCGGCCTGCTCACCTCCGGCTCCGACGCCGACTACCGCAGCGCCTTCTGGATGGCGACCGGCTTCGCCGCGCTCGCCCTGCTCGCGGTCGTGTTCCTCGTCCCCGCCACCCGCCACAAGACCGGCGGCCGGACCGACTTCCTCGGCGCGCTGACCCTCGGCATCACGCTGCTGCTGCTCCTGCTGCCCATCTCGCAGGGCCACGAGTGGGGCTGGGCCTCGGCGCGGACGCTCGGCAGCTTCGCCGGCGCGGCCGTCATGGCCGTCGTCTGGGTCCTCGTGGAGCGCAAGGTCCGCGAACCGCTCGTCGACATGAGGATGTTCGTCCACCGCCCGGTCCTCATGGCCAACCTGGCCGGCATCCTCGTCGGCTTCGGCATGTTCGCGAACTTCCTGGGCGTCTCCTACCTCGTCCAGATGCCCGAGGCCCTCACCGGCTACGGCTTCGACGCGTCCATCCTGCGTGCCTCCGTGGAGTTCCTGCTCCCCGGTGCGATCGTCTCGCTGCTCGCCTCCCCGATCGGCGGCCAGCTGGTCCGCCACCGCGGACCGCGCACGGCCCTCGCCCTCGCCGCCTGCCTCGGCGCCGTCGGCTTCGCCTGGCTCGCCCTCGGCCACGGCCACACGGCCTCGGTGATCGGGGCGGGGATCGTCGTCGGCGCGGCCGTCAGCTTCGGTTACGCGGCCATGCCGGCCGTCATCATGTCGAGCGTCCCGCACCACCAGAGCGGCATCGCCAACGGCATCAACTCCATCTCCCGCTCCACGGGCAGCGCGATCGGCAGCGCGGTCGTCACCACGATCCTCGCCTCGGCGACCATCGAGCACCTCCCGGCCGGCGTCCCGCCGCTGCCGGCGGAGTCCGGCTTCACCCTCACCTTCTGGATCGGCGCCACGGCGTTCGCCCTGGTCGCGCTGATCGCGGGCCTCGGCCTGCGGGGGCGCGCGGCGCCCCGCCCCGCCGCGGAGACGCCGTCGGCCGCCACCGCCCCCGCTCCCGAGAAGGCGTCGGTGTCCTAGTCGGGCCCTCGTCGCCGGAGCGGCGCTCGAAGTTCGGCCGGCACCCGGGGTGTCGGCCCCCTCACCGAGCGTCGCTCCGGCGAATCTTCACATCGTGCAAGAGGAGGGAACCCCTCCCCTTGTGTCGCCCCCCGACACGACGGCCGCGCTCCCGTCGTTCGAGGCGGTTATGTCCCCTTGTGTTCCGCCGGGGCGACGGAGCGTCGATTTTGTTACTCGATCCTGCGGAGAACCTGTGGCGATCTCCTGGCGATCTGCCAAATAGATCGAAGCGCCCTTCGATCCGGTGATGAATTCGTGTGCCGCGGCACCTCAACTCGGTTGGCCGGGCAACCCGTTCGCGTGCTTACATCTGCACATCGCGGCCACCGCCGAACGGTGCTTGATTCCGGCCGGGTAAAAACATTCACTTGAATTGAAGGGTGCGCACACATGCGTAACGACATCGAGACCCGTGAGATCGCCGACGCCGACCTTGACGCCGTTTCCGGCGGCCTCGCCATCTCCGGCGGCCTCGCCGGCGCCGTGGTCGGCGACGTCAGCACCGTCCTCGGCACCGTGACCTCGCTCCAGACCGTCCAGGGCGTGCAGTCCCTGCCGGGCGTCGTCACGGGCCTCGCCGGTGTCAACGTCGGTATCGCCGGTCTCTGAGCGATATATCCGTGAACCCCGGAACGCATTCCCGTTCCGGGGTTCACGGCTGCCCTTCCCGCCCCTGAAGGGCGGGCTTCCGCCGGTCAATTCGGCAGCCCGTGAAGAATGCAGTCGAAGGAAGAGTCCGTGCAGTTCCGTCAGAAGGCGCTTTCCAAGCTGCAATCGCCCGAAGAACTCGACCTGCCGGTACGGTTCGCCCGCCCGCAGGGCCGGCTCGTCCTCGCCGTCACCGTCGTCGTGATGGCCGCCGCGACGTTCTGGGCCTTCACCGGATCCGTGTCCTCCAAGCTGAGCGCACCCGGCGTCCTCACCCGCCCCGAGGGCGGCTACCTCCTGCAGAGCCCGTACGCGGGACAGGTCACCGCCGTCCGCGCCGAGGAGGGGCAGCTGGTGTCCCCGGGCGCGCCCCTGCTCACGGTCCGGACGCCACAGGGCGACCGGGACGTCCGTGCGGTCGAAGGAGGGCGGGTGACGGCCCTCCTCGCCAAGACCGGTCTCGTCGTCACCACCGGCGCCGACGTGGCGACCGTGGAACGGGTGAGGAACCCGGACGACCCGCTCGTGGCCATGCTCTACGTGCCCGGCGGCAGCGGCGCGGCGATCCCCGTCGGCGCCCAGGTCGACCTCGGCGTCCAGTCCGCGCCCCAGCAGCGGTTCGGTGTGCTCCGCGGCCGGGTCACGGCGGTCGGCCGCGCCCCCCAGACACCGGCCCAGATCAGCGGCTTCCTCGGCGACAGCAGGCTCGCCGCGCAGTTCGCCCGGAACGGCAACCCCGTCGCGGTGCTCGTCCAGCTGGAGCGCTCGGCCGCGACCCCGTCCGGCTACCGGTGGTCCTCGGCCGACGGGCCCCCGTACGCCCTCGACTCCACGACGCCCGTCACCGGAACCGTCCACCTCGCCGCGCAGCGCCCCGTCGACTGGCTGCTCCCGTGACCGCGTCGCCCGACACGACCCCCCAGCCCGATTGGCCGCACCCGTGACCGCGTCGCCCGACACGACCCAGACCCCCCAGCTCCCGCCCGCCGGGCGCCGGCGGCACCGCCCCGCGCCGCAGGGCGGCAGCCGGCGCCGCCGCCCCGAGCCGGCCGGCCGAAGCCCCCGGCGCCGCGGGACCGTCCCGAAGGGCCGTACGCCCCGCCCCGTACGCACCCCCACCGTGCTGCAGATGGAGGCGGTGGAGTGCGGCGCCGCCGCGCTCGCCATGGTGCTCGGCCACTACGGCCGGTTCGTCGCCCTGGAGGAGCTCCGCATCGCCTGCGGCGTCTCCCGCGACGGATCCCGCGCCAGCAACCTCCTCAAGGCGGCCCGCCGTTACGGCCTCAAGGCCAAGGGCATGCAGATGGACCTGGCCGCGCTCGCCGGAGTGGGGCCGCCGGCCATCCTCTTCTGGGAGTTCAACCACTACGTCGTCTACGAGGGCGTCGGCCGCCGCCTCGGCCGCCGCGGCGTCCACATCAACGACCCGGCCAAGGGCCGGCGCTTCGTGCCCATGGACGAGTTCGACACCAGTTTCACCGGCGTCGTGCTCACCTTCGAGCCCGGCGAGGGCTTCCGCCGCACCGGGCGGAAGCCCGGCGTCATGGGTGCGATGCCCGCCCGCCTGCGCGGCACCTCGGGCACCCTCCTCGCCGCCGTGCTCGCCAGCCTCCTCCTCGTCGTGGTCGGCGCCGCGATACCCGCGCTGAGCCGTACGTACATCGACATGTTCCTGATCGGCGAGCAGACCTCACTGCTCGGCGTGCTCTTCGCGTCGATGGCGGCGGCCCTGCTGCTCACGGCCGTGCTCACCCTCCTCCAGCAGTCCAACCTGCTGCGCGGCCGCATCATCTCCTCCACGCTCGGCAGCGCCCGCTTCCTGCGGCATCTGCTCCGCCTTCCCGTCACCTTCTTCTCCCAGCGCAACCCCGCCGACCTGGTCCAGCGCCTGCAGTCCAACGACGCGGTCGCCGAGACCCTGGCACGGGACCTCGCCGCCGCCGGCGTGGACGCCGTGGTCGTGGTCCTCTACGCGGTGCTGCTCTGGACCTACGACCCGCAGCTGACGGTCGTCGGCATCGGCATCGCGCTGCTCAACGTCGTGGCCATGCGGATCGTGATCCACGTGAGGGCCACCGACACCCAGAAACTCCGCGCCGAGAGCGCCCGGCTGACCAACACCTCGTACAGCGGCCTGCAGCTCATCGAGACGATGAAGGCCACCGGCGGCGAGGACGGCTTCTTCCGCCGCTGGGCGGGCCAGCACGCCGTCACCCTCGACGTGCGGCAGCGGCTCGGCGTGCCCAGCATGTGGCTGGCGATCGTCGCCCCGACCCTCGCCGCGCTCAACAGCGCGCTGATCCTGATGATCGGCGGCCTGCGCGCGGTGGAGGGGCACCTCTCCGTCGGCCTCCTCGTCGCCTTCCAGGCCCTCATCACCAGCTTCACCACGCCGATCACCCGCCTCAACGGCGTGGCCGGCCGCGTCCAGGACTTCGCGGCCGACGTCGCCCGGCTCAAGGACGTCGAGAACTTCCCCGTCGACCCGATCTACTCACGGCGCGAGCCGCCCGCCGCCACCCGGCGCCTCAAGGGCCATGTGGTGCTCGACGGGATCACCTTCGGCTACAGCCCGCTGGACGCCCCGCTCCTGAAGGACTTCTCGCTCTCGGTCGGCCCCGGGCAGCAGGTCGCGCTCGTCGGCGGCTCCGGCAGCGGCAAGTCCACCGTCTCGCGGCTGATCTCCGGGCTCTACGCCCCCTGGGAGGGCACCATCCGCATCGACGGCATGCGGTTGGAGGACATCCCGCGCGGCGCGCTCGCCGCCTCCGTCTCCTTCGTCGACCAGGACGTCTTCCTCTTCGAGGGCACCGTCCGCGACAACGTCGCCCTCTGGGACCCGTCCATCCCCGACGAGGCCGTCGTGGCCGCCCTCCAGGACGCCGCCGTGTACGAGGTGATCGCGCGCCGCCCCGGCGGCATCCACAGCCGGGTCGAGCAGGACGGCCGCAACTTCTCCGGCGGCCAGCGCCAACGCCTGGAGATCGCGCGGGCGTTGGTGCGTCGTCCCAGTGTCATGGTCCTCGACGAGGTGACCAGCGCCCTGGACGCGGCGACCGAGCGTCTCGTCATCGACAACCTGCGGCGCCGGGGCTGCGCCTGTGTGGTCATCGCCCACCGGCTGAGCACCGTCCGCGACAGCGACGAGATCGTCGTCCTGGAGCGGGGCACCGTCGTCGAGCGCGGGCGGCACGAGCGGCTGCTCGCGGCGCGGGGCGCGTACGCCGAACTGGTCAAGGAGCACTGAGGTGACGTCCCCCCACCCCGCACCCGTCGCCGTGGACCCGGTCGTGGCCGCCCTGGGCGGGCTCGGCACGCCCCTCGACTGCACGGGCACGCGCAGCCTGTCCCTGGAAGGGCCGCTCGTGCTGTGGCTCGTCGTCGAGGGAGAACTCGACCTGTTCGCGATCGACGCGGCGCAGGAGGGCCACTGGCACTTCCTGGGCCGCCTGGCACCGGGCACGCTGCTGCTCGGCCCGGCCGAGGGCCCCGGCCACACCCTGATCGGCCGCCCCCTGCAGGGCTGCCTGCTGCGCCGCATCGAACTGCGCGAGCTGCAGCCGTACGGACAGGGGGAGTACGGCCACGGGGACTACGGACAGGGGGAGTACGGCCACGGGGAGTACGGCTACGACCCGTACGGGCAGGGCCGGTTCGGGCCGGAGGCGTACGGACCGGGGGAGTACGGCGTCGCCGAGGTGCCGTTGAGCCCCCTGGAGAACGCCTTCGCGCTCGGCATCGGGCGCGGACTGCGCGTCCTCTACCAGGCACCTCTGGAGAGCCGTGCCACCGCCGGCCCGGGCGCGGCCGACGACGACGTCCTGTGGATGCAGATCACCCCGGGCAGCGTCCGGTACGGCGCCGTGTACGAGGGGTACGACGGGTACGACACCGCGGCCGCGCTCCTCGTCGACGGGGCGATGTGGCAGGGCATGGTCGACCAGCAGTACCGGCTGCTGTACGCCCTGGACCACTGGATCGAGCAGGTCGAGCGCGCCCACGAGGACCGCACGGCGGCCGGCATCGAGGCCGGTGAGGCCGCCCGGACCCAGGCCGACCAGGCCCTGCTCGCCTCCATCGGCCGCCCCGGCGGCCGGTCGCGCGGGGCGTCCGGGCGCGGCGGGGGCGACGACGCGGCCTTCGCCGTCTGCCGGCTGGTGGCCCGCGAGGCGGGCATCACCCTGTCGGAGCCGGTCGGGACCGGGGCCGACGCCGGGCGGACCGACCCCGTCGAACGCATCGCGCTCGCCTCACGGATCCGCACCCGGGTCGTCAGCCTCCACGGCCGCTGGTGGCGCGAGAACAGCGGACCCCTGGTGGGCAGGCGGGAGCGGGACGGCGCACCCGTCGCCCTGCTGTGGCGGCGCGGCGGCTACGAGGCCGTCGACCCCGCCACCGGCACCCGGGAGCGGGTGGGCGCCGCCGACGAGGGTTCCTTCGAACCCGGCGCCGTCATGTTCTACCGACCGCTGCCCGACGGGAGGCCGAGCCTGCCGCGGCTGCTCCGGTTCAGCCTGCGGGGGAACGGCGGGGACCTGCGCGGCCTCTTCGTCGGCGGTCTGGTCGCGGTCGGCCTCGGCGCGCTCGTCCCCATCGCCACCGGGAAGGTCCTCGGCGAGTACGTACCGCGCGCCGAGGACAGCCTCATCGTGCAGACGGCGCTCGCGCTCGTCGCGGCGAGTGTCGTCTCGGCCGCCTTCATGCTGCTGCAGAACATCGCGATCCTGCGGATCGAGGGCCGTATCGAGGCCACCCTGCAACCGGCTGTCTGGGACCGGTTGTTGAGGCTGCCGGTGACGTTCTTCGCCGGCAGTTCCACCGGAGAGCTGGCGAGCGCGGCGATGGGGGTCAGCGCCATCCGCAGCGTGCTCTCCGGCATCGGCTCGGTCTGTCTGCAGGCGAGCACCGTCGGCACGATGAACCTCGTCCTGCTGCTCTTCTACAGCGTGCCCCTGGCCCTGGCCGCGCTCGCCATGCTGTTCGTCATCGCCGCCCTCTTCCTGGGGCTCGGACTGTGGCAACTGCGCTACCAGCGGCGGCTGCTCACGCTCGGCAACAAGCTCAACAACCAGGCGTTCCAGACCCTGCGCGGGCTGCCCAAGCTGCGCGTGGCCGCCGCCGAGAGCTTCGCCTACGCCGCCTGGGCGCGGGAGTTCGCCCGCACCCGGGAGCTCCAGCAGCGGATCGGCCGGATCAAGAACGCCATCACCGTCCTCAACGCGGTCTGCTCGCCGCTGTGCATGCTGGTGATGTTCATGCTGCTCGCGGGACCGGCCCGGGGCAGCATGTCCGCCGCCGAGTTCCTCACCTTCAGCACGGCCGTGACGATCCTGCTGTCCTCGGTCACCCAGCTGACCGGCGCGCTCATCTCGGCCGCCGCCGTGCAGCCGATGTTCGAGCAGATCGGGCCGGTCTTCCGGGAGACCCCCGAGGTGCGCGGCTCCAGTACCCGGCCGGGGGTGCTGAGCGGGGCCGTCGAGGCGAAGAACCTGTCCTACCGGTACACCGACGACGGCCCGCTCGTCCTGGACGACGTGTCGGTGCAGGTGCGGCCCGGCGAGTTCGTCGCGATCGTCGGGGCCAGCGGCTGCGGCAAGTCGACCCTGCTCCGCCTGCTCATCGGCTTCGACAGGCCGGTCGCGGGCAGTGTGCTGTACGACGGTCAGGATCTGGCGGCGCTCGACCGGGCGGCCGTACGCCGACAGTGCGGCGTCGTCCTGCAGAACGCGCAGCCGTTCTCCGGCTCGATCCTCGACTGCATCCGCGGGGCGGAGCCGTACGCGCCGGAGGAGGCATGGGAGGCGGCCGCGATGGCCGGTCTGGCCGAGGACATCAAGGCCATGCCCATGGGCATGCACACCATGCTGTCCGACGGCGGCGGCACGGTCTCCGGCGGCCAGCGTCAGCGGCTGATGATCGCCCAGGCCCTCATCCGCAAGCCGCGGGTCCTCTTCCTGGACGAGGCCACCAGCGCCCTGGACAACGAGGCCCAGCGCGTCGTCATCGAGTCCACGCGCGCGCTGCGCGCCACGCGTGTCGTGATCGCCCACCGGCTGTCCACGATCATGGACGCCGACCGGGTGATCGTCATGGCGGACGGCCGGGTCGCCCAGCAGGGACCGCCGGCCGAACTGCTCGCCGACACGAGCGGTCCGTTCCACGCGCTCGTACGCCGCCAGCTCGGCTGATGGGCTCCCCGCGCGGATGGATGGAGAGGGCATGTTTCGGAATCCGAGCCTCCCGGACGGAAAAGCCGGAATGCCTCGACGGAAGGGCTTTCGATCAGGGAAGCTGTCCCCAACAGGCCTTCATATAGGCGCAGTTGAGCACATTCCGCATCATTCCGGGGGAGAAGATGAAGAGAACCGCTCACATGTGGCTGGCGCGTACGGCAGGCATTGCGGCCACGGCGGTACTGATAACCGGCGGCACGGCCGGCGCCTCGTTCGCGGCCGAGACGGACCGCGCGGCCGCGACCGTCGTGGCCTACGACCCGCCGGTCAACAGCACCGCGAACTTCGCCGTGGTCGCGACCACGCACCCCGACACCGTGGGCTGCAACGGCTACAACGTGACCGGCACGGGAACCGCCACCGGCAAGCCCACCACCGGCGGGACGTGGACGCAGACCGAGGTGGTGTGTACGGCGACCATCCCCGGCAAGTACGACATCAAGGGGACGGCGACCATCACGGAGAGCGACGGCGACCAGCTCACCCTCACGTACCAGCTCACCGCGCCGCTGACCGCGGACACCCTGGTCTACCCGACCGGTACGTTCCAGATCACCGGAGGGACCGGCAACTTCGCGTTCGCGACCGGCAGCGGCAAGATGAACGCCCGGGTCAACCTGCTGGACCACGACCACGTCACCTCCAAGATGCTGGGGGACATCTTCTTCACGGGCTGACCCCGACCGGGGCCACAACACAGGGGCGGTCGACGGCACGTCGCCGTCGACCGCCACCGGAGCCGGCTCCCCCCAGGGGCCGGCTCCGCCCTTCTGACGGCGCAACCTCCAAGGGGCCGCACCATGAAGAGCACGATGCAGGACCGCGAGCTGCTCGTCCGTGACCTCCTCGCCCACGGGCAACGCGTCCACGCGGACAGCCGGGTGATCCGATGTGCCGACGCCCAGAACGAACGGTCCTTACAGACCTTCGCCGACATCGCCGCCCAGGCCGAGCAACTCGCCGCCGCACTGTCCGGGTTGGGCGTGCGGATCGGCGAGCGCGTCGCCACGCTCGCCTGGAACACCCCAGAACACCTGGTGGCCTATCTCGCCGTACCGAGCATGGGCGCCGTGCTGCACACCCTCAACCTCCGCCTCCACCCCGACCAGTTGGGCTACATCGTCGAGCACGCGGAGGACTCCGTCCTCCTGGTCGACTCGACCCTCCAGGACATGCTCACCCCCCTGCGGGACCGGCTCGGCAGTGTGCGCCACGTGGTCGTCATCGGCGACGCGCCGGAGGTCGACCTGCCCGGGCACATCGCCGTGCACCGCTGGGACGACCTCCTCGCGGCCGAGCGGCCCGGCTACGTCTGGCCCGACCTGGACGAGCGGGAGGCGGCCGCGCTCTGCTACACCACCGGCACCACCGGGGACCCCAAGGGCGTGGCCTACAGCCACCGCTCGATCTCCCTGCACACCCTCGGCGTCTCGGGCGGCTCCGGCTTCGCGATGCACGACGGCGACCGCGTCCTCCCGATCGTGCCGATGTTCCACGCCAACGCCTGGGGCTGGCCGTACTCCGCCTGGCTCGCCGGCTCCGACCTGATCATGAACGGCCGGCAGCTGCACACCCCGGACCTGGTCCGCATCATCAACGAGGAGCGGCCCACCGCGGTGGCCGCGATCTGCACGATCTGGAACAGCCTGGTCCACCACGGCGAACAGCACCCGCTCGACCTCAGCAGCGTACGGCTCGCGGGCTGCGGCGGCGCGACCCCGCCGCGCGCCCTGCTGCAGCAGCTCAAGGACCGCTACGGGGTCCGCCTCACGCAGGGCTGGGGACTCACCGAGACCAGCCCCCTCGCCACCTTCGCCGTCCCCCCGTACGGCACCCCCGACGAGGAGGAGGTCGGCTGGCTGGCCAAGAGCGGCCGGGTGATGCCCTACGTCGACGTACGGCTGATCGCCGAGGACGGCACCGAACAGCCCTGGGACGGAACCTCGGTGGGCGAACTGGAGCTGCGCGGGCCCTGGGTCACCGGCTCGTACTACAACACCCCCGACTCCCCGGAGAAGTTCCACGACGGCTGGCTGCGCACCGGCGACCTGGGCGTGATCGAGCCCGGCGGCTGGGTGGTGGTGAGCGACCGCCTCAAGGACGGCATCAAGAGCGGCGGCGAGTGGATCTCCACCATCGAGCTGGAGAACGCGATCATCGAGCACCCCGCCGTCCTGGAAGCCGTCGTGGTCGGGGTCCCCGACCCGCGCTGGGAGGAACGCCCCCTGGCCTGCGTGTCGTTGGCGCCGGGCGCCGAGGCCGGCGGGGACGAGCTGCGGGAGTTCCTGGCCGGGCGGGTGGCACGCTGGTGGGTGCCGGAGCGCTGGTCGTTCGTGGACGCGGTGCCCAAGACCAGCGTCGGCAAGTACGACAAGCGGGCCGTACGCACCCTGTACGCCGAAGGGTCGCTGGACGTCTGGCTCCCGGGCCCCGGTGACTCCGACGCGCAGACGCCCGCGGGGCCCGGCGCGCCCCGGGAGTGAACGACGGAGCGGCGCCCCGGACGCCCTGGAGCACCAGGACCGTCCGGATCGCCGCTCCCTCAGCCGTCGCCGGTCCGCCGGCCTCAGGCCGCCAGCCGGTCCGCCGTCTCGGCCAGCAGCTCCCGCTGCTGGCCGGCGTCGAGCCCCAGCTCCCTCACCAGCCGGAGCGTCAGCACGAGCCGGGCCTGGATCGTCGTCTCGGGGTCCGGGTGCTCACCGCCGGGCGCCGCACCCCCGTCGAGTCCGGCGGCGACCAGCCCTTCGAGGAAGACCGGGTCGAAGTCCTCCGCGCCGGCGTCCAGCGAGCCGAGGACCTCCGCGACGTAACCGCTGATCTCCGGCGGCGTCGCGCCCTCCGGGAAGCGACGGCGGGCCGCGATCCCGAAGGCGACGCCGACCGCCTGTCCGTACCGCGGCTCGGTGGGGTCGAGAGCGGCCGACTTCTGGGCGAACCCGATGAAGTCGAACGCCAGCAGCGCCCCCAGCACATCGAGTTCGGTGGAGATGGCACTGGTCATGACGGCCGGCCTTCTGTCGTGGTCGGAGTGGTCGGAGTGGTCGGAGTGGACGGAGCGGTCGTGGTGTCCTTGCCCCGGGCGGCGGCGACGAGCGCCGTCGCGACATGCTCGGCGTCACGGCCGACGAAGCCGATCAGCGCCGAGCCGCGGGTCCGCATCCGGTACAGCCCCACGTAGTGGCTGCCGGGCACGGCCCCCGTGCCCTCGGTGTGCCGCGGCTGCCCGTCGGCGTCGAGCATCTCCGGGTCGAGCCAGCTCCAGTCGGTACGGAAGCCGGTCGCCCAGATCACCGTCGACGGCTTCACGCGCTCGCCGTCCGCGACCAGGAGCTCGGCGCCGTCGGCCGCCGTGATCCGGCCCACGGTCCGGATCCCGCCCGCCGCGACGAGCTCCGGCACCCGGTCGCCGACGACCGGATCGGGCGCCTGCATGCTCACGGGCAGCCGCATCACCCCGAGGACGCTCATCCACCAGAACATGTCCCGGCCGACGACCGTCTGCGGCAGCGGCGGTGAGACGGCCTCGCTGCAGCTGAGCACCACGTCGTGGGTCGCGGACAGCTCGGCGGCGATCTGCCGGCCGGAGTTGCCGTCGCCGACGACCACCACGGTCCCCGGCGCCACCTGCGCGGGGCTCCGGTACTCGGTGGTGTGCAGGGTGGGCACCTCCGGGCTCAGCGCGGCGGCGAACTCCGGAAGACGGGGTATGCCGAACGCCCCGGTCGCGATCACGACCTGCCCGGCCCGGCAGTCGCCGTGCGTCGTGCTCAGCAGATAGCCGTCGCCGTCCCTGCGTACCGACAGCACCCGGTGGTCCGGCAGCACCGGCAGGTCGAACCGCTCGGCGTAGTCCCGCAGATACGCCACCACCTCGTCCTTGCCGGGGTAATGCCTGCCGTCGCCGGGGAAGGGCCGGCCCGGCAGCCCCGAGAACTGCGCGGACGTGAACAGCGTCAGCGAGTCCCAGCGCCGTTCCCACGTCTCGCCGACCGCGCCGCCCGCGTCGAGCAGCACGCACTCCACGCCGGCCTGCCGGAGGTGGTACCCGACGGCGAGCCCCGACTGGCCCGCTCCGACGACGGCGACCGGCACGGTGGCCGGCAGCGCGCTCGTCCGCTCACCGGCCTCCCGGCGTACCGGGTCGGCCTGATCAATTCCCATACCGATTGTCCTCACTTCTTGGACCTGGACCCGTGGAACCCGAAGGACCGGCCCGGGGTGGACCGGCCGGGCCGCCGGAGGGGCGGCCCGGCCGGGACGGTTCAGTGGGCGTCGAGAGCCCGGCTCAGCTCGTCCGCCAGGACCCGCAGCCGCTCACCGCGCATCACCGTGTAGTGGTCGCCCGGTACGTCGACGAGGGCGGCGTCGCCGGGGAAGTACTCCATCCAGCGGGACGCGGTCTCGACGGACGCGCCGCCGTCCGCCGCCCGCAGCGACAGCACCCGGCCGGCGAAGGAGCTGGGCGCGTACCGCAGCAGGGCACGGTAGTTGCTCTGGAACCGGCCGACGATGGAACTCAGCGTGTCGAGGTCGATGTCCTCGGACAACGCCCCCGCCGCACGCGCCTCGGCGTGCAGCACCTCCACCGGCGGACGGCCGTCGAACGCCTCGGCCGGCAGCTCCCACTCCACCCCGGCGAGGCCCGCCAGGTCCCGGGCGAACCAGGACAGCAGCACCTCGTCGGAGACCGGCGCGCCCTCGGCCGGTCCGGGCCGCTCCATCAGGTCGACCACGGCGAGCAGCTCCACCTCGGCCCCCGCCGCGGTCAGCTGGGCCGCCATCTCCAGGGCGATGACACCACCCATCGACCAGCCGCCGACCCGGTACGGGCCGTCGGGCAGCGCCTCACGCACCGCGGCGACATAGTGGGCGGCCATGTCCTCGACGCTCAACAGCTCCGTGTCCGGGAGCTGCAGCGCGTAGAACGGCTGGTCGTGGCCCAGGAGTTCGGCGAGCTCCGCGTAGCAGAGCACATCACCGCCGACCGGGTGGACGAACACCAGCGGCGTCCGCCAGCCCGTGGTGCGCACCGGCACCAGCGCCCGGCGGCCGTCCTCGACGCTGCCGGCCTCCCGTACCGCCTGGGCGAGCAGCTCGATCGTCGGCCGGGCGAAGAGGCTGGACAGCGGCAGGCTGCGGCCCAGACCGCGGGCGATCCTGGCCATCAGACGCACCGCGAGCAGCGAGTCCCCGCCGAGGTCGAAGAAGCTCGCCGTCACCCCGACCTCGGTGACACCGAAGAACTCCGCCCAGATGTCCGCGAGTCGGCGTTCCACCTCGTCACGGGGGGCGACGAAGCCGGCGCCCTCGACGGCGACCTCGTCGGGTGCGGGCAGCGCCGCCCGATTGACCTTGCCGTTGTCGCTGAGCGGCAGCTCGTCCAGGACGAGGATGCGCTGCGGCACCAGGTGCTGCGGCACCACCTTGCGCAGCGACTCGGTGATCCGCTGCTCGGTGTCGTCGCGCCCGTCGTCCAGGACGACGTACGCGATCAGCCGCTTGGGGCCGTGCTGCTCGCCCGCCGCGACGACCGCGGCGGCCCGTACGCCCTCGCACTGGGTGAGAGCGGCCTCCACCTCGCCCAGCTCGATGCGGTAGCCCTGGATCTTGACCTGCGAGTCCTGCCGGCCGAGGAACTCGATGGTGCCGTCCGGCAGGAAGCGCCCCAGGTCGCCGGTGCGGTAGAGCCGCTCACCGGTGACCGGGTGGTGCAGGAAGGCGGCGCTGGTCTTGGCCTCGTCGTTCAGATACCCGCGGGCCAGCCCGACCCCGGCGATGTACAGGTCGCCGGGCACCCACACCGGGCACGGCCGCATCGCGGCGTCGAGCACGTGGAAGCGCTGGTTACGCATCGCCTTGCCGTAGGGGATGCTCACGCAGTCCTCGTTGACCTCCCCGATGGGGTGCAGGATCGACCAGATCGACGCCTCGGTGGCGCCGCCCATGCTCCACAGCTCGGCGTCCTCCAGGAGCAGCCGGATCCGGCCCGGCAGGGTCACCGGGATCCAGTCCCCGCTCATCATGACCAGCCGCAGCGGCAGCCCGGTGAGCCGGTTCGCGAGGGCGTGCTCGGTGAACATCTCCATCAGCGCGGGCACGCTGTTCCAGATCGTCACCCCGTGCTCGGTGACGAGCTCCGCCCAGCGGGCGGGCTCGCGGTGCGCCGACGGCTCGGGCAGCACCAGGGCGCCGCCCGCGGACAGCAGTCCGAACACGTCGTAGACCGACAGGTCGAAGTGCATCGCGGACAGTCCGAGGGCCCGGTCCGCCGCGGTGACGCGATATCGCTCGTTGACGTCGACGATCGTGTTCAGGGCCGCGCCGTGCTCGATCATCACGCCCTTGGGCAGCCCGGTGGAGCCCGATGTGAAGATCACATAGGCGAGGTCGGTGGGCTTGGCCCCGGACGGCCCGAGGGGTTCGAGCTCGTCGCCCGGTTCCCGGCCCGCGCCGTCGCCCTGCTCGCCGGCCCCTTCGTCGGCCCGCACCACGGTCCTGGCCACGTCCTGCGGCCAGTCGGCGATGTCGTCCACCCACGGCTGGGTGACCACCCGGCTGATCCCGGCGCTGTCCAGCAGCACATGCAGCCGCTCGGCGGGCACCCGGGCGTCGATCGGCACGTACGCCGCACCCGCCCGCAGGATGCCGAGCGCCGCGACGACCTGCTCCCAGCCCTTGTCCATGACGATGCCGACCAGGTCACCGGGGCCGGCCCCCAGCGCGCGCAGCCGGTGACCCACCTGGTGGGACCTGCGCTCCAGATCCGCGTACGTCAGGGTCAGCGACCCGGTGATGACCGCGGGCGCGTCGGGCGTCTCCGCCGCCCGGGCGAGCACGGCGTCGTGCAGCAGCCCGTCGGGCACCGGCCCGTCGGTGGCGTTGGCCTCGGCCCGTACCTCCAGGTCGGCGACGGGTGCGAGGGCCGGCCTGGGCCGCTGCCAGGCCGCCGCGTCACGGGACAGATCGCGCAGCGTCCGCTGGTAGGCCGCGAACATCGCGTCGATGCAGCCCGCCGGGAACAGCTCCTCGATCACGTCCCAGTTCAGGAGGAGTTCACCGGCCTCCTCGACCGCCTGGTGGTCGAGCCACACCTGCGGGGTGCGGACCGAGCTGCTCACCTGGCGGCCGTTCTCACCGATCCCGGCGAGGTGCCGCACGACGCCACCGCGCTCGCCGTCCTGCTGACCGGCCATGTTCACCAGGCTGGTGAAGACGACCGGTGCGGCGGCCCGCACCGAGGCGCCACGCGCCCGGTTCAGCTCCCGGAGCACCTGCACACCGCTGACCTGGCTGTGCTCCATGTCGCTCCACAGCCGGCTCTGGACCGCGGAGGCTCGGGTGGCGAACGAGTCGGTCGCCACGTCGCGGATCTCCAGCATCAGCGTCGTGGAGAACTGACCGATGACATCACCGACCTGCGGGTGCAGCGGCAGCCGGTTGAAGTAGAGCAGGTTCAGGGAGAAGTCGGGAGTGGCGCTCCACTCCGCGATGACCTGCGCGTACGCGGTGCACAGCGCCGCCGACGGGCTGACCCCGGCCGCCGCGGCGTGCTGCTTGAACCGGTCCCAGTCCTCCTTGGCCAGGGTCGCGCCACGGTGGTTGAACACCGGCCGGTCCAGGCTCGACGGGTCGACCGCCAGAGGCAGCTGGGGCGCGGGCGGCAGGGTGTCGAGCCGGTCACGCCAGTAGGCGAGCGCCCGGTCGTACTCGGGTCCGGCCTCCAGGGCGCGGGCCTCCCTGACGTAGTCCCGGTAGCGCAGCCGCAGTTCGGGCAGCGCCTCACCGCGGTAGTGCGCCGCCCACTCCTTGAACAGGATCGACGTGCTGAAACCGTCGATGATCAGGGCGTCGAAGCCGGCGTGCAGCCGGATCACCCGCTCGTCGACGCGGGTCACCCGCACGTCGAACAGCGGCCAGCGCGTGGTGTCGAAGACCTGGTGCCGCATCTCCTCGTGCACGGCGACCAGTTCGGCCTCGCGCTCGGCCGGGTCCAGGGCGGAGGCGTCGGTCTCCCGGATCACATAGGCCGGGACCTCGCGCTGGATGCGCTGCTCGCCCTCGGCGGTGAAGACCGCCCGCAGCATGTCGTGGCGCTCGATCATCGCCCGGAAGGACGCGCCGAGCCGGTCCAGGTCCACGTTCTCCAGGTCGATCTCGATCTGGAAGTACGTGGAGGTGTTGCCGAGTTCGAAGGCGTCGCCGCGGCCCACGAGGTAGGCCTGCTGGAGGTCGGTCAGACCGAACGGCTCGTAGGCCTCGGAGTCGTCCTCGACGACGACGGCTCCACCGTCGCTCTGGGGGACTTCGCCGCCGGCCTGCGGGACTTCCGCCTCCGTACCCTCGTGGCTCTGCGTGCCGGAGCCGAGGGCGGCCAGGATGTCGTCGGCGATGTCCTCGGTGGTGCGGCCTTCGAGGAACGCCGCCATCGGCAGCAGGACGTCGAACTCCTTGTTCAGCGAGGTCCGGATCTTCATCGCGATCAGCGAGTCCAGACCGAGCGCCTGCAGCGACTGCTGGGCGTCGAGCCGGGCCGCCGTCGTCCCGAGGGCACGGGCGACGGTCCGGGTCACGAGGGTCCGCGCCGCCTCGGGCTCCACGGCGGGTGGCGCCTCGTCCGCTGCGGCCGGGGTCGTCGTGGTGACGTGAGCCGGGGCCGTCGTGGTGCCGACACCCGGGGCCGTCGTGGTGACGCCAGCCGGGGCCACCACGGCCTGGCGCGCCCCGGGCTCCGTCACCGGCCGGGTCAGGGCGGGGACGAACCGTACGCCGTCGGCCTCGGCCACCAGCCGGCCGTTGGCCGAGACGAGCCGGATACGGGCCCGGGTGCCGCCTTCGAACAGTTCGGCGTGACATCGCAGCCCGTCCTGGGGGCCGCCGCGGTCGTAGTGGACGAAGCGTTCGAGTCCGGCCGGCACGAGGGCCGGGCCGTCCGCAGGGAAGCAGGCCAGCGCGGTCTGGAACATCGCGTCGACGAGCCCGGGGTGGATCACGTACGCCTCGGTCTCACCGGGCACGGCGGACCGGATCTCGGCGGTGGCCTCGTTACGGCCGAGCCTGATCCGTTCCACCCAGCGGGCGGCGGAGCCCAGGTAGAGGGCGCGCTGCCACAGCAGCCGGTACAGCTCGTCGCCGGTCAGCTCCCGGCCGGACCCGCCCGCCGCGAGCGCCACCGTCGCCGCGGCCGCCGCGCCCGACTGGGCCCGGGCCTGCGCGTGCAGCTCCCATCCACCGGCCGAGTCCTGCGCGTAGTAGCTGAACTGGTCTCCGTTCACGATGATTTGAGCCGCGCGCTCGGTACCGGCCGGTGCGAGCGCGAGATCGGCGGGGAGTTCCAGGTCCTGGACGGACACCGGTCCCGGTCCGGCGAGTTCGGTGACCGCCTCGATCAGCGACTCCACGAACACTCCGGCGCTGACCACCGGCCGCCCGCCGACCACGAAGTCGCCGAGGCAGGGGTGCGCCGACGGGTCGAGCGGCGGGGAGAACTGCGCCTGCGCGAGCGGCGACGACGGGAGCCGCACACCCAGCAGGCTTGCCGACTCGGCGGCCTGCGCCACCGGACGGGGTGCGCTGGGCGCCGCCGCGGGAGCTTCGAGTGCGAGCCAGTAGTGCTGGCGCTGGAAGGGGTAGGGGGGGAGTTCGACGGTGCGGGCCTGGTAGGGCTGGAGGAGTGTGGGCCAGTCGATGGTGGCG
>NZ_JBIVMG010000016.1:0-170745 GCF_044752965.1 Streptomyces sp. NPDC088553 | reverse complement strand
ACCTCCCGCTCGTCGCGGTCGGTGAGGAGGAGTACGGCCCCGGTGTCGGCGAGGATGAACGCCCGCCGCTCCTCCGGCTGGCGCGGGTCCAGCGGTACGTAGGCGCCACCCGCCTTGAGCACGGCGAGCATCGCGACGACGTACGCGAGGGAGCGGTCCTGGAAGAGGCCGACGCCGTCGCCGGGCCGGACGCCCCGGTCCCGCAGGCGGTGCGCCAGGGCCGTGGCGGCCGAGTCCAGGTCGCGGTAGGTGAGTTCGCGTTCCCCGCACACCAGCGCCACGGCGTCCGGCGTCCGTGCGGCCTGGGCGGCGAACAACTCGTGCAGCGCGCCCTCGGGGAGCCGCACGGCGGTGCTGTTGTACGCGTCGATGTCGACGGCGGGAGCCTGGACGGAGTGCTGGTGAGACATCTTCTCGACACCATTCTCGAAGGTTCGGGCGGGTACGGGTCTCGCGGCGTGCCGGACATCCCGTACGGCCACGACTGGGAATCGCGTAGGTGGTGCTGAGGCGGACTAGGCGGCGCCGGGGACGGCCGGTGGCTGCTCCCACCGGTCCGGTAGGAACAGGTCCTCCGGGGCCAGGGCGTTCACGTGGTACTTGCCGACCGCGCTGGTCAGCATCCGCAGTTCGAGGGCGAGGGCCTCCACGAGCCGGGTCAGACCGGCCTCGCGGTCCTCGTCGACGGCGAGGAGTGCGGCGCGGCCGAGGCCGACGGCGCGGGCGCCGAGCGCGAGGGCCTTGACGGCCCTGGTGCCCTCCCACATGCGTCCGCTGGCGAGGAGGCAGTGGTCGGTGGGTCCGACGCGGCGCAGGCAGTCGGCGAGGGGCAGGCCGACGTGGGTGAGGAAGCCGGTGGGGGCCCAGGCGGTGCCGCCCTCCGCGCCGTCGACGGTGACGGAGTCCGCGCCGGCCGCCCAGGCGGTGGCCGCGGCCTGCGCCACGTCCCGGCCGGGGTGGAGCTTCACCCACACCCGGGCGCGGGGGAAGTTGTTGCGCATGAGGCGGATCTGCTGGCGCAGGATCTCCTCGGTGAAGGTGCCGGGGCTTGCGACCCGGAGGACCTGATCGCCGTCGGCGCCGAACACCTCGTCGAGGGCGTACTGTTCGGCGACCTGCGCCGAGGCCGCGCGGCTGAGCAGGGTGAGCCCGCCGAGGCCGGGCTTGGCGCCCTGGCCGACCTTGAGCTCGAAGGCGAGCCGGCCGGTGGCGAGCAGGGGTTCCGTGACCGGGTCGCTGTAGACGAGGTTCCACACCTCGGCGTCGGCGTCCTCGGTGGACTGCTGGACGACGACGCCGCCGTGCTCGTCGTCGGCCGCCTCGGCGTAGGCGGCGATCCGGCCGAGCAGCGGGGAGGCACCTGCCTCGCCGGCGCTGCGGTAGCCGTTGACGGGGACGACGTTCTCGCCGATGACCAGGGGGATGCCGAGCGCTCCGGCCTGCCGTCCCGCGGCCTCGCCGAGGTCATGGCTGGCGACCTGGGTGGAGCCGAAGGCCGACACGTACAGCGGCAGCCGGCTGGTGAACCCGCCGATGACGGTGTCGAGTTCGACGTCGCTGTAGAGCGGTTCGCGGGCGAGGTCGATGAGCTTCTTCAGCCGCTCGGGCATGAAGACGGGCGGCACGATCCGGATGCGTTCGAGGACGTCGTCCGGGTCGTACGCGGCCCGCTCCCGGTGCGGGCCGGGTACGGCGCCGAGGAGGCCGGTGCCGTACCCCGCCTCGGCGGGGAAGACGGCCCCGGCGCCGTGCCGGGCGCGCTGCCGGACCTGCTCCTCGGGGAAGCCGTCCGCGACGAGTGCGGTGCTCACGCCGACACCACCCCGGGGAGCTTCGGGTAGGCGCTGGCCTGCCAGGCGGCCTGCCGTCCGGTGACGTAGCGGGTGAAGCGCTCCAGGCCGATGCCGAAGCCGGAGCTGGCGGGGATGCCGCGGCGGGCCAGGTCCAGGTACCAGCCGTACTTGGCGGGGTTCTCGCCGGTCTCCCGCATGCGGGTGACGAGGGTGGCGTAGTCGTGCTCCCGCTCGCTGCCGCTGGCGAGCTCGCCGTACCCCTCGGGGGCGATGAGGTCGAAGTTCCTCAGGACGCCCGGCTGTTCGGCGTTCTCCTTGTCGTAGAAGCCGCGGGAGCCCTTGGGGTAGTCCGTGATGAAGAAGGGGCGCTCCGCGCGGGCGGAGACGATCTCCTCGCCCTGCCAGTCGATCTCGGCGGCGGGGTCCTGGGGGTGGCCGAGGCCGATCAGCTCGGCGGTGGACTGCTGGTGGCCGACGCGACCGAAGGCACCGGCGAAGATCGCGCGCAGGGCGTCGGTGTCCCGGCCCAGCAGGTCGAGTTCGGCCGGCATGTGGGAGACGACCTCGGCGACGACATGGGTGACGAGCTGCTCGGCGAGGTCCATCGCGTCCTCGCGGCGGGCGTCGCGGATCTCGACGTCGATCTGGTGGAACTCGGCGAGGTGGCGGTGCGTGACGGCCGTTTCGAGGGGTTCGAGACGGACGTTGGGCGCGATGTAGAAGATCTTGTCGAAGGCGAGGAGCGAGGCCTGCTTGTAGAGGATCGCGCTCGTCATCATCTTGTACTTGTGGCCGTAGAAGTCGACGTCCACCTGCTTGGAGCCGCGGATGCCGGGGTCGGTGACCGGGCCGATGATGGGCGGCAGCAGCTCTTGGAAGCCGCGGGCGGTCAGGAAGGCGCGGGTGGCGGTGAGCATGTGGCTCTGCACGCGCAGGGTGGCCCGGGTCAGCGGATCGGTCAGATGCGCGTCGGGCGAGGACGGGAACGGCAGGAGCGCCTCGTCCACGGCCTCGGCGATGGTGACGGTCATGGTCATACCTCCTGGAGGAGCGGGGCGTCGACGGGGGTGGGGCCGACGTCCTCGGTGCGGGTGTCGAGGTGGTCGTATCGGCGCTGTACGAAGGTCAGCGCGTCATGGAGTCCGGTCGCGGTGAGCCGGGCGCCGCTGCGTCCGGCGACCCGCCCGATGGGCATGGCCCCGATGTTCGACCAGGTCAGGCGGCCCGCCGCGTCGATGTGGCTGCGGGAGCGGCCGGCGTTGTCGGGGTGCAGGCAGTAGGGGACGTCCAGGTAGCCGCGCTCGAAGGCCTTCAGGAGCGCGCTGCCGGGGTCGGTGTGCAGGTCGAGTACGGCGTCCACGAGTGCGCGGGCCTCCGCGTAGACGGGGTTGCCCGCCTCGTCGTCCCCGTCCTCGGCGCCCGCGGTCGCGGCGGCCCGGCGGGCGGCCTCCGTCGCGATGCGCAGGGCCCGGACGTTCTCGGCGACGGTCGGGATGCGGTGGGCCTCGGCGGCGGTCTTCACGATGAGCCGCTGCCCGCCGGCCCGGACCGCGAGTTCCGCGGAGTCCGCCAGGAGGGCGTGGGCGCCGCGGGTGGTCCTCGGGTAGACGCCCATGTAGGTGTAGACGACGACGTGCCAGTCGGTGTCCGGAAGGAGTTCGGCGGCGAGCCGGCGCAGTGCGCGCACCGCCTGCCGGTCCTGCTCGGGGTTGGTCTGCTGGGCGTAGCTGAGCGAGACGGACCGCAGTCCGGCCCGGTGGAAGAAGACTCCCTCCAGGGCGCTGATCGCCACGAGCAGTCCCGGCGGGCAGAGCTGGCCGAGCATGCAGCCGCCGAAGCTCTCCAGGTGGGGTTCCGCGCCGTCGGCGCGGAGGGCGGCCAACTGCTCGCAGGTCTCCCGCCAGTTGCGGACGGAGTCCTCCAGCGGGGTACGGCCGTAGGGCAGGCAGTACGAGACGGGTCCGCCCTCGGTCGCGGTGAGGCCGAGCCGGGCGAGCGCGGCGACGATCCGCTGGGGCCGTGCCGAGCCGTGCCGGACCTGGACGGGGAAGGTCTCGTCCGCGAGTCCGTCCAGGACCCAGTGCGAGGTGCCCGGGCTGTAGGAGGTGATCGGGTAGCCGTTGAGCGGGATGCCGTCGCCCAGGGCGCGGACGGCCGAGGGCTCGTCGCAGACCCGGGTGTAGCTGTCGATGGTGAGGGTGCCGGCGACGGCGTCCGTGGCGGCCTTGGTGGCCGCGAGCCCGGTCCTCATCCGGGCGGGCTCGGAGAAGCCCATGCGGGGCTGGACCACGAGGGCGCCCCGCGCGTGGGACGCGGCCACGAACCGGCCGAAGGAGGTCACCCTGCCACCCCTTCGAGGGAGGCGGCGGAGGCCACCGGGGCGAGGTCGGCGGGGACGCGGCCGGCGGCCGGAGAGCCGTCGGCCGGCAGCGGGGCTGCCGGGGCGCCGTCGCCCGGGAGCGGGGCGGCCGGGCCTCGCTCGGCGTCCAGTCGGGCGATGAACGCCTCGAAGGCGCCGAGGCCCGCGTCCTGGCCCTGCTCCGGGTCCTCCTGGAACACCGCGTCGAAGCCCGCCTCACGGAGCCGGCGGCCGTGCCCGGCCCGCTGCTCGGCGCCGAGGACACCGAGCTTGCCGCCGATGACGGCGGGCAGGCCGGCCAGCTCCCAGCGCGAGCGGATCGCCCGGATGAGCTGGTCGGCGTCCTGGAAGCCGTGGCCGTTGACGGTGCTGACCACGAGCAGGTCGGGCTGGTACTTGCCGCAGGATTCGACGATCTCGTCCTGGGGGACGCACGGTCCCAGGTTGATGACGTGGTGTCCCAGGTCCTCGATCAGCAGCTGGATGAATACGAGGTTCCAGGTGTGCGCATCGGACGGCAGTCCGGTGACAACGACGTCCAGCGGCCCGGATCTCTCTCGGGACGCCCATTCCGCAGTCTGCATCATCACTTCTTCGTCCACATCGTGGGATGACAAGTGGGAGAAGGAGGTCCTGGATCGCTCGGAACATCCCTTCGGCATCGATCGTAGGAACGCGGAACCCCGCCGACCGGCGCCCCGGGCGGCAGCCGGGCGGCAGTTGCCGGTGCCTGTCGCCGCCGCCCTCCCGGCCCGCCCTACAGTCGAGATCCGCCGCTCCGAAGCCCCGTCGGCCGGAGCGGAACGCGGGAGCACGCGCGTCCGAGAACCCTGAGGAGTGGACCCATGTCCCAGATCGCCCCCGCCGCGGAACTGGCCGCGGCCCTGCGCGACGTCATGACCGATGCCGACCGCCACGAGCCCCTGGGCGAGGCCAAGTTCGCCGTACTGGAGGCGGCGGTGCAGCTGATCGACGCCGACCGGCCGGAGCTGGCGGACCAGCCCCAGCTGCGCACGGAGCTGCTGCGCGAGGCGCTCGGCTCGGTGCGGGCCGCCGCGGTCGCCACCGGAATCGCCGTGACCCGCGCCAACGAGGTGTCCCGCGTCCTCGTCTAGGACCCCGCGCGCGGGGCCGGCCGCCGCGCACCGGGCCCGGGCGGGCTGCCGCCCAACTGCCGCCCCGGCTGCCCGAACCGGCGGACACCGTCTCGTAGCGTCGAGGCACCGGTGCGGCACCGGATCCCCGTTCCACGGAACCCACAGAGGTGAAGCCATGGCAACCAATCCGTTCGACGACGCCGACGGCCGTTTCGTCGTCCTGGCCAACGACGAGGGCCAGCACTCGCTGTGGCCCGCCCGGATCCGCCGACCGGAGGGCTGGCAGCTGGTCCGCGAGGAGGGCAGCAAGCAGGAGTGCGCCGAGTACATCGAGGCCAACTGGACGGATCTGCGGCCCCGTTCGGTGGTCGCCGCGATGGGCGGCTGACGACCGTCGCGCACACGCGGGGGCGGCGTCGGTACCGGGTTCCACGAACCCGTACCGACGCCGCCCCCGTCCGTTTCAGACCCCTGCCGCTCAGTGCTCGCCGACCACGCACCACTCCAGTACGGCCATCGCCGCCGTCATCTTGTGGTGGGCTTGCCGCCACGCGAGGCTGCGCTCACCGTCGAGGACCTCGTCGGTGACCTCCTGGCCGCGCACCGCGGGCAGGTCGTGCAGGAAGACGGTGTCCGGGCCGCTGTACCGCTCGAAGAACGCGCGGTCGATGGCGAACCCCTCGAACGCCGCCTGCCAGTTCGGGTCCGCCTTCGGCACGCCCATGGTCTGCCAGCGGCTCGTGTAGACCGCGTCGACGGGGCCCTCGACCTCGGCCGGGTCGGTGATCCGGCGCACCTGGTGGTCGCCGCCGCTCAGTTCGTCGACGAGGTCCATGGTGCTCTTGGGCACCTCGTACCCCTCGGGGCTCAGCAGGGTGATCCGCAGCCCGGGGGTGAGCGCGCCGGCCAGCGCGAGCGCCGCGCCGGAGCTGTTGCCCTCGCCGACGACGAGCACATGGAGCCCGGAGAGCGTCCCGAAGTGCTCGGCGAGCGTGGTCAGGTCGGCGATGGCCTGGGTCGGGTGCTCGTCGAGGCTGAGGGCGTTCACCACGGCGAGGTCCGGGCTGCCGCCGAGGCGGCGCATCTCCGCGACGTCGCCGTTGGTGCGGACGACGAGCGCGTCGAGGTACTGGCCGAGGACGCGGCTGGTGTCCTCCACGGTCTCACCGGTGGTCAGCTGGAGTTCGTCGGGGCCGAAGGTGATGACGTCGGCGCCCAGCCGGGTGGCGCCGCTCCAGAACGAGGTCCGGGTCCGGGTGGACGACTTGCGGAAGTAGACACCGACCTGGCGTCCGGCCAGCGGCTTGTCGTCGACTGAGCCGGTGCCGAACTCGACGGCGCGGGCGACGATACGGGCGAGCTGCTCGGGCTTCAGGTCGGCGAGCGAGATCAGGTTGCGCATGGCGGACGGGCCTTTCTTCGAGGAAGAGGAGGAGGGAAGGGAGAGAGAAGAGGAGCGGGAAGCGGAGACGGACGGAGAGCGGGGTCCGTTCAGGAGGAGACGAGGGCCGTCGCCGGTACGAGCGAGGCGGCGCGTTCGGCGGCCAGCTGCCGCACCAGGTTGAGCACCCCGAACCTCGGGGCGCCGTCCTCCTCGCCGGGAAGGCGCCGCACGAGGCCGCGCAGCATCAGCGCGTGGACGTCGCGCACCACGGCCGCCGGGGTCGCGGACAGTCCGGCGGCGGCCTGGTCGGCGCTCCAGCCGTCGGGAAGGAGGCTCAGGTCGCCGAGCAGCGCCGCCGGCCCGTCGTCGAGCCGGGCCACGGCCGCCGCGAGTAGCGCGGCGAGTCCCTCGCCGCCCGCGTCGCCGGTGTCCCCCGCGGTCACGTCGTCCACGACGTCGAGGGGCGTGGTCCGCGCGATCCGCAGCAGTTCCGCGGGAGAACGCAGCAGCAGCCAGGAGGCGGCGGCCTCCATCGCCCGTGGCACCCCGTCGAGGGCCCGGCTGATCCGGGCCACCGTGCGCACCAGCGAGTCGCCGGGCATCAGGTCGGGGCGCATGTGACCGACGTACGACAGCATGAGCTCGACGGCGGGCTCCCCGGCGGTCAGGGAGACGCCGGGCACCTCCGCCCCGCCCGGGGACTCCCCCGGCTCCGGGTCGGGGACGGGCAGCGGGCCGAGCGGCAGCATCCGGTTGCCCGGGGTGCGGTGCGGCTCGCGCGTGGTGATCAGCACCTTGAGGCGCTCGCAGACGTGCAGCAGTTCGAGGAGCGGGGGCGTGAGGTGGGGCCCGGTGTCGTGGCCGTCGAGGACGAGGAGGGTGGCCCGGCCGCGTATCACGGAGGCGAGTTCGTCCAGGCCCCGGCCGCCGAGGGCCAGGGAGCGGGCCCAGCCCGTCAGCGCGGACCGCGGGCTGCGGGTCCCTGCGGGCCCGGCCGCCGGCGGCGCGGAGTCGGTCATGTCGACCCAGACGACGGGGGTCCGGTCGCGGCCGTGGAGCAACAGGGCGGCCTCCTGGGCCAGTCGGGTCTTGCCCACACCGGCCAGGCCCACCACGCTGAGGAGCCGCTCGTGCTCGGTGGCCAGCAGACCGGTCAGGACGCGGAGTTCCTCGGCGCGGCCGACGAGTCTGCGGAGCGGTTTCGGCGGCGGCGCCAGTTCGGCGCCGTACGCCTCGCGCATCACCGTGCCGGCCTCCGCCCCTTCGACGGCCAGCTCCAGGGCGGCGCGGCGGGCGTCGCTCAGCCGCATGGCGCCGGCGAGCAGCCGGAGCGTCTCCCGGCGCGGGTGCCGCACCCGTCCCTGCTCCAGATCGCGGATGGCCCGCACGCTGACGGTCGACAGGCCGGCCAGCTGTTCCTGGGTGATGCCGGCCCACTGCCGTGCCGCCCGCAGCTGCTCGGCGAGCCCGTCCGGCGATGCCTGTTCGGTCATGACCAGTCTCCTTGCTGCATGGGGGGTCCTCAGTCGCGAGGGCCGTGAAGGAGTCGGCCTCGTGGGTCATACGGTGGCGGGACCGCTTACCGATCCCGTACCGCCTCGTTCCCGGGGGTCACGGGAACGGGCTAGGATCCGCAAACACCGCGCCGAGGGCGTGGGCGGGAGACCTGGGGGGGTGCTCGCGGCAATGACCGCTGCCGAGGAGCCATCGCTGAGATTCAACGTGCTGGGCCCCCTGGAGGGCTGGGCCGACGGTTCCCGGCTGAGGCTGGGGGGCCTCATCCAGGAACGCGTGCTCGGGACGCTGCTCCTGGAGCCCGGACGGGTACTGACGATCGGCCGGCTCGTGGAGTCGGCCTGGGCCGAGGACCCGCCCGCGACCGCCTCGCACCAGGTCCGCAAGGCGGTCGCCGATCTGCGTCGGCGCATCCCCGGGGGCAGCGAGGTCATCGTCACCGACGGCCCCGGATACCGGGTGGTCCTCGCTCCGGAGCAGCTCGACCTGACGGAGTTCGGTGGTCTGGTGAAAACGGCCCGGGACGCTCCGGGCGAGGGCCGGGCGGGCGACGCGGTGGAGGCGCTGCGCCGGGCCCTCGGCCTGTGGCGGGGCCCGATCCTGTCGGGGGCGGGCGGTCCGGTGATCGAGGCGGCGGCCACCGCGCTCGAGGAGCGCAGGCTCGCCGCCGCGGAGCAGCTCTTCGAGCTCCGCCTCGGTCTCGGCGAGACGGCGGAACTCGTCGTCGATCTGCGGGATCTGGTGCAGGCGCATCCCCTGCACGAGTCGCTGCGCGCCCAGTTGATGCTCGCCCTGTACCGCTCGGGCCGGCAGGCCGAGGCGCTCGAGGAGTACAGCCGGGTCCGCGAGCTCCTGGTGGAGGAGCTGGGCGTCGACCCGGGCCCCCGGCTCACCAAGGTGTACGAGGGGATCCTGCGCGACAGCCCGGAGCTGGCCGCCCCCGCTCCCCCGCCCGTCGCGGCCCCGGCCGCCGTGCCGGGGGCGGCGCCCACGGAGGCGCCGTGCACCCTGCCGTACGACCTGGCGGACTTCACCGGCCGCGGCGACGAGCTGCGGGAGCTGCTCGACTCGGCCGGCCGGGACTGCGCGCGGCATTCCCGGATCGTGGCCCTGGACGGCATGGGCGGCAGCGGCAAGACCTCCCTCGCCGTGCACGCGGCGCACTCGCTGGCCGCCGAGTTCCCCGACGGCCAGCTCTACATCGACCTGCGCGGCTACACCCCCGGCGAGCAGCCGGTGACCGCCGGCGGGGCGCTCGACAGTCTGTTACGCGCCCTGGGCGTGCCGGGCGCGCGCATCCCGGAGGACCTCGCCGGCCGTACGGCGCTGTGGCGGTCGACCGTCACCGGGAAGCGGCTGCTGCTCCTGCTCGACAACGCGGCCGACGCCGACGGCGTACGGCCGCTGCTGCCGACCACACCCGGCTGCCTGGTCCTCGTCACCAGCCGGGCCCGTCTGGTGGACCTCGACTCGGCGCAGTGGATCTCGATCGACGTCATGTCGCCCGCGGAGTGCGCGGCGCTGATGGCGGAGACGCTGGGCGAGCAGCGGTACACGGCGGAGCCGGAGGCGGCGGCCGAACTGGCCCGGCTGTGCGGGCACCTTCCCCTGGCGCTGCGGATCGCGACCGCCCGGCTGCGCAACAGGCCGCGCTGGACGCTGCGTTACCTGGCCGACCGGCTGCGCGACGAGACGCGCCGGCTGGACGAGCTGAGCTCGGGGCAGCGCAGCGTCGCCGCCACCCTGCGCCTGTCGTACCAGGCCCTGGAGCAGGACTGCCGGACGGCGTTCCGCAGCCTGGCGCTGCATCCCGGCGGCGACCTCGACGTGTACGCGGCGGCCGCCCTGCTGGAGACCGATCCGGCCGACGCCGAGGACATCCTCGAACTCCTTCTGGACGTCCATCTGTTGCAGCAGCCGGAGATCGGCCTGTACACCTTCCACGACCTGGTGCGCAGTTTCGCACAGAGCCTCGGGTCGGCGGCGACGGAGGAGGACGACTCCGCGTCGACGCGCCGGCTGCTCGACTACTACCTGGCGGCGACGGAGTCGGCCTGCCAGGTGATGTTCCCGGGCCGGCGCCGCATTCCCACCGAGGTGGCGGAGGTGGAGGACGCGGACGCGTGGCTCACCCGGCTGCCGCGGTTCCCGGAGAGCGAGCAGGCCGAGCTGTGGTTCGCGCGGGAGCAGGGGTCGCTCCTCGGGGCGGTGGGTCTGGCCGACCGGCTCGGACATGACCGCCACACCGTGTTCCTGAGCCGCAATCTGGCCTTCCAGCTCAGCGCGCGGGGCCAGTTGGAAGAGTTCCGTTCGATGGGGCTCCTGGCGGTGGCCGCCGCGCGCCGGCTCGGCGAGCTGCCGCTGCTGGGGGTGAGCCTGTCCAATCTGGGCGTGGCGTGCTGGAAGCTGGGCCGCTTCGCCGAGGGCATCGAGGTCGCCACGGAGGGCCGGGACGTGGCCGAACGGCTCGGGGACGTCCAGACGTTGGCCCACAGCGAGGGCGCCCTCGGCCAGCTCAACAGTCTGCTGGGCCGGTTCCCGCAGGCGCTGTCCCATCTGGAGAAGTCGATCGCGCACCAGCGGGAGCTGGGCGCCAGCCGCGCCGAAGCGGAGAGCCTCACCCTGCTCAGCACCCTGTACGAGCAGTGGGGGCGGCACGAGGAGGCGGCGTCGGCGGCCCGTCGGGCGATCGCGCTCTGCGACGAACTGGGCCAGCACGAGAACAAGTTGGTGGCCTTCACGGACCTGGCGTTCGCCCATGCCTGCCTCGGCGACAACGAGGCCGCCGACACGTGCCTCGCGCGGGCGCGGGCGCTGTGCACCGAGAACAGTGACCCGGGGCAGGTGGCCCTGGCCCTCGCGCTGCTCGCGGAGGTCGCCCAGCGTCTCGGCAGGGACGAGCAGGCCGTGCGCTATGCGGACCGGGCCATGGAGACCATCGGGCCAAACGTTTCTCCACTGCGCCGGGCCAAGGTCGAGAACACCGTCGGCCGCTATCTCTACAAGCGCAAGGAGTACGTGGCGGCGCTCGGCCTGCACGAGAGCGCCCACGAGGTGGCGCACTCCCTCGACTTCCGCATCGAGATGGCCTACGCCCTGTCCGGCATGGCCCGCGCCCAGGCCGCCCTCGGCCTCTCGGAGGAGGCGGAGCGCAACGAGCGCTCGGCGGAGGATCTGTTCGACGAGATGGGCGTCCCGGCGGAACGCCGTCGTAGCTGAGGTGGCCGTCGTAGCTGAGGTGGCCGGCGTGGCTGACGTGGTCGGCGTGACTGAAGTAGCCGACGCAGCTGACGTAGTCAGCGTGGCTGAAGTAGTAGCCGACGCAGCTGACGTACGGGGCGGGAATCAGGCGGCGAGGACGCTCTGACCACCGGCGGTGGGCGCGCCCTTGCCGATCACGGTGGGGCCCTGGTCGTCGGTGGCACCGGCCTGGACGACTCGGGATCCGATGACGGTCGGGCCCTGGTCGTCGGTCGCGCCGGCCTGGACGACGCCGCCCTTGCCGATCACCGTCGGACCCTGGTCGTCCGTCGCACCCGCCTGGACGACACCGCCCTTGCCGATCACCGTCGGACCCTGGTCGTCGGCCTGGACCTGCACGCCGACCGGCCGACTCTGCTCGTGACCCGCATCCACCGTGACCCCGAGCCCGAGGGCGAGAGCGGCGGCGACGACGATCCCGGCGAATCCAGTCGACTTGCGTCCCATGGCCATATCCCCTTTACGTGGTTTTCTCCGGTTCTGCTTCCCGACACCACGTACTCTCCGATGACCCGTTCCCGGACCGTTCCCGAGCCGATACCGCCTTCCGGTACGGCACGGGAACGCACCCGGGAACGCCAGGTCAGCCCGGGTACAACCCTCCTGAGGAATCCCGCTCGGTCCGCCGAAAGCGCTCCCGGCGGACCCTCTCAGCCCGGCGCCCCCGCCCCCGGCTCGCGCGCGAACACGGTCGCGCCGCCGCCCAGCCGACAGCTGACCACCCGTGGCCCCCGCTCGGTGAGGGCCACGGTGGTACACACCCGCCCGGATCCGATGTCCGCCAGATCGAGCAGCGCGCGCACGGTCGCGCGCAGCGCGGCGACCTCTTCCTCGTCGGGGCCGGCACGGTCGGCCGGGGGCTGGCCGGGACCGCGCAGCGCCCTGATGTCCACCACGGTGTGCATGCTGTTGTCGCTGACGGTCTCGACGGTGAACTCGGGCCCGTCCCAGGACCCCTCTCCGTCCGTACGGGCATCCGGCAGGCCCGCGCGTTCACCCTCGACCGACCGCTCGATGGCGGACAGCTCCTGAAGGATGTGGCGCAGCCCCTCGGCCACGTCGATCCGGTCCGGGGGATGTTTCATCGAAAGACTCCTCCTGCAGAGAACTACTCCGCCAGAGTCGAGCGCCCCGATACCGTTTCTCTCCCGCTCCGGTCCCGTCGTACGGGCCCGGCCCCGCGAGGTTCAGCCGTTGACCGGCAGCACGTCCGGGGAGAGGGCCCCCGCCCGGGCCGATGCGGAGGTCATCCGTCGCCGGTGATGGCGCCGGCAGAGCACCTCGTAACCGATCTCCTCGGCCGGGCGGTTCACGTCGCCGACGACGACCTGCTCGCCCTCGACGACCATCTCGCCGCCCACCGTGCGGGCGTTGTGCGTGGCGCGGGCACCGCACCAGCACAGCGCCTCGACCTGGAGCTGCTCGATGCGGTCCGCCAGCTCGATGAGCCGCTGCGAGCCGGGGAACAGCTTGGTCCTGAAGTCGGTGGTGATGCCGAAGGCGAAGACGTCGAGACCGAGGTCGTCGACGACCCGGGCGAGCTGGTCGATCTGCTCCG
This sequence comes from Streptomyces sp. NPDC088553, assembly GCF_044752965.1. NCBI lineage: Bacteria > Bacillati > Actinomycetota > Actinomycetes > Kitasatosporales > Streptomycetaceae > Streptomyces > Streptomyces sp. NPDC088553. Next base: position 157,778 of record NZ_JBIVMG010000016.1, on the reverse strand, counting down.
GGGCGAGGAACTGGGCCTCGTCGACGATCACGTAGTCGGCCTTGCCTCCCTGGGAGAGCTGGGCGACGAGGTACGCGTACAGGTCCATGCCCTGCGGTGCCTCGACGGCCTCCGTCACCAGGCCGAGCCGGGAGGAGAGCTTGCCCTCGCCCGCCCGGTCGTCACGGGTGAAGATCACGCCCTGGAGCCCTCGCGCGTCACGGTTGTGGGCGATCTGGAGTGCCAGGGTGCTCTTCCCGCAGTCCATGGTTCCGGAGAAGAAGACCAGCTCGGGCATGACGGGACGGGGACCTTTCAGGTCGTGGAGGGGGAAGGGGTCCGGAGTTCCGGAGGGTTCAGGAGCGGACTTCGAGCAGCGGGACGAGCTGCTCCGCGGGGGTCATGGACCCGTGCATGCCGACCATCGCGGACTCGTGCGGCTCGTGCACGGAGGCGGTGATCGCCACGTCGTCGTGGGCCCCGGCGACGACGTCGCCGATCCGCCCGTACACGCGCTCGTCGATCTCGTCGCCGAACCAGCCGAGCGAGATCGCCTCGTCGCGGCTCGCGACCCAGAACTGCTCGCCGAGCACCTCGCGCCAGCAGGTGAGGACATCCGCCTCGGCGCCGGGCACGGCGTAGACGTGCCGGGCACGTCCCTCGCCGCCGAGGAGGGCGACGCCCGCGCGGAGCTCCCAGTCCTCGTCGAAGTCGATGCGGTGCTGCTCGTCGAAGGGGATGTCGACCATGCCGTGGTCGGCCGTGACGTACAGCGCCGAGCGGGGCGGCAGCTGCTCGGCGAGCCGCTGCACGAGCCGGTCGACGAACATCAGCTGGCCGCGCCAGGCGTCGGAGTCGATGCCGAAGCGGTGGCCCGCGCCGTCGAGTTCGCTGTAGTACGTGTAGACCAGCGAGCGGTCGCCGGCGGCGAGCTGCTCGGCGGCGAAGTCCATGCGCTCCTCGCCGGAGAGCCGCCCGTGGAACGTTCCCCCGCTGAGCGCGACCTTGGTGAGCGGGGTCTGCTCGAAGATCGGGGAGGACACCTGGGCGGTGTGGATCCCGGCCTCGTGGGCGAGCTGGAAGACGGTGGGGTACGGCTGCCAGGCGTGCGGCGCGGTCCACGGCTTCCAGCGGAGCTGGTTCATCAGCTCGCCGGTGTCGGGGTTGCGCACGGTGTAGCCGGGCAGCCCGTGCGTACCGGGGTGACGGCCGGTGCCGACGGAGGCGAGCGAGGTCGCCGTGGTGGCGGGGAACCCGGCGGTGATCGGGCGGCCGGTGCCCCCGCGCGAGGAGCCGAGGAGCGAGGTCAGATAGGGGGCCTCGTCCGGGTGGGCCCTGATCTGCTCCCAGCCGAGCCCGTCGATCAGGAAGACGCAGTTCCGGTCTGCCGGGGAGAGCTCGGCGATCCGGGCGTCGCACCCGGGCACGCCCTGGCCGGCGACGAGCGTCGGCAGCACGTCGCCGAGGGAGCCGAAGCCGTACTCGGGGACCGGCGCGGTCTCCGGGGCGAGCGGAACCGGGTCGTCGGGCCAGCCGTGCGTCACGGCGGTCGGCTGCACCATCAGCGCGTCGGGGCGGCGGTGGCCGCGATGGCTTCGGACAGGGCCTGGGCGAAGACGAGGGTCTGCCGGACGGTGTCCGGGCCGTCCCCGGCCTCGCTCACCCGGAGGCTGAGGTCGTCGGCGGTGGCGTTGCCCGTGTAGCCGTGGTCGGCGTCGCAGTTGGCGTCGCCGCAGGCGGCGGGCTCCAGGTCGATGCGGGAGACGGCACCCCAGCCGATGGTGAGGACCACCTCGCGGGGCAGCGTGCCCGGGGTGTACGACTCCGGGTTGGCGACGACACGGCTGACGACGACCGACGAGATCCGGTCGAGCTTCACGGACTCGGTGGACGTCGTGGCGTACGGCGTCGGGGAGCTGGTGTCGGCGGCCTGCTCGTCGGTGTGGCTGACGATGAAGCGGTGCGGCGTCAGCACGAGGACGGTGACGTGGCGCCGGACCTCGTTGGCGTCGAAGGTGGTCTCCTGGTGCACGACGTACGACGCGACGGCCTCGCCGCCGACAGCGGCCTCCACCGCCTCGGCCACGAGGGCCGGGTAGTAGCCGCTGCGCTCGATCGCCGCGCGCAGCCCCTGGGTCGTCGTACCGGTCTTCGCCATGGAATCCATCCTACGGGGCCGTGGGGCCCCCTCAGGCCCTTCAGTAGCTCGGCAGGCTGCGCGGGCCGAGGTCGGTGCGGGGCGGCGGCGGGGCCAGCCGGACGGTGGCGCCGAGGACGGACAGTCCGCGTGGTGCCACGACCACCGGCTCCAGGGAGACGGCGACCACCTCGGGGTGGTCGTCGACCAGGCGGGACACCCTGAGCAGGACCTCTTCGAGGGCCGGGGTGTCGACGGGGGCGGAGCCGCGCCAGCCGAACAGCAGTGGGGCGGTGCGGAGGGAGCGGATCAGTTCGGCGACGTCCCGGTCGGTGGCCGGCACCAGCCGGTGGGCCGTGTCGCCGAGCAGCTCGGACGCGGCGCCCGCGAGACCGAAGGAGAGGACGGCGCCGACGGCCGGGTCGATGGCGGAGCGGACGACGGTGTCGACCCCGCGGGGCACCATCGCCTGGACGACCGGCTGGAGCTCCTCGGGCTTGCCGAGGACCTCGGTCAGCTCGGCGTAGGCGGTTCGGAGCTGTTCCTCGGACGCCAGATCGAGCCGTACGCCCCCGAGATCGGGGCGGTGGCGGAGGTGCGGCGCGGTCGTCTTGAGGGCGACCGGGTAGCCGAGGCGGCCGGCGGCCGCGACGGCGGCGTCGGGGGTGGGCGCGGGCAGCGTGGGCAGGACGGCGATGCCGTACCGGGCGAGCAGTTCCCCCGCCTGCGCGGTGTCGAGGGTCACACCGCGCGGGTCGGCGTCGTCGCCGCCGAGCACCCGCTCGATGAGCGCGGCGGCCCCCGGCTCGTCGATGTCCTCGTACTCGGGCACCCGCCCGGGCTCGGCGGCCTGCCGCCGCCACTGCCCGTACCGCACGGCCTCGGCCAGCGCCCGCACGGCCCGCTCGGCGGCGGGGTAGGAGGGGATGGTGGCGGGCGGGACGGGCGCGGCCGCCGGGTCGCCGTCGGCAGCGACGGACCCGGCGCCGGACGCGGGGGCAGGTGCCGCTGCGGGCGGGGTCGCTCCCGGGGCGCCGGGGGCGAGGGCCGGCGCGCTTGCGGCCGCTCCCTGGACGCCGACGGCGGACACGGCGCCGCCCACACCCCGGCCGGCCGGCCCGGGGCCCGCCCCGCGGGTGTCTGGCCGGAGGCCGGTGGTCTCGGCCCCGGGCACGGCGGGCCCGGGGCCGGCCTGCTCGGCGCCGGGGACGATCCCGGGGACGGCGGTCCCGGCCCCCGGTCCGGCCGGGGGCCCGGACGGCCGGGGTCCCGCGGCGGCCGCCGCGCCCCGGCCCGGGGCCGTCGGGCGGGTGCTCGTGGCGACCGCGAGCGCCTCCGCGAGGCCGCCCATCTCCACGTGGACGACGACGACCGGCTTCGTGGGGGCCTGGGCGGAGGCGACGGCTTCGCGGAGGGAGGCCGCGAGGACCTCTCCGTCGCCGAACTCGGTGGCGCCGTTCTCGCCGACCCACGGGATCGCGTTCACGACGACCGCGTCGGAGGTCTCGTCCGCGAGCGCCGCCACGAGGGCGTCCCGGAAGTCCGCCGGTTCCGCCGCCGTGGTGAGGTCGAGCGGCCGCAGCGGGCGCAGCCCCTCCGTCAGGCAGGCGTCGTACGTGAGGAGGCCCAGGGACTCGGAGTTGCCGAGGATCGCGACCCGGGGCCCGGCGGGCAGCGGCTGGGCGGCGAGCAGCACTCCGGCGTCCACCAGCTCGGTGACGGTGTCGACGCGGATGACGCCGGCCTGGCGGAGCAGCGCGGAGACCGTGGCGTGCGGGATACGGGTGACGGGCACGCGGTGGCCGGGCGGCGCGCTGCCGCTGTGCCGGGCGCCCTTGACGACGACGACCGGCTTGACGGCGGCGGTGCGGCGCGCGAGCCGGGTGAACTTCCGGGGGTTGCCGATCGACTCCAGGTAGAGCAGGACGACATCGGTGCCGGGGTCGTCGTACCAGTGCTGGAGGAAGTCGTTGCCGGAGACGTCGGCGCGGTTGCCGGCCGAGATGAAGGAGGAGAGCCCGGCGCCCCGCCGGTGCAGACCGGCGAGGAGGGCGATGCCGATCGCGCCGGACTGGGTGAAGAGACCGATCCGCCCGGCGGCCGGCATCTGCGGGGCGAGGGAGGCGTTGAGCCGGACGTCGGCGGCGGTGTTGATGATCCCGAAGGCGTTCGGTCCGATGATCCGCATGCCGTACGAGCGGGCCTGCCGGACCAGCTGGCGCTGCCGCTCGCGCCCCTCGGCCCCGCTCTCGGCGTATCCGGCGGAGAGGACGACCAGGCCCTGGACGCCGTGCTCGCCGCAGTCGGCGACGACTTCCGGCACCCGTTCGGCGGGGACGGCGACGATCGCGAGGTCGACGGGGTCGCCGATGGCGGCGACGGAGGGGTGGGCGGGGACGCCGTCGAACTCGACGGGCCCGTCGTTCCCGGCGAGCGCGGCGTTGACCGCGTACACGCGTCCGGTGAACCCGGCCCCGAGGAGGTTGCGGAGGACGGTCCTGCCGACGCCGCCCGGTGCGCGCCCGGCGCCGACGACGGCCACGGACCGGGGGGTGAGGAGGCGTTGCACGGAGCGGGCCTCGGCCCGCTGCTCCCGCGCGCGCTGCACGGCGAGGGAGCGGTCGGTGGGTTCGAGGTCGAGGTGGAGCCGTACGGACCCGTCCTCGAAGCTGCGCTTCTGGGTGTAGCCCGCGTCCGTGAACACCTTGATCATCTTGGTGTTGGCGGGGAGCACCTCGGCGGCGAAGCGCCGGATGTCCCGCTCGCGCGCGACGGCCGCGATGTGTTCGAGGAGGGCGGAGGCGACGCCGCGTCCCTGATGGGCGTCCTGGACGAGGAAGGCGACCTCGGCCTCGTCGGCCGGGGCGGAGGCGGGCAGGCCCCGGTCGTTGATGCGGTCGTAGCGCACGGTGGCGATGAACTCGCCGCCCACGGTCGCCGCGAGGCCGACCCGGTCCACGAAGTCGTGGTGGGTGAAGCGGTGCACGTCCTTGGCGGACAGCCGCGGGTAGGGGGCGAAGAACCGGTAGTACTTCGACTCGTCCGAGACCTGCTCGTAGAAGCTGACGAGGCGGTCGGCGTCGTCGGCCGTGATGGGCCGGATGCGCGCGGTGCCGCCGTCGCGGAGCACCACGTCCGCTTCCCAGTGGTCGGGGTAGTCGTGCTCCGGCGGCTGGTCCGACGCGCTCTGCATGGGGTCAGCCTACGGCCGCGGCACGGTGGTGGCACGGGTCGCGCCACGGCGATGGCACCGGCCGCGACACGGCCGCGGCACCGCTCGCGCGGCGGGGGTCCGCCGTGCAAGGTAGGAGCACGCCGCGCTCGGCGAGGAAGGGCCGAACGGCGGTCCGATCCGGGCCGAAGGTCGGCGCGAGCACGCAGCATCCCGTGAGAGACTGGTCTAGACAACCCGCTTGAGACTTGAAGGGCAACACCATGGCTGAGCGCCGCGTCAACGTCGGCTGGGCCGAGGGCCTGCACGCCCGCCCCGCGTCCATCTTCGTCCGTGCCGCCACGGCTTCCGGCGTTCCGGTGACGATCGCCAAGTCCGACGGCACCCCGGTGAACGCCGCCTCCATGCTCGCCGTGCTCGGCCTGGGCGCACAGGGCGGCGAGGAGATCGTCCTCGCTTCGGAGGCCGACGGCGCCGAGGCCGCTCTGGACCGCCTGGCGAAGCTGGTCGCCGAGGGCCTGGACGAGCTCCCCGAGACCGTCTGATCCGGGTCGTCCCTCTCTGAACGACCTCTGCACGACCCCTGTACGACGAAAGGCCGTGACCGCCGGAATTCCGGCGGTCACGGCCTTTCGCTTTTCCACCGCCGCCCTTTCAGGGCAGCACGGAGCAGCAGCACCGAATTCCTATTCCATGTATACGATGCGCACGTTAATTCCGGGAACTCGCCGTGTTGACTGCGTGTTGCGAAACCCTCACACGCCCGCGGTCCGGCCGCTTGAGGCGGTGCAGCGACTGGGAGCGCTCCGCGTGCAGCGCGGTCAGCGACCGCGCCCGCTCGGCGTCACCGCGCGCCACGGCGTCCACGATCGCGCCGTGCTCGGCCCAGGCCTCCACCGGCCGCTCGGGCTGCTCGACCGCGTACATCCAGGCGATCTTGTGCCGTAGCTGGGTCAGCAGCGCCGTCAGGGCCGGGCTGCCGGAGGCCTGCGCGAGCGTCTCGTGGAACCAGCCGCCGAGTGAGCGCAGATCGTCGCCCTGGCCGCGCCTGGCCCGCTCCTGCCCCAGCCTGACCAGCCCGCGCAGCACCTTGAGGTGAGCCTCCGTGCGCCGCTGGGCGGCGCGGGCCGCCCCCAGCGGTTCGAGCAGCGCCCGCATGTCGAGCAGATCGGCGGCCTCCTGCTCGGTGGGCTCGGCGACATGCGCCCCGGCGTGGCGTCGGGAGACGACGAAGCCCTCGGACTCCAGGGTGCGCAGGGCCTCGCGGACCGGGACGCGGGAGACCCCGTACCGGCGGGCCAGTTGGTCCTCGGTCAGCCGGCTGCCCCGCTCGAAGACGCCGGAGACGATGTCGTCCCGGATCGCCGTGCATACCGAGTGCGCGGGAATGCGCATGTCCGACCTCCGCCTTTGGTCTGCGCGAGTCAATTCCGACGGCGCCTGTTCTGCGCCCGATCTGCGACTCTATTGCAGCACGCCGGAATTTCCGATGCCCCGGCGGAATATCGATGTCGCGGGACCGACGAAAAGCCCCGGCTCTGTACGAGCCGGGGCTTTTGCGATGCGGGGGGGGCGGAAGCTCCGCCCCTGCGCGAGGGGCGTCCTGGATCCGTCCTGGATCAGACGTTGACGCCGCGGGCGCGCAGGTACGCGATCGGGTTGATGTCGGAGCCGTACTCGGACGTCGTCCGCGCCTCGAAGTGGAGGTGCGGTCCGGTCGAGTTCCCGGTCGAGCCCGAGATGCCGATCCGCTGACCCGGCTCGACGCTCTGGCCGACGTAGACCCCGATGGAGGAGAGGTGACCGTACTGGGTGTACGTGCCGTCGTTCATCCGGATGACGATGTTGTTGCCGTACGCGCCGCCCCAGCCGGCCTCGACGACGGTGCCCGAGCCGACGGAGACGACGTTGCTGCCGTAGGCGGCGTGGAAGTCGATGCCGGAGTGGCTGCCGGAGGACCAGAGCGAGCCGCCGGTCTTGTAACCGGTGGACACGTACGTGCCCTCGACGGGCAGCTGGAAGGAGGCCAGGCGGCGACGCTCGGCCTCACGGGCCGCGCGCTGCTCGGCCTCGCGGATCTCCTTGGCACGGGCCTCGGCCTTGCGCTTCGCCTCGGCCTTGGCCTTCGCCTTGGCGGCGACCTCGAAGGCCTCCTGCTCCTGGGCGGCGGCCTGGGCGTCGATCCGCTCGGCGAGCGAGTCCTCGGTGATCACCTTGGTGAGACCGGTGTCCTCCAGCGAGCGGTGGTCCGTGTCGGCGGCGAGCGCCGGGGAAGCGAGGGTTCCGATGACGCCGGTGGTGGCGAGCGTCGCCGCGCCGGCGATGCCCACGCCGCGGCGCGCCATCCGGCTCGGAGCACGATGCTTCCCGGTGGCACGGGTGAACGCCATGTAGGGGCTGATCCTTTCCTTCCCTCTCGCCTACCGGGTTAGCTGACGGGTTCGGAGCAGGAAGGTCTCCTACGAGCCCCTCCGTACGAGACGAAGGCGCCCGATTCACCCCAGGGACTACGTGTGGGTCCCCGGCTCCCCAGGCTCGCGCCTGACGGGGACTCGGCGATGTCTGTCCGATGCCGCGGGTGCGGCACGTGCAACTGACGAACAGACGCACCGACGCTATGCGGATCGTCTTCCAATCACCAACCGGACACACATTTTGTAAGACATGCCACAGGGCATACAACCATCCTTGATCAAAATACGGACAAAGGGGAGGACCCCGACGAACTATGCCGTCGGGGCCCTCCTTTGCCGTGTCGGCGGCGTGAATCAGCCGGTCACGACGGTCACTTCACCGATCCCGAGCGCGCGCACCGGCTCCGCGATCTGCGCCGCGTCGCCGACGAGCACGGTGACGAGCCGGTCCACGGGGAAGGCGCTGACCACGGCCGCGGTCGCCTCGACCGTCCCGGTCTCGGCCAGCCGGGCGTACAACTGGGCCTGGTAGTCGTCCGGGAGGTGCTGCTCCACCTGGTCGGAGAGCGTCCCGGCGACGGAGGCGGCGGTCTCGTACTTGAGCGGCGCGACCCCCACCAGGTTCTGCACGGCCGTCTCCCGCTCGGCGTCGGTGAGGCCCTCCGCGGCCAGCGTCCGCAGCACCTTCCACAGGTCGTCGAGCGCCGGACCGGTGTTGGGCGTGTCGACGGAACCGCTGATGGCGAGCATCGAGGCGCCGTTCCCCCGGCCGTCCGAGCGGAGCACCTGCCCGAAGGCGCGCACGCCGTACGTGTAGCCCTTCTCCTCGCGCAGGACCCGGTCGAGCCGCGAGGTGAGGGTGCCGCCGAGGCAGTACGTGCCCAGGACCTGGGCCGGCCAGACGCTGTCGTGGCGGTCGGGTCCGACCCGGCCGATCAGCAACTGGGTCTGGACGGCGCCGGGACGGTCCACGATGACGACCCGTCCGGTGTCGTCGGCGGTGATCGGCGGCATCGGGAGCGGCTCGGCCGGCTCGCCGGTCCAGGCGCCCAGGGTCTCGGCGAGGACCTTGTCCAGGTCGACACCGGTGAGGTCGCCGACGACCACGGCGGTGGCCGTGGCGGGCCGGACGTGCGCCTCGTAGAAGGCGCGGACCGCGGCGGCGTCGATCGCCTCGACGGTCTCCTCGGTGCCCTGGCGCGGCCGGGACATCCGGGCCTCGGCCGGGAACAGCTCCTTGGAGAGCTGCTTGGCGGCGCGGCGGGACGGGTTGGCCGTCTCGTGCGGGATCTCGTCGAGGCGGTTGCGCACCAGGCGCTCGACCTCGGTCTCGAGGAACGCCGGGGCGATCAGGGCCTCGGAGACCAGACCGAGCGCCTTGGGCAGCCGGGAGACGGGAACCTCCAGGGAGACCCGTACGCCGGGGTGGTCGGCGTGCGCGTCGAGCGTGGCGCCGCAGCGCTCCAGCTCGGCCGCGAACTCCTCGGCGCTCTGCTGGTCCGTGCCCTCGAAGAGCGCGCGGGCCATGATGGTGGCGACACCGTCGAGACCGGCGGGCTCGGCGTCCAGCGGGGCCGGCAGGAAGATCTCCACGGCCACGACCTGCTGGCCGGGGCGGTGACTGGTGAGCACCGTCAGGCCGTTGTCCAGGGCGCCGCGGTCCGGGGCCGGGAAGGCCCAGGGCCGGGCGACGCCGGGCGTCGGCTGCGGGTGGAAGTCCATGCTCGTCAAAGACGCGGCGGCGTCGGTCACTGGTCCGCTCCCTCTTCCTCGTCGTCGCCGTCGGCGTTCTCGCTCTGTTCGGCCGCCAGGGGCTCGTAGACCAGCACCGCGCGGTTGTCGGGGCGCAGCGTGGCCGCGGCGACCTCCCGCACCTCGTCGGCGGTGATCGCCAGGACGCGGTCGACGGCGGTCAGCGCCAGCTGCGGGTCGCCGAACAGCACGGCGAACCGGCACAGTTCGTCGGCGCGGCCCGCGACGGTGCCGAGCCGGTCGAGCCACTCGCGCTCCAGCTGGGCCTGCGCGCGCTCCATCTCCTCGGGCGTGGGGCCCTCGGCGGCGAACCGGGCGAGCTCCTCGTCGACGGCCGCCTCGATCTGCGGGACCTCGACCCCGCCGGAGGTCTTGACGTCCAGCCAGCCGAGCGAGGGCGCGCCGGCGAGCCGCAGCATGCCGAAGCCGGCGGCGACGGCCGTACGGTCGCGGCGGACCAGGCGGTTGTGCAGCCGGGAGGACTCACCGCCGCCGAGGACCGTCAGGGCCAGGTCGGCGGCGTCGCACGCGCGCGTGCCGTCGTGCGGCAGCCGGTAGGCGGCCATCAGCGCGCGGGCCGGGACCTCCTCCTCGACGACCTCGCGCAGCTGCTCGCCGATGATCTCGGGCAGGTCGCCGGAGCGCGGTGCGGGCTTGCCGTCGTGGCCGGGGATGGAGCCGAAGTACTTCTCGACCCAGGCGAGCGTCTGCTCCGGGTCGATGTCGCCGACGACCGACAGCACGGCGTTGTTCGGGGCGTAGTACGTGCGGAAGAAGTTCCGCGCGTCCTCCAGGGTGGCCGCGTCCAGGTCGGCCATCGACCCGATCGGCGTGTGGTGGTACGGGTGCCCCTCCGGGTAGGCCAGGGCGGTCAGCTTCTCGAAGGCCGTTCCGTACGGCACGTTGTCGTAGCGCTGGCGGCGCTCGTTCTTGACGACGTCCCGCTGGTTCTCCATGGACTCGTCGTCCAGGGCGGCGAGCAGCGAGCCCATGCGGTCGGCCTCCAGCCAGAGCGCGAGCTCCAGCTGGTGCGTGGGCATGGTCTCGAAGTAGTTGGTGCGCTCGAAGCTCGTCGTGCCGTTGAGCGAGCCGCCCGCGCCCTGCACGAGCTCGAAGTGGCCGTTGCCGTGGACCTGCTTCGAGCCCTGGAACATCAGGTGCTCGAAGAGGTGGGCGAGGCCCGTGCGGCCCGGGACCTCGTGCCGCGAGCCGACGTCGTACCAGAGGCAGACCGCGGCGACCGGGGTCAGGTGGTCCTCCGAGAGCACCACGCGCAGGCCGTTCGCCAACCGGTGCTCGGTCGCTGTCAGGCCGCCGGAGCCGGCCTCGGCCGTGGCCGTGTGACCCATGGGCATGTACGTCCCTTCGATCGCGATGTGAAAAAGTCCTGCCACTGTATGCAAGCGCGCCGACACCTGGCGAAGTTCCCGCCCCCCGGAGATGTCCCTCTTCCGGGTCGCGGTCGGCGTTGTCGGTGGCACGGTCCACAATGGTCCGCGTCAGATCAACCTTGTTGGTGAAGGAGCCGCAGCCGCGATGGCCCGCCGCAGCACGAAGACACCGCCGCCGGACGACGCGTTCGAGGAGCGAATCCTCGACATCGACGTTGTCGACGAGATGCAGGGCTCCTTCCTCGAGTACGCGTACTCGGTGATCTACTCGCGTGCCCTCCCGGACGCCCGTGACGGCATGAAGCCCGTCCAACGACGCATCGTTTTCCAGATGAACGAGATGGGGCTCCGGCCGGACCGGGGCTTCGTCAAGTGCGCCCGCGTCGTCGGCGAGGTGATGGGCAAGCTCCACCCGCACGGCGACGCGTCGATCTACGACGCCATGGTCCGCATGGCGCAGCCCTTCTCCATGCGTCTCCCCCTGGTCGACGGCCACGGCAACTTCGGTTCCCTGGGCAACGACGACCCGCCCGCCGCCATGCGGTACACCGAGTCCCGGATGGCCCCGGCCGCGCTGCTCATGACCGAGTCCATCGACGAGGACACGGTCGACTTCTCGCCGAACTACGACGGCCAGGAGCAGGAGCCGGTGGCACTGCCCGCCGCCTACCCGAACCTGCTGGTCAACGGCGCGTCGGGCATCGCGGTCGGCATGGCGACCAACATGCCCCCGCACAACCTCGGCGAGGTGATCGCGGCCGCCCGCCACCTGATCCGCCACCCGGGCGCCGACCTCGAGACGCTGATGCGTTTCGTGCCCGGCCCCGACCTGCCGACCGGCGGCCGGATCGTCGGTCTGTCCGGCATCAAGGACGCGTACGAGTCGGGCCGCGGCTCGTTCAAGATCCGCGCCACGACGAGCGTGGAGACGGTGACGGCGCGCCGCAAGGGCATCGTCGTGACCGAGCTGCCGTTCACGGTCGGCCCCGAGAAGGTCATCTCCAAGATCAAGGACCTGGTCGGTTCCAAGAAGCTCCAGGGCATCGCGGACGTCAAGGACCTGACCGACCGCAACCACGGCCTGCGCCTGGTCATCGAGATCAAGAACGGCTTCGTGCCCGAGGCCGTCCTGGAGCAGCTCTACAAGCTGACGCCGATGGAGGAGTCCTTCGGCATCAACAACGTGGCGCTGGTGGACGGCCAGCCGCTGACGCTCGGCCTCAAGGAGCTCCTGGAGGTCTACCTCGACCACCGCTTCGAGGTCGTCCGGCGCCGCTCCGAGTTCCGCCGCACCAAGAAGCGGGACCGGCTCCACCTGGTGGAGGGCCTGCTCGTCGCCCTGCTCGACATCGACGAGGTCATCCGGCTGATCCGGGAGAGCGAGAACTCGGCGCAGGCCAAGGAGCGCCTGATCGAGCGCTTCTCGCTCAGCGAGATCCAGACGCAGTACATCCTGGACACCCCGCTGCGCCGCCTCACCAAGTTCGACCGGATCGAGCTGGAGACCGAGCAGGACCGGCTCAACGGCGAGATCGACGAGCTGACCGGGATCCTCGACTCCGACGCGGAGCTCCGCAAGCTGGTCTCGGCGGAACTGGCCGCGGTCGCGAAGAAGTTCGCCACGGACCGGCGCACGGTCCTGCTGGAGTCGGCGGGCGCGCCCGTCGCGGCCGTCTCCCTGGAGGTCGCGGACGACCCGTGCCGTGTGCTGCTCTCCTCGACGGGACTGCTCGCCCGTACGGCGACGGCGGAGCTGCCCCCGGTGGACCCGGACGCCACCCGCGTCAAGCACGACGTGATTCTGTCGTCGGTGGCCGCCACCCAGCGCGGTGACATCGGCGCGGTGACCTCGGCCGGCCGGCTGCTCCGGATCGCGGTGATCGACCTGCCGCAGCTCCCGGACACCGCGTCCGCGCCGAACCTGTCGGGCGGCGCCCCGCTGTCCGAGTTCCTGTCGCTCGAAGCGGACGAGACCGTGGTCTGCCTGACCACGCTCGACGAGGGCTCGCCGGGGCTCGCCCTGGGCACGCTCCAGGGCGTGGTGAAGCGCGTGGTCCCGGACTATCCGGCGAACAAGGACGAGCTGGAGGTCATCACCCTCAAGGAGGGCGACCGGATCGTCGGCGCGACCGAGCTGCGGACGGGCGAGGAGGACCTGGTCTTCATCACCTCCGACGCCCAGCTCCTGCGCTACCCGGCCGCGCAGGTACGGCCCCAGGGCCGGCCGGCGGGCGGCATGGCGGGCATCAAGCTGACGGACGGCGCCGACGTGATCTCGTTCACGGCGGTCGACCCGGCGGCGGAGGCCGTCGTCTTCACCGTCGCGGGCTCCACGGGCACGCTCGACTCCTCGGCGGGTACGTCGGCGAAGGTGACGCCCTTCGACCAGTACCCGCGCAAGGGCCGCGCGACGGGCGGCGTCCGCTGCCAGCGCTTCCTGAAGGGCGAGGACGTCCTGATCCTGGCCTGGGCGGGTACGACCCCGGCCCGCGCAGCCCAGAAGTCGGGCGCCCCGGTGGAACTCCCGGAGGTCGACCCCCGCCGCGACGGCTCGGGCACCCCGCTGGCCCACCCGGTGGACGTGGTGGCGAGCCCGGCCGTCTAGCCGGGCCGACCGGAGGCGTCCTACGGCGCCTCCGGCTCCTCCCCCGTCCGCTGCACGTACCGCAGGACGCCCCACATGCTGTGCTCGTCGGGGGCGTCCTGCGGCCCGTTCTGCTCGCACTCCGCGAGTTCCTTGCGCAGACCGGACGCGTCGACGCCGGAGCCGATCAGAACGAGCTGGGTGAGCCGCTCCTCGCCCCCGGGCCATCGCTCGGGGTAGAAGCGCAGGAACCGGCCGACCGCGTGCACGACGTAGCGGTTGTCCGGGTCGGCGGCGCCGAAGTCGACGAAGCCCTTGATCCGGTAGAGCCCCTCGGGCCGCGCGTCGAGGAAGGCCATCAGCCGACGCGGGTGGAGCGGGGTGGCAGCGGTCAGGGAGACGCTCTCGTAGGACGTGTGGGTGTGGGCCCGCGGGTCGCCGTCGCGGTCCTCCTCCCCGTACAGGATGTCCTCGATCGACATCTGGCCCTCGATCTCCCCCTCGGGGACCACCCGGTCGAAGAGCAGCTCCGGGTCGATCCGCCCGTGCGTGGCGTCGACGACCACGGCCTTCCCTGCGAGGCCCGCCACCGTCTCGTGAACGGCGAGCAGCTCGGCCCCGGAGACCCGGTCGGTCTTGTTCACGACCACGAGGTCGGCGATCGGCAGATGCCGGTCGGTCTCGGGGTGCCGCTCGCGGGTCGCGGAGAACTCGGCCGCGTCGACGACCTGGACGAGCCCGCCGTACACGATCCGCTCGTTCTCGCTGGCGAGGACCATCCGGACCAGTTCCTGCGGTTCGGCGAGGCCGCTCGCCTCGATCACGATCACGTCGAGCCGCGACTCGGGGCGGGTGAGGACCTCCAGGTACTCGTCGAGCTCGCTCGCGTCGACCGCGCAGCACAGGCAGCCGTTGCCGAGGGAGACGGTGGAGCCGACCTGCCCGGCGATCCTCATCGCGTCGATGCCGATGTCGCCGAAGTCGTTGACCATGACGCCGATACGGGTCCCCCGGGAGCTGCGCAGCAGATGGTTGAGGAGCGTGGTCTTCCCGGCGCCGAGAAACCCGGCCAGGACGACGACGGGGATCTGCTGCGTGGTCAAGGGACGTACCTCCGGTTCCTTCAGGTCCCACGGCTGTGGGACCACCAGAATAGGTTTCCGCACGGACACCCGCGCCGACGCCATTTCCGGTCCCGGGGCGTGGCCCCTTACCGTTTCCGGCATGAGCCCCGCACAGACCAGCCCCCCGCGCCCGCGTGCGCGCCGTCGGCGGTTCGGCTGGCCGCAGCGGGTGTTCTCGCAGGTCCTGCTCATGCAGCTGGCCATCGCGACCGGTGTGACCGTCCTCGCCACCGGGCTCTTCCTGGCCCCGCTCAGCGCCCAGCTGGACGACGAGGCGATGCGGCGCGCCCTGGCCATCGCGGGGACCACGGCGTCACCCCGGCTGGCCGCGGACCTGACCGGTACCCCGCCGTCGGCGCGGGGGCCGGTGCAGACGGAGGCCGAGCGGATCCGGACCTCCACGGGCGCCGAGTACGTCGTCGTCATGGACACGCGCGGGGTGCGCTGGTCGCACACCGACCCCGCCGAGATCGGCAGGCGCGTCTCCACCGATCCGACCGACGTCCTCGCCGGGCGCGAGGTGATGGAGATCGACAGCGGCACCCTGGGCCGCTCGGCTCGCGGCAAGACGCCGCTGCGGGACGCGGACGGGCGGATCGTCGGAGCGGTCTCGGTCGGCATCGAGTACGACAGCGTCCGCGACCGGCTCCTCGCCGCGATCCCGGGCCTCCTCGCCTACGCCGGCGGGGCGCTCGCGGCCGGCGCCCTGGCCGCGTACCTGATCTCCCGGCGTCTTCAGCGGCAGACCCACGACCTGGCCTTCTCCGACATCTCGGCGCTCCTCGCCGAACGCGAGGCCATGCTGCACGGCATCCGCGAGGGCGTCGTGGCCCTGGACCGCAACGGCTCCGTCCGGCTCATGAACGACGAGGCGCAGCGGCTCCTGGGCCTCGGCCCCGAGGCGGCGGGCCGGCCGCTCGATGAGGTCCTCGGCCGGGGCCGTACCGCCGACGTCCTGGCGGGCCGGGTGACGGGCGAGGACCTGCTCACCGTCCGCGGGCACCGGGTGCTCATCGCCAACCGGATGCCGACGGACGACGGCGGCGCCGTGGCGACCCTCCGCGACCGCACCGAACTGGAGCGGCTCGGGCGCGAGCTGGACTCCACCCGGGGCCTGATCGACGCCCTGCGCGCCCAGGACCACGAGCACGCCAACCGGATGCACACCCTCCTGGGGCTCCTGGAGCTGGAGATGCACGAGGAAGCGGTCGAGTTCGTCACCGAGGTGGTCGGCGTGCACCGGGCCACCGCCGAGCAGGTCACGGAGAAGGTCCACGACCCGCTCCTCGCGGCGCTCCTGGTCGGCAAGGCGACCGTCGCCGCCGAGCGGGGCGCCTCGCTGCGGCTCGCCCCCGACTCGCTGCTGCCGGACCGGCTCGTCGACCCTCGCGAGCTGGTCACGGTCGTCGGCAACCTGGTCGACAACGCCCTGGACGCCGTCGCGGGCACCCCGGGCGCCCTGATCGACGTCTCGTTCCGCACCGAGGGGCGGACGGTCGTGCTGCGGGTCACGGACAGCGGCCCGGGGGTTCCCGAGGAGCGCCGCGAGCTGATCTTCACGGAGGGCTGGTCGACGAAGGCGCTTCCGTCGCACGGAAAGCGCGGCCTCGGTCTCGCCCTGGTGCGCCGGCTCGCCGAGCGGCGGGGCGGCACCGCGCGGGTGGCCGACGGGCTCGACGGGGGCGCGGAGTTCACCATCGTCCTTCCGGACGCCCTGACCGAGCCGGAGCCCGATCCGGACCTGGCGGTCCAGGGGCGTGAGCCCGCAGCGGACGCGTCCCTCCGGAGGCTGGAGCCCACACCGGACGCGGCCCTCCGGAGGGCGGAGCCCGCACCGGACGCCGGCGTCCTGGGGGCGGCTCCGGGGCCCGCCGAGGAGGCCCGATGATCGACGTCCTGGTCGTCGACGACGACATGCTGGTCGCCCGGATCAACGCGGCCTACGTCGCCAAGGTGCCCGGCTTCCGCGTCGTCGCCACCGCCCACTCGACCGCCGAGGCGCTCGCCGCCCTGGACGAGCAGCCGGTGGACCTGATCCTCCTGGACCACTACCTGCCCGACGAGAACGGGCTGGCCGCCGTACGGGAGCTCCGCGCGCGTGGCCACCAGTGCGACGTGATCATGGTGACGGCGGCCCGGGACGTGGCCACCGTGCAGGCGGCGATGCGGCACGGCGCCCTCCAGTACCTGGTCAAGCCGTTCAACTTCGCCGGGCTGCGCGCCAAGCTGGAGGCGTACGCGACGCTCCGCCGCGCCCTGGAGAGCGGGGGCGAGGCGGAGCAGGCAGAGGTGGACCGGATCTTCGGGGTCCTTTCGGCGGGCTCCGTGGCCCCGGACCTGCCGAAGGGGCACTCCCCCACGACGGCCGAGCTGGTCCGCCAGGTGCTGCTCGCCGCCGGTGGGCCGCTGTCCGCCCAGGAGATCGCCGAGCGGGCCGGCGTCAGCCGCCAGACCGCCCAGCGCTATCTCAAACTCCTCGAACGGACCGGCAGGGTCCACCTCTCGCTCCGGTACGGCGAGACGGGCCGCCCGGAACACCGCTACGCCTGGGCGACCTCGCCGTCCGGCGGCTGATGCCCAGGTGGGTCAGGCGGCCCCGGCGCCGGTCAGCGACCGGACCTCGGCCTCGGCGTGCCGCGCCTCGTCGGGCGGCTCGGTCGACGTCACGGTCCCGATCCACCCGGCGAGGAAGCCCAGCGGAATGGAGACCGCTCCCGGGTTCTGCAGCGGGAAGAGGCGGAAGTCGACACCGGGGAACAGCGATTCGGGACTGCCGGAGACCACCGGCGAGACGAGGACGAGCAGCACCGCCGGGATCAGACCGCCGTACACCGACCAGACCGCGCCCCGAGTGGTGAACCTCCGCCAGAACAGCGAGTAGAGCAGCACCGGCAAATTGGCGGAGGCCGCGACCGCGAAGGCCAGCCCGACGAGGAAGGCCACGTTGAGGTCGCGGGCGAGCAGCCCCAGACCGATCGCGGCCGCGCCGATCCCCGCGGCGGCGATCCGGGCCACGGTCACCTCGCTGTACTGCTTCGCGTGCCGGCGGCGCAGCGAGGCGTACAGGTCGTGGGCGACGGAGGCCGAGGAGGCGAGGGTGATCCCCGCGACGACGGCGAGGATGGTCGCGAAGGCGACGGCGGCGACGATCGCGAAGAGCACGGTGCCGCCGGTGGAGCCCGCGCCGCCGCCGAGGTCGAGGGCGAGCAGCGGTACGGCGGTGTTCCCTGACGCGTTGGACGCGCGGACCTCGTCGGGGCCGATCAGGGCGGCCGCGCCGAAGCCCAGCACGATGGTCATCAGGTAGAAGCTGCCGATGAGCCCGATGGACCAGACGACCGAGCGGCGGGCGGCCCGGGCGGTCGGCACGGTGTAGAAGCGCGACAGGATGTGGGGCAGTCCCGCCGTGCCGAGGACCAGGGCGAGGCCGAGGCTGATGAAGTCGAGGCGGGACGTCCAGTCGCCGCCGTAGCGGAGCCCGGGGGCGAGGAAGTCCAGGCCGTGGCCACTGCGTTCGGCGGCCGTGGAGAGCAGGCTGTTCACATCGCCGTGGAACCGCAGCAGGACGAGGACGGTGAGCGCGATCGTGCCCGCCATGAGCAGGACCGCCTTGACGATCTGGATCCAGGTGGTGGCCCGCATGCCGCCGAGCGACACGTAGATCACCATCAGCGCGCCGACGCCGATCACCGTCCAGGAGCGGGCCGCCTCGCTGGTGCCGCCGAGCAGCAGCGCGACCAGGCTTCCGGCTCCCACCATCTGGGCCACGAGGTACAGCACGGAGACGGCCACCGAGGACGTGCCCGCGGCGATCCGCACCGGGCGCTCGGCCATCCGCGCGGCGACGACGTCGGCGAGGGTGAACCGCCCGCAGTTGCGGACCAGTTCGGCCACGAGCAGCAGCACGACCAGCCAGGCGACCAGGAATCCGACGGAGTACAGCATGCCGTCGTAGCCGTAGAGGGCGATCAGCCCGGAGATGCCGAGGAACGAGGCCGCGGACATGTAGTCGCCGGCGATGGCGAAGCCGTTCTCCAGGGGCGAGAAGAGCCTGCCCCCGGCGTAGAACTCCTCGGCCGAACCTCGCCGGTTGCGGCTCACCCAGGTCGTGATCCCCAGGGTGACGGCGATGAAGACGCTGAACAGCACGAGCGCCAGGGTCTGGTGGTTCGCGGTCACGGCTGCGCCACCCCTCGGGTCATCTCCTGGGTGTCCCAGCGCAGGTCGAGCGCGGCCCGGTCCCGGCGCAGCCGCGCGTGGCGCGCGTACGCCCAGGTCAGCAGGAAGGTGGTGAGGAACTGCCCGAGCCCCGCCACCATCGCCACGTTCACCACCCCGACGACCGGCCGCGCCATGAGTCCGGGAGCGGCGGTCGCCGCCACGACGTAGGCGAGGTACCAGAGGAGGAACGCGAGGGCGGCCGGGAAGACGAACCGGCGGTAGCGGCTGCGCACCTCCTGGAAGGCAGGGCTCCGCTGCACTTCCAGATAGATCTCCGCCGCGCTGTGGACCCGCTGTCGCGGCACCGCGTCGGGGCGGCCGTCACCGGGAGCTCCGGCCCCCGCGCGCTCGTCCCGGCCGGTGGCCGTCGCGTCGTACCAGGGGTCGTCGAAGGGCACCGCCGTAGCGTCGAGCCCCTCCTGCTTGTCCACCTGCACCACCGGCCAACTCTCCTTGTCAAGCGAACCGTTTCGGCCGCGTGCCCAAGGATGGACAGAGCGGGAAGATCCCGGACTCTTCTCCTCCCGCTGTTCACCCCATCAGGTGACTCTCCGCCCAGGCGCCCTGACCAGACCGTGCTGATATGCGTACCGCACGGCCTGCGCCCGGTCGCGCACCCCCGTCTTGGCGAAGAGATTGTTGATATGGGTCTTCACGGTCGCCGTGGAGATCCGAAGCCGTCCGGCGATCTCCTGGTTGGAGAGCCCGTCGGCGACGAGCACGAGCACCTCCGTCTCCCGCTCGGTGAGCCCGTCGGCCTCCGGGACCACGGGCGCGGCGGTCACCGCCGGATGCACCGCCCCTGGTCCGGTCCCACCCGCCGGCCCCGCCCGCCCGGGCCCCTCCCCCCGCTCCAACAGCTGCTCCAGCAGCCGCCGCTGCACCGTGGGGGAAAGTCCCGCCCGCCCGTCGGTCACGTCCCGCAGGGCCCGTACGATCTCCTCCCCGCCCGCGTCCTTGGTCAAGTACCCGCGCGCCCCGGCCCGCAGCGCCGGGAACAGCGAGTCGTCGTCGGCGTAGGTGGTGAGCACCACGATCTCCGTCCCGGGGTGCCGCTCACGGATCCGGCGGGTGGCCTCGACACCGTCGCACCGCGGCATGCGCAGGTCCATCAGGACCACGTCGGGCGCGAGTTCGGCCGTCAGCGCGACGGCTTCCTCCCCGTCCCGGGCGGACCCGACGACCTCGACCCCGGCAAGCAGCCCAAGCAGCATCACGATCCCCTCACGCACCACGGCCTGATCGTCGGCGACCACCACCCGCACCGCCCGAGCCCCCTCCCAGGAATCGACGTCCTCCGGCCGGGGCAGACCCACGGCCCTCTCTTCGGCGCTCATGCCGGCACCCGCAGCCGCACGGCGAACCCCGGCCCGTCCGGCCCCGCGTCCAGACTGCCGCCGAGCAGCTCGGCCCGCTCCCTCATCCCGAGCAGTCCGTACCCGGATCCGGACGAACCCAGCCCTTGCCCCTCTCTCCCGCCCTCGGCCATGGGCGGTGGCCCGGAGTCACATATCTCCAGGGAGATCTCATCGGCCTCGTAGGCGAACCGGATCCGGGTCCGGGCGCCGGGGGCGTGCTTGCGCACGTTCGTCAGAGCCTCCTGCGCGACCCGTCTCACCGCCTGGGAAGCCTCGGCCGGCAGGTTCCGACGCTCTCCGCTGACATCCACCTCGGCGCGGCCCTCCCGGGCCAGCTCCCGCAGGTATTCCTCGACGGGCACCATGTCTCCGCGCAAAGCCGACAGCGCGTGCCGGGTCTCCGCGAGCCCCTCTCTGGCCATGGAGCGGGCCGAGGTGACGAGCTTGAGGATCTCGCTCCGGTCCGCACCGGCCTCGATCTGGAGCCGGGCGACCTCCAGGTGCACCATCTGGGCGGAGAGGCTGTGGGCGAGCACGTCGTGTATCTCGCGGGCGATCCTGGCTCTCTCGGCCAGCGCGGCCGACGCGGCCTCGGCCTCCCGGGCGAGCCGCTCCTGGGCGAGCAGCTGGAATCCGGCCCCGCGAGCCTGTGCGTCCAGCCGGAGCGAGTAGCCCGCGAGCAGCACGGTCCCGGTCGTGAGGCCGGCTCCCAGGAACCCGGTCTCGTCCGCCTCCACGAAGCCAGGGACGAGCACGGCCACGGTGGCCAGGCCGAAGGGCAGCGGCAGCCGCTCCATCGCCATGATGCAGACGACTATCCACATCACGGTCGCGGACGTCGGCGCCCCCGCCGTGTAGGCCCCGAGGCCGCCCAGGGCTATCACCCCGAGCAGCCCCAGCGAGGCCGCGGCCCGGTGGTCGAGGGTCGTGTGGTGATAGCCGAGCGCCGCCGCCAGACAGAGCCCGTAGCCGAGGGGAGGCAGCGGCGCGTACCAGCCGTCGAACCCTCCCGAGGTGTAGCAGCCGACCAGCACCCAGACGCTCAGGGCCGTGATCATGCTGTAGTCCAGGACGAGCCGGCCCCGGGGCACTCCCTGGCGAGTGAGCGCCTCCCGCGAGGGCCAGGAGTTCCAGGAGCCTTCCTGGGCCGTGCCGGTCCTCGTGTCCGCCCGCTGGCGCTTCTCGTTCATGCCTGTCCCCCTCCGTCACATCGATGCTACGGAGAGTCGAAGGCCGTGTGATCGGCCCCTGGGTGGAGCGTGTGGCTCCACCCAGGGGTGGAGCAGCTCAGGCGTCGATGCGCGACCGGTCGAGGGTCGCCGCGGAGCCGGTGATGAACTCCTTGCGGGGCGCCACGTCGTTGCCCATGAGGAGGTCGAAGACCTGCTCCGACGCGTCCAGGTCGCCGATGTTGATCCGGCGCAGGGTGCGGTGGCGCGGGTCCATCGTGGTCTCCGCGAGCTGGTCGGCGTCCATCTCGCCCAGACCCTTGTAGCGCTGGATGGAGTCCTTGTAGCGGACCCCCTTGCGCTGGTACTCCAGCAGGGTCTGGCGCAGCTCGTTGTCCGAGTACGTGTAGACGTACTTGTCCTGGCCCTTCTTGGGCTGGACGAGCTCGATCCGGTGCAGCGGGGGCACGGCGGCGAAGACCCGCCCGGCCTCGACCATCGGCCGCATGTAGCGCTGGAAGAGCGTCAGCAGCAGACAACGGATGTGGGCGCCGTCGACGTCGGCGTCGACCAGGAGGACGATCTTCCCGTAGCGGGCCGCGTCGATGTCGAAGGTGCGGCCCGAGCCCGCTCCTATGACCTGGATGATCGCCCCGCACTCGGCGTTCTTCAGCATGTCCGAGACGGACGACTTCTGGACGTTGAGAATCTTGCCGCGGATCGGCAGCAGGGCCTGGAACTCGCTGTTGCGGGCGAGCTTGGCCGTACCGAGGGCCGAGTCGCCCTCGACGATGAAGAGCTCACTGCGCTCCACGTCGTCGCTGCGGCAGTCGGCCAGCTTCGCCGGCAGCGAGGAGGACTCCAGCGCGGTCTTCCTGCGCTGCGCCTCCTTGTGCTGGCGGGCGGCGATGCGCGTCCGGGCGGCGGCGACGGCCTTGTCCAGAACGGCACGGGCCTGCGCCTTGGCGTCCCGCTTGGTCGAGGTGAGGAAGGCCTTGAGCTCCTTCGCGACCACGTTCGCCACGATCCGGCGGGCCGCGGACGTACCGAGGACCTCCTTGGTCTGTCCCTCGAACTGCGGCTCGGCGAGGCGGACCGTCACGACGGCCGTGAGCCCCTCCAGGGCGTCGTCCTTGACGATGTCGTCCTCGGCCACGCGCAGCATCTTCGAGGAGCGCAGCACCTCGTTCACCGTCTTGGTGACGGCCTGCTCGAAGCCCGAGACGTGGGTGCCGCCCTTGGGCGTCGCGATGATGTTGACGAAGGACTTGACCGTGCTGTCGTAGCCGGTGCCCCAGCGCAGGGCGACGTCGACGGCGAGCTCACGGGTGACCTCGGTCGGGGTCATGTGGCCACGCTCGTCGAGGACCGGGACGGTCTCCTTGAAGGTGCCCTGGCCGGTGAGGCGCTGGATGTCGCAGACGGCCTTGTCCTGCGCGAGGTACTCGCAGAACTCGCTGATGCCGCCGTCGAAGCGGAAGGTCTCCTCGCTCTTGCCGACCCCCGCCAGGTCCCGCTCGTCGCGGACGACGATGGTGAGGCCGGGCACGAGGAAGGCGGTCTGCCGGGCGCGCTGGTGCAGCGTCTCCAGGGAGAGCTTGGCGTCCTTGAGGAAGATCTGCCGGTCCGCCCAGTAGCGCACGCGCGTGCCGGTGCGGGTCTTGGGCACGCGCTTGCCCTTGCGCAGGCCGTTGCCCGGATCGAAGGGGCTGTCGGGGCCCTGCTCCGTGAAGATGCCCGGCACACCCCGGCGGAAGCTGATCGTGTGCGTGGCGCTGTTCCGGTCGACCTCGACGTCGAGGCGGGCCGACAGGGCGTTGACCACGGAGGCGCCGACGCCGTGCAGACCGCCGGACGCGGCGTACGATCCGCCGCCGAACTTTCCGCCGGCGTGCAGCTTGGTCATCACGACCTCGACTCCGGAGAGTCCGGTCTTCGGCTCCACGTCGACCGGGATGCCCCGGCCGTTGTCCTGGACCTCGACGGAGCCGTCGTCGTGGAGGACGACCTCGATGTGGTCGCAGTAGCCCCCGAGGGCCTCGTCGACGGAGTTGTCGATGATCTCCCAGATGCAGTGCATCAGGCCGCGGCTGTCGGTGGACCCGATGTACATACCGGGGCGCTTGCGGACCGCTTCGAGCCCTTCGAGTACGAGCAGGTGCCGCGCGGTGTAGTTGGAAGCGTCACGGTCTGCGGTCAGCAGCGCACTGGACGGCACGGACGTTTCGGCGGTCACGCGGTTCGCTCCTCGCTGAATTTGAAATCTGGCCCAGAGGGGTAAGGCCCGGCGTCGGTCACCCGTCAGAGGGTACCGATGCCTGGTAGAGCCGTTGTTACGCCACCCTCCCCGATTCCTCATGCTAGTCCAGCGTCGCATGGATGTTCGATCCCTCGATGGGGTGACGCGAACATCACGTTCCCTTCCAGGCATGAACCATTTAGGCTCCGGGCACGTCCTCATGAACAACCGGCAACCACGCCGGGAGGACGGACCGACACAAGCAACGCGAAATCCGTAGTGCGACGCAATACGGCTCATTCGCCGCCAACCGGCAGCAGACAGCCACCTGCGAAGAAGTTTGAAGGAAAAGCCGCGAGCGGGAACGTTTTCGGCCTGGTTGGATGTTGACCCTGGTACGACAGCTCGTCGAGCTAGAGAAGAGGCGACGTGACTACTGTTCTGACCCCCGCGAGCCCCCTGACGGCCGCTGACCGTTGCGACCGCTGCGGCGCCCAGGCATACCTGCGTGTCGTCCTGACCAGCGGAGGTGACTTGCTCTTCTGCGCCCACCACGGACGTAAGTTCGAGCCGGAACTCAAGAAGATCGCCGTTGAGATACAGGATGAGACGGACCGCCTGACGGACGTGCCGGCCCGCACGCAGGGCGACGACCACTGACGTCTCGCATCCACGACGAGCCCAGATCCGGCCAATGACCGGACAACGGGCGGCCACCCCCGCATCCCAAGGGGGGTGGCCGCCCGTTCTCGTACCACCACTGTGCGCCGCGGATCAGACACTGTCCGCCGCGGATGGGACACCGCGCACCGTGGATCAGAAGCGTTCCGGCAGCACCGCCGAGACGCGGGTGTAGACCCCCGGGTTCTCCGCCTGCCCACAACCGCTGCCCCAGGACACCAGGCCGACGAGAAGCCCCTTCGCCACGAGCGGGCCGCCGCTGTCGCCCTGGCACGCGTCCTTGCCGCCGCGCGGGTCGCCCGCGCACAGCATCGTGTCGCCCCGATAGGGGACGCCGAACCCGCCCGGGTACGCCCGCTCGCACGCGCTGTCCGGCAGCACCTGGACCCGCGCCGTCCGTAGCGAGGAGGCATAGGTCCCGTTGCCGGTCGTGTCGCCCCAGCCGTAGACGTCCGCCTCCGTGCCAGGCGTGTACGCCGCGTCTCCCGCGCGGGCCACGCCGATCACGTACGACTGCGGCAGAGCGCTCACCAGCGTCAGCACCGCGAGGTCGCCCGAGTTCGTCGTCGGGTCGTAGTCGGGATTGACCCAGGTGTCCGAGATCCGCACTTCCTGCCCGCCCTGCCCGCGCAGCGCGGCGCGGCCCGCGATGGCCACGAAGTCGCGGACCTCCCACGGCTCGCCGCCGAGGGCCTCACGCCCCAGGCAATGGGCCGCCGTGAGCACTTTGGTCGGCGCCACGAGCACGCCCCCGCAGAACTGCCCCGCGCGCGTACCCCCGAACCGGTCACGGCTGGACAGCGCCACGACCCACGGCGCGTCGGTAATCTGGGCCTCCCGGCCGCCCACCACGACGCTGTCGGCGGCCACGGGGGCGGCGGTGGCCAGCTGTCCCGCCGCCGCCGCGATCAGGCCCAGAGCACCCGTCAATGCTCGGGTGAGGGAACCACGCATGGAGCCTCCTGACTCTCCGGTGATGTCGCTTCACCCAGAGTCCAGCACACGACCGCGCGGTGCACCCCGCACACAGCCGGAGGGCCCGGCTCCCCCTCGGGGAACCGGGCCCTTCCGCGTACCGCTCCTGCCTCGCGTCCGTCGCTCTCGCGGACGGTCGAGGTACGGATCAGTCGAGGTAGTCGCGCAGCACCTGCGAGCGCGACGGGTGACGCAGCTTCGACATGGTCTTCGACTCGATCTGACGGATCCGCTCGCGGGTCACGCCGTAGACCTTGCCGATCTCGTCCAGCGTCTTCGGCTGGCCGTCGGTGAGACCGAAGCGCATCGAGACGACGCCGGCCTCACGCTCGGAGAGCGTGTCGAGCACGGAGTGCAGCTGCTCCTGGAGGAGCGTGAAGCTCACCGCGTCGGCCGGCACGACCGCCTCGGAGTCCTCGATCAGGTCGCCGAACTCGCTGTCGCCGTCCTCACCCAGCGGGGTGTGGAGGGAGATCGGCTCACGACCGTACTTCTGGACCTCGATGACCTTCTCAGGGGTCATGTCGAGCTCCTTGGCCAGCTCCTCCGGGGTGGGCTCACGGCCCAGGTCCTGGAGCATCTGACGCTGCACGCGCGCGAGCTTGTTGATGACCTCTACCATGTGCACCGGGATACGGATGGTGCGGGCCTGGTCGGCCATGGCGCGGGTGATCGCCTGACGGATCCACCAGGTGGCGTACGTGGAGAACTTGTAGCCCTTGGTGTAGTCGAACTTCTCGACCGCGCGGATCAGACCCAGGTTGCCCTCCTGGATCAGGTCCAGGAAGAGCATGCCGCGGCCGGTGTAGCGCTTGGCCAGCGAGACCACCAGACGGAGGTTGGCCTCCAGGAGGTGGTTCTTGGCCCGGCGGCCGTCCTCGGCGATGATCTCCAGCTCGCGCTTGAGCTTCGGCGCGAGCTTGTCCGAGTTCGCGAGCTTGTCCTCGGCGAACAGGCCGGCCTCGATGCGCTTGGCGAGCTCGACCTCCTGCTCGGCGTTGAGGAGCGGGACCTTGCCGATCTGCTTCAGGTAGTCCTTGACCGGGTCGGCGGTGGCACCGGCGACGGCGACCTGCTGCGCCGGAGCGTCGTCCTCGTCCTCGTCGGACAGGACGAAGCCCTTGCTCTCGCCCTCGGTCTCCTCCTCCTCGCCCTTGCCGGGCGCGACGTCCTCGAGCAGCTCTTCGCCCTCGACGGCTTCGTCGGCGTCCTTCTTGGACGTGGTCTTCTTGGCCGCCGTCTTCTTGGCGACGGTCTTCTTGGCCACCGTCTTCTTGGCGACGGTCTTCTTCGCGGCCGCCTTCTTGGCGGCGGATCCGGCCTCGTCGGCCGGGTCGTCGCCCTCTGCCGCGGAGGCCGTGGCGGCCGTGACGGTCGTCTTCGT
Source organism: Streptomyces sp. NPDC088553 (assembly GCF_044752965.1). Taxonomy (NCBI): domain Bacteria; kingdom Bacillati; phylum Actinomycetota; class Actinomycetes; order Kitasatosporales; family Streptomycetaceae; genus Streptomyces; species Streptomyces sp. NPDC088553. The sequence goes on along the minus strand of NZ_JBIVMG010000016.1, from coordinate 131,198 downwards.
CACGGTCGTCCTGGCGGTGACGGTCTTGGTGGCGGTGCGCTTGGCCGGGCTCTTCGCGGCGACGCTCTTGCGGGCGCGCTTCGGCGACTCCGCTGCACTGACCATCAGCGTCACACCCTCTTCCTCGAGGATCTGATTGAGGCTGCGCAGAACATTCTTCCACTGGGTTGGCGGAATCTGGTCAGCCTCGAAGGCCCGACGCACGTCATCGCCGGCGATCTGCCCATCAGCCTTTCCCCGCTCGATGAGCGCCATCACAGACTCGGACTCGGCGATCTCCGGCGGGAGCGTACGGGATGTGCTGGCCGACACGAACAACCTCTCGGAACGATGGAAACGGCTTCCGGCCCCGCCCTGGATCGGGCTGGAGCCGACGACCGTCGACGGGGAATGTGCCGACGGCGCGGGCTGGACCGGGGAACTGCACAGCGCCTCCATCGGCTGCTGTATTCCTTCCTCGGCTGTCACCTCTTAGGTCATCGCACGGCTCGGAGGAGTGTTACGCCCAATCTTCGTGGCCCGAGTCACACCTCATGTGCGACAAATCAACGCAGAGGGACATATCAGCGTACATTCACGCCGCCGGAATCCTGGCACCGGCCGGGGAGACCCTTCCGGGCTCCCCGGGCGCCGCTCGGACCCGGCGGCGCGTGATGTCCGCGCCTCCGCGCTCCCGGCCACGGCCCGCGCGTCAGTGTTCGCGGGGGGCGGGGACGACGCGCTCCACCTCGGGGTGGACGGTGAGCAGGGCCCGCATGGCCGCCTCCGCGCCGAGGGCGTCGCCCGTGGCGAGCGCGTCCACGATCCGCGCGTGGTGCGCGAGGCAGGCCTCACTCGGGCGGTCGCAGCCCGTGACGGGGCCGCCGGACACCTGGAGCGCCGCGCCGACGATGCCGGAGAGGTGCTCCAGCATGCGGTTCCCGGCGAGCTGGATGAGGAGCGAGTGGAACTCGGTGTCGGCGCGGGAGAACGTGATGCCGTCCCCCTGGGCGAACGCGTGGCCCATGATCTCGACCATGTCGGCGAGTCGCTGCTGCACGTCCTCGCGGCCGTGCCCGGCGGCGAGGCGGGCGGCCAGGGGCTCGATCGTCCAGCGCATCTCGTTCAGCTCACGGCGCTGGTCGTCGCGCTGCGGGCCGAAGGCGCGCCACTCGATGATGTCGGGGTCGAGGAGGTTCCAGTCGCTGACGGGCCTGACGCGGGTGCCGACGTTCGGGCGGGCGCTGACGAGCCCCTTCGCCTCGAGCACGCGCAGCGACTCGCGGACGACGGTGCGCGAGACCTCGAACCGCTGGCCGATCTCCTCGGGGACGAGCGGACGATCGGCTCCGAGATCGCCGGAGACGATCATCTGGCCGAGCTGCTGGACGAGCTGACCGTGCAGCCCGCGCCCCCGGTTGCCGGCGCTCCGGCGGCCGACGCGGCCCAGGTCGGTGTCCACCCCCTCCCAGGAGGGCGGGCCCACGCGGCCGGCGGCGGGCGCCTCCGCGAAGGGGTAGCGGTCGAGATCGCCCGGGGCGCCGAGGCCGGAGTCGACGGAGCGGGCGGCGGTCATCATGGTGTGCGCAAGGGTACTCACGCATCCTTTGTCGGCGCTGCCTCCGTGACCCTTGAGGTCTTTGGTGAAAAGCACACGAAAGGGTGATCGGCACCCGCTACACAATTGACGATTAATCGGACATAACGGGCAGTATTCAAGAGAGTTGGCCACGAACCGGAATCTTTTGGTCCGCAAGTGATCACCAACGCGCCTTTCGGCGAAGGCCCGTGAACACATAGGCGCAGAGCAACCCGGTCAACGTCAGCGAGAGAGCCACTCCCGCGGGTTGCCCGAGCACCCGCAGTCCTCCCGCCAGCCAGCGGTCCACCGCCGGGGACCACTGCGGACCTGCGAACTCCCGGAGCCGCGACGGGAGTCCGGCGGCCGACCGCACCGAGGGTCCGGTGAGCACCTTCTGGAGCAGCGGGACGAAGGCGACCGGTACCGCGAGGACCGCTGCCACACCGGCCGCCGCCGCCCTGAACACCCCGGCGCCGAGGACTCCGGCCCAGGCGCAGCCGACGATCAGTCCCAGCCAACTCGCGCAGAGAGTCGGCCAATTCTTCGGTACGGAGATCAACTCTCCGCCGTAGACGAATCGCAGGACCTCAAGATCCACCACGGCGACGGCCGCCCCGAGCACCAGGGCGACGGCCGCCGCCACGGCCAGTTTCGCCAGGAGCAGGCCGGGTCTGCGCGGCACGGCTCCCCGGCCCGTGGTGAGCGCGGGATAGCGGTACTCCTCACCGAAGGAGAAGGCACCGAGCAGTCCGGCCCCGAGTGCCGCGGGAGGCAGCGGGGAGAAGGCGGGCCAGCCGGCCAGGACGGCGGGCAGCGCGGCTCTCCCGCCCCGCCCGAGGAGCAGGGCGAGGGTCACGGAGCCGAACAGGACGGCCGCCACGACGAGCGGGGTGGACGGCACACCCAGGAGGCGATGGATCTCGTACCGCAGCGGCCGCAGGGGCGAGCGAGCGGGCCTCCTGGCTCTGCTCGGCTGGGCGGCAGCGGGGTCGCGGGCCACGGGGCCACCGGGCGCGGGGTCACTGGGCACGGGGGCGCCGGGGCGGGGAGCGCCGGGGCCGGCCTCACGGCCGGAGCCGGACGCCGGGCCGCCCTCTCCCGCCGGGGTACGCCGAACAGGCAAGGTGTCAGCGGTGTCGCCGGTCTCGGCGGCGAGCCGGTGGATCGGTACGCCGTGGCGGAACGCCGTGTCGCCGACGGCCGCGCAGTCGCTCCCGTAGACGGACAGTCGGTTGCCGTCCTCGGCGACGACCTCGACCGGCCGACGGGCGGCCCTGGCCTCCTGGGTCACGACCGCGGCGAGCCGTGCGGCCTGCGGGGTGCGGACGGCGACGCGGGGGCGCAGCCGGGTACGGGCGAACTCGGTGACGTCCTGGTCGGCGACGAGTCTCCCACCGTCGAGCGTGACGACCCGGTCGGCGTTGCGGACCGCGTCCTTGGGGTCCGCCGTGGTGTACAGCACGGTTCCCCCGTCGTCCGCGTGCGCCCGCAGCAGCTCGTACAGCCAGGCGCTCTCGGGTACGGAGAGGCCGGCGCCCGGCTCGTCGAGCAGCAGGGTGTGGGGGGCGCCCAACAGGGCTGAGGCGAGGCCGAGTCGGCGATCGGCCCCGATCGGCAGGGTGCCGATCCGCCGGCGCTCCAGACCGTCGAGACCGACGGCCCGGGTGAGTTCGCCGGCCCGTGAGGCGGGAACCCCCGTGGCGGCGCAGAGCATCCGCAGCTGACCCCGGAGTGTGCGGGAGGGGTGCCCGGGGACGTCGCCGAGGAGGACGCCGACCTCGCGCGGAGGGTGGGCGATGCGGTGCAGCGGCCGGCCCCGGAAGTAGGTGATCCCGCGGCCCGGCTCGAGTTCGAGCATGAGCCGGAGCGCGGTGGTCTTGCCGGAGCCCGCGGCACCGAGGAGAGCGGTCACGGCACCCGGCCGGGCCTCGAAGGTCAGATCGTCCACGACGGGCGGGCGATCGCGGCGGGGAGTGCTGGTCAGTCCGATAGCCTGGAGCATCGCTTCTCTCGCGGTAGGTGACACCGCTCCGCGGCAGGGCGGCGCTACCGCAGCAAGATAACGCTACATTTCGGACTTTCGGCGCAGGGTTGGCGCCCAGGAGCGCCGGAAACACCGGTCTGTCAGACCTCGGGGCGCAACATCGGCGGGTTGAGGAGAGTGGCCCCACCTGCCCTGAAGAGCTGGGCCGGACGCCCGCCCTGACGAGTCGTGGTGCCACCGGCCGGAACGAGGAAGCCGGGCGTGCCGGTCACCTTCCGGTGGAAGTTGCGCGGATCCAGGGCCACACCCCAGACGGCCTCGTAGACGCGCCGCAGCTCTCCGACCGTGAACTCCGGCGGACAGAAGGCCGTGGCCAGCGAGGAGTACTCGATCTTGGAGCGGGCGCGCTCCACCCCGTCGGCGAGGATCCGGGCGTGGTCGAAGGCCAACGCCGCCGGGCCGCCTTCCTTCTCCTCACCGCCGGCCTCACCCGAGTCCCCGGCGTCGCCGGAGCCCTGGGCCGCCGCGGTGGCCCCCGCCGTCCCGGCGAGCACGTCCTCGCCGAGCAGCTCCTCGACAGGTGCCCAGCGGGCGCTGTTCGCGTCACCGCCGGCCCGCGGCGCGGGAAGGTCCGGGGCGAGCGCCAGATGCGCGACGCTGACCACCCGCATGCGGGGGTCACGGTCGGGCGCCCCGTACGTCGCCAGCTGCTCCAGGTGCGCGCCGTTGCTCGGTACGGGTGGCGGGGCGGCCGGGTCGTGGGCGCAGAGTCCCGTCTCCTCGACCAACTCACGCGCGGCGGCACCGCTGAGGTCCTCGTCCTCGCGCACGAAGCCGCCGGGCAGCGCCCAACGCCCCTGGTACGGCGCCTCTCCCCGCCGTACGACCAGGGTGCAGAGCGCATGGCGGCGCACGGTGAGCACGACCAGGTCGACGGTCACGGCGAAGGGCGGAAAGGCCGACGGGTCGTAGGGAGGCATGCCGCGATCATAGTCGTCTTCCTGACGATAAGCACGCCCCTCGGGAGCATCCGCGCTGACTTCCGCACCCTGTCGCGAGGCTTCCGTCGTGTCTGTGCCCGGCATCCCTTCACACCCCCAGTTGAAGGCCCTGTGCGGCCTCCTCGACCATACCGAGACCGAGCCTGCCGACCCGCACGGCGAACGGTTCACCCGCCACCACGATCCCCGAGAACCGGATCGCTCCGAGCGGCGCCGACCGCAGCGGATGCGTGGCCACGGACCGGCCCGGCGCATCCGGCCGGATCCCGACGAGGGCGAGCAGCGCGTGAACGGCTCCGGCGGCCGCGACGGCCGCCGGCCGGCACGCGGCGGGGTGCGGCACCGGCCGGCCGCCCGCCGTGCGCTGCTCCCCCGCATACATCTCGGGCAACCGGTACGAGAAGGCCTCCGCCGCGTCGAGCAGCCCCCGGAGCAGGGAGGCGGCCTCCTTCTCGTGGCCGAGGGCGGCGAGTCCTGCCACGGCGACCGCCGTCTCGTGCACCCGCACCGCACCCGCGCGGTGGCCGAAGGGGTTGTGTCCCGGCTCCTTGGCGCCCAGTCCGCGCAGCCCCCAGCCGGAGTCAAGGGCAGGCGTGCCGAGCAGTCGCGCCACCTGTTCGGTCTCCGTCCGGTCCAGCAGCCCGTGGGCGAGCCGGCCGCCGCCCAGCAGCCCGGTGTCGAGCAGATGAGCGGCCCAGCCACCCAGCTGGGGCCAGGTCCTGCCGTCCGGTCCGCGGGCGGCGGCGGGTCGGCCGCCGGCCCGGTCGTCGAGCCAGAACTCCCGCCGGAAGCGCTCGCGCAGCGTCCCTGCCGCATCGCGCAGCGCGTCTCCCCCGGGCCTGTCGCAGGCGTCGAGCAGGTCCGCTCCGAGCAGCGCCGCGCGGTGCGCGTGTGCCTGTGTCTCGGCGCGCCAGGGCCCGGCGGGCCCCGGGTCCGGCACGAGCCCGCTCGCGCCGGCCGTCCGGCGCAGCCATTCGAGGCAGCGCTCCGCCACGGGAAGCAGCTCTTCCAGGTCCGCCGCCGGCAGCCCCCAGCGGCGGGCCTCGGCGAGCACGACCGGATAGGCGAGGGTGGCCTCGATGCCGGTGCAGCGGGGCGGCAGATGCGGGCCCGCGTCCCTGAGGGGCCCCTGGACGCGGCCGGACTCGGCTCCGTCGCCGCCGAGTTGGGTGCGCCCGAGGGCACGCAGGGTGGTGACGGCGAGCCGGGTGCCGAGGGGCAGGGCCATCCGGGCCGCCCAGAGCGCCTCGGCGGTGACGGGTCCGCAGCGCCAGGGGACGCCTGCGGCGAGGTGGACGTCGGCCGGGTGCGCCGGGTCGCGCTGAAGCAGGGCCCGCAGGTCCTCGACGGAGGCGCGCAGCAGCTCCCCGGGGCGGGGGTCGTCGCCCTCGGCGAGGGCTTCGGCGAGGACGTGGCCTCCCGGCCGTCCCCCGCCGCCGCCCGCGGCGCCGGTGGACCGGCCGGGTGCGCCGTCGCGTACCCGTAGCCGGACCGTGAACGTGCCCCCGGGCGCCAGCTCGGCCTCCCAGCGGAGGACGCCCGCCGCCGCCAGGGCGTCCATGGGGGGCGGGTCCGCCGTGACGGTGACGGATCGTCCGCCGTCACCGGTCCAGCGCAGGCCGGTGCCGTGGACGCTCGCGGTGAGCTCGGGTCCGGGCCGGCCGGACGCCACCGCGCCCAGGTCCGCGAGATCCGACCCCAGAGCGATTTCCACGGGGAGCCGGAGCGGGCGGGCGACGGCACTGCGCAGGGTGATCCGCTCGCTGCCGTCGGCGCTCCGTGTGCGTTCGACGGTGAGTCCCGGATCGGGTCCCATGTCCCCGGGGACGCGGAGGACTCCGAGGAACAGCGCCCGGTCCGAGGCCGCCATACGGCCCTGAAGAGCGACCGGCTCGCGCCCCGCCACGCGCAGGACGCAGCGGGAGAGGAGTCGTCTCCCCGCCGCGTACACGCCCTCGGGTCCCTCGCCGGTGAGCTGGCCGTGCTCGGCGCAGACGGCGAGGGCGGGCAGGGCCACGCAGAGAAGCGCGTCGTGCACCGAGGGAAGCTCCACGGGCCGGGCCGCGCGCGGCGGCTCGGCTCCGGCAACGACACCGGCCGCGGATCGGCGCCCGGTGGGGCGTCCGGGCACGTGGCCGATCGGGGGTCCGGTGGGGCGGCCGGGGGCCGGGACAGGGCTGAGGGCCATGGCGGGTACGGGGTGCTCTCTGTGCGGACCGGGCGGCCGGCGAAGTGTCGGCGGGACGGTTCGGACGACTCCGCCAGAGAGCTGAACGCGCCGACGGGCGGCCGGGTCACGGTCCTCATCGGCCGCTCCTGGTGCCGCGCTGTCCACCGCGCCTCGGAGTTCCGCTCCCCGGCTTGCCCGCGGCGGGCCCGCCGGGCCGGACGCCGGCCGAGGAACGGCGCTCCTCTCCACCGGTCCGGCGGCCGGGCTTCCGGAGTGTCTGCCGGCTGCTCTGCGGGCGGGCGACGCGTGTCCGGACCCGCGGGGAAGTACCCGAAGCGGCCTCGTCCGAGGCGATCCGGCCGTCCCGCTCGGTCCGCAGACAGGAGCGGAGCGACTCGGGGTCGAGCCCTTCGTTGCACGCCTGGTGCAGCAGCCGGGCGAAGACGTACTCGGGGTCGATGTCGAGCGCGAGCCCGAGGGCGACCCGGGCGGTCGGCTCGTCGCCGGTGGACCAGGCCGTCCAGCCCGCGAGGGTGAGGGGTGCGGCGGCGTGCTCCTGGTAGGGGGCGACGCAGCGTCGGGCGAGGACGCGCCAGAGGCGCAGGGCGGCGGCGCCCTCCCATCCCTCCATCCACTCGGCGGCGCGGTCCCGGGTGACCCGGTCCTGGAGGCCGAGGATCAGCGCGGCCGCTTCGCCGGCCTCGACCAGGGCGTCGTCGGCCGCGTCGCTCTCGGCGGTGCCCACGGCGCTTCCCCTGACGGCCCTCGGGACGGTCGAGCCGCCGGCCCGGCCGGTCGGCCCGGCCTCCCCCGGCGGACGGGCGAACCGGCGGAGGACCTCCCGTGCGAGGCGCAGCGTCGTCTCGCGCACCTCCACCCGCCCCTTGCCCTCGGCGTCCTCGAGGATCCTGGGGACGATCGCGGCGGCGCTCGCGTCGAGTGCCGCGCGCTGTTCTTCCTCCCGGGGTCCGCCGGAGGGCTGGAACCGCCGCTCCATGTCCCGCAGGGACCCCCGCACCTGGACTCCGGCGTACGCCGCGGTCGCCGCCATCACCGACGTGCCGCTGAGGGCGAGCGGGGTGCCGTCGGCCGGGCAGCAGCGGGTGTCGGGGCAGCAGTAGGAGAAGTAGAGACCGTCGGAGATGCAGAGGGCCTCGTAGACCGGGATGTCGAGGGCGCCGCACGCCGTGCGCAGCCGCTGGGCGAACGGGCGCAGTCGCTCCATGACGCTGCGGCCCGTCTCGCCTGCCGCGGGGTCCTGGCAGAGGAAGACGACGATGCCGTCGGGTCGGGTGCCGCTCCTGCTGCCTCCCTCGACGAGGCATTCGGCGAGGTGATCGGCGGTGGACGCCCATTCGCGGGGCGAGCGGGGAATGCCCAGCCTGACCCGTCCTCCGAAGCGGCCGTGCTCGCCGTGGAGGGCGACCAGGACGACGGAGTCGGTGGGGTGGAAGCCCAGCACGAACGGCAGGGCGTCGGCCAGTTCCGCCGGGCCGCGCAGGGTGATCCGGGTACGGGAGAGGTCGCTTGATTCGTGGTGATTCGCGTTCATGGTCAGGACGGTCTCGTGATCTCCCGAAATCCGAAACCCCTGTGGATAACTCCCGGAACGGGGCTTCCGTCGCCCCGTCGGGTTGTCCACAGGTTCGGCTCTCATTCGCGCGATGTCCGAGGCATCGGGTTGCATGGAGTCATGACCCACGCAGACTCCCTGGAAGACCGCGCCGCACTCCGGACCGCCGCCGATGCCGTGCTCGCCCGTCTCGTCTCGGACCCGACCGGCACGGCGAGACTGCGCGAGGACCAGTGGCGGGCGATCGAGGCCCTGGTCGCCGACCGGCGCCGGGCCCTGGTGGTGCAGCGGACGGGCTGGGGCAAGTCGGCCGTGTACTTCGTGGCGACCTCGCTGCTCCGTGAGCGCGGCAGCGGCCCGACCGTGATCGTCTCCCCGCTGCTCGCGCTGATGCGCAACCAGGTGGAGGCGGCCGCTCGGGCGGGCATCCGCGCCCGGACGATCAACTCGTCGAACACGGAGGAGTGGGACACGGTCCAGGAGGAGGTGGCCGCCGGTGAGGTGGACGTGCTCCTGGTGAGCCCCGAGCGGCTCAACAATCCGGATTTCCGTGACCAGGTGCTTCCCCGGCTCGCTGCCGCCACCGGGCTGCTCGTGGTCGACGAGGCGCACTGCATCTCGGACTGGGGGCACGACTTCCGGCCGGACTACCGCCGGCTGCGCACGATGCTGGCGGACCTGCCGTCCGGGGTTCCGGTGCTCGCCACCACGGCAACGGCGAACGCCCGGGTGACGGCGGACGTGGCCGAGCAGCTCGGTACGGGTGCCGGCACGGACGCCCTGGTCCTGCGCGGCGCGCTGGACCGGGAGAGTCTGAGCCTGGGCGTGGTCCGGCTGCCGGACGCGGCCCACCGGCTGGCCTGGCTGGCCGACCACCTCGGCGAGCTGCCCGGTTCCGGCATCATCTACACGCTGACGGTCGCCGCGGCGGACGAGGTCACGGCCTATCTGCGCCAGTGCGGGCACACGGTCTCCTCGTACACGGGCCGCACGGAGAACGCCGACCGGCAGCAGGCGGAGGACGATCTCCAGGCCAACCGGGTCAAGGCCCTCGTGGCGACCTCCGCCCTCGGCATGGGCTTCGACAAGCCCGACCTGGGCTTCGTGGTGCACCTCGGGTCGCCCTCCTCCCCGATCGCGTACTACCAGCAGGTCGGCCGTGCCGGGCGAGGTGTGGAACACGCCGAGGTGCTGCTGCTGCCCGGGCAGGAGGACGAGGCGATCTGGCGCTACTTCGCCTCGGTCGCCTTCCCGCCGGAGGAGCAGGTGCGCCGCACGATCGACGTGCTCGCCCAGGCGGGCAGGCCCTTGTCCCTGCCCGCGCTCGAGCCCCTGGTGGAGCTGCGCAGGACCCGTCTGGAGACGATGCTCAAGGTCCTCGACGTGGACGGCGCGGTGAAGCGGGTGAAGGGCGGGTGGGAGAGCACGGGCCGTCCCTGGGTGTACGACAGCGAGCGGTACGCCTGGGTGGCGCGGCAGCGGGAGGCCGAGCAGCAGGCGATGCGCGATTACGCGGCCTCGTCGGGCTGCCGGATGGAGTTCCTGCGCCGTCAGTTGGACGACGAGGAGGCCGCGCCGTGCGGTCGCTGCGACAACTGCGCGGGGAGCCGGTTCGACCCGAAGGTCTCCGACGCGGCGCTTGACGCGGCCAAGGGCGAGCTGGGCAGGCCGGGTGTGGAGGTCGAGCCCCGGAAGATGTGGCCGACCGGACTCGCGGCCGTCGGGGTCGATCTGAAGGGTCGTATCCCGGCGGGCGAGCAGGCTTTCGGCGGCCGGGCCCTGGGGCGGCTCTCGGACATCGGCTGGGGCAACCGGCTGCGTCCGCTGCTGGCCGACAGCGCCGCCGACGGTCCGGTTCCGGACGATGTCGTGCAGGCGGTGGTGCATGTGCTCGCCGACTGGGCGAAGGGGCCCGGCGGTTGGGCCTCCGGGGCGCCCGACGCACCCGCCCGGCCGGCCGGTGTGGTCACGGTCGCCTCCCATCGAAGGCCTCGACTGGTGGGTTCACTCGGACAGCGAATCGCCGAGATCGGCAGAATGCCCCTGCTCGGGGCGGTGGAGTACGCGCCCGAGGCAGAGGATGTACGGCTGTCCCGGACCAACAGCGCCCAGCGGGTGGTGGGGTTGCAGCGCACCCTGACGGTCTCCGCCGAACTGGGCAAGCGGCTGGCCGCGGCGGGCGGGCCGGTGCTCCTCGTCGACGATCTGTCCGACAGCGGTTGGACCTTGGCGGTGGCGGCCCGGCTGCTGCGACGGGCCGGAGCGGAAGGGGTGTACCCGCTGGTACTTGCCGTCCAGGGGTGAAACGGGAGGGCGAACGGGGAGTGAACAATGGGCAACTGGGCAGGGATATGAAAGGCATACCGACGCAATCCCGTCAGCGGCCTCAATTGCTCGTTGCCGCCCGCCCACGGGCCAGCAAGAATTGGGAAACCGCCTCGCACGCCCCGCCAGCGGTCCGGACGGGCTGTGCTGTGGTGCGCCCTCACCCGACCTTGCCCGCCTCGCGGGCGCGTATCCGAAGGGAGGACCGTGACCCTCGGATTCGCTCCGCCCACAGCCGCCTCGCTCAGATCGCCGTCCGAGTCCGCCAGCCGCCTCGCTCGGATACTCGAACCGTCCGAATGGGCCGCGGCGGGGATCCCCCTGTTGAGCAATCCTCGTGAGGTCGTCGGCGGACTGCACTCACGCCACACGCCCACGCCCTCGATGGCGGTCCTCGCGGTCCTGGACCACGAGGAACGAATCGCCGCCAGCGCCTCGTTCGTCCGTCGCCCCACCCCGGCGGACGGCTGGGAGTTCCGCAACGCACTGCTCGCGCATCTGCGGCGGGTCATTCCGCACGACCTCCGCAGACGCACACCCGTACGGACCGCGGTGCTGATGTACTGCCGTGAGGGCGACGAGCGCTGGACCGAGGAGGACGGAGCCTGGATGTGGGGGCTCCGGGACGCCTGCACCCTGCACGGGCTCCGCTGCGGCGCGTACATCACGCTGACCCGGGCGGGCTGGCAGGTGCTCGGTGAAGGCCGCGGCGGCCGGCGCCCGAGCTCCGATTCGCTCGCCCTGCCGCTCGGCGAGGGGCCGGCCGAGCTCGGCCGACTGACGCCGAGAACCGCGAGCGGCGCGACCGAGCCCCTGCGCCGGGCCGCAGCGCGCTGATCGCGCGGACGACATCGGCCCCCGCCGGACCGGTGCGGCCCGGCGGAGGGGCAGTCGGTCAGACTCCGGCGCCCGCTCCGAGGAGCGTCGTGACGCGCTGCGGGTCACCGCAGACGACGAGCAGGGCTCCGGCGCGGGCCATGGCCGACGGCAGGGCCTTGACGGCCGTCTCGTCGTCTCCGCCGTTGACGGCGACGATCACCACGGGACGGGCGGTCGCCCGCTCCACGGCGGCGGCGTGCGCGAAGAACACGTCGTCACCGGTGTCCTGCTGGGCCCAGTAGGCGGCCTCGCCGAAGGACAGCTCGTGCGTGGCCCACGGGTGCGGGTCGCCGGTGGTGAGCACCAGGACCTCGCCCGGCGCCCGGCCGCTCTCCAGGAGCAGGTCCAGGGCCTCTTCGGCGGCGTCGAGCGCGCCGTCGGCGGGGGCCGGGATCAGCTGGAGCTGCGGCGTGGATCGCTGATCGGAACGATTCTCCGGGGCGTTCGCCGGGGACGGCGCGGGACCGGGGTGCGGGCGCGGCGCCGCGGGCCTGGCAGGGCCGGGAACGGGGCGTCCGGGACGCGGTGAGGCCGCGGTACGCGGGCCGGGTACGGGACGGGGGGTCGACGCGGGGCGGCCGGCGGCCGCGGTGGCGCGGGGACCCTGGGCGCTCTCGTGAATCTGAGGCTCCTCGGGGATGAGAGGCATGAGTGGATGTCTATCAAACGCCGCTGCGCGAGGCATCGGCGGGTGGGCACACATGTGCACCCCGGCCGCGTGGAAGGCCCTTGAGCAGGGTCCCGCGACCGGAAGTTCAGAAGTCGAAGCCGAGTTGGCCCCCGCTTTCCAGCGCGACCGCCTCGGCGGAGAGGCGGACCTTTTTGAGGTGGCGCCACCTGGGCATCGCGTCCAGGTACGACCAGGAGAGACGGTGGTGCGGGGTGGGCCCCAGCTCTTCGAGCGCCGCTTTGTGGACCGGCGAAGGGTAGCCCGCGTTGGCACCGAAGGCGTACGCCGCGTAGTCCTCGCCACCGACGCCCAGCTCCGCCATGACGGCATCCCGCCGGACCTTGGCGATCACGGAGGCGGCGGCCACGGCGATGCAGGACTGGTCACCCTTGATCACCGTACGGACCTGCCAGGGGCTGCCGAGGTAGTCGTGCTTGCCGTCGAGGATCACCGCGTCGGGCCGCATGGGGAGGCCTTCCAGGGCTCGGACGGCGGCGAGCCGCAGCGCGGCTGTCATACCCAGCTCGTCTATCTCCTGCGGGGAGGCGTCGCCCAGCGCGTACGCCGTGACCCAGTGCTCCAGATCCGCGGCGAGCGCGGTACGGCGCTTGGGGGTGAGCAGTTTGGAGTCGGTGAGCCCTTCGGGCGCCCGGCGCAGTCCGGTGACGGCGGCGCACACGGTGACGGGGCCGGCCCACGCTCCGCGTCCGACCTCGTCGACTCCGGCAACGATCTTGGCGCCGGTGGTGGCTCGGAGCGATCGCTCGACGGTGTGGGTGGGTGGTTCGTACGGCATGGCGCCTGACAGGTTACGCCGCTCGGTGCCGGGTGCGATACCCGGATTCCCGTCGGGCGCCCGAGGGGCCGTCGCGGCGCACCCCCGGGGCCGTGCGCATCACCCCTCGGAGGCCGTCCGGCCCGGGTCAGACGCGCAGCAGCGGCACCATGATCCGGTCGATCAGATCGGCGATCTCATGGTCCGGCCATTCGCTCGCGCACACCTTCGAGCGATACATCATCATCGCGGGTACGACATCGACCACCAGGTCGTTGTTCGCGTCCGCACGTACGTCGCCCCTTGCGATTCCGCGGCGCAGCACATGCCGGAAGAGTCGGGCCGAGGGCTCGACCACCCCGGTGACGATCAGGCCGTGGAACCTCTCGGCCTCCTCGGCGTCGCATTCGTGAAGGACGGCACGCAGGGCGACGCCGGGCTTGGAGTACATGACGTCCCGGACTCGGCGGCACAGCTCGTACAGCTCCTCGCGCACACTCCCCAGGTCCGGGGCCTCGTCGAGGGCCGGCAGACCGGCCTGGAGCGCGTCGGCGACGAGGTCTTCCTTCGACGGCCATCGCCGGTACACCGCGGCTTTGCCCGTCTGCGCGCCGACCGCGACACCCTCCATCGTCAGACCGTTCCAGCCGACGCTGCCCAGCTGCTCGAGCGTGGCCTCCAGGATGGCCCGTTCGAGTACCGGGCCACGGCGTCGCAGTGCCACCCCTTCCGGCCGGGCGGCGGCCGTGGAGCGCGAAGTAACCATCAGGATCTCTCCGTTGAGGCAGTGTCATGTCTTCGGCAGTGCCCAGTGAACGGTTGCGTGCACTGAGGGGGACTCACTACCGTGGTGAACAGTGAACGGGTGCGTTCACTAATTTTCCGTGGGGGATCCATAGTGACAACTTCTCCGGTCGACACACAGACCAAGGACGGACCAGCTCGCGCCGGAGGACGGCCGGGTATCGCCTTGACGGTCATCGCCGCCTGCCAGCTGATGGTCGTCCTTGACGCCACCATCGTGAACATCGCCCTGCCGCACATCCAGGACGCGCTCTCCTTCTCGACCACCGATCTGTCGTGGGTGCTCAGCGCCTACACGCTCACCTTCGGTGGTCTGCTGCTCCTCGGCGGACGGGCCGGGGACATCCTCGGACGCCGCCGGGTGTTCATGGCCGGCATCCTGCTCTTCACCTTCGCCTCGCTGCTCGGCGGCTTCGCCCAGGAACCCTGGCAGCTGCTCGCCGCACGGGCCCTGCAGGGCGTCGGGGGCGCCATCGCCTCGCCCACCTCGCTCGCGCTGATCACCACGACGTTCCCCGAAGGTCCGGAACGCAACCGGGCGTTCGGCGTGTTCGCCGCCGTCTCCGCCGGTGGCGGCGCGATCGGTCTGCTCGCCGGCGGCGTTCTCACGGAGTGGCTGGACTGGCGCTGGGTCCTCTTCGTGAACGTCCCGATCGGTCTGCTGATCGCCTTCCTGACCCCGCGCTACATCACGGAGTCCGAGCGTCACCCCGGCCGGTTCGACATCGCGGGAGCCGCGACCTCGACACTCGGTATGGCGGCGCTGGTCTACGGGTTCATCCGCGCGTCCGAGAAGGGCTGGGAGGACGCGCTGACCATCGGTTCCTTCGCCTCGGCGGTCATCCTTCTCGTCGCCTTCGCGGTCGTGGAGTCCCGGGCGAAGGAACCGATCACCCCGCTCCGGATGTTCGCGGACCGCAACCGCTCGGGCACGTACATCATCATGCTCAGCCTGGCGGCCGCCATGTTCGGCATGTTCTTCTTCATCGTGCTGTGGGTCCAGGACGTCCTGGGCTACACCCCGATCCAGTCCGGACTCGCCTTCCTTCCCGTGACCTTCGCGATCGGCGCCGGCGCGGGACTCGCCCAGCGGCTGCTGCCGGTGCTCGGCCCCAAGCCGTTCATGGTGAGCGGCGCGGCGATCACCGGCGCGGGTCTGTTCTGGCTGACGTTCATCAGCTCGGACAGCAGCTACGCGAGCGGTGTCCTCGGTCCGATGATCCTGTTCGGCTTCGGCATGGGCCTCAACTTCGTGACGCTCACGCTCACGGCCGTCTCCGGAGTGGCCCAGCACGAGGCGGGAGCCGCGTCGGGCCTGCTCAACGCCACCCAGCAGGTCGGTGGTTCGCTGGGTCTGTCCATCCTGGTCACGATCTTCGGCACGGCGAGCCGTGAGGAGGGCGAGAAGCAGATGCCCGGCTTCCTCGCGAACTCGACGCCCGAGCAGCAGGCCGAGGCGATGAAGACGCAGGAGCTGCCCCCGCCCTGGGGGCACGAGGTGCTGACCTCGGGCATCTCCTCGGCCTTCACGGCCGCCGTCGCGATGGTGCTGATCGCGCTGGTGACGGCCGTCCTGGTGATCCGGGTCCGCAAGAGCGACCTGGAAGCGCTCAGCGGCCGGGCGGAGGCCGCCGGGCCGGTGGCCTGAGAACGCGCCGACGGCCCCTGAATCCCTTCCGGGGTTCAGGGGCCGTCGTGCCGTCTCAGACCTTCTCGGCCGGGACCCACTCCGGCAGCTCCTCGGTCTGCCGCAGCCACTCCGCCGGCGGCGCTCCGGTCGCCGCCGCGGCCACCACGCCTCCGGCGATGGCACAGGTCGTGTCGACATCGCCACCGACCTGGGCGGTCGTCCAGAACACCCGCTCGAAGTCGCCGAGACCACGGGCCGCCGACCAGAGCGCGAACGGAACCGTGTCGTGTGCGCTCGTCCGCCGCCCGCTGCCGAGGACCGCCGCGACCGTGCCCGCGTCGCCGTAGTCGAGCATGTCGCGCGCCCGACGCAGGCCCGCCCCGACCGCGCTGCGCGGCACCAGGGCGACGACTCCGTCGAGCAGCGCCTCCGGAGTGGGCGGCCCGGCCGGGTCGGCGGCCAGGGCGGCCGCGGCGGCGACGGCCATGGCACCCACCACGGCCTCACGGTGCTGGTGGGTCGTGTAGGCGGAGATCTCGGCCTGGTGCGTCGCCTGCTCCGGGTCGTCCGCGTACCAGGCTCCGAGCGGAGCGATCCGCATCGCGGCACCGTTGCCCCAGGAGCCCTGCCCCTGGAAGAGCGCGGCGGCCAGCTCCCGCCAGTCGCCCCCTTCCCGGATGAGCCGGAGCATGCGGTTGACCGCGGGGCCGTAGCCCCGGTCGAAGTCGTGGTGCTGAGCGAAGGACATGGCCAGGGCGTCCTGGTCGATCCGTTCGTGGTGGGCGAGGACGGCCAGGACGGAGCAGGCCATCTCGGTGTCGTCGGTCCACTGCCAGGGGCCTTCGGGCAGCTCGCGCCGCTTCAGCAGGGGATAGTTGGCGGGTACGAAGAACTGGGAGCCCAGGGCGTCTCCCACGGACAGCCCGCGCAGGCTGGCCAGGGCGCGGTCGAAGCGCCGGTCGAATGAGGAGTCAGCGGTCATCGGTCTGCCACTCTATCCGGTAGGGCCGTACGGTTCCGGGGTACGCCAGCGTTCGAACGGCCTGTCCAGCCGGTATCGCCCGTCCGGGTCGAGCAGGAGCATGCGGGTCTCGGCGTTGCCCGGGTTCGACAGCGACTCGAAGTCCGCCACCGTCCAGTGGAACCAGCGCATGCAGAACAGCCGCATGGTCAGCCCGTGGGTGACGATCAGGACGTTGGGCGGATGGTCGGGCGCCTCGAAGCTGCGGTAGAGGCTCTCCAGGAACGAGCCGACCCTGTCGTACACGTCCGCCCCCGACTCGCCCTGCGCGAAGCGGTAGAAGAAGTGCCCGTACGCGTCCCGATAGGCCTTCTGCAGGCGTACGTCCTCCCGCTCCTGCCAGTTGCCCCAGTCCTGCTCCCGCAGCCGGGGCTCCTCCCGCACCCTGACCTGCTCGGGAGGCAGCCGGAAGGCCCGGAGGGTCTCGTGGGTGCGGCGGTACGGCGAGACGTAGACGCTCACCGCCTCGTCCCCGAAGAGTTCCCGCAGCCGCTCCCCCGTCTCCTCCGCCTGCCGCCGCCCGGTCTCCGTGAGCCGCAGGGCATGGTCGGGCTCCCGTTCGTACACCGTGTCATCGACATTGCCCTCGGACTCTCCGTGCCGTACGAGAACGATGCGCCGCGGTCGTGCCATACCCCGACCCTAGATCGCCGGTCCTGGGCGGGCTCAACCGAGGAGGCGTCCGGAGTCCATCCGGCGTATGTGTCCGGTGAAGCGGCGGCGCAGCGCACGGTCGTGCGAGACCACCACAAGGGCTCCGGTCCACTGCTCCAGCGCCGCTTCCAGCTCCTCCACGAGCCCCAGGGCCAGGTGGTTGCCCGGCTCGTCGAGCAGCAGGAGGTCGGCGGGCCTGGCAAGCAGCCGGGCGAGCGCCAGCCGACGGAGCTGGCCCGCGGAGAGACCGCCGACCGGGACACTCAGGTCGGCCGGGCGGAACAGTCCGTACGACAGGAGCAGTTCGGCCCGCTCGTCCTCGGCGAGGGCGAGCCCGCGTCCGAAACAGGCCAGCAGCCGCTCCTCCGGGCGCCGCACCGTGACGTCCTGGGCCAGGTACCCGATCCGTCCGGCACGCCGGACGTCCCCGGCGTCGGGGTCGACCGCTCCTGCCATGACCCGCAGCAGTGTGGACTTCCCCGCGCCGTTGCCGCCGTGGACGAGCAGCCGCTCCCCGGCCCGCACGGTGAGCGTGTCCACGGAGAGCCGGTCCGCGACCCGAACACCGGTCAGGGTGACGAGCGCTCCCTCAGCTCCGCCGGCCAGGGGCCGGGCGGAGAAGGACAAGGGCGGAGGCGGCGGGGGCACGGGCTCCGCACGGAGTCGTCTCAGTCGCTCCCGCGCGTTGCGGACGCGCCCCGAGACCGAGGCCTGGACGCGGCCCGCAGCCCGGTCGAAGGCCATTTTGTTGTTGTCCTTCATCTCCCTCCCGGACGCGACCCCGTGCGCCGTGGTCGCGGCGTAGGCCTCCAGTCGCGCCGTCTCCTCGCACCACTCCTCGTAGGCCTCCTCCCAGCGCCGCCGCGCGGCTGCCCGTGCCGCGCGGTAGCCGGCGTATCCGTCCCCGTACCGCACGAGCGCACGCCGGTCGGCGTCCACCTCGACGATCGCGGTGGCGACGCGCTCCAGGAAGGTCCGATCGTGGGAGACGGCCACGACGGTCCCGCGGTGCGCGAGGAGGGCGCCCTCCAACCAGTCGAGCGCCTGCGCGTCGAGATGGTTGGTGGGTTCGTCGAGCAGGAGCACTTCGGGGCCGGCCGCGACCGCGCAGGCGATGCCGAGCCGGGCGAGCTCGCCGCCGGAGAGGCTGCCGAGTCTCCGGTCACGACCGGTACCGGCGAGGCCGAGTCCGTGAAGAGCCTTGTCGACCCGGGCGTCCGCCTCGTACCCGCCCCGCAGTTCGTAGGCGGTGAGGAGCTCGCCGTACGCGTCGAGCTCCCCACCGTCCGCCGCGTCGAGTCCGGCTTCGAGTGCGCGCAGCCGCCGCTCCATGGCGCGGAGCTCGGCGAGCGCGGCGTCGATCGCGTCACCGACGGTGGCTCCGGGAGGCAGCTCGGGCGTCTGGGCGAGCATCCGCAGGCCGCCCTCGGCGACGGTGACGACGCTGCCCTCGTCGGGCTGCTCCGCCCCGGCGAGGAGACGCAGCAGAGTCGATTTCCCCGCGCCGTTCTCCCCCACGATCCCGATCCGCTCCCCGGGGCGCACGGAGAGCGAGACCTGATCGAGGAGCAGTCGTTCGCCACGGGACACGACGACGTCGTGCAGTGAGATCTGAGTGGGCAACGGCGCCTCCAGAAGTGGACTGTCAAATGCAACATTGATTGCATTAAGGCGAGCGTGGCAGACTCGAAGCACTAATGCAACGGGAGTAGCAATTGAATGACTCGATCGAGGAGCGCCCGGCCCCGGCGCCCGGCAGCACGCGCCCCGGCGGCCGCACCGCCCGCACCCGGGCGGCCGTCCGCGACGCCGTCCTGACCGGCCTGTCCGAGCACGGCTACCCCGCCCTGACCGTGGAGTACGTCGCCGAGCACTCGGGCGTCCACAAGACGACGCTCTACCGCCGTTGGGGCAGCGTCGAAGGCCTCCTCGCCGACGCGCTCGACCTGGCGAACGAGGACGCCTGGACGCCACCGGACACGGGGAGCCTCTCCGGAGATCTGCGCGCACTCGCGCACGAGGTCGTCGACGCGTTCGGCGATCCCGCCACAGGCGCGGCCCCCACCGCGTTCATCGGCGCCGCGTTCCAGTCCCCGCGGGCAGCGGAGGCCCTGCACACCTTCTACACCGAGCGCTTCCGGCGCTGCGAGGCCGTCGTCACCCGGGCCGTCGACCGCGGCGAGGCACCGCGGGGCACCGACGCCGGCGCGGTCGTCCGGGCGGTCTCCGCACCCCTGTTCCTGCGGCTCTTCATCACCCGCGAGCCGATCGACGGCGCGCTCGCGGACCAGGCGGCGCGCGCGGTTCTGGCAGGGGTCGAAGCGGGCGCGTACGTCCCCGCGTAGCCCTTTCCCGGCTTCGACGCGGCGGGCGTCTCAGGCCCGCTCAGACCGTCCAGGCCGGCTCGAGCTGCACCACGTCACCGGCCAGCGCCGCCACGTCGGCCGCGGTCCTGGCCCGGAGTCCGAGCCGCTCGATCCGCTCGACCCGGTACTTCCCGTGCTCCGCGGCGGACTGCCACATCGACAGCACCAGGAACTCGCTGCCGGGCGCCTCGCCGAACAGTCCCCGCAACATGCCGGGGGACCCGGCCATCGCCGGGTTCCACACCTTCTCCTGCATCAGCGCGAAGTGCTCGGCGCGGTCCTCGTGGACACGGCAGTGCGCCACCCTCGCCACGTCGGCGTCCGAGAACTTCGGCTCGAACCCGGTCTTGACGTCGAAGCGGTGGTCGAACAGCTTGACCTGGATGTCTTTGTACGTGCCCATCTGCGCGGCCGCCAGGCGATCGTGCGAACGCGCCATGAACGAGTCGTAGAAGGCCCGGCTCTCCCAGAAGCCGAAGACATGGGCGACGTCCGGCCGAGCCCGGCTCCACCCGCCGCCCTGTCCCCGGAATCCCGGCTCACCGAGCAGCCCCGCCCATTTCCGCTGTCCCCGCTCGAACCCTCGACGGTCCATCACGGTGCAGCGAATCCACTTGACCAGCACCGCGCCATCGTACGGGCCCGGAGACCGCCCCGGCAGACCCCGTCAGGGTCCCGCCGGGTGCACGCGCTCGAGTCCCGTGCGCTCCTCGTCGTCCAGTTCGATCCCGAAGAGGCCCTCCAGCGTCGCGATCAACTCGTTCACGGGTACGGGACGTTCCTCGACGACTCCGTCCGTCCGTACCGTCGACAGCGTGTCGCGCACCAGTGCCCTGCGCTCGTCCTCCCCGGGCCGCTGGGCCACGACCTGGCCGAGGAAGCGCGACTGCGGATGGCTGGAGCTGTAGTGGTTCATGACGGTGAAGTCACCCGGGTAGAGGGTCTGCGGGGAGAAGGCGTACAGATCGGTCCACCCCTGCGGGCGCAGGGACCGCAGGACATGGATGCCCTCGTCCTCCACGGCCATCCCGAACGTCCAGCCGCTCTGCTCGACGCGCGCCCCGTCCCGCAGGGGCACCGGCTCCAGCGGCCCCTGCCAGCCGAACCCCACGTCGGCGAGCCACTGTTCGCCCTCGATCGCGACGACGAGCAGCGCGTGCGTGACGGGCGGAAGCGCCGCGCCGCGTGAACGGTTCCGCGCGCCGCGCCCGGTCACCGTGAAGCCGATCCGTTCGAGCACCGCGGCGAACAGGGAGTTCTGCTCGTAGCAGTAGCCTCCACGGGGTCGCTCGACGAGCTTGGCCTGAAGGCTCTTCAGATCCAGCGGGACAGGTCGCCCCAGGGCGACGTCGAGGTTCTCGAAGGGCACCGCTCGGACGTGCGCGCGGTGAAGAGCCGTCAATGTACGGAGATCGGCGGCGAGTTCCCCGTCCCGTTCGGCCTCGTATCCGATTCGAGCCAGATATGCATCGAGATCCAGCTCCTCACCACTCCACAAACCGCTCTCCCCCTCAACCCCCGGGTCCACTGTCGTAGCCCCATGACACCATGAGCAATCAGCCCACGACCAAGGGCTTTTGAGCGGGTGGACAGTTCGACGCGAGGCGTGCGCGGGGGCGTACGCGGAGAGGGGAAGCACCATGAGCGGACTCAACAAAGGGGTGGGCCGGGTCGAGGTGACGCTCAGGTGGGACCCCGCCCCGATCGGCGCGCCGGCCCACGACCTGGACATCGTCGCCGGCGTCTTCGCCGCGGACGACCCTCACGGAGCCCCGGTCCAGCTGGTGCACTTCGGCAGCCGGTCCCCCGACGGCACGATCACGCTCCACCGGGACAGCCGTACGGGCCAGGGATTCGGCTACGACGAGGCCATGACCCTGGAGCTCGACCGCCTGGCACCGCGGTACGCACGCGTGGTGGTGGGCGTCGCCATACAGCAGGGCGGCGGGCGGCGGTCCTTCGGCGACGTGGCGAACACGGGCATACGGGTCCGCGAGGGCTACACGGACCTGCTGGTCCACGACTTCGCGGACGTGCCGGACGCCCTCTCGGCGACGGTCGTGGAGTTCACCCGGGACGGCACCGACGGCTGGACGTACCGCCCGATCAGCCACGGATTCGACGCCGACCCCCAGGTGTTCGGCACCGTGCTGGGCTCCATACGCGCCTGAGGGTTCCCCACGCGCCCGAAGCCTGGACGCACGCGGACATGGCAAAGGGGACCGGCACGAGGCCGGTCCCCTTCATGAAGCACCTGGCGGATGTCAGCTGCAGCCGCTGGTCGAGCCGCAGCCCTCGCAGATGTAGCAGGAGCCGGCGCGCTGCATCTTCGTCCCGCAGGAGAAGCAGAGCGGGGCGTCGGCGCTGATGCCGAGCTGCATCTCGACGAGCTCCGCCGAGGTGTGCGCCTGCTTCGGGGCCGGAACCTCGATCTTCGGGGCCGGGGCCGCGACGGCCTTCAGCTCCTGGGCGCGGGGCGCGGACTGGGCCAGCGCCTCGACGTCGACCTCGTCCTCCTCGGACTGCTCGTACGAGCCGGTGTCCAGGTGGCGCTGACGCTCCTCGGCCGAGTGGATGCCGAGCGCGGAGCGGGTCTCGAAGGGCAGGAAGTCCAGCGCCAGGCGGCGGAAGATGTAGTCGACGATCGACTGCGCCATCCGCACGTCCGGGTCGTCCGTCATGCCGGCCGGCTCGAAGCGCATGTTGGTGAACTTCGAGACGTACGTCTCCAGCGGAACGCCGTACTGCAGACCGACGGAGACGGCGATGGAGAAGGCGTCCATCATGCCGGCGAGCGTCGAGCCCTGCTTGGACATCTTGAGGAAGACCTCGCCCAGACCGTCGTCCGGGTAGGAGTTGGCGGTCATGTAACCCTCGGCGCCACCGACGGTGAAGGAGGTGGTGATCCCCGGGCGGCCCTTGGGCAGACGCTTGCGGACCGGGCGGTACTCGACGACCTTCTCGACGGCCTCGCGGATCGTCGCCTCGGTCTTCGCGGTGACCTCGACCTTCTCCTCCTCCTTCTTCTTGGCGGAGAGGGGCTGGCCGACCTTGCAGTTGTCGCGGTAGATGGCGAGCGCCTTGACGCCCATCTTCCAGGCCTCGAAGTAGACCTCTTCGACGTCCTCGACCGTGGCCGTCTCCGGCAGGTTCACGGTCTTGGAGAGGGCGCCCGAGATCCACGGCTGGATGGCGGCCATCATGCGGACGTGGCCCATCGCGGAGATGGAGCGCTCGCCCATGGCGCAGTCGAAGACCTCGTAGTGCTCGGTCTTCAGGCCGGGCGCGTCGATCACATTGCCGTTCTCGGCGATGTGGGCGACGATCGCCTCGATCTGCTCCTCCTGGTAGCCCAGGCGGCGCAGGGCCTGCGGGACGGTGCCGTTGACGATCTGCATCGAGCCGCCGCCGACGAGCTTCTTGAACTTGACCAGGGCGAGGTCGGGCTCGAGGCCGGTCGTGTCGCAGGACATCGCGAGACCGATGGTGCCGGTCGGGGCGATGACCGAGGCCTGGGCGTTGCGGAAGCCGTTCTTGGCGCCGAGGCGGATCACGTCCTGCCAGGCCTCCGTGGCGGCGGCCCAGATCGGCGAGTCCAGGTCGTCCACACGGACGGCCTTGGTGTTCTCGTCGGCGTGCTGCTGCATGACGCGCTGGTGCGGCTCGGCGTTGCGGGCGTAGCCGTCGTACGCGCCGACGACCGCGGCGAGCTCGGCGGAGCGCTTGTACGAGGTGCCGGTCATCAGGGAGGTGATGGCACCGGCGAGGGCCCGGCCGCCGTCGGAGTCGTACGCGTGGCCGGTCGCCATCAGCAGGGCGCCGAGGTTGGCGTAGCCGATGCCGAGCTGGCGGTAGGCGCGGGTGTTCTCGCCGATCTTCTGGGTGGGGAAGTCGGCGAAGCAGATGGAGATGTCCATCGCGGTGATGACGAGCTCGACGACCTTGGCGAAGCGCTCGACCTCGAAGGCCTGGTTGCCCTTGCCGTCGTCCTTGAGGAACTTCATCAGGTTCAGCGAGGCGAGGTTGCAGGACGTGTTGTCCAGGTGCATGTACTCGCTGCACGGGTTCGAGCCGTTGATACGGCCGGACTCGGGGCAGGTGTGCCAGTGGTTGATCGTGTCGTCGTACTGGATGCCCGGGTCGGCACAGGCCCACGCGGCCTCGGCCATCTTGCGGAAGAGCGACTTGGCGTCGACCTCCTCGATGACCTCGCCGGTCATCCGGGAGGTGAGACCGAACTTCCCGCCGGACTCGACGGCCTTCATGAACGTGTCGTTCACGCGGACGGAGTTGTTGGCGTTCTGGTACTGGACGGACGTGATGTCGTCGCCGCCCAGGTCCATGTCGAAGCCCGCGTCACGAAGGGCGCGGATCTTCTCCTCCTCCTTGACCTTGGTCTCGATGAAGTCCTCGATGTCGGGGTGGTCGACGTCGAGGATGACCATCTTGGCCGCGCGGCGGGTCGCGCCACCCGACTTGATCGTTCCGGCGGAGGCGTCGGCACCGCGCATGAACGAGACCGGGCCGGAGGCGTTGCCGCCGGAGGAGAGCAGCTCCTTGGAGGAGCGGATGCGGGAGAGGTTCAGGCCGGCGCCGGAGCCGCCCTTGAAGATCATGCCCTCTTCCTTGTACCAGTCGAGGATGGACTCCATGGAGTCGTCGACGGACAGGATGAAGCAGGCGGAGACCTGCTGGGGCTGGGGCGTGCCGACGTTGAACCAGACCGGCGAGTTGAAGCTGAAGATCTGGTGCAGGAGGGCGTAGGCCAGCTCGTGCTCGAAGATCTCGGCGTCGGCGGGCGAGGCGAAGTAGCCGTACTCCTCGCCGGCCTTCGTGTACGTCTTCACGATCCGGTCGATGAGCTGCTTGAGACCGGTCTCGCGCTGCGGGGTGCCGACGGCCCCGCGGAAGTACTTGCTGGTGACGATGTTGACCGCGTTCACCGACCAGAAGTCGGGGAACTCGACGCCACGCTGCTCGAAGTTGATCGAGCCGTCGCGCCAGTTGGTCATGACGACGTCACGGCGCTCCCACGCCACCTCGTCGTACGGATGCACGCCAGGGGTGGTGTGGATGCGCTCGATACGCAGGCCCTTGCTCGTCGCCTTCGCTCCCTTGGAACGAGAACCACGTGCCGGACCGCTCGCCGTCTCTGTCATGCCGCCTCCCATATACGGGCAAAACACACTTTGGCACCCAGATAGTCCCAGGGCACCGTCTTCTGTACGTCGTTCTGTACTGCTGCCACGAGCGCCACGGGGGTCGCTCGGGGCACGTCTGCCAGGCCGCTCGGCGGCCGGCCGCCGGGCACGGGGCCCGGACCGCCGGTCAGTCGGCGGCGGTGGCGGGAACGGGGACCTCAGGGGTCGCACCGGTCCCGCGGTTCTCAGCGGGAGGCCGCACGCGGAGTTCCGCGATGGCGGCCTCGAAGTCTTCGAGGCTGTCGAAAGCCTTGTACACGGAAGCGAAGCGCAGGTACGCGACGAGGTCGAGCTCCTGCAACGGGCCGAGAATGGCCAGTCCCACGTCATGGGTGGTCAGCTCGGCGCTGCCGGTGGCGCGCACCGCCTCCTCGACCCGCTGGCCGAGCTTGGCGAGGGCGTCCTCGGTGACCGGTCGCCCCTGGCACGCCTTGCGTACGCCGGAGATGACCTTGGTACGGCTGAAGGGCTCGGTGACACCGGACCGCTTCACCACCATGAGCGAGCACGTCTCCACCGTCGTGAAACGACGGGAGCAGTCGGGGCACTGGCGCCGGCGCCGGATCGACGTCCCGTCGTCGGTGGTGCGACTGTCGACGACACGGCTGTCGGGGTGCCTGCAGAAGGGGCAGTGCATTGGTTCCGACCCTCCCTCACGGCACGACTGGTGAACCTCGCCCGACCGTCAAGGCCCTGCGAAGCGACCACCAGCATAGGCGATGTAGGCAGCCCCGGCAGACCGGGGACCACTACCCCTGGGTGGCCGGTGCCATCCAACCACTAGATCTTGGGTTGGCGGCGATTCCGGGCGTTCCGCGTGTCGCGACGTGTCGGCTCCCGCGATTCGAGCGCCCCGGATGCGACACTGAGAGGGTGCACCGCGCGCGACCCAGCGGCGAAGGCTACCGTGACGACCGATTCGGGACGGCGGCGCGAGAGTGCTCATACACCTGCATGCGTACACGCGTAAGGCAATCTGCGAATTTTCACTCGAACGTGTGTTTGGCGCAACCTTTCGAAAGCCACTACCGTTGTGCCAGCCAGGGAGACCATTCGAGAGGGGCCGACGACGTGACCACCACCGCAGACAGTGCCACCATCACCGCCCAGGACCGCTCCCAGGGCCGACTCGAGCCGGTGCACGCCATGAATGACACAAACATGAACGGTGAGGAGCCCGGGCGACCCGCCCGCGCCCTCCCCGGGCGACCTCCAGGCATCCGAGCCGACAGCTCCGGTCTCACCGACCGGCAGCGCAGGGTCATCGAAGTCATCCGCGACTCGGTCCAGCGGCGGGGCTACCCGCCGTCGATGCGCGAGATCGGGCAGGCCGTCGGCCTGTCCAGCACGTCCTCGGTGGCGCACCAGCTCATGGCGCTGGAGCGCAAGGGCTTCCTGCGCCGGGACCCGCACCGCCCCCGGGCCTACGAGGTGCGCGGCTCCGACCAGCCGAGCACCCAGCCGACGGACACCACGGGCAAGCCCGCCGCGTCGTACGTGCCCCTGGTCGGCCGGATCGCGGCCGGTGGCCCGATCCTCGCCGAGGAGTCCGTCGAGGACGTCTTCCCGCTCCCCCGGCAGCTTGTCGGTGACGGCGAGCTCTTCGTCCTCAAGGTCGTCGGCGACTCGATGATCGAGGCCGCCATCTGTGACGGCGACTGGGTCACCGTCCGCCGCCAGCCGGTCGCGGAGAACGGCGACATCGTCGCGGCCATGCTCGACGGCGAGGCCACGGTCAAGCGCTTCAAGCGCGAGGACGGCCACGTCTGGCTGCTCCCGCACAACGCGGCATACCAGCCCATCCCCGGCGACGAGGCGACCATCCTCGGCAAGGTGGTGGCAGTCCTGCGGCGAGTCTGACTCAGCTCGCCGGCTCTGACCGGGCCCCGGGACCCACTGCGCCGGTCCCGGGGCCCTGCCGTGTCCTGCCGAGCCCCGGGAGACCGGGGCTCGGCAGGGTGGAACCTCAGGCCTCCGCCGCCTTCGACGCGGCATCGATCGCCGCCAGCGACTTCCGCACCTGGTTGCGGTCGGTCGTGTACCAGAAGTCGGGCAGCGAGGCCTTCAGATAGCTGCCGTACCGCGCCGTCGCGAGCCGGGGGTCGAGAACCGCCACGACACCCCGATCGCCCGTGGCCCGAACGAGTCGACCGGCGCCCTGCGCCATGAGCAGGGCCGCGTGGGTCGCCGCGACCGCCATGAAGCCATTGCCCCCGGCCTCCTCGACGGCCTTCTGCCGGGCGCTCATCAGCGGATCGTCCGGGCGCGGGAACGGGATCTTGTCCATGACGACCAGCTGACAGCTGGCCCCCGGGACGTCCACGCCCTGCCAGAGCGACAGCGTGCCGAAGAGACACGTCTTCGGGTCCGCCGCGAAGTTCTTGATCAGCTCGCCCAGCGTGTCCTCGCCCTGGAGGAGGATCGGCAGCTCCGGGACACGGATCCGCAGCTCCTCCGCCGCCTGCTGGGCCGCACGCATCGAGGAGAACAGACCGAGGGTCCGCCCGCCGGCCGCCTGCATCAGCTCGGTCAGCTCGTCGAGCATGTCGCCCCGGTCCCCGTCCCGCGCGGGGCGGGAGAGGTGCTTGGCGACGTAGAGGATGCCCTGCCTGGGGTAGTCGAACGGGGAGCCGACGTCGATCCCCTTCCAGACGGGCAGGTCGTCCCCCGTGGTGCCCTCCGGAGCGAGCCCCAGCGAGGCGCCGACGCCGTTGAAGTCGCCGCCCAGCTTGAGCGTGGCCGAGGCCAGGACCACGGACCGCTCCGTGAACAGCTTCTCCCGCAGCAGACCCGAGACGGTGAGCGGCGCGACCCGCACCGAGGCTCCGAAACGGTCGTGCCGCTCGTACCAGACGACGTCGTACTCCGAACCCTGGGTGATCCGCTCCGCCACACCGTGGACGGTCTCCACCGAGGCCATGGCCTGCTTGCGCACGGCGTCCTCGTCCTGCACCGACCGGTCCCGGGTGGAGCCCAGGGCCGTGATCACCGCGCGGGCTGCGTCACGCAGCGCCATCAGGGCGTACGCGAGGTCCTCCGGGATCTCCTCCAGGCGTCCCGGCAGGGCCAGCTCCATGACCCGCTCGAAGCCCTCGGCGGCGGTCTGCAGCTGGTCGGCCACCTTCTCGTCGACCAGCTTCGAGGACCGGCGCACGGCACGGTTGACCTGGCCGGGGGTGAGCTCGCCGGTGGCGACCCCGGTGACCCGGGAGACCAGCTCGTGGGCCTCGTCGACGATCAGCACCTCGTGCTGCGGGAGCACCGGGGCGCCCTCGATGGCGTCGATCGCGAGGAGGGCGTGGTTGGTGACGACGACGTCGGCGAGCTTGGCCCGCTCGCGGGCCGACTCGGCGAAGCACTCCGGCCCGTACGCGCACTTGCTCGCGCCGAGGCACTCCCGGGAGGAGACCGAGACCTGGGCCCAGGCCTTGTCGGAGACGCCGGGCGTCAGGTCGTCCCGGTCGCCCGTCTCCGTCTCGTCCGACCAGTCCCGGAGCCGCATCAGGTCCTGGCCCAGCTTGCTGCTGGGCGCGGCCGCCTCGAAGGGGTCGAAGAGGCCTTCCTCCTCGTCCTGCGGGACCCCTTCATGGAGCCGGTGCAGACAGAGGTAGTTCGACCGGCCCTTGAGCATGGCGAACTGGGGGCGGCGGCGCAGCTGCGGATGCAGCGCGTCGACCGTGCGCGGGAGGTCACGCTCGACGAGCTGGCGCTGGAGCGCCAGGGTGGCCGTGGCCACCACCACCCGCTCGCCCTGGGCCAGCGCCGGCACCAGGTAGCCGAGCGACTTGCCCGTGCCGGTGCCGGCCTGGACGAGGAGGTGGGAATTGTCGTCGATGGCCTCGGCCACGGCCTCGGCCATGGTGACCTGGCCGGGCCGCTCCGTGCCGCCGACGGCGGTGACGGCGGCGTGGAGGAGGTCGGGGAGGGATGGCTTCGTCATAGCCCTTCCACCCTACGGGGCGCCACTGACAGCAAAGGCACGCGCGCGCGTCACGCGAGCGGGTTGGGCACGGTCCCGTGGACGGCCGCGTGGGGTCGCTCGGGACGGTCCCGGTAGCCGTCCAGGTGCAGACGGTTGCGGTTGAGGCAGAGCCGCTCGATCCGGGGGGTGAGGAGGTCGAAGAGCTCGAACCGTTCCTTCAGCTCGGGGAAGCGCGCCTGGTGGCGCAGGATCTCCGCGCGGACGAGGGACCAGAAGTCCGCCTCCGGCACACCGAGTTGCTCCTCGCAGAGCGGTGCCAGATAGCGGAAGACACCGACGAAGAGCCCCGAATGGATGAACTGGACGAGGAAGTCGGGCTCCTCGGTCAGGAGGACGGCGCGCACGTCGCCCGGCAGGGTGTCGTGCTCGGGAAGGGGCTGGGCGCTGATGTTCACGTCGTCGACGAAGTCCTTGATCGCCAGGCGTACGGGGACGTCCTCCCCGTCGTAGACGACGATGGCGTTCTCGCCGTGCGGGGAGAAGACCGTGCCGTAGCGGTAGAGGAAGTGCAGCAGCGGGGGCAGCAGCGCGGCGAAGAGGTGCTGGAGCCAGGCGGCCGGAGCGAGCCCGGAGCGCTCGACGAGTTCGGCGACGAAGGCCCGCCCGTCGGGGTCCGTGTGGAGCAGGGAGGCGAGGGTGCGGGCCCGCTCGCCCGGGGGCAGTCGCAGCGGTTCGCGCCAGATCGCGCCGAGGAGTTCCTTGTACTGGTACGGGACTTCGGGCAGCCGGTCGTACAGGGGGTGCTCGACGGTGACGGAGGCGACCTCGCCGAGGAGGATCACCCCGCACTCGTCCCGCAGGAACGGGTCGGCGTCGCGGAGGCCGTGGACCCATGCGGTGACGGCGGGAGCGGCGAGGGTGCGTTCGGTGGGCAGGCCGCGCCAGACCAGGGTGTTGAGCACGGACAGCGGGAGTTTGACGGTGTGCCGGTCGGGGCGGCTGGTGTTGAGGAAGGTACGGACCGACTGCTGCGGCAGCCGGAGGTCGCCGTCCGCGGAGAGCGGGACGACGGCCCCGGTGGCGATGGCCGGGGCATACAGCGGAAGCAGGATCTCGTCCCATTGCCAGGGGTGGATGGGCAGCAGGAGATAGCCGTCGGGTTCGTGGCCGCGGGCGGTGAGCTCGGCGCGGAACGCGGCGTGGACCTCGGGGTCGAGCTCCTGGGCGTAGAGACGGTCGGGGGTGCCGAGCCCGGACACGCCCCGGTAGGCGGCGAGGCGGTTGCTGACGGCGATCCACGGCAGCCGGGTGGCGCGGCGGGCCTCGGGTGCCCAATGGGCGGCGTCGGTGGCGGAGAAGCCGATGCGGCCCTTGTTGAGGACGAGCCAGGGGTGGCCGGTCTGGTGTCCTTCGAGCTCGGCGTAGGAGAGGGCGGCGAGCCGGGCGGCGGAGAGGGCGGTGTGGTCGAGGCGGGCATCGGCGGCGAGGGTGGCGGAGAGCTCGCGGATGAGGTGGCCGAGGGTGGCGCCGTCGAGCTGGAGGAGGCGGCGGGCGCGGACCAGGAAGTCGAGGGCGTCGGTCATGGGCCGGCCCTCGTGGGTGATCGAGTCGGCGGCGACGTACCAGCTGCCGTAGGCGCCTCGGCGGGCGCGGAAGGTGAGGGCGGTGCCGTCGTCGAGGCGCAGGGTGTGGAGGTCCGGTTCGTCCGCCACCGGTGCGGGTTCGACGATCTCCTCGTACGCGAACTCGGCGAGGGCCTTGGCGAGGAGCCGGGAGGAGGCCCTGGCCCAGGCGGCGGCGTTCAGCTCGGGCGGCGTGAGCAGCTTGGGCGGCGCAGGCGGTTCAGGGGACGCGAGCGGTTCGGCGGACGCGGGTGGCGGGGACCCGGGCAGTGCGGGCGTCGGCGCCGGTTCGGCCCTGGAGGAAGAGGCGGGAGCTGCGGCGGAGGGGGTGGGCTGTGCGGAGTCGTGGGGTGCAGGGGACATCGACACGAGGACTCCTCGGAGTGGGAACCGCTGTGGGTCGAGCGGTGTAGAGAAGACAGAGGGTTGTTCACAGAACGTGACGGAGGGCGCGGTCACGCATCATGAGCGCCGCTCGCTTGTCAGGGAGGTCGACTTCCGCCGCATAGCGGAAGCCGCCGCTGAGGAAGGCCGAGACGGAGGGGGTGTTACGGATGTCGGGTTCGGCGACGACGCGGGTACAGCGGGGACGGTGGTCGAGGACGAGATCGGCGACGGCGCGCAGCAGTGTGCTGCCGACGCCGCGGCCCCGGTCGGTGAGGCCTCCGATCAGCAGATGGATACCGGTGTCGTGGGGGCGCGCCGGATAGTGCCGGGCGAGCGGGTCGAGGTCGGCGCGGTAGATCTCGAAGTAGCTCATGGGCGTGGCGTCGAGCACTCCGAGGCAGGGGACGCTGCGACCGTCGCCTTCGAGTTGGGTCCGGATGTGCTCGGCGGTCACGGTCTCGGGTCCGGCCAGTTCCCAGAAGGCGGCGACGGCGGGGTCGTTCATCCATCGGGCGACGAGCGGCAGGTCTCGTTCGAGCCGCACGGGGACGAGCTGGAAGACGCCGGCGGACGTGTGGGCCGGGCTCCAGGAGGCGACGGAGTCCAGCAGGTCGCCGTCGAGGAGTTCGGCCTCGATGTGGCCGCCTTCGAGGAGGGTGACGAGTTCGTCGAGCCTCAGGTCGAGGGTGTCGTCACCGGGCGGGTCGGCCGGTGGGCGGGTGGGTGACACGGTGTCGCTCTCCTCTCGGCGGTGCGGTCGGGGCGTGGGTTCTCCGAAGGCGCGCTCAGGCGCGGAGGGGGTTGGTGACGGTGACATAGACGGACTGCGTGTCGACGGGTCCGACGAGTTCGTCCATGCCGTGCAGGCGGGTGAGGAGGTTGGCCTTGCTGCGGAGGGTCGCTGCTTCCAGGAGGCGGTGCGGCAGGGGTGAGCCGAGGCTGGTGGCGGAGGTGAGGAAGCTGCGGAAGGCCGCGAGCAGGACGCGCTCGTCGGCGAGGTGCTGGGCGCCGAAGGCGCCGATCAGGCCGAGGACGTTGTTGATGCCGAGGTAGTAGGCGAAGCGCTCGTCGGTGACCTGGTCGGAGACGAAGGTGTCGCTCTCGGCGCCGATGCCGGGGAGGCGGCTCTCCAGCTCGCTCCGGTGGGACTCGCGGAAGTAGTAGCCCTGATTGTCACGGTAGCGGCCGCCGACCGGCCAGCCGTCGGGGTCGAGGAGCACCAGGGTGTTCTGCTGGTGGGCCTCCAGGGCGATGCCGGCGTGTCCGTCGAGCCAGAGGACGGGGCGGACGACCTGGTCGAGATAGCGGAGGAACCACTCGGCGGAGACGGCCGTGGTGGGACGGCCGGTGCGGGCGGCGAGGCGGCCGATGACGTCGGCGAGGCGGGAGCGCATGGCGCTGGTTCCGGGCCAGGGCCGGGGAGCGGTGAGGGAGGCGATGCAGACGGCGTCGTCGCCGGGCCCGAAGGGGTTGTGGCGAATCATGAGGTCGAGGCCGGGGACGGGGGCGCCGTCCGGGGTGTCGACGGCGAGCCACGCGGGGTCGCGGACGATGTCGAAGCCGGGGTGGGCGGCCTGCCATTCGTCGACGAGGCCGGTACGGAGCAGCCGGTGGACCTCGACACCGCGGTGGAGCTCCTTGCGGAGGTTCTCGCGGCGCGAGTTGGTGATGCGCAGGCCGAGGGAGAGCTTGAGCATGGCCCGGGCGCCGGGGCGGTGCACGGTACGGACGGAGGAGGTGGGGTGCCACGGGCTGCCGTGGAGACCGAGGTCGTGGAGGAGGCCGGTGTCGATGAGGGCGCGGATGTCGGGGCGGTGCAGAAGTTCGCGGGCCTGCCAGGGGTGGACGGGCAGGGGCGCGGTTCCGGCGGGGAGCGCGAGCCCTTCGGCGAGGCCGATGGCGAGTTGCTCGGCGCTGACGGGGCGGCCCTGTTCGGTCCAGCCGGAGTCGGAGGCCAGGAGGGAGGAGTCGACGGCGAGCCAGTGGAGGGGGAAGGAGCCGTGGAGTTCGGGTGAGTAGAGCCGGGCCTCGGCTTCGGAGAGGCCTTCGCGGCTCTTGGGCGTGGGGTGGAGGGGGTGGCCGAGCAGCAGGGACTGTTCGGCGGCGAGGAAGAGGTCGGCGTCCGGGTGCGGTTGGGGCGAGCGGCGGCGCTCGGTGAGGAAGTCCGCGGTGCGGCGGGCCGAGTCGGCGACCCTGCCGACGAGTTCGGTGGCCTCGGGGCGGCCGGTCTCCCGGCTGAGCAGGGCGGCCACGGTCACGGCGTCGACGGTGGGGGCCGTGGCCGGGAGGCCTTCGAGGGCGGGAGCGCCGAAGCGGTGCCAGCCGGTGGGCGACCAGTAGCGGACGGGGACGAGGAGGGCGGTGCCGCTGGCGTCGAGGGGGATGCGCAGGGTGGTGGAGCCGGGGGCGGGCAGGTTCTTCTCTCGGACCCAGCAGCGGAGGAGGTTCTCGACGGCGGCCGCGTCGGCGGCGCGCTGCGGATCCGGGTCCTCCAGGGGGTCGGCGCCGGCCGGGCGGTGCGGGCCCGGGGCAGGGGCGCTCTGCGGGGCGGTGGCGTCGGACTGGCGGTGCGTTTGCGGGTGCGGGTCGCTCAGCGGGCTGGTTCCCGCGGCCGTGCGGTGCGGTCGGGGGTCGTACGGGCCGATGTGCTGGCGCGGGACCGTGGCATCGGCGGGGCGGGCCGCGGCGGCGGGCTCCGTGGCGCCGGGCTCCGAGACGCCGGGGACCGTGGCGCCGAGGACCGTCGGCCTGGACCCCGTGGCGCCGGGCTCCGAGACGCCGAGGTCCGTGGAGCCGGGAACCGTGGAGCCGTGGACTGCGGCGTCGGGAACCGTGGAGCCGGGCTCTGGGTCGGGGCGGGGGTCGGTGGTGAGGAGGTGGGACGGGGTCTCCGTGGCGGTGAGTGCCTCGGTGGCGAGGGACTCGGTTGTCAGCAGGGAGGGGTCCAGTGGCGTGGAGGCGAGGACCTGGGAGGTGAGTTGCTCGGCGGCGAGGGGGGCCTCGGTCTCGGGCGCCGGGGAGGGGGGCGTGGCGTTCACGGGGGCTTCCTTGGGGGGCGGGGCCGGGGCGGCCCGGGTCAGTGGGACGGCCCGGGAGCGGTCCGGGCGGCCGTGGGCCTGCGGGCGGCGGGCAGCTGGGGGGTGTGGGCCCGTTCGGCCGCGGCGAGGGCGTCGGCGAAGCGGTCCAGGACGGCGGTGGCCTGCTCGTCGGTGAGCGTGAGCGGGGGCAGGAGCCGGACCACGGCGGAGTGCCGTCCGCCGAGTTCGACGATGAGGCCGCGGGCGAGGCACTCCTGCTGGACGGCGAGGGCCAGGGCGGGGGCGGCGGGCGGTACGGGGTCGTCCGGTCCCGCCGCGTCGGGGTCGACGAGTTCGACGCCGATCATGAGGCCCCGGCCGCGGACGTCGCCGACGCAGGAGTGGGCGGCGGCGAGGCCCCGGAGTTGGCCGAGGATGCGGGCGCCGAGGATGCCGGCCCGCTCGGCGAGTCGGTTCTCGCGGACGTACGCGAGGGTGGCCGTGCCGGCGGCCATGGCGAGCTGGTTGCCGCGGAAGGTGCCCGCGTGGGCACCGGGTTCCCAGGCGTCGAGCTCGGACCTGTAGACGATGACGGCGAGGGGGAGGGAGCCGCCGATGGCCTTGGAGAGGACCATCACGTCGGGCACGATGCCGCTGTGCTCGACGGCCCAGAAGGCGCCGGTGCGGCCGACGCCGGTCTGGACCTCGTCGACGACGAGGGGGATGGAGCGGTCGGCGGTGATGCGGCGCATCCGGCGCATCCAGTCGTCGGGCGCGGGGATGACCCCGCCCTCGCCCTGGACGGCTTCGAGGATCATTCCGGCGGGGGTGGTGACGCCGCTCTTGGGGTCGTCGAGGAGGTTCTCGGTCCAGCTGGCGGCGAGTCGGGCGCCGCGGGCGCCGCCGACGCCGTAGGGGCAGCGGTACGAGTGCGGGTACGGCAGCCGGGTGACGCGGACGTCGGTCGCTCCGCCCGAGGCGTCGAGGGCGCCGGACGTCATGCCGTGGTACGCGCCGGTGAAGGCGAGGAGTCCGCTGCGGCCGGTGGCGGTGCGGACCAGTTTGAGGGCCGCCTCCACGGCGTCCGTTCCGGCCGGTCCGCAGAACTGGATGCGGGCGTCGTCGGCGAGTTCCCCGGGCAGGGTGGCGAACAGCTCGGAGGTGAAGGCGTCCTTGACGGGGGTGGCGAGGTCGAGGACATGGAGCGGGGCACCGGAGTCGAGGACCTTCTTGACGGCTTCCAGGACCACGGGGTGGTTGTGGCCGAGGGCGAGCGTCCCGGCCCCGGACAGGCAGTCCAGATAGCGGCGGCCGTCGGCGCCCTCGATGGTCAGCCCTCGCGCCCGCACGGGGACGATGGGCAGGGAGCGGG
This sequence comes from Streptomyces sp. NPDC088553, assembly GCF_044752965.1. Lineage (NCBI taxonomy): Bacteria > Bacillati > Actinomycetota > Actinomycetes > Kitasatosporales > Streptomycetaceae > Streptomyces > Streptomyces sp. NPDC088553. The sequence goes on along the minus strand of NZ_JBIVMG010000016.1, from coordinate 96,264 downwards.
CGTAGGTGCGGGCGGCGGACTCCCGCAGGGACTGGCGGCGCAGGATGCCTTCGTACCCGCCACCGCCCCCCTGATCCGAGGCTCCCTGGGCAGAAGCCGCCCGATCCTGGTCACCTTGGGCCGGAGCCGCCCGGTCCGAAGGTCCTCGGTCCGGGGTGTCCCGGGTCGTCGGGGTGTGCGTCCCTGGGCCGGCCTCGTCGGGCGGTCCGGCGGCGGGCCCGTCGGGCGTCCGGGTCTGCGTCCGCGCGGCCGGTGGGACGGGCGGAGCTGAATCGGTCACGGCCACGGCTCGGTGTCCTCCCGCTGTAACAGTTGCGTTGCACATCGGGACGTCGTGGAGCCGCCGCAAGGGCCGCCCTGAACGCCACCGTTGTGTCCCCCGTACGTACCAACGACGCGAACTGCCCAGGATCACGGGCCGGAGGCAAGAACTTGGCGTGTCCCGGATCACGGCACGGCAACGACGGAACCATGGCAGGAACCGCCGACCGGCCGCGTACCGTCCCCTCCGGCACCGGCATAGTGGGGGCCGTCGGCCGCCGCCCGCACGGGCGCGGCCGCTGTCCATGCACAAGTTGACGTAGTCCCAGGGGGATCACGAGATGCGATCGATTCGTCCGCTGCTGACGGCGGCTTCCGCCGTCGCGGCGCTGACGCTCACCGTTACGGCCTGCGGACCGAGCGAGGAGAACGCGGGAGACAAGCCCAGCGCTTCCGCGACCGCCCAGAACCCGGTCGACAAGATCAAGATTCCGGAGGACCTGAAGGGTCGCCTGAAGGAGCACGGGATCGACGTCGACAAGTGGCGGAACGGCGAGTGGAAGAACTGGGACCGCGACAAGTGGCTGCGTGAGGCCCAGGACTTCGTCAACCCGATCATCGAGGACCTCTGGGACCCGGACCGGATGCGGGACGCCGAGCGCCCCGACAAGCCGGTCGAGGAGGAGGACATCTCGGGTGACGAGGGCGTGACCGACCCGACGCCGGCCCCGGTGCGGGCGAAGGCCGTGGCGGCGAAGTACCACGCCAACGCCCCGGAGTCCGGGAAGGTCTTCTTCGACGGCCCCGAGGGCTCGATGGTCTGCTCGGCCACGGTCGTGCAGGACCCGGCGCACCCCGGCAAGTCGAACATGGTGTGGACGGCCGGCCACTGTGTCCACAAGGGCAAGACGGGCGGCTGGTACCGCAACATCGCCTTCGTGCCCTCGTACAACGACTCCGCTCTGTCGACCGCCGACCTCGAGAAGGCGTCGCGGGAGCAGATCGCGCCGTACGGCGTGTGGTGGGCGGACTGGGTCAAGACCTCCGACCAGTGGATCGCCGAGGGCGCGTCCACGGGCGGTGCGGGCGCTCCTTACGACTTCGCGGTCATCAAGGTGACCCCGGAGAAGGGCGGCACGACCAAGTCCCTTGAGGAGACCGTCGGTTCGGCGCTTCCCGTGGACTTCAACGCGCCGGCGGTGCCGAAGATCGCGGCCATGAAGGCGACCGGTTACCCGGCGGCGCCGCCGTTCGACGGCCAGCGGATGTTCCAGTGCGAGGACAAGCCGGGCCGGCTGTCCCTGAAGGCGGAGCAGCCGACGATGTACCGCATCGGCTGCACGATGACCGGTGGTTCGTCCGGTGGCGGCTGGGTCGCCCAGGGCGGTGACGGCAAGCCGGCGCTGGTGTCGAACACCTCGATCGGCCCGTCGACGGCCGGTTGGCTCGCGGGTCCGCGCTTCGGTCCCGAGGCCAAGGCCATGTTCGACGAGGTCAGCAAGAAGTACGCCGGGCAGTAGGCGCGCGGGCGGGAGGCGGGGCCCTCGGGGCCTCGCCTCCCCCCATGCCCGGCCCCAGAGGGCTCTGCCCGGACCGGGAGAGCTCCCTGGTCCGCCCTTCGCTCGGCCGTTCGCGCGACCGGCATACTGTGCACCGCAAGTGACGCGTCCATGGCAACGTCAGGCGAGAACGCGCCGGAGACGCGGCCGCTTCCCGGACGCGGGAATCATCTTCAGGGGGAATTCACCACATGCGTTCCATACGACTCCTGCCCGCCGCTCTCGGCCTGGTCACCGCGCTCGCGCTGACCGCCACGGCCTGCGGCCCCACCGAGACCCCCGCGGCCGACAAGCCGGCCGCGGGAGCGAGCAGTTCCGCGTCGGGCACCGACGACGCGGCCACCGGAGACGGTGGCGCCGACCTCACCAAGGACCTCGCCGACAAGCTGAAGAAGCACGGCGTCGACCTGGACAAGTGGAAGGACGGCGAGTGGAAGAACTGGGACACGAACACCTGGCTGCGTGAGGCCGAGGACTTCGTCAACCCGGTCATCGACGGGCTCTGGGACCCGGCGCGGATGCAGTCCGCCAAGAGCCCCGACCCCACGATCACCGCGCAGGCCGGAGGCGGCGGCACCGACCCGACGCCCCGCCCCGTCAAGGCGCAGCGCGAGAAGACCCCGTACCACCGCAACGCGGCCCCGGTCGGGAAGATCTTCTTCGACTCACCGCAGGGCCACATGGTCTGCTCCGGCACCATCGTGAAGGACCCGCGCCGGCCCGGTAGGTCCAACCTGGTCTGGACGGCCGGCCACTGTGTCCACGCGGGCAAGAAGGGCGGCTGGTACCGCAACATCACCTTCGTCCCGGCCTTCAACGACCTGGGCAAGTCCCCCTCCGCGCTCAACAACGCGCAGGCGCACGAGATCTACCCGTACGGCCAGTACTGGGCCGACTGGGCCGTGACCTCGGGTGAGTGGATCAAGGCCGGTGGCACCAACCAGGCCTGGCCGTACGACTACGCCGTCCTGCACGTGCAGCCGCAGCGGGGCGGCAAGTCCCTGGAGGAGACCGTCGGTGCCGCGCTGCCGGTCGACTTCTCCGCCCCCGCGCCCGCGCAGTCCGGCACGATCGGCGCCTGGGGATACCCGCAGGCCGCCCCGTACAACGGCGTGATCATGCACAAGTGCCTGGACCGGGCGACGCGCATGACCACGGCCCCCGCCACTCCGGTGATGTACCGGATCGGCTGCACGATGACCGCGGGTTCGTCCGGCGGCGGCTGGTTCCGCGTGCTGCCGAACGGGAAGACGGCGCTCGTGTCGAACACCTCGATCGGCCCGGCCGGCAGCAACGGCTGGCTCGCGGGACCGCAGCTGGGCCGGGGCGCCAAGGCGGCCCACGAGATGGTCAGCAAGAAGTACGCCCGCTGACCCGTCCCGTCACGGCGCCCACCGTCATGACAGAAGGCGCCGGCCCCCTCCCTCGCGGGAGGAGGCCGGCGCCTTCGTCGTACGCGTCGGACCAGCGGTCCGTCGTACGTCAGGCCGAAGCCTGCGTCGTACGGCAGGTCAGTGCGCCGCGGGAACGTACGGAGCGAGCATCGCCGCCAGTTCCTCGTGCACCCGGGCCTTGAGCAGGGTGCCCTCCGGGGTGTGCTCCTCGGACTCGACCTCGCCCTCGGCGTGCACCCGCGAGACGAGACCGCCCTGCGTGTACGGCACGAGGGCTTCGAGCTCGACCTGCGGGCGGGGCAGCTCGGAGTCGATGAGCGCGAGCAGCTCCCGCATGCCCTGGCCCGAACGGGCCGAGACCACGATGGAGTGCTTCTCCATCCGCAGCAGTCGCTGGAGCACCAGCGGGTCGGCCGCGTCCGCCTTGTTGATGACGACGATCTCCGGCACGTTGACCGCACCGACGTCCCGGAAGACCTCGCGCACGGCGGCCAGCTGCTCCTCCGGCGCCGGGTGCGAGCCGTCCACCACGTGCAGGATGAGGTCGGAGTCGCCGACCTCCTCCATGGTGGAGCGGAACGCCTCGACCAGGTGGTGCGGCAGGTGCCGGACGAAGCCGACGGTGTCGGCCAGGGTGTAGACCCGGCCGGTGGGCGTCTCGGCCCGGCGGACGGTCGGGTCGAGCGTGGCGAACAGGGCGTTCTCCACGAGCACGCCCGCGCCGGTGAGGCGGTTGAGCAGGGACGACTTTCCGGCGTTCGTGTATCCGGCGATGGCGACCGACGGCACCTTGTTACGGCGCCGCTCCTGCCGCTTGATGTCACGGCCGGTCTTCATCTCCGCGATCTCCCGGCGCATCTTCGCCATCTTCTCGCGGATACGACGCCGGTCGGTCTCGATCTTGGTCTCACCGGGACCACGGGTGGCCATGCCGCCACCGCCGCCACCACCCATCTGACGGGAGAGCGACTGACCCCAGCCACGGAGGCGCGGCAGCATGTACTGCATCTGCGCGAGCGCGACCTGCGCCTTGCCCTCTCGGGACTTGGCGTGCTGGGCGAAGATGTCGAGGATCAGGGCGGTCCGGTCGACCACCTTGACCTTGACGACGTCTTCGAGGGCGATGAGCTGGCCGGGGCTGAGCTCTCCGTCGCAGACGACGGTGTCGGCACCGGTCTCGACCACGATGTCGCGCAGTTCGCGCGCCTTGCCGGAGCCGATGAAGGTCGCCGGGTCCGGCTTGTCACGGCGCTGGATCACGCCGTCGAGCACGAGGGCGCCCGCCGTCTCGGCGAGGGCCGCGAGTTCCGCGAGGGAGTTCTCCGCGTCCTGGACGGTCCCGGAGGTCCAGACACCGACCAGCACGACGCGCTCCAGGCGCAGCTGGCGGTACTCGACCTCGGTGACGTCCTCGAGTTCGGTGGAGAGGCCCACGACACGGCGCAGGGCCGCGCGCTCGGAACGGTCGAACTGGTCGCCGTCCCGCTCTCCGTCGATCTCGTGGCTCCAGGCGACGTCCTCTTCCATCAGGGCATCGGCCCGAAGGCTCTCGGTACGGCTCGTCTCCGCGAAGCTCTGCTCGTCCTGGGAAGGGGAAGAAGAGGAGGTCATTGGATCCTTACGTCGATTGCTTCCGTAGCGGCGCCGGTATCGGCGCGCCAGGGAGCGATGAGTCTTATGCCGTCACAACGCGTGAGGGCACGGGAAGATTCCCGGTCCGCCGGCCGCGTCGCCGACCTGAAGATGGTGACACGCCCCGGCGGGGCCCGTCATCCGGGTTTCGGGCCCGTCGTCCCCGCCGGGCCCGGGACCCGTCAGCCGTGCTTCGGGGCGGTCCGCGCGGTCCGGGCCGGGCTGCTGCGCCAGTCCGGGTGGCCGGGCATGGCCGGGGTCTTCGCCTCGTACAGCCAGCCGCGGAAGAAGGCGGTGAGGTCGCGCCCGGCGATCTCGCCGGCCAGGGCGACGAAGTCGGCGGTGGTGGCGGTGCCGTCCCGGTGGTCGGCGACCCAGCGCCGCTCCAGGCGCTCGAAGGCCTGGGTGCCGATCTCCTGGCGGAGCGCGTAGAGGACGAGGGCGCTGCCGTCGTAGACCACGGGCCGGAAGAGGCTGATCTTGTGGCCGGGCGAGGGCGGCTCGGGAGCGGCCGGGGGGCCGCCGTCGGCCCTCCACCCGTCGGAGGCGGCGTAGGCGGCCTTCATGCGGCGCTCCAGGGACTTGCCCGCGGTCTCCTCGGCGTACAGCGCCTCGTACCAGCTGGCGTGCCCCTCGTTGAGCCAGAGGTCGGACCAGGTCCGCGGCGAGACGCTGTCGCCGAACCACTGGTGGGCCAGCTCGTGCACCATGACCGAGTCGACGTACCACTCGGGGTAGCCCGGCTCGGTGAAGAGGCGGCGCTCGAAGAGCGACAGGGTCTGGGTCTCCAGCTCGAAGCCCGTGGTGGCGTCCGCGATGAGCACCCCGTACGTCTCGAAGGGGTACGGGCCGACCTTCCTCTCCATCCACTCCAGGTGGCCGGGGGTCCTGCGGAGCCAGGGCTCCATCAGCTCCCGGTCGGCGGTGCGCACCACGTCCCGTACGGGCAGGCCGTGGGGGCCCGACCGGTGCACGACGGCGGAGCGGCCGATGGACACCTGGGCGAGCTCGGTGGCCATGGGGTGGCTGGTGCGGTACGTCCAGGTCGTCGTGCCGCCCCGGGTGACCCGGCCGGTGGGCAGGCCGTTGGCGACGGCGGTGAGCTCGCTGGGGGCGGTCACGCGGAAGGTGAAGTACGCCTTGTCCGACGGGTGGTCGTTGGACGGGAAGACCCGGTGGGCGGCGTCCGCCTGGTTGGCCATGGCGAGACCGTCGCTGGTACGGACCCAGCCGCCGGTGTCGGCGGGACCGCTCGGGTCGCTGGTGTGGGTGACGGTGATCTCGATCGACTCGCCCTCGTCGATCGGCACGGCGGGGGTGACGACCAGGTCCTCGCCGCTGGTGGCGTACGTGGCGGCCAGGCCGTCGACGGTGACGGCGGAGACCGTGCCGTGGGTGAAGTCGAGGTTGAGCCGCTCCAGGTCGTCGGTGGCGAGCGCGTCGATCCGGGTCACCGCGGCCAGCGGCGCGGTGTTGACCCCGGGGTAGGTGAGGTCGACGGCGTACGACAGGACGTCGTAACCGGGATTGCCGAGGTGGGGGAAGAGCGGGTCCCCGATGCCGAGCGGCGCCGGGGCGGGCAGCGCGGCGGCGACCAGCCCGGCCGAGGCGGCGACCAGGACGGCGGAGCGGAGCCACCGCGCACGGGGCAGGGGCGTTCGGACGAGCGGCATGGGCCAGGCCTTTCCGGAGGACTGGCCCTACGGCTACCAGGGCCGCGCCCGCTCCCCCGGGCGGCGCGCTCGCCCGCCACTCGAAGGGGGACACGGCGGGGTCCGCCGCCGCGCCGGGCCGACGCCTCGCGGCACCGCCCCGCCCCCGGTGCATCGGGCCGGGCGGGTCAGGCCCGGCGGGGCTCCGGTGAGCGATGACGGGCGCGGCTCACGTCGTACACCCCGGGCACGTCCCGCATGGCCCGCATGAGGGCGGCGAGCCGGGCCACGTCGGGCAGGTGGAGGGTGTACGTGTGGCGGACACGCTGCTCGCTGGGCGGCTCGACGGTCGCGGAGACGACGGCGGCCCCGGCGACGGCGATGGCCTCGGTGAGGTCGGCGAGGAGGCCGGGCCGCCCGAAGGACTCCGCGACGAGGGTGACCCGGCCCTGGGTGGTGTCGCCCCAGCGGACGGCGACGGGTTCGCGGCCGAGCCGGCGCATGGTGTCGACGGCCGCGCAGCCGGTGCGGTGGACGGTGACGGATCCGCCGCGGACCCGGAAGCCGGTGATCTTGTCCGGCGGTACGGGGGTGCAGCAGCCGGCCGGACGGACGGAGGCGCGGGGCTCGCCCTCCAGGTCGGCGTGGAGTTCCGGACCGGAGCGGTGGTCGGCGGTGACGCCGGACTGGGGCCGGGAGCCGGTCGGGGCGACGGGCGGCGCGGTGCTCTCCGGATGGGCCTGGAGCCAGCCGGTGATCGCGATCCGGGCCGCGGGGGTACGGGCGTGGTCGAGCCACTCCGGGGACGGCCCGGAGACGGTGTCCTGGGCGAGCAGCAACTGGACGGTGTCCCCGTCGCCGAGGACGGTGCTGAGGGGGGCGAGGCGCCCGTTGACGCGGGCGCCGAGACAGGCGTGGGCGGCTTCGCCGTGCTGGGCGTAAGCGGCGTCGACGCAGCTGGCTCCGGCCGGGAGGCTGATCGTGCCGGGGGCGCTGCCGTCGGCGCGGAAGACGGTGATCTCGTCGTCCTCGGCGAGGTCGGCGCGGAGCGAGGTCCAGAAGGTGTCCGGGTCGGGGGCGGCCTGCTGCCAGTCGAGGAGCCGGGAGAGCCAGCCGGGGCGGGTGGGGTCGACCCGCTCACCGTCCTCGGCGACCGGCGCGCCGACGGAGGCGGGCGCGCCTGGTGCGTCTGATGCCTCTGGTGCGTCGCAGGGGGCCGGTGCGGCTGCCGATGTGGGGGCGGGTGCGGCTGCCGGTGCGCCTGACGTGGCGCGGGCGGCGGGCGTGATCCGTGCGGTGCGTGCGACGGGCGTGGCGCCGGCGGCAGCATCCCGTGCGCCGGCGGTTCCCTGGCGGCCGGTGTTCGCCGACGCCGAGGGACCCCCGACGGCCTGGGCGTCTCCGTCCGGGGTGCCGCCCGCCTGCGTCGCCGGCTCCTGCCCCACGTGGGGGTTGCCGAGGGCGACGACCCCCGCCTCCGCGACCGTGTGCATCCGGTGGGTGCGGATGAGGACCTCGGCCACGGCGCCGTCGGGGGCCGCGATGGCGGTGTGCAGGGACTGGTACAGGTTGAACTTGGGGGCCGCGATGAAGTCCTTGAACTCGGAGATCACCGGGGTGAAACAGGTGTGGAGCTCGCCGAGGACCGCATAGCAGTCGGCGTCCTCGGAGACCAGGACGAGGAGCCGCCCGAAGTCGCAGCCGCGCAGCTCACCGCGCTTGAGGCGGACGCGGTGGACGGAGACGAAGTGCCGGGGGCGGACGAGGACTTCGGCGCCGATGTCCGCCTCGCGCAGGACCGTCGAGACCTGCTCGGCGACGGCGGCGAGCGCGTCGCCCGCGTGCGGGTTCCCGGCGATGAGCGCGCGGGTGGTCTCGTACTCCTCGGGGTGGAGGATGGCGAAGACGAGGTCCTCCAGCTCGGTCTTGAGGGCCTGGACCCCGAGCCGTTCGGCCAGCGGGATGAGGACGTCCCGGGTGACCTTGGCGATCCTCGCCTGTTTCTCGGGCCGCATCACCCCGAGCGTGCGCATGTTGTGGAGCCGGTCGGCGAGCTTGATCGACATCACCCGGACGTCGTTGCCGGTGGCGACGAGCATCTTGCGGAAGGTCTCCGGCTCGGCGGCGGCGCCGTAGTCGATCTTCTCCACCTTGGTGACGCCGTCGACGAGGTAGGCGACCTCGACGCCGAACTCCCGGCGCACCTGATCGAGCGTCACATCGGTGTCCTCGACGGTGTCATGGAGGAGGGACGCGGTCAGGGTGGTGGTCTCCGCCCCGAGTTCGGCGAGGATCAGGGTCACCGCGAGCGGGTGGGTGATGTACGGCTCGCCGCTCTTGCGGAACTGGCCGCGGTGCGAGGACTCCGCGAGGACGTACGCCCGGCGCAGCACCGAGAGGTCGGCCTCGGGATGGTGGGCCCGGTGCGCCTCGGCGACATGGCTGATCGCGTCGGGCAGCCGGTCACGGGGGGCCGGTCCGGCGGTGGCGCCGAGCAGCGCGGCGCGGCCGATCCGGCGCAGGTCGATCCGGGCGCGTCCGCGTCTGCGGGCGGTCGCATCGGTGACGGCGGCTTCCGCCGCGCTCACAGGGTTGGTGGCCTCTGCGCTCATGGGGCACCTCCGGCAACGTCGACCGGCGGTGGGCGGGCCAGGCGTACCCGGGGGGCCGGTGCTTGATGCTACCGACCCCACCACGTGGCGCAGTCACCCTCTCGCTCAGCGTGAATCGGATCACCCATTCGAGCGACAAATCAGTCGTTGACTGTTTCGATTTCGTCGCTTCCTTCGATTCCCGCCGCCGCGGCGCTCGGCCTCAGCCGAGCCAGGCGGGGTCGACGGTGCCCTCGGCGACGATCACGGCGGGGCCCGTCATGTCGATCTGCCCGTCGGGGTGCTCGGTGATGACCAGCGTCCCGCCGAGCACGTCGACGGTGTACGTGACGGGGGTGCCGCTCTCGGCGGGGTCGGCGCCGTCCCGGCGGGCGGTGGCGACGGCGACGGCGCACGCGCCCGTGCCGCAGGAGCGGGTCTCGGCGGCGCCCCGCTCGTGGACCCGCATGGCGACGTGGCGGGGGCCCCGGTCGGCGACGAACTCGATGTTCACCCCGTCCGGGTAGACCGCGGCCGGCGTGTACGGCGGCTCGGTGAAGAGGTTGCCCGCGTGGCCGAGGTCCTCGACGAAGGCGACCGCGTGCGGATTGCCCATGTTCACGTTGCGCGCGGGCCAGCTGCGGCCGTCGACGGTGACGGTGACGCCGGCCTCGGGGAGGACCGCGCGCCCCATGGCGACGGTGACGGAGCCGTCCTTGTCGAGGTGGACGCGCTTGATCCCGCCGCGGGTGGCGACGGCGACCTCGCCGGCGGTGACGTGCCCGGCGTGCTCCAGGTAGCGGGCGAAGACCCGGACCCCGTTCCCGCACATCTCAGCGACCGAGCCGTCGGCGTTCCGGTAGTCCATGAACCACTCGGCCTCGTCGGCCATGTGCCGGGCCTCGGGGTGGGCGGCGCTGCGCACGACGTGCAGGAGGCCGTCGCCACCGATGCCGGCCCGTCGGTCGCAGAGGCGCGCGACGACGGCCGGGGGCAGGTCCACGGCGTTCTCCGCGTCGGGGACGATCACGAAGTCGTTCTCGGTGCCGTGGCCCTTGAGGAACCGGAGGGGCGGGAGCGGTGAGGTCTGCGCGCTGGTCACGAGATCAACTGTACGGGGTGGCCCCGACAGGCCGCCCATTCGTCCACAGGCCGGTCGGTACGCGGCCGTGGCCCCCGTCGCCCGGTCGGCTCCGTACAGGACCGCCCCGTCTCCCGGTCGGCTCCGTACGGGACCGTCCCGTCGTGCCGTCAGCGCAGGCGGGCGACGCGCCAGACCGCGAGGGCGACCAGCGCTGCGATCGTTGTCACGTACAGCGCGAGGTAACGCCAGTTGGGGCGCTCGCCCGAGCCGCGCTGCGGGAGGCCCGGCCAGGTGTAGCCGACCTTGCGGGCGGCCATCATGCCCCAGCCCGCCGCGCAGAAGCTGATCAGGAGACCCAGCATGGCGAGGACGGCGCCGCCGTCCCCCGAACCGAAGGCGAGGGGGAACGCGAACATCAGCGAGCCGACGGCCGCCAGACCCACGATCGGGGCGAGCTGCCAGATCCGCAGCCGGCGCTGGGGGCGCAGCTCGACCTCGACCTCGTCGGCGTCCACCTCGACGGCGGTTCCCACCGCGTCGTCGGGGCCGTCCGGGGTCAGCCCCGGGGCACCGCCCGGCAGGTCGTCGGTCGCATGGCCCGGTGTGTCACCCGTCGGGTCACCGAGCGCCGATTCGTGCTGTTCTCTGTCGCGAGGGCCGGCCTCCATCGCCACGCGCCCTCCCCACTCGGACTCCACTTGGTCGATCGATGCTCGATGATGGCACGCTCATGACCGCCGAAATGACGGGCGGGGCGTCCCGATGCCATCACGTGATCAGGCTGTAACCGCTCGTTCGACCAACGAGAGCGCCTGCCCAGGGAGTTCCCGCCGGTGATCCGCGGCTCCGCTGAGCCAGTGGACACGCGGGTCGCGGCGGAACCACGAGTCCTGGCGGCGGGCGAAGCGCTTGGTGGCGCGGACGGTCTCGGCGCGCGCCTCGTCCTCGGTGCACTCCCCCGCGAGCGCGGCGAGGACCTGCTGGTAGCCGAGGGCGCGGGCCGCGGTGCGGCCCTCGCGCAGGCCCTGGGCCTCCAGGGTGCGCACCTCGTCGACGAGGCCGGCCTCCCACATCCGGTCCACGCGCGTGGTGATCCGCTCGTCGAGCTCGGGGCGGCCCACGTCGACACCGATCTGCACGGTGTCGTAGACGGAGTCGGGGCCCGGCAGGTTGGCCGTGAAGGGCTTGCCGGTGATCTCGATCACTTCGAGGGCGCGGACGATCCGGCGCCCGTTGCTGGGCAGGATCGCGCGGGCCGCCTCGGGGTCCGCCTCGGCCAACCGGGCGTGCAGGACGCCGGGGCCGCGCTCCTCCAGTTCGGCCTCCAGCCGGGCCCGGACGGCGGGGTCGGTGCCGGGGAACTCGAGGGCGTCGACGGCGCCCCGTACGTACAGACCGGAGCCGCCGACGAGGACGGGGGTGCGGCCGGCGGCGAGCAGCCGGTCGATCTCGGCGCGGGCGAGCCGCTGGTACTCGGCGACGCTGGCGGCCTCCGTCACGTCCCAGATGTCGAGGAGGTGGTGCGGAACGCCTCCGCGTTCCTCCGGCGTCAGTTTGGCGGTCCCGATGTCCATCCCCCGGTAGAGCTGCATGGAGTCTGCGTTGACGACCTCGCCCCCGAGCTGCTGGGCCAGGAATACACCCAGATCGGACTTTCCGGCCGCTGTGGGGCCGACGACGGCGATGACCCGCGGGGCGGGAGCTGCGCTTCTCACCGCACCAGTCTCGCAAACCTCCCGGCCCGTCCCCGAATGAGCTACGTGACGGGCCTCATCCGGCTTCGTTGCCTGTTGCGAGGTTCCGGCCGTCGATCATCACGGAATCCGTCCCGTCCGAGTACGCTATGGAGTGAATATGGGCGTTTTTGCAATGTTTCGCCGTAAGAAGAAGGATGCGGCCGCGGTTTCGTCGGAGGAGACGGCGACCGGGGCCGTCGCTCCGGCGGCGGACGGCGACGCGGAGACGGAGTCCGGGACGGGCGCCCCGGAGGCCGTCACCGGAGCCGGGGCCGACTCGGCGGCGGGCGCGACCGCGGAAGCGGACGGCGTCGACACGGACGAGGTGGAGACCGCAGCGGTCGCCTCCGAGGTCGTGGAGGTCGTGGAGATCCCGAAGCAGCAGTCCGCCGAGGCCGCCGCGGACAACGAGGCCGGCGAAGGCGCCCGTAAGTAGGCAGCACACGGAACACGGACTCCTCGGGGGTCCTCGGAGGGAAGGTGCCCCATGGGTCTCCTGGATTCGCTGAAGGCAAAGCTCGCCCCGGCCAAGGACAAGGTCGCCGACCTCGCGCAGCAGCACGGGGGCAAGATCGATCACGGCATCGAGAAGGCCGCGAAGCTGGTCGACGAGAAGACCAAGGGCAAGTACAGCGACAAGATCCACTCCGGTACGGACAAGGCCAAGGACGCACTGGACCGGATCGGTCACAAGGACGACGGCACGCCGGGGAGCGGGGGCACCCCCGGGACAGGCCCGACGCCCGGCACCGGCCCCTTCCCCGGGACCGCCGGCCCCACGCCCGGCAGTGACCCCACGCCTGGCAGCGGCGGCACGACACCGCCGCCGAGCGCCTGACGGTCGGCGTCACCCGACAGTCCCTCCGCGCGGCGGACGGCCGCGGAGCACCTCGCTCCGCGGCCGTCCGCCGTTTTCGCAGGCATGTCTGCGTGCCGCGGCCTCAGGACCAGGCGGCCACGAAGTACCCCACGCCGTACGGGGCGTCCTCGAAGAGCAGCCGCCCGTCGAGGTCCGACCCCTCCGCGGCGCCCGCGAGGACCTGCCAGGGGGCGCGGCCTGCCGCCTTCAGCTCGTACGCGAGCTCCGGTTCCAGGGCGAGGAGTGCGGCCGCGTCCGCCGTGCCGAGGGCGCGGGCGGCCTCGGCGTCGAAGCCGGCGGCCCGCTCGTCGAGGTAGCCCGGGGCCTTCACGGTCCGGCAGGCGCTGCCGTCGCCCATCACCAGGAGGGCGACCCGCTCGGCCGAGTCGGCGAGGCCGCGGCCGATCCCGGCGCAGACGTCCGGCGTGGCCGTCGGCTCGACGCCCAGGCCCTTGATCGGCGCGTCGGCCCACGCGGTCCGGCCGAGGAGCCAGGCGCCGACGGCGAGGGAGGCGGGCAGGGGGCGGTCGGCGGCGGGCCGGCCCCCGCCGTCGTCGGCGGGGCCCCCGCCCTCGGCGGGCGATCCGCCGCCCGGGGGAACGGAGTCGCCGAGCCGTACGGAGAGGTCGACGCCGAAGCCCGCGAAGGAGCCGATCGAACCCGCCGGGAAGACGCCGTGGGCGCCTTCGTCGGCCGGCCCGACGACGTACAGCCGGTCGGGCCGCGCCGCGGCGAGCAGCCCGACGGCATCCGTACAGGCCGCCCGCGCGGCGTCCAGCTCGGGGGCGGCGCCGGTCGCGACCTCGGGCACGAGGAGCGGCGGGCAGGGGCAGACGGCGGCGGCGACAAGCATGATCGGCAGCCTACTGCGCGCCGCGGGCGGAGCCGGGCTCCCCGGGTCCGCTGACACGCCGTCCGCCGCGGCGCGCCGCTACTCGGGCGCCCCGGCCTTCGAGTCGTGGACCAGCTCGGCGATGCCCATCGTGATCTCGGTCAGCGTCACCGCGCCCTTGACGATGACCAGGTAGCTGTCGCCGCCCGGCATGCGGTACACCTCGCGCCACTTCTCCCGCATGGGCTCGCGGTACGTCCTGGTGGCGGCGAGCAGCGCCGTCCGGGCGTCCTCCCGGGTGCCGGTCACCCGGGAGACCACCTCGGTGAAGTAGGAGTCACCCGACCCGTACTGCGCGTAGACGATCCACTTCTCCATGCGTTCCCCCCACGGGTACGAACGGGTGTCAGTGGCTCCCGCAGGCCGGGACCTCGGCCGCCGGGAGCGGCTCCGGGACCCCGATCTTCGGCAGCCCGAGCAGCACGCCCGCCGGCTTCGCGGCGGCCGCGGTGGTGCGCTTCTCCCAGGCGTCGCCGGCGCGGGTGCGGCGCACCGCCGCGACGGCGCCCTCGGCGAGCAGGTGGTGCGGGGCGGCGTACGTGATCTCGACGGTCACGACGTCGCCGGGGCGGACGTCCTCGTCCGGCTTGGTGAAGTGGACCAGCCGGTTGTCGGGGGCGCGGCCCGAGAGGCGGTCCGTGGCGCCGTCCTTGCGGCCCTCGCCCTCGGCGACCATGACCTCCAGGGTGCGGCCGACCTGCTTCTTGTTCTCCTCCCAGGAGATCTCCTCCTGGAGGGCGACGAGCCGCAGGTAGCGCTCCTGCACGACCTCCTTGGGGATCTGGTTCTCCATGTCGGCCGCCGGCGTTCCGGGGCGCTTGGAGTACTGGAAGGTGAAGGCGTTCGCGAAGCGGGCCTCGCGCACGGCGTGCATGGTCTGCTCGAAGTCCTCCTCGGTCTCGCCGGGGAAGCCCACGATGATGTCGGTGGAGATGGCGGCGTGCGGGATGGCCGCGCGGACCTTCTCGATGATCCCGAGGAAACGCTCCTGCCGGTACGAGCGGCGCATGGCCCGGAGGATCGAGTCCGAGCCCGACTGCATCGGCATGTGGAGCTGCGGCATCACGTTCGGCGTCTCGGCCATCGCCGCGATCACGTCGTCGGTGAAGTCGCGGGGGTGCGGGGAGGTGAAGCGGACCCGCTCCAGGCCCTCGATCTGTCCGCAGGCGCGCAGCAGCTTGGAGAAGGCCTCGCGGTCGCCGAGGTCGGAGCCGTACGCGTTCACGTTCTGGCCGAGCAGGGTGATCTCGGAGACGCCCTCGGCGACGAGCGCCTCGATCTCGGCGAGGATGTCGCCGGGGCGGCGGTCCTCCTCCTTGCCGCGCAGGGCGGGGACGATGCAGAAGGTGCAGGTGTTGTTGCAGCCGACGGAGATCGAGACCCAGGCGGCGTACGCGGACTCGCGGCGGGTCGGCAGCGTCGAGGGGAAGGCCTCGAGCGACTCGGCGATCTCGATCTGCGCCTCCTCCTGCACGCGGGCGCGCTCCAGGAGGACGGGCAGCTTGCCGATGTTGTGCGTGCCGAAGACCACGTCGACCCAGGGGGCCTTGGAGACGATCGTCTCGCGGTCCTTCTGCGCGAGACAGCCGCCGACGGCGATCTGCATGCCGGGGCGGGTGGTCTTCATCGGGGCGAGCCGGCCGAGGTTGCCGTACAGCTTGTTGTCGGCGTTCTCGCGGACCGCGCAGGTGTTGAAGACGACGACGTCGGCGTCCCCGTCGGAGCCCTTGGGGGCCTTGACGTAACCCGCCTCTTCCAGCAGACCGGAGAGCCGCTCGGAGTCGTGGACG
Source organism: Streptomyces sp. NPDC088553 (assembly GCF_044752965.1). Lineage (NCBI taxonomy): Bacteria > Bacillati > Actinomycetota > Actinomycetes > Kitasatosporales > Streptomycetaceae > Streptomyces > Streptomyces sp. NPDC088553. The sequence continues at coordinate 80,814 of NZ_JBIVMG010000016.1, read as the reverse complement.
TTCATCTGGCACCCATAGGTGCGGATCTCATAGGTCTTGGTGCCGTCAACGCTCACTGCGGTGCTCCGGTCGCTGCTGCTCGTCATGCGTCCAAGGGTAGGCGGTCCTCGGAGAGCCTCGGGCCGGACCGGGAGCGGAGGCAGCGCCGGGCCGTCCGTCAGGAGCCGGGCCGCGCACCCGTGACCCTGCGGTTTTCCGCAGGGTCGGGCGTACGGAGAACCGCACCGTTGTGGGCGGGAACCCACATACCGGTGCTGAGCTGCGCTTCCTAGGTTCGAGGGAGAAGCGCGGGGCACCCGTCCCGCACCCTCCCGGCCGGCTTGGAGTCCTGTTCATGCACCTCGACCTCACGACCATCGCGATCGCCCAGCAGCCCGCCGACGGCGTCGCCGGCTGGGCCGCCGGCCTCGTCGACACGATGGGCGGCCCCGGAGCCGGCCTCGCCATCGCCCTGGAGAACCTCTTCCCGCCGCTGCCGAGCGAGGTGATCCTGCCGCTGACCGGATTCGCCGCCGGTCAGGGGGTGCTGAGCCTGGCTTCGGCACTGTTCTGGACGACGCTCGGCTCGGTGGTGGGAGCGGTGGCGCTCTACTGGATCGGGGTGCTCTTCGGCCGGGACCGGATGCACGCGCTCTGGCGGAGGCTGCCCCTGGTGAAGGCCTCGGACCTGGTCCGTACCGAGGAGTGGTTCGCCCGGCACGGCACCAAGGCCGTCTTCCTCGGGCGGATGGTGCCGATCTTCCGGAGCCTGATCTCGGTTCCCGCCGGTGTCGAGCGGATGCCGATGCCGCTCTTCATCATGCTCACCACGCTCGGCAGCCTCATCTGGAACAGCGTCCTCGTGGTGGCCGGCTACTGGCTGGGCGACCGCTGGGACGTCGTGGAGACCTCCGTGGGAGTCCTGTCGAAGGTGGTGCTCGGCATGGTCGCCGTCGCCGTCGCGGCCTATGTGGCGGTCCGGCTGCGCGGCCGCGGCCGAGCGGCCCAGCACCGGCGCGCGTCATGACCCTCGGCTCCCGCCCCACCGGTACGGCACCGCCTCCCGCGCGGCCCCGGCGATCTTGCCCGGGCTGTGCGGGCGCGTTAGGGTCGGGCCCCGTGCACGGGGACGGGGAGCCGGCGAGTACCGGGAACACCGCGGGTGGGAACGGGCCCGTCACCCGTACGACCGTCCCCTGGACCCGCCGCGGCCTCGGCACCCTCGTCGGCTGCGCGACCGCGCTGCTCGGCGCCCTCTTCTTCCTCACCGTCGGTACGGCCCTGGGCCCGTTCCTGCTCCAGCCGCGCAGCCGCGCCTGCGCCCTGGTGATCCTGATGGCCGGCGCACGGCGCCTGGCCACGGTCGAACGGGCCCGCCGCGCCGCCTTCTTCGGTGATCTCTTCCCCGGGCACTACAGGGCCTCGGACCAGAAGGTCCTGCGCTACCTCGCCGTCCGCTGCTGTACGGGACTCCTCTGCGCGGTCGTGATCGCGCTGCTCGTCTTCGGCGCCGTCCTGGCCGGAATCCTCGCGTACGGCGTGGGACGGGGCACCCTCGACTGGGACGAACTGCTCACCCAGGTGCTGCTCGGCGGTGTGCTGCTCTTCCTCGACGTCCAGGGCCTGCACTCACTGGCGGCGCTCGACGCCCGTACCGCCCGTGAGTGCTTCGGTCCCTCCGAGCGGGAGCTGCTCCAGCACCGTATCGACGAACTCGCCGCCAGCCGGGCCGCCGTCGTCGAGGCCGTGGACGCCGAGCGCCGGCGCATCGAGCGCGACCTCCACGACGGGGTGCAGCAGCGCCTGGTGGCGCTCGCCATGCTGATCGGGCGGGCCCGCAGAGGCCGCCATCCCGAGCAGGCCGACGCGCTGCTGCTCCAGGCGCACCAGGAATCCCAGAGTGTGCTGACCGAACTGCGCGAGGTGGCCTGGCGGGTGTACCCGTCGGCGCTGGACAGCCTCGGTCTCGAAGAGGCGATCGGCGGAGTCGCCGAGCGGAGCGGCATCCCGCTGCGGACCCGTTTCGAGGTCGCCGCGCCGTTGCCCCGGCCGGTCGAGACGGCCGCCTACTTCGTGGTGTCGGAGTCCGTGACGAACGCGGCCAAGCACTCCTCGGCCTCGGCGATCGCGGTGACCGTGGCTCTCGACGGAGCGCGGCTCACCGTACGGGTCGAGGACGACGGCACGGGCGGCGCGAGCGAGACGGGCAGCGGGCTGACCGGACTGCGCAGCCGGGTGGCCGCGCTCGACGGCGTGCTGCACATCCACAGCCCCCTCGGGGGACCGACCACCATCACCGCGGAGCTGCCGTGCGCGTAATCCTCGCCGAGGACTCGACCCTGCTGCGCGAGGGCCTGGTCAGGCTGCTCGCAGAGGAGGGCCATGAGGTGGTGGCGGCGTTCGGGGACGCGGTGACGCTGCTCAAGGAGGTCGAGGAGCGGCGGCCGGACGTCGTCGTGGTCGACATCCGGATGCCCCCGACGCATACCGACGAGGGGCTGCGGGCGGCCGTCGAGATCCGTGAGCGCCGGCCGGAGGTGGGCGTGCTCGTGCTCTCTCAGCACATCGAGCGCCATTACGCGGCCAAGCTCCTCGCGTCCAACGCCGAACGGGTCGGCTATCTCCTCAAGGACCGGGTGGCCCAGGTCGGGGAGTTCCTCGACGCGCTGGAGCGGATCCACTCCGGCGGGGCCGCCATCGACCCGGAGGTCGTACGGCAGCTGGTCGTCCGGACCACCCACGGGGATCCGCTCGCGCGGCTGACGCCGAGGGAGCGGACGGTCCTTGAGGCGCTGGCGGAGGGGCACACGAACGCGGCCATCGCGCAGAAGCTGCACATCTCGCTGAGTTCGGTGGAGAAGAACCTCAACACCGTCTTCGACAAGCTGGAACTGACCCACACGACCGGCTACAGCCGGCGGATCCTCGCGGTCCTCCGCTATCTGGAGTCGTGACCGGGGCGGCCGGGCGGCCTCGCCGGGGCGGTCGCCCGCCCCGGCGATCGGCCGGGCTCACCTCCGCCACTCGGCGAGGACCTCCTCCGTGTGCTCGCCGGGGAGGGGTGCGCGGTCCGGGGTCCCCGCGGGGGTGCGGTCGAAGCGAGAGGGCGGGGCAGGCTGGAGGACGGCGCTGTCGCCGATCGCCACGAAGGCCCCGCGGGCGGCGAGCTGGTGGTGTGCGGCGGCCTCCTCGGCCGTGAGGACCGGGGCGACCCCGGCGTCCACGGCGTCGAAGAGCTTCACCCAGTGCTCGCGGTCCCGGGTCGCGAAACGGGCCGCGATCAGCTCGCGCAGCGCGGGCCAGGCCGCCGGGTCGGAGCGGTCCGGGAGGCCGCCGTCCGTGAGGCCCAGCTGCTCCAGGAGGTTCTGGTAGAGCCGAGGCTCGATGGCGGCGACCGCGAGGTGGCGGCCGTCGGCGGCCCGGTAGAGCGAGTAGTGCGGGGCGTCGGTGACGGTGTGGTTGCCGGGGACCTCGCGCCACTGGTGGATCAGCGTGGAGATCAGGGCGGCGCCGTCCGCGAGCGCGGTGTCGACGACCTGGCCGCGGCCCGAGCGCTCCCGCTCGTGGAGCGCGGCGAGCAGCCCCTGGACATGGGCGTTGGCGCCGCCGGCGAAGCTGGAGAGGTACGCGGTCGGCGGCAGCACCGGGTCCCCGGTGGCCGGGTCGATGTCCAGAGCCCCGGTCAGGGCCAGGACCGCCAGGTCGTGGGCGGCGCGGCCGGCCCACTCGCCCCGCTGGCCCCAGCCGCTGACCCGCCCGTACACGAGGCGCGGGTTGCGGGCGTGGGCCGCCTCCGGCCCGATGCCGAGCCGGTCGGCGACGCCGGGGCGGAAGCCCTCGACCAGGATGTCCGCGTGCTCGACGAGCGACAGGGCCTGCTCGACGCCCTCGGGGCTCTTGAGGTCCAGGGCGACCGAGCGGCGCCCGCGGGAGAGCGGGTTCTCCGCCGGACGCGGCTCGTCGGGGCCCGCTTCCTTTCCGGCCGCCCGGTCGACCCGTACGACATCGGCGCCGAGCCCCGACAGGACGGTTCCGACGAACGCCGTCGGTGCCGAGCCCGCGAATTCCAGTACGCGTACTCCGGTCAGCGGTCCCGCCATGGCCAACTCCCTCGTGTCCAACGGTCTGTGATGCTTTCCACGCTATTTCGGGGGGCGGGGGAAGGGACTGCGGACATCCGTAGCGTCCGGAATTCGGCGGCGCCCGAGACTGGGGGAATTCCCCCTTTCCCGATGTCGAAAGGCATGACGAAATGGCCGTCGTCTACACCGCCGAGGTCACCTCCACCGGAGACGGGCGCAACGGCGCCGTGCGTTCCTCCGACGGGCTGCTCGACCTTCCGCTGTCGAGCCCCAAGGCCGTGGGAGGGTCCGGCACCGCGACCAACCCCGAGCAGCTCTTCGCCGCCGGCTACGCCGCCTGCTTCCACAGCGCGCTCCGGGTCTCCGCGCGCGAGTCCAAGGTCTCGCTCGCGGACGACACGGTCGTCGCCGAGGTGGCGCTCCACAAGGAGGAGAGCGGATTCCATCTGTCGGTCGTCCTCACCGTCGAACTTCCCGGACTCGACGCCGGCGAGGCCCGTCGCCTGGCCGACGCGGCGCACGGGCGCTGCCCGTACTCGAAGGCGATCCGGGGGAATGTCGAGGTGCGGGTGAACCTCGCCTCGTGACCCTCTTCTCATCGGTGCGGAGGTGAATCCGCACCGATGAGAATCCGTGCGGAGAGGAAAGGGGAAAGCCCCCGTGGTCCTGCCACGGGGGCTTTCCCTGTCTCTCGTCCGCGGCCCTGGCGTCAGGGCGTCGCCGCCGCTGCCGCCGCGGCCGCCGCCGGCAGTGCCTCGACCACCCGGCTCACCGCCCGGTCGTCGTGCGAGGCCGAGATGAACCAGGCCTCGAAGGGCGAGGGCGGCAGATAGACGCCGCGGCGCAGGAGCTCGTGGAAGAAGGGCGTGTAGCGGTACGACTCCGTGGCGCGGACGCCGTCGAAGTCGACGACCTCGTCCTCGGTGAAGAAGACGGAGAACATCGTCCCCGAGTACTGGACCCGGTGCGCCACGCCCTCCTTGGTCAGCGCCGCCGAGACCTCGCGGCCGAGCGTCGTCGAGACCTCGTCGAGCCGCTCGTACACCTCGGCGGTGCTGTGCCGCAGGGTGGCGAGGCCGGCGGCGGTGGCGACCGGGTTCCCCGAGAGGGTGCCCGCCTGGTAGACGGGCCCGGCCGGGGCCAGGTGGGCCATCACGTCGGCGCGGCCGCCGAAGGCCGCCGCCGGGAAGCCGCCGCCCATGACCTTGCCGAAGGTCAGCAGGTCGGGGGCGACGCCGTCCCGGCCGTACCAGCCGGAGCGGCTGGCCCGGAAGCCGGTCATCACCTCGTCGGAGATGAAGAGGGCGCCGTGGCGGGCGGTGATCTCCTTGAGGCCCGCGTTGAAGCCGGGCAGCGGCGGCACGGCGCCCATGTTGCCGGGGGCGGCCTCCGTGATCACGGCGGCGATCTCGTCGCCGATCTCCGCGAAGACCTTCTCGACGGAGGCCAGGTCGTTGTAGGGCAGGACGATCGTGTCGCTCGCCTGTGCCCCGGTGACGCCCGGGGTGTCGGGGAGGGCGAAGGTCGCCAGGCCGGAGCCGGCCGAGGCGAGCAGCGCGTCCACGTGGCCGTGGTAGCAGCCGGCGAACTTCACGATCTTGCCGCGCCCGGTGAAGCCGCGGGCGAGGCGGATGGCCGACATCGTCGCCTCGGTGCCGGAGCTGACGAGGCGGACCTGCTCGACCGGGGCGACCCGCTCGACGATCTCCTCGGCGAGCTCGACCTCCCCGGTGGACGGCGCGCCGAAGGAGGTGCCGAGCGAAAGGGCCCGGGTGACCGCCTCGACGACCGCCGGGTGCCGGTGGCCCAGGATCATCGGGCCCCAGGAGCAGATCAGGTCGACGTACTCGTTGCCGTCGGCGTCGGTGAGGTACGGGCCCTGGGCCGAGGCCATGAAGGGCGGGGTGCCGCCGACGGCCCCGAAGGCGCGCACCGGGGAGTTGACGCCGCCGGGGGTGACCCGGCGGGCCCGCTCGAAGAGCGCTCTGCTCGCGGTCCCTGCGCCGCTCATCGCCCGGCCTCCTCGGGGGCCTCGAAGCCGAGGGCCGCGTCGAGGACGACGGCGCCCTTCGGCAGGACGCGGACCGGGTTGAGGTCCAGGGCGAAGCCCGGAGGCCAGTCCTGCACCAACTCGCCGACCTTGTGAAGCAGTTCGGCGGCGGCTTCGATGTCCACCGCGGCCCGCCCGCGCGTCCCGCCGAGTATCCTCGCGCCGCGCAGTCCGGCGAGGAGTTCGGCCCCCTCGCCGGGAGCGAGCGGCAGGAGCCGGTGGCCGACGTCGTCCAGGACCTCGGTGAGGATCCCGCCGAGACCGGCGGTGAGCACCGGGCCCAGGTCGGTGGTGTGGACGCCGACGATCAGCTCGACGCCCTCGCCCTTCTCGTCGATCAGCTCCTCGACGAGCACCTGTCCGCCGAGGGCGGCGAGGCGGGCGTGGACCTCGGGCGCGGTGTCGGCGGTGACGCCGATCTCCACTCCCCCGGCCTCCGTCTTGTGGAGCAGGCCGGGTACGACGGCCTTGAGCACCGCCGTGCCGCCGACCTCGGTCACGGCGCGCGCCGCGTCCTCGGCGTTCTCGGCGATCCGGCCCTTCGGCACCGCGATCCCGGCCTCGGCGAGGAGCCGCTTCAGCTCGGGCTCGGTGGCCTCGGCGCCGGGGCCGGGCACGGTCCCGGGGCGCGGGGCGTCCGGCAGGGTGCGGGGGCGGCTGACCTCCCAGAGGGCGGCGGCAGCGCGCAGGGCGCGGGCCGGCGTCGGGTACTCGGGGAGTCCGGCCTCGCGCAGGTCGCGCGGGGCGTCGGGGGCGAGGAAGTCGGCGCCGGTGCGGGCGACGAGGATGGGCTTGCCGCCCTTCTCGGCGGCCCGGGAGAGGGCGTTGACGGCCTTCTCGACATCGGGTCCGGCCATCACGCAGAAGGCGGCGACGATGATGTCGACGGTGTCGTCGGCGATCAGGACGTCCAGGGAGCGGTCGAAGAGCGACGGGTCGCTGAGGACGGTGGCCGTGATGTCGACGGGGTTGTCGATGGCCCCGAAGGCGGGGACGATCTCGGCGAGCGCCTCCTTGCTGCGCGGCTCCAGGGCGCTGAGCTCCAGGCCGTGGGCCTCGACGGCGTCGGCGGCGAGGATGCCGGAGCCGCCGGAGGTGGTGACGACGGCGACGCGGTTCCCGGCGGGGCGCCGCTCGGACTCGAAGACCCGTGCCACGTCGAGGAGTTCGTCGATGTCGTCGACGCGGACGATGCCGAGGCCGCGCAGGGCCGCGTCCAGGACGCGGTCGTCGGTGGCGAGGGCGCCGGTGTGCGAGGCGGCGGCCCGGCCGCCGGCCTCGGTACGGCCCGACTTGAGCAGGGCCACGGGCTTGCCGGAGCCGGCCAGTTCGCGGAGCGTCCCGATGTCCGGGGTGTCCTCCAGGTAGCCGAGCAGACCGGTGACTTCGGGAACGGTGGCGAGTTCGCGGAGGACTTCGAGGGCGGTGACGTCGGCGTCGTTGCCGGTGCTGACGACCCAGCCGGGGCGCAGGCCGCGCTCCAGGGCGAGGCTGGCGGCCCCGAAGCCGAGGGCGCCGCTCTGGCTGACGAAGGCGAGGGTGCCGGGCTCGAAGGGTACGGACTCGGCGCCGAAGAGGGGGCTGAAGGTGGCGAGGACACGGTTCTCGTACCCGACGGCGCCGATGCAGTTCGGGCCGATGATCCGCAGACCGCCGGCGCGGGCCTTGGCGACGATCTCGTCCTGGAGGCGGGCGCCCTCCTCGCCCGTCTCGGCGAAGCCGGAGGAGGCGATGACGGCGAGCTTGACGCCGGCGGCCACGCAGTCGTCGACGGCGCCGGCGACCCGTTCGGCGGAGACCATGATCAGGGCCAGGTCGACGGGGCCCGGGGCGTCCTTCACGCTGGGGTACGCGGGGACGCCGAGGATCTCCGGGGAGCGCGGGTTGACCGGCAGGATGCGGCCCTTGTAGCCGTACCGGAGGAGGTAGTCGAGCGGCTTGCGGCCCAGGGCGCCGGGGCGCTCGCTGGCGCCGATGACGGCGATGGATTCGGCTTCCCAGAGAGCCGAGATGTCACTCATGCGATGGCCTCGATCTTCGTCTCGTTCTGTGCGTTCGGGTCGTTCGGGTCGTTCTGTACGTTCGGGTCGTTCGGGTCGTTCTGTACGTTCGGGCTCTTCTGTGCGTCCGGGTCGTTCTGTGCGTCCGGGCCGTGCGGGGTGGCGCTCGCGGCGCCGCCCTCGGCCTCCGCCGCCGCGAAGAGGCGGGTGAAGGCGGCGATGTGCCGGGCGCCGTCCGGGTCGGCCGCCAGCTCGCGCACCAGGACGGTGGGCTGGTGCAGGGCCTTGTCGACGATGCGCCGTACGCTGCGGTCGATCTCCCGGCGCACCGTGCCGTCGATGCCGTCCAACCGGCGCGCGAGCCGGTCGAGTTCGGCCTCGGCGGCCTCGGTGGCGGCGGTCCGCAGCGCGGTGAGGACCGGCTTGGCGCCGGCGAGCCGCAGTCCGGTGCGGAACTGCTCGACCTCCGCGTCGATCAGCTCGTGCGCGGCCTGGACGCTGGCCGCCGAGATCTCGTCCTCCTGGCCCTCCTCCGCGATCCGGCGGAGGTCGACGAAGGTGACGCCGGGCAGTTCGGCCGCGCCGGGCGCGATGTTGTGCGGCAGGGACAGGTCGAGCAGGAACAGCTCGCGGCCGTCCCGGGCGGCGAGCGCCTCCTCGACGTCCCGGGCGGAGACGAGGTGGCCGGTGGCGGCGGTGGCGCCGACGACCACGTCCACCTCGGTGAGCAGCCGGGGCAGGTCCGTCAGGTCGTACCCGACTCCCCCGGTGGTCTCGGCGAGCCGCTGCGCCTTCTCCGGGGTGCGGTTGGCGACGTGCACCCGGTCGAGGCCGGAGCGGCGCAGCGCGGCGACGACGACCCCGGCGAAGGCGCCCGCGCCGATGACCAGGGCGGTCTTGCCGTGCAGGGAGCCGACCCGGCGCTCGAAGAAGCCGAGTCCGGCGGTGGCGAGCGAGCGGCCCGCCTCGTTGAGCCCGGTCTCGTTGCGGGCCCGCTTGCCGACCCGCAGGGCGGTCTGCACGGCCTTGGCGAGGACCCGGCCGGTCCGGTCGAGCCGCTGGGACCGTTCGAGGCCCAGCTTCACCTGGCCGAGGATCTGGTCCTCGCCGACCACGACCGATTCGAGGCCGGAGGCCACGGCGAACAGATGGCGTACGGCTCCGTCGGCGTGGTGGCTGTAGAGGTGCGGGGCGATCTCGTCGTGGTCGACGCCGGTGTGCTCCGCGAACAGCCGTCCGAGTCCGGTCAGTTCGCCGGCGCCCGCCGGTTCGCCCGCGCCCCCGAAGCCGGTGGGGCCGCCCCGGGTCTCGGCGTAGATCTCCAGGCGGTTGCAGGTGGAGACGACGACGGCGGCGTCGATGCCGTCGACGGAGGTGACGTCGGAGACGAGGTCCTCGGCCGGGCGGTCGGTGCCGGCGAGTCTCTCCAGGAGGTCGAGGGGGGCGCTGGCATGGCTGATGCCGAGGACCAGCATGGTGGAGGACGGGCTCACCGGGTCACCGGTCCAGCGTCTGGGCGAACTCGGAGGCCCAGTAGGTGATGATCTGCGTGGCGCCCGCGCGGTGGATGGAGGCGAGGCTCTCGCGGACGACCTGGTCGCGGTCGATCCAGCCCTTGGCGGCGGCCGCCTCGACCATCGAGTACTCGCCGGAGACCTGGTAGGCGGAGACGGGCACCTGCACGTGGTCGGCGATGAGCCGGACGATGTCGAGGTAGGCGAGCGCGGGCTTCACCATCACCAGGTCGGCGCCCTCGGCCACGTCCAGCGAGACCTCCAGGAGGGACTCGCGGATGTTGCCGGGGAACTGCTGGTAGCCCTTGCGGTCGCCGCGCAGGGTGGACTCGACGGCGTCCCGGAAGGGGCCGTAGAAGTGCGAGGCGTACTTGGCGGAGTAGCCGAGGATCGCCACGGACTGGTGGCCCGCCTTGTCGAGCGCCTCGCGGATACGGCGGACCTGGCCGTCCATCATGCCGCTGGGAGCGACGATCTGGGCGCCCGCGTCGGCCTGGACGACGGCGGCCTGGGCGTAGAGCTCGATGCTGGCGTCGTTGTCGACGTCGCCGTTCGCGTCCAGGACTCCGGTGTGGCCGTGGTCGGTGTACTCGTCGAGGTTGATGTCGCCGATGATCACGGTGGAGTCGCCGACCTCGGCGACGACGTCGCGGAGGGCGACCTGGAGGATGCCGTCCGGGTCGACCGCGCCGGTACCGGTGGGGTCCTTGTGCTCGGGGATGCCGAAGAGGATGAGTCCGCCGACTCCGTTGGCGACCGCTTCGGCGGCGGCCTTGCGGAGGGTGTCACGGGTGTGCTGGAAGACGCCGGGCATGGAGGGGATCTCCCGCGCCTCGGTGAGGCCCTCGCGGAGGAAGAGGGGCTGGACGAGGTTGGCGGGACCGACGCGGGTCTCGGCGGCGAACCGGCGCAGCGCGGGCGTGCGGCGCAGCCGGCGGGGGCGGTAGTAAGGGGCGGCGGGGTCGGTGGCCGCGGTGTTGCGGCCGTAGGCGTCGTACGTCATGGGCGTGACTCCTTCGAGGGCGTGGCGGCGTGCGGAGACGGGGCGGTGTGAGAAGCCGGGGCGCGGTACGCGGACCAGGAGCGGTACGCGGACCAGGAGCGGTGCGCGGACCAGGAGCGGTGCGCGGACCGGACGCGATGCGGAGCCGGCGCGCAGGGCGGAGACGGGCTGAGGAGGGCGCGCGAGGCGGCGGACACGGCATCTCCTAGAGGGCCTCGCCGAGGAACACCTGCTCCAGGTGCTTGGCGACGGGCTCGTCCGGGCGGCTGAACCAGTAGCCGTGCCCACTGCGCTGGAAGAGCTTCAGCTCGCCGAGCTGGACGAGGGTTTCGGCGAGCTTGACGGCGAGCCCGGCCGGGTCGACGACGGGCAGGCCGTGGAGTTCGTGGATGCCGAGGTGCCAGAGGATCTCGTTGGGGATGCCCTCGGCGGGGATGATGACCTCCGCCCCGGCCCGCGCGGCACGTTCGGCGGCCGCCGAGTACACCTCGACGAACTGGTCGAAGTCCCCTTCCAGGGAACGGTGTACGGAGTCCCAGCCGCCGGGGACGACCTCGTACGAGCTGAGCGAGGACTCCAGGCGGTACTGCCGGATGTTGGCCCGGATGGGCTCCTCCAGGGGCGGCATGAAGCCGAGGACGCCGAAGCGCTGCCCGGTGAGCGCCGAGAGGAAGAAGGCCGTCTCTCCGTAGCCGAGGGTCGGGATGGAGGCGAGGTGGCGGGCGTCGCGCAGGCCGGGGTCCTGGCCCGCGGCGATCACCCAGGCGTCATAACCCTCCCGCTCCGCGACGAGGGCGGACTCGGAGAAGTGCCGGCTGAAGAGCACCTGGGCGGAGTGGTGCCCGACGAGCCCGAACGGTGTGGCGTCGGGGTAGGTGTCGGCCGGCAGGGTCTTGATGTCGATGGTGGTGCCGGGTGCGGCGATGGCGTCGAGGTGTTCGCGGTACCACTGGTCGAGCAGCGGCAGACGTCCCTCAACGGTGTGCTTGTGAAACCAGATCCGCATGTGCGTCACCCTTCAGTGGTCGTGGTGCGACGTCGAGAAGTGATGCCTTGAGCAGGTAGTCGACGGCCGAGCGCGGGTCGGCGGCGGTGCGCCTCAACGAGGCGAGCCGGGCCGGGAGTTCGGCCGTGCTGTCCAATCCGGCCGTGCGGGCCTCGCTGCGCGGGATGACCGCCGTCTCGACGACGGAACGCCGTCGTTCGAGGGCCGCGTCGAGCGCCGCCTCGCCCGGGGCGTCGCCCCGCAGGACGGCGGCGAGGGCCCGGCCCGTCTCCACGGCGTCGTGGATCCCGCAGTTCATGTTCAGTCCGCCGGCGGTGGACGTCAGATGGGCCGCGTCCCCGGCGAACAGCACCCGGCCGGCCCGGTATCGGGGCAGCAGGAACCGCGCGAGCCGGTAGGTGTGGGCGTCGGCGATCCGGACGGCCCGCCCGGCGGCGCCCGGCAGGGCCTGCTCGACCCTGGCCCGTACGGCTTCGGGCGCGAGCACGGCGTCACGGTCCGTGCCGCGCGGGATCCGGAAGATCAGCCGCCAGTGGTCGGGCATGCCCAGGGCGCTGAACGAGGCCCGGGCGTCGCGGACGTAGGAGAGCGGGGCGAGCCCGGGAACCAGCTCGTCGAGCCGTGTTTCGGTGACCACGCGGAGCGCGTAGTCCGGGTACTCCTCGGCGGTGCCGGGGAGCCCGGCGAGCTCGCGGAGCCGGCTACGGCTGCCGTCGGCCGCCAGGACGTACGGATGACGGGTGACGGTGACCCGCCCCGCGGCGTCCTTCGTGCGCAGCCGCACCCCGCCGCCGTCCCCGCCGCCGAGGTCCTCGGCCCCGGTGACGGTGGTCCCGAACCGTACGTCGGCGAGACCGGTGGCCGTCAGCTCGGCGAGCAACAGCGGGGTGAGCCGGGCCTGTTCGACATGGAGTCGGTACGGGTGACCGGTGTGCCCGTCGAGCACGGAGTAGTCCAGCTCGGCGTGGACGACGCCGTCCAGGTCGCGCCACTGGACGCGGTCGACGGTACGGCCCTGGCGGCGCAGCGCGGCGGCGACGCCGAGCTCGTCGAGGAGGTCGAGGGTGGAGGGGTGGAAGGTGGACGCGCGGGACTCGGTGGCCAGCGCCTCCCGGGACTCCAGAAGCGTCACGCGGACGCCGGTCCGGGCGAGGACGAGCGCGGCGGTCAGTCCCACGGGCCCGGCGCCGACGACGGCGACCGGCCCGCGGGAGCCGGTATCGCCGCTCACGACACGGCCACGGCGGCGTCGCGGCCGACCGCGGCGGCCGCACGGCCGGGCACCGCATCGCGACCGGCGTCCGGTGCGCCGGCCCTGGTACCGGTCCGCTCGGCGAGCCGGCGCAGCAGCGGGTGCGCGTCCGGTCCTTCGGCCGGCAGACCGAGGGTGTCCCGGGCCCACCAGGCGCTCGCCAGGTTGGAGGTGAGCAGGGTGCGCCCGCTGTCCCGGCCGAGCTCGGCGAGCGCGTCGAAGGTGAACATGCCGGTGCCGGTGAACAACAGCGTGGCGTCCTCGGGGAGCTCGGCCTCACGCACCTGTGCGACGAGTTCCTCGGTGGTCACGTCGTACGGGGAGAATCGGGCGCCGGCCCGGATCTTGACGATCCGGTCGACGGCGAGTCCGGCCGCCTCCCAGTAGGCGTGGGACAGTTCGGTGAGCCAGGGCTCGTACGGCGAGATGAGGACCAGCCGCTCGGAGCCCACCGCCCGCGCCGTGTCGAGGATGGCGAGCGCGGCCGACCGTACGGGGGCTCCCACGCGCTCGGAGAGCTCCGCGCAGAGGGCCCGGTCGCCGTCGGGCGTCAGAAGGTAGTGCGAGCCGGTGCAGGAGACGACGGCCGCGTCGAGACGCAGACCGCCGAAATTCCCCAGCACATCGGGGAGTACGTCGTTGTACTTCTCCAGCCGGCCGCGGAGGTCTTTTCCGGGAAGGACCGGGAAGCGTGAGGTGTGGACATTGAATGCGGGGCTGACGAGGCCGCCGATCTCGGGTTCGGCCGCGGCGTTTCCCGAAGGAACCACCACACCGAGTCGCGGCGCCGAATGCAGAGCCATGAACGAGTCACTCCCATCCGTCGGTGCCATTGACATCACCGTACGAGCGGAACGCACCGCACATCGATACGGGATTCCGCACCCGTGGCCGGATTCATCACCCCTGCAACAAAACGACGGCGCCGCACCGTGAATACGGTGCGGCGCCGAGGCCTCCGAAAGCGGAGACGAAAACGGAGACGAAAACGGAAACGGAATTCAGTGGGCCCTGGCGGCCTCGGCGACGAATTCGTCGATCTTCGCCCGTCGGGTCAGTCCGCCGTTCACGGCCCAGTTCCCCTCCGGGATCTCGTTCACGACGAGCCAGACGACGGTGTCGGGCGTGGTGGCCTCCTGGACGTGCCGGGTGACCTCGACCGAGAGCACTTCGTTGCGCTCGGGGGTGAGGAAGCCCTCCAGGGGCGTGACCACGACGAGGACGCCCGGGGCGGTGCCGGCCCCGGTGGTGGCGAACCCCTTGGCGGCCTCACGGACGTAGACCCAGGTGGCGGCGGCGAAGAAGTCGGTGCGGGGCAGCTCCATGGCCGTCAGCACGGAATCGGCGACCTGCTGCTGCAGGACCTCCGCGGCGGCCTCGGACAGGGTCCCCTCGGGAACGGTTATCTCGACGAGCGGCATGGCGAACTCCCCCAAGTGGATGCGTACGGAACAGGAACGGGAACGGGACCAGGCGCGGCGGACGGATCAGCAGGCCAGCGCCGCCTCGAACCGGTCGATGGCGGCGGCCAGTTGGGCGCGCCGACGGATGTCGAGCTTGCGGTAGATGCGGGTGATGTGCAGCTCCACGGCCCGGGTCGACACCGTGAACGACTCGGCGATCTGCTTGTTGGTCAGGCCGTCGAGCATCATCGTGGCGATGCGCCGCTCGTGGGCGGTCAGTTCCTCACGGACGGCGATCTCCTCGCGTACGGCGGCCACCTCACGGACGGCCGGCGGGGCGGGCGCCGCGACGCCCCCGCGTATTCGCTCATGGGTCCCCGCACCACCGGTGGACCGCTCCAGACCGGCGAGCACCACGTGCCCCATGACCGCGTTCCATTCACGGACCCGTAACTCGCCGATGACCTGCGCCTGGGCGTACGGGTCGGCGTAGAGGACCCGTAAGAGGGTGCCGCGGTCCCTGGCCTCACAGACCAGGAGTTCCCCGGTACCGTCCCGCCAGGGTCCGCCGCCGAGCAGGATGCCGCGGGCGGCCATCCTTTTCCAATAGGTCCGGTGAGCCTCTCCGAAACTCAACCGGTCCGTCTCATTGCCACGGAAAACGAGTTCGACCACAAAAGCCACGTACGACTCCCCCATAAAGGCCGGGTGTTTCCACTCGTGACGCTACCACCCATCACCCGCCCCATGAATGAACACAATGTTGCGGGCGGCGGCCCGGCATTTCCTGAGGGAATGGGGCGGCTAATCGGCCGCCGCTGGCGTGGGTACGGGGGCGGCCTCGGGGGCCGGTTCGGGCGCCGGGCGCGGCTTGCGACGGAGCAGACCCGTGGCCGCGAGGACCGCGACCGCCCCGAGCCACACGGTCCAGCCGAGGGGCTCGTCGAGGACGACGGCGCCCAGGACGACGGCCACGGCGGTCATCAGATAGGTGACCGTGGAGGCCACGGTGGGCCCGTCCTTGATGATCAGCTCGAAGTTGAGCAGCGCGGCGAAGCCGGTGCAGACCACACCGAGGATGAGGACGGAGATCACCGAGTCGGTGCGCCAGGTGATGGTCTGGAGACCCAGGAAGGGGAAGGCGACCAGGAGGAGGAGGGTGGCCGCGCTGAGCTGACCGCCCGCGAGCATCAGGGGCGGAATGCCCCTGCCCACCAGGTACTTGCCCATGTACGCGAAGCTGGCACCGAAGCTGATGGAGCCGAGGACGAAGCAGAGGATGCTCCAACCGGTCCCGGCCGAGGACGAGTTCCAGGGTGAGGCGATGAGCGCGGTGCCGCCGAGGCCGAGCAGCACGCCGCCGGCCTTGAAGCCGGAGACGCGCTTCTCCTGGCCGAGCAGCAGGGCGGCGGCCAGGGTCCAGATCGGCGCACTGCCGTTGACGACCGCGGCGACGCTGCTCGATCCGTGGATCTCGCCCTCGGCGTAGAGGGTCCACGGGATGGCGTTGCCGAGCAGCGCGGCGACGGTCAGATGACCCCAGGTGGCGGCTTCCTTGGGGAGCCTGAGCCCCTTGGCGTAACCGATGGCGAGGATGACGACGGCCCCGAGGGCGAGCCGGATCAGCACCATCTGCACGGGTGAGAAGCCGTACCCGGCGATCTTGATCCACAGGAAGACGGAGCCCCAGATGAGACTCAGCGCGGCCAGCCGCGTGTAGGTGGCTTTGGACATGGGTTTCCCGCTCTCCGAAGGCAGACAGGGCTCGGCAAGGAGTTGGAAGAGGAAAAGTGAGGGGACGCGCGGAGCTCTCCGCGGTACGGGATCGAGCCTCGCACCGGCGGTCGGACGGGTCCAGCAACGTCTGCTGGACGGTACCGTCCACGAGCCGTGGCGAATCGCGTTCCCGCAGGTCGGGGGCGACGCGTCAGGTGTCGCCCGCGGTGCCCGCTCAGCCGGCGACGGCCGCCCTGGCGGCCGACCGCAGCGCGTCGAGGACGGCGGCGATCTCGGGGGACGTCTGGCTGCCCTCGCGCACGGCCGCGAAGACCGTCCGCGAGGGAGCCCGCTCGCTGAACGGGCGGATCGTCACCTCGGGCCGCGGGACCGGCTTGGCGAGGCGCGGCACGAGTGCGACCCCGAGGCCGAGCCGCACCGCCGCGAGCGTGGCGTCCCAGTCGCCGATGGCGTGGGAGGCCTGCGGGGTGAACCCGGCGGCCGTACACGCGGCGACGCCGATGTCGTGACAGAGGCCGGTCGTGGCGAAGATCCAGGTCTCGTCGGCCAGGTCGGCGAGGAGCAGCCGTTCGCTGTCGAGGAGCCGGTGGCCGGCGGGGAGGGCGATGTCGAAGGGGTCGTCGCAGAGCACGACCCGGTGGAACCGCCCGTCGAAGCGTCCCTCGGAACGCCCATCGGAGCGGCTGTCGGAGGGTGCGGGAGCGCCGGTCAGGCCGTCACGCGATCCGTCGGGACGCCCCTCCTCGCTCCCGGAGCGCTCCGAACCCCCCGAGCCGCCCGAACCCCGCGAACCCCCCGCACCTCCCGAGCCCGCCGCGGGCCTGGTCGTGTCCGCGGAGATCACGACATCCGCCTCCCCGCGCTGGAGCAGGGAGAAGCTCTCCGGCGGGTCGACCTCGGCCAGCGAGGTCCGCAGCAGCGGCCGCGTCTCCCGCAGTCGGGCCACGGCGGGCAGGATGAGCGCCGAGAGGGTGGTGGAGAAGCCGGCGACCGCCACCTCGCCCCGCTCGCCGCTCTGGTGGGCGGCGAGTTCCGCGCGCATCTGCTCGACCTGGGTGAAGACGGCCTCGGCGTGCCGGAGCACGATCCGCGCGGCCCCGGTGAGCCGCAGCCGGCGTCCGGAGGGTTCCGTGAGCGGGACGCCCAACTCCCGCCCCAGGGCGCTGATCTGCTGCGAGACGGCCTGGGGGGTGAGGTGGAGGGCCTGGGCGGCCGCGCTGACGGTGCCGCGCTCGCTGAGTTCCCTCAGCACCCGCAGCTTCCGCAGGTCCGGATCGGTCATGTCACGCGCCCCCTCCCGCTGCCGCCGTTCGGTCATCGTACGCAGCCGGCGTCCACGTCGATGACCTCCTTGGCCAGTGTCTCCAGGACGTCGAGGTCGCGGGCGGTGCGCCCCGCCTCGCGCCGGTCGCCCGGGTACGTGGGGTCGAGGACGACGGCCCGCGCGCCCAGGTCCTGGAGGAGTCCGAGGTCGTCGGCGATCTGCGCCTGGGTGCCCTCGCCGAGCAGCCGCCCGGGGCCCAGCGGCCGGGAGGTGACGCGGAGTTTGATCCGGGGGCAGAGGGCGGGGACGGGCCGCTCGTGTTCCTCGGCGACCTGGCGGAGCGCGGGCAGTCCGACGCCGAGGAGCCAGTCGCCGGAGACGGAGGTGGGGTGCCAGGCGTCGCCGAGCCGGACGGCCCGGCGGAGCGCGCCGTAGCTGTGGCCGCCGACCCAGACGGGCGGGCCGGGCCGTTGCACGGGCAGCGGCCCGGTGTGCACCTCGCGGAAGGAGACATGGGCGCCGTCGAAGGAGGCCACGTCGGTCGCCCAGCAGGCCTTGATCGCGGCGAGGTACTCGTCGCTGATCGCCCCGCGCTTGCGGTACGGGACGTCGAGGACGGCGAACTCCCGGGCGGCCCAGCCGGCGGCGGCGCCGAAGACGAGCCGGCCGTTGCTGAACCGGTCGATGTTGGCGGCGACGCGGGCGGTGTGCACGGGATGCCGGTACGGGAGGATCGTCACCGTCGTCCCGAGCCCCACGGTCCTGGTGACGCCCGCGAGCCAGGCGAGGGTCGCGAAGGGGTCGTAGAACGGGGCGGGGAAGAGGTGCTGCACGTCCGGGGTGAGCGCCACGTGGTCGGAGACCATCGCGTAGTGGTAGCCGATCGACTCGACCCGCAGCGCCCAGTCGGCGAGGGCGTCGGGGGTGGCCTCGGGCCCGTAGTTGGGCAGATTGACGCCGAATTTCATGGCGTGTTCCTTTCCAGGGCCTCGGCCGCGGTCGCGCCCGCGGCTCCGGCCCTGTCTTTGTCACGGTGTCCGGCCCCGGCCTCGCGCCTGGCGAGCGCGCGCACCGCGGTGAGGTGGAAGAGGACTCCCGCGAGCGCGACCCCGGCGGCGGGGAGCGGGAGCCAGCGGGCGTCGAGCCCGTGGGCGAGGGCGAGGCCGCCGAGCGCGGAGCCGACGGCGCCGCCGAGGTAGGTGGCGGAGCTGTTGAGGCCGACCGCGGCGGCTCCTCCCTCGCCCTCCCGCGCGAGCAGCCGGTGCTGCTGGGGTACGACGAAGGCCCAGCCGACCGCTCCCCACACGATCAGGGGCAGCAGGACGAGCCCGGGTACGGATCCGGTCCACGGCAGCAGGGCCAGGGCGGCGCCGAGGGTGCCGAGCAGGGCGACCGCGAGCAGGGCGGGTCTCCCCGTCCGGTCGACGAGGGTCCCGGCGAGGAGGCTGCCGCAGACCCCGCCGATGCCCCAGACCCAGAGGTACGGCACGGCGCTGCCGACGTCGGCGACGCGGTGGAGGACCGGTTCCAGATAGGTGTAGAGCCCGAGGCTGGCGACGGTCTGGGTGAAGGTGACGGCGACGACCACGGCGACTCGGGGCCGGGTCAGGGCGCCGAACCGGGCCCGCAGCGAGGGCGCCGCGGCCCCGCGGACCGGCGGAAGGGCGGTGCCCACCCCGGCCAGGGCCACCACCCCGAGGCCGGTGATCAGCCACAGGGCGGTACGCCAGCCCGATGCGGCCGCCACGAGCAGCCCGAGCGGCACGCCGAGCACCGTCCCCGCGCTCATTCCGCCGAGCACCAGGCCGAGGGCCCGGCCGCGCCGCTCGGGCGGTACGAGCGCGACGGCCGCGGTGGCCGCCGCCGGGGTGAAGAGGCCCGCTCCCGTGCCGGCCAGGGCCCGGGTGCCGAGGAGTCCGGCGTACGAACCGGTCAGCGCGGTCCCGGCGTTGGCGACGACGAAGACCACGAGCGCGGTCACCAGGACCGTACGGGTGCCCCAGCGGGCGAGAACGGCCGAGAACAGCGGCGCGGCCAGGGCGTAGCAGAGGGTGAAGGCGGTGACGGACTGCCCGGCGAGGGAGACGGAGACCCGCAGGTCGGCGCCGATGTCCGGGAGCAGCCCCGCCATCGCGTAGGCGTCGGTCCCCATGGCGAAGGAGCCGAGCGCGAGCAGGGCCACCGCACGCGTGCCGCCCATCACACCCCTTTCTGTTCCGCGTCCGCCCGTGTCGTACGGATCGGCCCTCAGGACGCTACTGACCGTGCGCGCCGCTCGGGGCCCGCACCACCGAAGAGGGTTCGGAGTCCCGCAGCCTCGCGCCCCCGCCCGGCTCGAATCGGCCGGTCACCGGCCTACGGTGGATCGATCGAGGAACCCCAGGAGGGAGTCCACCGTGCTCGACCTGTCCGTCATCAACGCGATGTTCCCGCCCGATCTCCCGGAACCGGACGACTGGGAGCGCCGGTTCCGGCCGCGCACCCTGCCGGAGGGCGCCGAGGTGACGCGCTTCGCCCCGAGTCCCACCGGACATCTGCACATCGGCGGCCTCTACACGGCGGCCGTGGCGCGCGCCCTGGCCCACCAGTCGGGCGGTACGCATGTGCTGCGCGTCGAGGACACCGACCGGTCGCGCCAAGTGGCCGGCGCCGCGGAGGAGTTCTCCCGGCTGCTCGCGGCCTTCGGGCTCGCACCCGACGAGGGCGGGGTGAGCGGTGCCGGGGAGTGGGGCCCGTACCTCCAGTCGGAGCGCCGGGACGTCTACCTCAGCCATGTGCGCGAACTGCTGCGGCGGGACCGCGCGTACCCCTGCTTCTGCGACAAGGAGCGGCTGGCCCGCAGTGCGGAGGAGCAGCGCGCGGGCCGCTCGCCGATCGGCTACTACGGCCGGTGGGCGCCGTGCCGGACGCTGGCGCCGGAGGAGGCGGCCCACCGGATGGCGGCCGGTGAGCCGTACGTCGTGCGGTTCCGCTGCCCGTACGAGTTCCCCGGCCGGGTCCGGTTCACCGACCGGATCCGCGCCGCCGTCACGATGCAGGACAACGGCAACGACATCGTGCTGCTCAAGTCCTCTCAGGAGGAACTCCCCCTGCCGACCTATCACTTCGCGCATGTCGTGGACGACCATCTGATGCGGGTGTCGCTCGTGGTGCGCGGCGAGGAGTGGCTGTCCTCGACGCCGGTCCATCTCCAGCTCCACGCGGCGCTCGGCTTCGATCCGCCCGCGTACGCGCATCTCGCGCCACTGATGAAGGCCGAGGGGCCCTCGCGGCGCAAGCTCAGCAAGCGCAAGGACCCCGAGGCGTCGGTGGACTACTACCTGTCCGCCGGGTATCCGCCGGCCGCCGTCCAGCACTATCTGCGCGGTCTCGCCAACATCCGGCTCATGGACGTCCCCACGGCCGAGGCGCTCGCCGCGCCCGTCCGGCTCGACGGCATGCGCCCCTCGGGCCCGCTGCTCGATCTGCCCAAACTGCACTCCCTGAGCCGGGAGTTCATCGCCTCGCTCACCCCCGACGAGCTGTACGGCCAGCTCCTCGCCTGGGCGCAGGAGTACGACCCGGAGCTCGGGTCCGTCCTCGCCCGGCAGCGGGAGCTCGCCCTCGCGGCGGTGGCGGCGGGCCGACCGGAGGGCGCGCCCGCCCGGAAGGACCTGGACCGCTGGTCCTGCTTCCGCGACCGCTACGGCTTCTTCTTCGCGGAACTCTTCGGCGCGCCTCCGGCGGCCGACGACGACCGCTACGGCGGCCTGGATCCGGACCTCGTGCGCCGGATCGCCGGCGAGTTCGCGGCCACGTTCGCCGCCGGGCTCACCGTCGATCCAGTCGTCGGCTCCGACACCGCTTCCGGCACCGCTTCCAGCGCCGAGTCCGGCGCCGAGTGGTACGGCGCGCTCCGCGCGCTGGCGGCGCGGCACGGCTACGCCCCCGACACGGCCTCCTGGCGCCGGGACCCGGAGCGCTGGGCGGGCCCGCCGAGGGAGGTCGCGAACGTGATCCGGGTCGCGCTCACGGGCGCCACCCGCAGCCCCGACCTGTTCGCGGTCGCCCGCGCGCTGGGCCGGGACGAGGTGCTGCGCCGCCTCACCGCCGTGGCGGGGTGAGGCGGCGCAGGCTCGCACCGGTCCGGTCGGGCGTACCGGCGTCGTGTCAGTTCAGCGGCACGCTCCGGAGCCCGGCCCGGGCGCCCGCGGCCGTCGGCGCCGGGGCCTTGAGGAGGCCCTTGTCGCTGGAGCTCGCGGGCGCGTCGGCGCCGACCGGGGTGGTGGTCATGGGCCGGGCGGCCACGCAGCGCTGCTTCTCGGCCTCCGACATGGGTCCGGTGCGCTGGAGCAGCCGGTCGGGCACGGCCCGCGAGGGTCCGTCGACGACGGCGTGCAGCCGGTAGTCGTCCTTCTTGCTGACGAACCAGCCCTCGACCCGCTCGCGGCTCGGCTGCATCTCGACCCAGCTCACCTCGCCGGGCTGGATCTTCTCCACGACGGTGCGCTGGTCGCTGCTGAACCACTGCCAGGGCCGCTGCCAGACCTTCTCGTGGGCGAGGGCGAACTGGGCGGCCATCGGCCGCTCCTTGAGCCGCTTCTCGTCCTCCGTCCGGTCTCCCGAAGTGGGCAGCCTGGCCACCTCGTTGAGCGCGAGGCCCGCGTCCGCGTAGGTCTGGGAGATGCTGTCGTGCCCGCGCTCGGAGTACGACAGGAGCCGGGAGTGCTCCAGGGCGTTGCGGGTGCAGTTGACGAAGGCCTCGCCGACGACCCGTGCCCGGTCGTAGTAGCGGAAGGAGGTGCGGGTGTCGGGCCGGAAGGTGCAGGCGTTCTCGCCGTTGCAGGCGGCGGCGGCGTTGTGGAGGGTGCTCTCGCGTTCGTTGCCCTTGTACGCCTCCGAGGTCCCGAGCGCGGTCTTGCTCACCGTCTTGTCGACGTCCGGCGGCACCTCGACCGCGCGGATCCGGGCGATCATCGGCGAACAGGTCACATGGGTGCGGGAGTCGGTGACGCGCGAGGTGAAGGTGAGCAGCGGCTCGTTCTCGCTCGCGGTGAAGACGTAGGCGCGACCGGTCCAACGCCCTTTGCCCGGCGTGCCCTTCACCCGGTCGGGGTCGCCGGCGGTGGTGGCCTCCTGCACCGGGCCGCCGGAGGCGACGACGGCATAGGGCTGACCCGCGACGACCTGTTCCCCGGTGCACTCCTTGGAGACGGCGGGGCTGTCCTCGTACCTCACGGTGACCTTGGCGCCCGCGCGGACTCCGCGCAGCCGTTGCTGGAGGGTGTTGCCGTCCTTCTGGAGGGCGACGCCGTGCGAGGCGTCGGTGCGGCCCGAAGCGGCGGGCGAGTAGCGCTGGTTGGAGCCGGTCCAGTGGTCGATGCCGACGGTCGTGGGGCCGTCGCCCTTCATGACCGGGTCGGCGAAGTCGCCGTTGAGGACGGGGACGGCCTGCTCGGCGGCGGCGGCCGAGGCGAGGGAGGAGAGGGGGACGACGGGCAGCAGCAGACCGGCGGCCCCGAGGACGACGAGGGCCGGGAGGGCGGTGCGGTTCATGGTGGTGCTTCTCCCGGGTCAGTGGGCGGCGGGCAGGACGACGACGTGCTTCGGCTCGGCGCCCGGAGGCACGGCCCGCACGGCGGGGACCTCGGCGGCGGAGACCGGACCGGGGCCGGGAGCAGGGTTGGGGCCGGGAGCAGGGTTGGGGCCGGGAGCAGGGTTGGGGCCGGGAGCCGGGTTGGGGCCGGGAGCCGGGGTGGGGGCGGTGTTCCCGGTGGGCCGCGTGCCGCTGCAGACGCCGGCGGGCGCGGCGTACGTCTGCGCGACGAACGTGCTGTTGGTGACCGTCGAGGGGCTGTCCACGACGATGCCGACGATCCGCTGCCCGGTGTCGGCGACGAGGCTGCCGGCCACGCGCCGCATGGCGGCGCTCGCACCGAAGACGAGCATGTCGTGCGGCTTGACGGTGGTCTTGTAGGCGGTCTCCTCGGTGTTCTCGACCGTCCACGACTTGGAGTACGTGGCCTTGAAGGCGGCCTCGAAGGCGAGGCGCGCGCTCAGCGAACCCGAGGCCGTGGCGCCGCCGGCGACCGAGGTCTTGGCGGTGTTCGCCGACGTGGGGCCCTTGTCCAGGTCGGGCGTCTTGTTCTCGCTGGAGACCTCACCGGTGAGGTTGGTACTGACCGTGCCGGTGGCGCCGACCGTGCCCTCGGCGGTGATCTGCCCGGAGATCTCGCCGCCGATGTTGTCGGTGGTGCCGGTCTTCAAGGTGACGGTCCGCTCGACGGCCATGTCGCTCTGGGTGCAGTTGATCACCGCGTTGCCGAGTGACTTCACGGCGGTGACGTACTCGCGGCCCAGCTTGCGGTCGATGGCGAAGGTGCAGGCGTTGCGCTTGGTGCCGCAGTACTTCAGGACGTCGGCGACCTCGGCCGGGCGCCCTTCGGCGGTGAGGGCACGGGGTACGGGGGTCTCGCCCGGCCCCTCCTCGGCGGCGCCGGCGGGCGGCGCGAGGGCGGTGGCGGCGAGGCCGAGGAGGACGGAGAGGGCGGGCAGCAGGGCGGCGCGGCGATGGCACGCGGGCATGACGGGGAATCCCTTCGGGACGGAGGGGAGGAGGCGAGGAGGCGAGCCGGGGAGACGGCGAGAGGAGGAGCGAGGAACGTGGACGCGCGCGGGACGTGGACGCGCGCGGGACGTGGACGCGCGCGGGACGTGGACGCGCGGCTCAGCCGCCGAGGAGGCTGCAGAGCTGGTCGACCGGGAAGGGGGACTGTCCCGGGTCCGTGGAGCCCTCCGGCAGCGAGCCGGGGAAGGACTCGCAGGTCGAGGACACGGCCTCGGCCGCGTTGTTCGCCGGCTCGGGCTCGTTGGCGGCGATGGTGTCGGTCATGTCCTTGACGCCCTGCTCCTCGGCGGCGCCCTTGCCGCCGGTCAGTTTGCCCATGCAGGAGGACGAGCCGGGCGGGCACTCCTTGAGCTTCTCCCCCGCCGCCTTGATGTCCTTGTCGGCCTGGCCGGCGGCCTCCTGGGTCTTCTTCTGCTGTTCCTCGATCTTCTTGGCCTCCTTGGCGTTGGCCTCCTTGTCCAGGCAGGCCTGGTCCTCGGGCTTGCACTCCTCGGCGTATGCGGTGGGGGCCAGGGGCAGGGCGAGAGCGGCGGCGAGGACGGCCGCGGTCAGCACACGGCGTGCCGATGTCTTCCATTCGGGCATGGGAACTCCCTTGGGACAGGGGTGATTTGGTGAGCTCGGAAGGGGACGCCAGGGGCGGACAGGGGACTGTCCTCAAGATCACCGAGCGCATCCAGACGCTAGCCGTCGAGGCCCCGGCACTCCGGCAGGACACACGGCGCGGCGCGCACCCCGGGGGCCGCTCACCACTTCGGCGGAGCGCACACGGGACCGCCCCGAGGTGTCGGATCCGGGGTGCCGGCGGGCCCGTCCCCCGGCCCGCCGGTCCACCCGTTCGTAGGGATTCGGAGGCGGGGGCGAGAGAGCGGGCGGGCGTGTCCGGCAGGGCCTCTCACCCTCCCGGCCGCCGCCGTTCGGCGGCCCGCCCCGAGAGCCGCCCGCGTCTCGGCCCGGGTGCACGGCGGGGTGAATGCGCCCCCGGGGCACGACCCCGAACGGACGTCCGACAAAAGGGTGTTTCAGCCGTTCCAGCGCGCTTCGGTGATCGTTTTCGGACAGTCTGCTGATGTGCCCGGCGGCCCGTCCCGGCCGCCGCACCCGGCCGTGGGCACCCCATGCCCGCAGCCCGGCACGACGTGTTCGCATGACCCGCGACCGGCCCGTGCACGCCTCCGCCGCCCGGCGGACGGCACCGGCCGGGCGCCGCGCTCCCGTATGTCCCCGTCGAAGGAGAGCAGAGCCATGTCCCGTTCACGAAGCGGTCCCTCGCGCACGGCACCGCGCGCCCGGCGGTTCGCAGCCGCCGCCCTCGCCACCGCAGCACTCACCGCCGTACCGGTCCTCGCCCCCTCGGCACACGCCAACGAGGGCAACCCGACCGTGCTGAGCTGGGGTGCGGGCCGCACCGGCCAGCTCGGCAACGGCACCCTCGCCGACAGCCTCAGCCCGTCCTCGGTCACCAGCCTCTTCCGCGGAGACGTCGACCAGATGTCGGCAGGCGGCACCTCGTCCGCCGACTCGTTCGCCCTCGCCCGCACCGACAAGACGGTCAAGTCCTGGGGCCACAACTCCTCGGGCCAGCTCGGCAACGGCGGCAACACCAACCAGGCCGTGCCCACCACCGTGCCCCGCCTCACCAACGTCAAGGACGTCGCCGCGGGCGGGAAGCACGGCCTCGCCCTCGACACCGGCGGTCAGGTCTACTCCTGGGGCGACAACGCGTACGGCCAGCTCGGCAACAACCGCACCGGCGACAGCCGTACGGTCCCCGACCGCGTCCAGGGCATGCCCAAGGTCAAGCAGATCTCGGCCGGCTGCGACTTCAGCCTCGCGCTCCTGGAGAACGGCAAGGTGTACGCCTGGGGCCGCGGCATCCACGGCCAGCTCGGCAACGGCACCCGCGCCACCAGCTCCGTACCCCGGCAGGTCCTGGGCCTGGAGAACATCGTCGAGATCGACGCCGGCTGCCACCACGCCCTCGCGCTGACCGCCGACGACACGGTCAAGTCCTGGGGCTACAACCTCTACGGCCAGCTCGGCAACTCCTCCACCAAGTCCGCCACGATCCCCGTCGACGTGGACTGGATCGAGGGCGTCTCCGACATCGAGGCGGGCGCCTTCCACAACTACGTCAAGACGAGCGACAGCCACGTCTGGGGCTGGGGCAACAACCAGTACGGCCAGCTCCTGGAGTCCGACGAGGCCTTCGACTCCAACGTCTCCCGCACCAACCGCACCGCCCCCGTCGAGATCCCGCGCCTCGAAGGCGTCCAGCACCTCGCGGCCGGCGCCCGGCACGGCGTCGCCGTCACGGCGGACGAGGTCTTCACCTGGGGCCACAACGGCGAGGGCCAGCTCGGCAACGGCACGACGGTCGCCCGCTACGAGTCGGTGAAGATTCTCAACGAGGGCTCGGCGATCAAGGCGGTGGCCGTCTCCCTGGGCGGCAACACGACGTACGCGTACTGAGCGGGGTGCGCCCTCGCATGACGTACGCCTGCGGACGCGGCATCGCCGCAGCCCTCGCGCTCCTCGCCCTCGCGGGCCCGGCGCGTGCCGCCGAGCCCCGCGACCCGTGGGTACGGGCCTGGGGGACGAACAGCGCCGGCCAGCTCGGCGACGGCACCACCGTCGGCCGGCAGGCCCCTTCCGGCATCCGGGGTCTGGCGCGCGCCATGGTGCGCGAGCTCGCCGCCGGAGGCGGCAACGACGGCAACTCCTTCGCCGTCGCCCTGCTGCACGACGGCACGGTCGAGGCATGGGGCGGCAACAGCAACGGGCAGCTCGGCGACGGCACCGCCGTCAGCCGGCCCTTCCCCGCCGCCGTCGCCGGACTGTCCGGGGTCTCCCGAGTCGCCGCCGGAGCCCACTTCGCCTACGCCGTGCGCGGCGGCCAGGTCCTCGCCTGGGGCGACAACGCCTTCGGCCAGCACGGCAACGGCACGACCGACTCGACCTCCCGTCCGGTCGCCGTCCAGAGCCTGAGCAAGGTCAGGGACATCGCCGCCGGCTGCTACCACGCCCTCGCCCTGCGCGAGGACGGCACGGTCTGGACCTGGGGGCGGAACCACCACGGCCAGCTCGGCCTCGGCTCCACCGCCGACCGGACCACACCCCAGCGGGTGCCGGGCCTGACGGACGTCGTGGAGGTGGCCGTCGGCTGCTACCACTCGCTGGCCCGTACGGCCGACGGCACCGTCAAGGCCTGGGGCTACAACGCCGACGGGCAACTGGGCGACGACAGCACGGAGCATCGCTCGACGCCCGTCGACGTCCGGCACCTGACGGCCGTCGCGGGCATCTTCGCGGCGGGTCTCCACTCGTTCGCCGTCCTCGACGACGGACAGGTGCGCGCCTGGGGTGAGAACTCCCAGGGCCAGCTCGGCGACGGTTCCACCGTCAAGCGCACCACCCCGGTCCCCGTCCCCGCGCTCACCGATGTCACCGCCCTCGCCGGCGGCTACCACCACACGCTCGCCGTCCGCGCCGACGGCTCGGTCCTCGCCTGGGGCGAGAACACCGTGGGCCAGCTCGGCGACGGCACCACCACGAACTCCCTCACCCCGGTCGTCGCCCTGCCCCCGGGCAGCGGCGCGACCCGCGTGGCCGCCTCCACCGTGTGGCACTCCAGCTACGCCTACTGACCCGGAAGGTCCCCATGAAACTCCCCGTACGCACGTCTCTGCTCGCCGCCCTCACGGCGGCCACCGCCCTCGCCGCCCCCTGCCTCTCCGCCCACGCCGCCG
This sequence comes from Streptomyces sp. NPDC088553, assembly GCF_044752965.1. Lineage (NCBI taxonomy): Bacteria > Bacillati > Actinomycetota > Actinomycetes > Kitasatosporales > Streptomycetaceae > Streptomyces > Streptomyces sp. NPDC088553. The sequence goes on along the minus strand of NZ_JBIVMG010000016.1, from coordinate 53,168 downwards.
GCACCGACCCCTGGGTGCGCGCCTGGGGCGAGAACGCCCAGGGCCAGCTGGGCAACGGCAGCGTCCTCTCCCAGCAGACCCCCGCGGCCGTCACCGGCATCACCCGTGACGACGTGCGGGAGCTCTCCGGAGGCGGCGGCGGTGCCGCGGCGGCCGCCAACCCCTTCGCCGTCGCCCTCCTCAAGGACGGCACCGTGAAGAGCTGGGGCTCCAACACCACCGGCCAGCTCGGCAACGGCACCCTCGTCGCCCAGCCCTTCCCCGCGACCGTCGCCGGGCTCTCCGGTGTGAGCGAGGTCTCCGCGGGCCTCAACCACGTCCTCGCCGTCAAGGGCGGCCGGGTCCTCGCCTGGGGCAGCAACGCCTCCAAGCAGCTCGGCACCGGCCAGGACACCACCAACCCCTACCGGGCCCCGATCCCCGTGCAGAGCCTGGACAAGGTCAAGGACGTCGGCGCGGGCTGCGACTTCAGCGTGGCGCTCCGCCAGGACGGCACGGTCTGGACCTGGGGCAAGGGCGACAACGGGCGCCTGGGCACCGGCAACAACACGACCCGCGAGACCCCGCAGAAGGTCCCCGACCTCGTCGACGTCGAGTCCGTGGCCGTGGGCTGCGACCACGTCCTCGCGCTCACCGCCGACGGCGTCGTCAAGGCCTGGGGCAAGGGGGCCGAGGGCCAGCTCGGCAACGACTCCACCGCCGACAGCAACAAGCCGGTGGACGTCGCCTACCTCGACGCCGTGGCCAGGATCTTCGCCACCTCCGCGTCCGGCTTCGCCGTCCTCGACGACGGCAGCCTGGCCGGCTGGGGCAAGAACACCGACCGGCAGCTCGGCGACGGCACGAACGCCAACCGCACCACCCCGGTCGTCCTGGACACGCTCAAGGGCGTCCAGAGCATCGCGGGCGGCGCCGACTTCACCGTGGCCGCGCTGGACGACGGCTCGGTGATCGGCTGGGGTGCCAACGCGGCCGCCCAGCTCGGCGACGGCACGACGACCGGGACGACCGGGACCTCGACGGTGACGGCGCTGCCGCCCGGGAGCGGCATCACGCACGTCGCCACGACCGTGACGGGCAAGTCCGCCTTCGCCTACTGACCCGGCACGGCCGCGCGGCCCCCTCGCCGGGCCCGCGCGGCCGTACGCCGGACGGGCCGAGGCTCCGAACCGGCCTCGCTCGGGCTTCGAACCGGCCGCGCGCCGGCCGCCGGGGCCGCGTACCCGCCCTGCGGGGACCTCTCGCCAGGTCCCGTGCGGGGCGCCGCTCCGAAGCGGGCCCGAGGCCGGGGCCGGGGCCCGCAGGCCGGCCCGGGGCCCGGGGCGGCTCGGGGGCGCCCCGGGCCCGACCCCACGCCCCCTCACGCGATCGAACCTGGCCAGACACGCCCGCGGCCTGGCAGGATCGCGAGCATGGTCGCCTCCCTCTCCCGTGCCGCCCGCCGCCGTGTCCTGGTGGGCGCGGCCGCGCTGCTCGCGGTGTGCGGGGTGCTGGTGTGGTGGCTGCTGCCCTTCGGTCCCCCCACTCCGAGCGGCTCGATCACCTTCAGCACGGGCGTCTCCACCGGCGTCTACCAACGCTATGGGGACCTCCTCAAGCAGGACCTCGCGCAGGACCTGCCCGAGGTGTCGATAACGCTGAAGGAGAGCGAGGGCTCTCAGCAGAACGTGCAGCGGGTGGCCACCGGCGAGGCCGACTTCACCGTCGCGACGGCGGACGCGGTCGCCCAGTACATGCGGGAGCGCCGGCCCGGCTGGGAGCGGCTGCGCGGCTGCGCCCGGCTCTACGACGACTACGTGCAGATCGTGGTGCGCAAGGGCTCCACGCTGCAGAAGGTGCAGGACCTGCGCGGCCTCCGGGTCGGCGTCGGCCAGAACAGGTCCGGCGTGCGGCTGATCGCCGACCGGGTCCTCGCGGCGGCGGGCCTGACCCCGGACCGGGACATCGTGCCGGTCCCGGCGGGCATCGACACGATGCCGGAGCTCCTGGAGCGGGGCAAGCTGGACGCCTTCTTCTGGTCGGGCGGCCTGCCCACCCAGCCGGTGCAGGCGCTGTCCGAACGGTTCCAGGTCCGGCTGCTGCCGCTCGACGCGGCCCTTGTCGACCGGCTCCACGACGTCGGCGGCTCGACCCGCCACTACCGGTCCGCGGTGATCCCGGCCGACGCGTACGCCAAGGCGCAGGACGGCCGGCCCATAGAGACCCTCGCCGTGGCGAACCTGCTGGTCACCACCGAAGAGGCCGACGACGACCTGGTCGAGGGCTTCACGCGTACAGTGATCGGGAGCCGCGACCGGATCGGCCGCCGGGTCCACCCGGCCCAGCTGGTGGACCTGCGGACCGCCGTCTACACGGAGCCGCTGACCCTCCACGACGGAGCCCGCCGCTACTACCGCTCGGTGAAGCCCTGATCCTCCCGGAGGGAGCCCGGCCCCGAGCCGCGCGCCCGGAGGGGCCCGGTCCTGGCCCTGCTCCCCGGAGGGGGCCCGCCCACGGCCGCGCTCCCGGAGACGTCCCGGACCTCGCCGCGCTCCCGAGGGTGCCGCTCCTGGCAGCTCGACCCCGGAGAGGGTCCGCCCCTGGCCGTGCTCCCGCAGACGGCCCGGCCCTGAGCCGCGCTCTCGGAAGGGGTCGGCCCCGGCCGCGCTCCCCCGAGGTGGCCCGCCCCTGGCCCCGCTCCCGGCGATGGCCCGGCCCTGCGCCGCGCTCCCCGCAGGCGCCCGCCCCCGGCCGCCCTCGTACCACCGCGTGGTCCTACCGCTCCTCCGGCGTCCACCGCTCCCCCGGCTGCGTCACCGGAGGGTTCCGGGGCACGGTGACCGTCACGCGCAGCCCGTGGGGCTCGTTCGGGGCGAACGCGATGCCGCCGCCGCCCGCCGTGAGCAGGACGCGGGTGATCGAGAGGCCGAGGCCCGATCCCTTGACGTTCTGGTGCCGGCCCGAGCGCCAGAAGCGGTCGCCGACCCGGCCCAGCTCCTCGTCCGTGAGGCCCGGCCCGTGGTCCGCCACAACGACGGCGACGCCGTCCCCGCCGGGCTGTGCCTTGGCCGTCACGGTGACCTCCTCCCCGGCCGGGGTGAACTTCAGCGCGTTGTCGATCACCGCGTCCAGCGCGCTGGAGAGCGCCACCGGGTCCGCCCAGGCCGTGACCGCCCCGCACTCCCCGGTGAGCACGACGCCCTTCTCGTCGGCGACCGGCCGCCAGGACGCGACCCGCTCCGCGGCGAGCGCGCCCACGTCGATGAGCCGCAGCTCGGCTGCCGCGTGCTCGGCGAGCGCCAGGTCGAGGAGGTCGTCGAGGACCTGTGAGAGACGCTTGCCCTCGGTCCGTACGGAGGCGATCTCCTCGTTGCCCTCGGGGAGCTCCATGGCGAGCAGCTCGATCCGCAGGAGCAGCGCGGCCAGCGGGTTGCGCAGCTGGTGGGAGGCGTCGGCGACGAACGCCCGCTGCTGTTCGAGCGCCTCCTCGACGTTGTCGGCCATCTCGTTGAACGAGAGCGCGAGGCGCCGGAGTTCGGGCGGCCCGCCGGTCGCGGCGACCCGGGAGTTCATCCGGCCGGTGGCGATGTCGTGGGTGACGGAGTCGAGGACGCGGACGGGCCGCAGTACCCAGCCGGTGAGCCGGAAGGCGGCGCCGACGGCGACCAGCATGGCCAGGGACTCGCCCGCGAAGATCAGCAGCCAGCCGCGCAGGATGCGCATGCGGAGCTGTCCGGTGGGCGAGTCGGTGACGACGACCGCGATGACGTCGCCGTCGCTGACGACCGGGGAGGCGATGATGAGCCGGGCGTGGGCCTGCCAGGGCCACACCTGGGGCGGGTCGTGGCTGCGGCGGCCGAGCAGCGACTCGTTGAACGCGCGGCGGCCCTCCCCCTCGTACGGGACGACCCAGTCCTCGGGGGCGGCGGCCATGGACCGGTTGTCCCGGTAGAAGATCCCGGCCCGGATGTCGTACACGTCGTGGTAGCTGGCGAGTTCGCCGCCGAGGGTGGTGCGCCGCTCGTCGTCGCCGGGGTTGGTCTCGCTGACGAACTGGGCGAGCGCGGCGAACCGCGCGGCGTCGTCGAGCCGGTCGACGACGACGCGCTGCTGCTCGGACGCGGCGAGGCTGGCGGCGAGCGGGAAGCCGAGGGCGAGCAGGACGCCGGCCATCAGCACGATGAGCAGCGGAAGGAGGCGGGTGCGCACGAAGGGGCCGTCCGGCGGTTACGCGGCGGGGGCGACCAGGCGGTAGCCGACGCCCCGCACGGTCTCGATCAGGGCGGGCATCCGGAGCTTGGAGCGCAGGGAGGCGACGTGCACCTCCAGGGTGCGGCCGGTCCCCTCCCAACTGGTGCGCCAGACCTCGCTGATGATCTGTTCGCGACGGAAGACCACGCCGGGGCGCTGCGCGAGGAGGGCGAGCAGGTCGAACTCCTTGCGGGTGAGGGGCACGCTCTCGCCGTCGACGCTGACCCGGCGGGTGGGCAGCTCGATGGTGACGGCGCCGAGCCGCAGCTGGGTTCCGTCGGCGGCCGCGCCGGCGCCCGCCGTCTCCTCCGCGCCGGCGTTGCGCCGGCTGACGGCGTGGATCCGGGCGAGGAGCTCGCCGGGGTCGTAGGGCTTGACGACGTAGTCGTCGGCGCCGAGGTTGAGCCCGTGGATCCGGGAGCGTACGTCGCCGCGCGCGGTCACCATGATCACGGGGGTGGTGGTGAGCTTCCGGATGCGGCCGCAGACCTGGTAGCCGTCCTGGTCGGGCAGACCGAGGTCGAGCAGGATCACCCCGTACGAGGGGCGCTCGCCCTGCGCCGTGGGCAGGACGGCCTGGAGCGCCTCCTCGCCGTTGCGGGCGTGGGTCACCGTGAAGCCGTGCTTGGCGAGAATCGCGGAGAGGGCGGCGGCGACATGATCGTCGTCCTCGACGAGCAGCAGTCGCATACGTACCTCCTCCGTGGTCGCGGTCCGGATACCGGCTCTCTGTGTACCAGGTGGTACCAAGGCATGAACACCGATGATCGGTGTCACAGTCAAGTGTCCCCCGATGACGGCGGCGTTTCCGTTATGCAGCCGGTACGGCCCCGAGTGTCCCGTTCACACACTGTGTCCGGTTGCGGCCGGATCGTTATCCTCAATTTCCGCTCAGATGTGATGACGGTCATCACATCGGGTCTCTAGTGTCCTCCCCAACCGAGGAGGACGGAGCTAGAGCCCGATGAGCGGAGAGTCTGTGTCCGAGGATCTCAAGGACACCCCGCGCGCCGCGGACGACCTGGTCGTACTGTCCGGCGTGAACAAGCACTTCGGCGCACTGCATGTCCTCCAGGACATCGATCTGACGATCAGCCGCGGCGAAGTCGTGGTCGTCATCGGACCCTCCGGGTCCGGCAAGTCGACGCTGTGCCGCACGATCAACCGGCTGGAGAGCGTCGACTCCGGCACCATCACCATCGACGGCAAGCCGCTGCCGGCGGAGGGCAGGGAGCTCGCACGCCTGCGTTCCGACGTCGGCATGGTCTTCCAGTCGTTCAACCTCTTCGCGCACAAGACGGTGCTCGAGAACGTGATGCTGGGCCAGATCAAGGTCCGGAAGACGGAGAAGAAGGCCGCCGAGGAGAAGGCCCGCGCCCTGCTCGACAGGGTCGGGGTGGGCACCCAGGCGGACAAGTACCCGGCGCAGCTCTCCGGCGGTCAGCAGCAGCGCGTGGCGATCGCCCGCGCGCTCGCGATGGGCCCGAAGGTCATGCTGTTCGACGAGCCGACCTCCGCGCTCGACCCCGAGATGATCAACGAGGTCCTCGAGGTCATGCAGCAACTGGCGCGGGACGGAATGACGATGGTCGTCGTGACCCACGAGATGGGCTTCGCGCGCTCCGCCGCCAACCGGGTCGTCTTCATGGCGGACGGTCGCATCGTCGAGCAGGCGACGCCCGAGGAGTTCTTCAGCAACCCGCGCAGTGACCGGGCCAAGGACTTCCTCTCCAAGATCCTTCACCACTGAGCGAGTTCGGGCCTATTCTTCCCAACTCACTTCTAGACCAAGGGACATTCCTCGATGAAGCTTCGTCGCACCCCTGCCGCCGCCGCGGCCGCCGTCGTCCTCGCGCTGACCGCCACCGCCTGTGGCTCCGGGTCGGACTCGGGCAGCAACGGTGACAAGATCACCATCGGCATCAAGTTCGACCAGCCGGGCCTCGGCCTGAAGACCCCGGACGGCACGTACGCGGGCTTCGACGTCGACGTCGCCAAGTACGTCGCCAAGGAGCTCGGCTTCGCCGAGGACAAGATCAACTGGAAGCAGGCGCCGAGCGCCGAGCGCGAGAACCTGATCAAGAACGGTGACGTGAAGTTCGTCGTCGCCAGCTACTCGATCAACGAGAAGCGCCTCAAGGAGGTCGACTTCGCCGGTCCGTACTTCGTGACCCACCAGGACCTGCTGGTGCGCGCCGACGACTCCTCGATCACCAAGGTCGACGACCTCAACTCCAAGAAGCTCTGCTCGGTCACCGGCTCGACCTCCGCGCAGAACGTCAAGGAGAAGCTCGCCCCCAAGGCCGACCTCCAGCAGCTCGGCGGCTACTCCGAGTGCCTGACCGGCCTGGAGAACAAGCGCGTCGACGCCCTGACCACGGACGCCTCCATCCTCGCGGGCTACGCCTCGCAGAAGGAGCACCAGGGCAAGTTCAAGCTCGCCGGCCTCTCCATGAGCGACGAGAACTACGGCATCGGCCTCAAGAAGGGCGACACCGAGCTCAAGGGCAAGATCAACAAGGCCCTGGAGAAGCTGGTCTCCGACGGCACCTGGGACAAGCTCGTCAAGCAGCACTTCGGTCCCTCGGGCTACAAGAACGACCCCGCGCCGAAGATCGCCGGCTGACCCACCCCGCCCGGTCCGTGACGGCCGCCCCGCTCGACGGCGGCCGTCACCCCGGCACCGGCCGCTGCTCACGCACCGGCCTCCACATCGACCGACCACCAGGGGAGAGCGCGGGGCATCGTGTTCGACTTTCTTGATTCCGGGCAGTACGACCTGCTCGGCGCCTTCTGGGTGACGGCGAAGCTCGCCCTCTACTCGGCGATCGGCTCCCTGATCTGGGGCACCGCCCTCGCCGCCATGCGAGTCAGCCCGGTACCCCTCATGCGGGGCTTCGGCACCACGTACGTGAACCTCGTCCGCAACACGCCGCTGACCGTCGTCATCGTGGCCTGCTCGTTCGGCCTCGACCAGACGCTCGGGATCACGCTCGGCGCGGACCGCTCCGAGGACATCGGCTTCCGGCTCGCGATCCTCGGACTCATCGCCTACACCGGCACCTTCGTCTGCGAGGCGCTGCGCTCGGGCATCAACACCGTGCCGGCCGGTCAGGCCGAGGCCGCCCGTGCGCTGGGACTGAGCTTCTTCCAGGTCCTGACCCTGGTGGTCCTCCCCCAGGCGTTCCGCGCGGCGGTGGCCCCGCTCGCCAACGTCCTCATCGCCCTCACGAAGAACACCACCGTGGCGGCGGCCATCGGGGCCGCCGAGGCGGCCCTCCTGATGAGGGAGATGATCGAGAACGAGGCCGACGCGCTCTTCGCCGTCTTCGCCGTCTTCGCCTTCGGCTTCATCGTTCTCACCCTTCCGACCGGCCTGTTGTTCGGCTGGGCGGCCAAGCGACTGGCGGTGAAGCGATGAGTTCCGTCCTGTACGACACCCCCGGGCCGCGGGCCAAGCGGCGCAACCTCCTCTTCACGATCGGGTTCCTCGCGGTCCTCGCCCTGGTGGCGTGGTGGGTCCTGACTGCCCTCAACGACAAGAACCAGCTGGCCGCCGACAAGTGGAGTCCGTTCGTCACCGACTCCCGGGTCTGGACGACGTATCTGCTGCCCGGTCTGACGGAGACCCTCAAGGCGGCCGGTCTCGCCATCCTGATCGCGCTGCCGCTCGGAGCCCTCCTCGGTATCGGCCGGCTCTCCGACCACCGCTGGGTGCGGGTCCCCGTCGGCGCCGTCGTTGAGTTCTTCCGCGCCATCCCGGTGCTGCTCCTGATGGTGTTCGCGAACGCCCTCTACCGGGAGTTCACGACCGTCAGCTCCGACCTCCGCCCGCTCTACGCGGTCGTCACCGGTCTGGTGCTCTACAACGCCTCGGTGATCGCCGAGATCGTCCGGGCCGGTGTGCTCTCGCTGCCGCGCGGCCAGGGCGACGCGGCCGAGGCGCTCGGCATGCGCAAGGGCCAGACCATGATGTACGTCCTGCTCCCGCAGGCCGTCACCGTCATGCTCCCCGCCCTGGTCAGCCAGCTGGTCGTGATCGTCAAGGACACGGCACTCGGCGGCGCGCTGCTCGGCTTCACCGAGCTCCTCAGCCAGAACCGGCAGATCACGGCCAACTACGGCGCCAACACGATCGCCACGTTCACCGTCATCGCGCTGATCTACATCGCCCTCAACGCGATTGTCACCGCCCTCGCGGGACGCCTGGAGAAGCGCCTGCGCCGGGGCAAGAAGTCCGCCGCGGCGGCCATCCCCGCCCAGGGCGGACCCGCCGAGGTGAAGAGCGACGCCGTCAGCGGCGCCTGACCCTTCCAGGGGTCCGTGGGACAACAGGGGTGGGCCGGAGCGGTACTGACTTCAGGTCAGCCGCACCGCGCCCACCCCGTCGCTTGACGCAAGCACCCTCAGTGGGTTGCATACGGTCTGTGATCAAGCACCGGGCTCGTGCCACACTCAGATGTGCTGCCCCCATGACCGTCCGGCCTTCAGGAGCCGCGCCGTGGACCCGGTGATCATCGTGGGCGCGGGGCCGGTCGGCCTCGCGCTCTCCCTCGCGCTCGCCGCGCAGGGCGTGCCCAGCGTCGTCCTCGACGAGGGCTCGGGCAAGGACGAACCACGCCCCGCGCGCAGCGTCGTGCTGCGCGCCGACATGGCCGCGATGGTCGAGCGGCTCGGCTGCACCACCCTCCGTGACGAGGGTTTCCGCTGGGTCGGCTGGCGCGGCATGCGCCGCCGCCAGGTGGTCCGCCATCTCACCCTCGACCTGGGACTCGGCGGTACGGAGGAGTGGTCCGAGGACCCCGCCGCACCCTCCGCCCCGGCCGCGCCGCTGCACATCCCGCAGCACGCCCTCGCGCGCGGGCTGCGGGACGCCATCGCCCACCAGAAACTGATCCGGCTCGTCACCGAGGCCCGGCTCGACACGATCGAGCAGGACCGCGACGGCGTCGTCGCCCACACCCGGGGCCCGGCGGGCACCTGGTGGCGCGGCAGCCACCTCGTCGGTTGCGACGGCGCCCGCTCGACCGTCCGCAAACTGCTCGGCATCCGCTTCCCGGGCCGTACGGCCGTGGAGCGGCACGCGGTCGCCGCGCTCCGCACCGAACTCCCCTGGCCCGGCGAGGCCCTGCTGCACCGTCAGCCTCCGTGGCGCGGCGCCGCCGACGAGATCACCGCCCGCCCGCTGCCCGACGGGGTGTGGCGGATCGACTGGCTGCTGCCTCCCCGGGGCGACCTCGTCACCCCCGACGCGCTGGTGGCCCGGATCCGCGAGACCCTGGCCGGCTGGTGCGACGGCGTGACTCCCCCGTACGAACTCATCGACACCGGCGTCCACACCCTCCACCACCGGCTCGCCCGGCGCTGGCGGGTCGACCGCGTCCTCCTCGCCGGGGACGCGGCGCACCTGCTCGGCGCGGTCGGCACCCAGGGCCTCGACGAGGGGTTCAGGGACGTCGACAACCTCGCCTGGAAGCTCGCCCACACCTGGCACCACGGAGGCTCCGAGCGGCTGCTCGACAGCTACCAGAGCGAGCGGCGCGCGGCCGTCGCCCACCGGCTGCGCGGGGCCGACCAGTCGCTGCCGGTGCTGCGGGGCGGTGGCGGTCTGCGGACGTACCTTCCGGGGGCCGCGCGCGGCCACGACGCCCTCCTCACCGACGGCCATGTGGGGCGCGGCCCGCTCGGCGCGCCCCCGGCGTACCCCCACTCCCCCCTCGCGCCTCCGTACACCGAGGGCCGGACCCCGGTCGGCACCCCGGAGGGCGCCCCGGTGGAGGACGTCCGCGTGACCGCCCCGGACGGCACGACCGTACGGCTCCGGGACCGGCTGGGTCAGGGCCGTCTCCTGGTCCTCCTGGTCGCCCCCGGCACCGGGGTGTGGGACCGGCGGCACTGGCGCGGCGCCGGGGTGATGCCCCGGCTGGAAGAGGCGGTCGCCGCCCTCCCGGCGAAGGCCGAGGTCCTGGTCACGGAGGCCTACCCGGGCGCCCCCGCCCACGCCGTCCTGCTGGTACGGCCCGACGGGCATCTCGTCGCGGCCTTCGCCGGGGTCCACCCGGAGGGGCTGTACGCGGCGGCGGACGCGGCCCGCGGCGGCTCGCCGACCGACGCGTCGGAGGACGTGCCGGAGACCGGGACGGGCCCCGGAGCGAAGGCCGGGACGAAGGCGGGCGCGAAGGCCGGGACGAAGTCCGGAGCGAAGGCCGCGGCGAAGGTGGGGGCCGCCGGAGTGTCCACGGGGAGTGACCGCACAGCGGACATGCATTGATTCCCATCGGCGCGCATGGTGTACTCCGGAGCGTGACCGACACCGATGTGCGCCTGTGGCGGAGGGTCCATATGGACCTCGTCCGCTACGCGGGCTGCGTGTGTCGCCCGTCCTGCTGATCTCGCCCCTTCCCCGCGCGCGCCCCGCCACCGCCGTACGTCCAGGTACGCCCGTGTGCCGTGCTGTCGCCGCGCGCTCTCAGCGAACCCAGGACGGTCACCCGTGTCTCAACCCGCCCCCGCACGCCCTCTGAGCGCCTCCGTCGACACGTCGGCGGACGTCTCCACCGCCGCGTCCCCCGGCGCCTCGGCGGGCGCCTCCACCGAAACCCCCGGCGTTCCCGCCACCCCGCCCTCCGGCGCCCCGACGGCGACCGATCTGCTCGACTTCGTCCGGCGCACGGCGGCGGACCGGGAACTGGTCGACTCCCTGCCGCTCGACCCCGAGGGCCGTACCTGGGTACGGCTCGAAGGCCCCGGCGGCAGCGAAGCCTGGCTCATCGGCTGGCCGCCCGGCACGGGCACGGGCTGGCACGACCACGCCGAGTCGCTGGGCGCCTTCGCCACCGCGCGCGGCACCCTCACCGAGAACGCGCTGGCGGTCCGGCTGCCGGCGAGCGGCTGGAAGACCCTGGAGCTGGCCGACGGCCTCGACCGCTCCCGCCGGCTCGGGGAGGGCGGCGGCCGCGCCTTCGGCCGTCACCATGTGCACGAGGTGCTCAACGAGTCCCCCGACACCCACGCGGTCTCGGTGCACGCCTACTACCCGCCGCTCCCGCTGATCCGGCGCTTCAGCCGGACGGGCGCGGTGCTCCGTCTCGAGCAGGTCGAACGCCCGGAGGACTGGCAGTGAGCGACAGCGACAAAGGCCGCGTCGGCATCGACGAACTCCTGGAGCAGGTCAGGTCCGGCCTCGACCGGATCGAACCGCGGGCTGCCTACGAGGCGTACGAGACGGGTGAGGCGCTCCTGGTGGACACCCGCTACGCGGCCCTGCGCGAACGGGACGGTCTGATCCCGGGCGCGCTGGTGGTGGAGCGCAATGAACTGGAATGGCGGCTGGACCCGCAGGGCAGCCACCGCGCACCGGAGGCGACCGGTCACGACCTGCTGGTGGTGGTCCTCTGCAACGAGGGCTACGCCTCCTCCCTCGCGGCCGAGTCCCTGCGCCGTCTGGGCCTGCACCGGGCGACCGACCTGATCGGCGGCTTCCAGGCCTGGAAGGCGGCGGGCCTCCCGGTCCTGCTGCCGACGACACGGGGCTGAGCCCCGGACGGGACGCGTCCTTCTGATCTCCCCCGGGGATCAGAAGGACTCGTCGAGCCCGTCCGTGTCCTCGCCCTCGGCCTCCAGCGCCTGGCGGACGACGCGGAGTGCCATGCCCTCCGGATAGCCCTTGCGGGCGAGCATCCCGGCGAGCCGTCTCAGGCGCCGGTCGCGGTCGAGACCGCGGGTGGCGCGCAGCTTGCGGGCGACGAGCTCCCGCGCGGTGGCCTCCTCCTGGTCGGAGTCGAGCTGCTCCACCGCCTCCTGGATGAGAGCCGGCTCGACCCCCTTGGTCCGCAGCTCGCGGGCGAGGGCCCGGCGGGCGAGGCCCCGGCCGTGGTGGCGGGACTCCACCCAGGCCCCCGCGAAGGCGGCGTCGTCGATCAGCCCGACGTCCTCGAAGCGGGAGAGGACCTCCTCGGCCACCTCGTCGGGGATCTCCCGCTTGCGCAGTGCGTCGGCGAGCTGCTTGCGCGTGCGGGGGTTCCCGGTGAGCAGGCGCAGGCAGATCGCCCGCGCCCGCTCAGCCGGGTCCTGGGGTGACAGCTCCTTCTCGGCCCTCGACGAGTCGGGACTGTCACCCGGCCATTCGGTGCGACCGGTCACTGGTTCAGCTCTTGACCGCGGTGGCCTTGGTCGCCTTCGCGGTCTTGCTCGCGGGTGCCGGGACGCTCTTGGCGGCGTCGTCCGTGCCGGCGGTGTCGGCGGCCGCGTCCGTCGCCGTCTCGGCCTTGGCGGCCTCGGGCCGGACGCCGACGCCCAGCTTCTCCTTGATCTTCCGCTCGATCTCGTCGGCGAGATCGGGGTTGTCCTTCAGGAAGTTGCGGGCGTTCTCCTTGCCCTGGCCGAGCTGGTCGCCCTCGTACGTGTACCAGGCGCCGGCCTTGCGGACGAAGCCGTGCTCCACGCCCATGTCGATCAGACCGCCCTCGCGGCTGATTCCCTGGCCGTAGAGGATGTCGAACTCGGCCTGCTTGAAGGGCGGCGCGACCTTGTTCTTGACGACCTTGACGCGGGTGCGGTTGCCGACCGCGTCCGTGCCGTCCTTGAGGGTCTCGATGCGGCGGATGTCGAGGCGCACCGAGGCGTAGAACTTCAGGGCGCGGCCACCGGTCGTGGTCTCCGGCGAGCCGAACATCACGCCGATCTTCTCGCGGAGCTGGTTGATGAAGATCGCGGTGGTCTTGGACTGGTTGAGCGCGCTGGTGATCTTCCGGAGCGCCTGGCTCATCAGTCGGGCCTGGAGACCGACGTGGGAGTCACCCATCTCGCCCTCGATCTCCGCGCGCGGGACGAGCGCGGCGACGGAGTCGATGACGATCAGGTCGAGGGCGCCGGAGCGGACCAGCATGTCGACGATCTCGAGGGCCTGCTCGCCGTTGTCCGGCTGGGACAGGATGAGGTTGTCGATGTCGACGCCGAGCTTCTTGGCGTACTCGGGGTCGAGGGCGTGCTCGGCGTCCACGAACGCCACCTGGCCGCCGGCCTTCTGGGCGTTGGCCACCGCGTGCAGGGTCAGGGTCGTCTTGCCGGAGGACTCCGGGCCGTAGACCTCCACGACACGGCCGCGCGGCAGGCCACCGACGCCGAGGGCGATGTCGAGGGCGGTCGATCCGGTCGGGATCACCTCGATCGGCTCCTGGGTGCGGTCGCCCATGCGCATCACGGCGCCCTTGCCGAATTGGCGTTCAATCTGTGCGAGCGCGGCGTCGAGCGCCTTCTCGCGGTCGGTTCCTGCCATGGGTTCCACCCGGTTTGCTTGAGTCGATCGCTTCATGTGAAAGACGCTAACCCCTGCCACTGACAATGGGCCCCGACGTCCCCTCCAGCCTGTGGACAACTCGTCGAGAAGCCCGAGATTCCAAGGGCCGGGCTTCCATGAGAATGGATGTTCGATTTCAGTGTCAAGCACGCCCCCGGGTGACACGCGGACGTGTCGCGACGGCCCGGCGACGCCGTGTTCACCGTCGACGACCCGCGGTCACGGCAGCTGGGGCCGGAAGGGGCGGCCGGATCGACGTGCCGACGTGTCCGCCGCCTTCGCCCGGTTCGCCCTGCCCGCCGCCCTTCCAGCCGCCGGGCGGAACTCCCCCTCCCGCAGCCGGGCTTCGGACGCGCGGGCGGGGGCGATACTGATCGTGGCAGTCGCCTCGCCCCGGCCGGCTCCGGACAGGGCTGACCGCGGGCGAGGCGGGAACGCACCTTTGTCGCTGTCTCCGAGGGGAGCCTTCATGACCACGGCGAAAGACCTGTTCATCATCGCCATGGACCCGAGGCCGGACCGTTCCGTGGGCCAGGGGGACCTGTCGCTCGCACTCGCGGGAGCCGAGCTGATCGACCTGCTCGGCGCCGGGGCCGTCACCGTGGAGGCCGACCGCATCGTGCCGGGCGAGCCGTCGGCGCCGGACGACCGGCTCCTCGGCGAGGCCGCGGCGGAACTCTCCCGCGAGGAGCCGTACGAGCTCGTCGAGGACTGGCTGTGGCGCCGGGGCCGCGACCTCTCGACCACGTACCGGACCGCGCTGGAGGGCGCCGGCGAGCTGACGCGGAAGCGGAGCGGCCTGCTGCCCTTCGGGCCGGAACGCGTGGAACCGGCCGACACGTCCGCGAGTCGCCGGGCCGCCGACCGCTGGGAGGAGAGCGAACCCGTCCTGGCCGCCCTCGCCTCGGCCGTCGGCATCGACAGCGGGCGGTCCGACGACGAGCCCGGCCTCGCCGACGAGGCGGTGACGACCGTGGTCGCCGTCGTCCACGAGGCGGTGATGGAACTCGAAGCCGTACGCCAGAGGCGGACCATCGAGAACACCGCCTTCGCCAACATCTGGCGCGGACCGTGAGCCGCGAGAGCTTCGCCCCCGACCCGGCGTCGAAGCCGGTCACGGCGTCGTAGCGGCCTCGGACGACGGTGTCGCCGACGAACCAGGCGTCGCGGATCCTGTCCTCGGCGCCTCCCCCTCGCCCCGGGTCCGCCCTGCCCGCCCTCCCCGCCTTCCGTCCGCCTTCTATCTCCAACCTGCGTTGTTCCTAGAATGTCCGGATGGAGGACACCCAGGACATCGACGCGATCGCCATGCTGCAGGATCCGGTACGGCGCCGCCTGTACGAGTACGTGGCGGCACAGGGCCGTGAGGTCGGGCGCAACGAGGCCGCCGAGGCCACCGGGGTGGCGCGCACGCTCGCCGCGCACCACCTGGACAAGCTGGCCGGCGCCGGGCTCCTGGAGAGCGGCAGCCGCCGCCTGACGGGCCGCTCGGGGCCGGGGGCCGGCCGCCCCGCCAAGGTCTACACGCGGGCGCACGCCGAGCGGTCGGTATCCCTGCCGGCCCGCGACTACCGCACCGCCGCCGAGCTGCTCGCCGAGGCGGCCGAGCAGGCCGGGCTCGACGCCGGACTGTGCGCGGCCGCACGCCGCCGGGGCGAGGAGCTGCGCGGCTCGGCGGCGCCCTGCGGTGACCTGGAGGAGGCCATGAAGACGCTGGCGGCACGCGGCTACGAGCCCCGCCTGGAAGCCGCCGAGCACGCCGAGGATCGCGAGCACACCGAGGACACCGAGGATCACGAGCGCGCCGCCGGCGCGACCCTCCGTATGCGCAACTGCCCCTTCCACGCCGTCGCCGAACGCTTCCCGCCCCTCGTCTGCGGCATGAACCTCGCGCTCCTGGAGGGCCTCCTGGGCACGGACGGCGCCGTACGCGCCCGGATGGACGCCCGGCCGGGCGAGTGCTGCGTGGTGGTGGAGGCTTCTAAAAACAACGATCATTGACATAGAAATCCACGGCGTGCTGGGATGAGGCCATGACCGCATCCCCGCACGCCGCCGCCCACCTCGCCCAACTCAACGTCGCCACGCTCCTCCACCCCCTCGACGACCCGCGCCTGGCGCCGTTCGTCGAGCTCCTCGATCCGGTCAACGCCGCCGCCGACGGCACACCCGGCTTCGTGTGGCGGCTGGTGGAGGAGGGCGCGGCCGACGCCACCGCCCTGCGCCCTGCGGGCGAGGACGTCATCGTGAACCTGTCGGTCTGGGAGACCCAGGAGGCCCTGTGGGACTTCGCCTACCGCAGCGGGCACCTGGAGGTGATGCGGCGGCGCCGCGAATGGTTCGCACGGCACGTCGAGTCGCACCTGGTGCTGTGGTGGGTCCCCGCCGGACACGTCCCGAGCGTCGAGGAGGCCGTGGAGCGGCTGGCGGATCTACGGGCGAACGGCCCGTCCCCGCGGGCGTTCACCTTCGCCTCCTCCTTCAGCGCCGCCGAGGCCGCACAGCAGATGGAGACGGCACCCGCCGAGGAGTCCCGCGGCAGCTGAAGCGGCTACGGCAGCCCGAGGACGGTCGGTCCGAAGGCGGTGGGTCCCACGACGGTCGGCCCCACGACGGCCGGCCCCACGACGGTCGGTCACGACGGTCACCGGTGACGACGGTCGCCGCCCCGCCCGTCCTCCGAGGGGTTCGGCAGCGCCGTCCACAGATCCCCGCCCCCGCCGCCCGCCGCGGCCAGCCGCATCAGCGTGAGCGCCTTCGCCGGGAGCGGCTCCGTCCGCAGGGCGTGCAGATCCGGGGTGGCGGCGAGGTCACGGGTGGCCGTCTCCAGGACCGTGCCGAGGGTCGGCGCGTCGCCAGCCAGCGGGCCGAGCGCGCCGGTGACCAGGCTGCCGAGGACCTTGCGGCGGAGCACGGCGGGGTCGTCGTTCAGGAGGCGGCCGCTGACGGGCGGAGCCGGGACGCCGTGCCGGGCGAGGCGGGCGGGGCTGATGCGGATGTCGGCGAGGTCCCGGTAGACGAGGCGGCGGGTCCGGTCGTCGGCGTCGACGACGGCGAGCAGGTTCTGGCCGTGCGCCTCCAGGGCCACCCCGAGGTCGAGCAGCTCCAGACAGACGCCGAGGGCGAGCCGCGCGAACTCGATGACGCGGTCGAGCCGTTCACCCGCCGGGCGGGCCGCGAGCAGCGCGGGCAGGGCCGCCACCGGAACGACCCGCTCCCCGGCCGCCGGGTCCGCGTGCACGTGCGGCGACTCGCGCAGGAGCGCCGCCAGATCGGCCGTTCCCGCCCCCGCCGCCGCGACGGTACGGGCGATGCGCAGCCGGCCGTCGAGCCGACGGGCGAGCCCCTCGACGAACGCGGACGTCGCGAGGGAGTGGGTGACGGTGTACGCCGAGATGTCCCGCACGGTGGACGTGAGTTGCGTGGTCAGCGAGGTCTTGACGTGCCGGTCGCCGCCCAGGTCGAGCGTCCGCAGCGACAACAGCGGGTGGGCGTCGGGGCCGGGCCGCAGCGGCAGGCCGGTCAGCACGTGCCGGGCCTGCCAGGGGTGGACGGGGATCAGCACGGAGGAGCCGTCGCGCAGTTCGCGCGGCCATTCCCCCGACAACGACACCGCCGCACCCGCGACCGGGGCGAGCCGCAGGGACACCACGGGCCGGTGTTCGGGGGCGTACGCGAGCTGCTCGGCGGCGGAGAAACCGGGCCGGGAGCGGCAGCCCGGATGGTACGGGTGCCCGTCGGTCTCGCCCTGCTCCCACTCCCACGGGTGGACGGGCGGCGCCGTTCGCCGGGGGGCGGTCCGGGAGAGGGCCAGCGACGCGACGCTGTGGTCGAGCTCGACGGCCAGGCGCGCGCCTTCCGGAACGGCCAGGGCCGCCATCAGGTCAGCCGGATGGTCGTACCGGACGCCGGCGAGGTCGAGTCCGGACACCGACGCCGTCGTCGCCCAGGGATCCGAGTGCGGCCCGCGCAGGCGCCGCCCGTCCGCCAGACGCAGGGTGACGCCTTCGCGGTCGGGTGTCCGTGCGGCGACCCAGGGAAGCGGCTCGTGCACGAGCCCCCGCCACAGCCGGGTCAGCACGGCCGCCCGGGCGCCGGGAAGCTCCGCCGCGTACGCGGCCGTGAGCCCCGGGCGTTCGACGTCCAGCTCGGCGGCCAGAGCCCGCTCCGCGACGGTTCGGCACATAGGGTTGTTCTATCGCGGTCGAACGCGATCCACACATACTGAAGACGATGAACACACTCGCGCGGACCGCCGACGCACTGGCGGTGACGCCCCTGCTCAACTGCCTGCTCCGGGAGGCCGCGGACCCGGTGGTGGAGGCCCGCACGGATCCACCGACGGACCCGGTGGTGGAGGCCCGCACGCACCCACCGAAGGACCCGGTGGTGGGGGCCCGCACGGACCCATTCGCGAATCCGTCGGCGGGACAGCCGACGGACCCGCCGACAGACCCCTCCGCGGTTCAATCCGCAGGACCACCCACGGCCCCACCGACAGACCCACCGACAGGCCTGCCCGCGCACACGCCCGCGTGCCCGCCCCGAAATGGCGGCACCACCCCGTACGCCGTCCATCGCCTGCGCGTCAGCGGCCGCCTCCTGCGCGTCCGCCCCGGCCACCGCCCCTCCGACCCCGAACTGTGGACGGGCCGTTCCTGGCGGATCCTCCGTCACGCGGAGCTCGTCGACCTCGCCGTGCGGGAGATGTACGCCTCCACCGGCCGCGCCAACCCCGCCCTGGCCGCCGAGATGGCCGCCAGCCGCACCGCCGTCCAGGCCGTGCTCGCCGTACGCGCCCGCGTGGCGCCGCCCGAGGACCCCTGGCTGCGCTCCGAACAGGCGCTGGTGATGGGCCACCCGTACCACCCGGCCCCCAAGGCGCGCATGGGCGAGGGCCCGGCCGCCGACTGGCTGCGTTACGCGCCCGAGGCGTACGCCCGGTTCCCGCTCGTCCTGCTCGGCGTACGCGAGGACGCGCTGGTCGAGGACGGTGACACCCGAGCCCTGGACACCCTCGGCGTGGCGCCCCCGGGCTACCGCCTGCTACCCGCCCACCCCTGGCAGCTCGCCCTCTCCGACCGCGCCACGCGCGTGCGTGCCGCCTTCGCCGAAGGCCGCCTCGTCCGCCTCGGTGTCACGCCCAGGGCCGCCCGGCCGACCGCGTCGGTCCGCACCCTGCACCTTCCCGGGGAGGATGCGCGGACCACCGGGACCGGGGACATGTTCCTCAAGTTCAGTCTCGACGTCCGGATCACCAACGACATCCGGCGGATGCGACGCCACGAGCTGCTCCACGTCCGCCGCACCGACCCCGTCGTGACCGCCGCCTTCGCCGCCATGGACGGCCCGGCGTCCTGGCTCAGCGACCGTGGCTACCGCACGGTGGACGGTCTCTTCGAGACCTGCGCCGTCCTCGTCCGGGACGGCCTCGACCGGCACCTGGCCCCCGGCTCGACCGCCGTGCTGACCGCCGCGCTCGCGGAGGGCTTCCCCGGGAACCCCCTCGACCGGATCGCCGACCCCCGGCCCTGGTGGGCGGCGTATCTGCGGTGCGTCGTGGCCCCCGTCCTGGAGGCGTTCGCCCGCTTCGGCGTCGTCGTGGAGTGCCACCTGCAGAACACCCTGATCGCCGTGGACGCCCACGGCATCCCCGTCCAGTCCGTCTTCCGTGACGCGGAGGGCGCCAAGACGATCCCCGAGATGCCCCGAACGGCGGCCTGGCGGCGGCTCGTGTACTGCCTCGTCGTCAACAACCTCTCCGAGATCGCCGGCGCCCTCACCCACCGCTTCCCGGGTTCCGCCCCCGCGCTGTGGGCCATGGCCCGCGCCGAGTTCGAGCGGGGCGGCCGACTGCCCGCGCTCCCCGACATCAAGGCCCTGCTCGACTCCCCCACCGTCCCCGGCAAGGCCAACCTGCTCTCCCGCTGGCTCCGCGCGGAGGGCACCGCGCCCCACTACCTCCCGGTGCCCAACCCCCTCATGACCACCTAGGACTCGGTACGGCCGTGGTCCGGACGCGGGCCCGGGTGCTCACCCTCCCCCTCACCCTGGCCCCGCCCGCGCCCGCGCCCGCGCCCGCGACGCGCCCGTACCGCCCGTACCACCCGAGTGATCCCGTACCCCAGCACCCAGGGCAGCACGGTGATCCCCAGGACGTACACGAGGACGTAGCCGAGCAGGTCCTCACCGTGCTGGGGATCGTCCCACCTGTCCGTGGGCAGGATGATCACCGTCGCCGAGACCGCGACCGGCACCAGCGGCAGCAGCACCGACCACAGCCGCGGCCACCACCCGGGCCGCCGGCCGCACCACACCCCCATGGCAGCCATGACGAAGGGCCCGAACGGCACCCACAGCACCACGGGCACGAACAGCAGCGCCCACCACTCGTCCGAGTACCCGAACATCATCGAAGCCCCCCAAGCCCGCCGGCCCGCACGCGGCCGCCCCCACGAACCGTCCCCCGCCTATCCTTCGACGCATGCCCCTCCCCCTCCGTTCCCCGGGCGGCGGGCGTCTTTCGCCGCGGGCCGCCGATGCCGTCGTGGCGGGTGCCGTCCTGCTCGTCGTCGCCGTCTGGACGCTCGTCTCCGCGCGCTACGCGAGCGAGCCCGCCGTCCGTACGGTGCTCGGCTGGGTCCTGATCCTGATCGGGTGCGGAGCCCTGTACTTCAGGCGACGGCAGCCGGTCGCCGTCTCCGTCATCACGCTGCTCGCCTGCGTCGTCTACTACCCGCTGTCCGCCCAGGACGGCCCGCTGATGATCGCCTTCGCGCTCGCGCTCTACACGACCGCCGCGGAGGGCCGCTTCGCCGCCGCCGTCGCGCTGGCCGCCGTCACCCTCCTCGCGGTAGGGCTCGGCGAGATCCGGCAGCGGCCGGGGCACCGGCAGATCGACGACACCTCGCTCGTCATGCTGGCCGGCTGGCTGATCAGCCTCGTCGCGGTGGGCCGGGCCCAGCGCACCCGGATCGCCTATCTGCACGAGGTGGAGCAGCGGGCGCTGGCCGCCGAGCGGGAGCAGGAGGCCCGGGCCCGGCAGAGCGCCACCGAGGAGCGGCTGCGGATCGCCAGGGAGGTGCACGACGTGCTCGGCCACAGCATCTCGCTGATCAACGTCCAGTCGGGTGCCGCGCTCCACCGCCTCGGCAAGGGGCCCGCCCCGGAGGCCGGGCTCGCCACCGCCACCGAGGCCCTGGAGGCGGTGAAGGCCACCAGCAAGGACGCGCTGCGCGAGCTGCGGGCCACCCTCGGGGTGCTGCGCAGCGCCGACGAGCCGACGTCCACGGACCCGTCCTCCTCGGGTCTCGCGCTCCTCGGCGATCTCGCCGCACGCGCGCGTAGTGCCGGTCTCGATGTCCGTACGGACGTCACGGGCACGCCCGTGCCCCTGCCGCCGCCCGTCGACCTGGCCGCGTACCGGATCGTGCAGGAGTCGCTGACGAACGTCACCCGCCACGCGGGCGCGAGGACCGTCCGCATCACCCTCGACTGGGGAGCGGACGCGGTGCGGCTGCGGATCGCGGACGACGGCGAGGGCGCACCGGAGGGTCGTCCCCTCGGCAGCGGTGTCCGGGGCATGGCCGAGCGGGCCCGTGCGTTCGGCGGCGAGCTGACCGCCCGGAATGGGGACGACGGCGGTTTCCTGGTGGACGCGCGACTGCCGCTCTCACCACCCGGCACACCTGAACCCACTGCCTCCGATAAAACCACTGCCTCCGACAGCGCCAAGTCCGAGAGGGACCCCCGATGATCCGTGTCGTGCTCGCCGACGACCAGACCCTGGTCCGGGCCGGCTTCCGGTCGATCCTCTCCGACGAGGAGGACCTCCAGGTCGTCGGAGAGGCCGGGGACGGGGAGCAGGCGATCGCGCTCGCCCGCGAACTGCGCCCGGACGTGGTCCTGATGGACATCCGCATGCCGGTCCTCGACGGCCTCGAAGCCACTCGCCGCATCACCGCCGACGAACGGCTCGAAGGGGTACGGGTCGTCATCCTGACCACCTTCGACGCGGACGACCATGTGTACGGGGCGCTCCGGGCGGGCGCGTCGGGCTTCCTGGTGAAGGACACCGAGCCGATGGAACTGCTGCACGCGGTACGGGTCGTGGCGCGCGGCGACGCCCTGATCGCCCCGGCCGTGACCCGCCGTCTGATCGCCGAGTTCGCGGGCCGTGCCGACCGGCAGCCGGATCCGAGCCCCCGGCTCAACGCCCTCACCGAGCGGGAGCGCGAGGTCCTCGGCCTGGTGGGTGCCGGGCTCTCGAACGACGAGATCGCCGGCCGCCTCGTCCTGTCCCCCGCGACCGCGAAGACCCATGTCAGCAGGATCATGACCAAGCTGGCCGTCCGGGACCGGGCACAGCTGGTGATCCTGGCGTACGAGTCGGGGATGATCACGCCGGGCTGGCTGGCCTGACCGAGGGCCGGCCCCTCGGCGACGTGCGACGTCCCGACCTCTAGGTGGCGGGAACCGCTCGGCACAACTCACGGGGTACGCGCGCGGGGGCAGGCACAACCGCTGGGGTACGGCCACTGTCCACCCCGGGGTGACGCCACGCCCCTGACCGTACGCCGACGCTCATCGGGTGGACCAGGACGTACTCGATCTCGCGCGGCTGCAGTTCGCCCTCACGGCGGGCGGCCACTTCCTCTTCGTCGCCCTCACCCTGGGGCTCGCGACCGTCGTCGCCGTGCTCCAGACGCGGGCCACGTTCAGCCGGAAGCCGCTGGACGCGCGCATGGTGCGTTTCTGGGGCCAGCTGTACGTGATCAACTACGCGGTCGGCATCGTCACCGGTCTGGTGATGGAGTTCCAGTTCGGCATGGCGTGGAGCGGGCTCACCCACGAGGCGGGCAACATCCTCGGGGCCTCGCTCGCCGTCGAGACGATCGTGGCGTTCTTCGTCGAGTCGACCTTCCTCGGCCTGTGGATCTTCGGCTGGAACCGGCTCAACCGCTGGGCCCACCTGGCGGCGATCTGGATCGTCGTCCTGACCGCCTACGTCTCGGCGTACTGGATCCTCGTCTCCAACGGCTTCCTCAACCACCCCGTGGGGTACGACTCCGAGAACGGCGAGCTCGTCCTCGACGACCCGGTCGCGGTGCTGACCAACCCCTCAGCGCTGCTCGCCTTCGGTCACATCGTGGCCGGCGCGCTGCTCACGGCGGGGTTCTTCATGGCAGGGGTGAGCGCGTACCACCTGTTCCGGCGCAGCCCGGAGTGGGAGTTCTTCGGCCGCAGCCTGCGGATCGGGGTGTTCCTCTCGGCGCCCGCGCTGATGGTGACCGCCGTCTTCGGCGGGGTGCAGCTCGCCGTCCTCGATGCCTTCCAGCCGATGAAGTCGGCCGTGTTCAGCGGGAAGACCGCGGAGATCGCGCGGGTCCAGGCAGAGCTGACGGAACGTTTCGGGCCCGGTGACTACGTGCCCTCGGAGGCATGGACCCGGGGCGGCGCGCTGGTGATGCTGATCTGCTTCGCGCTGATGATGTACCTGTGCTTCGCCGGGGTGATCCTGGCCGCCTTCAGGAAGGTCGTCTTCCGGTTCCGCCTGTGGCATCTCGCCCTGATGGCGGCCGTCCCGCTGCCGTACATCGCGATGATCAGCGGCTGGGTGTTCCGGGAGTCCGGTCGGCAGCCCTGGGTGGTCTACGGACTGCTGAAGACGGAGGACGCGGTCTCGGACCTCTCCCCTGGCACCATGCGCCTCTCCCTCACCGTCTTCACCACGGTCTTCGTCCTGCTCGTGGCCCTCAACGCCTGGCTCCTCACCCGCCACGCCCGCCGGGGCCCGGTCGACGCCGGCCTCGGCCACGACGAGCGGCCCACCGCGGACGGGAACGGGGGCGGGCACGGAGACGGGGGCGGGAACGACGGCGAAGGCGGAACACCCGACCCGGCCGACGCCCTCCCGGCCCCCCGCTACTGAACCCTCAGTCACCCCCTCCCCTCCCCCAGGAAAGCCCGAGGAGCCCCCGTGGAGACCCTGGCCATCGCCCTTCTCGCCTTCTTCGCGGCGGGCTGGTTCGTCCTCGCCGGGGCGGACATCGGCACCGGCATGCTCACGCCCTGGCTCGGCCGGAACGACCGTGAGCGGCGGCTGGTCCTCGCCTCGTTCGCCCCGTTCTTCCTGGGCGACGAGGTCTGGCTCGTGGCCACCGCCGGCGTCCTCGTCGGCTGCTTCCCCGCGCTCGAAGGCGAGCTCCTGAGCGGCCAGTTCCCGGTCCTCGTGGCCCTGCTGACCGGCTGGATCGTCCGCGACGCGGGCCTCTGGTCCCGCGGCCGCGGTCCGGGTCCACGCTGGCGCGCGGCCTGCGACGCGGCGGTGACCTGCGGGAGCTGGACCGTCGCGCTGTCCTGGGGGTGGCTGCTCGCGGCCCTGCTCACCGGGCGGCCGTACACGCCGGCGACCGGCGCGACGGCCCTCCTCACCGCGCTCGCCGTGGCCGCGCTGTTCGCCGCGCACGGGCTCGGTTTCGCCACGCTCCGGCTCACGGGACTGCCGTACGAGCGCGCCCGCAGGCTCGTGGGACGCGCCGGGCGCCCCTGGCAGTCCTTCGCGCTCACCGCGGTCCTGATGGGCGGGCTGCCGCTCTGGGCGGGCACCGCGCTGCCGCTGGCCGAGCGGGCGGCGTCCCCCGCCACACTCGGCCTGCTCGTCCCCACCCTGCTGGTCGTCACGCCGCTCCTCGTGGCCGTCCAGGCGTGGATCTGGCACACCTTCCGGCACCGGGTCACCGG
Organism: Streptomyces sp. NPDC088553; assembly: GCF_044752965.1. Classification (NCBI taxonomy): domain Bacteria; kingdom Bacillati; phylum Actinomycetota; class Actinomycetes; order Kitasatosporales; family Streptomycetaceae; genus Streptomyces; species Streptomyces sp. NPDC088553. Next base: position 28,897 of record NZ_JBIVMG010000016.1, on the reverse strand, counting down.
GCCGTCGTACCTGTGAGCGCGGGTTCAGGAGGCCCTGGGGCGCGGGCTCAGGAGTCCTCGGGCCGGGACCGCCGGGCCCCGGGCTCCTCGGCCGAAGGATCCCGGGCAGCCGCCTCCCTCTCCTTCTCCTTCTTGTGGTGAAGGGCCTTCTGCAGCCGCGCGACCACGGCCTCCCCGTACCTCCGGTGGCCATGGACGCGCGGGTCGTCCGTCACGTCGTACCGCTTCACATAGGCACCGAGGAAGGCCTGGAGGGTGGCGACGGCCGGAATGGCGATCAGCGCGCCGACGACGCCGAGCAGCGCCGTCCCCGCGATGACCGAACCGAAGGCGACCGCCGGGTGGATGTCCACCGTCTTCGACGTGAGCTTCGGCTGGAGCAGGTAGTTCTCGAACTGCTGGTAGATCACGACGAAACCGAGCACCCACAGCGCGTACCAGGGGTTCACGGTGAAGGCGATCAGCATCGGCAGCGCGCCGGCCAGATACGTACCGATGGTCGGGATGAACTGCGAGACCAGGCCGACCCAGACCGCGAGCGCGGGCGCGTACGGCACGCCGAGGATCTCGAAGAGCACGAAGTGCGCGACACCGGAGATGAGCGCCATGAGTCCGCGCGAGTACAGATAGCCGCCGGTCTTGTCGACCGCGATCTCCCAGGCCCGCAGCACCTCGGTCTGCCGGGCGGGCGGCAGGACGGAGCAGAGCGCGCGCCGCAGCCGGGGCCCGTCGGCCGCGAAGTAGAACGCGAACAGGAAGATCGTCAGCAGCCGGAACAGGCCGCCGAGGACGGTGGCGGAGACGTCGAGAACGCCGGACGCGCTGTTCTGGACGTACTTCTGCAGCCAGTCCGAGCTCAGGACGCTGTCCTGGACCTCGACCCGCGACAGGTCCGTGTGGAAGGTCTGGTTGATCCAGTTGATCAGCGAGTCGAGGTACTTGGGGAAGTTCTCGACCATGTCCACGATCTGGCCGGCGAGCATCGACCCCAGGAGGAAGACGAAGCCGACGCTGAAGATCAGGACGGCGAAGGAGACGAGGAAGGTGGCGAGCCCCCGGCGCATCCCGCGCGCCGCCATGCGCCCGACCGCCGGTTCGATGGCCAGGGCGAGGAAGAAGGCGAGCAGGATGTTGACGAGGAGACCGACGAGCTGGTGGAAGGCCCAGCTGCCGAGGAGGAAGACGGAGTAGAGCGCGAGCGCCAGGACGATCGCGCGGGGCAGCCACCGCGGCATCCGGGCCGCCTCGGCGACGGACACGGCCGCGGGGCCGCCGTCGTCGCCTCTGCCACCCGGCGCCGCCGCGGAGACGACGGAACCGGTCTCGGTCGACCCGGTCGACCCGGTAGAGACGCCCGGCCCGGCCGCTCCAGTCGGTCCGGTCGGTCCAGCCGATGCGGTCGGGGCGGTCGAATCCGTCGGTGCGGTCAGGTCGGAGCCGCCGGTGTCATCGGTGCCGTCGGTGCCGTCGGTGTCGTCAGTCGGAGGAGCCACCCCGCCAGTCTCGCGCACCGCACGGACATTCCACCCCGGACCCCCCACATCCCCTTCGATCACCTGCCGTGACCGAGGGCGGTCACTGCTTGTCGGCGGGTACGTCGACGGCCGCGCAGACGGCCCGCCACACGTCCTTCGTCTCCCAGCCCGCATCCAGCGCCTCGTGCACCGTCCGGCCCCCGAGCTCGGCCATCACATGGTCGCGCGCGAAGGACTCGGCGTACGACGCACCGAAGTGGTCCGCCATCCGTTCCCAGAAAATCGTCAACCGCATGACCCCAGTATCACGCTCCCAAGAGTGCAGCCCGCTCCGTAGCCCTTGTCACCGCGACTTTCCGCCCTACGGTCGGAGCATGGCCGAAAAACCACTCTCCTCCCCGCCAGCGACCCCCCTGGCCCGCGCCGAGCGTTTCATCTGGCTGACGGCCCGCGTCCTGGAACAGCGCCGGTTCGCCTACCACTTCCTGCGCGGTGGCGCGGATCAGGTGGAGACGGCCCTCTCGGCGTACCTCGACGAGGACGGCGGATACGGCCACGCGCTCGAACCCGATCTCCGCGGGCCGGTCAGCCAGCCCCTGCACACCGCGCACGCGCTGCGCGTGCTGGACTCCATCGGCCGCTGCGGCGGCCTGCGCGTGGAGCGGATCTGCCGCTATCTCACGGACGTCTCCACCCACGAGGGCGCGCTCCCGGCGATCCACCCGTCGCAGCGCGCCTATCCGTCCGCGCCGTTCGTCCCGGTGGTCGACTCCCCGCCGAGCGCGCTGCTCACGACCGGCCCGGTGGTCGGGGTGCTGCACCGCAACCAGGTCTGGCACGCGTGGCTGTTCCGGGCGACCGAGTTCTGCTGGTCGGCGGTGGAGTCCCTGGAGAAGTCCCATCCGTACGAGGTACAGGCGGCCGTCGCCTTCCTCGACGGGGCCCCGGACCGCGCGCGTGCGGAGGCGGCCGCCGACCGTCTCGGCCGCATGGTCCGGGAGCAACGGCTCGCCGTACTGGACCCGGACCGGGAGGAGGACTACCCGGTGGCGGACGGCTACGCGCCGGGGGAGCGGCATTTTCCGCACGACTACGCGCGCGTGCCGGACTCCCTGGCGACCCGCTGGTTCACGGAGGAGGAGATGACCCGCTCGCTCGACCGGCTGGCCGCCGACCAGGAGGAGGACGGCGGCTGGCCGATCCGCTGGCGCGCCTGGGCCCCGGGAACGGCTCTGGAATGCCGCCCGATCGTCACCGTCGAAGCCCTCCGCACCCTCCGCGCCCACGGCCGCGCGCTCGAATGACCTCGGGAGGCGGTCCGAGCACGTGCCCCAGGGAGGCAGCGCGAGCAGGGGACCTCGGGAGGCAGTGCGAGCACGCCCCCCGGGCGGAGGCCCCTCGATCAGAGGTCACCTCGGCGGAGGCCCTGTGACCGGAGGTCACCAGCCCAGCGCCCGTACCCCCGCCGTGACGGCGACGGCCGCGCCCACCACGACCAGGAACGGTGCCCGCAGGACGAGGGCGACCGCCGCCGCGGCGAGGCCGGCGGCGCGGGCGTCCAGGACGACGGTGCCGCCCGTGCTGAACGTCTGCTGCGCGGTGAGCGCGGCGAGCAGGGCCACGGGAAGCAGGGCGGCGAGCCGCTGGACGAGCGGGCGCTCCAGCGCTCCGGCGGGTACGAGCAGGCCGGCCAGCTTCACCAGGTAGCACCCGGCGGCGGTCAGGGCGATCGCGATCCAGACGTTCATCGGGAGTCCTTCTCTCGTCCGGCGGGGTCCATCCGGCGGCCCTGGAACCAGAGCACCAGGGGCGCTGCGAGGGCCGCCGCGAGCACAGGGACGCCGGCGGGCAGCACGGGCAGCAGCCCGAGGCCGAGCAGGACGGCGATCCCGGCGGTGGCCCGCTCGGTCGCGGACTTCAGCATGGGGGCGAGCAGTGCCAGGAAGACGGCGGGTCCGGCCGCGTCGAGCCCCCAGGCGGCGGTGTCGCCGATCGCCTCGGCGCCGAGCGCCCCGAGGAGGGTGGTGGCGTTCCACAGGACGTACAGCGTGAGTCCGGTGACGGTGAAGCCGATGCGGGCGGCCCGGCGGGTCGGCTGCGCGAGGGAGACGGCCGTGGTCTCGTCGATCACCCAGTGCGCGGCGAACGGCCTGACGGCCTTCGGCAGGGCGAGGAGCTGGGAGAGCCGCAGTCCGTAGAAGGCGTTCCTGGTGCCCAGGAAGAAGGCCCCGGCGGCGGCCGTGAAGGGGTTGCCGCCGGCGGCGAGCGCTCCGACCAGGGCGAACTGCGAGGCGCCGGTGAAGACGAGCAGGCTGAGGACGCAGGTCTGCAGGACGCTGAGGCCGGAGCCCGCCGAGGTCACGCCGAAGGCGAAGCCGGAGAGCCCGACGGCGACGCCGACCCCGAGGGCGTCGCGGACGACGGCCGCGTCGGGTTTGGTCGGTGTGCCGTCGCGTATGACGGGAGGTGCTGTCTGTTCTGCCACGTCAGGGACGTTACGGCAGCCCCGGCGGCCCGGTCTTGTACGTTCTTGCACGCTGGTACGCCCCCGGTGGCACCCCGACGCTGCGGGTGAAATGCCGGTTGAGGTGCGACTGGTCGGTGAAGCCGACGGCCGCGGCCGCCTCCGCCGGCGGCGTGCCCGTGTCGAGCAGCTGTCTGGCCCGGCGTACGCGCGCGTCGGTCAGCCAGGTGTGCGGCGGCATCCCGTAGGCGTCCCGGAAGGCCCGGAGGAGGGCGAAGGGGCTGGTGCCGAGGTCCGAGGCGAGCCGCTCCAGGGTCGGGGGCTCGATCATGCGGTCCTCCAGGACGGCACGCGCGCGTGCGGCGTTCCGAGCGCCCGCCGAGCGGGGCGGGAGCGGGGTGACGATCCCGCCGTGGCTGCGCAGCATGCGGGCGGTGACCAGCCGGAGCAGGCTGTCGGCCGCGAGCGCGTTGCCCTCCTCCGCGGCCCGGTGGACGCCGACGACGAGCCTGGCGGCGTACGGGTCGTCGACGACGGGCGTGGTGAAGCCGACCGAGCCGCGCAGGGCGAGGGTGTCGGCGGCGATGGACCGGACGATCTCCGCGTCGGGGTAGATGGTCCGGTACGTCCAGCCCTCGGGCACGCCCGCGTGCCCGGTGTGCGGGGTGTCGGGGTTCACCAGGGCGATCTGTCCGGGGCCGGCGTGGACGAGGTCGTCGCGGTAGTGGAAGGCCTCGACGCCCTCGGTGATCGCGGCGAAGACGAAGGTCTCGTGGGTGTGGCGGGCGAAGGCCTTGTGGATGTAGTGGGCGTGCAGCAGGTCGACCCCGGGCAGCTCGGAGTACTGCCAGTACCGTGCCCGCTCCCCACTCGCCATGTCTCCATTCTGCGGCAGGGCCGAGGGGTCCGCCGTGGCGCGTGCGGACACCCGGGTCCGGATATCCCCAGGTCCGGGCGGTTGTCAGTGCCGGGGTGCACGATGGGGGACATGGTCAGGTCCGCGCTCGACTCGTTCTCCCCCGCGACCCGCAGCTGGTTCACCGGGGCCTTCACCGCGCCCACGGCGGCGCAGGAGGGCGCCTGGACCGCCATCGGGGCGGGCACCGACGTGCTCGTCGTCGCTCCGACCGGCTCGGGCAAGACCCTGGCCGCCTTCCTCGCCTCCCTCGACCGGCTCGCCTCCGCACCGCCGCCGGCCGAGCCGAAGAAGCGCTGCCGTGTGCTGTACGTGTCGCCGCTCAAGGCCCTCGCCGTGGACGTCGAGCGGAACCTGCGCTCGCCGCTGACCGGAATCCGGCAGGAGTCGGTGCGGCTCGGGCTTCCCGAGCCGGACATCCGGGTCGGCATCCGCTCCGGTGACACCCCGCCGGCCGAGCGCCGGTCGCTCGCGACCCGGCCGCCGGACATCCTGATCACCACGCCCGAGTCGCTGTTCCTGATGCTGACCTCCGCCGCCCGCGAGGCCCTCGCGGGCGTGGAGACGGTCATCCTGGACGAGGTCCACGCGGTCGCGGGCACCAAGCGGGGCGCGCACCTGGCCCTCTCCCTGGAGCGGCTCGACGAGCTGCTGCCCCGCCCCGCGCGCCGGATCGGCCTGTCGGCCACGGTCCGCCCGGTGGACGAGGTGGCCCGGTACCTGTCGCCGGGGCGCGCGGTGGAGATCGTGCAGCCGCCCTCGGGCAAGGAGTTCGACCTCTCCGTCGTCGTCCCCGTCGAGGACATGGGCGAGCTGGGCGGCTCCCCCGCCTCCGAAGGCAAGGACGGCGGCGACAAGCCGTCGATCTGGCCGCACGTCGAGGAGCGGATCGCCGACCTCGTCCAGGCCCACCGGTCCACGATCGTCTTCGCCAACTCCCGCCGGCTCGCCGAGCGCCTGTGCAACCGGCTCAACGAGATCGCGTACGAGCGGGCGACCGGCGAACCCCTCCCCGATGGGGCTCCCCCGGCGGAGATCATGGCTCAGTCCGGCGCGGCCCAGGGCGCCCCGCCGCTGCTCGCCCGCGCCCACCACGGCTCGGTGTCGAAGGAGCAGCGGGCCCAGGTGGAGGAGGACCTGAAGGCGGGCCGGCTGCCCGCCGTGGTGGCCACCTCCAGCCTGGAGCTGGGCATCGACATGGGCGCGGTCGACCTGGTCGTGCAGGTCGAGTCGCCGCCCTCGGTGGCCTCCGGGCTCCAGCGCGTGGGCCGCGCCGGGCACCAGGTCGGCGCAGTGTCGACGGGCGTGGTCTTCCCCAAGTACCGGGGCGACCTCGTGCAGGCGGCCGTGGTCACCGAGCGGATGCGCACGGGCGCGATCGAGTCGATGCGGATCCCCGCCAACCCGCTGGACGTCCTGGCCCAGCAGCTGGTGGCCATCGTCGCGCTCGACACCTGGCAGGTGGACGACCTGCTCGCCCTGGTGCGCCGGGCGGCGCCGTTCGCCTCGCTGCCCGAGTCGGCGTTCACGGGCGTGCTCGACATGCTCGCCGGCCGCTATCCGTCGGACGCCTTCGCCGAGCTGCGCCCGCGCGTGGTCTGGGACCGGGTCGCCGGCACGGTCACGGGGCGGCCGGGCGCGCAGCGGCTCGCCGTCACCTCGGGCGGCACGATCCCCGACCGGGGTCTCTTCGGGGTGTTCCTCGTCGGCTCGGACCCCAAGAAGGGCGGGGGCAGGGTCGGCGAGCTCGACGAGGAGATGGTGTACGAGTCCCGGGTCGGCGACGTGTTCACCCTCGGCACCACCTCGTGGCGGATCCAGGACATCACCCGGGACCGGGTGCTCGTCACGCCGGCGCCCGGGGTGCCGGGCAGGCTGCCGTTCTGGAAGGGCGACCAGCTGGGCCGCCCGCTCGAACTGGGCCGGGCGGTGGGCGCGTTCCTCCGTGAGGTCGGCGCCCTCTCGGACGAGGACGGGCGGCTGCGGCTGCTCGCCGCCGGCCTGGACGCCTGGGCCGCGGAGAACGTCCTGGCGTACCTCAAGGAGCAGCGCGAGGCCTGCGGCCATGTGCCCGACGACCGAACGATCCTGGTCGAGCGCTTCCGGGACGAGCTCGGTGACTGGCGGGTCGTCATCCACTCGCCGTTCGGCGCGCAGGTGCACGCCCCGTGGGCGCTGGCGCTCGGCGCGCGGCTCGCCGAGCGGTACGGCATGGACGCGCAGGTGATGCACGCGGACGACGGCATCGTGCTGCGCCTCCCGGACGCCGACCTGATGGGCCTGGACATGGGCCTGGACCTCCTCGACCACGAACCGGTCGACCCCGGACGGCACCTCGACACGACGTTCGACGCCGACAAGGCGCCCGTCGGCGCGGCCGACGCCCTCTTCGACAAGGGCGAGATCGGTCAGATCGTCACCGACCAGGTGGGCGGCTCCGCGCTGTTCGCGTCCCGGTTCCGCGAGTGCGCCGCGCGCGCCCTGCTGCTGCCCAAGCGCAACCCCGGCAAGCGCACCCCGCTCTGGCAGCAGCGCCAGCGCGCCGCCCAGCTCCTCCAGGTGGCGAGCGAGTTCGGCTCGTTCCCGATCGTCCTGGAGGCCGTCCGCGAGTGCCTCCAGGACGTCTTCGACCTCCCCGGTCTGACGGAGCTGATGGGGGACATCGAGGCCCGCCGGGTCCGCCTGGTCGAGGTCACCACCCCCGAGCCGTCCCCGTTCGCCCGCTCGCTCCTCTTCGGCTACGTGGCGCAGTTCCTGTACGAGGGCGACTCCCCGCTCGCCGAGCGGCGGGCGGCCGCGCTCTCGCTGGACTCCCGGCTGCTCGCCGAGCTGCTCGGGCAGGCGGAGCTGCGCGAGCTGCTCGACGCCGATGTCCTGACGGAGCTGGAGCGGGAGCTCCAGTGGCTGACGGACGACCGCCGCATCAAGGACGTGGAGGGCGTCGCCGACCTGCTGCGGGTCCTGGGCCCGCTGACCGACGCCGAGCTGGCCGAGCGCGGCGCCGAGGCGGGCTGGGCGGCCGAGCTCGGGGCGGCGCGCCGGGCGATCCGGGTGCGGATCGGCGGCCGGGAGCACTGGGCGGCCGTCGAGGACGCGGGCAGGCTCCGGGACGCCCTGGGCACGGCCCTGCCGGTCGGTGTACCGGAGGCCTTCACCGAGCCGGTCAAGGACCCCCTGGGCGACCTCCTCGCGCGGTACGCGCGGACGCACGGCCCGTTCACCTCCTCCCAGGCCGCCACCCGCTTCGGCCTGGGCGCGGCCGTCACCGACGGCGCCCTCCAGCGGCTCGCCGCCTCGGGCCGCGTCGTCCAGGGCGAGTTCCACCCCTCCGGCATCGGCCAGGAGTGGTGCGACGCCACCGTCCTGCGCCGGCTGCGCCGCCGCTCCCTCGCCGCCCTGCGCCATGAGCTGGAGCCGGTGCCCCCGGCGGCGCTCGCCACCTTCCTGCCGCAGTGGCAGCACCTGGGGAGCAACAGCCTGCGCGGCATCGACGGCCTCGCCCGTGCGATCGAGCAGCTCCAGGGCGCACCCGTGCCCGCCTCGGCCCTGGAGAAGCTGATCCTGCCGTCCCGGGTCCGCGACTACTCCCCGGCGCTCCTCGACGAGCTGACGACCACCGGCGAGGTCGTCTGGGCGGGAGCCGGGGCACTGCCCGGCAAGGACGGCTGGGTCTCGCTGTACCTGGCGGACGCGGCGCCGCTGCTCCTCCCGCAGCCGCATCCGCTGGAGCTGTCCGCGCTGCACGAGTCGGTGCTCACGGCCCTCTCCGGCGGGTACGGCCTGTTCTTCCGGCAGATCGCCGACCAGATCCGGGCCACCACCCACCCGGACGCCACCGACCCGCAGCTGGCGGACGCCCTCTGGGACCTGGCCTGGTCCGGCCGCCTGACCAACGACACCCTGGCCCCGCTGCGCGCGCTCCTCGGCTCGGGCCGCACGGCGGGCTCCACCGCCCACCGCGCGCGCCGCACGGTCCCGCGCGGCCGGTACGGCACGCTGACCGCGGCCGCCCGGCCCGCCTCCCGCACCGGCCCGCCCACGGTCTCCGGCCGCTGGTCCCTGCTCCCCCCGCCGGAACCGGAACCGACCCACCGGGCGCACGCACTCGCCCGCACCCTCCTCGACCGGCACGGCGTGGTCACCCGGGGCGCGGTGGCGGCCGAGGGCGTGGAGGGCGGCTTCTCCGCCACGTACCGGATCCTCGCCGCCTTCGAGGACAGCGGGCAGGCCCGGCGCGGCTATGTGGTCGAGGGTCTCGGCGCGGCCCAGTTCGCGATGGACGGAGCGGTGGACCGCCTCCGGGCCGCCGCGACGGCCCGCGACCGCGGCGCGGAGGCCGCGGCGGGCCCGCGCGCGCTGGTCCTCGCGGCGGCGGACCCGGCCAACGCCTACGGGGCGGCCCTGTCCTGGCCCGAGCCCCCGACGGGCGCCGGCCACAAGCCGGGCCGCAAGGCGGGCGCCCTGGTGGTCCTGGTCGACGGCGAACTCGCGCTCTACATGGAGCGCGGCGGCAAGACGCTCCTGTCCTGGCCGACGGACCCGGACGACCCGGCTCTGAAGGCCGCGGCGGAAGCCCTGGCGACCTCCGCGAAAGCGGGCACCCTGGGCACGGTCACGGTGGAGCGCATCAACGGGGCGACGTCCTTGACGTCCCCCCTGGCAGGCCCCCTGGAGCAAGCGGGCTTCGTCGCCACCCCCAGAGGCCTCCGCCTCCGCGCCTAGGCGGCACCCGCACCCGAGCACGGCGAAGCACGGCCACCCACAAAGCCACCCACACCCACACCGGCACCGCACCCGCACCCGCACCCGCACCCGCACCCGCACAAGACCCCACCCACCCGGCATCATGGAACCGTGCCCGAAGGAGACACCGTCTGGCAGACCGCCCACCGCCTCCACACCGCCCTGGCAGGCCGGCCACTGACGCGCGCGGACCTCCGAGTCCCCCGTTTCGCCACCGCCGACCTGACCGGCCGCACGCTCCTCGACGTCACCCCCCGCGGCAAGCACCTCCTCGCCCGCATCGAGGGCGGCCTCACCCTCCACTCCCATCTGCGGATGGACGGCGCCTGGCGCGTGTACGCGACCGGGGCGCGCCCGCACGGCGGCCCGGACCACCAGATCCGCGCGATCCTCGGAAACGCCGACCACACCGCGTACGGCTACCGCCTCCCGGTCCTGGAACTCCTCCGCACCGCGGACGAGCCGGACGCGGTGGGCCACCTGGGCCCCGACCTGCTGGCCCCCGACTGGGGAGCGACGGCCGCCGAGGAGGCGACCCGCCGGCTGACGGCTGACCCCACCCGCGCTCTCGGCGAGGCCCTGCTCGACCAGCGGAACCTGGCCGGCATCGGCAATGTGTACAAGTCGGAGCTGGCCTTCCTGGCCGGCGTGACGCCCTGGCTCCCGGTCGGCGACCTCGCCCCCGACGTCCCCGCCCGCCTGGTCGCGACCGCTCACCGTCTCCTGGACGCGAACAAGGACCGCCCCGACCGCCGCACGACGACCGCCCGCCGCCCGGGCACCCGGCTGCACGTCTACGGCCGCGCCGGCCACCCCTGCCTCCGCTGCGGCGCCCCGATCCGCAAGGCGGAACTCGGCGACCGGGTCACGTACTGGTGCCCCGACTGCCAACGCGGCCCCACCGACGCCCCTCCGGCACGAGATCCATCCGGTCCTCCCGCTCCATCCAATTGACGGCCCGTCAGATCCGGTCGTACGGTCCGAGCATGACGACGACCCTCCCCGCCTACGACCTCACCCACCGCACCGCCTTCGTCACCGGCGCCGCCAGCGGCATAGGCCGCGCCACCGCCGTCCTCCTCGCCCAGGCCGGCGCCACCGTGCACTGCGCGGACCGCGACGAGCCCGGCCTCAAGGAGACGGTCGCCCTCATCGCCCGCGAAGGCGGCACCGCGCACGCGCACCTCCTGGACGTCACCGACCGCGCCGCCCTCGCCGCCGCCGTCCGCGCGGCCGGCCCCCTCCACGTCATGGCCGCCGTCGCCGGGATCATGCACACGAGCTCGGTCCTGGAGACCCGCGACGAGGACCTGGACCGCGTCCTCGCCGTCAATTTCAAGGGCGTGCTGTACGCCTGCCAGGAGGCGGCCCGCTCGATGATCGCGGCCGGCGTCCCCGGCTCGATCGTCACGATGGCCTCGGGCGCGATGGACACCGCGAGCCCCGGCCTGCTCTGCTACAGCGTCACCAAGGCGGCCGTCGTCCAGCTGACGAAGACGCTGGCGACGGAGGCGGGCCGGCACGGCATCCGGGTCAACGCGGTCGCCCCCGGCTGGATCCGCACCCCCATGACGGACCGCCACGAGCCGGCCGCCCAGGAGCAGGCGGAAGCCGCGATGATCCGCCATTCACCGCTGGGCCGGGTCGGGGAGGCCGAGGACATCGCGCACGCCGTCCTGCACCTCGCGTCCGACGCGTCCGCGTTCACGACAGGCCAGATCCTGCGCCCCAACGGCGGCGTCGCGATGCCCTGGTGACCCGCCGGGCGAGGACGCCCGGCCGTCCCGAAGAGGCGGCCACGTGCACCGGCAGCAGACTCAGCCCCCAGCCGCCCGCGGCCACCGCGCCCTCGACCGTGCCGGCCTCCCCCGGCACCAGGAGCAGGCGCAGCACCGCCCACCACCAGAGCCCCCCGGCCACCAGCCCGATCGCGACCAGCGCGAGCGTCGCCGGCGGCATCCGTCGCCGTACCATGGCCGCCTCCTGCCGTCGACGCTAGACCGGCAGGATCACCCTGCGGGAGGGCGCACCGGAGGCAAACCCGGCGCACACGGCCCAGTCGTACGTTCCCCCCACCATGGCACGAGGCACCGGAACCCGGCATCTCAGACAATTCGCCCCGCATCGCGGAAGCAAGAGAAAAGCCCCGGTCGGTGCCCCCGAAGGGACACCGACCGGGGCTCGACCCCGTATCGCTTCGTACGGCGATGACTAGGCGGCGACGACGTCCACCGCTTCCGCGGGCGCCTTGATGGTCACCCGCTCGGTGGGCACACGGCCCACCGACGTCACCGACACCGAATTGAGCATCGGGCGTACCGGCGTCGGCACCGGTTCGCTCGCCGCTGCCGACTCGGCCAGTTCGGCCAGTGACAGCTCGTCGCTCACTTCACGCATGAGCTCGGACATCCGTACGTCCAGCGCGTCGCAGATCGCGGAGAGCAGCTCGGAGGAAGCCTCCTTCTGCCCCCGCTCCACCTCGGAGAGATAGCCGAGCGAGACTCGGGCGGACGAGGAGACTTCGCGCAGAGTACGGCCTTGGCGCTGGCGCTGCCGACGCAGCACGTCACCCAACAGGCGACGGAGCAGAATCATCGGTGGCTCCCTCCTCGGACCGCGTAGCCGCATCCTTCACGCCCCACCGTACCGCCTCGCGCCGCGGCCGTGCGGGGAGCGATGTCGTGTTCACTCAGGGCTGCAAACATCAATTCCCCCCGTTGTGTTCCGTATCCTGTGCCCGCGCATTTCCCGAGAGTTCCTCGTGGAGCAGTTCCAGCACGCTCCGCACACTCTCTCTACGGATGTCCGCGCGGTCGCCGTTCAACCTCAACGAGACCACTTTCCCGGCGCGGGCGCCCGTCGCGGCAGGTCCCGCGACCGCCACGTAGACGGTTCCGACCGGCTGTCCGTCCTGCGGATCGGGGCCGGCCACCCCGGTCGTCGAGATTCCCCAGTCGGCGCCGAGCCGGGCCCGTACACCGGTCGCCATCTGCAGCGCGACCTCGGGATCCACCGCTCCGCACTCGGCGAGCAGGCCCGCGTCGACGCCGAGCAGCTCCTGCTTGAGGTCCGTGGCGTAGGCCGTGACGGACCCCCGGAAGGAGACCGAGGCGCCGGGCACCCCGGTGAGCTCCGCGGCCACCAGTCCGCCCGTGAGCGACTCCGCCGCGGCGAGCGTGTGACCACGCTCCGCGAGCAGCGCCAGCACCCGGGCGGCCTCGGTCATCGCGTCGCCGCCTCCGACCGCGCGGCGGCCCGCTCGGCGGCGAGCCCCTTGCGGCGCAGGACGACCGCCTGGCGGACGTAGTCCAGACCGGTGACGACCGTCAGCACGACGGCCACCGCCATCACCCAGAAGCGCAGGGTGGCGAGCGGCCCGGTGAGCATCAGCACGTACATGCCGACCGCCGTGCCCTGGGCGAGCGTCTTCATCTTGCCGCCGCGGCTGGCCGGGATGACTCCGTGGCGGATCACCCAGAACCGCATCAGGGTGATCCCCAGCTCGCGGGCCAGGATGACGCCGGTCACCCACCAGGGCAGGTCCCCGAGCAAGGACAGCGAGATGAGTCCGGCCGCCATGATCGCCTTGTCGGCGATCGGGTCGGCGATCTTCCCGAAGTCCGTGACGAGGTTGTACGCACGGGCGAGGTGCCCGTCGAAGACGTCCGTGATCATGGCGACGGCGAACGCCGCCCAGGCCCAGGCCCGCCACGCGGGGTCGTGGCCGCCGTCCTGGAAGAGCAGGAGCACGAAGGCCGGCACGAGCACGAGCCGGATCATGGTCAGGATGTTGGCGATGTTCCACAGGCTGGCCTGGTTGACGGCCGCCGTGCCCAGCTTGCCGCGGGGCGCCGGCCTACCGGTCCCGCCCGTCGCGGATGCCGGGACTCCGGTCATCTGCCTGCCTCCTCGAAAAGACACTCGGCCACCAGGTCGACGCCCTCCGTGCCGACGACCTTCGCCATGACCATACGGCCCGGAGCCAGGTCGGGGCTGGTACCGCCGGCCGTGGTGAGGACCACCTGACCGTCGGTCTCGGGCGCCTGGTGCGCGGCGCGGCCGATCACGCCGTCCTCGTCGTCCACGGACTCGACCAGTACCTCAAGGGTCTCTCCGATCCGCTCCTCCGCGCGCTGCGCGGTGAGCTCCTCGGCGAGCCGGGAGAGGTGGGCGAGGCGGGCGTCGACGACGTCCTGGTCGAGCTTGTGCTCGTACGTGGCGGCCTCGGTGCCGTCCTCGTCGGAGTAGCCGAAGACGCCGATGGCGTCGAGCCGGGCGTGGGTGACGAAGCGTTCCAGCTCGGCGAAGTCGGCCTCGGTCTCGCCGGGGAAGCCGACGATGAAGTTGGAGCGGGCACCGGCGGTCGGGGCCTTGGCCCGGATGGTCTCCAGGAGCTCGAGGAACCGGTCGGTGTCGCCGAAGCGGCGCATGGCCCGCAGCACGTCGGGGGCGCTGTGCTGGAAGGACAGGTCGAAGTACGGCACGACCTTGTCGGTCGACGTGAGGACGTCGATCAGGCCGGGACGCATCTCGGCGGGCTGGAGGTAGCTGACGCGGACGCGCTCGATGCCGTCGACGGCGGCGAGCTCGGGCAGCAGGCTCTCCAGGAGCCGGATGTCGCCGAGGTCCTTGCCGTACGAGGTGTTGTTCTCGGAGACCAGCATGACCTCCTTCACACCCTGCTCGGCGAGCCAGCGCGTCTCGTTCAGCACGTCCGAGGGACGGCGCGAGACGAAGGAGCCGCGGAAGGAGGGGATGGCGCAGAAGGAGCAGCGGCGGTCGCAGCCGGAGGCCAGCTTCACGGAGGCGACGGGGCTGGCGTCCAGACGCCGGCGGAGCGGTGCGCGCGGCCCGGAGGCGGGCGCGAGACCGTCCGGCAGGTCGCTCGGCACGTCCTCGGGAGCGGTGGCCGGGGCGGCGGCGGGAGCGGGAGCGTCCACGACGCCGTGACCGGGGAGGGCGACCGCGGCGGCGGCCGCCTGGCGCTCCACCGGCGAGAGCGGAAGCAGCTTGCGCCGGTCACGCGGGGTGTGGGCCTCGACACTGCCACCGCTGAGGATGGTCTGGAGGCGGTTGGAGATGTCGGAGTAGTCGTCGAAGCCCAGGACGCCGTCGGCCTCCGGGAGGGCCTCGGCGAGTTCCTTGCCATACCGCTCGGCCATGCAGCCGACGGCGACCACGGCCTGGGTGCGGCCGTGGTCCTTCAGATCATTGGCTTCGAGGAGGGCGTCGACGGAGTCCTTCTTGGCGGCCTCGACGAATCCACAGGTGTTGACGACGGCGACATCCGCGTCCTCGGCGTTCTCGACGAGCTCCCAGCCGTCCGCTGCCAAGCGGCCTGCGAGCTCCTCCGAGTCCACCTCGTTACGGGCGCAGCCAAGAGTGACAAGGGCGACGGTACGGCGTTCGGGCATGGACTCAAGACTACTTCGTCCCGGCCGTTCCCCCGTCGCGCAGGGTTCACCTGCGCGACGGGGGCCCCATCACGGGCCCGGAGGGGCGGCTCAGCCGGCCTCGGGGTCGCCCTTGGTGTACGTCAGCCGCTCGACCTGGCCGGATTCGAACTTGTCGTCGATCTTCTTGCCGTTCACGTAGAGCTCGATCGCTCCGGCGTTGCCGAGGACCAGGTCGATGCGCTCGTCGTCCTGGAAGGTCTTGGACTCGCCGTCCAGGAGCAGCCCGTCGAAGAGCAGCTTGCCGTTGGCGGCCTTGGCCGAGATCCAGCTCTTGCCGTCGGTGGCGGTCATCTTCACCGTCACCTTGTCCTGCGGGACCGCGGCGATCGCGCTCTCGGTGGGCTTCGGCGGCGCGGGCTTGACCGGCTTCGGCTTGCCGGCGGAGGTGGCCTTCTCCGGCGCGGGCGCCGGGCCGCCGTCCGCGGCGGTGGTGCCCTTGGGCGCCTCGTTGCCGTTGAACATCGTGAAGCCGACGAAACCGACGACGGCGACGATGGCCGCGACCATCGCGGCGGTCCAGTTGGGCCGGCGCGGCTCGGGGCGGATGCGTTCCGCCTCGAACAGCGGGGCGGCGGGGGTGGGCGCGGGGCGACCGCCGTGCTCGGCGTCGTACTGCTCGATCAGCGGGGCCGGATCGAGGCCGACGGCACGCGCGAGCGTGCGGATGTGGCCGCGGGCGTAGACGTCGCCGCCGCAGCGGGAGAAGTCGTCCTCCTCGATCGCCTGCACGATCGGAATCCGGACACGGGTGGAGGCACTGACCTCTTCGACGGTGAGACCGGCGGCGATGCGGGTCTGCTGGAGAGCGCGACCGATCGAGTCCCGGTCGTCTGCCGGGAAGATCCGGTCGTCTTCGGGGGAGTTGCCGATGGACACGAGAGCGCCTTTCGAGCGTGTAGCCACCTGCTGGACGTTCAGTCTATGGGTGGTACGAAAGGGTGGGGCAACCGGGCGGGTGCTGTTTGTACGCCATGAGGCTGGGACATCCTTCTGTCCCTCCGCTCAACTTGACGTACGGCCAGGGGAAACGGTTGCCCTCCATTCCCTTACGAGTGAGTCTCGGCCCGGTCTCGATCGCGTACCCGCTCCCCGCCCGCGTACTCCGGCCGCCCCCGCCCCGGCTCCGTTCGGCCCCGCCCGCGTACTCCGGCCGCCCCCGGGCTCTACTCCATTCGGGCCACGGACTCCGGCCTACTCCCCCGACTGCCCCCGGATCACGTCCAGCACGCCGTCCAACTCGTCGGGCTTGACCAGCACGTCGCGCGCCTTGGAGCCCTCGCTCGGCCCGACGATGTTCCGCGACTCCATGAGGTCCATCAGCCGTCCGGCCTTCGCGAAGCCGACGCGCAGCTTCCGCTGGAGCATCGACGTGGAGCCGAACTGCGTGGAGACGACCAGTTCGGCGGCCTGGCACAGCAGATCGAGGTCGTCGCCGATGTCCTCGTCGATCTCCTTCTTCTGCCGGGTCCCGACGGTGACGTCCTCCCGGAAGACCGGGGTCATCTGGTCCTTGCAGTGCTGCACGACGGCCGCGACCTCGTGCTCGGTGACGAAGGCGCCCTGCATGCGGACGGGCTTGTTGGCACCCATCGGCAGGAACAGTCCGTCACCCTTTCCGATGAGCTTCTCGGCGCCCGGCTGGTCGAGGATGACCCGGCTGTCGGCGAGCGAGGAGGTCGCGAAGGCGAGCCGGGAGGGCACGTTGGCCTTGATGAGGCCGGTGACGACGTCGACGGACGGCCGCTGGGTGGCGAGCACGAGGTGGATGCCGGCGGCGCGCGCGAGCTGCGTGATGCGGACGATCGAGTCCTCGACGTCCCGGGGCGCCACCATCATCAGGTCGGCGAGCTCGTCGACGATGACGAGCAGGTACGGGTACGGGTTGAGCTCCCGCTCGCTGCCCTCGGGCAGCTTGATCTTGCCGTCCCGGATCGCCTGGTTGAAGTCGTCGATGTGCCGGTAGCCGAAGGCCGCCAGATCGTCGTACCGGAGGTCCATCTCCTTCACCACCCACTGGAGGGCCTCGGCGGCCCGCTTGGGGTTGGTGATGATCGGGGTGATCAGGTGCGGGATGCCCTCGTACGCGGTGAGCTCGACCCGCTTGGGGTCGACGAGCACCATCCGGACGTCCTCGGGGGTCGCTCTTATCATGATCGAAGTGATCAGGCAGTTGATGCAGGAGGACTTTCCGGATCCGGTGGCACCGGCGACCAGGACGTGCGGCATCTTCGCCAGGTTGGCCATCTCGTAGCCGCCCTCGACGTTCTTGCCGAGCGCCACGAGCATCGGGTGGTCGTCCTCGGCCGCGGCGGCGAGCCGCAGGACGTCACCGAGGTTCACCATCTCCCGGTCGCTGTTGGGGATCTCGATGCCGACCGCGGACTTGCCGGGGATCGGCGAGATGATCCGTACGTCCGGGGAGGCCACGGCGTACGCGATGTTCTTGGTCAGGGCCGTGATCTTCTCGACCTTCACGGCGGGGCCGAGCTCGACCTCGTACCGCGTGACCGTCGGTCCCCGGGTGAAACCGGTGACGGCGGCGTCGACCTTGAACTCGGTGAAGACGTTGGAGAGCGAGTCCACGACGGCGTCGTTGGCGGCGCTGCGCGTCTTGCCGGGCCCGCCCCGCTCCAGGAGGTCGAGCGAGGGCAGGGAGTACGTGATGTCGCCGGACAGCTGGAGCTGCTCGGCCCGGGGCGGCAGATCGGTCGGCTCGGGCGCCGGCTTGGTCAGATCCGGTACGCCTCCGCCGGGCCGCTGGTCACCACCACGGGCCGGCGGCACGGGAGCGGCCGGAGCCGCCGTTTCCGCGGCCTCGGCCGCGGCCTTCGCGGCGGCGTCCACGGCGGCCTTGCGGTCGGCGGTGACGTCCTTGGTGAGGTCGGCGACGATCGGGGAGGGCGGCATGCCGTTGAGCACCGCGCCGTCGAGCGCGGCGGCCGCCGCCGCGGCGACGTCCACCGGGTCCAGTCCGTGGTCGAAGACGGGCTCAGAGGAGGGGCGGGCCCGCCGGCTGCGCCGGTCGAGCATCTCGGCCTCGGCCCGCTCCACGTCGTAGGGGTCCGCGGGGCCCCGGCGGCGCGCGGGCCGGGTGCGGGGCTGCGGCCGGGCCTCGCGCCACTCCTCGTCGTACGCGTCGTACTCCCCGGAGGGGCTCCCGTGGCCCTCGGGGTGGTCCTCCGCGGGGTCGTAGGCGGGCTCGACGATGCCGAGTCTGGCGCCGAGGGCGCGCAGCCGCTGCGGGATCGCGTTGACCGGGGTGGCGGTGACGACGAGCAGCCCGAAGAGCGTGAGCAGGACCAGCATGGGGACGGCGAGGACCTCGCCCATCATGAAGACGAGCGGCTGGGACGCGGCCCAGCCGATGAGGCCGCCGGCGTCCTGCATGGCCTCGCTGCCGTCGCCGCGGCCGGGTGAACCGCAGGCGATGTGGACCTGGCCGAGGACGCCGATGACGAGGGCGGAGAGGCCGATGCTGATCCGGCCGTTGGCCTCGGGCTTCTCCGGGAAGAGGATGAGGCGCACGGCGATCGCGCCGAGGAGCAGCGGAACGAGCAGGTCGAGCCGGCCGAAGGAACCGGTGACCAGCATCTCGACCAGGTCGCCGACGGGGCCGCGGAGGTTGGACCAGGTGCCCGCGGCGACGATCAGCGCGAGGCCGAGGAGCAGCAGCGCGAGCCCGTCCTTGCGGTGAGCCGGGTCGAGGCCCTTGGCGCCACGCCCTATCCCCCGGAACACCGCCCCCACGGCGTGCGCGAGGCCGAGCCAGGCACCGCGCGCGAGCCGGTAGACGCCCCCGGTGGGGGACGGCGCGGGCCGGGGAGCGGCCTTCTTCGCCGCGGTCTTCCGCGCGGGCGCGCGCTTGGCGGGCGCGGCCTTCTTGGCCGCCGCCTTCTTGGCGGGCGGCTTGGCGGGGGACTTCGCGGGTGCCGCTTTCTTCGCGGCGCCCGTCGTACGGCCGGCGCGCGGCTTTGCGGTGCCCGCCGTGCCCTGGGAACCCTTGCCGGACGTACGTGAAGCCATGATGCCGAGGTTACCGGTGTGAGGACCGGCTGTCCGCCTCACCCGTTCGTGTCGCTCCCGCCGTGGCCCGAAGCTGACGCCGCATCACGCGGGACGTCGGGCGCTCTACGCCTCGGTGACGGTGTGTCAGCTCTGGGCCGGCAGCGTCGGCGCGGCGCCGGTGCCGGGCTCCAGCGCGTCCAGCGCGCGTCGCAATCCGGTGAGCTTGCGCTCCAGATGCGCGGCGGTGGCGACGGCCGCCGCGTCGGCGGAGTCGTCGTCGAGCTGCTTGGACAGCGCCTCCGCCTGCTCCTCGACGGCCGCGAGACGGGCCGAGAGCTCGGCGAGCAGACCGGCGGCCTCCTTGCCCTGACCGCCCTCGCCGCCGCCCTCCAACTGCAGCCGCAGCAGCGCGGCCTGCTCGCGCAGCTTGCAGTTCTTCATGTACAGCTCGACGAAGACCGAGACCTTGGCGCGCAGCACCCACGGATCGAACGGCTTCGAGATGTAGTCGACCGCCCCGGCCGCGTACCCACGGAACGTGTGGTGGGGACCGTGATTGATGGCGGTGAGGAAGATGATCGGGATGTCCCGGGTCCGCTCCCGCCGCTTGATGTGCGCGGCGGTCTCGAAGCCGTCCATACCCGGCATCTGGACGTCGAGCAGGATGACCGCGAAGTCGTCCGTCAACAGCGCCTTGAGCGCTTCCTCCCCGGACGATGCCCGCACCAGCGTCTGATCGAGCGCGGAGAGAATGGCCTCCAGCGCCAGCAGATTCTCCGGCCGGTCATCGACCAGGAGGATCTTGGCCTTCTGCACCATGCCCCGTCCTCCTCGCCCCGGCAACGTCTCTCCCCGGCTCCCCGAACCGGGGGAAGCACCGGGCGCCGCCCCAGAAGACGACTCTCTAACGCCGTCCGTCCTTGTGCCGGTCATCGTAGCCGCACCCCGCCCGTCGCCACACCCTGTCACCGCGATGTCACTGTGCACGTACCGGAAACGCGGTGGGAGACCAGAAGGTTCCCCGTATCCCGGCCTCTCACACCCGCGTGGCGACAGCCCGTCAGCGAAAGCCGAAAGCCCGGCCGCGACCGAAGGCGGCCCCGTGGTGCGGAGGCGTTCCCCCCGCACCACGGGGCCCGCCCGGAGTCACTCCCCCGCACCACGGGCCCCGCCCGGCGTCACTCCCCCCGCATCCACTGCTCCATCACGGACAGCAGGTGGTCGGGGTCGACCGGCTTGGTCACATAGTCCGAGGCGCCGGACTCGATCGCCTTCTCCCGGTCGCCCTTCATCGCCTTCGCCGTCAGCGCGATGATCGGCAGCCCCGCGAACTGCGGCATGCGCCGGATCGCGGTCGTCGTCGCGTATCCGTCCATCTCCGGCATCATGATGTCCATCAGGACGATCGTCACATCGTCGTGCTGTTCCAGGACTTCGATGCCCTCCCGCCCGTTCTCCGCGTACAGCACCGCGAGTCCGTGCTGTTCGAGGACGCTGGTGAGCGCGAAGACGTTGCGGATGTCGTCGTCGACGATGAGCACCTTCTCGCCGGAGAAGCCGAAGGTACGACGCGGCTCGGCCTCCGCCTCCTGCTCCGCCCGGTCGGCGGCGATCTGCTGCTCGGACTGCCCCGGCACCGTCGTCCGCGCCCCGGTCGCCTCCGCGGCCGCCTTCCTCCGGTGCCGGAAGAGCGCGCCCGCCCCGGACCGCGCCTCCGTCCGTACGGGCGGCGGCGGGAAGTGCGGGAACGGGTGGACGGCCCCGGCGGCCCCCTCCTCGGCGCCCTGCTGCGGGTCGTCGGCCGGCCCCTGCCCGTAGTCGGCCGACAGCTCCGTCGGGTTCAGCGGCAGATAGAGCGTGAACGTCGAACCGCGGCCCGGCTCGCTCGCCGCGAAGATCTCGCCGCCGAGCAGCCGCGCGATCTCCCGGCTGATCGAGAGCCCCAGACCCGTACCGCCGTACTTCCGGCTGGTCGTGCCGTCGGCCTGCTTGAACGCCTCGAAGATGACCCGCATCTTGCTCGCGGCGATGCCGATCCCGGTGTCCGTGACGGAGAAGGCGATCAGATCGGCCTCCGGATCGCGCAGCGAACCGGCCTCCAGGAGCTGCTCGCGAATCGACTGCGGCACATCGGTCCCGGCCGGCCGGATCACCAGCTCCACCGCCCCCGTGTCGGTGAACTTCACCGCGTTGGACAGGAGGTTGCGAAGCACCTGGAGCAGCCGCTGCTCGTCGGTGTGGAGGGTGGCCGGCAGCTCGGGCGAGACCCGCACCGAGAAGTCGAGCCCCTTCTCCGCCGTGAGCGGCCGGAAGGTCGCCTCCACGTAGTCGACGAGCTGGACGAGCGCGATCCGGGTCGGCGAGACGTCCATCTTGCCCGCCTCGACCTTGGACAGGTCGAGGATGTCGTTGATCAGCTGGAGCAGGTCGGAACCGGCGCCGTGGATGGTCTCCGCGAACTCGACCTGCTTCGGCGTCAGGTTGGTCTCGGCGTTGTCCGCGAGCAACTTGGCGAGGATCAGCAGCGAGTTGAGCGGGGTGCGCAGCTCGTGCGACATGTTCGCCAGGAACTCGGACTTGTAGCGCATGGAGACGGCGAGCTGCTCGGCCCGCTCCTCCAGGACCTGCCGGGCCTCCTCGATCTCGGTGTTCTTCACCTCGATGTCGCGGTTTTGCCGGGCGAGCAGCTCGGCCTTCTCCTCCAGCTCCAGGTTGGAACCCTGGAGTTCCTTCTGCCGGTGCTCCAGCTCGGCCGAGCGCTCCTTGAGTTGCTCGGTGAGTTCCTGCGACTGCTGGAGCAGCACCTCGGTCTTGGTGTTGACGCTGATCGTGTTGACGGTGGTGGCGATCAGCTCGGCGAGCTGGTTGAGGAAGTCCCGCTGGATCTGCGTGAACGGCTGGAAGGACGCCAGCTCGATCACACCGAGGACCTTGCCCTCGAAGAGGACCGGAAGCACGATCACATGCGCCGGCGCGGCCTCCCCGAGCCCGGAGGAGATCTTCAGATAGCCGGGCGGAACGTTGACCTGGATGGTCCGCTTCTCCTCGGCCGCCGTCCCGATGAGCGTCTCGCCGGGGCGGAACGAGGTCGGCATGGACCCGGTGGAGTAGCCGTAACTCCCGCGCATCCGCAGCTCGTACGAGCCCTCTCCCTCACCGACGAGTTCGGCGTCGCTGTGGGCGGAGCCGGTCGGCATCGCCACGAAGAAGGCCCCGTGCTGTGCCGAGACCACCGGCGTCAGCTCGCTCATGATGAGCGAGGCGACGTCGTCCAGGTCCCGCCGGCCCTGCATGAGGCCGGAGATACGGGCCAGGTTGCCCTTCAGCCAGTCCTGCTCCTCGTTGGCGAGGGTGGTGTCGCGCAGGTTGGCGATCATGGTGTTGATGTTCTCCTGGAGGGCCTGGATCTCGCCCGCCGCGTCGACACCGTCGATCTTGAGGTTCAGATCGCCCCGGGTCACCGCCGTGGCGACGGCGGCGATCGCCCGCACCTGCCGGGTCAGGTTCCCGGCCATCTCGTTCACGGACTCCGTCAGATCCCGCCAGGTGCCGTCCACGTCACGCACCCGGGCCTGACCGCCGAGCTGGCCGTCCGTGCCCACCTCGCGGGCCACCCGGGTGACCTCCTCGGCGAAGTTCGACAGCTGGTCGACCATCGTGTTGATGGTGCTCTTCAGCTCCTGGATCTCGCCGCGCGCGTCGATGTCGATCTTCTTGGTGAGATCGCCCTTGGCGATGGCCGTGGTGACGGCCGCGATCTGGCGCACCTGACCGGTCAGGTTGGAGGCCATCGAGTTCACCGACTCGGTCAGGTCCTTCCAGGTGCCCGAGACACCCGGCACCCGGGCCTGGCCGCCCAGCTCGCCCTCCGTACCCACCTCACGGGCCACGCGCGTGACCTCGTCGGCGAACGACGACAGGGTCGTCACCATGGTGTTGACGGTGTCGGCGAGCTCGGCGACCTCGCCGCGCGCCTCGACCGTCACCTTCTTCGTCAGATCGCCGTTGGCGACGGCCGCCGAGACCCGGGAGATGTTCCGCACCTGACTCGTCAGGTTGTTGGCCATCAGGTTGACGTTGTCGCTCAGGTCCTTCCAGGTACCGGTGACGCCCCGGACCCGCGCCTGACCGCCGAGGATGCCCTCCGTACCCACCTCACGGGCCACCCGCGTGACCTCGTCGGCGAAGTTCGACAGCTGGTCGACCATCGTGTTGACGGTCGTCACCAGCTCCAGGATCTCGCCCCGGGCGTCGACGGTGATCTTCTTCGACAGGTCGCCCTTGGCGACCGCCGTCGTGACCTCGGCGATGTTCCGCACCTGGATGGTCAGGTTGTTCGCCATGAAGTTCACGGACTGGGTGAGGTCCTTCCAGGTGCCGGAGACCCCCTGCACCTCGGCCTGACCGCCCAGAATGCCCTCGGTGCCCACCTCGCGGGCCACCCGCGTCACCTGCTCGGCGAAGTTCGACAGCTGGTCCACCATCGTGTTGAGGGTGTTCTTCAGCTCCAGGATCTCGCCGCGCGCGTCCACGTCGATCTTCTGCGACAGGTCACCGCGCGCCACCGCCGTGGCGACCTGCGCGATGTTGCGGACCTGAGTCGTCAGGTTGCCGGCCATGCCGTTCACCGAATCCGTCAGGTCGCGCCACACGCCTGCCACACCCGGCACCTGCGCCTGCCCGCCGAGGCGCCCGTCGGTGCCCACCTCGCGGGCCACTCGGGTCACCTGGTCGGCGAACGCGGAGAGCTGGTCGACCATCGTGTTGATGGTGTTCTTCAGCTCCAGGATCTCGCCGCGCGCGTCCACGTCGATCTTCTGCGACAGGTCACCGCGCGCCACCGCCGTCGTCACCTGCGCGATCTGCCGCACCTGCGACGTCAGGTTGCCGGCCATGAAGTTCACCGAGTCGGTGAGCTCCCGCCAGCGCCCCGAGACGCCGTCCACCCGGGCCTGGCCGCCCAGCCGGCCCTCGGTGCCCACGTCCCGCGCCATCCGCGTCACCTGGTCGGCGAAAGACGACAGCTGCGACACCATCGTGTTGACGGTGTTCTTCAGCTCCAGCATCTCGCCGGCCACGTCCACGGTGACCTTCTGCGACAGGTCACCGTTGGCCACCGCCGTCGTCACCTGCGCGATGTCACGCACCTGACCGGTCAGGTTCCGGAAGGCAGTGTTCACCGAGTCGGTGAGGTCCTTCCACGTCCCCGCCGCGCCCTTCACCTCGGCCTGGCCGCCGAGCAGACCCTCGACACCGACCTCCCGGGCCACCCGGGTCACCTCGGAACCGAAGGCCGACAGCTGGTCCACCATCGTGTTGACGGTGTTCTTCAGCTCCAGCATCTCGCCGGCCACGTCCACGGTGACCTTCTGCGACAGATCACCGTTGGCCACCGCCGTCGTCACCTGCGCGATGTCACGCACCTGCGTGGTGATGTTCCGGAAGACGGTGTTGACCGAGTCGGTGAGGTCCTTCCACGTCCCCGCCGCCCCCGGCACCTGCGCCTGACCGCCCAGCAGACCCTCGGCACCGACCTCGCCCGACACCCGGGTCACCTCGTCGGCGAAGATCCGCAGCGTCTTCGTCATCTGGTTGATGGTGTCCGCCAGCTGCGCGATCTCCCCGCGCGCCGACACCCGCACCTTCTGCGACAGGTCACCGTTCGCGACCGCCGTCGTGACCTCGGCGATGCCCCGCACCTGGTTGGTCAGATTGCCCGCCATCGTGTTGACGGAGTCCGTGAGGTCCTTCCACACACCGGCGACCCCGGCCACCTCGGCCTGACCGCCGAGCTCGCCCTCCGTACCCACCTCACGGGCGACCCGGGTCACCTCGGAGGAGAACGACGACAGCTGGTCCACCATCCGGTTGACCGTGTTCTTCAGCTCCAGCATCTCGCCGGCCACGTTCGCCGTGACCTTCTGCGACAGATCACCGTCCGCGACCGCCGTCGTCACCAGCGCGATGTCCCGCACCTGGGCCGTCAGCCGGTTCGCCATCGTGTTGACCGAGTCCGTGAGGTCCTTCCACGAACCGGACACTCCGCGCACCTGCGCCTGCCCGCCCAGCTTGCCGTCCGTACCCACCTCGACGGCGACCCTGGTCACCTCGGAGGCGAACACCGACAGCTGGTCCACAAGATTGTTCGCGGTACGGGCGACCTTCAGGAACTCCCCGCGCAGCGGCCGGACCGTCCCGTCGGCACCCTCCGAACGCAGGTCCATCCGCTGGTCCAGATCACCCTCGGCCACCGCCGAGAGCACCCGCCCCACCTCGGACACCGGCCGGGCCAGATCGTCGACGAGCGCGTTCGCGGCCTCGATCGCCGCCGCCCACGCCCCCTCACCGGCCCCCGCCTCCAGGCGCTCGGACAGCTTGCCCTCGCGGCCCACCACCCGGCGGACCCGCGACAGCTCCCCCGTCACATGCATCTGCCGGTCCGCGACCTCGTTGAACACGGCGGAGATCTCCGCCATGACCCCGTCACCGGACACCGTGAGCCGCCTGCGGAGATTTCCGTCCCGCATGGACACCAGTGCGGCCAGCAGCCGCTCCAGGGCCGCCGCGTCCACCTGTACCGTCCCCCCACGGGAACGCCCGCCCCTCGCGCGCGTACCGCTGCCTCCGCCGCGTCGCGCCGCCGTGCCAGGTTCCACCGTGTCCCTCCCGAAAGGGGTCGACCGTACCGCTCCGGCTCCCGCCGGTAGCCTGCCCAGTGTTTCACCGCCACCGAACCAGGCGATAACAGTTCGGCAGCTTCGCACAGCGTCCCTACCCCATGGGGACGGATTCAGCGGTGACCGGCATCCGCTCGGGCGGTGAAGGTAAGTAACCTGGCTTCCGACTGTCCAACCGCCCCGGTCCGCCCGGCGGGGGCGGTGTGGTGCGCGTACGACCACCGGGCAGCGGGAGGGACAGACCGAGCATGGCAGAGCCGGGCGTCGAGACGCGTACGAGGAGTGCTGTGATCACCGCGCGGGCGACTGCCAGCTTCGAGCCCGTCGGGCGGTCCGTCGCGGCTGCCCGCGCCTTCGTCCGGGACACCCTCCAGGGCTGGGGACACCCCGAACTCGTCGACGACGCCGTCGTGCTCACCAGCGAGCTCGTGACCAACGCCGTCATCCACGCCGGCACCTCCGCCGAAGTCCTCTGCCTCCGCTCCGACGACAGCATCCGCATCGAGGTCGCCGACCGCTACCCCGAGCGCGAGATCCCCGTCCAGGGCGGCCGCACCCTCGGCAGCCCCGACCGCGAGAACGGCCGCGGCCTGCTGCTCTGCGCCGCCCTCGCCCACCGCTGGGGCGTCGACTACACCCCCACCCGCAAGCACGTCTGGTTCCACCTCGACCTCGCCCAGCGCCCGGTCGGCACCCGCTCCGCGGGCCCCGTCCTCCCCGACGCGCTCCTCCCGGTCACCGACAGCCGCGTCCGCGTCGCCGTCGTCCAGATCGACCGCGGCGGAGCCATCACCGCCTGGAACGAGGACGCCGCGGAACTCTTCGGTTACGCCTCCGAGCAGGTCACCGGCAAACCTCTGGGCGACCTCGCGGCCTGGCCCCACACCCCCGGCATCGGCACCGGCCTCGCCGAGGCACTCCGCCTCTCCCGCTGGGAGGGCAGCTACGGCATCCGCTGCGCCGACGGCCGCGTCATCCCTGTCTACGCCGCCCACCTCCGCGTCCGCGACGCCCAGGGCGAGCCGTCCACCGTCTGCCTCCTGGTGCGCGAGCACGAGCGGGCGATCCTCCAGACCCCGCAGCGCCCCGCCTCCGAGCCGGGCTCCGAGAACCGCGCCGCGGACCCCTTCGAGGTCTTCATCGGCTCCCCCGCCCCCGACGACCTCGACGGCCTGCTCCAGCGCACGGTCGAACGCGCCCGCGACATGCTCGACGGCGACGCCGCCTTCCTGCTCCTCGCCACCGACGACGAGACGGAACTCGAGGTCCGGGCGAGCACCGGCCTCCCGGCCGCCCGCCAGCGCTTCGCCCGCGTCCCCGTCGAGACCGGCGCAAGCCGCTACGGCTCCGCCCGCATGCCCGCCGTGCACGAGGACCTGGCCGCCGTCCCCGGCGCCGTGCCCCTCCTCGAAGGCACCGGCATGCGCTCGGTCGTCACCGTGCCCCTCAAGGTCGAGGGCCGGCTCACCGGCTCCCTCGGCGTGGCCGCCGAGTCCGCGAACCGCTACTCAAACGAGGAGGCCCTCCGCCTCCAGTTCGCCGCCGACCGCATCGCCCTGGCCGTCGAATCCGCCCGCCTCGGCGAGCTGGAACGTCTCCGCCGCGGCTCCCTCAGCTTCCTCGTCGAGGCCTCCGACCTGCTCGCGGGCACCCTCGACCGGGACCAGACCCTGGCCCTGATGGCCCAGATGACGGTCCCGACCCTCGCCACCTGGTGCGCGGTCTACACGATCGCCGACCAGTCCTCCGACCCGTACCTCTCGTACGTGCTCCACGAGGACGAGGACCGCATCGACGGCCTCAAGGACCTGCTCTCCTCCATCTCCCCGCCCGACCCGGTGCCGACGCCCGGCGCCCGCGTCTGGACCGCACCGGGCGACGCCGCCCACCGCGCGGCCCTCAGCGCCTCGGTCCGCGCCCTCGATCACCCCACGAGCCCGCTCTCCTCCGGCATCGACACCACCCTGGCCACCGCGAGTGCGGTCGCCGGCGAGACGGTCGTCCTGCCGCTGGTCGCCCGCAACCGGGTCATCGGCATGCTGACCCTGGGCCGGCCCTCGGAGGACCACTTCCGCCAGGAGATCCTGGAGCTCGCCGAGGATCTCTCGCGCCGGGCCGCCCTGGCCCTGGACAACGCCCGCCTGTACTCGGAGCGCGTGGCGATCAGCCAGTCCCTCCAGCGCAGCCTCCTCCCGCCCGGCCTCCCCCACATCCCGGGTGTCGAGGTCGACGTCATCTACCGCGCGGCCGGTGAGGGCAACGAGGTCGGAGGCGACTTCTACGACCTCTTCCCCATCCGCGACGGCGCCTACGGCTTCGCCATCGGCGACGTCTGCGGCACGGGACCCGAGGCGGCCGCCGTCACCGGCCTGGCCCGCCACGCCCTCCGTCTGCTGGCCCGCGAGGGCTTCGGCGGCCCGGCCGTCCTGGAACGCCTGAACGCGGCGATCCTCGACGAGGGCGCCCGCAGCCGCTTCCTCACCCTCCTGTACGGCGAGATGCGCCCCCAGGAGGACGGCTCCGCGATCCTCAAGGTCGTCTGCGCCGGGCATCCGCTCCCCCTGCGCCTCCGCCCGGACGGCACGGTGACGTCCGCGGCCGAACCCCAGCCGCTCCTCGGCGTGATGGAGGACCTCGAACTGTACGAGGAGACCATCACGCTCGATCCGGGCGACGTCCTCCTCTGCGTCACGGACGGCGTGACGGAACGCCGCGAGGGCACCCGCATGCTGGGCGACGACGGCCTCGCCGAAGTCCTCAAGACCTGTACGGGCCTGACGGCCGGCGCTGTCGCCTCCCGAGTGCTCCGCGCGGTGGAACGCTTCGCCCAGGCCCCGGCCTCCGACGACATGGCCATCCTGGCGATGCGCCTCCGCGAACCGGACGACCGCTGACGATGCCGGCGATCCCCGTGCGGGGATCGCCGGCTTGTCCATCTGTCCAGGGAACGCAAAAAGGCCCCCGCCATAGGCGGGGGCCTTCTTACTTGGAGCCCTTTAACGGAATCGAACCGTTGACCTTCTCCTTACCATGGAGACGCTCTACCGACTGAGCTAAAAGGGCGGGTGTTCGGCGGCGTCCTACTCTCCCACAGGGTCCCCCCTGCAGTACCATCGGCGCTGAAAGGCTTAGCTTCCGGGTTCGGAATGTAACCGGGCGTT
>NZ_JBIVMG010000015.1:0-184945 GCF_044752965.1 Streptomyces sp. NPDC088553 | reverse complement strand
CCGTCGGTCGTGGTGACCTTCCAGTGCTCACCCTTGCCGTCGACGCCGTCCGAGCCGCCGTCGCCGTTGGCCGCGCCGGTCAGCTTCTCGACCGTGGCGCCGGAGCCGCCGGCCTCCTGCCAGCCCTTGCCGTCCTCGAAGACCAGCTCGGTGCTCTTGCCGCCCAGGTTCAGCGTCGCGTTGTCGTTGAACCAGCACAGGTCGCCCACGCGCGTGGTGTTCGTCGCGTCGGTCTGGTCGTCGTTGCACGCCTTGTAGCGGCGCTCGATGAAGCCCGGCTCCCAGTTCCAGCCGTCACCGATCCACGAGGGCTGGTTGTTGGAGGCCGCGGTCCGGCCGTCCACGGCCTGCGAGGAGTAGTCGAGGGAGATCGTCGGCTGGATCCCGCCGGGCACCGCCGGCACCTCGACCGGATACGACCAGGCGAACGAGCCGTTCGCCTCGCCGGCGCTCCAGGTCCCGGAGGCCGACAGGCTCGTCGCCTTGTAGTCGCCCGACGAACCCTCGGCCCCCGCCGTCGCGGCCAGCACGGTCGCGCCGGACAGGGCGACCGGCGCGGACAGGGTGCCCGCGCGGGTGTCGTTCGTGGTCGTCAGGGGCGTCCGGACCCGGCAGACGTCCTTGTCGGGGGTCGTCAGCGCGCAGGCCGGGAGCCGTACGAGGCGGAGCCGGGAGGCCCAGTCGCCGCCGTAGGCGTCACGGAAGGCGGAGTAGTCCACCTGGACGCGCGTGCCCGTCCCGGCCTTGCCCGCCCGGCCGGCCGTCACGGCCCCGGTCCCCGCGGACGCGCCCGCCTTCTTCTCGGCCGGGGCGTCCGTACGGTCCAGGGAGAGCAGCAGCCCTTCGACGCCGACGCGCCGGGCGGCCTCGCGTGCTTCGACCTGGACCTTGACGCGGGCCGAGGCCGCGGCGCCGCCGGTCAGCGCGACGGAGACGGGGAGGGACCCCGCCTCGACCGCGGTCGCGCCGCTGCCCGGTCCCACCGCCCGCGCACCGGCCGGCGGTGGGGTCAGCGTCACCTCCGCCGAGCCCGCGGCGGGCCAGCGCACGCGTGGCCTCCCCTTCCACGCGTGCGCCGCCGCGGCGTCGGGCTTTCTGGCCCCGCCGAAGGCGGCCCTTTCCACGGGCACCGGATTCGGCTGCTCCAGCGCCGGAAGCGGATTTCTCGCCTCCGGAACGGCGGACGAAACACCCGCCGCCGGAAGAACTCCTATCGTGACCGCGACCGCCATAACGGTTACGGAACCACGTATGCGTTGAATTCTCACACCCCACCTCTCATGGGGACGGAAATGTCACCGAACGCTATGTGCAGCGGACGACACGACGCCCGCCATTTGAGGTAGATCTGAGAAAGGTGAATTTCGATATCCGAACACTCGGGACCGCTCGAATTCGGGCAATGAAAAAGGGCGATGCCCGGGACGGATTCCCGGGCATCGCCGTCGTGCTCCCCACTCAGGCGGGTGGGGCCGTGCCGCTAGTTGTAGGGACGGAGGATGGTGGCTCGCGACCAGGTCCAGCCGGTCTCGGTGCCCCAGCCCGCCTTGTGGTAGTCGAAGCCCGTGGCCGTCGCGACGTGGGTGAACGTCTTGACGGCTCCGGTGGAGTAGCCGTAGAAGCTGCCGATGTCGTCCTTGCCGTCACCGTTGTAGTCACCCGGCACGTACTGGGCGCCCTGGTAGTACCAGTTGCCGGTCGGTACGTCGAGGCTCTTGACCGCGGCGCCGAACTTGCCGTCCCGCGCCGACGAGGCCGGCAGCTTGAACAGGGCGTCGTGGCCGTCGGCGTAGTCGTACCAGAAGGCGACGTCGTCGAGACCGTCCCCGTTGAAGTCACCCGCGTGCGGGAAGGTACGGCTGAAGCTGCCCCAGGTGGTGCCGTTCTCGGACCAGGACTGGATGCCGGCCGCCGGGAAGGTGCCACCGGGCTGCGCCGGGAAGGTGTGCATCTTGAGCGCGCCGTCGGGGTACCCGTACAGGGCGGCGATGTCGTCCCGGCCGTCACCGTTGAAGTCACCGGTGACGAACTTGCTGTTCGCCACGTTCCACTTGCCCGCCGTCATCTGCGCGGAGCCGAACGGCGTGTTGAAGCCGCCCTGCGGGTTCGCGGTGAAGGTGAAGATGGTGTCGTTGCCCGCCGCGTACCCGTACCAGGCGGCGATGTCGTCCCGGCCGTCACCGTTGAAGTCGCCGGCCAGCAGGGTCATCGAGGCGGAGTAGTAGCCGCCCTTGCCCGAGGTCCAGGACGGGAACGGGGCGTTGAACCCGCCGCCCGCCTTGCCGGTCGCGGTGAAGAGCTTGACGACGCCGTCGCCGTAGTCGTAGAGCGACGCCTGGTCCCCGCGGCCGTCACCGTTGAAGTCACCGGTGACGAACTGCATCCGGTCGACGTTCCAGCTGCCCACCGCCGACTCGTAGGACTTGACCGGCGCGCGGAACGTGCTGTCCGAGTTGGACTGGAAGGTGTGCAGCGCGGACGTCCCGGCGGAGTACGCGTACCAGGCCGCCATGTCGCTGCGGCCGTCGCCGTCGTAGTCGTGCCGGACGACGGTGTTGGTCGACCACTTCGACCGGCCCGCCGCGTCGTACACGACCAGGCTGCCGCGGTCCTGGAGGAGTGCGTAGCCGTTGGCGGCGGCCACGTTGGAGGACCACAGCTGGGCGCCGGCCGCGCTGGTGACCACGAGCTTGCCGTCGGACTGCATGACGGCCTTGGCCCCGTTGTTGCCGGCGGTGTTCGAGCTCCACAGCACGGCGCCCGCGTTGGACGTGACGACGAGGTTGCCGTCGGTCCGCATCGTGAGCTTGGCGGCGTTGGAGGTGTACGTGGTGCCGGACGGGATCGTGGTGCCGGAGGGGATGTAGGCCCCGCCCGTCACACCGTCGATGGTGAACCTCGCCCCGAACTCGATCGTGCTGGTGGCGGACGGCGCGACACCGCGCCAGCCGACCAGGGTGTTGTCCGAGGCCTTACGGGCCCACAGCTCCGCGCGCCGATCCTCCGCCGGGTCGTTCGTGAGGTCACCGGAGGAGCCCACGACCGGGTACAGCGCCTTGGTGACGCCCGCGCCGATCTTGAGCCGGTTGGCCGGGATGCCCAGGGTGGCGGTGTTCAGGCCGCCTCCGGACGCCTTCTGCGACCAGGCGAACAGGATGTCGCCGGTCACGTCGTCACGGAGCCAGAGGTCCGGCAGCTTGTCGCCGGAGACATCACCCGGGGTGATGATCGTGTACTTGTCCCAGTCCGTGCCGCCGACCAGGCTCGGCGACCTGGTGAAGCCGAGGTCCAGGTCGTTGGTGGCACGGTTGCCGTAGTAGGCCCAGAGCAGCTTGCCCTGCTTGACCAGGAGGTCGGGCTGGCCGTCGCCGTTGAGGTCGCCGGGGGCGGCGACCTGGTCGGCGTTGTACCAGTGGTCGTCACCGGTCCAGCTCGCCTCGCCGAAGCAGTCCAGCTCGTTCGGGACCGGGCAGGTCACGGACAGCTCGGTCCGCTGCTCCGGGTCGATCCGGCCCTGCCCGTCGTTGTCGTAGACGAAGATCTTCTTCCTCTTGTCGACGTCGTCGTACTCCAGGCTGACCAGGTCGTTGTAGCCGTCCTGGCCCCAGTCGCCGAAGGAGGAGACCTGCTTGTCGGCGAACGAGCCGCCGCCGTTGGTGGCGTTGCTGAACTCGCCGGAGCCCTGGCCCGCGTAAGTCAGGAGCGTGCCGTTCCCGTCGACGGCCCAGATGTCGCGGTTGCCGTCACCGTTCAGGTCGAACACCCCGTCCCGCGTCGCGGAGCGGGTCGCGTAGAAGATGTACGTGGCCGTGTCCGAGCGGTTGCCCGCCTTGTCCACGCTGTACGCGTACACGAAGTGCGGGCCGTAGCTGGGCGGGGTGATGTTCACCGGCACGTTGACGCCCACGGGCGTGACGTCCGGGTCGGTGTCCGTCCAGTAGTGGTACTGGACGACGTCCGCGACCCCGTTCGGGGCGAAGGTGAACGCGCCGGGCTTCCGCGCCGAGCCGGTCCCCTGGGGCCAGCCCTTCTCGCCGTTCGGGAAGACCGTCGAGTTGATGATCGGCGGGGCGCTGGGACGCGTCCGGTCGACGGTGAACTTGCAGGTCACCGATGTCGGACCCCAGGCATTGTCCTGGTCCTTCGTGGCGACGTTCCAGGTGTAGTCACCCGTCGGCAGGTCGACGTCCGGGACGGCCCAGGTCGTGACCTTCTCCTTCAGGGCGGGCAGGGCCATCGTCCTGAACGGCGTGACGGCACCCGCCTTGAACAGGTTGAACTGCGCCGTCAGGTTGCCGGCCTCGCTGTCGGAGTGCTTGGCGTACAGGCTGACGCGCGTGTTGCCGATGACACCACCGGTCTTGCAGTCGGTCTTGGGGTACGTCCCCAGGCCCGAGGGGCGCTTCGGAGCGGTGTTGTACTTGATCTCCAGGGTGGCCGTCTTCGGGTCGAACTTCTTCCAGCCGAAGGTGTCCCCCTCGTCGGAGGCGTAGAGACCCAGGGTGATGTTGGCCATGCCCTGGCCCTTCGGGCCCTCCTTGGCCCGGGCCTTCACCTTGGCGGTGAGGTCGAACTCGAGGTTCCCCGCCTCGCAGCCCTCGATCTCCGAGTTCCAGCCCTTGGCGTCGTTCACCGTGTTCAGCTTGGTGATCTGGGTGGGCTGCTTGTTCCACGTCGTCTTCGACGTGATGCCCGTCGTGTGCCAGAGCTCCACGGGACGGTGCTGGCAGGACCAGGACCAGATGTTCTTGATCCGGAACGTGGCCTTCTTGACGTCGGCGCCCATGACGTCGCTCGTGTCCATCTGGAGGAACGAGCGCGAGACGCGGTCCAGGCCACCCGTCTGGGCCTCGTAGCCGACCCGGATGGGGTCGGTGGAGTTCCAGAACGAGTAGTTCGGGTAACGCTCGTAGACGCGCGTCCAGTTCTGCCGCTCGCCCCAGGCCCACTGCGGGTCGATGAAGACCGGGTACTGCGTCTGGGGCGCGGCCAGCAGCTCCTGGTCCGGCTTGATCTCCAGGGTGTCCCCGGTGATCGCCGTCTCCATCGGCGCGTCGGTGGCGCCCGGCGGCGGCTCGAAGTTGTCCGCGGGTGCCGTCGTTCCGCCATCCGCCGTCCCTCCCACGGCGTTGGCGGAGAACGCCCGGGCGCCCGCGGGCGGCTGGGTCTCGCTGGTGGCCTTCGTGGAGTCCCACATCAGCGGCGACGGGCTGGAGAACACCGCGTGACCCGAGGGGTCCACCGCGGTGAGGCTGCCCGTGTCGCCGTCGACGGAGACGTCGAGCCCGACCGTGCTGAACTTGAACTTCAGGCTGTCCAGCTGGGGGTTCTGCGCGGCCTGGGCGTTCTTGACGACGAGGAGCTGCGAGAAGCCCTCGATCTCGGCCTTCAGCTGGAGGTCGACGCCCGGCAGGACCTCGGCGTAGGTGGCCACGTTCCCGGCCAGCGTGGGCGCGGGCAGCGCCGTCGGCCAGTTGAGCGTGAGCTTGCGCCCGTCCTTCACTCCGGAGAGGAGCGGGGCGGTGCCTCCGCCGGAGAAGGTCACGTCGACCAGCGACGCGGCCGGCCGTACGGCTCCGTCCTCGCCGAGGACGAGCGTCGGGTCGGTCGGCACCCACTCGTCGTCACGGAAGACGCGGACGGCCGTTCCGTGGCGGTTCACCGTCCAGGTCCCGTCTGGCTGGGCCCAGGTGTCGGTGGTCTCGGTGCGGGCCGACTCCAGCTCGAACGGCCGGCCCGTGGACCGCGCCTGTTCGAGGGCGTAGTCCTCCTCGCTCTGCTCCCCCGTCTGCACCGGGGTCAGATAGACCGCGGAAGCCGGGGGAGCGAGTCCGGGAAGAGCGATGAGAGCGGAACCGGCGAGAGCACCCGCCAGTGCAACGGATATGAGTCGATTTCTTCGTGATTTCACCGCTGGTCTTCCAGCAGGCAGTCGGGCGACGGACACGGCACCTCACAATGTCGATGTTCGGCGAACGTCGACAGAATGTCGGCCGGACCACACGGTCGCCACCGAGTTGAGCGGAACTTGAGCTCCTGCGAACGCACCCTCAAGGGGAATTTTCACGACACTTGAGGGCATAAGAACGTCCGGCTCGAAGAACGACCGGAGGGGCGTCGAATGACCCCCGTCATGACGAAAATCCCGCCCGATCTTTCGATCGGACGGGATTCTCGGTGTCTGTGGACCTGTGGGGATTTGAACCCCAGACCCCCTCGATGCGAACGAGGTGCGCTACCAGACTGCGCCACAGGCCCTTGCGACGTGTGAAACATTAGCATCCCGACCGGCCCAGACAAAAATCCGTTCCCGCGCAGGTCAGCCGGGGGCCGTCAGCGGCCCCCGGCGGGGGTCATTCGTTGGCCGCCCGGGGGCGGTCGTCGTCCGCGTACTGGTCGAAGAGCGGGGTGCGGCCGTGGTCGCGGTTGCGGCGCGGAGGCGTGCTGCGCTGGCGCGGGGCCGGAGACGGGGTGGGGGCCGGATCGGCCGCCGTGGAGGAGCGGGCCGCGCTCCAGGTCTCCGGGTCCGTGATGTCGATGCCGCTCGTGGCGCGCGGGGCGACCGGGGCGGTGACATAGGTGGGAAGCGGGACCGGGACCGGGTCCCAGCTGTCGCCGCGGGCCGGGCCGCGCTCCCGCTGCTGGTCGACCCACTCCGCGTGGTCGGTCTGCTCGACCAGGGCGCGCCGGTCCGCCTCCTGCGGGGAGGGACCGGGGGCGGACTCGGGCGACAGCTCGGGCGTGGGCGCCGGGCGCCGGCTCTCGCGCAGCCGCGCCGCCGCGGCCTCCGCGCGCCGCCGGTCCATCACGTACACGAAGCGCCGTCGTTCCTGGACCCGCAGGTGCACGATGTACGCGCTGAGGAGCAGCGCGGGCACGGCCGGCACCCACAGGAAGGCGACCCCGCCGACGGCGGCGACGACCGCGCCGAGGGTGAAGCCGGCGAAGAGCAGCGTCGTGGTGCGACGGCGGCGGGCGAGGACCTTGCCGCGGCGGGCGCGCTCGGCCGCCGCGCCCGTGGCGGGGCGCGCCGGTGCCGGGGCGGGTTGCGGCGCCTGCTCCCGTTCGGGGAGTTCCAGGCGCGCTTCCGTTCTGGCCGCGGGCGCGGAAAACGCCCGGACGTCGACCGAGCTCACCTGCTCGGTCTCCGCGTCCGGGTCCACGTCGGGCGTCGGACCCTCCGCCGTACGGTCCCGCTGCTTGAGCTCCTTGGCATATCGGCGCTCCATGCCCGCCCGTCCGGAAAGCAGCCGGATGGCGGTGCTGAAGCGTTCCGTCGGACGGGCTTCGTTCAGCTCGTCCTGCCTGCGGAGCCACATCGGTACCAAGTAGGCGGCCCAGGCCCCGACGATGACTGCGTAGATGAGGCCGCTGCTGCTCACGCCTCACACGGTAGAGGGGTTCGCGCGACGGCATCGGCCAATTGGCCCGGTGTGTCGCACGATCTGGCTGATATCACTGAACTTTTTTGTGATTGTTCAGATCGATTGACTGCCAACTACCGATTGAATTCGAACACTTATCTCATTCTCGCCTGATGCCAGCGGCGCAGCAGCCCCTCCGGAACCTCCTCCGCCGTCAGCGCGAAGACCAGATGGTCCCGCCACGCGCCGTCGATGTGGAGGTAGCGGGGGCGCAACCCCTCCTCGCGGAACCCCAGTTTCTCGACGACCCGCCGCGACGGCCCGTTCTCCGGACGGATGCACACCTCCATCCGGTGCAGACCGACCGAGCGGAAGCAGTGGTCGACCGCCAGCGCGACCGCCGTCGGCATGACACCGCGCCCGGCCACCTCGCTGTCCACCCAGTAGCCCACGTGCCCGGAGCACATCGAGCCCCAGGTGATGCCCGCGACGGTCAACTGCCCGACCAGCCGCCCCCGGTACTCGATCACGAACGGCAGCATCCGCCCGGCGTTCGCCTCCGAGCGCAGATGGCGGACCATCTGGCGGTACGTCGGCCGCTGCGCCACCGGCCCGCCCGGGGGCGGCGGCGGAACCGTCGCCTCCCACGGCCGCAGCCACTCCCGGTTGCGCCGGTTCACCTCGCGCCAGGCCGCGTGGTCACGCATCTTTATCGGACGGAGCATCACCTCTCCGTCCACGAGGACGACCGGCCAGGTCGGGATCACGACGGTCTCGGGTGGTCGCCGCCGCGGATCTGGTCGACGGCGTGCCGCAGGATCGGCTCCAGGACGGTCAGCCCGTCCCGTACCCCGCCGGAGGACCCCGGCAGGTTCACGATCAGCGTGCCGCCCGCGACCCCCGCGAGGCCCCGCGAGAGCGCCGCCGTCGGCACCTTCTCCCGGCCGTACGCCCGGATCGCCTCCGGGATGCCCGGGATCTCCCGCTCCAGGACCCGGCGGGTCACCTCCGGCGTCTCGTCGGTGGGCGAGATGCCCGTACCGCCGGTGGTCACGATCACGTCGTACCCCTCGGCGATCCCGGCCCGCAGCGCCGCCTCGACCGGCTCCCCGTCCGGGACGACCCGCGGGCCCTCCACGATGAAGCCCATCCGGGTGAGGGCCTCGGCGATCAGCGGACCGCCCTTGTCCTCGTAGACCCCGGCGGCCGCCCGGTTCGAGGCCGTGACGACCAGGGCGGAGTGGACCACCGCGTCCGTCGCCGGCGAAGCCCCGGCCCCGTGCGCCGCGGGTCCCGCGTGCTCCTCGTGGTCGTGCACGCCCGACACCCGGCCCCCGCGCGTCACGACTCGCTCCGCGTCCAGTGACCCGACTTTCCGCCCGTCTTCTCCTCCACCCGTACGTCGGAGATGACCGCGCCCTTGTCGACCGCCTTCACCATGTCGACCACCGTCAGGGCCGCCACCGAGACCGCCGTCAGGGCCTCCATCTCGACGCCCGTCCGGTCCGTGGTCCTCACCGTCGCCAGGATCTCGACCGCGTCGTCGGTGACCGCCAGGTCCAGGGTCACGCCCGACACGGCCAGCGGATGGCAGAGCGGGATGAGGTCCGGGGTCTTCTTGGCGCCCATGATCCCCGCGATCCGGGCCGTGGCGAGCGCGTCGCCCTTCGGGACGCCCTCACCGCGCAGCAGCTCGATCACGCGCGGCGAGACGAGGACCCGCCCGCTGGCGCGCGCCGTGCGGGACGTGACGTCCTTCGCCGAGACGTCGACCATACGGGCCGCGCCCGCCTCGTCGATGTGGGTGAGACCTTGCTGCGTGCTCATCGCCGTGACACTCCCGGTCGCTGTGTGGGACGACACCGTACCCCCACCCTCGCCCCCTCAGCCGAGGAGGACCACTTCCAGCTCGGCACCCGGCTCCACGCTCTCCGTCTCCTCCGGGACCACGAGCAGGCAGTCCGCGTGCGCGAGGGCCGCGATCAGATGGGAGCCCGCACCGCCCACCGGAGTGACGGTGCCCGCCTCCGGGTCGTACGTCCCCCGGAGGAACTGCCTCCGCCCCGCGGGCGAGGACAGCGCCTTGTCGGCGGCCAGCTCGGCCCGCACCCGGGGCCGGTGCAGGTCCTCGACGCCCATCAGGGCCCGGATCGCGGGCCGGACGAACAGCTCGAAGGAGACGTACGAGGAGACCGGGTTGCCCGGCAGGGCGAGCAGCGGGATCTGCTCGGCACCGATCGCGCCGAAGCCCTGCGGCTTGCCCGGCTGCATGGCCAGCTTGCGGAAGTCGACCTGCCCGTCGGCGGTCAGCGCCTCCTTGACCACGTCGTACGCGCCGACGCTCACCCCGCCCGTGGTCACGATCAGATCGGCCCGGATGAGCTGGTCCTCGATGGTGGCGCGCAGCGACTCGGCGTCGTCGGCGACGGCCCCCACCCGGTACGCGAGCGCGCCCGCGTCCCGCGCGGCCGCGGCGAGCGCGAAGCTGTTGGAGTCGTGGATCTGCCCCTCGCCCAGCGGCTCGCCGGGCTGGACCAGCTCGCTGCCGGTGGACATGACGACCACCCGGGGGCGGGGCCGGACCCGGACGGTGCCGCGGCCGATCGCGGCGAGCAGCCCGATCTGCGGCGGCCCGAGCACCGTGCCGGCCGACAGGGCCAGCTCCCCGGCCCGTACGTCGCTCCCCCGCTCGCGGACATGGGCTCCGGCCTCCGCGGCGCGGTGCACCCGGACCTCGCCGGACGCGCCCTCGGGGGCGGCGCTCGCGGCGGTCATGCCGGTGGCCGCGCCCCCGCCCGTCCCGCCGTCGGTCCACTCGACGGGGACGACGGCCTCGGCGCCGGGCGGCAGCGGGGCGCCGGTCATGATCCGGGCGGCCTGGCCGGGGCCGACCTCGGGCAGGCCGCCGGCGCCCGCCGCGACGTCGCCGACGACGGTCAGGACGGCGGGGAACTCCTCGGTGGCTCCGGCGACATCGGCGACCCGGACCGCGTACCCGTCCATGGAGCTGTTGTCGAAGGGCGGCAGCGCGACCGGCACCGTCACGTCCTCGACGAGGACGCAGCCCTGCGCGTCGAGGAGTTGCAGCTCGATGGGTTCGAGCGGGCCGACCGTCGCGAGGATGTCGGCCAGGTGCTCGTCCACCGACCACAGCCCGCGCGCGGGCCCCGCGCAGGGGTCGGCCGCCTTCTCCTCGGCGCCCCGGCCGTGATCGCCGTGGTCCTGACCGGCGTGGTCCTGGCCGTCGTGGTCCTGACCGCCGTGGTCCTGGTCGTCGTGGGACGGCGACGGTGCCGCGCTGCTGCTCAAGGTGCTACATCTCCTCGCTGACGTATCTCCGGAGCCAGGCCCGGAAGTCCGGTCCCAGATCTTCACGTTCGCACGCGAGTCTGACAATGGCACGCAGATAGTCACCGCGGTCACCGGTGTCATAACGGCGCCCCTTGAAGACGACGCCGTGCACCGGGCCGCCGATCTTCTCGTCCGAGGCGAGCTTCTGCAGGGCGTCCGTCAGCTGGATCTCCCCGCCGCGGCCCGGCTCGGTCTCCCTCAGCATGCCGAAGATGGCCGGATCCAGCACATAACGGCCGATGATCGCGTAATTGCTGGGCGCCTCGTCCGCGTCCGGCTTCTCGACCAGGTCCGTCACCTTCACGACGTCCGCGTCGACGGTCGCCTCGACCGCCGCGCAGCCGTACAGATGGATCTGCGAGGGGTCGACCTCCATGAGGGCGATCACGCTGCCGCCCTCCCGCTCCTGGATCTCCACCATCCGCGCGAGCAGCGGGTCGCGGGGGTCGATCAGGTCGTCGCCGAGGAGCACCGCGAATGGCTGGTCACCGACGTGCGGGGCGGCGCAGAGCACGGCGTGACCGAGGCCGCGCGGGGCGCCCTGGCGCACGTAGTGCATGGTGGCGAGGTCACTGGACTCCTGGACCTTGGAGAGGCGTTCGGCGTCGCCCTTCCGCGCCAGGGCCTCCTCCAGCTCGTAGTTCCGGTCGAAGTGGTCCTCCAGGGGACGCTTGTTCCGGCCGGTGATCATCAGGACGTCGGAGAGGCCGGCCGCGACGGCCTCCTCGACGACGTACTGGATGGCCGGCTTGTCGACGACCGGCAGCATCTCCTTCGGCGTCGCCTTGGTCGCCGGGAGGAAGCGGGTGCCGAGGCCGGCGGCCGGGATGACAGCCTTGCTGATCCGGCCGAGCCTGGGGAGCAAGTGATTCATGCGGTGCACCTTAGCCGTTCGGAATGAGAGGAAGATGTGGCTTCGGTTAACTTCCTTCACATAAAGACAGTTTCGTGAGTTTGGCGAATTCGCATGGGGCCGATATGACACCTGAGATGTCCGAAAAGACCGTGCTGCGCAGCCGACTTCTGGCCGCCCGCGCCGCACTGAGCACCGATTCCCTGGCCCGCACGGCCGAATCCCTCGCCCGCCGGGGACTGGAACTCGCCGAACTCGCGGAGGCGTCCACGGTCGCCGCCTATGTGTCCGTGGGCCGCGAGCCGGGCACGCGCGCGTTGCTCGACGCGCTCCACGCGCGCGGGGTGCGGGTTCTGCTCCCCGTGCTGCTCCCCGACAACGACCTGGACTGGGCGGCGTACGAGGGTCCGGAGGGGCTCGCGAAGGCCGGCCGCGGCCTGCTCGAACCGGTCGGGCCCCGGCTCGGCCCCGAGGCCGTGTGCGCCGCCGACGCCGTCCTGCTGCCGGGCCTCGCGGTCGACGGGCGCGGGATGCGGCTCGGCCGGGGCGGCGGCTCGTACGACCGGGTGCTCGCCCGGCTCACGCGCGCGGGTGCCGATCCGGCGCTCGTGGTGCTCCTCTACGCGGACGAGGTGGTCGCGCGGGTCCCGGAGGAACCGCACGACCACCCCGTGCACGCGGTGGTGACCCCGGAGGGAGTCACCCGCTTCCGGCCCTGATCAGGGCTTCAGCTTCAGCGTGTCCTTCGTCGCCGCGTCGACGGCCGCCTTGCCGTAGGCCCAGTCGTACAGGTCGCCCTTCGCCCACGCGTCCGTCTGGTCGGTGTAGTGGGAGTTGAAGGCGTGACCGGAGGCGCCGGTGAGGTTGATCCACCGGGACTTGTCCCAGTCGCCGACGTTGACGACCATCCGCATCGACGGCACCCAGATGACCTCGTAGCCGCCGGCCGCGTTCCAGCCGGTGGCGTCGACGGCCGCCTCGCCGCCGCCCAGGTTCCAGGGGCCGCGGTTGAGGAGCTGCTGCACGACGCCGGGGCCGGCGGTGCCGAGGGTCTGGTTCTTCAGGGTCAGCTGGTGCAGCCGGCCCCAGCTCCAGGTGGAGACGTCCTTGCCGAGCTTGGCGGTCAGCTCCCAGCGCGCGTCCTTCATGGCGCGGGCGAGCAGCTGGTCACGGGTCTCGGTGGCCGGGTCGGTGCGGTTGCCCGGGGTGACCCACCACTCGCTCTTCTCCTGCTTGAGGAGCGGGCGGACCACCTCGTACCAGCGGTCGCCGCCGTCCGGCTGCGCGGAGTCCGGGTCGCGCTGGCCGCATTCCCGGACGAGCTTGTTCTGCTCGTCGACCGGGCCGGTGGCGTCGGCCGGGCGCACGTTGATGCAGTCGCCCTCGGCGCGGAGCTCCTTGGGCAGCTTGTCGCCGAAGGACAGCTTGAGGACGTTGCGCCAGACCGCGTTGAAGTAGGCGGCGGCGGCCGAGTCGGGCTCCTGGGTGTAGTCCCAGCCCTCCAGCAGCTTCTGTGCCTCGCGGACGTACGGGTCCGAGATGTCGATCTTCAGCAGGAGCGGGTTCAGGAGGGTCGCGATCTCGCTGCGGTTGTCCGTCTGCATGGTCCGCATGTCGTCCGGCGAGATCTTTCCGCCGTCCTTGGTCTTCGACTCGATGAGGTCGTTGATCCGCTGGCTGCGCGAGCCGTAGCCCCAGTCCTTGGTGAGCAGGTCGGGGTAGTTCTTGGCGTCGATCACGGCCTGGTTGGCGGTGACGATGTAGCCGCGCTTCGGGTTGTACTCGTACGGCAGCTTGGCGAAGGGGATGTAGCCCTTCCACCGGTACGAGGAGTCCCAGCCGGGCGCGGGCAGGGTGCCGTCGCCCTTGCCGCGCTGCGGGATCTTGCCCGGGGACTGGTAGCCGATGTTGCCCTCGGTGTCGGCGTAGATCAGGTTCTGGGACGGGACCTCGAAGTTCTTGGCGGCGTCCCGGAACTGGCCGAAGTCCTTGGCGCGGTCCAGGGCGAAGATCGCGTCCATCGACCTGCCCGGCTGGAGGGCGGTCCACTGGAGGGAGACGCCGTAGCCGGTGCCGCGGTCGGGGGCGGCGTTGCCGACGGGGGCCTTCTGGCCGACCTTCTCCAGGTCGGAAGAGCGGTCGGAGACCAGTGGGCCGCGCTCGGTGGAGCGGACGGTGATCGTCCGGTCCTCGCCGCCGGCGACCTTGATGACCTCGTCGCGGACCGTGAAGGGCTTGACCTTGCCGTCGACGAGGTAGCCGTCGGGGCCGATCTTCTCCAAGTAGAGGTCGGTGACGTCGGCGCCCAGGTTGGTGAGGCCCCAGGCGATCTTGTCGTTGTGTCCGATGATCACACCGGGCATGCCGGAGAAGGTGTAGCCGGAGACGTCGTAACGGCAGGTCGCCGAGACCGAGCGGCAGTGCAGGCCCATCTGGTACCAGAGGGACGGCAGCTGGGGCGCGAGGTGCGGGTCGTTGGCGAGCAGCGGCTTGCCGGAGGTCGTGTACCGCCCGGAGACGACCCAGGAATTCGAGCCGATGCCGTTGCCGTTGGGGCCGAGGAGGGCGGGCACGCCGTCCAGGACCTCGGAGAGCGCGCCGAGCTGGGACTGCGCACCGGAGCCGCCGGAGGAGGAGCCGGAGGAGGAGCCGGAGCCGCTGCCGGGGACACCGCCCGGGGTCTCGCCGGTGGTCAGGTCGTCGTCGCCGCCGCCCGCCTCGCCCTTCGGGTCGAACTTCCCGGTGGACTCGTCCACCGCGCCCCGGTCGACGATCGGCTGGTGCAGCGCGTACGGGTAGTCCGGGTACAGCTGCTTGATCTGGCTCGCGCTCATCCGGCTCGTCATCAGCGAGCGGTCGATCTCGTCCTGCATGTTGCCGCGCAGGTCCCAGGCCATCGCCTTGAGCCAGGCCACCGAGTCGACCGGCGTCCACGGCTCGATCGCGTAGTCGTTGGTGAGGGCCAGGGCCGCGTACTCGACGGAGACGTCGGCGGGGTCCCGGTCCTTCAGATAGGCGTTGACGCCCTCCGCGTACGCCTTGAGGTACTTCTTCGTCTCCGGGGAGAGGACCTTGTCGTACTCCTGCTGCGCGACCCGGCGCCAGCCGAGCGTGCGCAGGAAGGAGTCCGTCTCGATCTGGCTCTCGCCGAACATCTCGGAGAGCCGGCCCGCGGTCACGTGCCGCCGGACGTCCATCTCGTAGAAGCGGTCCTGCGCCTGGACGTAGCCCTGGGCGCGGAAGAGGTCCGTCTCGTTGTCGGCGTAGATCTGCGGGACGCCGTTCGCGTCGCGCTTCACCTCGACCTCGCCGGACAGACCGTCGAGCCGGATCTCGCCCGTGGTCTGCGGGAACGAGGCCCGGACGGTGCTCACACCCCAGAACCCGCCGTATCCGACACCCGCGACCAGAGCGAGGACCAGGACGAGGAGGATCAGGCGGGCGCGCCGCCCTTTCTTCTTGGCGGGAGGCGCGGTCGTGTTGGAGGGCATCGCTGTCCTTCGAGGGGCAGGGTGGTCCTGGAGTACGGGAGCAACCTTAGGCGCAGCGCCTGGAGGGCCCGGACGCGGTGTCCGGAAGAGAACCGTACTGGCGAGCGAGGCGGTGCAAAGACGGCGTCAAGAAAGCGTTAAAGATTAGGTAAGGTAACGAAGTGTCTGCCGCTGGAGGAACGATCCAGCCGCACGCGACGGCCGCTGGAAGAACGGTCCAGCCGCATGTGAGGGGAAGGAACGGCCACTGACTGTCCACGAGCTCAACGAACTCCTGCTCATCAGCTCCCTCGTGCTGCTGATCGCGGTCGCGGCCGTACGGATCTCGTCGCGGAGCGGGCTCCCCAGCCTGC
Organism: Streptomyces sp. NPDC088553; assembly: GCF_044752965.1. NCBI lineage: Bacteria > Bacillati > Actinomycetota > Actinomycetes > Kitasatosporales > Streptomycetaceae > Streptomyces > Streptomyces sp. NPDC088553. The sequence continues at coordinate 169,533 of NZ_JBIVMG010000015.1, read as the reverse complement.
TGCTCTACCTCGGCATCGGCATCGCCATCGGCCAGGACGGCATCGGCAACGTCGCCTTCGACAACGCGGAACTGACGCAGGTCATCGGCTACGCCGCCCTCGTCGTGATCCTCGCCGAGGGCGGCCTCGGCACGAAGTGGAAGGAGATCAAGCCGGCGCTGCCCGCCGCGGTCGTCCTCTCCACCGTCGGTGTCGCGGTGAGTGTGGGCATCACGGCCGCCGCCGCCCACTACCTCGTGGGCCTCGACTGGCGACAGGCCCTGATCATCGGCGCCGTCGTCTCCTCGACCGACGCCGCCGCGGTCTTCTCCGTGCTGCGCAAGGTCCCCCTGCCGTCCCGGGTCACCGGTGTCCTGGAGGCCGAGTCCGGCTTCAACGACGCCCCCGTCGTCATCCTCGTCGTCGCCTTCTCCACGACGGGACCGGTCGACCACTGGTACGTCCTCGTCGGCACGATCGCCCTCGAACTCGCCATCGGCGTCGCCGTCGGCCTCACCGTCGGCTTCCTCGGCGCGTACGGGCTGCGGCACGTCGCCCTGCCCGCCTCCGGCCTCTACCCGATCGCCGTCATGGCCATCGCCGTCGTCGCGTACGCCGCCGGCGCCATGGCCCACGGCTCCGGCTTCCTCGCCGTCTACCTGGCCTCGATGGTCCTCGGCAACGCCAAGCTGCCGCACGCGCCCGCGAACCGGGGCTTCGCCGAGGGACTCGGCTGGATCGCCCAGATCGGCATGTTCGTCCTGCTCGGCCTGCTCGTCACCCCGCACGAGCTCGTCCACGACTTCTGGCCCGCCGTCATCATCGGCCTGGTCCTGACCGTGGTCGCCCGGCCCATGGAAGTCCTGGTCAGCCTGCTGCCCTTCCGCATCCCCTGGCAGGAACAGGCACTGATGTCCTGGGCCGGCCTGCGCGGAGCCGTCCCCATCATCCTGGCCACCATCCCGATGGTGTCGGACATCGAGGGCAGCGAGCGGATCTTCAACATCGTCTTCGTGCTCGTCGTCGTCTACACCCTCGTCCAGGGGCCGACCCTGCCCTGGCTGGCGAAGGCCCTCAAGCTCGGCGACTCCGGGGAGGCGGCCGACCTCGGCGTCGAGTCCGCGCCCCTGGAGCGGCTGCGCGGCCATCTCCTCTCCGTCGCCGTCCCGGAGCACTCCCGGATGCACGGGGTCGAGGTCGCCGAGCTGCGACTGCCCGCCGGAGCGGCCGTCACCCTCGTCGTACGGGAGGAGACGAGCTTCGTCCCGGGGCCCGCGACCGTCCTGCGGCGCGGCGACGAACTCCTCGTCGTCGCGACCGACCCGGTACGGGACGCCACCGAACGGCGGCTCCGCGCGGTCGGCCAGGGCGGCAAGCTCGCCGGCTGGCTGGGCACGGGGGGCGCCACGGCGGTCAGCGAGCCGCACGCCACCGAGACGCGCTTCCACCGCCATGACCAGAAAAGCCATGGCCGGAAACGAACATCCGGTTAATCCGAGGCATTAATTCAAGGGCAGGAGCGTTTTCCCAGGCGGGAAGACGCTCCTCCCTGTACCATGAAGGCACACCTGATCGAACCAACTCTGCCTGACGCAGAGCTGGCGCGACCGTATGGCGGCCGTGGCGCCCCTCCGCAGTGGGGCCGGCCCGGTATCTACCGCAGTGACGCGCATGAGGACAGCTCTCGGCGACACCCGCACCACCGTGCCGGGGCGCGCTACCAGGCGGCAGAAAGGCCAGGACCGTGGCGTCCACGGTCATCTCGGACAAGCGGCCCGGCTACGGGCAGCTTCTGCGCACACCCGGTGCGCTGTCCTTCCTGCTCCCCGGCTTCGCCGCCCGGCAGCCCTTCGCGATGCTGACCATCGGCATCGTCCTGCTCGTCCAGCACACCACCGGCTCCTTCGGCAGCGCCGGCGCGGTCGCCGCCGTCACCGGCGTCTCGATGGCGCTGTTCGCACCGCAGAGCGGCAAGCTCGCCGACCGCTTCGGCCAGCGCGCCGTCCTGATCCCCGGCGTCCTCGTCCACACCGCGTCCGTCTCGCTGCTCGTGGTGCTCGCCCTGGGCGGCGCCCCGCTGTGGGCCCTGTTCCTGGCCGCCGTGCCCGCCGGTGCCTCCGTGCCCCAGGTCGGGCCGATGGTCCGGGCGCGCTGGGCCGCCAAGCTGGACGGCACCCCGCTGATGCCGACCGCCGCGGCCTTCGAGTCCGTCACCGACGAGTTCACCTTCGTCGTCGGCCCCGTCCTCGCGACCGCCCTGTGCACCGGCGTCCACCCGGCCGCCGGTCTGATCGCCGAGGCCGCGCTCACCCTCTTCGGCGGGCTCTTCTTCGCCGCGCAGCGAGCCACCCAGCCCGCGTTCGGCATCTCCGCGGCCGGCTCCTCGGAGCCGCACCGCTCGGCGCTCTCCATTCCCGGCGTCCGTGTCCTCGTCGTCGCCTTCCTCGGCATCGGCTCCGTCTTCGGCGGCATGCAGGTCTCCCTCACCGCCTTCACCGAGGAGATCGGCAACCCCGGCGCCAACGGTCTGCTGTACGGGATCTTCGCCGCCGGCAACATGCTCGCGGGCATCGCCATGGGCGCCGTCGCCTGGAAGGTCGGCCCCCGCCGCCGTCTGATCCTCGGCTACGCCGGCCTCACGGTCGCCGCGTCGCTGCTGTGGACCACGCACTCGGTGCTGCTCCTCGGCGCCCTCGGCCTGGTCGTGGGTCTGTGCATCGCCCCGGCCCTGATCACCGGCTACACCATCGTCGAGACCCTGATCCCGGCGTCCGCCCGTACCGAGGCCTTCACCTGGCTCACCGGCGCCGTCGCGCTCGGCCAGGCCGCGGCCGTCACGGTCGCCGGCCGCCTCGCCGACGCCCACGGCGCGAGCACCGGATTCCTGGTGCCGATGGTGGGCACGGCGCTCGCCCTGGCCACGCTCCTCGCCCTGCGGTCGCGCCTCACGCCGCGCGAGACGAGCCGCGTCGCGGCGCGTGGTATCGGTCACCGCGTGCCGGTGGCGGTGGACTGAACCCGCGGAATACGTCAGTATGGATTGTCGTTAGCACTCGATGAGTGTGAGTGCCAGGAGGAAGACAAGTGCCGACCTACCAGTACCAGTGCACCGAGTGCGGCGAAGGCCTCGAGGCGGTGCAGAAGTTCACCGATGACGCGCTGACCGAGTGCCCCCAGTGCAAGGGCCGCCTGAAGAAGGTGTTCTCGGCCGTCGGCATCGTCTTCAAGGGATCCGGCTTCTACCGGAACGACAGCCGCGGCTCGTCGTCCAGCAGCTCGCCGGCCGCTTCGAAGTCCTCGACCCCGTCGTCGTCCTCGTCCACGTCGTCCTCGACGTCGGACGCGAAGCCGGCCGCGTCGACCTCTTCGTCGTCCGCCTCCGCCTCCTCGACGTCCTCGTCGAGCACCGGAAGCTCGGCCGCCTGACCCCCGCACGCGCCTGATCCCAGGACGCGGTCCGTACGTTCCTCACCGAGGGCCCCGTCGTTCGCGACGGGGCCCTCGGCGTTCCTCCGCGCCCCGCATAGGGTGATCGCCATGGCGAACCAAGGCGCGTACGCGGACATCGGCGTGATCGGCGGCTCCGGCTTCTACTCCTTCCTGGAGGACGTCACGGAGGTGTCCGTCGACACCCCGTACGGCAGTCCCAGCGACTCCCTCTTCCTCGGCGAGATCGCCGGCCGGCAGGTCGCCTTCCTCCCCCGCCACGGCCGGAGCCACAGCGTCCCGCCGCACCGCATCAACTACCGCGCCAACCTCTGGGCCCTGCGCTCCGTGGGCGTCCGGCAGATCCTCGGGCCCTGCGCGGTCGGCGGACTGCGCGAGGAGTACGGGCCGGGCACCCTCGTCGTCCCGGACCAGCTCGTCGACCGTACGAAGGCCCGCGCGCAGACCTACTTCGACGGGGAGCGGCGGGCCGACGGGGCCGTGCCGCGCGTCGTCCATGTGACCTTCGCCGACCCGTACTGCCCGGACGGGCGGCGGGTCGCCGTCAAGGCCGCCCGGGGGCGGGGCTGGGACCCCGTCGACGGCGGCACGATGGTCGTGATCGAGGGGCCCCGCTTCTCCACCCGGGCCGAGTCCCGGTGGCACGCGGCGGCCGGCTGGTCGGTCGTCGGCATGACCGGCCACCCCGAGGCCGTCCTCGCCCGTGAGCTGGGCCTCTGCTACACCTCTCTGGCGCTCGTCACCGACCTGGACGCGGGCGCCGAGACCGGCGAGGGCGTCTCCCACACCGAGGTGCTGCGGGTGTTCGGCGAGAACGTGGGACGGCTGCGGGAGGTGCTGTTCGACGCGGTGGGCGCGCTGCCCGCGGCCTTGGACCGGGACTGCCTGTGCACCCACGCGCACGACGGCTGGGACCTGGGGATCGAGCTGCCGTGAACCCCCCGGGAGGGTGAGGGAGTTGTCCACAGGCGGCGGGTGATCCCCAGGCCGGAGCGGGGAATCGGCGCGGGCCGGAGAGTGGGAGCCGATCCCATTCCCGACCAGGACGGCGGCACCCACGATGACCCACCCCTTCCCCTCCCCTGTTCCGGCACCGTGCGTGGTGCCGCCCTTCGAGCCCCTGCGGGTACGGGGCGCCAGGCTCCGGCTCCGCCGGGCGCTGCGCCGGGGGCGCTGGGCCCCCGCCGTGCTCCTGACCCTCGTGGCGGCGGCCCTCGCCGTCGCGGGCGGCGGCCCGCCGCCGGGCGCCGCGGCGGCGCCCCCACCGGGCGACCGGATCGCCCCCACCGCGGCCCGCGCACGGCCGTCCGTCGCCGTCCGTCTGGTGTCCGCTCCGGTACGGATCGCCGACGCCGCGACCGTACGACTGCTGCGCCCCGGTGACCGGGTCGACGTGATCGCCGCGCCCCACTCGCCGCTCGGCGGGGAGGATGAGGCCCGGGTCGTCGCTACGGGCGCCCGAGTGGCCGAAGTTCCGCACCCGGGTGAGACTCGTTCGGACGGAGGGGCGCTCGTCGTCCTGTCCGTGCCGCGGTCGACGGCCGCCGCGCTGGCAGGAGCCGGTGTCACGTCCCAACTGGCGGTGATCCTGTGCTGATTCGCACTGACACCCAGTCAAGTCACCGGTCCGTGTGTACGGACTGGACGGCTCTGTTCCGTTCGCGGCCTAATGGCACCGCACACAGCAGCACAAGCGACGAAAGGCACCTTGGTGGCCGAGAACAAGGAAAGTTTGCTGGCGGGCTTCAAAGCCTTCCTGATGCGTGGCAACGTGATCGACCTGGCCGTGGCCGTCGTCATCGGTGCCGCGTTCACCAACATCGTGAACTCGGTGGTCAAGGGCCTCATCAACCCGGTCGTCGGCGCATTCGGCACGAAGAACCTGGAGAGCTACTCGTCCTGCATCAAGGACTCGTGCGTGGTCGTCGACGGCGAGGTGCAGGGCATCCAGCTCCAGTGGGGCCTGGTCCTCAGCGCGGTCCTCAGCTTCCTGATCACCGCGGCCGTCGTCTACTTCCTGATGGTCCTGCCGATGGCGAAGATCCTCGCGAAGCGCGCGGCGCACGACAAGGCCAAGGAGGGCGTCGCGGAGACCATGGAGATCAGCGAGCTGGAGGTCCTCAAGGAGATCCGCGACCACCTGGTCTCCCAGCGCGGCCCCTCCACGGGAACGGGAACGGGGACGGGCGCGGGTACGGGGTCCGGCGGCGGTTCGGGGACGCACCCCACCCCCTGACCGGCACCTCGTGCCGGTGTCAGAGGTGGTGCGGCGGCTTCTCGTCGAGGAAGCGCGCGAGGTCGGCGGCGCTGTCGCCGCCGGCCGGAGGCCGCTCGCCCCATCCACGGTCCGTGTCGTCCGCGGACTGCTGGTCCAGCGGATCGTCGAAGACGAGTGCCGGCTTCGGACTGTTCTCGGGGCTGGGACGTACGCCGGGCCGCTTCGCGTCTCGCGGTCCGTGGGCGGGGGCGGTGCTCATACCTCAAGGGTACGCCCGTCACCCCGCCCCGAACCTCTCTGATCTGCGTATCTCCGGTATCTCTGACGCCCCTCAGCGGTCCCTCGGGTCGAGCAGCCAGAGGCCGAGCACCACGAGGAACGACAGACAGAGGAAGCCCGCGCCCCACCAGGCGGTGCCGGTGTCGCCGGCCATCCACTCGTCGACGACGATCGTCAGCCCCCAGAGCTGGCCGATGACCACCGTGAGCGCCAGCGTGAGGCGGGCCGTCAGCTTCGAGGAGCGCTCCGGCTCCTGCTCCGTACCGGCCCCCGGCCCCGGCCCGGTGTGGGTGGTCCGCGGGTCGCCGTATCCGCTGGTGGGGCGGATCTGCGGATACCGCTCGTGCACGGGCCGGTTCAGCCGGGGCTGCGCGCTGCCCGGGGTGTACGCCGGAGGTCGGGGGGCCTCCGGGTCGCGGGGGAAGGCGTCCTCGGTCATGTGCGCTCACTCCTCTCCGGCGCCGCGCCCCGCGCGGACGCGCCGGGGCAGCCCAGACGGTCGGCGAGGTCGGGACGGTCGTCGCCGAGCTGGCGGCAGAGGCCCTCGCGGGCGCTCTCGCCCGAGCGGGCCGTGCCGATCGCCCAGACGCTGCCGTCGGCCTCCTCCACGAGCAGCACCTTCGGCAGTCCCCGGGGCGGCGGGCCGGCCGTGACCTCTCCCGTGCGGGCGTCGAAGATGCCTTCGTGGCAGGGGCAGTACAGCTCGCCCTCGCTGCCGCGTTCCTTGCGCCAGAGCACGGCGCAGGCGAGGTGGGTGCAGACGGCGGAGTAGCCGGCGAGGGTGCCGTCCTCCAGGCGGACGGCGACCGCGCGGTCCTCGGAGCCCGGGTAGCGGAAGGCGAGGGACTCGCCGGGCAGGATCACGTCCGCGATCTTCTTCACCTCGGGTGGCCCGTCGCTGTCCCCGTGCCGGTGCAGGATGCCGGAGGCGACGGCGACACCGCCGACGGCGAGGCCGCCGGAGACGGTGGCGACGATCCGCAGATAGTCGCGGCGGGTGGTGAGCGAGTCGGCGGCGATTCGGTCGTGGAGCGCTTCCTGGGCCGCGTCGGAGCGGGAGTCCGGTGTCGGCGGCTGGGGATCGGTGACGCTCAACGGACATCCTTTCCATTGATCTCGACGACGGGAAGGCCGCCGGGGACCGGCCACTGGACCTTGTCGGCGGGGACGACCATCGCCACGCCGGTGGAGACGGTCGTGGAGCCGAAGGTGAAGGAGTCGGCGACCTGGACGCCGGGGCGTTCGGCCTGGAGCTCTTCGAGCGTTCCGTAGAAGAGGGCGCCGGTGGGGCAGACGGTGGCGCACATCGGGGCGAGGCCGTAGGCGGTGCGGTCGTAGCAGAGGTTGCACTTCATCTGGAGCTTCGCCTGGAGGTCGATCTTGGGGACGCCGAACGGGCAGGCGTTGACGCAGTTGGCGCAGCCGATGCAGCGGGTGGTGTCGGCCTGCTGCACGACGCCGTCGGCGGTGACGAGGATCGCGTCGGCGGGGCAGACCTCGGCGCAGGGGGCGACGGGGTCCTCGCAGTGCATGCAGACGGTGGGGAGGGAGGCGACGGAGTGGCCCTCGTCGGGGTAGTCGAGGTGGATCATCGACTTGCCCCGGTGCGAGTCGCACTCGCGGCAGGCGGAGACGCAGGCCTGGCAGCCGATGCAGCGGCCCGGGTCGATGAAGATCGTGCGGCCCATCATGTGCGGGTCAGCTCCTCTCCGCGGTGCCGCGGCCCTGGGGGGAGGTGGGGGGCAGCGGGTCGGTGCGCGAGACCTGGGTCTCCGGGTAGGCCTGGTGGCCCGGTGCGGTGGGTGGGGCGGGGACTTCGTCGATCCGCTCGGCGGCCTCGATGCGGGCGGCGCAGACCTTGTACTCCGGGATCTTGGAGCGGGGGTCGAGGGCGTCGATGGTGAGGGCGTTGGCCGCGGTGGGGACCGGCCAGTGGTACGGGACGAAGACGGTGTCGGGGCGGATGGCCTCGGTGACCAGGGCGGGGAAGACCTCGCTGCCGCGACGGGTGACGACCCGGACGGGGTCGCCGTTGCGGAAGCCGTGGGAGGGGTGGACCTCGACCCAGGGGCGCGGGGTCTGTTCGACGAGGGCGCCCAGGCGGCGGGTCTGGTTGCCGGAGAGGAAGTGGGCGACGGTGCGGCCGGTGGTCAGCGAGAGGGGGAACTCCTCGCTGTACGGGTCCATGGGCGGGTGCCATTCGACGACCTGCATATGGATCTTGCCGTCGGGGTGGTAGGTGCGGCCGTTCTCGAAGAGGCGGGGGGTGCCGGGGTGGTCGGTGCTGGGGCACGGCCAGGCGATGCCGCCGGTCTCCTCCAGGCGCTCGTAGGTGATGCCGTAGTAGTCGTTGACGGTTCCGGCGGAGGCGACGCGGAGTTCCTCGAAGACGGAGCGGGAGTCGGGGAACGCGAACTTGTCGCCGGCGCCTAGCCGGCGGGCGAGTTCACAGATGACCCAGGTGTCGGTGCGGACGCCGGCCGGGGGCTCCTGGGCCTTGTTGTGCTTGACGACCCGGGCCTCGGCGTTGGCCATCACGCCCTCGTCCTCGGCCCACACGGTGACGGGGAAGACCACGTGCGCGTTGGCCGCGGTCTCGGAGAGGAAGAAGTCGAACTGGGCGTGGAACTCGAGGGTGTCGTAGCCGTCCTTGACGGTGGCGTAGTGGGGCAGCGAGACGAAGGGGTTGTTGCAGATGCCGACGAGTCCGCGGATCTCCTTGCGCTGCATCTGCCAGACCATCTCCATCATGGAGGTGCCGGCGGGCGGGAGTTCGGCCTCGTCGATGCCCCAGATCTCGCAGATCTGGCGGCGGTGCTCGGGGTTGGTGATGGAGCGGCCGCCGGGGAGGAGGTCGGACTTCTGGCCGTGCTCGCGGCCGCCCTGGCCGTTGCCCTGGCCGGTGATGGTGCCGTAGCCGGCACCGGGCCTGCCGATGTGTCCGGCGGCGACGCACAGGTTGATGATGCTGAGGCAGTTCTCGACGCCCTGGGAGTGGTGCTCGACGCCGCGGGCGTGCCAGGCCATGGCCCGGTCCGCGCCGGCGAACATGCGGGCGACCTGGACGATCTGCTCCTCGGGGACGCCGCAGATCTCGGCCGACCGGGCCGGCGGGTACGCGGCGACGGTCGCCTTGACCTCCTCCCAGCCGGTGGCGTGGGCGGCGAGGTAGGCCTCGTCGGCGAGGCCCTCGGCGACGACGACATGGAGGACGGCGTTGAAGAACGCGGAGTCGGTGCCCGGCTTGAGGGCGACGTGGAGGTCGGCGGTGCGGGCGATCGCGGTCTCGCGCGGGTCGACGACGATGAGGGTGGCGCCCCGGTCGCGGGCTCCCCACAGGTACTGGGTCATGACGGGGAAGCACTCGCCGACGTTGGACCCGGCGATGAGGAGGCAGTCGGTGAGGAGGATGTCGGAGAAGGGGTTGCCGGCCCGGTCGATGCCGAAGGCGAGCTTGTTGGCCCCGGCGGCGGAGACCATGCAGAGGCGTCCGTTGTAGTCGACGTGCCGTGACCTGAGCGCGACCCGGGCGAACTTGCCGACGAGGTAGGTCTTCTCGGAGTAGAGGCTGGCGCCGCCGAGGAGGCCGAACGCGTCGTTGCCGTACTCGCCCTGGATCCGGCGGATCTCGGCGACGGTGTGGTCGAGGGCCTCGTCCCAGCTGACCTCGCGGAACTCCTCGTCGCGGTTGCGGCGCATGAGGGGCGCGGTGAGCCGGTCGGGGTGGTTGACCTGCTGGTAGGCGTTGATGCCCTTGGGGCAGAGCCGCATCCGGTTGATGTCGTGGTTGCGGGGTTCGACGCCGAAGACCTTGCCGCCGCGGTCGACGCGGAGGTACATGCCGCACTGGACGCCGCAGAAGCAGCAGTGGGTGGGGACGAGGGTCTCGCCGTTCTGGTCGGCGTGCCAGCGGTCGGCGGGGATGCCTCCGGCGTCGCGGAAGTTGCGGGTGCCTGGCGGGGCGAGGGAGGGGTCGAGCGGCAGCGCCCCGTTCGGGTCGGTCGCGGTCACTTGAACCCCTTCTTCACGTGGTCGAGGTAGGCGTTGCCGCGCAGGACGCGCTTGCAGCGGGGGCAGTACTCGGCCCACTCTTCGAAGCCGAGGTCGAGGTCGCGCATGGTGCCCCTGAGGTTCTCCACGTACGGGGCGGTGTCGATGGGCTCGTGGCAGCGGCGGCAGGTGAGCACCTCTTCGTCCTTGCGGCGGGAGGTGTACTTGAAGAGCTGCATGCCGACGGCGGCGGGCCGCTGCACGATGTGGAAGAACTTCCCGAAGGGGATGTAGATGAGGGTGAAGACGACCGACACCATGTGGAGGATCGCGAGGAACTCGTAGCCGCCGCCGTGCAGGAAGATCGACGAGAAGGTGAGCAGCAGCCCGGTCACGGAGATGACGATGAGGGCGATCAGCGGCACCAGGTCGTAGGCGAAGCGCTGGCCGGTGATGGCCCCGCGGTCCTTCATGCGGCGCCAGAGGAAGTAGGCGGCGCCGGCGATGACGAGGACGGCGGCGATGTCGAGGCCGTGGAACATCAGCCAGCCGACGAAGCTGAGGGCGTCGAAGCCGATGATCTTGAGGCCCCAGATCCGCATCTCGTAGCCGGGACCCGAGCCGGTGGAGGAGGTGAAGGTGAACCAGCCCCAGGTGAGGGGGAAGGTGATCGCGGCGGCCAGCAGACAGCCCCAGAAGATGAGCTGGTGGGCGGCCCAGCGGGCGTGCGAGCGGGCGCCGAGGAACTTCTGGAAGCCGAGGTAGGTGGCGATCATCCTCGGCAGCGCGGTGGGCGCGGTGCGGAAGTTCGCGACGGAGAAGAAGGAGCCCCAGCCCTTGTGGAAGAGGCGGCGGGCGCCGGGGGCGGAGATCCAGACGGTGTAGCGGTAGGCGACGCCGAACGCGAGGAAGACCGTGGCGACGGCGTAGGGCAGCAGGGCCGAGTCGAAGTCGCGGAGCAGACGGCTGCCGAAGACGATCGCGAGGATCAGCAGGACGGAGACGACGGTGCCCGCGAGGGTGGCGCGGCGGCGCACGGCGGCCGGGGTCTGCGGAGGGAGGCCGGCGGCCGGATCTCCCGGGGCGGGGCCGTCCGGGGCGGGGCCGTCCGGGGCGGGGGCGCCCGGGGTGGGGTCGCCCGGCGGAGGTGTCGACTCGGCTGTCTGAGGTGGCTCGGTCACGCGGCCACGGTAAGGCCGTACGTGAATATTTGCCCTGTTTTGCGGGGCTGTGGGGTGAGGACGTCGCTCAGACGGCGTTCAGGCCGTGGGCGCGGAAGACCTCACGGACCTCGGCGACCTGACCGGGCGTCGGGGAGGGCGTGTCGTGCAGGGTGAACGGCATGGCGAGTGCCTGCCACTTCGCTTCGCCGAGCTTGTGGAAGGGAAGGATGTCCACGCGGGAGACGTTGCCGAGACCCCCGGCGAAGGCGGCGACTCCCTCCACATCGGCCGGGGCGTCGGTGAGGCCCGGGACGAGGACGTAGCGGACGTGGACCTCCTGGCCGAGGTCGGCGAGACGCCGTGCGAAGTCGAGGGTCGGCGCGAGCGGCCGACCGGTGACCTTCTTGTACGTGGCGGGGTCCCAGGACTTGATGTCGAGCAGGACCAGGTCGGTGTCGCGCAGCAGGGCGTCGGTGGCGCGGACGCCCAGGAAGCCCGAGGTGTCGAGGGCCGTGTGCAGGCCGAGCTCGTGCTTCATCCGGTGCAGCAGCTCGCCGGTGAAGACGGGCTGGAGGAGCGGCTCGCCGCCCGAGACGGTGGCGCCGCCCCCGGCGGCGGAGATGAAGCGGACGTACCTGGCAGCCTCGGCGATCACGTCGTCGGCGGAGGTCCTCCTGCCGTTGCGCATCTTCCAGGTGTCGGGGTTGTGGCAGTAGAGGCAGGTGAGGGGGCAGCCGGAGAGGAAGGTGACGAAGCGGGTGCCGGGGCCGTCGACTCCGATGGACAGGTCCCAGGAGTGGAGCGAGCCCTCGGACGGGCGCCGGGTCGCGGCGGCGGCCGGGGTGGCCGCCGGGGCCGCGGGTGCGAGGGCGAGGCGGGTCATGGCAGGGCCTCCTTCGGAGGGGCCTTCGGATGGTGTCGGTGCGACCCGGGGCCGGGGGTGAGGGCCACCGGCCCCGGGTGCGAGGAGGGGCTGCCTACAGCGAGCCGTGGAAGGTGCGGTTCAGGACGTCGAGCTGCTGCTCGCGGGTGAGCCGGACGAAGTTGACCGCGTATCCGGAGACCCGGATGGTCAGCTGCGGGTAGTTCTCCGGGTGCTCCATGGCGTCCATGAGCGTGTCGCGGTCGAGGACGTTCACGTTCATGTGGAAGCCGTCGACGGCCATGTAGCCGTCGAGGACGCCCGCGAGGTTCGTGATCCGCTCCTCGGGGGTGCGGCCCAGGCCGTCGGGGGTGACCGTGTTGGTCAGCGAGATGCCGTCCTCGGCGTCCTCGTACGGGAGCTTGGAGACCGACAGGGCCGAGGCCACGTAGCCGTGGGTGTCGCGGCCGTTCATCGGGTTGGCGCCCGGGGCGAAGGGCTCGCCGGCGCGGCGCCCGTCGGGGGTGTTGCCGGTCTTCTTGCCGTAGACGACGTTGGAGGTGATGGTCAGGACGGACTGGGTGTGTTCGGCGTTGCGGTAGGTGGGGTGCTTGCGCACCTTCCTCATGAACTCCTCGACCAGCCAGACCGCGATCTCGTCGGCCCGGTCGTCGTTGTTGCCGTAGGCCGGGTAGTCGCCCTCGACGGTGTAGTCGGTGGCCAGGCCGGACGCGTCGCGGTGCACGGTGACCTTCGCGTACTTGATGGCGGCCAGCGAGTCGACGGCCACCGAGAGACCGGCGATGCCGAAGGCCATGGTGCGGCGCACGTCGCGGTCGTGGAGCGCCATCTCGACGCGCTCGTAGGCGTACTTGTCGTGCATGAAGTGGATGACGTTCAGCGCGTGGACGTAGACGTTCGCGAGCCACTCCATCTGCGCGTCGAACCTGGCCATGACCTCGTCGTGGTCGAGGACGTCGGCGGTGATGGCGCCGGTGTCGGGGCCGACCTGGACGCCCGACTTCTCGTCGCGGCCGCCGTTGATCGCGTACAGGAGGGTCTTGGCGAGGTTCACGCGGGCGCCGAAGAACTGCATCTGCTTGCCGACGGGCATCGCGGAGACGCAGCAGGCGATGGCGGTGTCGTCGCCGAAGCGGGGGCGCATCAGCTCGTCCGACTCGTACTGGACGGAGGAGGTGTCGATGGAGACCTTCGCGCAGAACTCCTTGAAGCCCCGCGGGAGCCGCGGCGACCAGAAGACGGTCATGTTCGGCTCGGGGGCCGGGCCGAGGTTGTAGAGGGTCTGGAGGTAGCGGAAGGAGGTCCGGGTGACCAGCGGACGGCCGTCCTCGCCCATGCCGGCGATCGACTCGGTGACCCAGGTCGGGTCGCCGGAGAAGCCCTGGTCGTACTCCGGGGTGCGCAGGAAGCGGACGATGCGGAGCTTGATGATGAAGTCGTCGACGAGCTCCTGGGCCTGCTCCTCGGTGAGGACACCGGCCTCGATGTCCCGCTGGAGGTAGACGTCGAGGAAGGTGGAGGTGCGGCCGAGGGACATCGCGGCGCCGTTCTGCTCCTTCACGGCGGCGAGGTAGGCGAAGTACAGCCACTGGATGGCGTCGCGGCCGGTGACGGCGGGGCCGGAGATGTCGTGGCCGTAGGAGGCGGCCATCGCCTTGAGCTCGCCCAGGGCGCGGATCTGCTCGGCGAGTTCCTCGCGGAGCCGGATGGTCTCCTCGATCGAACGGTGCCCGGCGGGGAGCGAGTTGAGCTCCTCCTTCTCCTCCTGCTTCACCTCGACGAGGCGGTCGACGCCGTAGAGGGCGACACGGCGGTAGTCGCCGATGATCCGACCACGGCCGTAGGCGTCGGGGAGTCCGGTGACGACGCCGGCCCTGCGGGCGGCGCGGATCTCGGGGGTGTACGCGTCGAAGACGCCGGCGTTGTGGGTCTTGCGGTACTCGGTGAAGACCTTCTCGAGCTCCGGGGAGACGGGGTAGCCGTAGGTCTCCAGCGCGCCGGCGACCATGCGCCAGCCGCCGTACGGCATGATCGCGCGCTTCAGCGGGGCGTCGGTCTGGAGGCCGACGATCAGGTCCTTGTCGCGGTCGATGTAACCGGGGGCGTGGGCGGTGATGGTGGACGGCACGTCGTACGAGACGTCGTGGACGCCCTTGGCACGCTCCTCGGGGAACCGGTCCGTGATGGCCTTCCACACGGCGGTGGTCCGCTCGGTGGGTCCGGCCAGGAAGGAGCCGTCGCCCTCGTACGGCGTGTAGTTCTGCTGGATGAAATCGCGGACGTCGACGGCGTCGCGCCACAGTCCGCCCTTGAAGCCCTTCCAGGCCCGCTCGTTCACCGTTGCTTCAGCAGGGGTCGCAGTCACTGCCCGCACCGCCTTCTTCGATTCATTCGATCGCGTTTCTGCCTACCCCCATTGCACCCCTTTTGATCGATCATTCCGGTCGGCGATGGTCACCTCCGGGCGGCCTTAGGTCCCGTTCCGGGTACGCAAAAAGACCCCGCCGCGCGGGGTCTTTTTCCGGAGTCGCTCAGCTGGGGGCCTCGGCGCTCCTGCGGGCGTAGAACCACCAGGTCACGACCACGCAGCTGAGGTAGAAGGCGACGAATCCCCACATCGCGCTGGTCACGGCCACCGAGCCGAACAGGGCCGGGATGAAGAAGAAGCCGTAGGCCGCGATGGCCGAAGTGAATCCGGTGACGGCGCCGGACTCCATTTCCGCCTGCTTCAGCGCCCTGGTGTATTCCGGGGTGCCTTCCGTGAGTCCCTTGAGGTGGGTGCCGCGGAAGATGACCGGGATCTGGCGGAAGGTGGAGCCGTTGCCGATTCCGGAGAAGAAGAACGCGGCGAGGAAGCAGAAGAAGAAGCCGTAGAACGAGCCGCCGTCACTGCCCGAGGGCAGGAAGTTGATCACGCCGATGATCGAGACGGCCATGCCCACGAAGGACAGGATGGTGACCCGGGCGCCGCCCCACTTGTCGGCGATCCAGCCGCCGCCCCAGCGGGCGAGCGCGCCCACGGCGGGGCCCATCCAGGCGTAGGTGGCGATCGAGTAGTCCGGGAACGTGGTCTTGATCAGCATCGGCAGGGCGGCGGCGAAGCCGATGAAGGAGCCGAAGGTGCCGACGTACAGCCAGGTCATCAGCCAGTTGTGCTTGCGCTTGAAGATGATCTTCTGCTGCTTGAAGGGGGTCGAGGCGACCTTCAGGTCGTTCTGCCCGAACCAGGCGACGGCCGCCAGGACCAGGAGGACCGGGACCCAGAGGAACGCGGCGTTCTGCAGGTACACCGGGGTGCCGTCGGCCTTGTGCTGGGCCGAGCCGATGGCGATGGTCGACCAGGTGATCACGATCGGGGTCAGCAGCTGCACGACGGAGACGCCGAGGTTGCCGAGACCGCCGTTGATGCCGGTCGCACTGCCCTTCCTCGCCTTGGGGAAGAAGAAGCCGATGTTGGCGAGGGAGGAGGCGAAGTTCGCGCCGCCGATGCCGCAGAGCGCGGCGATGGCGACCATCACGGCGTACGGGGTCGTCGGGTCCTGGATGGCGATGCCGAGCCAGATCAGCGGCACGATCAGCACGACCGTCGACAGCGCGGTGAAGCGGCGCTGGCCGACCATCGGGCCGAGGAAGGTGTAGAAGATCCGGGCGGTACCGCCGGTCAGACCGGGGACGGCCGTCAGCCAGAACAGCTGGGAGGTCGAGAAGCCGAAGCCGACGTCCTTCAGGTTGGTCGCGGTGACCGACCACACCTGCCAGACGACGAACGCCACGAGCAGCGCCGGCACGGCGATCCACAGGTTGCGGGTGGCGACCTTCCGGCCGATCGACTTCCAGAAGAGCTCGTTCTCCGGCTCCCAGTCGGTGATCGGCCTGCCGGGGCGGTACTGCTCCGTGTCGTACGAGGCGGGGGGCCCGCCCGTCCTTCTGCTGTCCTGGACTACGGAACTCATGGCGCTTCCCTGACTTCCCTGTTCGGGGCTTGCCTTCGAGGCTTTCCTTGCTCTTCCAGGCTGCGCCGCGACACAGGGGGTTCGTGAGTGCCGATGGTCGCCGGACGGGCGGGCGTAGGTCCCCCGTCGGTCAGGCCGTAGGAACCGGCAGGACGGGGAGCGTCACGTCCGGGTCGTCGAGACAGGCACCGGTCCGCAGGTCGAACTCCTGCTTGTGCAGGGGCGACGCCACCACCGGAACCCCGTCCCGGCTGCCCATGATCCCGTTCGCGATGACGTCGGCGCCCGAGAACGGGTCCCGGTTGCCCACCGCGTACACCGCGCCGCCCCCGCCCCGGAACAGCGCCGCCTCGGTACCGTCCGCGAGGACCGCGGCCCGCCCCCGGCCCGGCTCAAGGAACTCCACCCCGGCCACGTGCGGTTCGAAGCGGGCCAGCGCCGCCGGGTCGTCGAGGACGGCCTGCCACTCGTCGCGGTACGCGGCCACGTGCCGCTCCATCTGCGCCTCCAGCTCCGCACAGATCCCCAGCGAGTCCTCGATCAGGACCTCCCTGAGGCGTTCGGTCCCGCCGCCGAGCCGCTCCAGCCACGCCGAGGTGCGTTCGAGACGCTCCCCGGTCCGTACGTAGTACATGAGGAACCGGTCGGTCAGCGCGAACAGCTCGGCGGCCGAGAGGTCGGAGGCGAGCAGATCGGCGTGGCGGGGGTTCGTGCCGCCGTTGCCGCAGACGTACAGGTTCCAACCGCCGGCGGTGGCGATGACGCCGATGTCCTTGCCCCGGGCCTCCGCGCACTCGCGCAGACAACCCGAGACCCCGCCCTTGATCTTGTGCGGGGCGCGCAGGCCCCGGTAGCGGAGCTCCAGATCGATGGCGAGCCGCACCGAGTCGCCCTGCCCGAAGCGGCAGAACCGCGACCCGACACAGGACTTGACCGTGCGCAGGGACTTTCCGTACGCCTGCCCCGACTCGAAACCGGCCGCGATCAGCCGGCGCCAGATGCCGGGGAGCTCCTCCTTCCGCGCTCCGAAGAGGTCGATCCGCTGGCCGCCGGTGATCTTGCTGTAGAGGCCGTGGTCGCGGGCCACCTCGCCGATGACGATGAGCTGCTCGGCGGTGATCTCGCCGCCCGGCACGCGCGGCACGACCGAATAGGTGCCGTCCTTCTGGAGGTTGGCGAGGAAGAGGTCGTTGGAGTCCTGCAGTGCGGCCTGCTCGCCGTCGAGGACGTGACGCAGACCGAGTTCGGGGGCGAGGGTGCCGAGGACGTTGGCGACGACGGGCTTGCAGACGGTACAGCCGACGTCGGCGCTCCCGCCCGCGCCCGCGTTCCCGTTTCCGCCCCCGACCACGCCCGCGTCCGCGCCCACGCCCTCGTCCGCACCCGCACCCGCGCCGCCGGAGCCGTATCGCTCCATCAGTTCGGTGTACGAGCGGATGTGCTCGGTGCGGATCAGTTCGTAGATCTCCGGGCGGGTGAGCTCGGGGAAGTGCTCGCACAGCCCGCGGGACTTCTCCACGCCCGCCGCGTCGAGGACCGCCTGGAGCGTGTGCACACAACCGCCGCAGCCCGTACCGGCCTTGGTGCGGCGCTTGACGCCGCCGATGTCGGCCAGGCCGTGCGCGGCGATCGCTCCGGCCACCGCGCCCTTGGTCACGTTGTGGCAGGAGCAGACGACGGCGTCGTCGGGGAGCGTGTCCGCGCCGGGCGGCTCCGCCCCGGCCGCGCCGGCCGGGAGGAGGAACGCCGCGGGCGGGCCGGGAAGCCGGCGGCCCGCGTGCGGCTTCAGGGAGCCGTACGCCTTGGCGTCGCCGACCAGGATGCCGCCGAGGAGCTGCCCCTCGGGGCCGAGCAGCAGCTTCTTGTAGACGCCCTCGCGCCCGTCCGAGAACACGATCTCGGTGGCCCGCGGCCCGCCGTCCCGCCCGTCCGCGAACGGGTCGCCGAAGGAGGCCACGTCCGCGCCGAGCAGCTTCAGTCTGGTGGACGTGTCGGCGCCCGTGAACACCGTCGCACCGGAGCCCGCGAGCTGGTCGGCGACCACCTCCGCCATCTGGTAGCCGGGCGCGACCAGGCCGTACACCCGCCCGTCGGAGGTCTGCGCGCACTCGCCGATCGCGTACACGTACGGGTCGGTCGTCCGGCAGTGCTCGTCCACCGCCACTCCCCCGCGGTCCCCGACCGCGAGCCCCGCCTCGCGGGCGAGCCGGTCGCGCGGCCGCACCCCGGCGGAGAAGACGACAACGTCGGCGGGGAGCCGCTCACCGTTCGACAGCCTCAGCAGACAGGCCTTCCCGTCGGCGTCCGTCTCGACCTCGGCGGCGCCGACCCCGGTGTGCACGGCCACGCCCATGGACTCGATCGTCGCGCGCAGGGCCGTCGCGCCGCCGTCGTCGACCTGGAGCGGCATGAGCCGGGGCGCGAACTCGACGACGTGCGTGGCGAGTCCGAGGGTACGGAGCGCCCCCGCGGCCTCCAGGCCGAGGAGTCCGCCGCCGATGACGACCCCCGTCCTGGCCCGCTCGGCGTACCGGGTGAGGGCGTCGACGTCGTACAGCGTGCGGTACGTGAAGCAGCCGGGCGCGTCGGCGCCGGGGATCGGCGGTACGAAGGGGTACGAGCCGGTTGCCAGGACCAGCGCGTCGTACGGGACGACCGCGCCGGAGGTGGTGGTGACCGTGCGGGCGGCCGGGTCGAGGTGCTCGGCCGGGTCGCCGAGCCGCAGGTCGATGCCGTGTGCGGAGAGGAACTCGGGTGTGGTGAGACCGAGTTGGTCGGGCTCGGCGCCGGTGAAGACGGAGGACAGGTGCACCCGGTCGTAGGCGGGCACGTCCTCCTCGGCGAGCACGGTGACCCGCCGGCCGGGGCCGCCGGGCACGGCCGGGTCGGCGAGCGCGCCGCGCTCGGCCAGCGCCTCCAGGAGCCGGTGGCCGACCATGCCGTGGCCGATGAGCACGAGGTTCTGCGTCCGCTGGGCGGCCATGACGGTCTCCGTGGGGTGGGGGTCGGGTGCGCGGGACTGGTTCGCGTACGGGTGGCCGGTTCAGGTACAGGCGTTCAGGTACGGGTGACCCCGCTCGCGTACGGATGGCTTCTCCTCCGACCGTAGGGGCGCCGGGCGGGCGTGGCGGGGCCGTGAAGGGCCCGAGGATCCGGGACTTGCGACCCCTCCGCCGGGGCCGAACGGCGCGGCCGCGGGGCGGCGGCGCGGGCTTAACGTGAGTCGGGTGGGGCCGCGACGACGCACGACACCGTCGCGCGGCCCCCGACGGGGCCGGGACACTCCCTGACCGCACGACCGGGGGCGGGTGGAGGTACGGATGACGACACGCGACCTGGTCCTCGCCGTGCACGGGAGCACCGTTCCCGAGGCCGGCGCGACGATCGCCCGCCTCGCCGGCTCCGTAGGTGGACTGACCGCCGCGCCTGTCGCCGTCGGACACCTCGACCACCAGACGCCCTCCCTGCCGTACGTCCTCGCGGACCGGCCCGGTGCGGTCGTCGTGCCGCTGCTCCTCGGCGACGGCTACCACCGCACCGTCGACATCCCGGCCGTCGCCCGCCCCTTCGACTGCGCGGTCACGCGCGGGCTGAGCGGCGAGCACGCGGTGGCCCTCGCCCTGTACGACCGGCTGCGGGCCGCCGAGCGGGCGGCCGGTGGTCCGGCGGACGCGGTCGTCGTCGCCGGCGCGGGCTCGTCCCGGCCCGGCGGCGACGGCGGCACCCTCGCGGCGGTCCGGCAGCTGGGCCTGCTCCTGCCGGTACCGGTGACGGCCGCGTACTGCTCGGCGAGCACCCCGGGCCCGGCCGAGGCGGTCGCGCTGCTGCGCGCCCGCGGCTTCCGCCGGGTCGCGGTGGCCGCCCACCTCCTCGCCCCGGGCCGCTTCACGCGCGCGCTGGCCTCGGTCCCGGACACCTGGGCGGTCGCGGACCCGATCGCCGACCACGCGCGCGTGGCGCGGCTCGTGGCGAGGAGGTACGCGTCGGCGGGGGCGGGGGCTGAGGTTCCGATGCGCGTGGCATGCCTGCGGGAGTGCCTTCCGCTCTGATGTGCTGGGGCCATGACACAACCGTTCCTCCCCCTCACCGCGCGCTCCCGCGAGGAGTCGCACCGGGCGGCCACGCCCCTTGAGTTGTTCTTCGACCTGTGTTTCGTCGTCGCCGTCGCGCAGGCGGGCGCGGAGTTCGTGCACGCGGTCGCCGAGGGCCACGCGGGCGAGGGGATCATCAACTACGCGATGATCTTCTTCGCGATCTGGTGGGCGTGGATGAACTTCACGTGGTTCGCCTCGGCCTACGACAACGACGACGTCCTGTACCGAGTCGTCACCCTGCTCCAGATCGCGGGCGTGCTCATCCTCGCGGCCGGGGTCTCGCGGGCCTTCGAGGACCACGACTTCCTCGTGGTCTACATCGGGTACGCCGTCATGCGGCTCGCGCTCGCCTCGCAGTGGCTGCGGGCCGCGCACCACGCCACCGATCCCGCCGAGCGGACGATGTGCCGACGGTACGCGGGCGGGGTCGCCGTCGTGCAGATCGGCTGGATCGCGCTGCTCCTGGTCCCGGAGTCGGCCCGCCCGTGGGTGTTCCTCGTCATGGCGCTGGCCGAGATGGCCGTACCCCTGTTCGCCGAGAGGGACGCGCCCAGCACGTGGCATCCGCACCACATCGCCGAGCGGTACGGCCTGTTCACCATCATCGTGCTCGGTGAGACCGTCGCCGCGGCGACGGTGGCCGTGAAGACCGGCATCGCCGAGAACGACGCCCTGGGCGAGGTGCTGCCGATCGCCGCGGGCGGGCTGCTGCTCGTCTTCGCCGCCTGGTGGATCTACTTCGTCGTGCCCGCGCACAACCGGCTGACCTCCAGCCGGGAGGCCTTCCGGTGGGGATACGGCCACTACGTGATCTTCGCGGCGGCGGCGGCCGTCGGCGCGGGCCTGGAGATCGCCGTGGAAGAGGCCGTGGGCAAGGCCCACATCTCCACGCTCGCCGCCTCGTCCGCGGTGACGATCCCGTCCGCCGTGTTCCTGCTGTCCGTGTGGCTCCTCCACGCCCGCTACTTCAAGGTCGGCATCGCGCAGCAACTCGTCCTGCCCGTCGCGTCGCTCGCGATCCTGATGTGCTCGTTCGCGGGCCGCTGGGCGGTCCTGGCCGCGGGCGTGGTCGCGGCGGTGACGGTCGCGGTCGGCGTGACCCTGACGGCGAGGAACCCGGCGACACGACCGGGCACGGGTACGGGCCCCGGTACCGGGGCCGGCACGGGCACAGGCACGGGCGCAGGCACAGGCACAGCGACCGGCTGACCGCCGTGCCGTGCGCGACAATCCGGCCATGATCTTCCGCGTCCTCGGTCCGTTCACCGTGCCCGGCGCCGCCGGCGAGCCGATACCCGTCGCCGGCGGCCCCAAGGTCCGCGCCCTGCTCGCCCTGCTCCTCCTCGACGCGGGCCGGACGGTGTCCGTGGACCGGCTCGTCGACGGGCTGTACGGCGAGGAGCCGCCGGCCGGGGCGGCGGGCGCCCTCCAGGCCCAGGTCTCCCGGTTGCGCCGGGTCCTGCCGCCGGGGGCGGCGGTGGAGATGGAGACCTTCACCCGCACGCTCGCCAACGTCGTCGGGGAGCGCCGGATCACCGTCAACACCGTCGCCCCCGGTCCGACGCAGACCGCCGAACTCACCGCCGCCATGGCGGCGATGCCCCAGCTGGAGGGGATGCTGATCGGCGGTCAGGCGCTGCCGTGGGTGGGGCAGCCCGAGGACATCGCCGACCCGGTCGCGTTCCTCGCCTCGGAGGACGGCCGCTGGATCACCGGGACCGTGATCGACGCCTCGGGCGGTACGTACCTCGGCCCCAAGCGCTGAACCGGTCCCCGTGGTAGGCAGGGGACATGACACAGCCCGAACAGCACGGGACGATGGACTCGATCACCGATGTGCGCGGTCTGCGCGTGGGGCACGCGCGCGTGGCGGGCGACGGGGCGCTGAGCGGGACGACCGTGGTGCTCGCGCCGGCCGGCGGGGCCGTCGCCGCCGTGGACGTACGGGGCGGCGGGCCGGGTACGCGGGAGACGGACGCGCTCGACCCGCGCAACGTCGTCCAGCGGATCGACGCCGTGGTCCTGACCGGCGGCAGCGCGTACGGCCTGGACTCCGCGGCCGGGGTGATGGCCTGGCTGGAGGAGCGGCACCGCGGGGTGCGGGTGGGGCCCGATCCCTCCCACGTCGTGCCGGTCGTGCCCGCCGCGTGCGTCTTCGACCTCGGCAGGGGCGGCGACTTCACGGCCAGGCCCGGCCCGGCGACGGGGCGGGCGGCGGTGGAGGCGGCCGAGGCGAGCGGGGACCACGCGCGCGTGGAGACGGGCGCGGTCGGCGCGGGCACGGGCGCCGTGGTCGGCGGCCTCCGGGGCGGGGTGGGCACGGCGAGCACCGTCCTGGAGTCCGGGATCACGGTCGGCGCGCTCGTGGTGGTGAACGCGGTGGGTTCGGCCGTCGACCCGGCCACGGGTGCCCTGTACGGGAGTTACGGGGACCAGGGGACGCCCGGCAGTCCCGGGGGCGCGTTCCCCGGCGGCCCGCCCTCCTTCCCCGATCCGGCGGTGCACCAGGCCGCACTGCGGCGTCTCGCCGAGGCGCGGGAAGCCTCCGCCCCGCCTCCGCTGAACACCACGCTCGCCGTCGTCGCGACGGACGCCGTGCTGACCCGCGCGCAGGCGCAGAAGGTCGCCGGAACGGCGCACGACGGCATCGCGCGCGCCCTGCGCCCGGTGCACCTCATGAACGACGGCGACACCGTCTTCACCCTCGCTACCGGGGCGCGCGAACTGCCCCAGGGACCCGGTCCGCTGGCCCTGAACGAGATCCTGGCGGCCGGCGCGGACCTGGTGACGCGGGCGATCGTCCGGGCGGTGCTCGCCGCCCCCGGCGGCCTGCGCGGACCGGGCGGGGACTTCCCCTCGTACAGTGAGCTCTACGGCGGCCCGCACGGGACGAACTGACCGCGAGCAGAGCCGTACTCCCGGTAACTGCAAGGGAGTTGGGCGGGAACAGCCCCGAGAGGGCGGGAACTTCCCTCCGGCGCCCTTCGTTTTCCGGAACCCCGGACGCGATGTCGGACCCAGGGACTACGTTAAGCAAGCACCAAGTGACATGCGGCGACGGCCTGGAGACCCTCTTGAACGATCCGCAGGATCCTCACGATCCGTACGAGACGACCGAGACGCACCTTGAGCGCCTCCTCGGCCGGGCGCTCAACTCCTTCGACCTGCCCGACTCGACCGTCGAGCGCCTCGGCACGGCGCTCGCGCACTCCAGCGCGCTGCACTCCTCGCACCACAGCGCGTCCCTGCACCGCGCCACCTACCGCCATACGTATCTGCTGAGCGACGGCTCGGCCC
This sequence comes from Streptomyces sp. NPDC088553, assembly GCF_044752965.1. Lineage (NCBI taxonomy): Bacteria > Bacillati > Actinomycetota > Actinomycetes > Kitasatosporales > Streptomycetaceae > Streptomyces > Streptomyces sp. NPDC088553. The sequence goes on along the minus strand of NZ_JBIVMG010000015.1, from coordinate 146,230 downwards.
TCAGCCTCTGGGAGCTCACGCACAACGCCGGCCGGGACGGCGCCGAGCAGCACGAGCTGTACGCCGAGGAGTCGGAGGCCCGGCTCGCCGCCTCCCGCCTCCCCACCGGCCCCCTGCCGGGCTGGACCGCCGAGCACTCCGACGGCCGCGCCCTCGACGAGGACGACGACCTGGAGCTGCTGGGCGCGCTGCTCGCCCGCCCGATACCCGCCCAGCCCCGGATGTACGTGCCGGACAACTCCGCCGACCACGCGCGCCGCGTCCTGCGGCGCGCGGAGAACGCGGACCGGCCGGGCCCGGCGACGGCCCGCCGGCTCCGGCTGGCCTTCGCCCACCACATCACCCAGGCCTTCGGCCGCCACTGCCCGGTGGAGGGAGGCCGGGACGCCGGCTTCACCCTCTACGAGCACCAGTTCCTGCTGCTCGACGGCAGCGAGGCCAGTCTCTGGGAGGTCGAGCACACGGCGACACCGGACGGACGCCACATGTGCGAGGTGTACGAGGACGAGCGCACGGCCCGCGACGCAATGGAGTCCCGCTCCCGGGTCCGCTGACGTCCCGCGACCGCTGTCCCCGCGGCTGTCCCCGCGACCGCCCCGGCGTGGCCGTCCCCCGGCTGCCCCCGCGCCCGTCCTCGCCCCCGGACGACTCCGGGTGCTCAGACCAGCGCGGGGGCGTCCGCCGTCTCCGTCAGACGCCGGACGGCGAACGCCCGGTTGGCGCGTGTCTGTTCGCGGTACGCCTCCGGCAGGTCCGGCAGGCCGAGCAGCCGGTCGCAGGCGGCCAGGGAGGCGGCGTGGTCGCCGACCCAGTACGCGGTGATCGAGTACTCGAAGAGCAGCCCCCACCGGTACACCCAGGGCTGCGTGAACAACAGGTCGTCGGGCTGCTTCCGGTCCAGGACGGCGGAGACCAGGGCGTGGGCCGCCCGGTAGCGGCGCATCCTCCGCAGCCGCGCCACCAGCTCGTAGCAGGCTTCGAGGCGGTCCGGCCGGGACTCCCAGGCGCGGGAGAGCGCGTCCATCGCGGTCGGCCAGTCGCCGGACTCGGCGCGGAGGACGCCGGACTGGAGCAGGGAGTAGTAGACCTCCTCTCCCCAGCCGCCCATGGCCGCGCGCCGCTCGTAGAGGTCGGCGGCCTCCTCGGCGCGGCCGAGGTCGCGGAAGGTCTGCGCGAGATAGAAGACGGTGCGCGGATTCGACGGGTCGCGCTCCAGCTCGGCGCCCAGGAGGCGGGCGTCGCGCTCGAACTTGTCGTGGCGTGAGCCGCCGTCGGCGTGGTCCTCGATGACGAGCGCGTCGAGGTTCTCCTGGACGCGGTCGCCCTCGGCCGTCAGGTACTCATGGGTGACACCCTCGTACCGCCACGGCAGATCAGCCCTGACCAGGCGTTTGATGCGGTACTCCAGTGCTCCCTCGTGCCGGAGCATGTACCCGTCGGCGGTGAGCGCGGGCAGCGGGCCGTCCTGCCGGAGGACGTGGTCGGCGTCGAGGAGCAGGAGATAGTCGGCGCGGCCGCGGGCGTGCGCGATGTTCAGGCTGCGGTTGTGGCCGAAGTTCACCCACGGCTCCTCGCGCAGCTCGCCGGGGATGCCGGCGAGGGCGGTCCGGATCAGCTCCTGGGTCCCGTCCGTGGAGCCCGTGTCCGAGATGACCCAGGTGTCCACGAGACCGCGGACGGAGGCGAGGCAGCGCTCGATGACCGCGGCCTCGTTCTTGACGATCATGCACAAGCAGATGGACGGCGGCACGGCAACACCACTTCCGGTGGGAGCGGGGAGAGGGGTCGGCGGAGCGATCGGGGGGTGACCCTACGTACGCCGCCCGCGCGAGCCGCGGCGGCGCGCCGACGGGCCGTTCGAAGTTCGCCGTCGCGTACGCATCCATTCGACTGTCCGCGCTAGGCCATGGCGTTGAGAGTGGCGCGAGACCGTCAAGACTTCGCGGATGCGATCCGATAAACCGACTAACGGAAGTGATAGTTCCGCTTCCTCGGACCTCACTCGCACCGGCTCGGATCCGGTGGAGGAAGGAGCACTGCATGCGTCCTGATGCCAGGACCAGGTCCCCCCTCGGCCCGCTCCCCCGACGACGCCCCTGGCGCGCCGGCGGGGCCATCGCCTCGGTCGCACTCGTTCTCACCGGCCTCGCCTCACCGGCGATGGCCACCACATGGCCCGAATCCCCCGAACTCGGCGGCTCGGGCATGGCGATGACGAACGCGTCGATGAACGGCCACTGCGAGGATCGGCCCCCGCACCACGAGGACGGCCCGCCGCCGTGGGAGCACGACGGCCCGCGCCACGCCGAAGCGGCCGGCGGCTCTCCCTCGACCGGTTCCCTCCAGGCGTTCCTGGACGAGCAGATCCAGCCCCTGGTCGAGGGCGGGCCGGCCGCTGCTCTGCGCGCGGCCCCGATCGGTGGCGGCGACGACTGCAACGTGGGCCCGACAGGACCGACCGGACCGACCGGACCGCCCGGCCCGCAGGGGCCGAAGGGCGACACCGGCGCGACCGGAGCCACCGGAGCCACCGGAGCCACCGGACCCCAGGGACCGGCAGGCGCTGACGGAGCCGACGGCGCCACCGGACCCCAGGGACCCGCGGGCGCCGACGGAGCCGACGGCGCCACCGGACCCCAGGGACCCGAAGGACCGCAGGGGCCCGAAGGACCGCAGGGCCCCGTCGGGCCGTGCATCGACGTCGACGGCTACAACCCCGCCAACAGCCGCGAGGTCAAGGCCGTTCTCAGCGACGAGGTGACGTACGTCGGCATCCGGGACCTCATTCCCACGGTCACGCCGTTCATCTGGTACGACCTCACCGACCCCACGGACCACCCCGGCTACCCGGCCAACGCGTGCGCCGTCTCCGTCGCCTCCCAGTCGAGCAACGTCTCCGTCCAGGTCCTCACGGAGAACGGAGAGGTGTGGGAGACCCGCTGCGCGATCGTGGCCGGTACGCCGGACTCGCTCGACTGCGTCGGTACCCCCACGGACAACCTCGGCCCGTGGACCGAGCTGACGACGCCGACCCCCGGCGACCCGCCTCTCAACAGCAGCAACAGGTTCCTCAGCAGGTTCAAGAAGTGACCTGACCGGGTCGAGGGGCGGTGCGCTCGCCGACACCGCACCGCCCCTCGCGCCCGTGTCCGGACATGACGAAGGGCCCTGGTCCCGGGACGATTCCCGGGACCAGGGCCCTTCCGCAGCCGACTCAGCGTGTCGGCGGCCGGCTCAGTGCGTCAGCGCCGGCTCCTTCTCGATCACGGCGTCGCCGTCGTCGCCACCCTCCAGGTGCTGCTTCGGCTTCGCAGGAAGCGCGAACATCACCAGGAAGATCACGGCGAGAACGCCCGCCACCCAGCCCATCGCGTTCTGGAAGGCGTCGGCGAACGCCAGGCCCGCCTCCGTCGGGGACTTCGGCGCGGGCTTGCCGTCGATCACGCCGAAGAAGAGCACCGAGACCAGACCGAGCCCGAGCGCGTTGCCCATCTGCCCGGTCGTGTTGATGAGGCCCGAGGCCGAACCCGCGTGCTCCTTCGGCACCTCGGACAGGACCGCGTCGGTCAGCGGCGCCACGATCAGACCCATGCCCAGGCCCATGACCACCAGCGGCGGAATCATCTGCCAGGACTCGATCTCCGTCCCGTACCGGCCCGCCTCGAAGAGGTAGAGCAGCACGCCCGCGATCATCGTCAGCGCGCCCGCCTGGAGCACCTTCCGGCCGAAGCGCGGCACCAGCTTCTGCACCGAGAGACCGGCCGCGGTCGACACCGCGATGGAGAACGGCACACCGGTCAGGCCAGCCCGCAGCGGGCTCCAGCCGAGGCCGATCTGCATGTACAGCGTCCAGACCAGGAAGAAGATGCCCATCACGACACCGAAGGTCAGCTGCACCGCGATACCCGCCGCGAAGCTCTTCACCTTGAACAGCGACAGCTCGACGAGCGGCGAGCCGTCCTTCTTCGTCTTGTACTTCTCGTACGCCACGAGGGCGCCGAAGACGACCAGGCTGCCGGCCATCATCAGGTGGCCCCACAGCGGCCAGCCCAGCTCACGCCCGCGCGTCAGGGGGTAGATCAGCATCAGCAGCGCGGCCGTCACCAGGAGCACGCCGACCATGTCGAGGCGGAGGGCCTTCGGGGCCTTCGACTCGGTGATGAACCTGCGGCCCAGGAGCAGGCCCGCGATGCCGACCGGCAGGTTGATGAGGAAGATCGGGCGCCACTCCAGGCCCGCGATGTTCCACTGCGTGAGCAGCGCGCCGAGCAGCGGGCCGGAGACCGCGCCCAGACCGATGATCGCGCCGAACATGCCGAAGACCTTGCCGCGCTCGTGCGCCGGGAAGGTGACGTGGATGATCGACAGCACCTGCGGCACCATCATCGCGGCCGCCGCGCCCTGGAGCAGGCGCGAGCCGACCAGCATCTCCTGGTTGGCCGCGAAGCCGCAGAGGGCGGAGGCGAGCGTGAAGCCCGCCGTGCCGAGGAGGAAGAGCCGCTTGCGCCCGTAGATGTCACCGAGCCGGCCGCCCGTGATCAGACCGGCGGCGAACGCGAGCGCGTACCCCGCGGTGATCCACTGGATGGCCCCGAAGGAGGCACCGAGGTCCCGCTCGATGCTGGGGATCGCGATGTTGACGATGGTGGCGTCGACCAGGTCCATGAAGGCGGCCGTCATGACGATGGCCAGGGCTATCCAGCGTCGTTTGTCGGACGTGTCGGTGGGGGCCGCGTCCGTGACGGCGTCGGCTTCGTGTGCGCTCATACGGAGAAGATAAAGGCCATCTAGGTCAAATGATGTCCTAGATGGCCTCATCCTGAGACGTATGACGGACACCCCGGTACGACTCCTGAATCTGCTCTCGCTCCTTCAGACCCCGCGCGAGTGGCCCGGAAGCGAACTCGCCGAACGGCTCTCGGTCTCCCCGCGCACCATCCGCCGGGACATCGACCGGCTCCGTGACCTCGGCTATCCCGTCGAGGCGACGCTCGGCGCGGTCGGCGGCTACCGGCTCGTCGCCGGTACGGCCATGCCGCCGCTGCTCCTCGACGACGAGGAGGCCGTCGCCATCGCGGTCGGGCTGCGCGCGGGGGCGGGGCACGCGATCGAGGGCGTCGAGGAGGCGTCGGTACGGGCCCTGGCGAAGCTGGAGCAGGTCCTGCCGGCGCGGCTGCGGCACCGGGTCTCGACCCTCCAGAACGCGACGCTCCCGCTGACGCGGGGGGACGGCGCGACGGTCACCCCCGCCACGCTGACCGCGCTGGCGGGCGCGGTCACCGGCCGCGAGAAGCTCCGCTTCGGGTACCGGGCTGGCGACGGGGCCGAGTCGAAGCGCCTGGTCGAGCCCTACCGGCTGGTCTCCACCGGGCGCCGCTGGTACCTGGTGGCGTACGACCTGGGGCGGGAGGACTGGCGGACGTTCCGGGTGGACCGGGTGAGCGACCCGCTCGCCACGGGGGCCCGCTTCACACCGCGGGAGCTGCCGGCGGGCGACGCGGCACAGCTCCTGGTCCGCTCCATGTCGCGGGCGCAGCCGGAGCTCGACCTGGACGTCACCTTCGAGGCGCCGGCCGACTTCGTCACGGCGCGGCTCCCGTCCCACCTGGTCCCGACGGCGACGGGCCCGACGACCTGCCGCCTCCGCACCCGCTCGGCGGACTCGGTCGAATGGCTGGCCATCCGCCTGGCCCTGGTGGACGCCCCCTTCACGATCCAGAGCCCACCGTCACTGCTGACATACGTGGAGGACCTGGCGGCACGCCTGACGGCGTCGACGGCGGGGTGAGAGCGGGGGCGCGGGTGCGTGAACGGCCGCCTCCCGTGCTCGCTGACGCCGACGGCGGGCGGGCCCACAGGGAGGCCCGCAGCCGACGTCATGCACGTACGGGCCGAGGCCCGGGGGCTCGCCCCAGGTCTCCGGTCCGTACCGTGTGCCCGGGCCGCGGCCGCCCTAGGCCACCGCGTCGAAGCCCGTGTCGTGCGCCATCTTCTTCAGTTCGAGCAGCGCGTGCTTCTCGATCTGCCGGATCCGCTCGCGCGTCAGGCCGTGCTGTTTGCCGACCTCCGTCAGCGTCCGCTCGCGCCCGTCCTCGATCCCGTACCGCATGCGGATGATCGAGGCCGTCCGGTGGTCCAGCTTGTCGATGAGGTCGTCGAGCTCCTCGCTGCGCAGCAGCGTGAGCACCGACTGCTCGGGCGAGATCGCCGACGTGTCCTCCAGGAGGTCGCCGAACTGCGTCTCGCCCTCGTCGTCGACCGACATGTTCAGCGAGACCGGGTCACGCGCCCAGTCGAGCACGTCGACGACCCGCTCGGGCTTCGTGTCCAGCTCGGCCGCGATCTCCGCCGGCTCCGGCTCGCGGCCGTGCTCCCGGTTGAACTCGCGCTGCACGCGGCGGATCCGGCCGAGCTCCTCCACCAGGTGGACGGGGAGCCGGATCGTGCGGGACTGGTCGGCGATGGACCGGGTTATGGCCTGACGGATCCACCACGTGGCGTACGTGGAGAACTTGAAGCCCTTCGCGTAGTCGAACTTCTCGACCGCGCGCACCAGGCCCGCGTTCCCTTCCTGGATCAGGTCGAGCAGCGGCAGCCCGCTGCGCGGGTAGCGCCGGGCGACGGCCACCACGAGCCGCAGGTTGGACTTGATGAAGAGGTCCTTGGCACGCTCGCCCGCCTCGTAGAGCGCTTCGAGCTCCTCGCGGGACGCGCCGCCGGCCTCGGTCTCCACCTCGCCGTCGAGTATCTGCCGGGCGTAGACGCCCGCCTCGATCGTCTGGGAGAGCTCGACCTCCTTGGCGGCGTCGAGCAGGGGCGTACGCGCGATCTCGTCGAGGTACATGCCGACCAGGTCGCGGTCGGCGATCTCCCCGCCCACGGCGCGAACGCTGCTTGCCCGTGCGGCCCCGCTCTTGGCGGAGGTCTGACGACGGGCGACGGCACGGGTTGCCATGCGTGCTCCCTTGCTGAGTAGGTCGCGACACCTTTTCGGGTGCCCTGCATCCGACGGAAACAACGACTGGAATCAGGACAGAATTCCCACCCGGCACATGGATTTTCGCGATCATGCAGTATCCTGCGCGGCCGCCGCCCTTGCGGGCACGCTTCCGGCACCCACGGAGGTGCAGGTCAGACCGGGCACGGGGGGTGGTCCGACGTCGCTCACGGGGTCCCCGACCACGCCGTCGGTGAGACCGCGATCACATGCGGCGTCATCCCTCAAGACGCGTGGACGGGCCATCGGGTTGCGCGCCGGGAGTCGGAGCCCCGCTCGGCCTCCCGGACTAGGTCCCGAGCCCGTTACGGCCCGCCCCTCCCCCGCCCTAGCGTCGCCCCCATGAGCGACGCATCCGGCACCGACGCATCCGGCACCCTCGACGAAGCCCTCGAACGCCTCCACTCCACGGGCCCCGAGCGCAACGGCTGGCTCACCAACCACGCTCCCATGGCCGTCGAGGCCCTGGTCCGCAACGGCCAGGCCCCGACCGTGCACCGCTGGCTGGATCACTACGCGCACAAGCTGGAGGAGCTGCCGCCCCCGTCCCGGCCGGTGACGGCCGGAGGCTGGCGCGAGGCGCTCGGCGACCCGGTCCGGATCACCGACTGGACCCGTTTCTTCGGCCGCGAGCTCGACGCGCACCCCTGGCGGGAGGTCCTCGCCACGTGGTGGCCCCGGCTGCTGCCGGGGATCTCGGCCTCGGCGACGCATCCCGTGATCCGTACAGGTCACGCCGTACGGACCCTCCTGGAGTCCGAGGAGGCGTCCGGGGGCGGGGGAACGACCGCACCCCGCCTCGCCGAGCTCGCCCACGCCCTCGGCTACTGGGCGGCCCGCAACAAGCCGCTGCCCCCGCTCGCCGCGCTGGCCGTGGCGCCGACGGCGGCCGCCGCGCTCGACGCCGTACCGCCGGTTCCGGTGCAGGAGGGCGGGATCCGTGACCGGCTCCCGCAGCTGACGGCGTTCCCGGTCTGGGGCGCGGCCCCGGACCCCGACACCGCGAAGGCCCTGCTCACCGAGCTGGTGACGGCGGCCACGCACCGGTACGCGTCCCACGGCCACGGCGAGCCGATCATGCTGGTCCACACGGCGACCGCGCCCAACGCGGTCCTGCGCGCCCTGCCCGCGCTCCCCCGCGAGCTGTGGGCGCCGAGCCTGGCGGCGGCCTGGACGGCGGCGGCCGCGGTGACCGCCGCGTACACACCACCGGAGCCCGCCGCGTACACGCCCACCCGCCTCACCGCGGAGGAGGTCTTCGAGCGGGCGGCGGCGCACGGCGACGACCACACGATCAAGTTCACCGACACGGCGCTCGACGTCGGCGACCCGCTCGCCCTGGCCGCCGCGACCCGCTCCATCGAACTGAATCCACCGCTGCTCCAGTGAGCTCGCGCACGGTGGGATCCGGCCCGGACGACGGACCGGACGGCGGGGACCCCGCCGGCTACCCGAACTGCACCGACCGCTTGGCGAGTCCCATCCAGAAGCCGTCGATGACCGACCGCTCCGCGTCGAGGTCGCCCGCCGCGTCCGCCGCGCCCATCGTGACGAAGAGGGGAGCGAAGTGCTCCGTACGCGGGTGGGCGAGGCGCCCGGCCGGCGACTTGTGCTCGAAGTCGAGGAGCGCGTCGACGTCCTGCGCGGCGAGGGCCTCGTGCCCCCAGGCGTCGAACTCGGCCGACCAGCCCGGCACGCCGCCGCCGGTGTGGCGGAGGGCGGCCAGGTTGTGGGTGAAGAAGCCGCTGCCCACGATCAGGACGCCCTCGTCGCGGAGCGGCGCGAGCCTGCGCCCGATGTCCATGAGGCGGCGCGGGTCGAGGGTGGGCATGGAGATCTGGAGTACGGGGATGTCGGCGCCCGGGAACATCTCGACGAGCGGCACGTACGCGCCGTGGTCGAGGCCCCGGTCGGGGATGTCCTGCACGGGGTGGCCGGGCGCGCGGAGCAGCTTGCGGACGGCCTCGGCGAGCCGGGGCGCGCCGGGGGCCGCGTACTGGACGCGGTAGTAGTGCTCGGGGAAGCCCCAGAAGTCGTAGACGAGCGGGACGGTCTCGGTGGCGCCGAGGGCCAGCGGGGCCTCCTCCCAGTGGGCGGAGACCATGAGGATGGCCTTGGGGCGCGGAAGGTCCGCGGACCAGGCGGCGAGCTCGCCGGGCCAGACGGGGTCGTCGGCGAGGGGCGGGGCGCCGTGGGACAGGTACAGGGCGGGCATACGCGTGCGCGTGGCCTCTGTTTCCAGCGTGGCGTCCATGGCGACCACCTCCGGGTTTCTCGATCGCGACAGGTTCTTGAAACTTCAAGTGTCCTGCCGTACACCGTAGACCTATGTAGTTCAACTTTCAAGAATGAGTCGTACGATTGGGCACCATGGGAGACATGACCGAACCCCGCTGGCTCACCGACGAGGAGCAGCACGTCTGGCGCGCGTACCTGCACGCCACCACGCTCCTCGAGGACCACCTCGACCGCCAGCTGCAGCGTGACGCCGGGATGCCGCACATCTACTACGGGCTCCTCGTCCAGCTCTCCCAGGCCCCGCGCCGCCGGCTGCGGATGACCGAGCTGGCCAGGAGCGCCAAGATCACCCGCTCCCGCCTCTCCCACGCCATCGCCCGGCTGGAGAAGAACGGCTGGGTACGACGCGAGAACTGCCCCTCCGACAAGCGGGGCCAGTTCGCCCGGCTCACGGACGAGGGCATGGAGGTCCTCCGGCAGAACGCCCCCGGCCATGTGGCGGCGGTCCGCCAGGCCCTCTTCGATCGCCTCTCCCCCGATCAGGTGACACAGCTCGGCGCGATCATGCGCGTCATGGCCGAGGGCCTCGAACCCACGGACGCGGACGCGGACCTGCCCTGGCTCCGCTGACCAGCGGCGGAACCAGGGCAGGAATCACACGGCGTACGGGATCGGGCGGACCCGGCCCCGCACGGCGTACGGGATCGGGCGGACCCGGTCGGGATGACGGGATCAGTGCGCGATGACCGGCACCTTGATCTCGTCCTCCGCGCCCTCCCCGGAGCCGGCGACGACCCCGGTGTCCGGCTTCCCGGTGTTGATCAGGGTGAAGGCGATCACGGCCGAGGCGGCCAGGATGCCGACGGCCCACCAGATGGCCGCGGTGTAGCCCTCGACCATGCCCTGGAGCTGGAGCAGCTTCTGCGCGGCCGGAGTGGTCGCGCCCGCCGCGTTGTCCGTGAGGTACGCGGTGGTCGCCGAGGCGGCGATCGTGTTCAGCAGGGCCGTACCGATGGCGCCGCCGACCTGCTGCGAGGTGTTGACCATCGCGGAGGCCACACCGGCGTCCCGCGGGTCCACGCCGTGCGTGGCGAGCGACATGGCCGGCATGAACGCCGTGCCCATGCCGAGGCCGAGCAGCAGCTGCGCGGGCAGGATCAGGCCGGCGTACGAGGTGCCGATCTCCAGCTGGGTGAGCAGCAGCATGCCGACACCGGCGGTCAGGAAGCCCGGGGCCATGAGCAGCCGCGGCGGAACGCGGGTCATCAGCCGCGTACCGATCTGCGTCGAGCCGATGATCATGCCCGCGATCATCGGGAGGAACGCGAAGCCCGTCATGACCGGCGAGTAGCCCTTCACGACCTGCAGGTAGTAGGTCAGGAAGAGGAACAGGCCGAACATCGCGATGACCGCGAGACCCAGCGACAGGTAGACACCGCCGCGGTTGCGGTCGGTCAGGACGCGCAGCGGCAGCAGCGGGGACTTCACCTTCGCCTCGGTGAGCACGAAGGCGGCGAGCAGCACGGCGGAGCTGACGAACATGCCGATCGTGCCGGCGTCGCTCCAGCCCTCGGACTCGGCGCGGGTGAAGCCGTAGACGAGCGCGACCAGACCCAGGGTGGACAGGATCACGCCGGGGATGTCGAGCGTGGAGCGGTTGCGGCTGCCCGCGGGCTCCCGGATGACGAGGTACGCGCCGACGGCGGCGACGATCGCGAACGGGATGTTGACGAAGAAGGTCCAGCGCCAGTTCAGGTACTCGGTGAGGAAACCGCCGAGGATCAGGCCCACGGCGCCGCCACCACCGGCGATCGCGCCGTAGATGCCGAAGGCCTTCGCGCGCTCCTTGGCGTCGGTGAAGGTCACGGCGAGCAGCGAGAGCGCGGCGGGCGCGAGGAGCGCGCCGAAGGCGCCCTGGAGCGCGCGGGCACCGAGCATCATGGCCTCGCCGGTCGCGGCACCGCCGAGGGCGGAGGCGAGGGCGAAGCCGATCAGGCCGACGACGAAGGTGCGCTTACGGCCCCACAGGTCGGCGATGCGGCCGCCGAAGAGGAGCAGACCGCCGAAGGCGAGGGCATAGGCGGTGATGACCCATTGCCGGTTGCCGTCCGAGATTCCCAGGTCCTGCTGGGCGGAGGGCAGCGCGATGTTCACGATTGTCGCGTCGAGCACGACCATCAGCTGGGCGAGCGCGATGAAGACGAGTGCCTTCCACCGGCCCGGGTCGGGGTGGGTCACGGAGTTTTCGGGGACTTTCGGCATGGGGGTAGCCACCTCTTGGCGCGTACTGGTGAAAAAGGACGTAAAGGTAAGTCGGGTCACATGGGCCGGGGTCCCCGGAGGAGGACGCTCACGGCGAGGACGCTCACGACGAGCAGGTGTCGCGTCTCAGGTCCTCCAGGGTCGCGGCCTTCCCGGGCAGCTCGGAGCGCGCGGGCGCCTCCAGGCCGTCGAGGAACAGCAGCAGATGACGTCGGACGAACTGGTCGAAGGCCCCGCAGCCCGATCCGGGCAGCGGTCGGGTCAGCTGGGAGAGCGCCACCATCAGGTCCCCGACGCCCACGTCGGTGCGCAGCCGGCCGGCCCGCTGCGCCCGCTCCACGAGGCCCTGGACGGCTTCCTCCAGGCGGTCGCGCTCGGCGATCAGGTCGGGGTGGTCCTTGTCGAAGGCGCCGTCGAGCATCGGGCACAGGGCGCCGACGCGCTCGTCGGCGGCGCCGAGGGTGAACCGGCGGAGGGCGGCGAACGTGTCGCTCTCCTCCTCGGCGGCCCTTTCGGCGACCTCGGTGACGCGGGCCATGAGCGAGAGGACGACCTCGTGGACGAGGTCGGTGCGCTCGGGGAAGTTCCGGTAGAGCGTGGCGTTCCCGACGCCGGCCCGGCGCGCGATCTCGTCGTAGGGCACCTGGGAGCCGAACTCGACGAACATCTCGCGGGCCGCCGTCACGATCCGCTCGCGGTTGCGCAGGGCGTCCGCGCGGGCGCGGGGTGCGCGCCGGGCGGGCGCGGAGTCGGCGACGGTGCTGGTCACGCCACGACCTCCTCTGAGGGCTTCTCTGGAATGTCCGGGGATCCGGGGAGGGAGTCCCCACTTCGCTGAACACAGTCATAAACGGGGACCCAGTCCCCGGTTATTTCCCCGAAGGGATGTGACCTGAGTCACATCCCTCGTCGCGGGCCGGAACACCCGCGCCGGACCCGCGCCGGACTCCCGCCCACCCCCCGCTCGACCGTCGCCCGACCCCCGCTCGACCCCTGCTCGCCCCCCGGTCGATCACCACCGGACGCCAGGTCGGCGACGGCTCGGCCCCCGCCCCCGCGGTCCACCGATCGGGCCACCCGGCGCGCGCACCGGAACCACTCGTCACAGAGTGATCGCACGGCGCGGCCCCGCAGGTACCGGAAGGGGTCGTGCCGTGACCTGCCCCCACCGGAGAGGCGCCCGTATGCAGCACCCCCGACGACGGATACGCAGACCCGTCGCCATGGCCGCGACCACGGCGCTCTCCCTCACGCTGCTCGCCTCCGCGAGCACCACCCTCCCCGGGCCCGCCCCGGCCTCGGCGGGCCCCGTGGCAGCCGCGCCCGGCGGCGCCCAGCTGGGGCCCTGCCGTATCGCCACCGCACTGGGCGTGCAGATGTCGGAGGGGCTCCCCACGGCCCCCGGGTACGTGCGCTCCACGGGCCGGGTCAGGGCCCTGAACCTGATGATCGACTTTCCCGACGCCCCCGGCGACGGCACCGCGATGGGCCGCTTCCGCGAGTTCTTCCCGCAGACCGCCGAGTGGTTCCGCGTCAGCTCGTACGGGCGGCTGCACTACCAGGCCGAGGTCCCGATACCCGACTGGCTGCGCATGCCGAAGGCCTTCTCCGCGTACGGGATCGAGCGCGGCTCACCGTACGAACCGGGCTACCGCTCCCTCGTCGAGGACATCGTCAAGGCGGCCGACCCGAAGGTGGACTTCAGCGCGTTCGACCTGGTCAACATCCTGGTCACGCCGAACGCCGGGCCCTCCGCCCTCGACACCGTCCTGTCCGTGACCTTCTCCGGAAACGACGACGCCCCCTACGCGGACGGCGTGCCCCTGGCCAACACGTCCTTCGTCTACAGCCGTCAGGACGACGGCTCCGGCAGCTTCGGGGAGACCGGCTACCGGGTGCTGCCCCACGAGAACGGCCACGTCTTCGGCCTGCCCGACCTGTACACCTCGGACGGCGGCGGGACCGTCGGGCACTGGGACATCATGTCCGAGGACTGGGGCGCCAACAACGACCTGCTCGGCTGGCACAAGTGGAAGCTGGGCTGGCTCGACAACGACCAGATCGGCTGCGCGTCCGGCACCGGCACCGGCGACTACACGCTCACCCCGCTGGCGGTCGCCGGCGGCCCCAAACTCGCGTTCGTCCCGCTCTCCGACACCTCGGGGTACGCCGTCGAGGTCCGCAGCAAGGAGGGCAACGACGAGGCGGTCTGCGAGCACGGCGTCCTCGTCTACCGGGTGGAGTCCGACGTCGACACCGGCCACGGCCCGGTGACCGTCTCCGACAGCGAGCACGCGAGCGGCGGCTGCACGCGGCGCGCGAACGTCCACGCGGAGCTGTCGGACGCGCCGTACCGCCCCGGAGAAACGTTCACGGACCGGGCCAACGGCATACGGATCAGCGTGCTCGACGAGGACGAGAGCGGTACGTACCGGGTGCGGATCACCCGGAGCTGAGTCACCTCACGCGCCGCCGGCCGGGCCGCCCTGCCGGCCGACCCGCAGGCTGCCGCGCAACTCCCTCTTGAGGAGCTTCCCCGTCGGGTTCCGGGGCAGTTCCTCCTCGCGTACGAGGACATGGGCGGGCACCTTGAAGGCGGCGAGGCGCGCGCCCACGTGCGTGCGCAGCTCGTCGACGCCGACGGCGGCGCCGGGCCGCAGCCGGACGACGGCCGCGACCTCCTCGCCCAGGAGCGGGTGCGGCACGCCGAGGACGGCGGCGTCGACGACGTCCGGGTGCTGCTGCAGCACGTCCTCGACCTCGACGCAGTACACGTTCTCGCCACCCCGGACGACCATGTCGGTGAGCCGGTCGACGATGGTCACCCGCCCGTCCGCGTCCACGCGCGCGAGGTCCCCGGTCCGGAACCAGCCGTCCTCGGAGAAGGCGGCGCGGGTCGCCTCCTCGTCGCCCCAGTAGCCGCGGACGAGGGACTGCCCGCGCAGCCACAGCTCGCCGACGCCCTCGGCGTCGGGCCGGTCGATCCGCACCTCGGTGACGGGCGAGGGCCGGCCGACGCTGCCGGGGTGGGCGCGGTACTCGGCACCCACGTTGGACAGGACCCCGCCGCTGGTCTCGGTGAGCCCGTAGCCGTTGCGGGGTTCGAGCCGCTCCCCGTACCCGGCGGTGATCCCGTCGACGATGCCGGGCGGGGCGGCGGCGCCGCCGGTGCTGAGCAGGGTGAGGCTGTCGAGCGGGTCGCCGGTGGCGCGGGCGAGGCCGAGCAGCTGCAGGGCGGTGGTGGGGACGCCCGCGTAGTGGGTGACGCGGTGCTCCCGGATCAGTTCGAGGGCCCGGCCGGCGTCCCACTTCCGCATCATGACCAGGGTGCCGCCGGCCGCCATCACCCCGTAGAAGGAGGTGAACGCGGCCACGTGGAAGAACGGGAACGTGGTCAGCGACACGGGCAAGGGCCCCGTCCCGGGCACGTCCCCGCGCGCGAGGGCCGCGGCGGCGGCGAAGTACCGCGGGTTCATGGCGGCCCCGGCCTGCGCGAGGTGGGTGGCGACGGCGCCCTTGGGGCGCCCGGTGGTGCCGGAGGTGTAGATGATGGTGGCATCGTGCTCGGGCAGGACGTCGACGAGGGGCGGCCCGAGGTGCGGATCGGCGTCGGGGACGTACGGGACGAAGCCGGCGGCCGCTCCGGGAGCACCCTCCGCGCCCGCCGGATTCTCCCCGTCCGCCGGGCCCGCCGGGTCCGCCGCGTTCTCCCCGTCCGCCGGGTCCGCCGCGTTCTCCCCGTCCGCCGCGTTCTCCCCGTGGAAGACGATCCCGGGCACGTGGTTCCGGGCGGCCCACTCCCGTACCCGCCCGACCCGCTCCCCGTCGACGAGCAGCACCGCGGGAGAGCAGTCGTCGAGGGCGTACGTGAACTCGTCCTCGGTCCACCAGGCGTTGAGCGGTACGGCGACGAGCCCGGCGAGCTGGGCGGCCCAGAACGCGACCTGCCACTCGGGGTGGTTCCGCATGGCGACCACAGCCCGGTCCCCCGGTCGCAGCCCGTACTCCCCGACGAGCCGCCGCGCGAGCCCGCAGGCCGCGTCGAAGAACTCGCGGTAGGTCGTCCGCCCGTCCTCGGACACGAGGAACACCCGGTCGCCGTAGCCCCAGACGACCTCGACGAACTCCCGCAGCGTGCGGGGCCCGGAGGCGTACACCCCGCCCTCGACGGCGAAGGGAGCCCCGTCCGCAGTGAGCCGCTCGTCTCCACCTGTCACCGCCACCGCACAACCCCCTGAGCATCCGCCCGCCGTCCCAGCGCGGCGACGCTATGCGCACCCCCGAACCGGGTCAAGCCCGGCGGCCCGCCACGAAGCGCCGGGCCGGGAGCGGTGCGGCGGAGGGGGCGAGAGCCGCGAGGGCGGCAAGGGCGGCGAGGGCGGCGAGAACCGGTGGCGGCCATCGTGGCGCCAACCCGGCAACACTCTGGCACATCGTGGCGCACCATGGCGCCAGATAACTTGCAATGGCGCCACGATGGTGCCACTATTGCGTCATGGACCTCACCCCGTACGTGGACAATCTCCGCCACGAGCTCGGCGTGGCCGCCCAGGCGGGCGGCGACGAAGCCCGCGCCCTGGCGGACCGACTCACCGGACAGCTCGAATCGGCCGCCCGGCTGACCCTGCTCAACGCCCTGTCCGACGCGATGGACGAGATCACCCGCGACCTCGCGCCCGGCTCGGTCGATCTGCGGCTGCGCGGCCTGAACCCCGAGTTCGTGGTGACCCCGTCGCCGACCGCCGACCTCTTCGAGGAGACCGAGACCGCGCTGCCGGCCTCGCCGCCCCCGGTCACGACCCCCGTGGAGGGCGAGGACGGCGCCACCTCCCGCATCAACTTCCGCCCGCCGGCCCAGCTCAAGGTCCGGGTCGAGGAGGCCGCGAACCGCGAGGGTCTCTCCGTCAACGCCTGGCTCGTCCGGGCCGTGGCCGCGGCCCTCGAACCGGGCACCACGGCGGGCCGCACCACCCGCAAGGGGACGACGGGCGCGGGCCCCTCCGTCGGGCAGGGCTTCACCGGCTGGGTCCGCTAGCCGCCCGCCGCACGGGGCCCGCGCGCCGCACCGGGCCCGCACACCTCACTGCCGCACCGAGGCACGTCACCCCAGCACTTACCTCTCCTCAGTCAAAGGACGGCACAGCCATGCCTACGTTCGAAACCCCCGCGCCCCTCTCCGCCACCATCGAGATCGAGATCGGGCGGGCCCGGATCGTCGCGGGCAAGCGCACCGACACCGTCGTCGAGGTGACGCCGAGCGACCCCGGCGACAAGCTCGACGTGCAGGCCGCCGCCGAGACCAACGTGACCTGCACGGGTGGAAAGCTGCTGGTCAAGGGCCCCAAGAAGCGTTCGCTCTTCGGCAAGATCGGCGCGGTCGACGTGACCGTCGAACTGCCCGCGGGATCGGATCTGACCTGCAAGACGGGCCTCGGCGAGCTGATCGGCGAGGGCCTGTTCGGGAACTGCCGCCTCACCACCGCCGCCGGAGACATCCAGCTGGACGAGGCCGCGGCCGTACGGCTGAAGACCTCGCACGGCGACATCCTCGTCGACAGCACGACCGGCGAGACCGAGATCCAGGGCTCCGGCCGGGTGCGGATCGGCCGGATCGACGGATCGGCGACGATCCGGAACCTCAACGGCGAGACCACGGTCGGCGAGATCACCGGCGAGCTGCAGGTGAACTCGTCCAACGGGCCCATCGGCGTGGGCCGTACGGAGTCCTCGGTCACCGCCAGGACCGCCAGCGGCGCCATCCGCCTCGGCGAGGTCGTCCGAGGCCGGATCACGCTCGACTCCGCCGCCGGGGGCCTCGAAGTCGGCATCGCCGAGGGGACCGCGGCCTGGCTCGACGTACGGTCCACGGCCGGCCGCGTACGCAACGAACTCGGCGCGGCGGAAGGACCGGGCCAGTCCGAGGAGACGGTCGAGGTCCGCGGCCGCACGAGCGTCGGCGACATCGTCATCCGCCGCGCGTAGACGCCCGGGAGAACGACCGGGACCACGACCGGAGCGACAAACCGAGGGGGGGGACGGAAGCCCGATGGAACGCGGACCACAGACCAGCACCACCGGCGCTCCCGACACCACCGGCGCCATCGCCGGCACCACTGGCACCGCCGGCGCTCCCGGCGCTCTCGGCGCTCCCGGCGCTCCCGGCGCCCTGGCCTCCTTCGTTCGCTTCGTGATGTTCGGCGGTGGAGTCGGCCTCGCGTCCAGCGCGGCCGTCACCCTGCTCGCCGTCCTCCTGCCGTTCGCCCTCGCCAACGCGCTGGTCACCGTCGTCTCGACGATCCTCGCGACCGAGCTGCACGCCCGCTTCACCTTCGCGTCGGGGCTCCGGCCCTCCGCCCGGCGCGGCCCGCTGCGCTGCGGCCTCCGCCACCACCTGCAGTCCGCCGGAACGGCCGCCGCCGCCTTCGCCGTGACCACCCTCGCGATGCTCGTCCTGCACGCGATCGAGAGCACGCCCGGTCTCGCCGTCGAGCAGACCGTCTACCTCTCCGCCTCGGGCCTCGCCGGCATCGGCCGCTTCCTGGCACTGCGCCTGTACGTCTTCGCCACGGCCCGCAAGCGGCCCGTGCCGGTCACCCTCGACCTCCACCGGCCCCCGACGCGCCGCGAGTCGCTCACCACCGCCTCCTGACCCGACCGGAAGCGGCGGCGACCCCGCCCCGCGCGCCTCTCGCGCCCCGCCCCGCGCGCCTCTCGCGTTTCGCCCGCGCACCCACCCCGCTCCACCCCGCGCCGCCATGGCGCCATGTCGTGCTGCCCCACCGACCTCCGTACCCCCGCCCGACCGCCAACCACCCGACGGGAGCCCCACCGTGGCTACGTTCCTCTCCAAACTGGGCCGCCTCGCCTTTCGCCGCAAAGGGGTGACGCTGCTGCTCTGGCTGCTGGCCTTCGTCGGCACGGGCGTCGCCGCCTCCTCCGCGCCGACGCCGCCCGCCGACACGTTCTCGATGCCGGGCACCGAGTCGCAGGAGGCCTTCGACCTGCTGACCGAGAAGTTCCCCGACGCGAGCGTCGACGGCGCCACCGCCCGGGTCGTCGTCCGCGCCCCCGCGGGCACGAAGATCACGACACCCTCGACGCGCACCGAGGTCGAGCGTCTCGTCGCCGGGCTGGGGGCGTCCTCCCCACAGGTGGTGGGCGTCGCCGACCCGTACAAGACCCCCGCCGTCAGCATCAGCGAGGACGGGACGACCGCCTACACGGTGGTGACCTACAAGGTCCCGGCGGCGGAGGTCGACGACACGGCGCACGACGCCCTCGACGCGGCCACCGAGCAGGCCCGCGAGGCGGGTCTCACCGTCGAGGCCGGCGGCGACGCCGTGAAGATCGAGCAGGCCATGGGCGGCACCGGCGAGCAGATCGGCATCCTGGTCTCCGCGTTCGTCCTCGTCCTGACCTTCGGCTCGATGATCGCGGCCGGAATGCCGCTGATCACCGCACTGATCGGCGTCGGCATCGGCATCTCGGGCATCACCGCACTCGGCTCCACCTTCGGGCTCTCCGGCACCACGGGGACCCTCGCGATGATGATCGGCCTCGCGGTGGGCATCGACTACGCGCTGTTCATCGTGTCCCGTTTCCGCGCCGAACGGGCCGAGGGACGTACCCCCGAGGAGGCCGCGGGACGGGCCGTCGGCACCGCCGGCTCGGCCGTCGTCTTCGCCGGTCTCACCGTCATCGTCGCCCTCGCCGGGCTCGCCGTCGTGAACATCCCGATGCTCACCAAGATGGGCCTCGCCGCGGCCGGCACCGTCGCCGTCGCCGTGCTCGTCGCGATCACGCTGGTCCCCGCCCTCCTCGGCCTCGCGCCGGTCAAGGTGATGGCCCGCAAGGGCCGTCTGCGGTACGCCGTGAAGCCGCTGTCGGACCGTCAGCGGCGCAGGGCCGCCAAGCACGAGGCCCCGCTCGCCCGGAAGACGAAGCCCAACCTGGGCACCCGCTGGGCCCGTTACGTCCTGCGCCACCCCGTGGTCGTCCTGCTCGTCGGCGTGATCGGCCTCGGCACCATCGCCGTACCCGCCGCGAGCCTGGAGCTCGGTCTGCCGGGCGAGGGCCAGATGTCGACCCAGACGACCCAGCGCAAGGCGTACGACCTGCTCTCGGAGTCCTTCGGGCCCGGCTTCAACGGCCCCTTGACCGTCACGGTGCAGACCACGTCCGCCGACAGCACCAAGGCCGCGGGCGCAGGCGCCAAGGCCGCCGGCGACGAGATCGGCAAGGCCCTCGCGAAGACGCCCGGCGTGGCCTCCGTCTCGCCGGCCACCTCCAACACGGCGGGCGACACCGCGATCCTCACCGTCGTTCCCACCACCGGCCCGACCGAGAAGAGGACCGAGGAGCTGGTCCACGCACTCCGCGACACCGCCGACGGCCTGGAGCGGAGCACCGCGTCACGCATCCTCGTCACCGGCCAGACGGCCATGTTCATCGACTTCTCGCAGACCCTCGACGACGCGCTCCTGCCCTATCTGGCCCTGGTCGTGGGGCTCGCCTTCCTCCTCCTGATGGTGGTCTTCCGCTCCGTCCTGGTCCCGCTGAAGGCGGCCCTCGGATTCCTGCTCTCGGTGGCGGCGGCGCTCGGCGCGGTCGTGGCGGTCTTCCAGTGGGGCTGGCTGGCCGACGTCTTCGGCATCGACGCACCGGGCCCGATCATGAGCACGATGCCGATCTTCATGATCGGCGTGGTCTTCGGCCTCGCGATGGACTACGAGGTGTTCCTGGTCAGCCGGATGCGTGAGTCGTACGCCCACGGTGCCCGCCCGGGCGAGGCGGTCGTCGACGGCTTCCGGTACGGCGGCCGGGTGGTCGGCGCGGCCGCGGTCATCATGATGAGCGTGTTCTCCGGCTTCATCGTGGAGGACAACGACTTCGTGAAGATGATCGGCTTCGCCCTGGCGATCGCGGTCCTCTTCGACGCCTTCGTGGTCCGGATGGCGATCGTGCCGGCGCTCTTCGCCCTGCTCGGCAGGTCCGCCTGGTGGCTGCCGACGTGGCTGGACCGGATCCTGCCCCGGGTGGACGTGGAGGGCGAGAAGCTCGCCGCGACGCGGCCGGCGCCCCGCTCGCCGCGGGAGAGCACCCCGGTCGGCTGAGCGCCTCGTAGATCCGCCCCGTAGATCCGCCCCCGTAGACCCGACAACTGGCGCCCCATGGCACCGGCCCGCACAGGCCGGCGCCATGGGGCGCCTTTTCGCCGCCACGAACCGGGCCCGACAAAAACGCAGGTCAGAGCAGTGCGGCGCCACGTGGCGACACAGGAACGCAGATGTGGCGCCACAATGACTCGACATGGCGCCATGCCTGTGCCACGATGATGGCGCAAGCACGGCACGGAATGGCGCCAAACAAACGCCACTCCGGCCGGGCGAGACATCGAGCCCCACCGCCCAGCCCAGCTCGGCCCCCGCCTCATCCGCCCCGCCCCGCCCCGCCCCCAGAAGAGAAAGGCCCGCAGACCATGAGCACCACGAACCACCCCACGCACACGGCCACCGCAGCGGCCACCGCGCCCACCGGCACGCGTCCCACGGCGATCTCCGCGACCGGCCTGCGCAAGTCGTACGGCGACAAGGTGGTGCTCGACGGCATCGACCTGCGGATCCCCGAGGGCACCATCTTCGCCCTGCTCGGCCCCAACGGCGCCGGCAAGACGACGACGGTCGAGATCCTCTCCACCCTGATCACCGCCGACGGGGGCGAGGCCCGGATCGCGGGCCACGACGTGAAGGCCGACGCCGGCTCCGTACGCACCCTGATCGGCGTCACCGGCCAGTTCGCCGCCGTCGACGGGCTGCTGACCGCCGAGGAGAACCTGCTCCTCATGGCCGACCTCTACCACCTGAGCCGCAGCGAGGGCCGCCGCCGCACCGCCGAGCTCCTGGAGCGGTTCGACCTGACCGAGGCGGCCCGCAAGAACGTCGCCACCTTCTCCGGCGGCATGCGCCGCAAGCTGGACCTGGCGATGACGCTGGTCGGCCGGCCGCGGATCATCTTCCTCGACGAGCCGACCACCGGCCTCGACCCGCGCAGCCGCCGCGACATGTGGGAGCTGATCCGGGACCTGGTCACGGAGCAGGGCGTGACGATCTTCCTCACCACGCAGTACCTGGAGGAGGCCGACCACCTCGCCGACCGCATCGCGGTCCTCGACCACGGCAAGCTCGTCGCCGAAGGCACGGCGGAGGAGCTGAAGCGGCTGATCCCCGGCGGCCACGTACGCGTCCAGTTCGCCGACGAGACCCACCTCGCCACGGCCGCCGCCGTCTTCGGCATCGCGACCCGGGACGACGAGGCGCTCGCGCTGCAGATCCCCAGCGACGGCTCGGTCACCAACCTCCGCGCCATCCTCGACGCCCTGGACAGCTCCGGGGTCCGGGCGGAGTCGCTCACCGTGCACACCCCCGACCTCGACGACGTCTTCCTCACCCTCACCGGCAAGCAGAACGCCCCCACCGTCCCCGGCCCGTCCACCGCCACCACCACTCAGAAGGAGTCGAACCGATGAGCACCGCGACCCTCGCCCCGGCCACGCCGGCCACGCCCACCCGCTCGTACGCCCTGCGCGACTCCCTGACGATGCTGCGCCGCAACATCAAGCACATGCAGCGCTACCCGTCGATGACGATCTCGATCCTCGTCATGCCGCTCCTGATGCTGCTGCTCTTCGTGTACGTCTTCGGCGGCGCGCTCGGCGCCGGCATCGGGGCGGGCGGCGACCGCGGCGACTACATCAACTACCTGGTGCCCGGCATCATCCTGATGGCCGCGACCTCGGGCGCCGTGGCGACCGCCGTGTCGGTCTGCACCGACATGACCGAAGGCATCGTCAACCGGTTCCGCACGATGTCGATCTCCCGCGGCTCCATCCTCACGGGCCACGTCATGGGCAGCGTCCTCCAGGTCGCCGCAGTCCTGGTCCTGGTCACCGGCGTCTCCCTGGCCATCGGCTTCAGGCCCGACGCCTCGGTCGTCGAGTGGGCGGCCGCCGCGGGCCTGCTCCTCTTCCTCGCCTTCGGCATGGCCTGGCTGTCCGCCGCGATGGGCATGGGCGCCAAGACCGTCGAGTCCGCCAGCAACGCCCCGCTGCCGCTGACCTTCCTGCCCTTCCTCGGCAGCGCGGTCGTCCCCCCGGAGTCCATGCCGACGGCCCTGCGCTGGTTCGCCGAGTACCAGCCCTTCACCCCGATCAACGAGACCCTGCGCGGCCTCCTGCTCGGCACGGACATCGGCAACGCCGGCTGGATCGCCCTGGCCTGGTGCACCGCCCTCGCCGCCCTCGGCTACTTCTGGTCCCGCGCGGTCTTCAACCGCGAGGTCACCCGCTGACCCCACCGGCCGACCACAAGGAGGAGGGCGGCCCCCGGAACGATCCCGGGGCCGCCCTCCACAACACCCCATCACCTCAGCACACCCCCACGCCCGTCCGCTACGCTGTCTCCGTCCGCCTTCGTAGCTCAGGGGATAGAGCACCGCTCTCCTAAAGCGGGTGTCGCAGGTTCGAATCCTGCCGGGGGCACAGACGAGAAGACCATCCGGTGACGTCGCCGGGTGGTCTTCGTCGTGTCAGCCGCGCGAGTCCGTGTTCCGTAGTCGATCGAAGGTGGGCGTCATGGGCTTGTTGCCGTTCGTCGATGAGCATGTCGTCGTCGTGGATGCCGGGGTCGAGGAGTTGTGGCCGCGGTTGCTGGTGAAGGTCGGGCGGTCGCTTTCCACGGGGAGTGGGGCGCGGTACGCGCGGGTCGTGGGGGCCGTTCCGCGGGAGAGTGGCGGGGGCCGGCCGCTGGAGGTGGGGTCGGAGTTTCCCGGGTTCCGGGTCGCCCGGCTCGTGCCGGGGCGGGAGCTGGCGCTCGAAGGGCGGCACCGGTTCTCCTCGTACAGCCTTGTCTTCCGGGTCGAGGAGCTGGCCGGCGGGCGCTGTCGGCTGCGGGCCGAGACCCGTGCCGTCTTTCCCGGAGCCGCGGGGCGGGTCTACCGGGCGCTCGTCATCGGGAGCGGTGGGCACGCCTTCGCCATGCGGCGGATGCTGATGGGGTACCGGCAGGCGTGACAGCCGGTTCCGGCTCGGTGGGGCCGGTCCGGTGCCGGCACCCGTGACGTCGTCTTCCGCTCAGCGGAGTTCTTCCGGGCACGGTGTGCCCCGGGACAGCTTGTACGGGGCCGCCAGGCGGTAGACGCCGGCCTTCGGGGCGACCAGTTGCGTCCATTCGTCGCCCTCCGCGTCCGCCTCCGTCTTGAAGAGGCAGCCCTCCTCGTTGGAGAAGACCTTCGGGATCTCGGTGTCCGACTCCTCGCGGGCCAGCTTCGACGCCTCCGTCTCCTGCGGGGGTTCGATCTTGCCGCCGTGCTCGTCCACCAGGGCCAGCCACGGCGAGTACGGGACGCGGATCAGGACCCGGCCGGGGGTCTCGACGCGGATCACGACCTCGTTCTCCTCCGCGCTCTGCACCACCGCCGGCGGGTTCGCGAGGGGCGTCGGGTCCGCGACCTCGTACAGGCGCCAGTTCTCGTCCGACCACACCTGCTTCAGGTACGGCAGCCCCTCGCCGACCAGCTCCGCCTCCTGCGCCGCGCCCGAGTCGGGCGCGCCCGTCGGAAGCACCACGTAGTGGACGGCCCAGCGGTGGAGCCACTCCTCGTAGTTCACGGAGTTCAGCGTGTCGTCGTAGAAGAGCGGGTTGCGCTCCATGTCCGCCTGGCGGTTCCAGCCCCGCGCCAGGTTGATGTACGGGCTCAGCGCCGAGGACTCGCGGTGGCTCGACGCCGGTACGACCTCCACCCGCGCCTTGCGCGCGTCCCGCACCTGGAGCTGGTTGACCAGCGGCGCGAGCTCGCGCGCCCAGGAGGCGTCCGGGGCCGTACGGATCACGTCGTCGACGCCCTTGAAGCCGATCCAGAAGTTCAGGCCGACGAAGGCCAGCACCAGCGCGTACCAGCGGCGTGAGCGCGGCGCCGTGTACGGCAGCGCCGCCAGCAGCACGACGCCCGCGAAGAGCATCGGGAGCCGCGAGATGTTCGAGCCGATCTGCGAGTCGATCAGCCAGGTCAGCAGCGTGCCGATCGTGTACACCGCCGCGGCGGTGCGGACCGTCCGCCAGTCCTTCGGGACGAGCAGGAAGGTCAGCACTCCGAACAGCAGCGGCAGCGCCGTCGAGCCGAACGCCATCGGCTGCGTGCCCGAGAAGGGGAACAGCCACGAGGACAGGGCCACGACCGCCACCGGGGCCAGACCGAGCGCGTACGCCCCCGGCCGCCGGCGGTTCAGGAACAGCGCCGCCGCCGCGACCCCCAGGAACAGACCCGCGACCGGGCTGCACGCCGTCGCCAGACCCGCGAGCGGCGCCGCCACCGCGGCCTTCGCCCAGCGCTTGCGGCGCCAGCGGTGCGGCCAGCAGAACACCGCCGCGACCGCGCCGACCGCGAACATCATGCCGAGGCCGAAGGTCACCCGCCCCGACAGGGCGTTGCAGAGGAACGCGAACACGCCCGCGATCGAGCACGCGAGCGGATTGCGGACCGCCCTCACCCGCACCAGGATCAGCGCGGTCAGCCCCGCCGACAGCGTCCCCGCGACCATCATCGTGCTGCGCACGCCGAGCACCGACATCAGGTACGGCGACACGACGCTGTACGAGACCGGGTGCATCCCGCCGTACCAGGCCAGGTTGTACGCCGAGTCGGGGTGCCTGCCGACGAACTCGGCCCACGCGTCCTGCGCCGCCAGGTCGCCGCCGCTGTTCGCGAAGAAGAAGAACCACAGGATGTGGGTGACAGCCGCGAGACCGGTGGCCGCCAGGACCGTATAGCGGCGCTTCCGCCGCGGGGCCGGGGCCGGGGCGGTGGACGCCGGGGCTGGCCGCTGTGCCGGAAGCACTATTCGCGGAAGCGAATCACGAGACGCTTCAGCGTCGGATTCCGCTTGGGGATCGGTACCGGAGTGGGCGTCGGTACGGCCGTCGGCATGGCCGGGGTCAGGGGCTGAGTCCGCGCGGTCGGCGCGTGTCGGCTCGGCGGTGGTCACTGCGGCCCTTTCCCGTGCTGCGCGTCTCGCTTCTCTCGCGTGTGTCACGCGTCGTACTCGTCCCCGGGAAAACGCTAACAGCTGGGCCCCCCGGAGAACCCGGGGAGCCCGGCCGAGAGAGTGGCCGCCCGGGCCGCGCACGGGCCGACGGACCCGGCGCGTGCCCGACGGGGCCGCGCACGTGGCCGACGGGGCCGCGCACGGGCCGACGGACCCGGTGAGTGGCCACCGGGCTCGGGCAGTGGCCACCGGGCCGGGTCCGGTGGCCACCCGGCCAGTGGCCACCGGACCCGGCCAGTGGCCGCCGAGACCGGGCGCGTGGCCACCGAGGCCGGGCGCGTGGCCGGCCGGCCGGGCCGGGCGAGGCGATCAGCCGCCCGCCCGGGCTGGGCCGGTCCCGCCCCCGCCCCGGCGGCTCGGCCGACGGCCTCAGCTCACGCGCGTCAGCTTCTTGTCGAAGCCGGGCTCCGCCAGGTCCTGCTGGAGCGCGACCGGGGAGCTGACCTTGCCCGCTCCCGTGCCGATCGACACCTGGCCGACGACGTCGCCCGCCTTGCCGGTGTGCGGGACGGCCTTGCCGCCGTCCGTCAGCACCAGCTTCACCTGCAGGCCCGGCCAGCCGATCGCCTTGAGCTCCTTCGTCGCCACGACCGGCGTCCGGCCGCCGAGGCCGTCGTCGATGTAGCCGAGGACCTGGCCCTTGCGGACCACGGTCGCCGAGGTGACGTCCTTCTGGGCCTGCTGGATCAGCTTGTAGCTGTTGTCGATGGCGAGCTGGAGCTTCTCGCCGAGCTGCTCCGCGTCCTTCGCGCCCATCACGATGCCGAGGATGCGCCGGTTCTGGCCGTCGACGACGGTGTTCGCCGCCCAGAGCAGATTGCCGCCCGCCGGGGTCGACGAGCCCGTCTTGATGCCGCTCACACCCGGCTTGAGCAGGATGTTGTTGTTGTTCTCGATGCGGCCGGGGATGCCTTCCACCGTCACGTTCGGCATGTTCACGATCTCGCGGAACACGTCGTACTGCATGACCGCCTTCGCCAGCTTCAGCTGGTCCTGCGGGGTCGACATGGTGCTGTCGAGCAGACCCGACGGGTCGGTGTACGTGGACTGGGTCATGCCCAGGTCCTTCGCGGCGGCGTTCATCTTCTCGACGAACGCGGCCTCCGAACCGGCGTCCCAGCGCGCGAGCAGCCGGGCCACGTTGTTCGCCGAGGGGATCATGAGGAGCTGCAGGAGCTCCTTCTCCGAGTACGTCTGGCCCTTCTGGACCGCCGCCGTCGACTCGTGCTCCGCCTTGCCCTGATCGGCGGCCTTCTGGTCGATCTCGATCTCGGGGCCCTTCTGGCTCCCCTTGAGCGGGTGGTCACGGAGGATCACGTACGCCGTCATCGTCTTCGTGACGCTCGCGATCGGGGCCGGCTTCTGCGCCCCGTACGTCCCCATGGATCCGACGCCCTCGACCTCGACGGCGCCCTGCCCCTCGGTGGGGAACGGCAGCTTCAGCTCGCCGCCGCCGAAGGCGAAGGTCGGCGCGGCCGACAGCGTCAGCGCGGGCGCGGGCAACGGGCGGACCATCTGCACGATCGCAAAGACGATCAGGACGAGCAGGACCAGCGGGGTCCAGATCCGCACCCGGCGCACGGTCGTCCGCAGCGGGGTCGGCGGCGGGGGCGGGGTGTTCGTCAGCTCGGCGAGCAGGTCGAGCGGGGGCAGCGGCGGGAGCGGCTGCTGCCGCGTCCGCTCCGCCTCGGCGAACGCGGGCGCGGGCGCGGCCGGGGCCGCGGGTGCCGACGCGGACGGCGCCTTCGGCTGTACGGGGGCGGAGGCGGCGGGCGCGGGCGCCTTGGGGGCCGCCGCGGCCGCCTGGGCCTTCTGCTCGGCCGGGATGTCCGCCCGCAGCGGCAGGAAGGTACTGGTGCGCTCGCTGTCGGCGTCCCTGGCGCCGGCTCCCGCGCCGGCGCCGGAGCCGGTCAGGGAGGACGGGAGCTTCAGCGCGGTCGTGGGCTGGTCCACGGGCAGCCGGACGGCCTTGAACATGGTCGTCGGCTGGTCGACCGGCTCGTCTTCGACGTCATTGCCGGAGTCGTCGTCTGAGTCGGCGTCGGCGTCGGCGTCGGCGTCGGCGTCGGCAACGTCGGCGGGAGCGTCAGCGGACTCCTCCGCCGCCGGCTTCCGCGTCGCGAACCAGGACTCCTCGGCGGACTCCTCGGAGGACTCCGTGGTCGCCTTCGCCTCGACAAGCTCCTCGTCGGGCTCCTCGTCGGACACGCCGTCCGTCTCGTCGTCCGACTCGTCCTCGTCCGACGACTCGTCCTCGGGCTCGGTGTCAGCCTCCGCGGACTCGTCCGACCCCGTCTCGTCCTCGTCGGACTCCTCGGACGCCTCGGACGCCTCGGGGGCGTCCTCCGACTCCGACTCCGGCTCGTCCGCCGTCGCCACCCAGGCCGCCACCGCGGCCTTCAGGCGGTCGCTCTCGGCCTCCGGAGCCTTCTCCGGCTCCGACGGCTCCGACGGCTCCGACGGCTCGGACCGCTCCGACGGCTCCGTCCGCTCCGGCGTGGCCGACGGTGCGTCGTCCTCCGGAGCCCGCGGCGCCAGCGTCTTGAAGACGGCCGTCGGCTGGTCCACCTGAACCGCCGAGGACGAGGACGAGGCAACCGAAGCCGCCGACGAGGCGTCCGATTCATGGAGCACGGAAAGCCGGGGATCCCTGCCGCCGCCGCCCGAGGCCGTCGTCTCCTGAGACGACCCCTGCTGCTCCGCCTTGTCGGGGGACTCGCCCGCCACCGTGCCTCCTCCATGCGTCGTGCGTACGTACGGACCATGTACCGGTCCGTGTACCAGTGTCCTGTGTGAACCCCTTGGCCCCCGTGCTAGACGAGAACGACATACCTACTGGTTCCCGGATGAACCACCCAGGCACTCTCGACAGATGAATGTGAGAGGGGTCACCCTGTCATTCATCCACGCGGGGAGGCATGGATGGGCAGGAGCCGCAGAACCATTCCGGAGGAGCTTCTGCTGCTCGCTCTGGACCCGACCACGGGTACCACAGCGCAGCCGCAGTCGCTCGACCTCGGCCTGGCCGGTGCACAGCTAGTGGAGCTGGCGCTGGCAGGCCGGATAGCCCCTGACGGGGATCGTATCGCCGTGGTGATGCCACGGCCGACCGGAGATCCGACCTTGGACTCCGCACTGGAGCTGCTGCGCAGGCGTGGCAGTCCGGTTCGGGCCGTCCACTGGATCGGCGGACCCCGACTGGGGCTCCGTCAGACGTATCTCTCGCATCTGGAGCGATGCGGCATGGTGCATGCCGTGGAGGGCCAGATGTGCGGGGTGTTGCCGACGACTCGCTACCAGGCGACGGACACGGCGATCAGTCGGGAGATCCGTTCCCGGCTGGACAGTGCGATCCGCACCGGCGTACCGCCGGACCCGCGGACCGCGGCGCTTGCCGCGCTGGCCCACGCGGTCGGTCTCGGGAAGCACCTCTACCCCGGTAACGAAGGACGGTCGTCGCGGTCCCGGCTGCGCGATCTGATCCGGCACGACCCGATGGGCGGACTCGTGGCGCACGCCGTGATGGACGTCCAGAACGGCGCGGCGGCACAGCCGCGTCGGAGCGCCGCGGGTGTCCCGGCGCAGCCTCGCGGCAGCATGGCCCGCGCGGCGGCGCACTAGGCACCCCACGCACAGCGCACCACAGAACCAACCCGGGAGCCGCACAAGTGTGCGGGGCGGTCTGGACGGCCGCCCCGCACACGCGCGTCCCGGGGGCGTTTCCGGCGTCCGGCCGGGCATACGTTGTGGTCATTTTCCAGCGCACACCTGGCCTTTGGTGGCAGTCTGCCAAGCGGTAGATACTCACAGCTACGCAGCAGACAGCCGGAGGTGCAGTTTCCGTGGCGTCCAACGTCAACCCCACCGTCAGGCGACGCCGATTGGGCCAGGAGCTGCGCAAGCTCCGGGAAGCGAAGAACATGACGGCCGAGCAGGTCGCCGAGCGTCTTCTCGTTTCCCAGTCCAAGATCAGCCGGCTGGAGAACGGCCGTCGCTCCATCAGCCAGCGCGATGTGCGCGACCTGTGCGGTGTGTACGAGGTCGAGGACGAGCGCATGGTCGACTCGCTCATGCAGATGGCCAAGGACTCGCGCCAGCAGGGCTGGTGGCACGCCTTCGGCGACATCCCGTACAGCGTCTACATCGGTCTGGAGACCGACGCGGAGAGCCTGCGGATGTACGAGCCGCAGATCATCCCCGGGCTGCTCCAGACGCACGCGTACGCGGAGGCCGTCATCACCGGCGCGCTGCCGGAATCGACGCCCGCGGACATCGACAAGCGGGTCACGGTCCGCACCCGCCGCCAGGAGCGCATCCGGGACGAGGAGCGTCCGCTGCGCCTGTGGGCCGTCATCGACGAGGGCGCGCTGCACCGGATCGTCGGGAGCAGGCAGCTGATGGTGGAGCAGCTGGAGCACCTCATCGAGCAGTCGCACCTGCCGCACGTCACCGTGCAGGTGATCCCGTTCGAGATGGGCGCGCACCCCGGGATCAGCGGGCAGTACTCGATCCTGGAGTTCCCGGACACGTCCGACTCCAGCGTCGTCTACATCGAGGGCGTGACGAGCGATCTGTATCTGGAGAAGGCGCAGGACGTCGGCAAGTACAGCGTCATGTACGAGCACCTGAGGGCGCAGGCCCTGAACGTGGAGCAGACCCGCGACTTCATCTCGGAGATGGTGAAGAAGCACGCCAGGGGCTGAGCCGGAAAGCGCCGCCGCGCGGGCCCGAAAAACAGCGAGGCAGGCACGGTACACGGCGTACTCGCTCCCACGGAAGCCCAGTTGGAATATGCCACTCGGACGTGTGAACGCCGGTCCCGCCGGACGGGACCGGCGAGTAGCGTCGATCACGCCGGCAAGAACGTTGGCGCGACACATCCACTGGCAGAACCGGAGCTGAGCAGCATGGCGATTATTCAGGGTGGCACCGACACCTGGACGAAGTCCTCGTACTCCGGAGGGAACGGGGCCTGCGTCGAAGTGAAGTCCCCCCTCGTGACCGCGATCGCGGTGCGCGACTCCAAGGCCCCCGAGGGTCCCTCCCTCTCTTTCGGACCGGGATCGTGGAACGCCTTCGTCGGCGAGGTGAGCAACGGGGCCCTCTGAGCCCCGCCGCTCAAGCCGTCACCACCAGCAGTACGAGAACCACCAGCACCACCAGCGGTACGAAAGAGCCCTCTCGACCGGTCCGCCGTCCTGGCCGAGAGGGCTCGGCCTTTGCCCGGACCGATCAGCGCAGTCGATCCACGTACAGGTCCGTCCCCGGCACCGTCGGGATGAAGGGCGCCACCAGTTCCACCCGGCCGCCCGCGCCCGCGTCCGCACCCCCGCCCTCCCCCAGTGACTCCAGGTCGGCGAAGTGCTCCGTCCAGCACTCCCTCGGGTCCCGTTCCAGGAACCACAGCAGGGTCAGCCGGGTGTCGACCCCCTCGACCTGCTTCACGTACGTCATGCGGTCGCCGGGCAGCGGGGTCGGGCGGAAGACCGTGACCATCGCCGCCGGTGAGCCGGCGAGCCGGCGGGGCAGTTCCCTGGTCCGCAGGCGTTCGAGGAGGGCCGCTCGCTCCTGGGGACCCTCCGTGTCGACGACCTGGAGGATCAGTCCCGCGTAGGGGTGGTCGAGGGCGTGGAAGTCGCGCGGGCCGGCCGCCCCGTCGCGGTAGACGGTCGCCTCGTGGTCCTGGAACGCGGTGAAGACGTGGGTCCGTTCCTGGTGGACGCGGGCGTCGCGGTTGAGCCGCTTGTTGATGCCGACGGTCCACTTCATGTGGTCGTCGTAGCGACCCTCCGTGATCCAGTACGTGGAGAGGTAGCAGCCCGCGGTGACGGGCCGGGCGACGGCGGACTTCTCCGGGACGCGCAGTTCCTGCAGTTCGCGGGTGGCGACCCAGCGGCGGCCCGCGTACATCCAGGGCATGGCCATGGCACCGGCGTAGTAGTGGTCGTCCTCGTACCAGCGGTTGTACGCGTACTCGTGGCCCGGGTGCGGCTCGACCATGGTGATCAGCGCGTGGCCGGGCCGCACCCCGTACGGGCCGACGGACGCCAGCTCCGCGTACGTCTCGCTGCGTGTCTCCTCGCTCATCCTCGTTCCCCTTCCCTTGTCGGCGACTCGGGCCTACTCTGACGGACCGTCAGATCGATGAACAGGCCCAGGGAGGACCCGGATGCTGCTCCAGGGGAAGACGGTCGTCGTGTCGGGTGTCGGCGCCGGACTCGGCCATCGCATCGCCGAGACGGTCGTACGGGACGGGGGCAACGCGGTCCTCGGCGCCCGCACCGAGGCCAACCTCGCCAAGTCCGCCGCCGAGATCGACCCGGAGGGGCGCCGTACCGCCCACCGGGCCACCGACATCACCGACGAGGCCCAGTGCGAGGCCCTCGCCGCCCTCGCGACCGAGCGTTTCGGCGGGATCGACGCGGTGGTCCACGTCGCCGCCTGGGACTCCTACTTCGGCGGCCTGGAGGACGCCGACTTCGCGACCTGGCAGGGCGTCCTGGACGTCAACCTGCTCGGCACCCTGCGGATGACCCGGGCCTGCCTGCCGGCGCTCAAGGAGCGCGGGGGTTCGGTGGTCCTGATCGGCACGCAGTCGGCGGTGGCCGCGCCCACTCAGGTCCGGCAGGCGGCGTACGCGGCCTCGAAGGGGGCGCTGACCTCGGCGATGTACTCTCTCGCGCACGAGCTCGGGCCGCACCGCATCCGGGTCAACACCGTGCTGCCCGGCTGGATGTGGGGCCCGCCGGTGCAGGCCTTCGTCCAGTTCACCGCGCACACCGAGAAGGTGCCGGAGGCGGAGGTGCTCGCCCGACTCACCGAGCGGATGGCGCTGCCGGAGCTCGCGACGGACGGGGACGTGGCGGAGGCCGCGGCCTTCCTCGCCTCGGACCGGGCGCGGGCGATCACGGGTCAGTCCCTCCTGGTCAACGCCGGGGAGCTGATGCGCTGATACCCGCAGGAACCTTCTGATTCCCCGCCGATTCCACGCGGGAAAAGTTCATGGACGTGAACAAGAGTCAGTAAACAGAACGATTTTACTGTCCCTTGACCCTCCATTGCATTGTCCCTGCCTTGTGACTCGCCACACCATGAACGGCGTTCACAAGGCGGACCAGAACCCCTGGAGGGGGCTCCATGAACAGTCTCGACTGGGCCGTGCTCATCGGCTATTTCGGCGTGATGGTCGCGATCGGTGTCTGGTCCCACAAGCGGGTGGACACCGTCTCCGACTTCTTCACGGCCGGCGGCCGGATGCCCTGGTGGCTCTCCGGCATCTCCCACCACATGTCGGGCTACAGCGCCGTGATGTTCACCGGGTACGCGGGCATCGCCTTCACCTACGGCGTCACGTCCTACGTCACCTGGTCCTTCCCCATCGCGATCGGCATCGCCATCGGCGCGAGCCTCTTCGCGCCCCGGCTCAACCGGCTCCGCTCCCGCCTCAAGGTGGCCTCCCCGCTCGAATACCTCAAGGACCGCTACAACCTCCCCACCCAGCAGGCCCTCGCCTGGTCCGGCGTCCTGCTGAAGATCGTCGACGTCGGCGCCAAGTGGGCCGCCATCGCCACCCTGCTCTCCGTCTTCACCGGCATCTCCCTCAACCAGGGCATCCTCATCACCGGTGTCGTCACCGGCGTCTACTGCACCGTCGGCGGGCTCTGGGCCGACGCCCTCACCGAACTCGGCCAGTTCGTCATCCAGCTCCTCGCCGGCGTCGCCATGCTCGTCGCCGTCCTCGGCAAGCTCGGCGGCTTCAGCGCGCTGTGGACCGTCTGGGACCGGCCCGAGCTCCAGGGCCACACCGCGCCGACGGCCGGCCCGTACACGCTGACCTTCCTCCTCGCGTACCTCTTCATCAAGACCTTCGAGTACAGCGGTGGCATGTGGAACCAGGCACAGCGCTACATGGCCACCCCCAACGCCCGCGAGGCCACCCGCTCCGGCCGGCTCTCCGCGGTGCTCTGGTTCATCTGGCCGCTGGTCCTCTTCTTCCCCATGTGGGTCGCGCCGCTGCTCGTCGACCCGAAGAAGCCCGATGCCTCCGACTCGTACGCCCTGATGACCGAACAGCTGCTGCCGCACGGCCTCCTCGGCCTCGTCGTCGTCGGCTTCTTCTCGCACACGATGGCCATGTGCTCCTCCGACGCCAACGCCATCGCCGCCGTCTTCACCCGTGACATCGCCCCCGCCGTCAGCAAGGCCGCCCGGGGCTGGAGCCAGAAGGCCGGGCTGCTCGCCGCGCGCTGGTCGACGATCGCCTTCCTCGCCCTGTCGATGGCCATCGCCACCCAGGTCAACTCCCCCACCTTCAAGGACATCATCACCGTCGTCATCAAGTGGGTCGCCGGACTCATGGGGCCGATCGCGATCCCCTTCATGCTCGGGCTGCTCCGCACCTTCCGGAAGTCCGGCCCGACCGCGGCGCTCGTCTCCTGGGCCGCCGGACTCTTCGTCTTCTGGCTCACCAACTACGGCCTCGACGGCATCGAGCTCCAGATCCAGATCGTCTCGCCGCTCGCCACGTCCCTCGTCCTGTACGTGCTCATCGGCTTCATCAGGCCCGAGGACACGCCGGAGCGGGACGCGCTGCTCGCCCGGATCGGCACGGACCCGGACGACGAGGGGGGCGCCGCGATCCCCGCGCAGGGCGGCGAGCGCGCCGACCAGCCCCTCGGGTGATCCCGGTGAGGCCCGCTGATCAGCCCCTCGGGTAGCGCGCCAGCCAGCCCGGCGACGACTCCGTCGGGCTGTGCAGGGCGGCCCCCTGCGTCATCTCCATCGAGAAGTCGTCCGCTAGCTCCAGGACCGTCGCACGGCCCTCCAGTTCGGCCAGCCAGGCCGGCGGGAGGGCCGTCTCGCCGTGCAGGGCGCCGAGCAGCGAGCCCGTGAGCGTCCCGGTGACCGCCGACGGCCCGTCGTGGTTCACCGCGAGCCGCAGCCCGTGCCGTACGTCCTCGCCGACCAGGGCGCAGTACACGGCCGCCGCCAGCTGCCCCTCCGCCCGGTCCTCGGCCGCGCCGAGGGCGGCCACCCGCTCCGGATCCGGAACCCCTTCCCGTACGGCTCCGAGGGCGCGGCCCAGCGCCTCGGTGACCGGCTCGTGGCCGGGGCGCGCCGCCAGCTGCCCGAGGGCCCGGTCGACGGCCGCCTCCACGGAGCCGCCGCGCGCGAGGCCGTGGACGACGACCGCGAAGGCGCCGGCGGCGAGGCCCGCGGCCGGGGCGCCGTGGGTCTGGGCGGCACACTCCACGGCGAGCTGGCAGACGAGCTGCGGCTCCCAGCCGACGAGCAGCCCGAAGGGGGCGGAGCGGACGACGGCGCCGGAGTCGGCGGCCTCCGGGTTCTTGGGCTTGTCGAGGGTGCCGAGGATCTCGTCGCCGAGACCGGTGAGGCAGGCGCGGGACGGGTTGCGGCGGGCGTAGAGCCATTCCTCGCGGGCGAGCCAGCCGTTGTCCTTGCGGCGCTCGTCGGGACCCCAGTCGCGCTGGGTGGCGGCCCAGCGCAGATGCGCCCGGTGGACGTCGGTGGGCGGGTGCCAGGCGCCGGTGTCGCGGCGTACCTGGGCGCGGATCAGGCCGTCGACGGTGAAGAGCCCCATCTGGGTGGCGGCGGTGACGGCGCCGCGGCGGCCGAACGCGGCCGCGGGCTCGCCGAGTCCGTCAGGTCCGTGGGCGTCCCTGATCTCCGCGAGGGTGAGCCCGTCGACGCCCGCGCCCAGGGCGTCACCGAGGGCTCCGCCGAGCAGACAGCCCCGTACGCGGGCGCGGAAGTCCTGCTGTTCGGCGCGGCCCCACACGGCCGCGGCTGTCGTGGCCACGACGTGCCCTCCCCCCGTAGACCGGTCTGAGCAGCACTGTAATGGACCGGGTACGTCCGTTCGGGGGCCGGAACGTTATGTGATCTGAAGCCCTTCAGTCCACTTTTGACCGCAGTTCACCCGGGGCTCGGGCATGACGTGAACGATCCGCGCCATGAACCCCCTGACACGAGTCACGCCCTCCTCCACCGCGGCCACGGAACGGCGCCCCTTGCCGGGCCTGGGCAAGGACCTGCTGGTCGGCTGACCCCGCTGCTCCTGGCCAGTCCTGGCTACTCCTGCGGAAGGACCGGCAGCAGCTCCGGGAGGTGTCCGTCCGACGCCCTCGCCGTGCGCTGTCGTTCCTCCGGTACCTCGCCGTAGAGCGTTGTCCGGGGCTTAGCCGGGCGGCCTGCTGCTTCGGCGATGGCTTCGAGGTCGCGAATGGAGCGGTAGGAGCCGTAACTCGATCCGGCCATGCGCGAGATGGTCTCCTCCATGAGGGTTCCGCCGAGGTCGTTGGCTCCGGAGCGGAGCATTTCGGCGGCGCCTTCGGTACCGAGTTTGACCCAGCTGGTCTGGATGTTGGGGATGTGGGGGTGGAGGAGGAGGCGGGCCATGGCGATGACGGCGCGGTTGTCGCGGTGGGTGGGGCCGGGGCGTGCGATGCCGGCGAGGTAGACGGGTGCGTTGGTGTGGATGAAGGGGAGGGTGACGAACTCGGTGAAGCCTCCGGTCTCCTGCTGGATGCGCGAGAGGGTGCGGAAGTGGCCGAGCCAGTGGCGGGGCTGGTCGACGTGCCCGTACATCATCGTGGAGGAGGAGCGGATGCCGAGTTCGTGGGCGGTGGTGATGACCTCGATCCAGGTGGCGGTGGGGAGTTTGCCCTTGGTCAGCACCCAGCGGACTTCGTCGTCGAGGATCTCGGCGGCGGTGCCGGGGATGGAGTCGAGCCCGGCTTCCTTGGCGGCCGTCAGCCATTCGCGGATCGAAAGGCCCGTCCTCGTGGCGCCGTTGACGACTTCCATGGGTGAGAAGGCGTGGACGTGCATGCCGGGGACCCGCTTCTTGACCGCGCGGGCGATGTCGAAGTAGGCGGTGCCGGGCAGGTCGGGGTGGATGCCGCCCTGCATGCAGACCTCTACGGCGCCGACGTCCCAGGCCTGTTCGGCGCGGTCGGCGACCTGGTCGAGGGAGAGGGTGTAGGCGTCGGCGTCAGTGCGACGCTGGGCGAAGGCGCAGAAACGGCAGCCGGTGTAGCAGACGTTGGTGAAGTTGATGTTCCGCGTCACGATGTACGTCACATCGTCGCCGGAGACGGACTTGCGGACGTCGTCGGCGATGCGGGTGAGGGCGTCGAGGGCGGGCCCGTCCGCGTGCAGCAGCGCCAGCGCCTGGGCGTCGGTGAGTCCGGTCGGGTCGTCGGCGGCGACGGCGAGGGCCTCGCGCACGTCGGAGTCGACGCGCTCGGGCACCATCCCGGGAGCGGCTGCCTCCCGGAGCGCGTCCCAGTCGCCGTAGACGTCGTCGAAGTCGTCGCGGCGGTCGTGGGTGCGGCCGGTGGTGTCGATGGTCGCGTGCAGGTCGGTACGGCCGGACGCGGTGAACGCCTCGTCCGGCTCCTGCCACGGCAGTCCACGCACGGGTGCGTCGGGGTCGGCCAGCCCCGTGGCGGGGTCGGCGAGGGCGCGGACGTGCGGGAGGAGACGCGGGTCGAGCCAGGGCTCGCCGCGCGTGACGAACTCCGGATACACACAGAGCCGTTCGCGCAGTTCGAACCCGGCGGCCCGGGACTTCTCGGCGAGCTCCTCGATCCGGGGCCAGGGGCGTTCGGGGTTGACGTGGTCGATGGTGAGGGGGGAGACGCCGCCCCAGTCGTCGATGCCGGCGGCGATGAGGCGTTCGTACTCGGAGTCGACGAGGTTGGGCGGGGCCTGGAGGCAGGCGGAGGGGCCCATGATGTGCCGGGCGACGGCGACGGTGGCGACGAGGTCGTCGAGCTCGGCGTCCGGCATCCCGCGCATCGCCGTGTCCGGCTTGGCACGGAAGTTCTGGATGATCAGCTCCTGGACGGAGTGATACGCCCGCGAGACCCGCCGCAGCGCGAACAGCGACTCCGCCCGCTCCTCAAGCGTTTCCCCGATACCGAGGAGCAGTCCGGAGGTGAAGGGGACGGACGAACGGCCGGCGTCCTCAAGGACACGGAGCCGGACGGCGGGCTCCTTGTCGGGCGACCCGTAGTGGGGGCCGCCGGGTTCCGACCACAGCCGGGTCGCGGTCGTCTCCAGCATCATCCCCATCGAGGGGGCGACAGGCTTGAGCCGCTGGAGATCCGTCCACGACATCACCCCGGGGTTGAGGTGAGGCAGCAGTCCGGTCTCCTCCAGAATCCGGATCGCCATGGCCCGTACGTAGGCGATGGTGTCGTCGTAACCATGCGCGTCGAGCCACTCCCGGGCCTCGGGCCACCGGTCCTCGGGCTTGTCGCCCAGGGTGATCAGGGCCTCCTTGCAGCCCATTGCGGCCCCGCGCCGTGCGATGTCGAGGACCTCGTCCGGCGACATGAACATCCCGTGCCCGTCACGACGCAGCTTGCCGGGGACGGTGACGAAGGTGCAGTAGTGGCACTTGTCCCGGCACAGCCGGGTCAACGGTATGAACACGCTCTTCGAGTACGTGATGACCCCGGGCCGCCCGGCCGCCTCAAGCCCGGCATCACGCACCCGCCCGGCGGACGCGACCAGATCCGCCAGATCCTCCCCCCGCGCCCGCAACAGCACGGCCGCCTCACCGACATCGAGCGCGACCCCGTCCCTGGCCCGCTTCAGGGCACGGCGCATGGCGTTCGCGGTGGGGCGAGCTTCCTGGTCATCCGTCATGGACCGAGCATACGAGCGGGCACCACGGGCAGGCTTCGGGTCCCCGCAGGAAGCGGCGGATCCGGCCACGCGGTCAGCCGGCGTCCTTGGGGCGAAGTCAACAGATCAGAGGTACTCGGCGTACGCGTCCAGGACGCGCAGGACCTCCGGTTCGGCGGCCGGGGGAAGCTGGAGGACGACCTCCTCGCAGCCCAGTTCCGCGTAGTGCGCGAGCTTGCCGCGGGTCGGGAGGACCGCGTACGGGACGATCTCCAGGGTCTTCGGGTCCCGGCCGGCCTCTTCCCACGCCTGCTTCAGGACCGGGAGCGACTCCGTCAGGCCGCGGCCGCCGATCGGCATCCAGCCGTCCGTCTGCGCGGCGATCCGAGCGAAGAGCTTCGGGCCCGCCGCGCCGCCCAGGAGGATGCGGGGCGCGCCGCCCGCGGGCTTCGGCCAGACCTCCGAGGCCCGGACGGAGTGCCCGAACCCGCCCTCGTACGCGGTGGGTTCCGGGGCCCATAGCGCCCGCATCAGGTTCAGCCGGTCGCGGCCGAGCTCCCGGCGGGTGCTCCAGTCCACGCCGTGGTCGGCCGCCTCCTCGCGGTTCCAGCCGAAGCCGAGGCCGAGGGTGAAGCGGCCGCCGGAGACGTGGTCGAGGGTCGCGATCTGCTTGGCGAGGGCGATCGGGTCGTGCTCGGTGATCAGCGTGATGCCGGTGCCGAGCACCAGGCGCTCGGTGACCGCCGCGGCCTGGCCGAGGGCAACGAAGGGGTCGAGGGTGCGGCCGTACTCGCGGGGCAGTTCGCCGCCCGCCGGGTAGTCCGTGTCCCGTGCGACGGGGATGTGGGTGTGCTCGGGCAGGTAGAGCCCGCCGAACCCGCGCTGTTCGAGTTCGCGCGCGAGCCGCACGGGGCTGATGGTCTCGTCGGTCAGGAAGATCGTGGTCGAGATCCGCATAGCGGCACGGTAGGGCGTGCGGCCCGGATTTCCGAGGGGTGCGACACGAGTGCGTTCCGCGTTGGCCGGGCGTTCACGGGTACGCACCAAGGTGCCTCCATGAGCGAACCGAGCAGACGTGTACTCCTCGCGACAGGCATCACGACAGGCATCGCTTCGGCCCTGACGCTGGGCGGTGTGAGCTTCGCCCACGCCGAGGGCGGCGAACAGACGCAGACCGTGACCGGCACCCTGCCGCCCGGCTCCCCCGACTACGTGTACCTCCCCGTCGAGCTGCCCCGCGGCGTCCGCGAGCTCCATGTCGCGTACGCGTACGAGCGGCCGGCCGTCCCCGCCGGCACCCAGGGCAACGCCCTCGACATCGGCCTCTTCGACCGGCGCGGCACCGCGCTCGGCGGGAACGGCTTCCGCGGCTGGTCGGGCGGCGCGCGCAAGGAGTTCTTCGTCCGGACGGACGAGGCGACGCCGGGGTACATCGCCGGACCGCTGAAGGCCGGGACCTGGTACGTCGTCCTCGCCCCCTACACCGTGGCCCCGCAGGGACTCCCGTACAGCGTCACGATCACCCTCCGGTTCGGCGCGGCGCTGCCGGCGCGGCGTCCCGGGTACCCGCCGGAGCGGGCCGCGGGGCGTGGCCGCGCCTGGTACCGCGGCGACTGCCACCTCCACACCGTGTACTCGGACGGGCGCCGCACCCCCGCCGAGGTCGCCGCGCTCGCCCGCGCCGCCGGTCTCGACTTCCTGACGGCCACCGAGCACAACACCCACGGCGGGCACGGCGCGTGGGACGGGCTCGGCGGGGACGACCTGCTGATCCTGCTCGGCGAGGAGGTCACCACCCGCAACGGGCACGTCCTCGCGATCGGGACCGACCCGGGCACGTTCGTCGACTGGCGCTACCGGGCCCGGGAGAACCGTTTCGGGCACTTCGCGCGGGAGATCCGCCGGGCCGGCGGTCTCGTCGTCCCCGCCCATCCGCACGCCACCTGCATCGGCTGCGTGTGGAAGTTCGGCTTCGGCGAGGCGGACGCCGTCGAGGTGTGGAACGGACCCTTCACCCCGGACGACGAGGTGTCCCTGGCCGGCTGGGACGCGGCGCTCGCGCAGGGCCGCTGGACCCCCGCGATGGGCAACAGCGACGCCCACCGCGACCCGGATCGCGTCGGCACGCCGCAGACCGTGGTCCTCGCCGACGACCTGAGCCGGCGGTCGATCCTCGCCGGGCTGCGGGCCGGCCGCTCGTACGTCGCCGAGTCCTCGGCGGTCTCCCTCGACTTCTCGGTGACGGACGGACGGGGGCGGACGGCGGGGATCGGGGAGCGGCTGCGGGTCGGGGAGGACGAGCCGGTGACGGTACGGCTGGGGGTGACGGGTGCGCCGGAGGACGGCGCGGTCCGCTTCGTCACGGATCAGGGGGTGCTGCACACGGCGCCGGTGGGGGCCGGGGCCGCCGAGTGGGTGACGACGGCCGCGTACGCCACGTACGTGCGCGCCGAGGTCCGCCACCCGGCGCCCCTGCCGCCGCTGCCGGGCCCCCTGTCAGCCTTCACGAACCCGGTGTTCCTGGAGACCCGCTGACGGACCCGGGCCGTCAGGGCCGCGCCGCGTCGAGCGCGCCCACCGCTCGCGCCTCGCCCCGGCCTGTGCGGACTGCGCCCTCGCCTCCCGCCGTGTGGGCCGCGCCCGCCACCTTGCGCCGCCGCCCCAGCGGAACAGATGCCCACAACGCGGGTGGCGGGTGGGCGCCGCCCCCGCGGTGGGCGCCGCGCCGGGGGCGGTGGTAGTGGCGCTGGGCTCGCTTTAAATACACGGGCGGTCTTCCGCGGTGGCGCCTAGCGTGGGCCCGTGCTGAAGCGAATCGAGACGTACTACGACGCCGCCCCCCGTTCCGCCGCCCGCGCCGAGGCGTTCGGGCCCCTGACCCTGTTCGTGCGGGAGGGCGCGGGCTGGCCGTACTACGCGCGGCCCGCGCTCGGGTACGACGGGGAGGCGACGGTCGCCGACGTGGACCGGGTGCGGGCGCGGCAGCGGGAGCTGGGGGCGCCCGAGGCGTTCGAGTGGGTGGCGGAGACGACGCCGGGGCTGCGGGCGGCCGTGGAGGCGAGCGGGCTCACCGTCCACGAGCATCCGCTGATGGTCCTGGAGGGCGACGGGCTCCCGGTGGCCGGGCCCGAGGGCGTCACCGTACGGATGGTCGGCGCGCGCGATCCGTTCCTGGCGAGCGCGGTCGCCGCCCCGTACGCGGCCTTCGGCGCCGAGCCGACGCCGGACGTCGTCGCGCAGGTGGCCGACCGGATCACGGCGGGTCTCACCCATCTCTCGGCCGCCCTGGACGA
This sequence comes from Streptomyces sp. NPDC088553, assembly GCF_044752965.1. NCBI lineage: Bacteria > Bacillati > Actinomycetota > Actinomycetes > Kitasatosporales > Streptomycetaceae > Streptomyces > Streptomyces sp. NPDC088553. Next base: position 104,685 of record NZ_JBIVMG010000015.1, on the reverse strand, counting down.
CGCCGGCACGGCGCTCTCGGCGGGGCAGCACCAGCCCGTCGGGGCCGTGTCCGAGGTCGTCGGCGTCGGCACCGTCCCGACGGCCCGGCGCCGGGGTCTCGGTCTCGCGGTGACGGCGGCCCTGGTGGCCGACGCCCGGTCCCGCGGCGTGGATCTGGTGTTCCTGTCGGCGTCGGACGCGGACGTGGCCCGGCTCTACGGGCGCCTCGGTTTCCGCACCGTCGCCACCGCCCTCATCGCCGAGGCGTAGCCCGGTTGTCACATTTCCCGCGTCCGCTTCGTCAGTGCGGTGAAGGCAATCGACACCGCACACCGAGACGCTGAGGAGCGATCACCATGGCGCACGCGACCACCCCCCGGATGACCAACCCCGCCTATGTCCTCCCCGGAGCGGGCCCGGCGATCCAGGAGCTGGTGAAGGCGACCCGCGAGGGCGGTGTCCCGGAGTCGACCCTGGAGCTGGTGCACCTGCGGGCCAGCCAGATCAACAGCTGCGGGTTCTGCGTCGACTACGGCGCGAAGAGCGCCCGGAAGAACGGCGTGAGCGACGAGAAGCTGTTCGCCGTCGCCGCCTGGCGCGAGGCCCCGTACTTCTCCGACGAGGAGCGCGCGGCCCTGGCCCTGGCCGAGGCGGCGACCCGGCTCGCCGACACGTCGGACGCCGTGCCGGACGAGGTGTGGGACGCCGCCGCCGACCACTACGACGAGAAGCAGCTCGCCGCGATCGTCCTGATGGTCGCGGTCACCAACCTGTTCAACCGGATCAACGTCACCGTCCGCCAGCCGGCCGGAGTCGCCCTCTGACCGGGGGCGGCCGGCCGGTCAGGCGGGGGCGGCGGCCCGTGGCTCGCGTACGAGCAGGACGTCCACCGGGTCCTCGGACTCGTACGTGAAGCCCTCCCGCTCGTAGAGGCGGCGGGCGGCGCTGCCCTGGAGCACGACCAGGCGGACCGGGGCCTCGGCCCCGTCCGCCCGGGCGAGGAGGTCCCGCAGCACCGCCGTCCCGAGGCCCCGCCCCTGGACCTCGGGGGTCAGGTAGAAGTGCTCCAGGTGGTAGCCCGCACCGGCTTCGTACGGGCGCAGGGTCACGCAGCCCGTGAAGCCGCCGTCCACCTCGATGACCGAGGTGTGCTCCGGCGAGAAGCCGTCCCGCAGCCGCTGCCGCACCCGGTGTTCGTCGTAGCGTCCGAGGCGCTCCAGGTCGTCCCGCATGACGACGGCCCGCAGCTCGGCCATGGCCTCGATGTCCTCGGTCCGCCCGGGGCGCAGCGACCAGTTCGTTTCCCCATACATGGACGCATCCTAGGGATGCGTCCATCGGGGCTTCGGGCGCGCCCACGTAACCGGATCCATGCCGTCCGCGTTGGTGCGGGCATGAAGAAGATGCTCACCGCAGTCGCCCTGACCTGTTTCGCCGCGTCCGGCGGCCTCGCCGCCGCCGGAACCGCCGCCGCCGACGCCGGCGGGGTGAACCTGCCGTCGGTCGTGCCGCTCAGCGGCGTCCTGACCCCGAAGGCCAAGCCGGCCGGTACGCCCGACCTGCCGCCCGCCAACGCGGCGGTGGAGCGCCTGCTCCCCGGACACCACTGAGCCGTACGCGGACGACGAAGGACGAAGGTGGCGGGACCCCCCACGGGCCCGCCACCTTCGCGTTCTCCCGTCGACTCAGGAGGACCGCGCCGGACTCAGTCGGCGACCACCAGCGACGGCGTCTCCTTCGTCAGGACCTCGCCGCGGAAGAACGCGGGGCTCCGGCGCTGCATGACCAGCATGATCACCACGCCGATGAGCAGCAGTCCGACGCCGATCACGAAGACCGAGCCGACGCCGAAGACCGCGGAGCCGGAGCCGTACGCCGGGTCCCACATGTCGTACAGCGTCTTGCCGAAGACGGCGGTCAGCATCAGTCCGCCGAGCAGCGGCATCAGGCCCTTGTAGGCGAAGTCCCGGCCGGAGCGGAAGAGCTCGCCGCGGAAGTACCAGACGCAGGCGAAGGCCGTGAGCGCGTAGTAGAAGCAGATCATCAGGCCGAGCGCGTAGATGGTGTCGACCAGGACGTTCTCGCTGAGCAGGGTCATCACGGTGTAGAAGACGCCGGTGGCGACACCGGCCACGATCGTGGCCTTGCCGGGGGTCTTGAAGACCGGGTGGACCTTGGTGAAGGACTTCGGCAGGGCCTCGTACGTGGACATCGCGAGCACCGTGCGGGCGACCGGGATGAACGTGGTCTGGAGGCTGGCGGCCGCCGAGGCGAGGACCGCGACGAAGAGCAGGATGCCGAGCGTGGGGCCCATGACCGGGCCGGCGAGGGCGGCGAAGACGTTGTCGGAGGTCTCCGGGTTGGCGAGGCCGAGGCCCTCCTCGCCGGAGCCGACGACCATCTGGGCGGCGATGCCGGTGGCCAGGTAGGAGCCGACCAGGACGACCATCGCGATGAGCGCGGCGCGGCCGGGGGTCTTGGCGCTGCCGGTGGTCTCCTCGTTGGTCGCCATGCAGGCGTCCCAGCCCCAGTACATGAAGATCGAGAGCGAGAGGCCGGCGGTGAAGGCGGCGAAGGACTGGACCGCGAAGGGGTTCATCCAGGACCAGGAGAAGTCGACCGAGGTCTCGAAGGAGCCGGCCTTCGTCAGGGCCATGCCCACGAAGACGGCGAGGACGACGAGCTGGAGGCCGACGAGGGTGTACTGGACGCCCTTGGTGGCGGTCATGCCGCGGTAGCTGATCGCGGTGGCCGCGGCGATGAGGGCCAGGCAGGTGACGATGTGGACGGCTTTGTTGTCGTCCAGGGCGGCGATGGACTCACTGCCGCTGATCTCACCGGCGAGGAGCCAGAAGTAGGAGGTCGCGACGCCCGCCAGGTTGGAGAGGACGATGATCGTCGCGATGACGAGGCCCCAGCCGCACATCCAGCCGATGCGGGGCCCGAAGGCCTTCACGGTCCAGGTGAACGAGGTGCCGCAGTCGGGCATGACCTTGTTGAGCTCCCGGTACGCGAAGGCGACGAGGAGCATCGGGAGGAAGCCGGCGAGGAAGATCGCGGGCATCTGCAGTCCGACCTCGCCGGCGGTGGAGCCGAGTGTCGAGGTCAGGCAGTAGACGGGGGCGACGGTCGAGATGCCGATGACGGCACTGCCGAGGAGTCCGACGGAGTTTCCGCCGAGGCCTTTGGTGCGCACACCCTGGGTACCGGCCGCGCCGTCGGTGTCACCCGGGGCGTTGACGCCCCTTACCGTGTCTCCGGCCTGGGGCCGCGCTTCCACCTGAGTCATGAACAGGACGTTAAATGCTGCGGTTTCCATATCCGGAGGATCAAAATCCGCTCATCTGATCGACCACCGCCTTGCATTGCGAGGGTCGAAGCGGGCACGCACCAATGATTGAAAGATCGACCAACGGCACGGGCCGACCAACTGGTAGGTCGGTCGACCCATGTCCGATATGCGGGAACCGCAGCCAGGCCCGAAATGTCCGTTTCGAAATTTTCCCGAGGAATTTTCGGGGACGTCGTCAGCCCGGCCACACCACCGCTTGCAGCTCGCTGTAGGCGTGCAGCGCGTACGAGCCCACGTCCCGTCCGACCCCGCTCCGCTTGAATCCGCCGAACGGCGCCTCCATGTTCCGCCCGATCGTGTTCACGCCCACCCCGCCGGCCCGCAGCCGGGCCGCGATCCGGAAGGCGCGGGCCACGTCGCCCGACCACACGTAGTCGAGGAGCCCGTACTCGCTGTCGTTGGCGAGCGCGATGCCCTCCTCCTCGTCGTCGAAGGGGACCACCACGACGACCGGCCCGAAGATCTCCTCCCGCACCACCCGCATCTCGTTGGTGCAGTCGGCGAGCAGGGTCGGCGCCACGTAGAAGCCCTTCGGGAGGTCAGGCCGCTCACCGCCGACGACGACCCGCGCCCCCTCCTTCCGGCCGAGCTCGACGTACGACTCCACCCGGTCGCGGTGGGCCGCCGAGATCACCGGGCCGACGATCGTGCCCCGCTCCGCCGGGTCCCCCACCTTCATGAAGGCCAGATAGCCGGTGAGCTTCTCGATCAGCCGCTCGTAGATCCCGCGCTGGGCGAGCACCCGGGTCGGGGCCGTGCAGATCTGTCCGCTGTAGAAGGAGAACGTCGTCCCGATCCCCATCACCGCCGAGTCCAGGTCGGCGTCGTCGAGGACGAGCGCGGCTCCCTTGCCGCCCAGCTCCATCAGCTGCCGCTTGAGCGTGCGGCCGCAGACCTCGCCGATCGCCTGCCCGACCGCCGTGGAGCCGGTGAACGACACCATGTCGACGTCCGGGGAGTCCACGGCCGCCTGCCCCGCCTCGGCCGAGGAGCCGGTGACCACGTTGACGACACCCGGCGGGACACCGGCCTCCTCCAGGGCGCGGGTCATCGCGTACACCGAGAGCGGGTCCTGCGGGGCCGGCTTCACCAGGACCGTGTTGCCCATCGCGAGCGCGGGGGCGATCTTGCCGGCCGGGTTGGCCCAGGGGTTGTTGTACGAGGTGATGCAGGTGACCACGCCGACCGGGCGGCGCACCGCCACCGCACCGAACACCCCGGCCTTGCCCATCGGGCCCGCTTCGTTGATCTGCGGGGGCAGCGCCTGCTCGACCGGTTCCATGGCCCCGCGCGCGTACCGCCGGAAGCGGGCCGAGCCGACCGCGACCTGCATGCCGCGCGCCGTGCCGGTGGTGGCGCCGGTCTCGGCGCGGGCGAGGAGGGTGTTCGCCTCGGCGTCCCTGGCCATCAGGTCGGCCGCCCGGTCCAGGATCGCGGCCCGCTCCTCCGGTCGCGTCCGGGACCAGGAGCCGAAGGCCTCGCGGGCCGCGGCGGCCGCCTCGTACACCTGGGCGCGGGAGGCCTCCGGGGCGAGGCCGACGACCTCCTCGGTGGCCGGGTCGATCACCTCGTAGTGACCACCGTCGGGCTCGACCCACGCGCCGCCGATGAAGAGCTTCTGGTTCACCTGGTCGCCACCGTCCTCGTGTCACGGCCGGAGCGCAGTACCTTCCCCGGGACCGCGCCGGTCACCTCGTCGTCCCGCACCGTCTCCACGCCGTTGACCCGTACCGACACGATCCCGACCGCCCGCGAGTCCAGCCGCGGGCTGTCCCCCGGCAGGTCGTGCACGAGGGTCGCAGGGCCCGCGTCGATCCGCTCCGGGTCGAAGAGCACCAGGTCCGCGTGGAAGCCCTCGGCGATCCGGCCGCGCTCGCGGAGCCCGAAGAGCCGGGCCGGGTCGTCGGTCAGCATCCGCACCGCCCGCTCCAGGGGAACGAGCCTGCGGCCGCGCAGACAGTCGCCGAGGAACCGGGTCGTGTACGGCGCTCCGCACATCCGGTCCAGGTGGGCGCCCGCGTCGGAGCCGCCGAGCAGCACGTCCTCGTGGTCCCAGGTCTCGCGGCGCAGCGCCCAGGAGTCCGGGTCGTTGTCGCTGGGCATCGGCCACAGGATCGTCCGGAGCTCGTCGTTGGCGCAGATCTCGACGAGGCACTGGAAGGGGTCCTGGCCGCGCTCGGCCGCGATGTCGCCGACGACACGGCCGGTGAGGCCCTCGTTCTCGGGGCTGTACGTGTCCCCGATGACGTACCGCCCGAAGTGGGCGAGGCGCCGGAAGACCCCGGCCTCCCTGGAGTCGGCGCGCCGCAGCATCTCGGCCCGCACGTCCGGGTCGCGGAGCTTCGCGATCCGGTCGGGGACGGGAAGTCCGAGGATCTCGCCCCATCCCGGGATGAGGTTGAGGGCGCAGAAGGTGCCGAGCGACATGTTCATCGGGGTCAGGATCGGCATGGTGAGCGCGACGATCCGGCCGCCGGACTTACGGGCCCGCTCGGAGGCGGTGAGCTGGCGCGGGACGCGTTCGGGGACGGCGGCGTCGATGGTGAGGACGTTCCAGTTGAGGGGGCGTCCGGCGGCGGCGGTCATCTCGACGAACAGCTCGATCTCGTCGTCGGAGAACTGGTCGAGACAGCCCGCCAGGATCGCTTCGAGCTGGGTGCCCTCGTGCTCGCCGACGGCGCGGGAGAGCGCGATGAGCTCCTCCGGGCCGGCGTGCCGGGAGGCGACGGGGGCGCCGTCGCCGTCGGAGTGGGTGGACGACTGGGTGGTGGACAGCCCCCAGGCGCCGGCCTCCATGGCCTCCTTGAGGAGGGCGACCATCTGCGCGAGCTGCTCGGGGGTGGGCTGCCCGCCGACGGCGTCGGCGCCCATCACGTACCTGCGCAGGGCGCAGTGGCCCACCATGAATCCGGCGTTGACGGCGATGCGGCCGTCGAGGGCGTCGAGGTACTCGGCGAACGACGACCAGCTCCAGTCGACGCCCTCCTCCAGGGCCTTCAGGGCCATCCCCTCGACCTTGGACATCATGCGGCGGGTGTAGTCGGCGTCCTCGGGCCGGTCCGGGTGGAGCGGAGCGAGGGTGAAACCGCAGTTGCCGCCGGCGACGGTGGTGACGCCGTGGTTCATGGACGGGGTGGCGTACGGGTCCCAGAACAGCTGGGCGTCGTAGTGGGTGTGCGGGTCGACGAAGCCGGGCGTGAGGACGAGACCGGTGGCGTCCTCGGTGGTCCGGGCGGGGGCGCCGGGCTCGGCGAAGACGATCCGCCCCTCGCGCATGCCGATGTCGGCGATGTAGCCGGGGGCGCCGGTGCCGTCCACGACGGTGGCGCCCGTGATGAGGTGGTCGAGCATGACGGTCCCTTTCTGGACGTGGACGCGGGTGTGCCCCGGACCGGGGGCCGCCGCGGAACGGCCTCCGGCCGGGGCCGGTACGGGGCGGCGGTCCGGGAAGACACCACCCCGCGCTCGTCGTGCGCGGCCCGCCGAGGTCCGGGCGCACCCGTTGCGGGCTGCGCCCCGCCGCCCCCTCGTTGTGGCCCTTCGCACCGCTGGCCCGGTGCCCACCCGCCACCCACGTCGTGGGCAGTCGTTCCGCTGGGGCGTGGCGGTCCCCCCGGACGGAGTCTGAGGGAGGGACGATCGCCCCACACGAAGGCGGGGCGGGGGCCCTCAGGCGCCCGCGGAGTGGCGGAAGCGGGTCGTGCGGTGGATCGGGTCCGTGTCGATCTTCGGGATCACATGCTCACCGATCAGCTTGATCGAGTTCATCGTGTCCTCGTACGAGATCCCGATCGGCAGCCCGAAGGACAGCTGGTCCGCCCCCGCCTGCTCCCACCGCTTGCACTGCGCCAGGACCTCCGACGGATCGCCGCAGATCATCAGCTCCTCCTGGATGAGGAGTTCGATGATCTCGGCCGAGTACTCCGGCAGGAGCTCCGGCCACTCCGGGATGCCCTCCGGCCGCGGGAAGGTGTCGTGGTAGCGGAAGAGGAGGGACTGGAGGTAGTTCAGCCCGCCGCCGACCGCGATCTCGACGGCCTTGTCGTGCGTCTCGGCGCAGATCGCCGTCGAGGTCACCATGACGTTGTCGTTGACGAAGTCGCCGATCGCCTTGGCCTCCTTGATCGCGGTCTTGTACGACTCGACGACCCACTCCATGTCGGAGACCTTCTGCACGCTGAAGCCGAGGACGCCGAGGCCCTTCCTGCCGGCCATGGCGTACGAGGACGGGGACCCGGCGGCGTACCACATGGCGGGGTGGGACTTCCCGTACGGCTTCGGGAGGACCTTGCGGGGCGGCAGCGACCAGTGCTTGCCCTGGAAGCCGACGTACTCGTCCTGGAGCCACATCTTGGGGAACTCGGCGATCGTCTCCTCCCACAGCTCCTTGGTGTGGTTCATGTCGGTGATGCCCGGCATGAACCCGAGGATCTCGTGGGAGCCCGCGCCGCGGCCGGAGCCGAACTCGAAGCGTCCGCCGGAGAGATGGTCGAGCATGGCGACCTTCTCGGCGACCTTCACCGGGTGGTTGACGGGGGCGAGGGGGTTGAAGATGCCGGAACCGAGGTGGATCCGGTCGGTGGCGTGGGCGAGGTAGCCCAGGTAGACGTCGTTGGCGGAGAGGTGCGAGTACTCCTCCAGGAAGTGGTGCTCCGAGGCCCAGGCGTACTTGAAGCCGGACCTGTCCGCCTGGATGACGTACTCGGTCTCCTCCATGAGCGCCTTGTGCTCGGCTTCGGGATCGGTCTCGGCGCGCTTGCCGACGTATCCCTGTACGAAGATCCCGAATTCCAAGGGGGTTCACCGTCCTCGTGAGTTTCTGACGTGTCGTCAGATTCGTGATGTGCCCGACTGTCGCACCGCGGGGTGGGCCCGTCAATACCTGACGAGCCGTCAGGTAGGACTAGAAGAGGCTGACTCCCGCCAGCCAACCGCCGTCGATCACGAACGGCTGCCCCGTGATGTACGCCGAGTCCTCCCCGGTCAGGAACAGCGCGAGGGCCGCCACCTCGTCCGGGCGCCCGATCCGCCCGAGCGGCACGAGCTTGCGGTACAGCTCGGCCGTGGCGGCCGGGTCCACGCCCTCCGGGTTGCTCATGGGGGTGTCGATGGCGCCCGGGCAGACGGCGTTCACCCGGATCCCCTTCGCGGCCAGCTCCAGGGCGGCCACCCGGGTCAGCCCGAGGACGGCGTGCTTCGAGGCGGCGTACGCGCCGACCCCGGCCATCCCCGTCAGGCCCGTGTACGAGGCCGTGTTGACGATCGTCCCGCCGCCGGCCGCCGCGATCTCGGGCGCGACGGTACGGATGCCGAGGAAGCAGCCGGTCTGGTTGACGGAGACGACCGCCTGGAACTCCTCCAGGGGCGTGGAGAGCAGCTCGTTGAAGCGGAGGATGCCGGCGTTGTTGACGAGCCCGTCGATCTTCCCGAACCGCTCCTTGGCGACGGCCACGGCCGCGGTCCAGTCGTCCTCCCTGGTCACGTCCAGATGGACGTAGACGGCCCGCTCCTCCCCCAGCTCCTTGGCCAGCGTCGCGCCGGCCTCGTCGAGGACGTCGGCGAGGACGACCCTGGCCCCCTCCCCGGCGAACAGCCGGGCCTCCTGCTCGCCCTGTCCGCGCGCCGCGCCGGTGACGAGGACGACCCGCCCGTCGAGTGTGCCCATGTCCGTACTCCCTAGAGGTGAGGGGCGACCTCCGTGCCGAAGGCCGCCATCTGATCGATGAGTTCGGTACGGCTCCGGGAGCGGAACCGGACCTGGATCTGGTGCACGCCCATCTCCCCGTACGCGCGCAGGGAGGCGGCGATCTCCTCCGGGCGGCCGCTGAGGGTGCGCCGGCCGACGGGCCACTCGGGCGTGCCGACGTACAGCGGCTCGGCGATCGCGCCGACGGTGATCGGCTCCGCGATCCCGGCCTCGGCGCGCAGCCGCAGCAGCTTCTGGATCTGCGCGGCGAGCCGCTCTCGCGGGTCGCCCTGCGGGAGCCAGCCGTCGCCCTTGAGCGCGGCGCGGCGCACGGCGGCCGGGGAGGAGCCGCCGACCCAGAGCGGGACGCGCTCCTGTGCGGGCCGGGGCAGCTGTCCGAGGTCCTTGAAGGCGAACCGCTCCCCCAGGTGCTCCGGGTACTCCTCGGGCCCGAGCGCGGCACGCAGCGCGTCCATGGTCTCGTCGAGGACGGCGCCCCGGCGGGCGAAGTCCACGCCGAGCGCCTCGAACTCCTCCTGGACGTGCCCGGCGCCGACCCCGAGGACGAGCCGGCCGCCGGAGAGGTGGTCGAGCGTCGCGTACGCCTTGGCGGTGACGAGCGGATGGCGCAGCCCGACGACGGCGACGTGCGAGAGCAGCCGGACGCGTTCGGTGGCGGCGGCGAGGAAGGAGAGCGTGGCGACCGGGTCGTACCAGACGGTGCTCATGGCCTCGGCGAGCCGGCGCGGGATGGCGACGTGGTCGCAGCTCGCGAGGTAGTCGAATCCGTGCTCCTCGGCGGCGCGGGCGACGGCGAGCAGATCGGCGGCCCCCGCGGCCGCCTCCCAGGGCTCGGCGTAGATCGCGCTCTGCGACTGGACCGGCAGCTGCATCCCGTAGACCACCATGAGGAACCCCCTTGAGCCCTGGCCTCGCGGCCCTTGTCTGACGATCCGTCATTTCATGAGCGGGGCCCATGCTCGTACCTGACGACCCATCAGACAAGGGGTGGGGGTCACCGGTCTACGGGCGCCAGAGGCCGTCCGGGGTGAGGCCGAGGAGGTCGATCGCGTTGCCGCGGACGATGCGCTCGACGACGTCCGGGGCCAGGTGCCCCATCTGCGCCTCGCCGACCTCCCTCGACTTGGGCCAGGTGGAGTCCGAGTGCGGGTAGTCCGTCTCGTAGAGGACGTTCCCTGCCCCGATCGCGTCGAGGTTCCTCAGGCCGAACGCGTCGTCGAAGAAGCAGCCGAAGACGTGCCCGGCGAAGAGCTCCGACGGCGGGCGCAGCACCTTGTCGGCGACCCCGCCCCAGCCGCGGTTCTCCTCCCACACGACGTCGGCGCGCTCCAGGATGTACGGGATCCAGCCGATCTGCCCCTCCGCGTACATGATCCGCAGGTTGGGGAAGCGCTCGAACTTGCCGCTCATCAGCCAGTCGACCATCGAGAAGCAGCAGTTGGCGAAGGTGATGGTCGAGCCGACGGCCGGCGGGGCGTCGGCGGAGGTCGAGGGCATCCGGCTGGACGAGCCGATGTGCATGGCGATGACCGTGCCGGTCTCGTCGCACGCCCGGAAGAAGGGGTCCCAGTGGTCCGTGTGCACGGAGGGGAGCCCGAGGTGCGGCGGGATCTCCGAGAACGCGACCGCCCGCACCCCGCGCGCGGCGTTGCGGCGGACCTCGGCGGCGGCCAGCTCCGGATCCCAGAGCGGGATGAGGGTGAGCGGGATGAGCCGCCCGTGCGCCTCGGGCCCGCACCACTCCTCCACCATCCAGTCGTTGTACGCCCGGACGCAGAGCAGCCCGAGCTCGCGGTCGCCCGCCTCGGTGAAGGTCTGCCCGCAGAAGCGGGGGAAGGTCGGGAAGCAGAGCGCGGACTGGACGTGGTTGACGTCCATGTCGGCGAGCCGCTCGGGCACCGAGTGGGAGCCGGGCCGCATCTGTTCGTACGTGATGACTTCGAGCCGTATCTCGTCGCGGTCGTAGCCGACGGCGGTGTCGAGGCGGGTGAGGGGCCGGTGCAGGTCCTCGTAGACCCACCAGTCGCCGATCGGGCCCTCGTCCCCCCTGGCCCCCATGACGGGGGCGAACTTCCCGCCGAGGAAGGTCATTTCCTTGAGCGGGGCGCGGACGATCCGGGGTCCGGTGTCGTGGTACCGGGACGGGAGGCGGTCCCGCCAGACGTGCGGGGGCTCCACGGTGTGGTCGTCCACCGAGATGATCTTCGGGAAGGTCTCCATGGCTTTCACGGTAGCGCTGATCTGACGACCCGTCAGCTATCGTGCGGGGAATCAGCGGTGTGACGGGCTCACTACGGCCGCATCACGGCCCGGACTACGGCCGACCCGATGCTGACGGACTCCCTCCGGACAAGGCAGACTGTCCAGGGCGAAACAAGCGTGGGCGGTACGGGCAGGGGGAGCGATGGACCGTGAGAGCGGGCCGCGAGTTCCGGTGCAGCGGGCTCCGAAGACGGGCGCGGACGCCGGCACGGGCCTGAGCCCCGACGAGGGCGGTCGCGGACGGGCGGACACGGAGGCGCAGGCCGTCACGGGCCGGGACGGGACCGGAAGCGAGGGCGCGGGCCAGGGCGCGGGTACGAAATCCGGCCACGCCGCGGGTACGGACGCGGGAACGGACGCCGGGCCGGACACGGGTACGAACACGGGACCGGACGCCGGACCGGACACGGGCACACACGCCGGGCCGGACACGGGCACGGACACCGAGCCGGACGCGGGCGCGAACCCGGGAACGGACACCGACCCCGGTTCCCACCCCGCTCCCCACCCCGCCGCCGCACCCGCCTCCGGGCCCCTCCGGTTCGCCGTGCTCGGCCCCGTCCGGGCCTGGCGGGACGGGGAGCCCGTACCCACCGGGTCGCCCCAGCAGCGGGCCCTGCTCGCCGCCCTGCTCCTCCGGGGCGGGCGCACCGCCACCGCCTCCGAGCTGATCGACGCCCTCTGGGGCGAGGAGTCGCCCTCGCAGGCCCTCGCGGCCGTGCGGACGTACGCCTCTCGGCTCCGCAAGGCGCTCGGCCCCCAGGTCCTCGTCAGCGAGTCCGGCGGCTACGCCCTGCGCACCTCCGCCGCCGCCCTCGACGTCGCCACCGCGCAGGAACTCGGCGCCGAGGCCGAGAAACTGCGGGCCGCCGGGGACCGGGCGGCCGCCCGCGACCGGCTCGCGGAGGCCCTGAACCTGTGGGACGGCGAGGTGCTGGCCTCCGTACCGGGGCCGTACGCCGAGACACAGCGGACCCGTCTGGAGGAGTGGCGGCTCACCCTCCTGGAGACCCGGCTCGACATCGACCTGGAGGTCGGCGCGCACGCGGAGGCCGTGTCCGAGCTGACCGCGCTCACCGCCGCCCACCCGCTGCGGGAGCGGCTCCGTGAGCTGCTGATGCTCGCCCTCTACCGGAGCGGACGGCAGGCCGAGGCGCTCGCGGTGTACGCGGACACGCGCCGGCTGCTCGCCGACGAGCTGGGCGTCGACCCCACTCCCGAACTCTCCCGCCTCCAGCAGCGCATCCTGCAGGCCGACGCCGAACTCGCCCGCCCGGTGGAGGAGGCCGCCCCGGCCGCCGCGCCCGTCGCGCGTCCCGCGCAGCTCCCGGCTACGGTCCCGGACTTCACGGGCCGGGCGCCGTTCGTACGGGAGCTGGGCGCCCGGCTCGCCACCGCCGAGGGCCATGTCATGGCGGTGTCGGCGCTGGCCGGCATCGGCGGGGTCGGCAAGACGACGCTGGCCGTGCACGTCGCGCACGAGGCGCGGCCGCACTTCCCGGACGGGCAGCTGTACGTGGACCTCCAGGGGGCGGGCTCCCGCGCGGCCGCGCCTGAGACGGTCCTCGGGTCCTTCCTCCGCGCCCTCGGCACCCCGGACTCGGCCATTCCGGACTCGCTCGACGACCGGGCGGCGCTGTACCGCTCGACGCTGGACGGACGCCGGGTCCTGGTCCTCCTGGACAACGCGCGTGACGCGGCGCAGATCCGCCCGCTGCTGCCGGGGACGGCGGGCTGCGCGGCGCTGGTGACGAGCCGGATCCGGATGGTCGACCTGGCGGGGGCGCATCTGGTGGACCTGGACGTGATGTCCCCGGAGGAGGCGCTCCAGCTGTTCACCCGGATCGTGGGCGCCGAGCGGGTCCAGTCGGAGCGCGAGGCGGCCCTCGACGTGGTGGCGGCCTGCGGTTTCCTGCCCCTGGCGATCCGGATCGCGGCCTCGCGCCTGGCGGCCCGCCGGACGTGGACGGTGTCGGTCCTGGCGGCGAAGCTGGCGGACGAGCGGCGGCGCCTGGACGAACTCCAGGCGGGCGACCTGGCGGTGAAGGCCACCTTCGAACTCGGCTACGGCCAGCTGGAGCCGGCGCAGGCGCGCGCGTTCCGGCTGCTCGGCCTGGCGGACGGCCCGGACATCTCGCTCGCGGCGGCCGCGGCGGTCCTCGACCTCCCGCTCTGGGACACGGAGGACCTCCTGGAGGCGCTGGTCGACACGTCCCTCCTGGAGTCGGCGGCACCGGGCCGCTACCGCTACCACGACCTGGTGCGGCTCTACGCGCGTGCGTGCGCCGACCGGGACGAACAGCCCCCGTCGGGTAAGGAGGCGGCCCTGTCCCGCCTCCTGGACTTCTACCTGTCGACGGCGGCGCGGGTGTACGCGATCGAGCGCCCCGGCGACCGCCTCGTCGACCACCTGGAGCCCACCACCCACGAGGGCCTCACCTTCACCGACCGCCACACGGCCCAGGACTGGCTCTACGCCGAGGCGAACTCCCTCCTGGCGACGGTCCGCCAGTCCGCGGCGTCCCCTCAGGCGCTGCGCCGGGGCGTGGACCTGCTGTGGGCGTCCCTCGACCTCGCGGAGTCGGGCGCGAACTCCAGGGAGTACGAGGCGGTGGCCACGGTCCTGCGGGAGGCGGCGAGCGCGTCGCGCGACGTACGGGCCGAGGCCCGCGCCGCCAACACCCTGGCGTACGTCCACCACTATCAGGGCCGCTTCGACCAGGCCGACCGGGAGGCCGACGAGGTCGTCCGCATGGCCCGCTCCGTCGGCGATCCGCTCCCCATCTGCTGGGCCTCGAACGCCAGGGGGGCCATCGCGCTCTACCAGGCGCGCTACGACGACGGGGACCAGCACCTCACGCTGGCCATCGCCGAGTTCCGCGCGGCGGCGGACCGGGCCGGCGAGGCCGCGGCGCTCTGCAACCTCTCCCGCATCCACCTGGCGACGGGCCGTCGGGAGGACGCCGTGCGCATGGCCCAGCAGGGCACCGACATGTACGACGAGATGGGCCACGCCCTCAAGGGGGCGAACGGCCGGTACGCGCTCGGTCTCGCCCTGACCGAGAGCGGCCAGCTCCCGGCCGCCGGCGAGCGGCTGCGCGAGGCACTCGCCGTCTTCGTCGACAGCAGGCAGAGGCTGTGGGAGGGCATGACCCTCTTCCGTATCGCCGAGGTCGACATCGCGGCCGGCCGGTACGGGGCGGCGGCGGCGGGCGCGGAGAAGGCCTTGACCGTGCTCCGGGGCATCGGGGGCGACTGGCGCCGCGGCAACGTCCTGACGGTGCTCGGCCGGGCCCTGCACGGCATCGGGCAGTCCGGCCGCGCCCAGGTCTGCTGGCGTGAGGCGCTCGACGTCTACGAGGAGCTGTCCGCGCCCGAGGCGTCGGAGGTCAGGGCACTGCTGGCCCCGCAGGCCGCCGTCTGAGGCCCGCTCCCGGCCGGGGCGTTCATCATTCGTTTATCGCGGCCGGGCAGAGTCGTACTCGACGATCCGTCGCGTCGGGGGGCACGCGGGTCGCCCACAAGGTCACCATCCTGACGCACTAGGGTGAGCGGCCCTGAGGAGCCCGTCCGGCCGTCCACGGGCGAACACGCCGGACGGGCTCCACCCAGCACCACCCGGAAGCCACCCACCAGGAGGGGATCACCATGGGCGACATCGACCCGACCGTCACGCCGGACAACCTGCACGCCACGGGGACCGAGGACGAGCAGATCGGCACGAAGAACCTGCACGCCACGTCCGCGCCGGCCAACGCGATCGCGGACAAGGTCCTCACGCAGAACCCGGACGGCGCCGGGGCTTCGACGAACAACCTGCACGCCACGTCGGAACCGGCCAAGTAGACCACTCCTGAAGGGAGTGGTCCGCGGCGGCGACTTCGGGGGAGCCGCCGCGGGCCACCAGGAGGGTCCGGTCGACGGGGGAGCACACGGGCTCGGGGGACACCCGGGACGGAACCAGGGGGGATCCGTCCGGGCAGGGCCCGTGCGCAACGCGATCGGACCACCGCAAGTGGAGGGGCCGGGCAGCTGCCCGGCCCCTCCGGTGTGCGTACGGCGCGATGCCCAAGGGCGGCAACCGGCCGGTCCTCTCGGAGCGCGATGTCAGCGGGCGTACGAGCCGAGGCCGATCAGGCAGTAGACGTACTGGCTGACGACGGCGCCGTTCATCGTGTAGCGGTGCGAGAAGGCGTACTGGGTCTTGGGGTTGGCGTTGCAGCGGTTCATGTCGGAGGTGAACGGGAACGTCTGGATCACCTTGTAGTGGGCGTCGGACGCCGAGCAGGGGACCTCGTCGACGTCGCTGACGGACTGCGCGGTCTCCGAGTCCGGGAGCGAGCCGTTGAGGCAGGTGCCCTTCTCGTACGGATCGGGTTCCTTCTCCGTCGGGGTGGCGCCGGCGGTGGGCGTGCCGTCCACGTCGAAGGTGGGCGGGGGCGGGTAGGAGAACGTCGGGATCGGGCCGGGGCCCGTCGAGCCCGCCGTGTCGTCCTTGTCGTCGCTCAGGAGGTACGAGCCCCCGATGATCGCTCCGATGACGGCGAGCGGGATCAGGCAGCCGAGGAGGCCGCCCTTCTTCTGTCCGCCCGCGACGGTGATGCGCAGGTACACCGTGCCCTCGCCCAGCCGCGCGGCGACGAGTTCGCCGTGGCGGCAGGGGCGGACGCTGAGGTGGGCGGGGCCGGTCGGCAGCGTGACCGCGATGATCACGCCCTGGGCCGCCTGCTGCGGGGTCAGGGTGAGGGGGATCTCTTGCGTCGACACCGGCGCTCCTGGGGAGATGGGGGACGAACGATTGCCCTTATGACGTGTACATGGACGGCATCGGTTGCGCTTCCCCGTTCACGCCTCCGTCAGGACGCCACCCGCGCCCGCAGCTCCCCCTTCACCACCTTCCCGCTCGCGTTCCTCGGCAGCTCCGACACGAACTCGACCTCCCTCGGCACCTTGAAGTTCGCCATCTCCCGCCGCGACCAGGCGATCAGGTCGTCCGCCGTGACCCTCGCCCCCGGCCTCCGGACCGCGAACGCCTTGCCCACCTCCCCCAGCCTCGGGTCCGGGACGCCGATGACGGCGACGTCCGCGATGTCCGGGTGGAGGCCGAGGAGTTGCTCGATCTCGGCCGGGTAGGCGTTGAAGCCGCCCACGATGAACATGTCCTTGAGGCGGTCGGTGATGCGCAGGTTGCCCTGCTCGTCGAGGACGCCGATGTCTCCCGTGTGGAGCCAGCCGTCCTCGTCGATCGCCGCCGCCGTCTCCGCCTCGTCCTCGAAGTAGCCGGCCATCACGTGGTGGCCGCGGACCAGGACCTCGCCCGTCGACGAGACGCGGACCTCCGTGCCGGGGATCGCGCGGCCCGACGTGGTGGCCACCGTCCCGGCCGGGTCCTCGCGGCGGCACATGGTGACGATGCCGCTCGCCTCGGAGAGGCCGTACGCCGTGAGGACCGTGCCGACGCCCAGGTCGGTGCGGAGGCGCTCGACCAGCCGGAGGGGGACCACCGCCGCGCCCGTCACGACGAGGCGGAGGGTGGAGAGGTCGTGGCCCCCACGGGCCGGGTGGTCCAGGAGGGACTGGTGGAGGGTGGGCGGGCCGGGGAGGACGGTGATGCGTTCCGCCGCGATGTTGGCGAGGACCGTGTCGACCGTGAAGACCGACTGCGGGACGATCACCGCGCCCCGCATCAGGCAGGCGAGGATCCCGGCCTTGTAGCCGAAGGTGTGGAAGAAGGGGTTGACCACGAGATAGCGGTCGCCCTCACGCAGGCCCGCCAGTTCGGACCAGATCGCGTAGCAGCGCAGGCTCTGGGCGTGGCTGATGACGGCGCCCTTGGGACGGCCGGTGGTGCCGGAGGTGTAGATGATGTCCGAGGGGGCCGCGGGGTCGATGGCGGCGGCCCGCGCGTGGACCTGGGCCGCCGGAACGGCGTCTCCCTCCGCCAGGAACTCCTTCCAGGTCGTCCACTCCTCGGGCGCGCTGTCGCCGAGGACCACGACCCTCTCCAGGTCCGGGAGCGCGACCCCGGAGCGGCGCAGGGAGGCCACGTACGAGGTGCCGAGGAAGGTGCCGGTGACGAAGAGCAGCCGGGCGCGGGAGCGCTGGAGGACGTACCCCGCCTCGGTGCCCTTGAAGCGGGTGTTCAGCGGGACGAGGACGGCGCCGGCGGTGACGGCGCCGAGCGCGGAGACGATCCAGTCGAGGGTGTTGGGGGCCCAGATCGCGACCCGGTCCCCCACGCGTATGCCGGTGGCGAGACAGGCCGCCGCGGCCCGCTCGACGCGTTCCCCGAGTTCGGCGTAGCCGACGCGGTTGCGGCCGTCGACGACGGCCTCCCGATCGCCGTACCGCTCGGCGGCCGCTCGTACGAGACCGGGGATCGTGCCCCACTCCAGGTCGCCGCGCATGTCCATACCCAACCTCCTGTAGCTGACTATCCGTCAGATTAGTTGTAGCCTGACGCGCTGTCAGCAGTGCTGCCCCATGAGGAGGTTCGGTGCTCAAGGACGCCACGGCCATCGTCGGCATAGGTCAGACCGCCTTCGCGAAACAGCTCCCCGAGACGGAGAAGACACTCGCCTGCCGGGCGATCCTCGCCGCCCTCGACGACGCCGGGATCGAACCCTCCGAGGTCGACGGCTTCGCCTCGTACACGATGGAGGAGACCGACGAGGTCGAGGTCGCCAAGGCCATCGGCGCCGGCGACGTCACCTTCTTCTCCAAGGTCGGCTACGGCGGAGGCGGTTCCTGCGCCACCGTCGGCCATCTCGCCGCCGCCGTCGCCACCGGACAGGCGAGCGTCGGCGTCGCCTGGCGGTCCCGGAAGCGGGGCAGCGGCCCCCGCCCCTGGAAGAACACCGCCGTCCAGCTGCCCACCCCCGGCCAGTGGACCCGCCCCTTCGGCCTGCTCCGCCCCGCCGACGAGATCGGCATGCTCGCCCGCCGCTACATGCACGAGTACGGCGCCACCCGCGACCACCTCTTCAACGTGGCCCTGGCCTGCCGCAACCGCGCCAACCAGAACCCCGCCGCGATCATGTACGAACGCCCCCTGACCCGCGAGATGTACATGACCTCCCGCTGGATCAGCGAACCCCTCTGCCTCTTCGACAACTGCCTGGAGACCGACGGGGCGCTGGCCTGCGTCATCGTCTCCGCCGAGCGGGCCCGCGACTGCCGCCAGAAGCCCGTGTACGTCCACTCCGCCGCCCAGGGCCTGCCCGCCCAGCACCACGGCATGGTCAACTACTGGAACGACGACCCGCTCTCGGGACCCGCCTGGACCGCCGCCCGCCACCTGTGGAAGCAGGCCGACTTCGGCCCCCAGGACGTCGACGTCGCCCAGATCTACGACGCCTTCACCCCGCTCGTCCCGCTCTCCCTGGAGGGCTACGGCTTCTGCGGCCGCGGCGAGGGCGCCGCCTTCACCGAGGGCGGCGCGCTGGAGATCGGCGGCCGGCTGCCGCTCAACACCGGCGGCGGAGGACTCAGCGAGGCGTACGTCCACGGCTTCAACCTCATCAACGAGGGCGTGAAGCAACTCCGCGGCACGTCCACCGCCCAGGTCCCCGACGCCGCCACCTGCCTCGTCACGGCGGGCGAGGGCGTCCCCACCTCCGCCATCCTGCTGCGCGCCTGAGGAGCTGATCCGCATGCTGACCCCCGTCACCGACGAGGACGGCGCCCCCTTCTGGGAGTACGCCGCCCGGGGCGAACTACGCGTCCAGAGCTGCGCCGACTGCGGCGAGCTGCGCTTCCCGCCCCGCCCCTGCTGCCCGCACTGCCAGTCCTTCGCGAGCGAGTGGCGCCCGATGTCCGGCCGCGGCCGGATCTGGTCGTACGTGCTCCCCCACCCGCCCCTGCTGCCCGAGTACGCCGCCCAGGCCCCGTACAACGCGGTGATCGTCGAACTCGCCGACGCCCCCCGCATCCGCCTCGTCGGCAACGTGGTCGCCGCCCCGGACGCGCCCCTGAACTCGGTCGACCCCAGCCGGCTCCGGATCGGCGCCCCGGTGCGGGTGGCCTTCGCCGAGGTCGACGGCGTCGTCGTCCCGCGCTGGCTCCTGGAGCGCGGATGAGCACCCCCGGCGTCACGGTCGAGCGGGACAAGGAGACCGGGGTCGCCGTCGTCACCCTCGACCGGCCGGAGAAGCACAACTCCCTCACCCTGGAGATGGCCCGCGAGCTCGGCGCCGTCTGGCGGGGGTTCCGGTACGAGGACGAGGTCCGCGCGATCGTCGTCACCGGGGCCGGCGGGCGGGCCTTCTGCACCGGCATCGACCGGGCCGCCGTCGGGAACGTGCCGCAGCCCTCGTCCCCGTACACGATCGACGACCCGCTCCTCACGATCGGCCCCAAGGCGAACGACCTGTGGAAGCCGGTCGTCTGCGCCGTCGAGGGGATGGCCTGCGGCGGGGCGTTCTATCTGCTCGGCGAGTCGGAGTTCCTGGTCGCGGGCGAGGACGCCACCTTCTTCGACCCGCACACCACCTACGGCATGGTCAGCGCCTTCGAGACCGTCCACATGGCGCAGCGGATGCCGTACGGGGAAATCGCCCGGATGGCCCTCATGGGCAGCGCCGAACGGATCACGGCCCGGCGGGCGTACGAGACGGGCCTCGTCTCCGAGCTGACCCCGCCCGGCGGCGCGCTGGCCGCCGCGCGCGAGGCCGCCGCGGTCATCGCGGGCCACCCGACGGAGGCGGTGCAGGGGACGGTCCGGGCGCTGTGGTCGGCGAAGGAGGCCGCCAGGGCCCAGGCGCTGGCGCACGCGCCGCACCTGGTCGCCCTGGGCAATCTCACGGCGGACCGTCAGGCGGAGCTGTTCGGGAGGCGGGGGGCGGGGTTCAAGGCGAGGTAGGGGCAGCGGACGGGGTCGCGTCGGGCGGGGTTCAGGACGAGGTGGCCGACGGGGTGGCGGTGGAGGCGGTGGGCCCCGGCACCTCGCCCTCGACGTAGGCGACGCAGTCCTTCACCCGGCCGACGGTCCCGGGGTGGGCCATCCCCACCTCGAAGGTCTTCGTCCCCCTGCGCTCGACCGTGACCGTCGTCTCGGCCTCGTCCACCTTCTTGTAGCCCGCGTCCCTGAACTCCACGTGGACCCGGAACGTCTTCTCCTCCCACGCGTCCGAGGTGATCCTCAGCGTGGTCGTGGTGTCCGCCCGGCGGGCCGGCTTGCCCTTGCGCTTCTTCTGCGCGGGCTTCACGCAGTCGACGGTGGTGACATGGACGGCCGCGGTCGGCGAGGCCGTCGGCGTGGGGTCGTACGTGTACGGCTCGGCGGTGCTGCCGCCGCCCGAGCCGCTGTAGTCGTCGTTGCTCTTCTCGTCGCTTGAGCAGCCGCCGCCGGAGTCGTCGTCCGAGCCGCGGCTCTTGCTCTTGCCGCTCTTGCTCTTGCCGCTGCCGCCACCGCTGCTGCTGCCGCCGTGGCCGGTGTGGAAACCGGTCAGCGCCAGCACCACCACCGTGAGTGTCGCCGCGAGCTTCAGGCGTGTGCGTACCATCGCCGCCCCCCGTCTTCCCTGTCGTGTTCGCGCCACTTTAGCGGCGCGACTCGGCCGCGTGGCGGGGCCCCCACAGCGGGCGTAGCGTCGGGAACGAGAGCCGGACCGTCAAGGAGGCCGCATCGATGATCCGCAACATCGCCGGCTCGGTCCTGGCTCTCGCCGGAGCGACGGCCGCCGTCTGGAGCCCCTTCCGTGCCTGGTACGACGGCCGTCACGGACGGGACTACGCGATCGACGAGCTGTTCACCGGCATCACCGACGCCAAGGGCGAGCTGCTCGCCTCGATGCTCGCGCCGTTCCTCTTCGCCGCCCTCCTGACCCTCCTCGGAGTGGTGCTGCGCTCCCGGCTGCTCGTCGCGTTCGCCGGGCTCGTCGTCCTCGGCTTCACCGTCCTGTGGATGGTGCGGGTGGGGCAGGCGGAGGGCAGCCTGACGATCGGCGGCGACGGTACGGGGCTCGGTGACGGGGTCGCGGCCGCCTTCGGCGGCGGGATCCTGCTGCTGCTCGGCGCGCTCGTCATGTCGGGCAGATCCCGCCCGCCGCACCACGTGGACCGGCCGCCGCGACCCACCCACCCCACGCTCGACGGGCCACCCCCGGACGACACCTCCACCCTGGAGGCGCCGCGCGCGCACCCGCAGGCCCCGGCGCCGTACGCGACGACGCAGACGTACGACGCACCGGCCTGGGACGACGCACCGGTCCGGGACCCGGAACAGGAGCAGGAACGGGGAAACCCGCCGCCGCAGCGCTGAAGCGCTTCGGCGGCGGGTCCCCGTCCGCGCGTCGTACGGCCTGCCGGCCCCGCTACCGGCCCCCGGCCCCCCGGCCCGTGGCCGTGCCCTTGACCGCGTCGAGCGCGTACACGCAGCGGTCCTTGCTGCAGGCGTACACGACCCCGTTCCTGACCACCGGCGAGCCGGTGATCTCGCCGCCGGTCGCGAGCTTCCAGCGGAGCTGCCCGCCGGTCGCGTCCAGGGTGTAGAGGACGTGGTCGGCCGAGCCGAAGTGCACCCGGCCGTCGGCGACGACGGGCGAGCCGACCAGCTCGCCGCCCGCCGCGAACCGCCACCGGGGCGTGCCGGTGACCGCGTCGAGCGTGTACAGCGCGCTGCCGCTGCCGACGTGGATGTTGCCGTCGGCGACGAGGACCGGCTCGGTCGACTGGCGCGGCTCGGTCGCGATGCGCCAGCGGTCCTGACCGGTGGTGGCGTCGATGGCGTACACCGTGCCGAGGTGGTCGGAGAGGTACACCCCGCCGCCGGTGACCGCCGGGCCCGGCGCGAACGCCGGCGGGGAGGTGAAGACGGCCGGCGCCTCGAAGTGCCAGCGGACGTGACCCGCGGCGACGTCGATCGACAGGACCCGCGTCCCGGCGGAGACGTACACACAGCCGTCCTCGGCCGGGGCCACCCGGACGGGCACGTTGGCACAGGAGGCGGCGTCGCCGATCGGGTACGACCAGCGCTCCACGCCGGTGCGGGCGTCGAGGGCCTGGAGCCGGGCGTCCCGCCACACGTACACGGTGTCGCCGTGCACGGCGGGCCCCGCCTCCGGGGTCTCGAAGTCGGTCTGGGCGCCGGTGATCTCCCACAGCTTGGCGCCGTTGGAGGCCTCCCAGCCCTGCACTCCGCCGCCGCGCGTGCCGGTGACGACGGTGCCCCGGTCGACCTGGAGCGAGTACACCCAGGCGTCCGTCCGCAGCCGCCAGCGCTCGGCGCCGTCGGTCGCGTCGAGGGCGTAGAGCGTGGGCCCGTCGGAGGCGTGGATACGGCCCGCGGCGACGGCCATGGACCAGGCCACGTCCCGGGTCTTGAACTGGCGCCGGCCGCTGCCGGTGTCCAGGGCGTGTACCTCGAAAGAGGTCACGTACAAGAGGTCGCCGTCCACCACCGGGGTGCCCCAGACGTCGTTCGACATCCGGAAGCGCCACGGCCGCCAAGGGCCGGCTCCGGCCGGCGCTGCCTGGTCGGAGCCCTGCGGCGGCACGTTGACCGGGCGGGAGCCTGGCGGCGGGCCGGGCTCCCCGGCGTAGGAACCGGCGTACGAACCGTGGTCCACGCCGTGCGGGCCGCCGCCGGGCGGACGGATCCAGCCGGTCGCCGGGCCCGCGTCGGCGCCCCGGCCGACGGCGAGCGCCGCACGCGTGTCGGCGACCCGGGGGCCGGGGCCGATCGGGACGGTCGCGCCGCCGAGGCGTACGGGACCGCCCGAGCTCTCGGCGGGCCCCGCGTGCCGGCCACCGCCGACGGGCGCGGGCTCGGCGTGCCGGCCACCGCCCCCGACGGGCGCGGGCTCCGGGAAGCGCGGGTCGCCGCCCCTCTCGGCGGGACCCCGGGGCGGGCGCGGCGGCATCGGCGGCGCGGTCGACGCCGGAGCCGGGCGGCCGCCGCGGCGGGTCTCGATCATGTCGGTGGCGCTCCGCGGCAGCCAGGCCGAGGCCGTGCCGCTGTCGTCGCTGCCGGGGCCGAAGAGATGCGGGGCCAGCTGGGCCTGGAGGTCGGCCGGGGTGGGCCGCCGGCTGACGTCCGTCTGCATGCAGGAGTCGATGAGGGGCCGCAGCTCGTCGGGCAGACCCTCCAGGTCGGGGCCCTCGCGCAGCAGCATGAAGACGGTCTCGACCGGGTTGGCGCCGTGGAACGGCGCGTGACCGGTGGCGGCGAAGACCAGCATCGAGCCCAGCGAGAAGACGTCGCTCGCGCCGGTGACGCTGCGCGAGTCGCGGGCCTGCTCGGGCGACATGTAGGCCGGGGTGCCGACGGCGACATTGGTCATGGTCAGGCGCGTGTTGGAGACGCCCGACGCGATGCCGAAGTCGATCACCCGGGGGCCGTCCTCGACGACGAGGACGTTGGAGGGCTTGAGGTCACGGTGGACCAGGCCCGCGCCGTGGATGGACTGCAGGGCCTCGGCGACGCCGGCGGCCAGCCAGCGCACGGCCTGGGCCGGGAGCGGTCCGCACTCGTTCACTATCTCTTCGAGCGAGGGCGCGGGGACGTACGCGGTCGCCAGCCAGGGCACGGCGGCCCGCGGGTCGGCGTCCACGACGGCGGCCGTGTAGAAGCCGGAGACCGCCCGCGCGGCCTCCACCTCACGGGTGAAGCGGACCCGGAACAGCTGGTCCTCAGCGAGCTCCGTGCGCACGGTCTTGATCGCCACGCGCCGGCCCGAGGCCGAGCGCGCGAGATAGACCAGGCCCATTCCGCCCGCGCCGAGCCGGCCCAGCACCTCGAAGGGCCCGATACGTCTCGGGTCGTGCTGCGTCAGCTGTTCCACTTGCCTGCCACCTCCCCGTACGGGCCATGAGGGTACGGCCCCGTGGCCCTGATTCTTCCTGTCCGAGGGCCCGGTTGCGAACCCGGGGGCGGATCGGGGTGTCTCAGGTCATATGGAAGCCATCCGGAGGGGAAGCCTCAGGTCGTGCCGGACGGCTCCGAGAGGACCGCGAAGCGCGCGCCCTGGTTGTCGTGGAGGACGGCGACGCGGCCGTGCGGGGTGTCGAAGGCGGGGGTGGCGACCCGGCCGCCGAGCCGGACGGTGGTCTCGCAGGCCTCGTCGCAGTCGCGGACGGCGAAGTAGACGAGGACGTGTCCCGGCATCTCGGCGGGGAAGTCGTCGCTGATGACGGCACGTCCGCCGAAGGCGCTGTCGTCGCCGGTCCGGGAGCCGGGGGGCGACCAGACGCGGTAGTCGAAGCCGGCGTCCCTGCCCTCCGCGTCGGCGTCTGCCTGCCGGCCGAGGTAGCCGAAGACGCTGGCGTAGAAGGTGTCGACGGCGTCGGGGCGGCGCGTGTACACCTCCATCCAGCAGAAGGAGCCCGGTTCGTCGGTCGTCTCGAAACCGTCGTCGTCACCGGACTGGCGGAGGCCGAAGACGGCGCCGCCGGGGTCGGCGGCGAGCGCGAGGACGCCGAAGGGGCCGACGGGGTAGGGCTCCATGACCATCTGGCCGCCGGCGGCCTTGATCCGGGCGGCGAGGGTGCCGGCGTTCTCGGTGGCGAGGTAGACGGTCCAGGTGGTGGGCATGCGACCGTCGCGCTTGGGGAGGAGGCCGGCGACGCGGCGTCCGTCGAGGAGGGCCTCGTCGCGCTCGGGGTCGAAGGTCCAGCCGAAGAGCTCGCCGTAGAAGCGCTTGCCCGCCTCCAGGTCGGGGAGCTGCGCGTCCACCCAGCAGGGGGTGCCCTCAGTGCGTACGGCCATGTCCACACGCTAGGTCGGCGGGCACCGTCCCGCAGCGTCCGCCACCGCCCGGAAATACGAACAAAGTGGCGATTTATCGGCCCAGAACCCTTGGGGCGCTTGAGTTGTCCACCGAAGTTGTCCACAGGCTGTTCATAAGCCTATTCGGGTACGGGAAGCCCTCGGTGATCACGCGGCCCGGGTACGCGAATCCCCCGGTCCGGGTGCGAAGATCCCGCCGACCTCCCGCCCGCCCGTCACAAGTGGCGCGATCCCGCCCCTCCCCCGCGCTGCCGCGCCCGGAGAGACACGCGTGCCGACCTCGGAGAACACGAGTGGCCGGGGGGTGCACCCCATTTGCAGTCGGCCGAATCGCGCGCCGACACCCCCTCGGTAAGCTGACGGCATGACAGGACAAGTACGCACCGTCGACGGCCGCGTGGCCGGACGACGCGGCCAGGCGACGCGGCAGAAGCTGCTCGACTGCCTCGGTGAGATGCTCAGCTCCTCGCCCTACCGGGACGTCAAGGTCATCGATGTGGCCCGGAAGGCGGGTACTTCACCCGCGACGTTCTATCAGTACTTCCCGGACGTCGAGGGAGCGGTTCTCGAGATCGCGGAGGAAATGGCCAAGGAGGGCGCCGGGTTGACCGAGCTGGTCTCCGGCCGTTCCTGGGTCGGCAAGGCCGGCTGGCAGACCTCCGAGGAACTCGTCGAAGGCTTCCTGGACTTCTGGCGGAAGCACGACGCCATCCTCCGGGTCGTGGACCTCGGCGCCGCGGAGGGCGACAAGCGGTTCTACAAGATCCGCATGAAGATCCTGAACTCGGTCACCAACTCCCTCACGGACGCGGTGAAGGAGCTCCAGGCCAAGGGCAAGGTCGACAAGGAGGTCAGCCCCGCCGCCATGGCCGGCTCGCTCGTGGCGATGCTGGCCGCGGTCGCCGGCCACCAGAAGGGCTTCACGACCTGGGGCGTGAAGCAGTCCGAACTCAAGCCCAACCTCGCCCTGTTGGTGCATCTGGGCATCACCGGCAAGAAGCCGACCCGATAGCCCACCCGCCCTCCTCCACCCGTCCTGTCGTCGACGCCGACGGCGGCCCGTCCCCACGGACCGCCGTCGGCGTCGCCGTGTCCGGACGGGCCCCGCGCCCCCGCCGTACGGGCCACGGGCGGCGCCGGCCGCGAGGCCTCACCGCCTGCTCAGCCGGAAGAGTCTGATCTCGCGCTCGATCCGCGCCTGGTACGTGGCGTACGGGGGCCAGAACACGAGCGCCGCCCGCCATGCCTCCGCGCGTTCCTCCCCCGCGAGCAGCCGCGCCCGTACGGGGATGTCCTCGCCCTTCCAGTTCACCTCGACGTCCGGATGGGCGAGCAGGTTCGCCGTCCACGCCGGATGTCCGGGGCGGCCGAAGTTGGAGCCGATCAGCAGCCAGCCGCCGTCCGGCTCCGGCATGCAGGCGAGCGGGGTGACCCGGGGCAGCCCGCTCCTCGCACCCCGGGCGGTGAGCACGACGCCGGGCAGCATCTGGGCGCTGAGCAACACCTTTCCCCTGGTCAGCCGGTGCACGGCCTTGTCCATGGCGGGCACGACGTGCGGCCCGATCCGGGCGAAGGTCCTGGTCGAGGACATCTTCTGCATCAGGGTGCGTCCGACGGGCATCTACGCCGCCACCTCTCCGAAGAGTCCGGTCCGTTCCGCCGCGCGGGCGCGCAGCCGCCGCACGGGCCCGAAGAGCAGTTCGTCGGAGGCGGCCCGCTTGAAGAAGAGGTGCGCCTCGTGTTCCCAGGTGAAGCCGATGCCGCCGTGGAGCTGGATGGACTCGCCCGCGGTGGCGCGGAGCGCCTCCAGGGCGTGGGCGAGGGCGAGCGGCCCGCTGTCGGGCCCTGGCCCTGCTTCCCCGGCCGCGCAGGAGGTGAGCGAGCCGGCGGCCTCGACCTGGACGTACAGGTCGGCGAGGCGGTGTTTGACCGCCTGGAAGGAGCCGACGGGCCGGCCGAACTGTTCGCGCGCGCCGACGTGGGCGACGGTCCTGTCGAGGGCCTCCCGGGCCGCGCCGACGGCTTCGGCGGCCAGCATGACGGCGGCGGCGCGGCCGGTGACGGCGAGCGCGCCGAGGACGTCGGCCGGTTCCTCGCCGAGGAGTTCGGCCTCGGTGTCCCTGAACTGGACGGTGGCCTGGGTCCGGGTGGAGTCCAGGGTGGTCTGCCGGGTGCGGACCAGTCCGACGGCCGGCGAAGCCCCTGCCCGTACCAGGAAGAGCAGGGTGCGGCTGCGGGCGAAGCCGCCGGTGTGGGCGGCGACGAGCAGCAGTCCGGCACTGTGTCCGTCGAGCACCTGGGCGGCCTCGCCGTACAGCCGCCAGCCTCCGTCGACGGCGCGGGCCTGGACGCCGCCCGCGCGGCCGCCGCCGGACCAGTCCTCGGCGCTGTTGTCGCCGGTGAGGCCGAGGGCGAGCGCGAGTGAGCCGCCGGGGACGGCGAGGGCGCAGGTCAGGCTGCCGTCGGCGAGCCTGGGGAGGAGTGCGGCGCGCTGCTCGGGGGTGCCGAGGGCGGCGAGGAGCGGGGCGGCGAGGACGCTGGTCGCGAGGAGCGGGGAGGGGGCGAGGGCGCGGCCGGCCTCCTCGCAGGCGAGGGCGAGTTCGGCGGGCCCGCAGCCGACTCCTCCGTACTCCTCGGGGAGGGCGAGCCCGGCGACGCCGAGGGTGCCGGACATCCGGGCCCAGAGGTCGGGGTCGTACCCCTGCGGGGTGGCGGTGGCCGCGCGGTTCTGCTGCGGTCCGGCCCGTTCGGCCAGCAGGTCGCGCAGGGTGCGGCGGATCTCCTGCTGCTCCTCGGTGAGCGGGACGGCGAGCGAGGCGTCCATGAGGCTCCCTCCGTTTCTGACGGTGCGTCATGCTAGGCCCGCGCCGGGCCGGTTGCCAGAGTCGCGCCGGTTCCGTTCAGATGAATCTGATGTACCGTCAGATTCATGCCGACCACTGTGCCGCCCATCGGGCCGACCACCGTGCAGCCCGACGCGCCCGCCACCGCGCCGACCACCGCCGGCGCCCCCGCACGCACCACCGTCCGCCGCCCCCGCCGCGTCGCCGTCGCCGGCGTCGCCCTCGCCGACTGCGGCCGGGTCGACGAGGCCACCCCCTACGCCCTGCACGCCCAGGCCGCCCGGCGCGCGCTGGCGGACAGCGGCCTGGACCGCTCGCTGATCGACGGCCTCGCCTCGGCGGGCCTCGGCACCCTCGCCCCGGTCGAGGTCGCCGAGTACCTCGGGCTCCGGCCCCGCTGGGTGGATTCGACCGCCGTCGGCGGCGCCACCTGGGAGGTCATGGCCGCGCACGCCGCCGACGCGATCGCCGCGGGCCACGCGAACGCGGTCCTCCTCGTCTACGGCTCCACCGCGCGCGCCGACATCCGCGCCCGGCGCCGCACCGCGAACCTGTCGTTCGGCTCGCGCGGCCCGCTCCAGTTCGAGGTCCCGTACGGGCACACCCTGATCGCCAAGTACGCGATGGCCGCCCGCCGCCATATGCACGAGTACGGGACGACCCTGGAGCAGCTCGCCGAGGTGGCCGTCCGGGCGCGGGCGAACGCGGCCCTCAACCCCGAGGCGATGTTCCGCGACCCGATCACCGTCGACGACGTCCTGGCCGGGCCGATGATCGCGGACCCGTTCACCAAACTGCACTGCTGCCTGCGCTCGGACGGCGGCTGCGCGGTGCTGCTGGTCGCCGAGGAGTACGTCCAGGACTGCCGTACAGCCCCGGTCTGGGTGCTCGGCACGGGCGAGCACGTCTCCCACACCACGATGTCGGAGTGGGAGGACTTCACCGTCTCCCCGGCGGCGGTCAGCGGCCGGCTCGCCTTCGAGCGGGCGGGCGTGACCCCGGCGGACGTGGACCTCGCCGAGGTCTACGACGCCTTCACCTACATGACCCTGGTGACCCTGGAGGACCTGGGCTTCTGCGCGAAGGGGGAGGGAGGGGCGTTCGTCCAGGAGAAGGACCGGCTGCCGGTGAACACCGACGGCGGCGGGCTCTCGGCCTGCCATCCGGGGATGCGGGGGCTCTTCCTGCTGGTGGAGGCGGTACGGCAGTTGCGCGGGGAGGCGCCGGGGCTCCAGGTGCGGCGGCCGGACGGAAGCCTGCCGGAGGTGGCGGTGGCCTCGGGCACAGGGGGCTGGTTCTGCTCGTCGGGGACGGTGGTCCTCGGCCGGTCGTGACCCGCGGCGGGTCGTGACCCGCGCCCGGGATCCGACGACCAGGAATCTATACAAGCGTCATAGACAGGCGTGTAGGACATCCGTATAGTCATGTCCGCGGGCAGGGGAACGGCCCGCAGCCACCGACAAGGAGTCCTGCCGTGAACAGCACCGCGAACAGCACCCCGAACACCGCCGCACACACCCCCGCGAGGACCGTCCTCATCTCGGGCGCCTCGGTCGCCGGCCCCGCCCTCGCCCTCTGGCTCCACCGCTACGGCTTCACCCCCACCGTCGTCGAGCGCGCCCCCGAACTCCGCACCGGCGGCTACAAGGTGGACATCCGCGGCACCGCGATCGAGGTCTGCCGCCGGATGGGCATCCTCGACGACATCCGCGCCAACTCCACCGACATGCGCGGCGGTTCCTACGTCGACGACCGCGGCCGCACCATCGGCGAACTGTCCGCCGACATCTTCGGCGGACGCGTCGAGGGGGACGACGAGATCATGCGCGGCGAACTGGCTCGCATCCTCCACGAACGGACCCGCGACGACGTCGAGTACCTCTTCGACGACTCGATCGCCACCCTCGACGAGGACACCGACGGCGTCACCGTCACCTTCGAGAGCGGCACCGTCCGCCGCTTCGACCTGGTCGTCGGCGCCGACGGACTGCACTCCCACACCCGGCGCCTGGTCTTCGGCGAGGAGAAGCGCTTCAAGCGCCACCTCGGCGCGTACGTCTCCATCTTCACCGCCCCCAACCACCTGGGCCTCGACCGCTGGGAGACCTACCACGCGCTCCCCGGCAAGCTGGTCTGCGTCTACAGCTCGGCCGGCGAGACCGACGCCAAGAACCTCTTCATCTTCTCCTCGCCCGAGGAACTCCCCTACCACCACCGGGACATCACCGCCCAGCGACGCCACCTCACCGAGGCCTTCACCGGCGACGGCTGGGAGATCCCCCGGCTCCTCGGCCACGCCGCCGACGCCGACGACCTCTACTTCGACTCCATCTCCCTCATCGAGATGGACCGCTGGTCGAAGGGACGCGTCGTCCTCATCGGCGACGCCGCCCACTGCTCCTCCCCCGCCTCCGGCCAGGGCACCGGACTCGCCCTCACCGGCGCGTACGTCCTGGCGGGCGAACTGGCCCGGGCCGGCGGCGACCACCGCGTCGCCTTCGAGCGCTACGAGGCGCACATGCGGCCCGGCGTGGAGCGGAACCAGAGGATGGCGGAAGGCTTCGTCAAGGAGATGACCGTCGACTCCCGCTGGAAGATCGCGCTGCGGATGTTCATGGTGCGCACGCTGCCGAAGACCCCCTGGAAGAACCTCATCGCGAAGAAGATCCGCGACGAGATCCAGGCGGCGGCCACCGCGGTCCCCCTCATGGACCACCGGACACCGGCCACCGGCCGCACCCCCGCCGCCACCGCCCCGCGCTCTACCGTGGGCTCATGACCGACTTCCACCACGCCCTGCGCTCCCTGAAGGTCTGGGACACCGAGCTGCCCACCTTCGACCCGGCGGGCGCCCCGCCCGAACCGCTCCCCCTCTTCCACGACTGGTTCACGGCGGCGGTCGCGGCCGGCCAGACCGAGCCGCACACCCTCTCCCTCGCCACCGTGGACGAGGACGGCAGGCCCGACGTCCGCACGGTGATGCTGCACGACGCCGACGCGCGCGGCTGGCACTTCGCCTCCCACGCCACCAGCGCCAAGGGCCGCCAGCTCGCCGCCCGCCCCGAGGCCGCCCTCGGCTTCTACTGGCCGGTCCAGGGCCGCCAGGTCCGGATCCGGGGCCGCGTCACCACCGGGACCCCCGGGGAGGCGTACGAGGACCTCCACGCCCGCTCCACCGGCGCCCTCGCCTCCGCCCTGGTCGGCCGGCAGAGCGAGCTCCTCGACTCCCCCGAGACCCTCGCGGAGGCGAGCGCCGAGGCCTGGCGCCGGGCCGAGGCGGAACCGGACGCCGACGCCCCCACCTGGACGCTCTACCTCGTCGAGCCGGCCGAGGTCGAGTTCTTCCAGGGCGACGCGCGGCGACGCCACCTCCGCCTCCGCTACCGCCGCACGGACGCGGGCTGGACCCGCGAACTCCTCTGGCCGTGAAGGACGTCCGGCCGACCGGGCCCGCCCCTACTCGGCCGCCCCGGAGCCGTACATCTCCTCGATCTCCCGGGCGAAGTCCCGCAGCACCGCCCGCCGCCTGAGCTTGAGGGACGGGGTCAGATGCCCGGAGCTCTCCGAGAACTCGGCGTTCAGGACCCGGAAGTCACGGATCGACTCCGCCCGTGAGACCAGCCGGTTGGCATCGTCCACCGCACGCCCGAGGGCGGCGACCAGTTCCTCGTCCCGGGCCAGCTCCCAGAGCGCCAGGTGGTCCTTGTGCCGCATCCGCCGCCAGTGCGTCAGACCCTCGTGGTCGAGGGTGATCAGGGCCGTGACGTACGGGCGGTTGTCGCCGAGGACCACGCACTGGGCGACCAGCGGATGCGCGCGCAGCCAGTCCTCCAGCGGGGCCGGGGCCACGTTCTTCCCCGCCGAGGTGATGAGGATGTCCTTCTTCCGGCCGGTGATCCGCAGATAGCCGTCGGCGTCGAGGGAGCCCAGGTCCCCGGTGGGGAACCAGCCGTCGTCGGTGTACGGCACGGCCGCCCCCCGCTGGGCGTCCCAGTACCCGGCGAAGACATGACCACCCTTGAGCCAGACCTCGCCGTCACCGGCGATCCGTACCGACGTGCCGGGCAGCGGCCAGCCGACCGTGCCGGTACGGGGCCGCCGGGGCGGGGTCACCGTCGACGCGGCCGTCGTCTCCGTCAGGCCGTACCCCTCGAAGACCTCCACCCCCGCCCCGGCGAAGAACTCGGCCAGCCGCGCGCCGAGCGGGGAGCCGCCGGAGATCACGTACCTCACCCGGCCGCCGAGCGCCGCCCGGATGCGCCGGTAGACGAGCGGGTCGTAGAGCGCCCGCGCGGCCCGCAGCGAGAGCGACGGGGCGGCCTCCTGGCCGTACCGGCGGGCCACCCGGGCGGCACGGTCGAAGGAGGCGGCCTTCCCGCCCCGTTCGGCGGTGGCCCGGGCGGAGTTGAAGACCTTCTCCAGGACGTACGGGATCGCGAGGAGGAACGTGGGGCGGAACCCGGCAAGATCGTCGAGGAGCTCCTGGCCCTCCACCGAGGGGGCGTGCCCGACGCGGACCCGGGCCCGCACGCAGCCGATCGCCACCATCCGCCCGAACACATGGGAGAGCGGCAGGAAGAGCAGGGTCGCGGCCGGGTCCTTGTTCTCCGAGACGAAGACCGGGTGGAGCAGCCGGACCGCGTTGTCGACCTCGGCGAAGAAGTTGGCGTGCGTGAGGGCGCAGCCCTTGGGGCGGCCGGTGGTACCCGAGGTGTAGATGAGGGTGGCGAGGGTCTCCGGGGTGAGCAGCCCGCGCCGGGCGGTGACGGCCTCGTCGGCGACCCGGGCGCCCGCCGTACGGAGCTGGTCGACGGCGCCGGTGTCCAGGACCCAGAGATGGGCGAGACCGGGCAGCTGCCGCCGCTCGGCGGAGACCAGCCGGGCCTGGACCGGGTCCTCGACGACACAGGCCGCGGCGCCGGAGTCCTGGAGGATCCAGCGGGTCTGGAACGCGGAGGAGGTCGGGTAGACGGGGACGGTGACGAGCCCGGCGGCCCAGGCGGCGAAGTCGAGCAGCGTCCACTCGTAGGTGGTCCGCGCCATGAGGGCGAGCCGGTCACCCGGCCGCAGACCGTGCGCGATGAGGCCCTTGGCGACGGAGTGGACCTGGGCGGCGAAGGCGGAGGCGGTGACATCGGCCCACGCCCCGTCCGGCCCCTTGCGGGAGAAGAGCACCGCCTCGGGGTCCTGACGGGCGTTGTCGTACGGCAGGTCGGCGAGCGAGCCCCGGCGGACCACGGGGACGAGCGCGGGCACGGAGACCTCGCGGACCACCCCGTCCACCAGGGTCTTGTGCGGTTCGACCGGTTCGCTCCCGGGCAGTGCGGTGACGACGGACACGTGCGGCTCCTCGGTCTGCGCGATGAACTGAGGTCGTGCGTCGGTGAACTGAGGTCGTGCGTGGGTCAATTGCCACCGCGCGACGGCGAACCACCGCCGCACGCCGGGACGTTGCAGGCACTGCAACTGCCTTGACCAGCCGGTAACCTTACTGCCAGGTAAGCGTCAACGGGGAGACCAGCGCTCGCTTTTCATGAGGTTCCCCAGACCGGACCACGCGAAGTTCATCAGCGTCGCGGCCGCCTCCTTCGCCGTCACCCCCGGAGTCGCGTTGGCCCAGCTCGCCAGCGACTCGGCGGACCCGACGAGCGCCTGCGCGAGCGCGTCGACATCCCGCCCGGTGATCCCGGCACCGCCCGGCGCCTCCCGCGCCGCCTCACCGATCAGCCCCGCGACGAACGCCGTGATCTCGTCCCGCATCCGCGCCGCCTCCCCGGCGAACGGCTCCCCGTGCGTCCGCGCCTGCCGGCTGAGCACCGTCCAGGAGTCCGGATGGTCGGCGGCGAACGTGAAGAAGGCCATCAGCCCCGCCCACAACCGCTCGTCGGGCGGCGCGGTCCGGTCGACGACCGCCTCCGCCACGACCCCGAGCAGGGCCTGCGCCTCCCGCCGGATCACCGCGGTGAAAAGCTCCTCCTTGGAGTTCAGATACAGATAGACGAGCGGCTTCGACACCCCGGCCGACTCGGCGATCTCGTCCATGGAAGCCGCCTGGTACCCGTTCCGCGCGAAACACCGCACGGCCGCGTCCACCATCTGCCGCTCCCGCACGGCCCGCGGCAACCGCCGCGCCTTAGCACCACCGGCCATGGCGGCCCACCCCTGCTCCCAAGATCCACTGGCTGCCCCGCCGAAAGCCTACGTGCCCCCTGCCCGGACGGGGCAGGGGGCACGAAGGGTGTGGGTGCGACGAGGGTCGGGCCGCGATGAGGGTCAGGCCGCGACGGCGACCTTCTCCTGGCTCTCGCGGGTCTCGACCAGGTCGTCGATCGGGGACGCCGAGGCGTTCTCGTACGCCGTGAGGTCGAGGATCTTCTCGCGGGCGGAGACGATCACCGGGACGAGCGCCTGGCCGGCGACGTTCGTTGCAGTCCTCATCATGTCCAGGATCGGGTCGATCGCCATCAGGAGGCCGACGCCCTCCAGGGGGAGGCCCAGGGTGGAGAGGGTGAGGGTCAGCATGACCGTCGCGCCCGTCAGGCCGGCGGTGGCCGCCGAGCCGATGACCGAGACGAAGGCGATCAGCAGGTAGTCACCGATGCCGAGCTGCACGTCGAAGATCTGCGCGATGAAGATCGCGGCGAGCGCCGGGTAGATCGCGGCGCAGCCGTCCATCTTGGTCGTCGCGCCGAACGGGACGGCGAAGGAGGCGTACTCCTTCGGGACGCCGAGGCGCTCGGTGACCTTCTGTGTGACCGGCATCGTGCCGACCGAGGAGCGGGAGACGAAGGCCAGCTGGATGGCCGGCCAGGCGCCCTTGTAGAACTGGATCGGGTTGACCTTGGCGACCGTCGCGAGCAGCAGCGGGTAGACGCCGAACATGACCAGGGCGCAGCCGATGTAGACGTCGGCGGTGAAGGTCGCGTACTTGCCGATCAGGTCCCAGCCGTAGTCGGCGATGGCGAAGCCGATGAGGCCGACGGTGCCGATCGGGGCGAGGCGGATGACCCACCAGAGTGCCTTCTGGAGGAGTTCCAGGACCGACTCGGAGAGGGTGAGGATGGGCTTCGCCTTGTCGCCGAGCTTGAGGGCGGCGATGCCCGCGACGGCGGCCATGAAGACGATCTGAAGGACGTTCAGCTCGGTGAAGGGCGTGATGACGTCCGTCGGGATGATGCCGGTCAGGAAGTCGATCCAGGAGCCTTCGCGCTTCGGCAGCTTGCCGTCCTGCGGGGTGAGGCCGGTGCCGGCGCCCGGATTGGTGATCAGGCCGATGGCGAGGCCGATGGCCACCGCGATCAGCGAGGTGATCATGAACCAGAGCAGCGTGCGGGTGGCGAGCCTGGCGGCGTTGTTCACCTTCCGCAGGTTGGTGATCGAGACCAGGATCGCGAAGAAGACGAGCGGGGCGACGGCCAGCTTCAGGAGCTGGACGAAGATGTCGCCGACCTGGCCGAGGGTCTCCTTCAGCCAGGAGACGTCCTGGCTGCGGGCGATCCAGCCGAGCAGGGCGCCGAGGACCAGACCGGCGATGATCTGGGCCCAGAAGGGAATCTTCGGTATGCGCGAGGAAGCGGGGGACTGCTTCTCGGGTGTGGTCGCGGACGCGGACACAGACACACTCCACAGGTGCGTATCGGGCAATACGGGACGGGGGTGCGGCACACACGCGTTTTCACGCGGGCCGCTGCATGATGCCGGGTCAGACCCCGCGGCAACAGACCGCGGACATACAGCGGCACAGATCGACGTGCAGGCGCGCCACGAGCGGGGTGCTCGCGGCATGGGAGAGGCGCACAACTGTCGTCATGTCGAACACGTTAACACTTGAACTTTGAGAACCTCAAAGCCCTTCTTTGAGGTAGAGGAACCCGACTTTCGCCTCCGAAACGCAGAACGCCCCAGGCGGGAGCCTTGGAAGCTCCCGCTCGGGGCGGATGATCTGTGAGGAAGCTTACGCGACCTTTACAGGCGGCACAGGGGGTGGACTAGTCCTCCTGGGACCGGTTCGCCGCCAGCCGGCCCTTCGCGCGGTCGACCTTCGCCACGACCTCGGCGCTCGCCTCGTCGCGCACCGAGCGCAGCAGGACGAAGCTCAGCGGTGCGGAGATGACGATGGCGAGGACGAGGACCCAGAGCAGGTTCGAGTCGCCGAGGCCGCGCGGCAGGACCTCGATGTAGACGAGACCCCACAGGGCGAGGAAGCATCCGGCGAAGATGCCGAGACGCATCAGCGTGTAGCGGAGCATGTCAGCCCACTCTTCCGTTCCGACGTTCCGAAAAGTTCCCAAGATCCCATACGGGACACGAGCCCCTCCAGTGAAGCACGCCCCTGCCAGGACGCCGGGGCCGGGCCTCTTGAGCCCTCGGTGCGTAATGGTTACGCTATCGACATGACCCTTACTTTCGAGGTGGATCCGGCGATCGACCCCGCCCTGCGCGACGGCGTGCTCTCCCTCTGGGCCGACGTCTCCAACGCCGGCGGCGCGGTCGGCTTCGTCCCGCCCGTCACTCCCGACGAGATCCGCCCCTCGCTGCTCAAGCACCTCGTCGCGATGAGCGAGGGCGGTACGCGGCTGCTCGTCGGCCGCGACGAGACCGGCGCGGTCGCCGCCACCGCGTTCTTCACCTTCAACACCCACCCCCTGATGAAGCACTGGGTGTGGCTCTACACGGTGATGGTCGACCCCCGGCACCAGGGCAGGGGATACGGCCGCGACCTCATGGCGGCGGTCGAGCACACCGCCCGTACCGCCGAGGGCTTCGAGGACATCGAGGCCGTGCGGCTGGCCTGCCGGGGCGGCACCGGCGTCGACGGCTTCTACGCCAAGTGCGGCTACAAGGAGGTCGGCCGCGTCCCCGACGCGATCCGGGTCGCCCCCGGCGACGACCGCGACGACATCATCATGCTGCTGCCACTCACCTGAGCTCCCGGGACGACCCGACCGGACCGGACACGACCCGATCGGACCGGACACAGGATGTCGGGTCCGGGCTCCTGACCTCTTCCTACGGTGAGGACAAGGAAAGGGAAGGACGGACCACGTGCTGGAGCGGCTCAACCAGGCACTCGACCACATCGAGGAGCACCTCGTCACCGAGTTCCGCGGCGACCTCGACCCGGCCGAACTCGCCCGGATCGCGACGACATCGGAGCACCACTTCCGGCGCATGTTCTCGGCGCTGGCCGGCATGCCCCTGTCGGAGTACGTACGGCGCCGGCGGCTCACCGTCGCGGGCGCCGAGGTGCTCGCCGGGGAGCGGACGCTCCTGGAGATCGCGGTGCGCCACGGCTACGGCTCCGGGGAGGCCTTCGCCCGTGCGTTCCGCGCGGTGCACGGGGTCGGCCCCGGCGAGGCCCGCCGTACGGGGGCCGCGCTGAACGCCCAGCCGCGGATGTCCTTCCGACTCGTCGTCGAAGGGAACAGCAGCATGCGGTACAGGGTCGTGGAGAAGAAGGACCTCCGGGTCGTCGGGCGGAAGGCCCGGGTTCCGCTGGTCCACGAGGGGGAGAACCCGGCGATCGCCGCGCACATCCGGTCCCTCGGCCAGGAGGCGATCGAGCGGCTCGGGCGGCTCTCGGACCAGGAGCCCCGGGGGATCGTCTCGGCGGTCGTTCACCTCACCGACAGCAGGGAGGAGGGGGCCCAGCTCGACTACTGGCACGGCGTGGTGAGCGACGCCGGGGTCCCTGCGGAGTTCGAGGTGCTTGACGTGCCGGCCGGGACCTGGGCGGTGTTCGAGAACGAGGGCCCACTGCCGGAGGCCGTGCAGCACCTGTGGCGGGACGTGTTCACCCAGTGGTTCCCGTCCAACCCGTACGCGATCAGGCCGGGCCCCGAGATCATGAGCCTCCGTCCGTCGGCGGACTGGACGACGGCCGCGGCGGAGCTGTGGATCCCGGTGGATCACACGGCGGGATGAGAGGAGGGCCGGTGGGTGATCCCACCGGCCCTTCCCGTCCGTCCTCAGAACCGCTTCACCTGCGGACTCAGAACCGCATCGCCTGCGGCGTCTCGCGCCGCTCCGCGTCCGGGCCCGGGTACTCGCGGATGATCTCGTACCGGGTGTTCCGCTCGACCGGGCGGAAGCCGGCGTCACGGATCAGTTCGAGGAGGTCCTCGCGGCCCAGCTTGTTCGGCGTGCCGTAGTTGTCGGCGTCGTGCGTGATCTTGTACTCGACGACCGAGCCGTCCATGTCGTCGGCGCCGTGCTGGAGCGCGAGCTGTGCCGTCTGGACGCCGTGCATGACCCAGAAGACCTTGACGTGCGGCACGTTGTCGAAGAGGAGCCGGGAGACCGCGAAGGTCTTCAGGGCCTCGGCGCCGGTCGCCATGGTGGTGCGCGCCTGGAGCTTGTTGCGGACCTTGCCGTCCTGCATGTCGACGAAGTCGTGCTGGTAGCGCAGCGGGATGAAGACCTGGAAGCCGCCGGTCTCGTCCTGGAGCTCACGCAGCCGCAGGACGTGGTCCACGCGGTGACGGGGCTCCTCGATGTGCCCGTACAGCATGGTGCTGGGGGTCTTGAGCCCCTTCTCGTGCGCGAGGCGGTGGATCCGGGACCAGTCCTCCCAGTGGGTGCGGTGGTCCACGATGTGCTGCCGGACCTCCCAGTCGAAGATCTCGGCGCCGCCGCCGGTCAGGGACTCCAGACCGGCCTCGATGAGCTCGTCGAGGATGTCGGAGGCCGACATGCCCGAGATGGTCTCGAAGTGGTGGATCTCGGTGGCGGTGAACGCCTTGAGGGAGACGTTCGGCAGGGCCTTCTTGAGCTCGGAGAGCGAGCGCGGGTAGTACCGCCAGGGCAGGTTGGGGTGCAGCCCGTTGACGATGTGCAGCTCGGTGAGGTTCTCGTTCTCCATCGCCTTCGCGAGGCGCACGGCCTCCTCGATGCGCATGGTGTACGCGTCCTTCTCGCCCGGCTTGCGCTGGAACGAGCAGTAGGCGCAGGAGGCGGTGCAGACGTTGGTCATGTTCAGATGCCGGTTGACATTGAAGTGCACCACGTCGCCGTTCTTGCGGGTCCGGACCTCGTGGGCCAGACCGCCGAGCCAGGCGAGGTCGTCGGACTCGTACAGCGCGATGCCGTCCGCACGGCTCAGCCGCTCACCGTCCCGGACCTTCTGCTCAAGGTCGCGCTTGAGTCCCGCGTCCATGTACGGCCGCCTCCCTTTTCTCCGAAATACGCCGTGCCAACCGTACTCTCAGCCCTCTTCGGGCAGCTCTCCGACCCGGTTCTCCCACTTCGTGGAGAGCACGATGGTGGTGCGGGTGCGGGAGACGCCCTTGGTGCCGCTGAGGCGGCGGATCGTCTTCTCCAGGCCGTCGACGTCGCTGACGCGCACCTTGAGCATGAACGAGTCGTCGCCGGCGATGAACCAGCAGTCCTCGATCTCGGCGAGGTCCTTGAGCCGGCGGGCCACGTCCTCGTGGTCGGCGGCGTCCGAGAGGGAGATGCCGATGAGGGCGGTGACGCCGAGGCCGAGCGAGGCGGCGTCGACGGTGGCGCGGTAGCCGGTGATGACTCCGGCCGCCTCAAGACGGTTGATGCGGTCGGTGACGGAGGGGCCGGAGAGCCCGACGAGCCGGCCGAGCTCGGCGTACGAGGCACGACCGTTCTCGCGCAGAGCCTGGATGAGCTGCCTGTCCACGGCGTCCATAGGTATGAAGCCTTCCATTGTCCAGCGATACCGCGAGTTTAGGTATAGAATCTAAGGTACACAGGGGAGACGCCCTGTGAATCTTTCAACTGATCAAAGACGATCTTTCAGGAGTGGTGTTCACCGTGTACACGATCGAGATGGCCTACGCACGCATGCGCGAGCTGCAGGACCTGGCCAACCGCTCGCGTGCCCACCAGCCGACCGTCGCCTCGAAGCGTGCCGAGAAGAAGCACGCCAAGAAGCGCTAATCCGACCGGGGGGTCGCTCCACCGAGCTCTCCCTCCCACCGGCGGTACAGCCGATGCGGCACCCCTGCCGCGTCGAGCACCCGCCCCGCGACGAAGTCCACCAGATCCTGGATGTGCGTCGCCCCCGCGTAGAACGCCGGAGAGGCGGGCAGCACCACGGCTCCCGCCTCGTCCAGCGCCACCATGTGCTTGAGCGTCTGTCCGTTCAGCGGGGTCTCCCGCACGGCGACGACCAGCGGCCGCCGCTCCTTCAGCGTCACGCTCGCGGTCCGCTGCAGCAGGTCCTTCGAGAGCCCCAGTGCCACTCCCGCCACCGCCGCGGTCGAGGCCGGCACGACCAGCATCCCCTTCGCCGGGTACGACCCCGAGGACGGCCCCGCGGCCAGATCCCCGGCCGCCCAGTACCGCACGTCGTCGAGGGCGTCCGACACGTCGAAGGTGTCCGGCTTCCCGTCCGCGCCCCGCGCCAGCCAGGCCGCCAGGTCCTCGCGCCAGTGCGCGTCACGGAAGGAGATGCCCGTCTCGTCGAGCAGCGTGAGCCGCGAGGCCCGCGACACGACGAGGTCGACGCTCTCCCCTGCGGCGAGGAGGCCCCTCAGTACGGCGGCGGCGTACGGCGTACCCGACGCCCCGGAAACCCCCACCACCCAGGGCCGACGACTCTTCATCTCCTGCGACTCCACGACAGAGAGCCTATCCGGCCGGGAAAAGCCAGGCCCGGGCGCGGCTCACCGCTGCGCCCCCGGGCCGGGGTTACGGGGTGAGCCCGCGGACCAGCAGGTCGAGGAGGGCGCACACGAACAGCGCCATGCCGATGAAACCGTTCACCGTGAAGAACGCCCGGTTCAGGCGCGACAGGTCGTGCGGCTTCACGATCGAGTGCTCGTAACAGAAGGCGGCCACCACGATCACGAGGCCCACCCAGAAGAAGACACCGGCGTCGGTCGCGAGGGCGTACCAGACGAGCAGGCCCGTGGTGACGACCGCGGAGGCGCGGGCGCCCCACAGCGCGGCCGGGATCCCGAAGCGCGCCGGTACGGACATGACGCCGTGGGCCCGGTCCGCCTGCACGTCCTGGCAGGCGAAGATCAGGTCGAAGCCGCCGATCCAGACGCCCACCGCGAGGCCCAGGACGACCGCGTCCCAGGACCACTCGCCGCTCACCGCGAGCCAGGCGCCGATCGGCCCGATGGCCTGGGCGAGGCCCAGGATGGCGTGCGGGAAGTTGGTGAACCGCTTGCCGTACGGATAGACGACCATCGGGATGACGGCGAGCGGCGCGAGGGCCAGGCAGAGCGGGTTGAGCAGGGCGGCGGCGCCGAGGAAGACGACGACGGCGATCCCGGCCCCGGTCCACGCCGACCGCACGGACACGGCACCGGTCACCAGCTCGCGGTTGGCGGTGCGGGGATTGCGCGCGTCGATCTCGCGGTCGATGATCCGGTTGCAGGCCATGGCGAAGGTCCGCAGCCCCACCATGCAGACGGTGACGAGGAACAGCGTCCACCAGTGGATTTCCTTGTCCATCTGGTACATCGCGGTGAGCGCGGCGGTGTACGCGAAGGGCAGCGCGAACACCGAGTGCTCGATCATGACGAGGCGCAGGAACGCCTTCGTACGCCCCGGCTGTGCGCCGGGCACGGCGGCCGTGGTCACAGCCCGTACTCCTTCCAGCGGCGGTCCACGAGCGCGGCCGTCGCCGGGTCCGACTCGACCATGTCCGGCCAGCCGCCGTCGCGGGTGTAGCCCTCCTCGGGCAGCTTCTTGGTGGCGTCGATGCCCGCCTTGCCGCCCCAGAACTGCTGGTAGGAGGCGTGGTCGAGGTGGTCGACCGGCCCCTCGACGACCGTGAGGTCACGGGCGTAGTCGGTGTTGCCGAGCGCCCGCCAGGACACCTCGTGCAGGTCGTGGACGTCGCAGTCCTTGTCGACCACGATGATCAGCTTGGTCAGCGACATCATGTGCGCGCCCCAGATGGCGTGCATCACCTTCTGCGCGTGCTTCGGGTACTTCTTGTCGATCGAGACGATCGCGCAGTTGTGGAAGCCGCCCGACTCCGGCAGGTGGTAGTCGACGATGTCCGGCACGATGATCTTGAGGAGCGGCAGGAAGAAACGCTCCGTCGCCCGGCCGAGCGGGCCGTCCTCGGTCGGCGGCCGGCCGACGACGATCGACTGGAGCAGCGGGCGCTTCCGCATCGTGATGCAGTCGATCTTCAGCGCCGGGAAGGGCTCCTGCGGCGTGTAGAAGCCGGTGTGGTCGCCGAACGGCCCCTCGGGCAGCATCTCGCCCGGCTCCAGCCAGCCCTCGACGACGACCTCGGCCTGCGCGGGCACCTGGAGCGGGACGGTCTTGCAGTCGACCATCTCGATCCGCTTGCCCTGCACGAAGCCGGCGAAGAGGTACTCGTCGATGTCACCGGGCAGCGGGGCGGTGGAGGCGTACGTGACGGCCGGCGGGCAGCCGAAGGCGATCGCGACCGGCAGCCGCTCGCCCTTCGCGGCGGCGACGGCGTAGTGGTTGCGGCTGTCCTTGTGGATCTGCCAGTGCATGCCGATGGTGCGCTTGTCGTGGCGCTGGAGCCGGTAGAGCCCGAGGTTCCGGACGCCGGTCTCCGGGTGCTTCGTGTGCGTGAGGCCCAGGTTGAAGAAGGAGCCGCCGTCCTTGGGCCAGGTGAAGAGCGCGGGAAGGAGGTCGAGATCGACGTCGTCCCCGGTGAGCACGACTTCCTGCACGGGCGCGGCGTCCGACTTCACCTTCTTCGGCGGCACGTGGACCATCGAGCCGAGCTTGCCGAAGGCCTCGCGGACGCCGACGAAACCCTGCGGGAGTTCGGGCTTGAGCAGCCCGCCGATCTTCTCGCTGATCTCGCCGTACGACTTCAGGCCGAGGGCCTTGAGCAGCCGGCGGTCGGTCCCGAAGACGTTCATCGCGAGCGGCATCGAGGAGCCCTTGACGTTCTCGAAGAGAAGCGCCGGCCCCCCCGCCTTGTTCACCCGGTCGACGATCTCCCCGACCTCCAGGTACGGGTCGACTTCGGCCTTGATGCGCTTGAGGTCGCCTTCGCGCTCGAGGGCCCTGAGCAGCGAGCGGAGATCGTCGTAAGCCATAGGGGCCAGTATCCGCCACGGGCTACGCTGGACCTGTCACCGGGGCGGTCGAAACGAGCCCCTTCACCGCTTCCAAGGGGCTGTCCCACATGCTCAGGGCGCTGCTGTTCATCATCCCGCTGGCGCTGATGATCTACGCCTTCATCGACTGCCTGAACACCCCGGAAGAAGAGGTCAAGCACCTTCCGAAGCCGGTCTGGGCCATCGTCGTCCTGCTGTTCTCCGTGGTCGGCGCGATCGGCTGGATCGTCGCGGGCAAGGACCGGCGGCCGCGGACCCGGGGCGGCGCGGGCGGCTGGGTCGCTCCCGACGACAACCCCGAGTTCCTGAAGTCCCTCAAGGACGAGGGGAAGAGCGGGCGGCCGGACGCGGGGAGCACCGGGCGGCCGGACGAGGAGGACCTCAGGGCCCGGGAGGCGGACCTCCGCCGCCGCGAGGAGGAACTGAGGCGGCGCGAGCGCGGCGAGGACACCGAGAGCTGATGGAGCTCCGGCTCCTGGCCACCTTCGAGAAGGTCGCCACCGTCCTCTCCTTCACCCGGGCCGCCGCCGAACTCGGCTACGCCCAGTCCAGCGTCACCGGTCAGATCCGGTCCCTGGAGTCCTCGCTCGGCGTGGAGCTGTTCGAGCGGCTCGGCAGCCGCATCCGGTTGACCGAGGCCGGGGAGCGGCTCCTGCCGTACGCCCTCCGCATGGGCGAGCTGGCCGAGGAGGCCCGCACCGCCGTCGCCGTCGCGGCCGAACCGGCCGGGACGATCGCCATCGGCACCATGGAGTCCCTCACCTCCTATCGGCTGCCGCCGCTCCTGGAGTACTTCCACCACCGCTACCCGGGGGTGCGCCTCACGCTGCGGCCCACCCTCGGCGACGAGACCCGGCAGGCGCTGCGGCAGGGCACGTACGACGTCGGCTTCCTGATGGAGCCCGACACCGAGCACGAGGGCCTGGAGTCGGAGGTCCTCGCGCCCGAGCCCCTGGTCCTGGTGGCGGGTCCCGGCCATGCCCTGGTGGGGCGTACGGGGCTGACCGCCGCGGATCTGGCCGGGGCGCAGCTGGTGGGCACCGAGCCGGGCTGCCCGTACCGCGACCTCTTCGAGGCGGAGCTGCGGGAGTGGGCACCGCCGTTCATGGAGTTCGGCACGATCGAGGCGACCAAGCGCGGGGTGGCCGCGGGTCTCGGGGTGGCGCTGCTGCCCCGGGTGGCCGTCGCGGCGGAACTGGCGAACGGAACGCTGGTCCCGCTGGCCTGGGAGGCCCCGTTCACCCTCTTCACCCAGCTCGCGTGGCGGCGGGGGAAGCGGCTTCCGGCGCACGTCCGCCTGTTCGTGGAGCAGGCGCGGCGACTGGTGTCCGAGCAGCGAGGGTGACC
The DNA here is from genome assembly GCF_044752965.1 of Streptomyces sp. NPDC088553. Classification (NCBI taxonomy): domain Bacteria; kingdom Bacillati; phylum Actinomycetota; class Actinomycetes; order Kitasatosporales; family Streptomycetaceae; genus Streptomyces; species Streptomyces sp. NPDC088553. Next base: position 60,427 of record NZ_JBIVMG010000015.1, on the reverse strand, counting down.
TTGAGGCTGGCGAGGACGATCAGCGGCACGCCGAGCGCCTGGACGAGCCCGATGTGATGCCCGTACGCGGCCCAGTCGGCGCCCATGGCGACGGCGGGGTAGGTGAAGGCCAGCACGGCGATCTTGGCGGTGGGCAGCTTGGCGTACGCGGCGTACATGAGGACGTACATCAGCCCGGTGTGGATGACCCCGAGCCCGACGAGCCAGCCCCAGCCGGCGCCGAGCTCCGACGCGGCACCGAAGTCCGCGAACGGGAGCAGCAGCGGGATGCCGACCAGGACCTGGACGAGGGCGATCAGGTGCGGCCGTACGCCGGTGATCCGCTTGGTGACGATCGTCGACAGGGCGTAGAGGACGGCGGCGCCGAGCGCGAGCCCGAGGCCCTTGAGGGAGGCGGTGTCGCCGGGCCGTATGCCGGAGACGAGCACGAGCCCGGCGAACGCGACGGCGAGCCAGCCGACCTTCGCGGCGGTGATCCGCTCCCGGAACAGCACGGCGCCGAACACCACCAGGAAGAACGGCTGTGTGTGGTAGACGACGGTGGCGAAGGAGATCGAGGTGGCCTCGTACGCCTCGAAGAGCAGCACCCAGTTGAAGACGATGAACACCCCGCCGAGCGCTGCGAGTCCGAGCTTCCTCGGGGTGAGGCCGTGGCCGGTGAAGTAACCGCGGACCAGGCTGTACGCGCCGAGGGCGGCGGCCCCGAAGAGGCACCGGAAGAACACCACGTCGAAGGGTGACGCCCCCGACTCCACGACGAAGATGCCGAGGGTGCCGGAGAGCACCATGGCGAGGGTGAGTTCGACGGTTCCCCTGGTCTCGTTTCTCATGACGACGACGCTACGAGCGCCCTGGACCGGGGTCCACGAGCCAGTGGGGGGAGCTGCCGATGGGGGCGATCGGCGGAGCCGATGGGGGCCTCCCGGACCGCCACGCGTGGCGGGCGGCGGTCCGGGATCGGGACTCAGTTGTTCGAGCCGACGGTGTTGTCGTGACCGGCGTTGAAGACGTCGTCGTGCGCGAACTGGAGCCAGTCGCCGAAGACGACGGTGTGCGAGGCCTCCGGCTCGAGCTCGACGTGGACGTCGGCGCTCGCGATACCGGCGGCGCCGAGGACGAGGGCACCGGTGGCGAGGACGGTCAGCAGGGAACGCATGGAGGACCTCTCGGGAGAACGGCGGAACACCCCACCGGCCGGCGGAGCACCCCGCAAGCTAAGGCCACGGACCGTCCCCCCTCCCGGCGCCGGGCCGGTGGGGCCCCGGCCCTCAGCCGATCGGCGGAGGGCCCGACACTCGGCCACCGGCTGGAGATGGGACGATCTTTTCCGCCTCTCTCCGGCTCCGTGCGCGAGGCGTGGTCAGGCCACTGTCGGCTTCATTGCCGCGTGTCGCATGACCGGACGGTTGGCGGAGGTGTACTCGTCCGCAACGTTGAAGACGCTGGCACAGAGCGGGCATTCCGCACGTCCGAACAGATGGGCAATTCCGTCGACGAGTCGGTCCTGACCTGCACGAACGGCCAGCTCGAACATCCACCTGCCAGTTCCGGTCAGCTCCTCGGCCGCCGCTGGCCTCAGGTCCTTTCGTTCCACGTCACCCAGGTTCCAGTCCTGGATCGCCGAGTACCGCCCATAGTTGCCGATGGCGATCCTGACCTCGGCGCCACAGTGCGGACACCCCAAGGGGTAGAAGTCATCCTCGAAGTCGCCAAGGGCCGCCGCCCAGTGGTACTCCTCCTCGACCGCGAGCAGGGCACGCAGGGACACTAGGAAGTCAGCCGGGCGCGACCGCAGGTGCCGACCCAGCACCTCGCGGAATTCCGCAATGGCTCCGGCGCAATCCGCCAGGAGATCGTCGCAGCCATGGTGCCCTGCCGCACGCTCGAGGATCTCCCCCGCCAGGTGCCGCGCCTTCACGCTGCGCGGTGCGAGGCGTACCAGACGCGGCAGGGCGGCGAAGCTGGCCGGGGACACCAGGTCATGTTCGAGTATGAGTCGCCATCCCAGCTCCTTCCACGCTGCGGGGTTGTCATCATGCTCGACCTGCTCCAAAAGCTTCGGAACATAACCGACCTCAAACCAGCAATCGTGCATATCTGCCCAGGCGACCACTACGGCATTGAACCTCGCCCAGGCAGTCCGGAGCGACTCCGTCTTCGCGGGTTTGGCCGTGATGCCCCGAGTAACCTGTCGAACAGGACCTAGTCCGGGACGCGGCCGTAGTTCTGGAGCGTCGCCTTCGACGTGGACGTGTCGACGAGCCTCAGCTCCCACGGGCCTGTGTTGACGTCGAAGTCCTTGCCGAAACCGACCCACTTGCCTGCCATACGGCGGCCGGTCGGCTCCACGAGCATTTGCAGCGCGCCGTGGTAGCGAGCGCCTTGGTAGTAGCCGCCGACGGCGGTCTGCTCGGTCCATGAGCCGGTGACCACGCTGCGGTCGATCGTCAGGTCCAGGGTGAGCGGGCTGTCCGGGTTACTGGAAGCCCCGGGCAGACTCTGACCGGTCAGGCGGGTGCCGTGTTGGAGCAGTACGACGTAGTGCTTGGCTTCGAACGTCTCGTCGCGCGAGGAGCTGAAGAATTCATACCGAGACAGCCAGATGCCCGAGTAGTTCATGCCGTCCGGTGGCGGCTGCGCGGCGATGGCCGCCTGAATGCCTTCGGGGCCGAGGTCCATGTCGTGGCCTCCTGCGGAATCGGGATGGACGCGTGCCTGCGGCACGGGCAGGGTGAAGCCCAGGGCTTCGACGGGGCGCCCCGTGACGTGCTCAAGGGCGCGGGCGTAGACGGGGCGTGGAGCGCGGCTGGTGCCCGATTCCCAGCGCTGGACGAGGCGTTTGCTTGCCTCGTTCGGTTCGCCCAGCTCCTCGCCGGCTGCGCGGAGCGCCTTGGCCAAGTCGTCCTGGCTCATGCGCAGGCTGATCCGCACGGCCCGAAGAACGTCGTTCGTCGCGGCAGTCGTCATAGCTTCGAAGGTAGCCCCAACGGAATCTGAATGACACCGATTTGACGCCTACGAGTGACGCTCGGATGACGCCTTGTCCGCCGCCGCAATGACAGCGCCTGACGCGGACGATGAATGCCATGCCGATCCGCATCGACGCCTACAAGGTCAAGGCTGACGGGACCCGCACGGAGACCCGAACCCTGTACGAGGGCGAAGGCGGGCCACCGCTCGCCACCAGCGTGATGCCGGTCTGCACATGCCGGCGCTGCTGCCCGCAGCGCTCCGCCGAGAAGAAAGGGACATCAGGTGACCATCGCGCTTGAGCATCCCCCGATTCACCGCACCGAGCCCCGCACGCTCCTGCCCCGGGAGGTCTGGCAAGCCCTGACCTCTGACGTGATCAAGGCACACCCGGGCACGAGTCGGGTGGTGGCCGAGCGGATCATTGACCAGACCGTCGCGTTCCTGATCGCGGGGACGATGACCGACGGGCCGCTGTCCCCGTCCGAGCACGTCGACCGGGGCTGGCACGCGTTCTTGCTGCGCACCCAGGCGTACCAGGAGTTCTGCGACCGCCACGCGGGCCGGTTCATCCACCACCACCCGGGCGTCCCTGACACGGCCGAGACGGGCGGCCCCGAGCTGGCGCGGAATCGCACCGTGGCCGCGATCCGTGCGGCAGGCTTCGACGTGGACCAGGAGTTGTGGCCGGCCGCCGTCGACTGCACGCAGTGCCACGCGGGCTGCACGGACAGCCCGGTGGGCGGCAAGAAGTAGTCACGGCAGTAGCGCCCGTCCGGCGGCCTTCGGGCCGTCGGGCGGGCCTCAGCGTGTGGAAGGACGAGAGTGCGCGAACAGGACGCCGGCGCGTGGGACGTGTGGGGCGCGGCCAGGCCGGGACGCAAGGACACGAACGCGGCCGGGGCCGCTACGTGGTTCAACTGGACGCAGTGGCCCGACCACGGCCCCGACGCGAAGATCCTCGGTGACCTCTCCGGCGCCCGGGTCGTCGACCTCGGCTGCGGAAGCGGCGGAAACCTCGCCCACCTGGCCGAGCTGGGTGCCGAAGCGACCGGCGTGGACCTCTCGCCCGTCCAGGTGAGCAAAGCACGTGAACGCTGGCCGCACCTCGACGTGCGGCAGCAGTCGGCCGAGGAGTTCCTCGCGGCGGGCTCGTACGAGTTCGGGGCCGTCTGCTCGGTTTTCGGCGCCGCCTGGTTCATCGATCCCGCCGAGTTGCTGCCCCTGGTCCACGCCCGCCTCACACCCGGCGGCGTCTACGCGTTCTCCCACAACCCCCCGGCCCTGGAGGGCTGCTACGGGCCGCAGGCGTCCCAGATGCAACCGCCGGAGAAGGGCGCGGAACCCCTGTACGTGAAGCGCTGGGACTACCAGCCCGGCCGCTGGACGGAGATCCTCCGGCAGGCCGGGTTCACGGACGTGACGGCCGAGGTGATCGCGCCCCCGGAAGGGAAGCGGACGGGGACTCTGCTCGTCCGGGGCGTCAGGGCACGGTAGGCGGCGCCGGATGGCAAGGGCACCCGCACACGAGATGCCGGACCCCTCGCACGCCGCTGTCTCGGGGGACGTGGTCCCGGCAGTGGTCATGGCGGCCGACGACGCAGCGCGGTGACGTGAACTCCGGCTCGGGCGCGGCCGTGAGCGCGTGGGTCAGCAGGGACAGGCTCACGGCGTCGGCGATCTCCGGCGTCACCCACCAGCCGTCACCGGCCCGGTCGCGATGGTGGCCGTCGTGCCCCACGGCGAGAACGCAGACCGAACCGCCCCACACCGCCCGCACCACGTCCGCGACGGCGAACACGGACCGCCGCGCCCCGCACCGGCTCATCGGGCGCTCCCGGCGTGGATGTTCCGGCGGTCGACGTCCACCCCGACCGTCGCGAGCCACAGCGTCCGCCGTCGGCCGCGCTGGGCGGCTCGCGCCGAGGTGGCCGTGAGGTAGGGGCGTTCCAGGGGCGATCGGGCTCCGTCGAGCGGCAGTGCCTGCTCCCGGGCGTACGGGGACAGCCGGGCCGGGACGCGGTGGCGTGGCGCGGTGGCGACCCGCGCCGCCGCGCGGCGGGGTCGGCGGCGGCCGGCCGGCCGGGGCCGGTGCCTGCCGGTGGGCGGCAGGGTCAGCATGAGCAGCCAGAGGAGGACCGGGATCCAGACCCGGCCCAGTACGCGCGCGATAGGGTTCCGCACGTCATCAACTCCGTTGGTAGTTGGTGGCCATGCCCCGGGAGGTCTAGCCACCTCGCCGGGGTCTACGTGTCTGACGACCTTATGAGGCATGTATAGCTCTGCATAGCTCAACACTGGTTAGCACAGGTCTTCGATGCCTACGTTGGTCGTGTGAACGACCACGGCGAGATCCCCGAGTTCAACCCGCAGGGCCCCCAGCTGCTCTACGTCGCGGTGGCCGACCACATCGCCGCCCGCATCTCGGCGGGAGAGCTGCCCCCGGGTGCTCGCCTGCCCGCCGAACGCGACCTGGCCGAGGAGTACGGCGTCGCCTACCTCACGGTCCGCCGCGCCGCCAGGGTCCTGCGCGAGCGGGCCCTGATCCTGACCGTGCACGGCAAGGGGACCTTCGTCGCCGATCCGCTGCCGACGGACGAGGGCCACCAGCAGGTGTGACGACCCGGCCCCGGCGGGGAAGGCTCCCCGCATGGACCAGGAACAAGCCCGCAGGTGGCTCGCGACCGCCGTCGCCGAGGCCCGCGCCGGGCTCGCCGAGGGCGGGATCCCGATCGGGGCCGCGCTGTACGGGGCGGACGGCGCGCTGCTCGGGCGCGGGCACAACCGGCGTGTGCAGGACGGGGACCCGTCGGCGCACGCGGAGACCGCCGCCTTCCGGGCCGCCGGCCGGCAGCGCTCGTACCGGGGTACGACGATGGTGACGACCCTCTCCCCCTGCTGGTACTGCTCCGGCCTGGTGCGGCAGTTCGGGATCTCGCGCGTGGTCGTCGGGGAGGCGGAGACCTTCCGCGGCGGGCACGACTGGCTGGCGGAGCACGGGGTCGAGGTCCTCGTGCTCGACGACCCCGAATGCACTGCGCTGATGCGGGAGTTCATCGCCGAGCGGCCGGCTCTCTGGAACGAGGACATCGGCGATGAGTGACGGGACGAGCGAAGGGACGAGCGGCGGGGCGAGCCGGGAGGATTCCCGTACAGCGGCCCTCCCCACCATCGACCTGACCCGCGACGCGGCCCCGCAGCTGCCCGCCGTCGACCGCGCCCTCCGCGAGGCCGGTTTCCTCCTCGTCACCGGCCACGGCGTCGACCCTGAGCTCCGGGCCGGGATCCGCGCGGCCGCCCGCCGCTTCTTCCACCTCCCGCCCGCCGCGAAGGAGCCGTACGCCGTGCGGGTCGGCGGCCGGGGCTGGCTGGGGCCCGGCGCGGAGGCCAACGGGTACGCGGAGGGTACGGCGACGCCGCCCGACCTGAAGGAGTCGCTGTCCTTCGCCGCGGACGAACCGACCGGCGATCCGGCCGTGGACGCCGAGTGGTTCCTGCCGAACACCTGGCCCGCCGAGATCCCCGAGCTGAAACCGCTGGTGGAGACGTATCTGGCACAGATGAAGACGCTCTCGGACCGGGTCCTCGACCTGCTCGGCGTGGCCCTCGGCGAGGAGCGGGACTTCTTCACCCGGCACACCGGACACCCCACCTTCGGCTTCAACATCAACTGGTACCCGGGGCGGGAGCGGACGGGCGAGCCGGAGCCGGGCCAGTTCCGCATCGGCCCGCACACGGACTTCGGCACGGTCACCGTCCTGGACCGGGAGGCCGGCAAGGGCGGACTGCAGGTCTTCACCGACGCGGGCGGCTGGCAGGACGCCCCGTACGATCCCGCCGCCTTCACCGTCAACATCGGGGACCTGATGGCCGGTTGGACGGGCGGGCGGTGGCGTTCGGGACGCCACCGGGTGCTGCCGCCACCGGTCGACGCCCCCACGGAGGAGCTGATGTCGCTCGTGTACTTCTACGAGTGCACGCCCGGGACGACGATCCACGGCATCGAGTCGCACGGATACCTGCGGGCCCAGCTCGACGCGATCGCCACGGACTGACAACAGGTGCGGAACAGACTCGAAAAGCCGACCGCTTTCCCAACACACCGTCGATATCCTTGAGTTGACTGTGACGGGGGTGGCAGGTCGTGGACAGGGAGCTGTACGGCCGCGAGGCGGCCTTGCACGATGCCGGACTGGTCGCGCGCCTCAGCGGCCTCACGAAGTACGGCACCTCCCGGGTGCCGTTCGAGCACGGTGACGATCCGCCGGTCACCGTCTTCACCGGCGGGCGCGGTACGGGCAAGACCGCCCTGCTCAAGGAGGTCCGCAACCGCTACAAGGGGTACACGCCACTGGCGCTCCTCGACTGCGCGCACATCGAGCCGCCCGCCGACCACGGCCCCGGCTGGACCCCGCTCACCGGGGCCCTCGCCGAGCTCGCCGTACAGCTGTCGCCGAAGGTGCTCGGCGCGCGGCCGGTGAGGTTCCCCCGGGTGTCGCTCGGGCTCGTCGCGGTCGCCTCGCTCGGCTGGTCGCAGGAGGACGACGAGCGGGCCCGGCGCGACCTCCAGCGGCTCGGGCCGCTGCTCGCGACCGTCGACCCGACCAGGGGCGCGGCCACCCACTGGGTCGGCAAGGTGCTGGCCAAGCTGGCCGCCACGTTCGCCGAGGCCACCGTCCCGCTCGCCGGACTCCTTGCCGAGGCGACCGTGGAGACCGTCCTCGAGGAGGTGTTCGGCCGCCTCCAGCGCACCTCGGAGAGCTGGTACGGCACCTATCGCAACGCGGGCGGACGCGGCAAGGCGGGGCTCCAGCAGCTCGCGATCGACTTCGAGCAGGGCGGCCGGCGCCGCGCCGAGGCCGAGGGCTTCCTCGTCGGCGCGCTGACCGAGGACCTCCTCCACCCGTACGTGGGGATCCGGCGCGGCGGCCGGATCGGCCGCCCGCTGGTCCTCCTCGACAACGCCCACGAACCGCTCGGCCGGCAGCTCGTGGAACCGGTCCTGCGCGCCCGCGCCGAGGGCCGCCGCGACCGGGTCGTCGTCCTCGCCACCTCCCGGGTCCGTGAGCACGAGGGGTTGCGCAACGCCACCAGGACCCGGCTGCCGGAGACCGCGCACCGGGCGCCCAGCCCGCGCGACGCCCGCGTCGGCTCCGGCATCCTCGCCGTGGAGCTCACACCGCTCTCCCCCTCCCAGACCCGCTCCGCCTTCGACCACCACGACCCGGCCGGCCGGACACCCACCGAACTCGCCCGCGCCGTCCACCGGTTGACCGGCGGCCGCCCGCTCGGTGTCGCCCTCCTCGGCCGGGCCGCCGGAGAGGCGCCGGCGCGGCTGCGGGCCGGCCTCACCCCAGGCGGGCTGCTCGACCTGACCGTGGAACTCCGCGAGGACACCCCGCCGGTGCCCGTCGCCCCCACCCTCCTCGCCGAGCTCCTCCCGGTGCGGCGGCCCGGCCCGTACGCCGTGCTCGCCGCCGCCCACGACGAGGAGTCCGCCCGGATGCTCGCCCACGCCCGGCTCCAGGGCGAGTCCCTGGACGGGGACGTGGCGCTGCGCGTCCGCGACCACCTGCGCTCCGAGGACTGGGCCGCCTCCGAACCGGGCTCGGGCCACTTCGTCGCCGACCCGCTCCTGCGCGCCCTGCTCCTGCACCGCCTCCGCTTCGAGGACGGCGACCATCCCCGGTACGCGGCCTGGCACGCCGTCCACGAGACCCTGCACCGGCACTACGGCCCCGAGCCCGGCCCGTACCGCCTCCATCACGACCTGGCCCTCGGCCGCACCGAGGAGGCCGTCACCCAGCTGCGGCTCACCTTCCCCGAGCGGGACGTCCTCGGCTGGCTGGGGCGGCTGCGGTTCATCGGCTCCGCCCCGTACCCCCGCGAGCACGGCAGGACCGGGCCGGACCCGCGCCGGGCGATCGCCCTCGGCCAACGGCCGCAGGAAGGAGCGGGAAGGGCGACGGCCGACGGCCTCCCGCCCGGACTCGACCACGACACCACCGAACTCCACCTGTCCGTACGGCGACTGCTGCACGCCGTATGGCTGCTCACCGATCCGCTCGCACTGCCCGACGACGAGGTGGCCGACCGCCTCGCGCACGAACTGCGCCGGCTCTCCGGCCGTCATCTGACGGGCAGCGGTTCGCTCTGGGACGCGGCCACCCACTGGCCGCGCGACATCCGTGCCTGGCGGGAGCTCTCGCTGCCGCCGGGCCGCGAGGACGGAGTCTGACGCCATGCCCGACCGCCCGACCGCCCCGCGCATCGGCCGACCGCTCGACCGGGTGCGGCGCCGCGTCCGCACCCCCCGCCAGAAGCTCGTCGCGTCCGTCGTCACCGCCGCCGTCGTCCTCGGTCTCGGCGGGTACGCCCTGGCCCGGCTCACCACCCCGGAGGATCGTTCCTGCGCGGCGGGGGTCGAAAGACCGGAGGGCAGCGACGAGTGCGTCGGCGTCAACGGCGACGGCCACGCCTTCGGCATACCCGAACTCGCCGAGGCCGCCCGGGCCATCGGCGCCGAGAACGCCACGCTCAAGCCCGGCGAGTACGCCACCGTCGCCGTCCTCCTGCCGCTCACCTCCACCGACAGCGGCATGCGGGTCAAGGTGCTGCACGAGGTCCAGGGCGCGTACGCCTACCAGTACCGGGCCAACCACGAGTCCAACAGCGAGACCCCGAAGATCCGCCTCGTCCTCGCCAACACCGGCAAGGGCAACGCCCACTGGCGCGGCACCGTCGACCGGCTGATCGCCATGACCGGCGCCCCCGACCGGCTGCGGGCCGTCTCCGGCGTCGCCACCTCCTCCACCGAGGTACGCGAGTCGGTGACCGCCCTCACCGGCGCCGGGATCGCCGTCGTCGGCACCACCATCACCGCCGACGACATCGCCAACGGCCCGGGCCCCGGACACAACCGCTACCCCGGCCTCGCCCGCGTCTCCCCCACCAACAACGACGAGGCCAAGGCCCTCGCGAACTTCGGCCGCGTCGACGCCGCCAAGGCCCTCCTCGTCCAGGACACCCGCAGCGGCGACCACTACACCGACACCCTCAAGTCCGCCTTCGCCGCGTCCCTCAAGGGCGCGCCCTACGAGCCGCAGCTCTTCACCTCGCCCGCCGACCCCACCGACGAGGGCACCACCGCCAACACCTTCCGCCAGATCACCCATCTGATCTGCGACACCCGCGCCGAGACGGTCTTCTTCGCGGGCCGCCACACCCAGCTGCGCCAGTTCATCAACGCGCTCGGCGCGCGCGGCTGCCTCGACCGCTCCTTCACGGTCCTGACCGGCGACGAGGGCTCGTACCTGGGCGCGGACGAGAAGCTCGACCCGAACGCCCTGAAGGCGAAGCTGACCGTGCGGTACGCGGCGCTCGCCCACCCGGACGCGTGGAAGCCGGCGGCGGGGCGGAAGGTCCCGGCGACGGGCGGTTCGGTGGTGGCGTACTCGACGTTCGTGACGGACATCGCCCGCGCCTCGAAGGAGCCGGTGCCGCTCGCGGACGGCCAGGCGATCGTCGCGTACGACGCGATGGCGACGGCGGTGCACGCGATCCGGCAGGCGACCCCGCAGGGCTCCCAGTACCCGGAACTCGCCGACGTGGTCACCCAGTGGCCGCAGGTCAAGGGCTCCCTGCGGGTGCAGGGAGCGAGCGGCTGGATCTGCCTGGACAACTACGGGAACCCGTACAACAAGGCGGTCCCGATCGTGGAACTGGCCCAGGACGGCAGCCAGCGCTTCGTCCAGATCGCCTGGCCGGAGGGCAAGCCACCGACCACGTCCTGCCTGCCGCCGAAGCAGGGGTAGCGGCGCCTACGGCCTGACCGGCGGATCGGGTCGGACAGGCCCTACGGCACCCACTTGGGCCAGGGCGCCTCGTCCCGCTCGTAGAGGTCACGCAGGTGCTGCCACCGCTCGGGCGACCAGGCGGCCCAGTCGGACGGACGCCCGTCCAGCGCGGCGGCGAGCCGCTCGAAGTGGTCGTGCCACCCCGCGAGACAGTCCAGCCGGTACTCCCGGTCCGCCCGCAGTTCGTTCATGAAACGCAGCACGGTCGACCCGCCGCCCCCGGGCGCCCCCGGTTCCAGATGGAACCGGATGCGTCCGTGCGTCGGATCGACCGTGTACTCGGCCACGTACTCGGGGTCCCAGGCGGTCACCCGCCCCGACACCACCGTGTCCCCGTTGAGCCAGCGGAGGGTGACCCGGCCGCCGAGCCGGGGTTCCAGCGGGTCCGCCGCGCAGAGCCAGCCCTCCAGGCCCTCGGGGGTGGCGACGGCCTCCCAGACCTCGGGCAGCGGATGGGACAGCTCCACGGCGAACCGCAGCAGCTGCGCGTCCCCGTCGTGGGTCTCGCACCTGCCCCGGGATATCTCGCTCATACCTCAAGCGTCACCCAGGGGCAGGCCCCGTGCCAGCTCAGACGGCCCGGTGCCGGCTCAGACGCCCGCGTACGAGTGCTTGCTGTTCACGAAGATGTTCACGCCGTAGTAGTTGAACAGGAAGCAGGCGAAGGCGATGAGCGCGATGTACGCGGCCTTCCGCCCCTTCCAGCCGGCCGTCGCACGCGCGTGCAGGTACGCGGCGTAACCGACCCAGGTGATGAAGGACCAGACCTCCTTGGCGTCCCAGCCCCAGTAGCGGCCCCACGCGTCGCCGGCCCAGATCGCGCCCGCGATGATCGTGAAGGTCCAGAGCGGGAAGACGGCCGCGTTGACCCGGTACGAGAACTTGTCGAGCGAGGCCGCCGAGGGCAGCCGCTCCATGACGGAGCGGGCGAAGGCGCCCGGGTTCCCGCCGGTCGCGAGCTTGTTCTCGTACGAGTCGCGGAAGAGGTACAGCAGGGTGGCGGTGGCGCCCAGGTAGAAGACCGCGCCGCAGAAGATCGCGGTGGAGACGTGGATCCACAGCCAGTACGAGTCGAGCGCGGGGACCAGCTGGTCACTGGGGGTCTTCAGCCAGGTGGTGGCCATGCCCAGGTCGAGCAGGACCGTGGTGACCAGCGGCAGGCCGAGCCAGCGCACGTTCTTCTTGGCGACGAGGAAGCCGAGGTACGCGCCGACCGCCACCGTCGAGAAGGTGGTGGAGAACTCGTACATGTTGCCCCAGGGGGCCCGCTGCACGGAGAGCGCCCGGGTGACCACGCCCGACGCCTCGACCAGGAAGGCGAGGACGGTCAGCGAGACGGCGATACGGCCGTACAGATCGCCCTTGACGGTGCCGCCGGCGGCGCCGGGGCCGTCCGGAACGTCCCGGGTGCCGGCCGCGGAACGGGTGACGACCTTCGGCTTCTCCAGGACGGCGGTGCCGCCGGCCGCCTGCTTGACCTGGACCGTCACGGCGGGGCCGGCGGCCGGGGCGCGGGAGGTGAGCGCGGCGGCGGTACGGCCGACCTTGCTGCGGCTGCCCAGCACCCACTCGGCGATGTGGGCGAAGAAGGCGAGGGTGTAGACGGCCATCGAGGAGTAGATGAGCAGGTCGCTCATCCGCGCCATGCTCTCGTTGGTCGTGGCGGCGAGGATCACTTGTCGGCCTCTCCAGAAGGGGCAGGGTCTTCTGCGGGTTCTTCCGCGGGTTCCGGTACGTCTTCCGGATCGGCGTGGGGTGCGGGTTCGCGGCCGGCCTGGCGTGCGGATTCCGCATCAGGGTGGGGTGCGGGTGCGGGGGCCGCATCGGCGTCCGGCGTGGCATCCGGATCGGCGTCCGGCGCCGGCGGAGCGTCCGCCGTGAGCGCGACCGCGAGGTCGCCCAGCTCCTCCGGCAGCTTCGCGGACTCGCTGCGGCCCAGGCCCGCCATCTCGACGACGGTCACGCCGTCCTCACCGCGTACGGCCCGGACCCAGACGCGGCGCCGCTGGATGAAGAGCGAACCGGTCAGACCGGCGATCGCGGCGATCGCGCCCGCGAGGGCGAGCCCGTTGCCGGGCTGCTGCGAGATCTGGAAGCTCGCCCACTCCTTGACGTCCTTCTCGAAGGTGATCGAGCCGGCGCCGTCGGGGAGCGTCATGGTCTCGCCGGGCAGCAGCCGCTCGGCGAGCTTGTTGCCGGACGCGTCCGTGAACTGCTTCATCTTGGACTTGTCGAGCTGGTACACGTTCTGCGGAAGACCGGAATTGACCCGCAGGTCGCCGTGGAGCCCGGTGAGCGCCATGACGGGGAAGTCCAGCGCCGGGAACTGGGAGAACATCGTGCCCGCGCCGGCGCCCGCGAACGTCGGCACGAAGAAGGCCTGGAAGCCCAGCTGCTCCTTCTTCCCGTTCTTGTCGCGGTAGCCGTCCATCACCTTGATGGCGCCGGTGGACGTGATGTTGTTGTCGATGGGGAGCAGCGGTACGGCGCCGTGGAAGACGACCTTGCCGCGGCCGTCCTTGACGGTGACGACGGGCGCGTAGCCGTGGGCGATCAGATAGACCTTGGAGTCGCCCACCTTGAGCGGCTCGTTGACCCGAATGACGGCCTTCTTGTCCGTGCCGCCCTGCGAGTAGGAGACCTTCGCCTCGAAGGTGCGGGGCGTGCCGCGCTGGGGGCCGTTCTTCTCGTACGTGCCGTCGAAGGCGTCGAGCTTGAAGCTGAACGGTTCCAGTTCGTCGATGCCGAACTGGGAGCCGGACTTGAAGTCGTCGTACTGGGTGAGCGTGTTGGAGAAGCCGTCGCCCTCAACGATCAGCTTGCCGCCCTCGGACTTGAAGAGCTGGCCCCAGGCGAAGGCGACGAGCATGACGATCAGGGCGACGTGGAAGGCCAGGTTGCCGGCCTCGCGCAGGTAGCCCTTCTCGGCGGCGATCGCGTTCCCGGTGGGGGCCCCTCCCTGCTCGAGCGAAGCCGAGAGCTTGGGGGAGTGGGCGCGGAAGCGGCGTCCCTTGAGGAGGGTGAGCGCGGCCGCGCGGACCTGCTCGGGCTCGGCCTCGGTGCGCCACGTGGTGTACGCGGGGAGCCGGTCGAGGCGCTTGGGGGCGCCCGGCGGGCGGCTGCGGAGCTGGCCGACGAACTGCCAGCTGCGGGGCACGATGCAGCCGATGAGGGAGACGAACAGCAGTATGTAGATCGCGGAGAACCACACGGAGCTGTAGACGTCGAAGAACTGGAGCTTCTCGTACAGCGGCGTCAGCGTCTTGTGGGCGTCCTTGAAGGCCTGCGCCTTCATCTCGTCCACGCTGGTCTGCGGGATGAGGGAGCCGGGGACGGCGCCGAGGGAGAGCATGAAGAGCAGGATCAGCGCGACCCTCATGGAGGTCAGCTGCCGCCAGAACCAGCGGATCCAGCCGATGACACCGAGGGTGGGGCCGCCGATGACGGGCGGCTCGGCGCGGTCGTCGAGGGGGGCGGTGGACAGCTGGGCCCCGGCCTCACCGAGGTTCTCCTGCTGCTCCGTCGCATCGGAGGTGTCCGTCGTGCCGGACGTGTCGGTCGTGCTCATGGAACTCAGATCCCCACCGTGAAACCGCTGGACCAGCCCTGCATCGTGGCGACCATGCTGTCCCACGCGCCCGTGAGGAGCAGGACACCGGTGACGAGCATCATGCCGCCGCCGATCCGCATGACCCACACATAGTGCTTCTTGACCCACCCGAACGCCCCGAGTGCCTTGCGGAAGGCTATGGCGGCGAGCACGAACGGCACGCCGAGGCCGAGGCAGTACGCGAAGGCGAGCAGCGCGCCGCGGCCGGCGCTGGCCTGCTCCAGGGCGAGCGCGTTGACCGAGGCGAGCGTCGGGCCGATGCACGGGGTCCAGCCGATGCCGAAGAGCGCGCCGAGCAGCGGCGCGCCGACCAGACCGGCGACGGGCTTCTTGTGGAAGCGGAACTCGCGCTGGGTGAACCAGGGCATCAGACCGAGGAAGAACACGCCCATGAGGATCATGAGCACGCCGAGGATCGTGGTGAGCGTCTCGCGGTACTCCTGGAGGGTCGACCCGAAGTAGCCGAAGAGCGCCCCACCGGACACGAACACGGCGGTGAAGCCGAGGACGAAGAGGACGGCGCCCGCGGTCATCCGGCCGCGGCGGCTCTCGGCGAGGTCGGTGCCGGAGACGCCGGTCACGTACGACAGGTAGCCGGGGACCAGCGGGAGGACGCAGGGCGAGAAGAAGGAGACCAGGCCGGCGAGCAGGGCGACGGGCAGCGCGAGGAGCAGGGCTCCGCTGGTGACGGTCTCGTTCACCGGCTCACTTCTCCTTGAGGAGGGGGTCGATCATCGACCGCAGCTTCTCCTCGTTGAGCGCCATGAGCGAGCGGGCCGCGATCCGGCCCTCCTTGTCGAGGACGACGGTGGAGGGGATGGACTGCGGGGAGAGCGTGCCCTTGGGGAAGCCGAAGAGGATCAGCTTGCCCTGCGGGTCGTAGAGGCTCGGGTAGGTGACCCCGTAGTCCTCCTCGAAGGCGAGGGCGGGCTGCTTGTTGGGGTCGCGGGTGTTGAGCCCGACGAACTCGACGCCCTTGCCCTCCAGGTCCTTGGCGACCTTCGCGAAGTGCGGGGCCTCGGCGCGGCACGGGGCGCACCAGGAGCCCCACACGTTGAGGACGACGACCTTGCCCTTGAGGTCGGCGACGTCGAGCTGCTTGCCGTCGAGGGTCTCGCCCGCGAGCTCCCCGGTGGCCGCGCGCTCGCCCTTGGGCGCGGTGGCGATCCCACCCGTGTTGGTCACGAAGTTGGTGTTGCCACCGCCGCCGGACTTGCCGTTGCTGTCGCCGCCGCAGGCCGAGAGCGTGAGGGCGGCGGACAGCACTCCGACGGCGAGCAGGGTGCGTCGAGGGGCACGGCTAAGGCTCATGTGAAAAGTTTCGCATGGGCGTTTGGGGGATCTTGGGCACCCCCCTACGTGCCCGTAAAGCCCCTTGTCAAGATCGCCTAAGCGAACACGGCGTACGACTGTGCGGACGGCTGCCGGACGACAGCGCGGAGGGCCGCGCGGACGGCTACGCGGACGGCGTCGACGAGGCGGTCGAACCGTTCGGCGCGGGCTTGAGGAAAGCATTCCAGCCGCCGGCCGGCTTCTGTCCCACCTCCAGCGAGCGGAGCTTCTGGAGGATCTTCGGGTCCTGGACGTCGAGCCAGTCGACGAACTGCTTGAAGGAGACGAGCCGGACGTCCTTCTTGCCGGCCATTCCCTTGAGCGCGTCCTCGACGGCGTCCATGTAGATGCCGCCGTTCCACTGCTCGAAGTGGTTGCCGATGAAGAAGGGCGCGCGGTTCGACTCGTACGCGCGCGTGAAGCCGCCGAGGAGCGCCTCGGTGGCCTGCTTGCGCCAGCCCGGGTAGCGCGAGGGCATGCCCTTCGTCGTGTTGTTCGACTGGTTGGCGAGCATGTTGTAGTCCATCGACAGGACCTCGAAGGAGTGCCCGGGGAAGGGCACGGCCTGCAGCGGGAGGTCCCAGATGCCCTGGCGCTTGGTGGGCCACATCTGCCGGCCGCCGGGCGAGCTGGCGTCGTAGCGCCAGTTGAGCCGCTTGGCGGTGGGCAGCAGGTTGTCCTGGCCGAGGAGGCAGGGCGTACGGCCGCCGATGAGCTCCTTCGAGTAGTCGAAGGGCAGCGGGTCGAGATCGGTCCAGCCGCTGTTCGTCTTCCATTCGGTGACGAACTTCATGGCCTGGTCGATCTCGCTCTGCCACTGGGCCGGGGTCCAGTTGCCGACGGAGCCGGAGCCGCCGCAGAAGTGCCCGTTGAAGTGGGTGCCGATCTCGTGGCCTTCGAGCCAGGCCTGCCGGACGTACTTCAGGGTGTCCTTGATGTGGCCGTCGGTGAGGTAGCCGATGTCCGAGGCGCCGACGCGGTTGTTCGGCGGGCGGTAGAGGTTCTTCTTCGACTCGGGGAGGAGGTAGATCCCGGAGAGGAAGAAGGTCATCGCCGCGTCGTGGTTCTTGGCGAGTTCGAGGAAGCGCGGGAACAGGCCGTTGCCGACCTCGCCGGCACCGTCCCAGGAGAAGATCACGAACTGGGGCGGGGTCTGGCCGGGTTCGAGCGGGACGGGGGCGTCGGGCTGGTGCGGCTGCTTTCCGGTGTCGGCGGTGGAACCGTCGCCGATGAGCTTGACGTCGTCCTTGGTCGGGGTGTTCGTGCTCGGCTCCGCCGAGACGTCACCCCCCTTGCCCGGTCCGGAACGTCCGGGCTTGTCCTGGTTTCCACTGCTACATGCGGCGATGCCCATCGCCGCCGCGGCGCCAACGCCCGCTCCGAGCAGCCCCCTTCGACTGATCCCACTGATCCCGCGCATGACATCCCCATTCGCGCTGACGTATTAACGAAACGTCATCCAAACCGACAATGAGTGAGATGCTGGGAGGAACACGGAGGTTCCGGAAAATCGCACAAAAATTTCAGGGCGACCGGTTGGCATGAACACCACCCGATCGCCCTGAACTGTGGACCTCGAACTCCCGCTCTGTCCAGCGGGGACGTAATCCTTCACCGAAGGACTACACACGGCTCCGGAAGAGCCACCGCGGCGCTGCGGAAGAACCACGCCCCGCTGACGTACCGCTCAAGAAGGATTACGCTCCGAAAGCCTTCGACTTCCCCTTGACCGGCTTCGCGCCGGCCAGCAGATGCGCCGGGACGAGGTCCCGGGCCGGCTCGCTGTACCCGACCGAGACGATCTTGTCGCCCTTGTACGTGAACGAGGTCAGCGAGGCGAGCGTGCACTGGCGCCGCCGCGGATCGTGCCAGAGCCGGCGCTTCTCCACGAAGCTGCGGACGATCCAGATCGGCAGCTGATGGCTGACCAGCACCGCCTCGTGCCCCCGGGCCGCGTCCTTCGCCGCGTCGAGCGCCCCCATCATCCGGACGACCTGCTCGACGTACGGCTCGCCCCAAGACGGCTGGAACGGGTTCGTCAGGTGCTTCCAGTTCGCCGGCTTGCGCAGCGCCCCGTCACCGACGCCGAACGTCTTGCCCTCGAAGACGTTCGCCGCCTCGATCAGCCGCTCGTCCGTGGCCAGATCCAGACCGTGCGCCTTGGCGACCGGCGTCGCCGTCTCCTGCGCCCGCTCCAGCGGGGAGGCGACGACGTACGTGATGTCCCGGTCGGCCAGGCTCTCCGCGACCCGGTCCGCCATCTGCCGGCCGAGCTCGGAGAGGTGGTAGCCGGCGCGGCGCCCGTAGAGGACACCGTCGGGGTTGTGCACCTCGCCGTGCCGCATCAGATGGACGACGGTGATGTCCTGGCCGCTCTCGGGGGTGATGTCCTGGTTCCTCTCGGGGAGGCCCGTGGTGTCGCTCATGCCGTCGCCTCCGCGGCGGCGCGGGCGGCGGCCGGCAGGGCGGCGGCGATCCGCTCGACCGCCCGCTCGTCGTGGGCGGCCGACACGAACCAGGACTCGAAGGCGGACGGCGGCAGGTAGACGCCGTCGGCCAGCATCGAGTGGAAGAAGGCGTTGAAGCGGAAGGCCTCCTGCTGCTTCGCCTCGTCGTAGTTCCGCACCTCGTCGGCGGTGAAGAAGACCGAGAACATGTTGGACGCGGTCTGCAGCCGGTGCGCCACGCCCTCCTTGGCGAGCGCGTCGGTGACCAGGCCCTGGATCGTCTCCGAGACCGCGTTCACCGTGGCGTACGCCGCGTCGTCGAGCAGCCGCAACTGCGCGAGCCCGGCGGCCGTCGCGATCGGGTTACCGGAGAGGGTGCCCGCCTGGTAGACCGGACCGGCCGGGGCGAGGTGCCCCATGACGTCGGCGCGGCCACCGAACGCGGCGGCCGGGAAGCCACCGCCCATGACCTTGCCGAAGGTCAGCAGGTCGGCCTTGACTCCGTCGACGCCGTACCAGCCGGCCTTCGACGTACGGAATCCGGTCATCACCTCGTCGGAGATGTACAGCGCGCCGTTCTCCCGGCACAGGTCCGCGAGGCCCTGGTTGAAGCCCTCGGCCGGCGGCACGACGCCCATGTTGCCGGGCGAGGCCTCGGTGATGACACAGGCGATCTCGCCCGGGTGCGCGGCGAACGCGGCCCGGACGGCCTCCAGGTCGTTGTAGGGGAGCACGATCGTGTCCCCGGCCTGGGCGCCGGTCACGCCGGGCGTGTCGGGAAGCCCCAGGGTGGCGACACCGGAACCCGCCGCGGCGAGCAGCGCGTCCACGTGGCCGTGGTAGCAGCCCGCGAACTTGACGACCTTGGCGCGCCCGGTGAACCCGCGGGCGAGCCGGATCGCGGACATCGTGGCCTCGGTGCCCGAGGAGACGAGCCGTACCTGCTCGACGGGCTCGACGCGCGCCACGATCTCCTCGGCGAGCGCGACCTCGCCCTCGCCCGGCGTGCCGAAGGAGGTGCCGCGGGCGACGGCCTGCTGCACCGCGGCGGTGACCTCGGGGTGCGCGTGGCCGAGGATCATCGGCCCCCACGAGCACACCAGGTCGACGTACTCACGACCGTCCGCGTCGGTGAGGTAGGGACCGGAACCGGACACCATGAACCGGGGCGTTCCGCCCACGGCCCGGAAGGCACGCACCGGTGAGTTCACGCCGCCGGGCGTCACGAGGGAAGCGCGGTCGAAAAGCGTCTGTGAGACTGGGGCTTCGTATGAATACGGCACTGTGATCCTGACCTGCGAGAACGACTTCGGGCACGACATCGGGGACAGAGGGAGGGTGTGAACATCCTGAGTATTACGCCGGGGCGTTCGCCCTCCGCGTCTGCGAAACTGGGGCGTCATAGGGATGGCTCACGGAATCCATGGTGTCAGAGGCCACGGCGTTCTTGCGGACAGGTGTTTCACCGTACGAACGCGGGGGAGGTCACTGACACGATGATCGGGTTGCGCGGCGGGGTCGTGTTGCCGAGAAAAAGCAGTCGGGTGGAGATATGCATCGCGGTGGCGGACCGGGCGAGGGGACGGACGATCTGGGTCCGGAGTCTGCCCGCCGGGGGAGGCACCGGCGCCGGCGGAGCGAGGACTCGGCCTCCGGAACCCCGAGCACTTCAGGCATTCCCGGCATCCCCGACACATCGGGCCCACCGGGAGATCCGGTCAACGGAAGCGCGAGCGGGAGTGGCCGGTTGGGGGTGACGTACAAGTACTTCGGGGCGCCCGACGGCGCCACGGCGGCCCGCGTCCCGATCTCGATGCGCCCGGAGGAGCTCGGCGGTGACGAGCTCGGCATGGGCGGCATGTTCACCAAGATCAAGCCGGAGACCATAGCGGCCATGGTCCTGACCGGGATCCAGGGCATGCCCCTGAACAAGGTGCCGCCGCTCGAGCTGGTCGTCCTGCACCCGGACTACGCGGTGGTGAAGCTGCCGATGACCGTGGTCGACCCGCTGCGCGCGATCGGCGAGGAGTCGGTCGGAGCCGCCGCCTTCATCTGGTCCACGGTCCCGGACCGCGGCGGCCCGCGCGACGCCTTCGACGTCTACCAGCTGCTCCACGAGTGGCAGGACTTCTCGGTCCGCCTCCACGAGGCGGGCCACCAGCCGTACTGCTTGGTGTGGCCGTAGGGACCGGCCCCGCGTCGGTGTGGCCGTAGGGACCGGCCCCGCGATCGGGTACGGGACGCGCACGGACGGATCAGGTCCGATCAGCTGCGGCCGGGGCCGGTCCGGTCCTCGGCCGCTCTCGCGGCGTCCGCCGCCTTCGCGCGCTCGGCGGCCAGCTCGCGGGCGGAGGCGAGCCGGTACGGCACGTCGATGACGACGACGTTCTTCATGAACAGCAGCCGGGTCTTGAGGCGCAGCGCGCTCTGGTTGTGGAGCGGCTGCTCCCACCAGTGGCCCACCACGTACTCGGGGATGACCACCGAGATCACCGCGTCCCCCGTCCGCTCGGGCGCCTCCCTGACGTGCCGCAGGACCGGCTGGACGATCGAGCGGTACGGGGAGCCGAGCACCCGCAGCGGTACGTCGATGCCGTGGGCCTCCCAGGTCGCGCGGAGCACCTCCGCCTCGGCCGGGTCCTCGGCGACCGTGACCGCCGTGAGCGAGGTGGGGCGCAGGGTCTTCGCGTAGGACAGGGCCCGGAGACTGGGCGCGTTGACCGAGGCCACCAGGACGAGGACGTGGTTCTCGGCGACGGCGTGGGGCCGCTGCCCGGGGGCGACGGCCACCTCGGCGGCGACGGCGTCGTAGTGCCGCCGCACCCCCTTCATCCCGGCGAAGAGCACCGGCATCGCGATGACGACGAGCCACGCGCCGTGGGTGAACTTGGTGATGAGGACGATGACGAGGACGACCGCCGTCAGACAGGCGCCGAAGGCGTTGATCGCGAGACGGCGGTGGATGTTGTGACGGTCGGCGGCGCCCGCGGGCGTGGCGAGTTCTCGCCGCCAGTGCTTGACCATGCCGGCCTGGGAAAGGGTGAAGGAGACGAAGACGCCGAGGATGTACAGCTGGATGAGGCGGGTCAGCTGCGCGTCGAAGGCGACGATGAGGAGGATCGCGGCGAGCGCGAGGAGGACGATGCCGTTGGAGTAGACGAGCCGGTCGCCGCGGTGGAAGAGCTGGCGGGGCGCGTAGCGGTCGCGGCCCAGGACGGAGGCCAGCATCGGGAAGCCGTTGAAGGCGGTGTTGGCCGCCAGGATCAGGACGCCCGCGGTGACGGCCTGGAGCGCGTAGAAGAGGATGTGCCAGTCGCCGAAGGTGGCCCGTCCGATCTGCGCGAGCGCGGTGGACGTCGGGGTGCCGGGCGGGAGCCCGAGTTCGGTGGGGTCCTCGGCGACATGGACCTCGTAGACCATCGCGAGCACGGTGATCCCGAAGAACATGGTCACCGACAGCCCGCCCATGATCGCGAGCGTCATCGCCGCGTTGCGGCTCTTGGGCTTGGCGAACGCCGGTACGCCGTTGCTGACGGCCTCGACGCCGGTCAGCGCGGTACAGCCGGAGGCGAAGGCGCGCAGCGCGAGCAGCACGAGCGCGATCCCCGAGTAGGTGGAGACCGCCTCGACGGGCAGGTCGGCGGACTCGGCCCGGATCGTCGCACCGGTCGCCATCCGCACCGCGGCCACCGCGAACATCAGATAGATGACCGCGATGAAGGCGTACGTCGGGACGGCGAACCAGCGCCCCGACTCGCGCACTCCGCGCAGGTTCAGCCAGGCCAGCACGGCCACGAAGAACACCGACATGGCCACGGCGTGCCCGTCGAGCGAGGGGACGGCCGAGGTGATCGCGGCGACCCCGGAGACGACGGAGACGGCGACGGTCATCACGTAGTCGATCAGCAGCGCGGAGGCGGCGGTGAGCGCGGCGGTCTGCCCGAGGTTCTCGGCGGAGACGACATAGGCCCCGCCGCCGCCCGGATAGGCGTAACAGGTCTGCCGGTAGGAGGCGACGACGACCAGGAGCAGGATCACGATGCCGACCGCCGCGTACCAGGCCAGATGGAGCACCGCGAGGCCGCCGAGGGCCAGGATCAGCAGGATCTCCTCGGTGGCGTACGCGACCGAGGAGAGCGGGTCACTGCAGAAGATCGGCAGGGCGACCCGCTTCGGCAGCAGGGTCTCCCCGAGCCGGCCGCTGTCCAACGGACGACCTACGAGCAGGCGTTTCGCCGCACTTCCAGCTCTCATAAGTGCTGAAGTTAGGACGAATGGTATGTAATGCGCGGAAGCCGCGCCCTGTGGGGACCCCGTACGCCCGGTGGGAGCCCCGTACGAGGAAGGACCTGACGCGTGAGCGGAGTACGAGGAATGCGGATGGCCGGCGAGCCCATGCAGATCGGTGAGGTCGCCGCACGGACCGAACTGTCCCTGCGCACGATCCGGCAGTACGAGGACAGCGGACTGGTCGTGCCGTCCGCGGCCTCGCCGGGCGGCTTCCCGCTCTACACGGACGCGGACGTGTCCCGGCTGATGGTCGTCCGCCGGATGAAGCCGCTCGGCTTCACCCTCGACGAGACCCGCGAACTCCTCACGGCCGTGGACCTGCTGGCCGCCGAGCGCGCGGGCACGGACACCGAGCTCGACCCGGACGAGCGGGCCGGGCTGGTGGCCCGCGTCCGCGGCTACGAGCAGGCCGCCGCGGAACGGGTCGCCGAGCTGCGGGCCCAGCTCTCGCGCGCGGAGGAGTTCGCCGACTCGCTCCGCAGGACCCGCCTGACGGCGACCCCGGCCTGAGGCCGACGGCCGCGCCGGCCCGGGGTTGATTGCCGCGTCGGCCAGAGGTCGACGCCGGAGCCGGCCCGGGGGCGACGGCCGCGCCGGCTCGGGGCCGACGGCCGCGCCGGCCTCCCGCCCTGGCCTGACATCGACGGCCGCGCCGGCCAGGGGTCGACCACCACGCCGGCCTGGGGTCGACCACCGCGGCCGGCCTGGGGCCGCCCCCCGCGTCCCCGCGTCGGTTCAGTCGGCGAGCGCCCCCGCCAGCGTGCGGAAGAAGCGCGCGTACGCGGCCGGGCTGGGCGGGGTCTCCGGGTTCCACGGCGTGAACCGGACGCCGGACAGGGCCTCGCCCGGCACCGTGGCGTGCGCCCTGCTGTCGAAGAGGACCAGGTCGGGCCGGAGCCCGGCGGCCCGGTCCCAGTCACCGGTGAGCCAGTTGGCCCCGGGCCCCGGGCCCGGGTCGACGAGCCGGACGCCGAGCTCGGCGAGCCTCGCCAGCTCGGGCCAGGCGAGCGGCCGGGCGAGGTGCACCTGGTCGGGACCGGCCCCGGAGAGGGCGAGTACCCCGAGCCCGGTCCGCGCGGCGACCTCCCGGAGCTCGTCCTCGGCGGCCCGGAGATCGGCCGGGGACCCCTCGGCGGCCGTCCCGTCGCCCGCCGCCGCCCCCAGGCTCACCGCCAGCGCGCCGAATCGGTCGAGGATGGCCGGCAGGCTGAGCTCGTTGCCGACGGAGAGCGCGACGAGCGGCACCCCGAGCCGTTCGGCGACGGCCTCGTCGAGCGCATAGGGGCTCTTGCCGTCGTAGGTGACATCGACGATCACGTCGGGCCGCAGCTCCCGCAGCAGCCCCTCGTCGAGGACCCGGCCCGGACCGAGGTAGGTCACCGCGGCCGCCGTCAGTCCGCCCTCCTTCGCCGGGTCGAGGACGTCCCCGTCGTGCCCGGAGCCGTACACCGCGACCGGCGTCACGCCCAGGTCGCACAGGGCGGCCCCGGCCCGCACGTACGCGACCACCCGCCGCGGCACGCGGGCCGCCCCCAGCTCCGTACCTCTGTCGTCCGTGAATCCCCATGTCTGCGTCCCGGACATACGGCTGCTCCCTCCCCGGCCGGAAATGTGCCTCTTCCGAGCACCTTGGAGCGGTTCCCCGGCCCACACAAGAGGGCCTGTCGGCTGCGCGGGCCACCGGGACGGCCGGGCCCGGGACCAAGGTCCCGGGCCCCCTGCCGAAAGTCCCCCAGGGTGGTGTTAACTGAACAGGTCGGGAGGAAGCAGTAGGAATCGTCGGGCCTTCGTGCCCGCGCGCCACCTGCCGGGGCGCGCGGCGACGGGCGGCCCTCACGCCCTGGAGTGAGTCATGTCGTTGCCCGGCCAGTTCTCCGATCCCCGTGTGATCACGCTCTTCGGCCTGCTCGCCGTCTCGACGGTGGTGTGGCTGTCGCTCGGTCTGCGCGCCCGCACCCGTGACCGCCGCGACCGGGCGCGGCGCCCGCTGGAGCGGGTCTGGCATCCGCAGGAGTCGATACCGCTGACGCCCGCGGAGGAGCACGCCTTCGGCCAGGTCGTCTCGCGGCTCTCCCCGGGCTCGGCGGGCCGCCTGCGCTGAGCGCCGGGTCCTCGGTCACCCACCGGCAGACAGGCCTCGGGCCGCGAGCCTCATGCCACAGGCCTCGTACCTCGGACCTCAGGCGCCCCAGCCGCGCGGATCGCGGCCCGTCGTCGCGAGCAGCCGCTCGAAGACGGTGGCATCACCGGGCAGGTCGACGGCCTCCCCGAAGACACCCATCTTCCGGGCCATGGGTGCCATCCGCTCCACCTCCTCGACGAGCCCGTCGACCACGCCCGGGTCGGGCGTGAAGCCCTGCCCGGTGGCGCGGGCCAGGTCCCAGGCGTGCACGGTGAGGTCGAGCAGCACCATGGACCCGACGGTCCGCGCCGGCATCGCCATGCCCCCGGTGGTGCCCTCCTCGGCACCGGGCGCCGACCAGGCCTCGACGAGCTTCCCGGTCTCGGCCTCGAAGCGGTCCCGCCAGTCCGCGTCGGCGAGCCAGTCCGTGGTGGCGGAGAGATCGGCGGGCTGCTTGGCGGCGAGCGCCTGGAAGTGCACGACGACGCCGAGAAGATGGTTCAGCAGGGCGCGCACGTCGTACTCGGCGCAGGGCGTGGGCGCACCGAGGGACGTGTCGGCGATGCCCCTGACCAAGGGCGTGGCCTGCGCCGCCGCGCTGCGGAGCAGGTCACCGATGCGGGGCGGGGCACCGATGCGGGGCGGGGCACCGGTGCGGAGCGGGTCCTGGTTCGTCATGGGGGCGACGTTAGGAGAGGCTGCCCACCCCCGTCTTGAAGAAACACGCCAGGACGGAAACGCGTCCCGGCCTAGCATCGGAGCATGTCCGACCCCGCTCCCCGCAAGGACACCCGCGGCATCGTCGACCCCGCCGAACTGCTCTCCCGCGTCCGTTTCCGCCGCCACGCCCCGGCGCCGGAGCTGCGGCCCTATCTGGAGCACTACTGGCTGATCGACTGGGAGCTGCCGGAGCCGTACGCGACCCATGTCGTCCCGCACCCGTCGATGAACATCGTCTTCCAGCGGTACGGGGCGCTCGGCGCCCCGGCGGCGGACGCGCGCGCGTCCGCCGAGGTCTCCGGGATCGGGCTCGGTCTGTTCACCCAGAAGCTGACGGAGACGGGCCGGGTCTGCGGGGTCCAGTTCCGCCCCGGCGGCTTCCGCCCCTTCGCGCCCGCGTGGCCGGTGTCGACCTGGACGGGTCGCCGGGTCCCCCTGGAAGAGGTCTTCCCGGACGCGGGCACGGACACGGGCACGGACGGGCGCGTCGGGACGGGCACGGAGGCCGAGGCGGGTCACGCGGGCACGGACGCCGGCGTCCTGTCCGCCGTCCTCTCCCCCGGCACCGACCACGCGCGCGTGGCGGCCCTCGACGCCTTCCTGCTCGCCCACGGCCCCGCGCCCGATCCGGCCGCCGACCGGGCCATGGAGCTGGTGGACCTGATCCGGGAGGACCGTACGGTCCGCAAGGTCTCCCAGCTGGTCGCGGCGACCGGTCTGTCGGCGCGTTCGCTCCAGCGCCTCTTCGCGAGCCACGTCGGCGTCGGCCCTAAGTGGGTGATCCTGCGCTATCGCATCCACGAGGCCCTGGAGCGCGCCGAGGCCGCGGGCGCGGCGGGCGGCCCGGACTGGGCGGCCCTGGCGGTGGAGCTGGGCTACAGCGACCAGGCCCATCTCGTACGGGAGTTCACCGCGACGATCGGGGTGCCGCCGACGGCGTACGCCCGGGGCGTGTCAGCGCCCTGACCTACCGTACGGAGATGGACACCGACACCACCTCGCCCGTACGGCTCGAACCCTGGTCCGAGGCCGACGCAGGCCTGCTGCGCGCCCTGAACGCACCGGAGTTGATGGATCACCTCGGCGGCCCGGAGACGGAGGAGCAGCTCGTCCGGCGCCACCGGCGGTACGTGGAGCTGAGCGCCGACGAACCGGGGGCGGGGCGCATGTACCGGATCGTGCTGCTGCCGGAGGAGGCCGTGGTCGGCAGCATCGGCTTCTGGGTGCGGACCGGCGACGGCGAGCCGGTGTACGAGACCGGGTGGGCCGTGCTACCGGGCTTCCAGGGCCGGGGCGTGGCGAGCGCCGCCACGCGCGCGGTGACCGAGGAGGCCCGGGCGGCGGGCCTCCATCGCTTCCTCCACGCGTTCCCGTCGACGGAGAACGCCGCGTCGAACGCGGTGTGCCGCAAGGCCGGGTTCGAGCTGCTCGGCGAGCGGGACTTCGAGTACCCGCCGGGGCGCCCGATGCGCTGCCACGACTGGCGCCTCGACCTGGAGGAGCCGGCCCGGGGAGCGCGCTAGGGGCGTTTAGGAGGCGTCGTCCGGTGCGGTGAGCGGCCGGGTGAAGTTGAAGGCCGTGATGTCGAAGCGCTCACGCAGGTAGAAGCGGTGGGCTCCGGTGCGGTGGGTGCCGGAGTCCAGGTTGAGCTCGTGGCAGCCGGCCGCGCGGGCGTGGCCGTCCAGGTGGGCGATGAGCGCGTGGCCGACACCGGTGGAGCGGGTGGCGGCGGCGGTCACGAGGTCGTCCACGTAGAGCTTGCGCAGGGAGCTGGTGCTGATGACGATCCGCCAGCCGGCCGCGCCGACGCAGCGGCCCTCCTCGGTGTAGGCGGCGCTGAAGCGCAGGCCCTGGGAGTGCCCGGTCTCGTACACCTCGCGGAAGAGCTCCGGGGTGAGGTGGGGGCGGAGTTCGGAGAGGACGGGCAGGAGGTCGTTCTCCAGCCGGGGGTCGCCGGGCTCGAGGTCGATGATCTTCATGCCAGGACGGTACCTCAGGGTTTTATCCGGGTTGACGGACGCGGCACGGGGCTGGATATTTATCTGCGTGACGCAGATGATGCGTCACGAAGGAAATAGGTCACCTCTCCGGAAGGAACTCCCATGACCGTTCTCGTCACCGGCAGCCGCGGCCGCGTCGCCTCCACCCTGCTCGGCCTTCTCGACGCCGCCGGCATCAAGGCGAAAGCCGCCTCCAAGAACCCCACGGACCTCTCACCACCGCCCGGCGTCGACACCGTGCGCTGCGATCTCAGCGACCCGGCCACCTTCGACACCGCCCTGAACGGCGTCGACTCCGTCTTCCTGTACGCCGAGGCCACCCACGCCGAGGCCTTCGCCGACCGGGCCCGCGCCGCCGGCGTCGAGCACGTCGTCCTGCTCTCCTCCAGCTCCGTCCTCGCCCCGGACGCCGCCGGGAACCCGATCGCCGCCTCCCACCTCGCCGCCGAGCGCGCCCTCTCCGCCGCCGCGGACGCCGGGGCCTTCGAGGCCACCCACCTCCAGCCGGGCGCCTTCGCCACCAACGCCCTGCAGTGGGCCCGGGCCCTCAAGGCAGGGCGGGGGCCCGCCCTCCCCCACCCGCACGCGTGCGGCGACCCGATCCATGAGCGCGATGTCGCCGAGGCGGCCTTCGCGGTCCTCACCGAGCCCCGGCTGCGCGGCTCCTCGTACCTCCTGACGGGCCCCGAGTCACTGACCTTCGTCGAGCAGCTGGCCATACTCGCCGAGGTGACCGGACGGCCCGCACCCCACACCGTCGTGACCCCCGAGGAGTGGAAGGAGTCGGTCACCGGCTTCATGCCGGAGCTCTTCGCCGACGCCCTGCTCTCCTACTGGGCCGCGCACGACGGCCGGCCGGCACCGCTGACCCGCACGGTCGAGGAACTCACCGGCCGGCCCGCCCGCACCTTCGCCGCCTGGGCCGCCGACCACGAGGAGGACTTCCGCCCCTGACGGCGCCGAATTGCCTGGCAGCCCGTCCCGCCCCGGTGCCATCCTGTCCCCGTGAACGGACCGGAGATCCACATCAGCTTCGCCCCCGACCTGGGGCTCTTCGTCTCAGCCGACCGGCGCTCGGGCCGCACCCCCGTGACCACCGACGGTGCCTCCTCACTCGGCCACGTCGTGGAGTCCCTCGGCGTACCGCTCACCGAAGCCGGCCGGCTTCTGGTCGACGGACGGCCCGTCGACGTCTCCTACGTCCCCGCGGCGGGCGAGACGGTCGAGGTGGAGGGCGTCGCCCGCCCTCAACCGGTACGCCCGGGCGCGCCGCTCCGGTTCCTGCTCGACGTGCACCTCGGCACGCTGGCCCGGCGGCTTCGGCTGCTCGGGGTGGACGCGGCGTACGAGAGCGAGGACATCGGCGACCCGGCCCTGGCCACGCTCTCCGCGCGCGAGCGGCGCGTCATGCTCTCCCGGGACCGCGGCCTGCTCCGCCGCCGCGAACTGTGGGCGGGGGCCTACATCTACAGCGACCGCCCGGACGACCAGCTCCGCGACGTCCTGGAGCGCTTCGCGCCACCGCTCGCGCCCTGGACGCGGTGCACGGCGTGCAACGGGCGGCTGAGCGACGCCGACAAGGACACGGTGCGCGAGCGCCTGGAGCAGGGCACGGAGAAGTCGTACGACGTGTTCGCCGAGTGCGTGGAGTGCGGCCGGGTCTACTGGCGCGGCGCCCACCACGCCCGCCTGGAGGCGATCGTCTCCGACGCGGTGCGCGAGTTCGGCGGCGCGACGGCCGGCTGAGCTCCGGAGCTCGGTCGCACCTACTACGGTCGGTCCAGGCCGCCGCCGCGCAGCCGCTCGATCTGCGCGGCGCTGATCTCGACGGTGCGCCGCATATGGGCGATGAGCAGGGCGAGTTCGGCGTCGCTGTAGACGTCGAACATCGTGCCCCACGTGCTGTTGAGCTTGCGCCACAGGGCGCCCAGTTCGGCGATGCGCTCGGGCACGAGGGCCACCAGGACCCGGCGCCGGTCCTCGGTGTCCCGTTCGCGTGTGACGTAGCCGGACCGCTCCAGGCGGTCGACGAGTCGGGTCGCGGAGCCGGTGGTGAGCCCGGTCAGCTCGGCGACCCGCCCGGTGGTCACCGGGGCCTCCTCCAGGCTGAGCAGGTTCAGGCACTGCACATCGGTCGGGTGGAGCCCCAGATGGTCGGCGACGGCCTGATTGAACAGGGCGTACGCCGCCATGTAGCGGCGGGCCTCCCCGTACAGCTCCGCCATCAGCGTCTCGCGCCGCCCTGAACTCTTCTGCGTCATGCAGAGATTGTACGGACCAGGCACCGGCCCGCACGGGGTGCACGATCGCACCGGCACACCCCGGCCGCCCTCAGGGCGCCTCAGCGGTCAGATAGCGCTGCACGGTCGGGCCCAGCCAGGCCACGATCTCCTCGGGCGTCATCTCGGCGACCGGCGGAAGCCGCAGCACATAGCGGGTGAGCGCCATGCCGAGGATCTGGGACGCGACGAGCGCCGCCCGCTGCGGCGCCTCCGCCGGGTCGGGGCAGACACCCCGGGTGACGGGCCCGAGCTGCTGGGCGAAGATCGCCCGCATCCGCTCCGCCCCGGCCTCGTTGGTGACCCCCACCCGCAGGAGCCCGGTGAGGACGTCGTCCCGCTCCCAGCGCTCCAGGAAGTGGGTGACCAGGACGGCCCCGATGTGCCGCGCGGGCAGACCGCCCAGCTCGGGCAGGTCCAGCTCGATCTCCGAGGCGGCGGCGAACAGGCCCTCCTTGTTGCCGTAGTAGCGCATGACCATCGACGGATCGATCCCGGCGTCGCGGGCGATGGCCCGGATGGTGGCGCGGTCGTATCCGTCGGAGGCGAAGCGCTCGCGGGCGGCCTCCAGGATCGCGGCTCTGGTGGCGTCGGAACGGCGGGCGGTCGTCATACCAACAACTGTAGGCCAACGGGCGTTGACATTCCATCAAAGCCGCCCCTACAGTTGCCAACAAGCGTTGACCAACGGCCGTTGGCAAACGGCCGCGGGCACCCCGGAGGCAGCCATGAGCACCGCGGAGACACCGAAAACCACCCAGCCCAGCCGGACCACCGACCCGACGGACACCCAGGTCCTCGTCATCGGCGCCGGCCCCACCGGCCTGCTCCTCGCCGGAGACCTCGCCACCGCCGGCGTCGACGTCACCCTCGTCGAGCGCCGCCCGCACGGCCTCGCCAACATGACCCGCGCCTTCGGCGTCCACGCCCGCACCCTGGAGCAGCTCGACGCCCGCGGCCTCGCGGACGAGCTCGTCGCCACCGGCACCACCCTCGGCACCGCACGGCTCTTCGGCCGGCTGGACCTCGACCTCACCCGGCTGCCCAGCCGCTTCAACCACCTGCTCGTCACCCCGCAGTACGAGGTCGAGCGCCTCCTGGAGCGCCGGGCGGTGGCCGCCGGAGTCACCTTCCGCTACGACACGGAGCTGCGCGGACTGCGCCAGGACGCCGACACGGTCACGGCGGAGTTCACCGACCCCGACGGAGCCCCGCTCACCCTCACCGCACGCCACCTGGTCGGCACGGACGGCGTCCGCAGCGCCGTCCGCACCGCCCTGGGCCTGCCCTTCCCCGGCGGCTCCGTGATCCGCTCCCTCGTCCTCGCCGACGTCCGCCTCACGCAGGAGCCCGCCGACGCGTTCAGCGTCAGCGGCTCCGGCGACACCTTCGCCTTCCTCGCCCCCTTCGGCGACGGCTGGTACCGGGTGATGGGCTGGAGCCGCACAAGGCAGGTCCCCGACACCGAACCCGTCGACCTGGACGAGGTCCGCGAGATCACCCGCCGCGCCCTCGGCACCGACCTCGGCATGCACGACCCCCGCTGGATCTCCCGCTTCCACAGCGACGAGCGCCAGGTCCCCTCGTACCGCGTGGGCCGGGTCTTCCTCGCCGGCGACGCCGCCCACGTCCACTCCCCCGCCGGCGGCCAGGGCATGAACACCGGCCTCCAGGACGCCGCCAACCTCTCCTGGAAGCTCACCGCCGTCCTGCGCGGCGACACACCCACCCCCGAAGCCCTCCTCGACAGCTACCAGTCCGAGCGCCACCCCGTCGGCGCCACCGTGCTCCGCACCAGCGGCGCCCTCGTACGTCTCGCGATGGCCCACACCCCCCTCACCCGAGCCGCCCGCTCCCTCACCGCCCGAATCCTGAGCGCGGTACGGCCCGCCTCCACCCGCGCCATGAGCATGATCAGCGGACTCGGCATCGCCTACGCGCCCCCGGCCGGCTCCCAGCGCCCCGCGGGCCGCCGCGCACCGGACGTACGACTGCGCGAAGGCCGTCTCTACGAACTGCTACGAGCGGGCGAGTTCGTACTGATCACCCCGGAGGGCGGACTCCCGACCCTGCCCGGAACCGCCCCGGTCTCCCCCGAGCACCTCATCCACGCCACCTGGACGGACCCGACACGAAGGACCGCGGTACTGGTCCGCCCCGACGGCTACGTCCACTGGACGAGCGACCGAACCCTTCAGAAGACGTAAGGATCGCCGGTGGCGAGCACCAGAACCCGATGCCGGTCGTTCCGCGGATTCCGGTCGGCCACCCCGTCCCGCCAGGCGGTGGTGATGTCCACGGTCAACTCGTCCGGAAGGCCCACGGTCCGCAGACCGAGCGCCAGCTCACCGGCACCCCCCGCGGCCGGCAGCTCGCCCGTCCGACAGGAGACCACCCGGTCGCTGCTCCACAGACAGGCCTCCGGCAGCTCCTGCCCACCCGCCATCGGCACGGAGAACGCGATCCGGACCGTCGCCTGCGCGAGATCGGCGGGACCGAAGTTCTCACTGACCAGCCAGACCCCGACCCGCCCGCCCCACAGGGAGGCATGACCGTGATGGGACAGATCCGCCTCGGGCCCCACCGGCCCCACCGCACCGGCACTCGCACCGGCGCCCATCACCACCGCGGCCGCGAGAGCGACCCCGAGCACAGCCTTCCGCAATCCACACATAGCCACAAAATACCCACAGACCATCAGATCTCCTGATAATCCATCAGTCAGCGTGTCTCCCCGAACGGACCGGCCCTCACACTCACCACGCCCCCGAGATCGACGCCGCCTATCCTGGCCGGGCGATCGACGTAATCGACCACCTGCGCGAGGAGCACGACGTCATGACTGCCCCCGGTACCCCCATCGCCGTCATCACCGGAGCGAGCAGCGGAATCGGCGCCGCCACGGCCAGGCAGCTCGCCGCCGCCGGCTACCGCGTGGTCCTCACCGCCCGCCGCAAGGACCGCATCGAAGAACTGGCCGCCGAGATCAACAAGGCCGGCCACCAGGCCACCGCCTACGCCCTCGACGTCACCGACCGCACCGCCGTCGACGAGTTCGCCACGGCCTTCCAGACCCTCGCCGTCCTGGTCAACAACGCCGGCGGCGCCCTCGGCGCCGACCCCGTCGCCACCGGCGACCCGGCCGACTGGCGCCAGATGTACGAGGTCAACGTCATCGGCACGCTCAACATGACCCAGGCCCTGCTCCCCGCCCTCACCGCGAGCGGCGACGGCACGGTCGTCGTCCTCTCCTCGACCGCCGGCCACTCCACCTACGAGGGCGGCGCCGGCTACGTCGTCGCGAAGAACGGAGCCCGCGTCCTCGCCGAGACCCTCCGCCTGGAGATCGTCGGGACCCCCGTCCGCGTCATCGAGATCGCCCCCGGCATGGTCAAGACGGACGAGTTCGCCACCACCCGCTTCCGCGGCGACACCGAGAAGGCCGCCAAGGTCTACGCCGGCGTGGCCGAACCCCTCACCGCCGACGACGTCGCCGACACCATCACCTGGGCCTGCACCCGCCCCCCGCACGTCAACATCGACCTCCTGGTCGTCCGCCCCCGCGCCCAGGCCTCCAACACCAAGGTCCACCGCGAGCTCTGAGCCGACCGAACGGTTCGAGCGGACCGGGCTGACGGACGGGAGAGGCCGGCGCACCGCGCCGGCCCCTCCCGCTGACTCCCCCTGCTTATCCGCTCCCGCTGCTCGCGCCCCCGTGCGGGAACGGCTCAGCCCTTCACGCAGATGACCTGCTTCAGTTTGGCGACGACCTCCACCAGGTCCCGCTGCTGGTCGATGACCTTCTCGATCGACTTGTACGCACCCGGGATCTCGTCCACGACGCCGGAGTCCTTGCGGCACTCCACACCCCGCGTCTGCTCCTCCAGGTCCTGCGTCGAGAAGCGCCGCTTCGCCGCGCTCCGGCTCATCTTCCGGCCCGCGCCGTGCGAGGCGGAGTTGAACGACGACGCGTTCCCCAGGCCCTTCACGATGTACGAACCCGTGCCCATCGAACCCGGGATGATCCCGAACTCCCCGGAGCCGGCCCGGATCGCGCCCTTCCGCGTGACCAGCAGGTCCATGCCGTCGTACCGCTCCTCCGCCACGTAGTTGTGGTGGCAGGAGATCACCTGGTCGAAGGTCACCCGGGCCTTGCGGAACTCCCGGCGGACGACCTCCTGGAAGAGGGCCATCATGATCGCGCGGTTGTACTTCGCGTACTCCTGGGCCCAGAACAGGTCGTTCCGGTAGGACGCCATCTGAGGGGTCTCCGCGACGAAGACCGCCAGGTCACGATCGACGAGCCCCTGGTTGTGCGGCAGCTTCTGCGCCTCGCCGATGTGGTGCTCGGCAAGCTCCTTGCCGATGTTCCGGGACCCGGAGTGCAGCATCAGCCAGACCGCGCCCGACTCGTCGAGACAGAACTCGATGAAGTGGTTTCCGCCCCCGAGCGTCCCCATCTGCTGCCGCGCCCGTTCCTGGCGGAACTTGACCGCGTCCGCCACCCCGTCGAACCGCGACCAGAAGTCGTGCCAGCCCGACGTCGGGAACTGGTAGAGCCGCCCCGGGTCGACCTCCGACCGGTGCAGACCCCGGCCCACCGGAATCGCCTGCTCGATCTTCGAGCGGAGCCTCGACAGGTCACCCGGCAGGTCGTTCGCCGTCAGCGAGGTCTTGACCGCCGACATGCCGCAGCCGATGTCCACACCGACCGCCGCGGGACAGACCGCACCCTGCATCGCGATCACCGAACCGACCGTCGCACCCTTGCCGTAGTGCACGTCCGGCATCACGGCGAGGCCCTTGATCCACGGCAGCGTCGCCACGTTCTGCAGCTGTTGCATGGCACCGCCCTCCACCGTGGCGGGGTCGGCCCACATGCGGATGGGTACTTTCGCCCCAGGTACCTCTACGTACGACATACTCCCTCGATTCCCCCGAAAAGTCTGATAACGCAAAAACCGGAGCCAAAGCCCGTACAGGTGACAGCGGACCGGCATCAACAGCTGCGTGTGCGATAGACATTGTGTCCATCGGCCGGGTTCGCGCGGCAAACAGTTTTCGGGAAAGACCTTGGGAGAAGGGAGCCTGGGAGCGTGCAGCGAAAGAGGTACACCCCCGGCCGCACCGGGTCCACGGCTCGTACCGCCGTCGTCCTCACACTCGGCCTCGGCCTCGGAATCGGCCTCACGGGCTGCTCGTCCGGCACCCCGGCCGACGACATCGCCGTCGACGCCAAGGCCGGCCCCGTCGCGCCCGTCGCGCCCCCGGGCCGCTACCGCACGCTCTTCGAGCCCTGCGGCGCCGTCCCGCAGGCGACGCTCAAGGACCTGCTCCCGGGCGCCGCGGCCCTCGCGGACGCCGAGCGCGACAAGGCGTACCGCGGCGTCGCGTCCGTGACGTACGACACCGATCGGCGGGTCGGCTGCACCTGGAAGGCGGACACCCCGGACATCTCGCACCGGCTGGTGCTCGACATCGAGCGGGTGGTCTCGTACGACACCGCCGTCAGCGACGACGACCGGGCGCAGGAGGTGTACGTCCGCAAGCAGCTCGCGGCGGGCATCCCATTGCCCCCGACCGCGCCCCCGACCACCGCGCCGTCGGCGACGACGACGACGCCCTCGGCCCCGGCGACGCCCGGCAGCCCCACGGCGAGCGGCCGGCCCCCGGGCGCGACGCAGGGCACGACCCCGCCGTCGGCCGCGACGGCGGGTGCGCCCAAGCCCGGTGACGCCGCCGACGCTCCGTCGGGCAAGCCTCCCGCCGGGGGCACCGTGCCCCCGTCCGGGGCCACCCCCTCGAACCCGTCCCCCACGGGCCTCGAACCTCGTGTCCTCGAAGGCCTCGGGAACGCCGCGTACCTCGACGACGCCCTGAGCACGGTGGGCGCGGACGGTCATCAGCGTGCCGTCAGCGTGGTGTTCCGCACATCGAACGTCATCGTGACCGTGTCCTACCGGGAGCAGACGACCGGTTCGGCCGAGGCCCCCGACAGCACGGAGCTGCAGGAAAAGGCCCGGAACCTGGCTCGGTTGCTCGCCGAGCGCCTGGAGGAGTAGCCGCTCGCATCCGCTCCGTGAGGGGACGGACACCACGTAACGTGTCGGCGTACCGGCCGGATCGTACGACAAGCGACTGAAGGAACCATGCAGCGAACAGCCCCGCGACTCACCCGCATTCTCGCCTGCGCCGCCGTCCCGGTGATGCTCGTCGTCGCAGGCTGCTCCTCGGACTCCGGCGACAGTGGTTCGGGGGCGACGGGTTCGAAGGACAAGGCGGCGTCGTCGGCCTCCGCGACCCCGTCGCCGTCGCAGACGACGAAGGCGGTCGAGCCGGCGAGGTTCGGGAAGCTGCCGGAGGCGTGCAAGGCGATCACCGCGAGGACGACGTCGGCGCTGGTGCCGAAGGCGAAGACCAAGAACGGTACGCCGGCGGTCTCCAGCGATCTCGGGAGCCGTAGCGGCTGCTCGTGGAACGGTCTGGACGACAAGGGCGTGAAGGGTTCGCAGTACCGCTGGCTCGACGTGTCGTTCTATCGGTACGAGTCGGACGCGGCGCTCGGCAGCGGTCAGGAGCGGGCGCAGGAGAATCTGGCGAAGGAGCTCGCCAAGATCGAGGAGACCCCGGGCGCGGCGAAGCTGCGTACGACGACGGCGACGGGTATCGGCGACGAGGCGAAGTCCGTCGCGTATCAGTTGCGCAAGACGAACGAGGATTTCGTCTACGGCTCGATCGTGGCGCGTACGGGCAATGTGCTGGTGCTGCTGTCGTACAACGGCGCGGGGTACGCGGGTGCGGTGACGCCGTCGGACAAGACGATCATGGATGGTGCGGTGGCGGCGGCCAAGGAGGCCGTGGCCGCGGTCGCCGCTGCGAACAAGTAGGCGCGGGTGAAGGCCGACAACTAGTCGCAAACCGACGCAGAGTGGCTGGTCGATGCGGAGCCCGTCCCTCCCCCGGGGGCCGGGCTTCGCGCACATGTGCCAGTCTGTGCGCGCGAGATGTCGATTGACGGGGAGGGGATCGCGGGTGGCCGCGATGCAGCTGACACGCACACACCGGATACTCATCGGCCTCGTCATCGCCGGTGCGCTGATCATCGCGGGGATCGGTTTCGCGGGTTCGTACGCGGCCGTGCGCGAGCTCGCGGTGCAGAAGGGCTTCGGCACCTTCTCGTACTTCTTCCCGATCGGCATCGACGCGGGCATCTGTGTGCTGCTGGCGCTGGATCTGCTGCTGACGTGGCTGCGGATCCCGTTCCCGCTGCTGCGGCAGACCGCGTGGGTGCTGACGGCGGCGACGATCGCGTTCAACGGCGCGGCCGCCTGGCCCGACCCGCTGGGTGTCGGGATGCAC
This sequence comes from Streptomyces sp. NPDC088553, assembly GCF_044752965.1. Taxonomy (NCBI): domain Bacteria; kingdom Bacillati; phylum Actinomycetota; class Actinomycetes; order Kitasatosporales; family Streptomycetaceae; genus Streptomyces; species Streptomyces sp. NPDC088553. Next base: position 23,442 of record NZ_JBIVMG010000015.1, on the reverse strand, counting down.
GCGGTGATCCCGATTCTGTTCGTGGTGGCTGTCGAGGCCGCGCGGCACGCGGTGGGCCGGATCGCGGACATCACCGCGGACAAGCACATGGAGGGCGTGCGGCTGACCCGTTGGCTGTTGTCGCCGGTGCCGACGTTCCGGTTGTGGCGCCGGATGAAGCTGTGGGAGCTGCGCTCGTACGAGCAGGTGATCAAGCTGGAGCAGGAGCGGCTGATCTACCAGGCGCGTCTTCAGGCCCGTTTCGGCCGGAGCTGGCGCCGTAAGGCGCCGGTGGAGGCGTTGATGCCGCTGCGTCTGGCGCGGTACGGGGTGCCGCTCGCGGAGACGGCGGCGGCGGGTCTCGCGGCGGCGGGTATCGAGCCGGCTGTGCTGCCCGCGCAGCCGCAGGGCGCGTCGGCGTTGTTGCCTCAGCCGCCGCAGCCGCTTCAGTCGACCCAGCAGCCTCAGCCGCCGGTGCAGCTTGCGCCCGCGCCGCAGCCGCTTCCCGATGCGGCGGAGGATCCCGAGGGCAGCCCTTGGTTCGCGGGCCAGGCGCGGCCGGACGGCTATCAGGGCTCGTACAACCCTCAGATCGTCGATGGTCTGGAGCCGATCCCGGTGCCGGTGCCGCTCGGCCCGGAGGACGTTCCCCCGTCGGGGCCGGAGGAGTTCGTCGAGTACCCGGAGTACGTGGAGGAGCAGCCGGAGCCGCAGGAGGTCGAGGAGTTCCGCGAGGTCGTCTACAAGCAGACCTGGGCGTACGCCGTGGAGAACGACCGCTTCCCGGAGACGCAGGAGCTCGAGCGGCTGGTGGCCGACGCCTATGGCGTCGAGCAGCTGCGTAACCCCGAGCTGCTCCATCGGATGATCCCGGGGATCCAGCAGCAGATCCAGCAGGACATGCAGGAGTACCGCACTCCCTGAGTGGCGCGGGGGTACGGGAAGGGGCCGCCGCCCGGCATCCGGGTGGCGGCCCCTTCGCGTGTTCAGTTCACTCGTGCGTTCACGCGCCGAGCAGCTTCCTCACCCGGTCCGCGCCCACGGCGAGCAGCAGGGTGGGCAGTCGCGGCCCGGTCTCGCGGCTGACGAGGAGCTTGTAGAGCAGGGCGAAGAAGGCCCGCTGGGCGAGCTTCAGCTCAGGGGTGGGCTTGGCGTCGGCGTCGAGTCCGGCCATGACCTTGGGGACGCCGTAGACGAGGGTGGTGAGTCCGTCGAGCGACCAGTGGGTGTCGAGGCCTTCCAGGAGGAGGCGGAGGGACTCGCGGCCCTCGTCGTCCAGGGTGCCGAGGAGCTCGGTGTCGGGCTCCTCGCGGACGATGGTGCGCTGGTCGGCCGGGACCTGGCTGGTGATCCAGTTCTCGGCGCGGTCGAGGCGCGGCCGGACCTCGTCGAGGGACGCGACCGGGTTGTCGGGGTCGAGTTCGGTCAGGATCCGCAGAGTCTGCTCGTCGTGGCCGGCGGTGATGTCCATGACCGAGGCGAGCGTGCGGTACGGGAGCGGGCGCGGGGTGCGGGGAAGCTCGCCGGCGGCCGTGCGGGCGGCCCGGCTGTGGGCGGCGGCGTCGGCGGGCAGCACGCTGCCGTCGGCGACCTTGGCCTCCAGCTTGTCCCACTCGTCGTAGAGCCGCTGGATCTCCTGGTCGAAGGCGATCTTGAAGGACTGGTTGGGGCGGCGGCGCGCGTACAGCCAACGCAGCAGCGGCGCTTCCATGATCTTCAGCGCGTCGGCGGCGGTCGGGACGCCACCGCGCGAGGAGGACATCTTGGCCATGCCGCTGATGCCGACGAAGGCGTACATGGGGCCGATCGGCTGGACGCCGTCGAAGATCTCGCGGACGATCTGGCCGCCGACGACGAAGGAGGAGCCGGGCGAGGAGTGGTCGACGCCGGAGGGCTCGAAGATGACGCCCTCGTAGGCCCAGCGCATCGGCCAGTCGACCTTCCAGACCAGCTTGCCGCGGTTGAACTCGCTCAGCTTCACGGTCTCGGAGAAGCCGCAGTCGGTGCAGGTGTAGGCCAGCTCGGTGGTGTCGTCGTCGTACGAGGTGACCGTGGTGAGGTCCTTCTCGCACTGTCCGCAGTACGGCTTGTACGGGAAGTAGCCCGAGGTGCCGCCGGAGCCGTCGTCCTCGCTCGCCGCGCCGGAGCCCTCCTCGGCTTCCAGCTCGGCCTCGTCGAGGGGCTTCTGCGACTGCTTCTTCGGCGCCTTCTTCGTCCGGTACTGGTCGAGGATGGCGTCGATGTCGCCGCGGTGCTTCATGGCGTGCAGGATCTGCTCGCGGTAGGTGCCCGCGGTGTACTGCTCGGTCTGGCTGATCGGGTCGTACTCGACGCCGAGCTCGGCCAGCGACTCGACCATGGCGGCCTTGAAGTGCTCGGCCCAGTTGGGGTGGGGCGAGCCGGCGGGGGCGGGGACCGAGGTCAGCGGCTTGCCGATGTGCTCGGCCCAGGACTCGTCGATGCCCTCGATGCCGTTCGGCACCTTGCGGAAGCGGTCGTAGTCGTCCCAGGAGATCAGGTGCCTGACCTCGTGTCCGCGGCGGCGGATCTCGTCGGCGACCAGGTGCGGGGTCATGACCTCGCGGAGGTTGCCCAGGTGGATCGGGCCGGACGGGGAGAGGCCGGAGGCGACGACGACCGGTTTGCCAGGCGCACGTCGCTCCGACTCGGCGATGACCTCGTCCGCGAAACGGGAGACCCAGTCGGTCTCTGTGCTGCTCTGAGCCACGGTCGGTACGTCCTTCTTCCTGGGTGGGTTCTGCCTGAGGGCCCTACGTGAGCCATTCTCCCAGACGGAAGCGGGCTCCCCGAGGTTGTCCACAGGCAGAGATCGCCCGCGTCCCCCGGTTGTCCACAGGCGGGGAAATCACGTTGCGCTCCCATGGGACACTTGACAAGCGATTTAGACGCACAGAACTCCCCGAACTCAACAGGAACGGAAGCTCATGGCCTCGGTCCCTTCCCTCGCTTCGACCGTGCAGCAGCGCCTCACGGACGGCCTCTCGGCAGCTCTGCCGGACGCCGCGTCCGCCGACCCGCTGCTCCGACGAAGCGACCGGGCCGACTTCCAGGCCAACGGCATCCTGGCGCTCGCCAAGCGGCTCAAGGGCAACCCGCGTGAGCTGGCCACCCAGGTCGTCGCGGCGATCCCGGAGAACGACGTCCTGAAGGAGATCGAGGTCTCGGGCCCCGGCTTCCTGAACATCACGGTCACGGACGCGGCGATCGTGCGGACCCTCGCGGCCCGTGCCGCCGACGCCCGGCTCGGGGTGCCGTTCAACGAGTCGGCCGGCACGACGGTCATCGACTACGCCCAGCCGAACGTGGCGAAGGAGATGCACGTCGGGCACCTGCGTTCCGCCGTGATCGGTGCCGCGATGGTCGAGATCCTGGAGTTCACCGGTGAGAGCGTGGTCCGCCGCCACCACATCGGCGACTGGGGCACCCAGTTCGGCATGCTCATCCAGTATCTGATCGAGCACCCGCACGAGCTGGACCACAAGGCCGAGGACGGCGCCGAGGTCTCCGGTGAGGAGGCCATGTCGAACCTGAACCGGCTCTACAAGGCCTCGCGCGCGCTCTTCGACTCGGACGAGGACTTCAAGACGCGGGCCCGCGCGCGTGTCGTCGACCTGCAGGCCGGTGACGAGCAGACCCTGGCTCTGTGGCAGCGGTTCGTCGACGAGTCGAAGATCTACTTCTACTCGGTCTTCGACAAGCTCGACATGGACATCCGGGACGGCGACGTGGTCGGCGAGTCCGGCTACAACGACATGCTGGTGGAGACCTGCCGGATCCTTGAGGAGTCGGGCGTCGCCGTCCGCTCCGAGGGCGCGCTGTGCGTGTTCTTCGACGATGTGAAGGGCCCGGACGGCAACCCGACCCCGCTGATCGTCCAGAAGTCCGACGGCGGCTTCGGCTACGCGGCGACGGACCTGTCCGCGATCCGCGACCGCGTCCAGAACCTGAAGGCGACGACCCTGCTGTACGTGGTCGACGCCCGCCAGGCGCTGCACTTCAAGATGGTCTTCGAGACGGCCCGCCGGGCCGGCTGGCTGAACGAGGACGTGAAGGCCGTCCAGCTGGCCTTCGGCACGGTCCTCGGCAAGGACGGCAAGCCGTTCAAGACCCGTGAGGGCGAGACGGTCAGGCTCGTGGACCTGCTGGACGAGGCGGTGGACCGGGCGACGTCGGTCGTGCGCGAGAAGGCGGACGACTTCCGTGAGAAGACCGGGCAGACGCTCCTGACCGAGGCGGAGATCGTCGAGAACGGCCAGTACGTGGGCATCGGCGCCGTGAAGTACGCGGACCTGTCGACGTCCGCCGCGCGCGACTACAAGTTCGACCTGGACCAGATGGTCTCGCTGAACGGCGACACCTCGGTGTACGTGCAGTACGCGTACGCGCGGGTCAGGTCGATCTTCGGGAAGGCCGGCGACCGCACCCCGCTCGCCCACCCGGAGCTGGAGCTGGCCCCGGCCGAGCGTGCGCTCGGCCTGCACCTGGACCAGTTCGGCGAGGTGATCGCCGAGACGGCCGCGGAGTACGCCCCGCACAAGCTGGCCGCGTACCTGTACCAGCTGGCGTCGCTGTTCACGACGTTCTACGACCAGTGCCCGGTCATCAAGCCCGCGCCGGCGCAGGACGTCGCGGAGAACCGTCTCTTCCTGTCCGACCTGACGGCCCGCACGCTGCACCAGGGCATGGCCCTGCTGGGCATCCGGACGCCCGAGCGCCTCTGACGGTCCCGCAGCGTCATCCGAAGGCGAAGCCCCTGGTACGGATCACCGTGCCGGGGGCTTCGTCGTCAACGGATGGTGTGCGAGGTCCGGCCCGAGACCTCGTCGATCTCCGTGTGGGCCTTCTGCAGCAGCTGCGAGGCGAGGTCCATCAGCGCGCGTGCGCCGGCGATCTCCTCGCCCACCCTGAGCTGCTCCGGGTCGGAGGGGTGACGGTTGGCCGTGCCGTGGGCGCGGAACTCGGTGCCGTCGGTGAGCCGCACCATGGCCGCGGCCCGTGTCCGGTCACCCTCCTCCTGGAACTCCATCTCCACATGCCATCCGACAAGCGTGTTCATCATGAGGACCACCTCCAGCGAGGTACCTGTCGGCTACCTCTCCAGGGTGCGCCGACGTGTGCCGCGCCACCACTCGCCCCGTTGTCAGTGGCGCCCCGTACGTTCTCCGCATGGCGATGATCCCCAACCAGCTGCCCCGGCTCGCAGCCGATCCGACCGGCCGTTCCCTCGGCCTCGACCTGCCGCCCGGCGCCGTCACCGGCCCGGCGGACTCCCCGTACATCTGGTCGGGGCACGGCGCGGCGGGCCCTTCCGCGTGGGGCGCGCTGCGCCCGGCGGCCCGTACGGCGGGTCTGCTGCCGGTGCTGCTGGGCGGTGACTGGGGCCTGGACCGGTGGGAGCTGATGCCGGAGGAGATGAGCGACCCGGCCGACCACGAGGCCGAGGAGGTCCTCTCCGAGTTCTGGGACGCGAACGCGCCGGAGGAGATAGCCGGAGGCGCCGGTTGGCCGGGCCTCGCCCCGGCGCAGCCGTGCGACACGGACCCCGACGAGGCGGCGGCCGTCGTCGCCGAGATGCTGACGGAGCCGGGCTTCTGGCTGGAGGACGCCCGCCCGGCCCTGGTTCCGGCACGGCGCAGCGCGGACATACCGGCGGTGATCGGCTGGACCGGGCCGCTGAACCACGAGAACGACGTGGCCCGGTTGTGTGCGGTGCTTCGGTCCTGGGAGGACCGGTTCGGGGCGCGTGTCGTCGCGCTCACCTTCGACCAGCTGGTGGTCTCGGTCGCGGCGCCGCCCCAGACGCCGGAGGAGGCCGAGGCGCTGGCGGCGGAGCATTTCGCGTTCTGCCCGGACAACGTCGACCAGGGCCCCCACGGCGGCCTGCGCCAGTACGCCCGGACGGGGCTGCTGGACAGCCCCGTCTGGACCTTCTGGTGGGACTGAGCCCGGCTAGCGGCGCACGTCGGACAGCTTCTGGGCGACCTCGGTGGCCCAGTAGGTGAGGATCAGCTGCGCGCCGGCCCGCCGGATGCCGGTCAGGGTCTCGAAGATCGCCCGGTCGCGGTCGATCCAGCCCTTCTCGGCGGCGGCCTCGACCATCGAGTACTCGCCACTGATCTGGTACGCGGCGACGGGCACCTCCACGGACTCGGCGACCTTGGCGACCACGTCGAGGTACGGCCCGGCCGGCTTGACCATCACCATGTCGGCGCCCTCCTCCAGGTCGAGGGCGAGCTCGCGCAGGGACTCCCGCAGGTTGGCGGGGTCCTGCTGGTAGGTCTTGCGGTCCCCCCGGAGGGAGGAGCCGACGGCCTCGCGGAAGGGGCCGTAGAAGGCGGAGGAGTACTTCGCGGTGTACGCGAGGATCGCCACGTCCTCCTTGCCGATGGTGTCCAGGGCGTCCCGGACGACGCCGACCTGGCCGTCCATCATCCCGGAGGGGCCGACGACGTGGACGCCGGCGTCCGCCTGCACCTGGGCCATCTCGGCGTAACGTTCCAGCGTGGCGTCGTTGTCGACGCGGCCGTCTGCGTCGAGGACACCGCAGTGGCCGTGGTCGGTGTACTCGTCGAGACAGAGGTCGGACATGATCACGAGCTCGTCGCCGACCTCGGCGCGGACGTCCCGGATGGCGACCTGAAGGATCCCGTCGGGGTCGGTCCCGGCCGTCCCCGCCGCGTCCTTCTTCTCGTCCTCGGGCACGCCGAAGAGCATGATGCCGGAGACCCCGGCCTCGACGGCCTCGGCCGCGGCCTTCCGCAGGGTGTCGCGGGTGTGCTGGACGACACCGGGCATGGCCTGGATCGGCACGGGCTCGGTGATCCCCTCGCGCACGAACGCGGGAAGGATCAGATCGGCGGGATGCAGCCGCGTCTCGGCCACCATCCGCCGCATGGCGGGCGTCGTCCGCAGCCGCCGCGGCCGCGCCCCGGGAAAGGATCCGTACGAGTTCATAGCCCCGAGGCTACGCCCGCCCAAAGAGTGCTTTTACCGACACGATGTTGCCGCCCCAGGGCACCCTCCGTGCGGCCAACCGTCCCGCAGGACGGCACCCCACCCACACGAGCCCCCGCTACCGCCCTCGCCCCGTGCGGGGCCCTCGCCCCGCCCCGTGGGGGCGCGGACCCGCCCCCAGCAAACGGCACCGCCCCAGACAAAACAGAGGTGCGGGCCCCCGCAGGGACCCGCACCCCAAGAACCCGCTACGTCGTACGACGCCTCCGCGCCCCCGGCCGCCGCTCACTGGGCCGAGTGACAGGATCCCCCGCCTCCAGCGCAGCCTCCCGCCGCCGCAGCCCGAAGTCCGCCAGCGCCTCCGCCAGCTTGTGCACCGACGGCTCGGGCGACAGCACGTCCACCCGCAGCCCGTGCTCCTCGGCGGTCTTCGCCGTGGCGGGACCGATGCACGCGATGACGGTCACGTTGTGCGGCTTCCCGGCGATACCGACCAGGTTCCGCACCGTCGACGACGACGTGAACAGCACGGCGTCGAACCCGCCGCCCTTGATCGCCTCACGCGTGTCCGCCGGCGGCGGCGAGGCCCGTACGGTCCGGTACGCGGTGACGTCGTCGACCTCCCACCCGAGCTCGATCAGCCCCGCGACCAGCGTCTCCGTCGCGATGTCGGCCCGCGGCAGGAAGACGCGGTCGATCGGGTCGAAGACCGGGTCGTACGGCGGCCAGTCCTCCAGCAGACCCGCCGCGGACTGCTCCCCGCTCGGCACCAGGTCCGGCTTCACACCGAAGTCGACCAGCGCCGCGGCGGTCTGCTCGCCCACCGCCGCGACCTTGATCCCGGCGAAGGCACGCGCGTCGAGCCCGTACTCCTCGAACTTCTCGCGTACGGCCTTCACCGCGTTGACCGAGGTGAAGGCGATCCACTCGTAGCGCCCGGTCACGAGCCCCTTGACCGCACGCTCCATCTGCTGGGGCGTGCGCGGCGGCTCGACGGCGATGGTCGGCACCTCGTGCGGCACCGCGCCGTACGAACGCAGCTGGTCGGAGAGCGACGCGGCCTGCTCCTTGGTACGCGGCACGAGCACCCGCCAGCCGAACAGCGGCTTCGACTCGAACCACGACAGCTGGTCCCGCTGCGCCGGGGCGCTGCGCTCGCCGACCACGGCTATGACCGGCCGGTGGCCCTCGGGCGAGGGGAGGACCTTGCCCTGCTTGAAGACCTGGGCGATGGTGCCGAGCGTGGCGTTCCAGGTCCGCTGCCGGGTGGTCGTACCGGCGATGGTGACGGTGAGCGGGGTGTCCGGCTTACGGCCCGCCGCCACCAGTTCACCGGCGGCCGCGGCCACCGAGTCGAGCGAGGTGGACACGACGACGGTGCCGTCGGAGGCGCCGACCTCGGTCCAGCACCGCTCGTCGGCGGTGCGGGCGTCGACGAAGCGCACGTCGGTGCCCTGGGCGTCGCGGAGCGGGACACCGGCGTACGCGGGTACGCCGACGGCCGTGGCGACGCCGGGGACGACCTCGAAGGGGATGCCCTCGGCGGCGCAGGCGAGCATCTCGGCTCCCGCGTTGCCGTCGAGGCCGGGGTCGCCGGTCACCGCACGGACGACCCGCCTGCCGCCCCTGGCGGCCTCCATGACAAGATTGGCCGCGTCCCTCAACACGGGGACACCGGCGGTTGTTGACGCCTCGTCAACCACCGTCAGCTCCGGCGTGCTCACCCCCGCGCGCGCGTGGCCGCGAACGACCTCGAGCACCTCCGGCTCGGCGATCAGGACATCCGCTCCGGCGAGGGCCTCCACGGCCCTGAGGGTCAGGAGACCGGGGTCACCGGGGCCTGCGCCGAGGAATGTGACGTGTCCATGGCCCGCGAAGGCCGGGGACAGCGGGCTGGTGGTCGGGCTGGTGGGGTTCAAAGTGCTCGCTCCCCCATAAGACCGGCCGCACCCTTGGCGAGCATCTCGTCCGCGAGTTCGCGTCCGAGCGCCATGGCCTCGTCGTGCGAGGTGGGTACGGGTCCGGTGGTGGACAGCTGAACCAGCGTCGAGCCGTCGGTGGTGCCGACGACGCCGCGCAGGCGCATCTCGGTGACAACCTGCCCGTGACCGGGGTCGTCGGCCAGCAGGTCGGCCAGCGCACCCACGGGTGCGGAGCAGCCGGCCTCCAGGGCGGCGAGCAGGGATCGCTCAGCGGTCACGGCGGCCCGGGTGAGCGGGTCGTCGAGCTCGGCGAGCGCGGTGACGAGTTCGGCGTTCGACGCCAGGCACTCGATCGCCAGGGCCCCCTGGCCGGGGGCGGGCAGGACGGAGTCGACCGACAGGTGGTCGAGCGACAGGGAGCCGGTGAGCTCCGCCGTCCCGCCGATGCGGTTGAGGCCTGCCGCGGCGAGAACCACCGCGTCCAGTTCCCCGCTGCGCACGTAGCCGACCCGGGTGTCGATGTTGCCCCGGATCGGGACGCAGGTGATCTCCAGGCCGTGGTTGTGCGCGTACGCGTGGAGCTGGGCCATGCGCCGCGGCGATCCGGTGCCGACCCGGCTGCCCGCGGGCAGCCGGTCCAGCGTCAGTCCGTCGCGGGCGATCAGCACGTCGCGCGGGTCCTCGCGCTCCGGGATCGCGGCCAGCACCAGGTCAGGGTGCTGCGCGGTCGGCAGGTCCTTCAGGGAGTGGACGGCGAAGTCCACCTCGTCCGCGAGCAGCGCGTCACGCAGGGCGGCGACGAAGACGCCGGTGCCGCCGATCTGCGCGAGGTGCTCCCGGGAGGTGTCCCCGTACGTCGTGATCTCCACGAGCTCGACGGGCCGGCCGGTCAGCTGCCGGACGGCATCGGCCACGTGCCCGGACTGGGCCATGGCGAGCTTGCTGCGCCTGGTCCCGAGCCTCAGTGCCCTCTCGGTCATACTCGCCCTCGGTTCTTGACGTCGGCGTCATTCAGGTCGGCCCGGCTGACAGAAGCCACCGTCTCCGGGTCGAGGTCGAAGAGTGTCCGCAGCGCGTCCGCGTACCCGGCACCGCCGGGCTCGCTCGCCAGCTGCTTGACCCGCACGGTCGGCGCGTGCAGGAGCTTGTCGACCACGCGGCGCACGGTCTGGGTGATCTCGGCGCGCTGCTTGTCGTCGAGGCCGGGCAGCCGGCCCTCGAGCCGGGCGATCTCGCCGGCCACCACGTCGGCAGCCATGGTGCGCAGGGCGACGACGGTGGGGGTGATGTGGGCGGCGCGCTGGGCGGCGCCGAAGGCCGCGACCTCGTCGGAGACGATGCCGCGCACCTGGTCGACGTCGGCGGCCATCGGCGCGTCGGCGGAGGCCTCGGCGAGCGACTCGATGTCGACGAGCCGGACACCGGGGATGCGGTGGGCGGCGGCGTCGATGTCGCGGGGCATGGCGAGGTCGAGCAGGGCGAGCGGGGTGCGGCGGCCCTGGACGGCGGTCTCGATGTCGTCCCCGGTGAGGACGAGTCCGGTGGCGCCGGTGCAGGAGACGACGACGTCGGCACGTGTCAGTTCGTCGCCGACGGCAACCATCTCGACCGCGTGCGCGGCCACCCCGGTGCCCCCGGGCTCGTTCAGGATCTGCGCGAGCCGCTCGGCGCGGGCCAGGGTGCGGTTGGCGATGACGATCTCGGAGACGCCGGAACGCGCGAGCGTGGCGGCGGCGAGCGAGGACATCGAGCCGGCGCCGATGACGAGCGCCTTCTTGCCCTTGGCCCAGGTGTCGACGTCGGTGCCGTCCGTGCCGTCGACGAGTCGCTCCAGGCCGAAGGTGACGAGCGACTGCCCGGCCCGGTCGATCCCGGTCTCGCTGTGGGCCCGCTTGCCGACCCTCAGGGCCTGCTGGAACAGGTCGTTGAGGAGGCGGCCGGCGGTGTGCAGCTCCTGGCCGAGGGCGAGGGCGTCCTTGATCTGGCCGAGGATCTGGCCCTCGCCGACGACCATCGAGTCGAGGCCGCAGGCCACCGAGAAGAGGTGGTGGACGGCCCGGTCCTCGTAGTGCACGTAGAGATAGGGGGTGAGCTCGTCCAGGCCGACGCCGCTGTGCTGCGCGAGCAGCGTGGACAGCTCGGCGACACCGGCGTGGAACTTGTCCACGTCGGCGTAGAGCTCGATGCGGTTGCAGGTGGCCAGGACGGTGCCTTCGGCGGCCGGTTCGGCGGCGAGGGTGTCCTGGAGGAGCTTGGCCTGGGTGTCCGCCGCGAGTGCCGCCCGCTCCAGGATGGAGACGGGGGCGCTGCGGTGGCTGAGACCGACGACGAGGAGGCTCATGCCGGCATCACGGCGGGGACGTCCCCGTCGGGTCCCTTGCGGCTGCCGCCCGTGGCGCCACGGGGGGCCGGCGGCGCGACGGCCGCGGCGGTCTCCGCCTCGGCGTCGGCCTCGGCGTTCGACTCCTCGCCGGCCTTGCGCTGCTCATGGAAGGCGAGGATCTGCAGCTCGATGGAGAGGTCGACCTTGCGTACGTCCACGCCGTCGGGCACGGAGAGCACGGTCGGGGCGAAGTTCAGGATGGAGGTGACTCCGGCGGCCACGAGCCGGTCGCAGACCTGCTGGGCGACGCCGGCCGGGGTCGCGATGACGCCGATGGAGACGCCGTCCTCCTCGATGATCTTCTCGAGGTCGTCGCTGTGCTGGACGGGGATCCCGGCGACCGGCTTGCCGGTCATGGCGGGGTCGGCGTCGATCAGCGCGGCGACGCGGAAGCCGCGGGAGGCGAAACCGCCGTACCCGGCGAGCGCGGCACCGAGGTTACCGATACCGACGATGACGACCGGCCAGTCCTGGGTGAGCCCCAGCTCACGGGAGATCTGGTAGACGAGGTACTCGACGTCGTAGCCGACCCCGCGGGTGCCGTAGGAACCCAGGTAGCTGAAGTCCTTGCGCAGCTTCGCGGAGTTGACCCCCGCCGCGGCGGCGAGCTCTTCGGAGGAGACCGTGGGTACGGAGCGCTCCGAGAGCGCGGTGAGTGCGCGCAGATACAGCGGAAGCCGGGCGACGGTGGCCTCGGGAATTCCTCGGCTACGGGTCGCCGGTCGGTGAGTTCGGCCAGTTGCCACGGTGCTCCTGCGGGATGAGCGGGGCTGCAGGCGGCCATATGTCCCAAGACCGCCCCGTCGAATGCAGGCTATGTCTTTGTGAACGCGTGCACAAAGATGGTGTCCGTTTTGTCCGCCCAAAGTGACCGGGGTCACGCGGCCGGTTCGTATCGTCACGGAACCGCGCGGCGTGTCAGCGCGTTGAGAACCCGAAGGGGGCAAAACCGCACACACTCCTCACGACACCGCCCCCGAAGCCCAACAAAACGTCCACGATGGTAGCCGTCTTTCGGTCAGGCACCCAGTTCGCGACGGAGCCGCCCGGCGTCGACACGCCAGAAGGTGTGCTGCTCGCCGTCGACCAGGACGACGGGAATCTGCTCCCAGTACGCCCGGTGAAGCTCCGCGTCCTGGGTGATGTCCTTCTCCTCCCAGCGCGCCCCCGTCTCCGCGCACACCGCCTCGATCACCGCGCGGGCGTCGTCGCAGAGATGACAGCCCGGCTTGCCGATCAGCGTCACGGTGCGCGACGCGGCGTCCGTCTTCTTCTTCGTCCGTCCGAACATGACGTCCATTCTGTCCCTGATTAACAGGGGAGCCCCACAGTGTTCACGCCGCGGCATCGCCACAAGTCGGGAAGTACCGAACAGACTGGCTATGCTCACGGCATGGCCGCTCTGGGATGGCTCACCCCCCGTAGGCGCTCCGCCACCGCGCGCAGCGTGCTCGCAGGCGAGGCCGCTGCCGAGGCAGCGCGCAAGTCCTCGCTCCAGCTGGAAAGGGAGCGGGAGGAGGCGGCGGCCCAGGAACTCGCGGAGGCCGAGACCCCGGCCGAGCCCGAGTTCCCTGTCGTCGGCGACGTACGGGCGGCCGCGTTCTTCGATCTCGACAACACCGTGATGCAGGGCGCGTCGATCTTCCACTTCGGCCGCGGCCTGTACAAGCGGAAGTTCTTCCAGCGCCGTGAACTCGCCCGCTTCGCCTGGGCGCAGGCCTGGTTCCGGATCGCCGGCGTCGAGGACCCCGAGCACATCCAGGAGGCCCGCGACAGCGCCCTGTCCATCGTCAAGGGCCACCGCGTCTCCGAGCTGATGTCGATCGGCGAGGAGATCTACGACGAGTACATGGCCGACCGCATCTGGCCCGGCACCCGCGACCTGGCCCAGGCGCACCTGGACGCGGGCCAGAAGGTGTGGCTGGTCACCGCGGCCCCGGTCGAGACGGCCACGATCATCGCCCGCAGGCTCGGCCTGACCGGCGCGCTCGGCACGGTCGCCGAGTCCATCGACGGCGTCTACACGGGCAAGCTGGTCGGCGAGCCCCTGCACGGCCCGGCGAAGGCCGAGGCGGTACGGGCCCTGGCCGCCGCCGAGGGCCTCGACCTGAGCCGCTGCGCCGCGTACAGCGACTCGCACAACGACATCCCGATGCTCTCGCTCGTCGGCCACCCGTACGCGATCAACCCGGACACCAAGCTCCGCAAGTACGCGAAGGCCCGGGACTGGCGGCTGCGCGACTACCGGACCGGCCGCAAGGCCGCCAAGGTCGGCATCCCCGCCGCCGCGGGTCTGGGCGCCCTGGCCGGCGGCACGGCGGCCGCGGTCGCCCTGCACCGCCGCCGTCACTGAGGTCCGGCTCCGCACCTCTCTCCCGGTGCGCCGGAACGGTCTGCCGATACGTTTCGGCTGCGATCATCTGCGACCCCGGACCAGGCACCCTCACCCGTCCGTGGTCGAACACCACCGCACAGGTCGACTCCCAGGCATTCGGGGCTCCTTACCCCGCAGCGGCCCCGATCACTCACCGGTCCCGCACTTGAGCACAACGCAACCCCCGCGCAGTCACACTCGGAAGCAAACCGATCAACAACCGGTCACCAATCACACCTTGATCCGACTCCAAGCAGTAACAGAACCGACGGAACCGGTGATTTGAGCAACTGGGTGTAGTGCTGCCTGTACGAAGCGTTATTCTCCTGGGACGCACAAAGGACCCCTCACGTCGCCACGACGGGTGAACGGTCCCGCACTGCACGTGATGGAAGCTCTGCCTCTGGGAGTCCCGTGTACCCACACGTCGGGGTTGACACCTCGGGCCTGGCTACGCTGCGCGCAACGGTCCTCGACCGTTTGCGCGGCTTCGTCCCCACCGCGTACGCCGGCCCTGTCCCCGCCTTCGCCTTCGCCGCACCGGCACCCGCCGGCCCTTGCTATGCCCTGGCCGACGGTGGCGCCGCCGTGGGCAGACGCGGTGCCCGGTCCGGAACCTCGACCACCACCCCCCGCCGCCCCACCGCCGACAGCGACAGCGCCCGCATGATGGACCTGGTCGAGCGCGCCCAGGCGGGCGAGGCCGAGGCCTTCGGCCGGCTGTACGACCAGTACAGCGACACCGTCTACCGCTACATCTACTACCGCGTCGGCGGGAAGGCGACGGCGGAGGACCTCACAAGTGAGACGTTCCTGCGCGCCCTGCGCCGGATCTCCACCTTCACCTGGCAGGGCCGCGACTTCGGCGCCTGGCTCGTCACGATCGCCAGGAACCTGGTCGCCGACCACTTCAAGTCGAGCCGCTTCCGCCTGGAAGTGACCACCGGCGAGATGCTCGACGCCAACGAGGTCGAGCGCAGCCCCGAGGACTCCGTCCTGGAGTCGCTCTCCAACGCCGCACTCCTCGACGCGGTCCGCCGCCTCAACCCCCAGCAGCAGGAGTGCGTCACCCTGCGCTTCCTCCAGGGCCTCTCGGTCGCCGAGACCGCCCGCGTCATGGGGAAGAACGAGGGAGCGATCAAGACCCTCCAGTACCGGGCCGTCCGCACCCTGGCCCGCCTCCTCCCGGACGACGCCCGCTGACCGGTTCGCGCCCCCCACACACGCCCCCGCGGACCGGACCGCGCCCCGACCCCCGCCGTTCCCCCCACATCCCCACGACCCCCGCCCAACTCACAGTCGGTGACGCCTCGATGACGCACTGGTCCGATCATCTTTCGCGCGTAACCCAAGTGCCGCGCCGCTCGTTGTGCGGGATGCAGGCTCCCTGTGGACACGCCATGTCCGCAGCCACTCACTCTTTCGTGTGGATGCGCTCAAGGTGTGCAACCTTCCGGACACCCCGGGGAGTCGACCGTCATGACGAGAGGAGGTGCCGCCAGTGATCGCGAACGTATCGGCGCACCGGCGGACGAACGCCTTCGCCCAGGCCCTGGAGGACCGGGAGTCCGAGGGCGCGGCGGCCGAACAGCCGGAGACTCCGGCAGAACCGGCCGAACAGGGGCGGCTGTTGGCCGTGGCGAGTGGCCTCGGCGAACTGCCGAAGCCACAGCTGGATCCCGAGGTCAAGGTGGTGCAGCGAGCCCAGCTCGTCGCCGCCATGGAAGCGATGCTCATGGAAGGGAGCGCGGCCGGGGCCCCCGCGGTGCCCGAGCAGCGCACCGCCGGCGGCAAGGGCGCCCACCGGGCGTCCCCCCTGCGGAAGCTACGGCCCCGCTCCCGCTGGTCCAAGGGCCTCGCCGCCGGTGGCCTCACGGTCGGCGTCGCTGCGGGCGCCTTCGGCGGCGTAGCGGCCGCCAGCTCCGACGCGCTCCCCGGTGACTCGCTCTACGGGCTCAAGCGAGGCATGGAGGACATCAAGCTGGGCATGGCGGACGACGACGCGGACCGCGGCGGCATCTACCTCGACCAGGCGTCCACCCGGCTCAGCGAGGCCCGGAGACTCATGGAACGGGGCCGCGTCGGCGACCTCGACCACGAGTCGCTCACCGAGATCCGCCGGGTCCTGGGCGGGATGAAGCACGACGCCACCGAGGGCCACCGGCTGCTCCGCCAGGCGTACGAGCGGGACGGCGAGATCGCCCCGATGGCCCGGCTCAACTCCTTCGCGCAGGCCCACCGGGACACCTGGAACGGCCTCCGCGACCGGCTCCCCGTCCAGTTGTCGGACGTGGGCAGCGAGGTCACGCACGTCTTCGACGCCATGGACGAAGAGGTCGAACCCCTCCAGTCGGTGCTCCCCCGCACCCCCGAGAAGGGCGCGATCGGCTCGGAGAGCCCCAGCGGCCGCCCGAGCACTCCGCAGACCTCCCAGGGCAAGGACACCCAGCGTCCGCCGTCCGGCCACGAGGCCCCGCCCTCGGGCAGGCACTCCGCACCGCCCCGTCCGTCGGGCCCCAGCACGGGCACCAGCCCGAGCGCGGACAGCGGCACCGATTCGCCGGAGGAGGACGGTCTCCTCGGCGGCAGCACCGGCGGGCTGCTCAAGCCCCCCGCCTCCCCGACCGGCACACCGACCGCCCCCGCGGACGGTCAGGCGCCGACCGAGATGCCGGACGTCACCATTCCGCCCATCTTGCCGGGCCTGCTTCCAGGCCTCGGCATCGACAGCGAGGACGCTCGCTAGCAAGAAGAAGGGGCGCCCCCACGGACGGGGGGCGCCCCTTCTTCTTGCTCCGGACGAACGACCCGGGGTCAGAAGAAGACCGACCGCCGCTGCACCAGCAACTTGTAGAGCGTGTGCTGGATCTGTTCCCGCACCTGATCCGTCAGGTTGAACATCAGCATCGGGTCCTCCGCCGCCTCCGGCGCGTACGAGTCCGTCGGGATCGGCTCACCGAACTGGATCGTCCACTTCGTCGGCAGCGGCAGCGCCCCGAGCGGCCCCAGCCAGGGGAAGGTCGGGGTGAGCGGGAAGTACGGGAAGCCGAGCACCCGCGCCAGCGTCTTGGCGTTCCCGATCATCGGGTATATCTCCTCGGCCCCGACGATCGAGCAGGGCACGATCGGCACCCCGGCCCGCAGCGCCGTCGACACGAAGCCGCCCCGCCCGAACCGCTGGAGCTTGTACCGCTCCCCGAACGGCTTCCCGATCCCCTTGAAGCCCTCCGGCATCACACCGACGATCTCGCCGGAGCGCAGCAGCCGCTCCGCGTCCTCCGCACAGGCCAGCGTGTGCCCCGCCTTGCGGGCCAGCTCGTTGACGACCGGCAGCACGAAGACCAGATCGGCGGCGAGCAGCCGCAGATGCCGCCCGGCCGGATGGTGGTCGTGGACGGCGACCTGCATCATCAGCCCGTCCAGCGGCAGGGTCCCCGAGTGGTTGGCGACGATGAGCGCCCCGCCCTCGGCCGGGATGTTCTCGACGCCCTTCACCTCGACCCGGAAGTACTTCTCGTACAGCGGGCGGAGCAGCGACATCAGGACCTGGTCGGTGAGCTCCTCGTCGTAGCCGAACTCGTCGACCTCGTAGTCGCCGGTGATCCGGCGCCGCAGGAACGCGAGCCCGCCCGCGAGCCGCCGCTCCCAGTCACCGGGCCCCGCGCCCGTCCCGGTCTCGCCGCCGGCTCCCACGTCGCCGCCAGGGGCCTCCGCGGCCGTGCCGGGAGCCGGGCCCTCCTGGCCCCCCTCAGGCTCCTGGGGGCCCTGCTGCGGCCCCGGCAGGGCCCGTACGGCCGCCGCCTCGCCGTCGGCGCGGCCGCCGGGCCGTCGCCGGGCCCGCGACCGGTCGTCGTCGAACGGAATGACCTTGGCGTCCGCCATCGCTGTCCGGTCTCCTCAGGCGCCGTCGTGAACAGAGTGAACAGAGCGCACCTCGTGCGCAGGGGGTACGGCGGACACGGGGTCGCCCGGCCGCGCGGTCGACGAGCCCAGCCGCCCCGCGATCCGGTCCACCGCCCCCGCCAGCATCTCTGGCGGCAGCAGCCCAGGCCCCCGGCCCCGCGCGAAGTCCGCGAGGGCCTCCGCCGTGGTGTAGCGCGGCGCGAAGCCGAGGACCTCACGCGTCTGCACCGTCGACACGACCCGGCCGTGGGTGAGCAGCCGGATCTGCTCCGGGGCGAAGTCGGTGATCCCGACGGTCCGCAGCGCCGTCCCCACCCAGGTGACGGCCGGCAGCAGCACCGGCACGGTGGGCCGCCCGAGCCGCCGCGCGCACTGCGACAGCAGCAGCACCCCGTCGCCGGCGACGTTGAAGGTGCCGCTGTTCAGGGTGGCCCTGCGGGGCTCGTGCGCCGCCAGGCGCAGCACGTCGATGACGTCGTCCTCGTGGACGAACTGCAGCCGCGGGTCGTAGCCGAGGACGGTCGGCAGCACCGGCAGCGCGAGGTACTCGGCGAGCGGCGAGTCGATCCGGGGCCCGAGGATGTTCGCGAACCGCAGCACGCACACGGCCACGTCCGGGCGGCGCCGGGCGAACCCCCGCACATACCCCTCGACCTCGACGGCGTCCTTCGCGAAGCCCCCGCTGGGCAGCGACTTCGCGGCCGTCGTCTCGGTGAAGACGGCCGGGTCGCGGGGAGCGGAGCCGTAGACGCTGGTACTGGACTTGATCACGAGCCGGCCGATCCGCGGCGACTTCTGGCAGGCGCCGAGCAGCTGCATCGTGCCGATGACGTTGGTCTCCTTGACCGACGTACGGCCACCACCGCCGAGCGCCGTACCGGTGACGTCCAGATGGACCACCGTGTCGACGTCGTGCTCGGCGAGAACCTTCGCGATCTCCGGCCGGCGGATGTCCGCCCGGACGAACTCGGCGGCGCCGAGCTGGTGCGCGGGGTCGACCGCGTCCACCGCGATCACCCGGTCCACCTCCGGATCCCGCTGGATCCGCCGCACGAAGCGGCCCCCGAGATGCCGGGCGGCACCGGTGACGAGCACGACCTTGCCCAAGATCAGCGCCTTCCGTCCGTCTTCCGTTGGTCGCCACCGTAGCGCCTCGAGATTTCCGCGCAAATAAAACGTGGCCCTTCACCGCGAACGGTGAAGGGCCACGTCTGACGCACAGAACGCTGCGGAGCAGCTGTCGCCTTACTTCTTGTTGCGACGCTGAACGCGCGTGCGCTTGAGCAGCTTGCGGTGCTTCTTCTTGGCCATCCGCTTACGCCGCTTCTTGATAACAGAGCCCACGACTACCCTCGCTCACTTCTCGGAACATCCCCGCCTCCCGGCGGGGATCGGTGCGGGGCGTCTGGGCCCACACGACCTACGTCGGCCTAGCCTACCGTCCCGAGCACCGCGCTTGTAATCCGAGGGACATACGGAGCTTTCCCGGCGTCGTCGCCGCGCTCGCGCTACGCGGTCCCCACCCCCACGAAGGACTCCCGCAGGTACTCGTGAACCGCCTGTTCCGGCACCCGGAAGGACCTGCCCACCCGGATCGCCGGCAGATGACCGCTGTGCACCAAGCGGTACACGGTCATCTTGGACACGCGCATCACCGAGGCGACTTCCGCCACGGTCAGAAACTTGACCTCGTTGAGAGGTCGTTCGCCAGCAGCCATGACCCACCTGTACCTTCCGCCGCGACGCCCACCGGCTTCCCCTCCGGTGACTCTTCGTCGCCGAGCGCTCACGCTCCAGACTAGGGGCGGGTGGTACGAGTGGGGAAGAGGAGCTACCACCTGCCGTTTACCGTGACAGACACGCTCGATTGAGTACATAGCGCGTCAGCGGACGGTAGTAGTCGGAGCGCACGCCGTCATCAAGCGGAACGGCCACCGACACCTGCCCCTCCGCCTCACCGACGAACAGCGCCGGATCATCCGTATCGGCGAGACCGATGGCCTCAATACCCAGCTGACCAGCCCCGCAGACCCAGCCGTGGTCTCCGACGACGAGCTCCGGCAGCGGTCCGCCGGCCTCCGCCGCACTCTCCAGAGCCGCCCTAACCGGCAGCGGAGAGTGGGAGTGCGCCCCCGGCTCGCGCCCGCCCCCCGACGGCCCCGGCTCTCGCACCAGTGCGACCCCCCGTACGTAGTCGAGAAGGTACGTGCGTACGCCGAACCGGGTCGTTATGTCGACACATCGCCCCTGCGCCGGTGTGAGAACAAGACATCCCGCCGCCGACAAAGCGTCTGCGAGAGCGACGTAGAAACCGAGCAGCCGGTGCGGATGACCCGTCCCGAGGAGCACCGGAACCCGCCGCGCGGCCGCCGCGCCCAACCGCGCCGCGAAGGCGTCGAGCCCCCTCAGCGTCCGCTCGGGATCGATGACGTCGGGCCCCGACCGATGCGCCGGATCGTCCGACACCCCACACTTGTCGGCCATCAGCCGCAGCAGATCGGCCTCACCCCACCCCCAGGTGGGATCGAGTCCAAGGAGCACCCGCGGATCCCGCGCCGCGAAGAGCCGATAGCTCCGCAGGCTCTCCTCCCGCGACGTCGCCACCGTTCCCGCCAACCCCGCCGCCAACAGATGCGCCCGCAGCGCCCCGGTACTCAACACCCTCCCGATGCTGCCGGAACACCCCTCCCCCGGAGCCCAAACCCCCGGCACACCCCACAGTCGGCGTAACGCCCGCCAGAACGTTCCGGCAGCTGCCTAAGCGAGCATCCCCCGCAGCGGAAAAGCCGCCTTCCGGGTCGCGAGCACCGCCTGGTCCAGCCGGTCCGCCGGGTCGTATCCCCCGGACCAGTCCCGGAAGTCCACCGGCCACAGCCCGTCCGTCATCCGCCCGGGCCCCAGCTGCCGGGTCCGCGCGTACACCTCGTCCCGCCAGGACGACGGGATCACCGACTCCGGATCCACCGGAGCGTGCGCCGCGATCCCCACCAGATGCGTCCACGACCGCGGTACGACGTCGACCACCGCGTACCCACCACCGCCCAGGGCCAGCCAGCGCCCCTCGGCGTACTCGTGCGCCAGCTCGT
Source organism: Streptomyces sp. NPDC088553 (assembly GCF_044752965.1). Classification (NCBI taxonomy): domain Bacteria; kingdom Bacillati; phylum Actinomycetota; class Actinomycetes; order Kitasatosporales; family Streptomycetaceae; genus Streptomyces; species Streptomyces sp. NPDC088553. The sequence goes on along the minus strand of NZ_JBIVMG010000015.1, from coordinate 2,820 downwards.
GACAGGCCTCCTGCACCGCCCGCTGCGCGTCGAGCGACACCGCGAGATGGGCCAGCGGGTCCTCGAAGTGCGTGTCCGCCCCGTGCTGCGTGACGAGGACCTGCGGCCGGAAGTCCGCGAGCAGCTCCGGTACGACCGCGTGGAACGCCCGCAGCCACCCCGCGTCCCCCGTCCCGGCCGGCAGCGCCACGTTCACGGCCCCACCCTCACCGGCCCCAGCCGCTCCGGTCTCCTCCGGCCAGCCCGTCTGCGGGAACAGCGTCCGCGGATGCTCGTGCAGCGACACGGTCAGCACCCGGGGGTCCTCCCAGAACGCCGCCTGCACCCCGTCCCCGTGATGCACGTCCACATCCACGTACGCGACCCGCTCAGCCCCCAGCTCCAGCAGCCTCGCGATCGCCAGGGAGGCGTCGTTGTAGATACAGAACCCCGACGCGGCGCCCGGCATCGCGTGATGCAGACCGCCCGCGAAGTTCACCGCGTGCGCGGCCTCCCCGCGCCACACCGCCTCCGCCGCGCCCACCGACTGCCCGGCGATCAGCGCCGACGCCTCGTGCATCCCGGCGAACGCCGGATCGTCGACCGTACCGAGCCCGTACGACTGGTCGGCGTGCCGCGGATCGGCCGAAGCCGCCCGCACCGCCGCCACATAGTCCTCACGGTGGACGAGACGCAGCGTCGAGTCCCCGGCCGGCTTCGCCGCGACCACGTCCACGGCCCGGTCGAGCCCGTACGCCCGCACCAACGACATCGTCAGCGCGAGCCGTACCGGATCCATCGGATGCTCGGACCCGAAGTCGTACTGCGTGACAGCTTCATCCCACATCAACAGTGCGCGGCCGCTCATGCCCGCCACCGTATCGGGCCGGTCGCGCACCGAACGACGTGGCATACACCACCGTCACCAGGACAAGCACCATCGGCACCAGCATGGCCCCCCGGTAGCTCCACGCGTCACCCAGCGCCCCCACCAACGGGGAGCCGATCAGGAACCCCACGTAGTTGAAGACATTGAGCCGCGCCACCGCCGCGTCGCTGGCCCCCGGGAACAGACGCCCGGCCGCCGCGAAGGTCTGCGGCACGATCACGCTCAGCCCGAGCCCCAGCACCGTGAACCCGACGATCCCCGCCCACGCCCCCGGCGACACCGCCACCACAGCGAACCCCAGCGCCCCCAGCACCGCGCCGGCCCGCACCACCGTCGCCGCCCCGAACCGCCGCACCCCGAAGTCCCCCACGGCCCGCCCGAGCAGCGTCGTCACCATGTACGCGTTGTACGGCACGGTCGCCAGCTCCTCCGAGCTGCCCAGCACGTCCTGGAGGTACTTGGCACTCCAGTTGGAGACGGTCGAGTCCCCGATGTACGCGAAGGTCATCACCAGACAGAGCGGCAGCAGCAGCTTGAAGGCGACACCGCTCCCCTTGCCGTCCCCCGCCTCCGCCACCGCGTCGGCCCCGTCGCCCCCGGCCGCGTACCACCGGCTCCCGACGAAGGCCAGGGGCAGCAGCACCGCCACCACCGGCAGGTACGACGCGAAGAGCGACAGATGCCAGTGCGCCCCCACCCAGGCCAGCGAGGCCCCCGCGATCCCGCCGAGGCTGTACGAGGCGTGGAAGCCGAGCACGATGCTCCGCCCGTACGCCCGCTGGAGGCTGACCCCCAGCATGTTCATGGAGGCGTCGAGCGCCCCGACCGCCAGCCCGAAGAGCCCCAGGGCCAGGGCCGCGTGCCACAGCTGGTCCCCCACTCCCACGGCGAGCAGAGCGAGAAGAACGAACGGCTGGGCCCACCGCAGCACCACCGCGGGCCCCACCCGGGCGACGACCTTCTCGGTCAGCACACTCGCGACACCGGCCAGGATCGGCACGGCGGCCAGGAAGGCCGGCAACAGCGCGTCCGAGATCCCGTACCGGTCCTGGATCGCCGGTATTCGGGTCACGAGCAGGGCGAAGGTCACCCCCTGCACGAAAAAGCTGACCGCCAGGGATCCCCGCCCACGCCGCAACCGCGCATCCGTCATGGCGGCACAGCGTACGGCCGGAACCTACCCGGGGGTAGATGGATCACAGTCCCAATATCGCCGGCAGCTCGTCCATGGCCCCGAAGAACCCCTTGGCCCCCGCGAGCTTCTCCTCGGGCGTCATCGCGGTGAACCCGTACACGTCCATCCCGGCCGCCACGGCGGCCTGCACTCCGAGCCGACTGTCCTCGACCACCACACACCGCTCGGGCGCCACTCCCATCCGCGAGGCGGCGTGGAGAAACAGATCGGGCGCCGGCTTCCCACGGCCGACGTCCTCGGCACTGAAGACGAGCTCGTCCGGGAACCAGGCGTCGAGCCCGGTCTTCCGGTGCCCCACCCGGATCCGCTCATGACTCCCCGAGGAGGCCACGCAGTACGGAACCCCCGCCTCGGCCAGCTGCTTGAGCACCTCCCGGGCCCCGGACACGGCCTCCAGCTCGGCCTGGAAGGCGGCGAAGACCCGCGCGTGGAACGTCTCGTCGAACCCGGCCGGCAACCGCTGCCCACTCCGCTCCTCTACGAGCTCGTGAATGCGGTGCATGGCGGAACCCATGTAGTCGCGTACGGATTCCTCGTACGTGGTGGGATGCCCGAGCTCCGTCAGATAGCCGGCCAACAACGTGTTGGAAATCGGCTCGCTGTCCACGAGCACACCGTCGTTGTCGAAGATCACCAGGTCGTAGCGCATGAACCCAGCTTAGAACGCAAAAATGCCTCAACCCCCGGACAAGGTCCGGGGGTTGAGGCTAAAAATTGTTCGGCGGCGTCCTACTCTCCCACAGGGTCCCCCCTGCAG
>NZ_JBIVMG010000014.1:0-194763 GCF_044752965.1 Streptomyces sp. NPDC088553 | reverse complement strand
GCCAGGTCGACTTCGGCGTCGCCGAACGCTGCCTGACCGACTGCGGCACCTTCGACGAGACCAACGCCGGCAACTGGCCCGACGTCCCGTACGACGCGTACTGCAAGGACGACACCGAGTGCGAGGACAACTACTCGCCGACGTTCTGGTCGCGCAAGCGCCTCACCGGGATCACCACCCGGGTGCTGACCGGCGGCGCGTACAAGGACGTCGACGCGTGGACCCTGACACAGGGCTTCCCCGCCGCCGGTGACGGCATCTCACGCCCGCTGTGGCTGAGCGCCGTCCAGCGCACGGGCAAGGCCGGGACGACGGTCACGCTGCCGCCCGTCACCTTCGCGGGAGAGCAGCGCGCCAACCGGGTCGACAAGACCGGTGACGGGCTCGCCCCGTTCGTCCGGCTCAGGCTCTACCAGATCAACACCGAGACCGGCGGCACCATCGGCGTCACCTACACGCAGCCCGACTGCACGGTGTCCGACCTGCCCGCGCCGGACGCGAGCAACGACCGGCGCTGCTACCCGGTGAAGTGGGCGTACGAGGGGTACGAGAGCAAGCTCGACTGGTTCAACACCTACGTGGCGACCCAGGTGGTCGAGGGTGACAACCTCGTCGAGTCCCCCGACAAGGTGACCACCTACCGCTACCTCGACGGCGCCGTCTGGACCAAGAGCACCGACGAGATCACCAAGGCCGAGGACCGGACGTACTCCGTCTCCCGCGGCTACGGGCGGGTCCAGACCCGCGTCGGCGCCGCGTCCGACCCGAGGACCCTCACCGAACGGCGCTTCTTCCGCGGACGCGACGGCGTGGCCGTCAAGGACTCGGCCGGTGAAGGGGTGACCGACCGCGAGCAGTTCGCCGGCATGGTCCGCGAGAGCGTCACGTACAACGGCGACGACACCTCGAAGCCGGTGACCGCCACCTCGTACACCCCGTGGCGCTCCGAGGCCGTCGCCTCCCGCGACCGTCCCGGGCTGCCCGCCCTGACGGCGTACCGCACCGGTACCCAGAAGGAGGAGACCCGGGCCACCGTCACCGGCGGCACCCGCACCACCGAACTCACCCGCACCTTCGACGCGTACGGCATGATCGCGTCCGTCTCCGAGACCGGGGACACGCAACGCACCGGCGACGAGCGGTGCACCACCATCAGCTACGCCCGCAACACGGCCGCCGGAATCCTCGACACGGTCAGCAGGAACCTGATCGTCGCCGTCCCCTGCGGCAGCCCGACGTCCTGGCCGTCCGACGCCATCGACGACGTCCGCACCTCCTACGACGGCGGCGCGTTCGGCGCGGCGCCGACCCGTGGGAACGTCACCAGGAGCGAGCGGATCAACGGCGCCGGCACCGGCTACGACGTGGTGTCCAGCACCCCCGCCACCGACTTCGACGTCTACGGCCGCGCCCTGTCGGCGGCGGACGTCCACGGCAAGGTCACCACGACCCGCTACACCCCGGCCACCGGGGAGCCCCCGGCCACCGTGCTCGTCACCAACCCGCTCGGGCACGCGGCGACGACCACGATGGACCCGCGGCGCGGGCTTCCCACCCAGGTCAGCGACGCCAACGGCAAGGTGACCACGACCGCGTACGACGGGATGGGACGGAAGACGAAGGTGTGGCTGCCGACCCGCTCGGCCGTCACCTACCCCGACTCCCCGAACCACGTCTTCGAGTACCAGGTCCGCAACGACGGCCCGATCGTCGTCACCAGCAAGTCCCTGACCCACGACGCGGACTACCGGACGTCCTACTCCTTCTACGACGGCATGCTGCGTCCGCGGCAGACCCAGGAGACCTCTCCCGACCTGTCCGGGCGGCTCGTCACCGAGAGCTTCTATGACACCCGCGGCCAGGCCTGGCGCTCCTCCGGCGTCTACTACGCCACCGGCGCGGCGGAGCCTGTCCTGGTCACCGGCCAGGAGCTGACGTACCCGGCGTCCACGGACACCGAGTTCGACGGCGCCGGGCGCATCACGGCCGTGATCTCGCGCAGGTTCGGCGACGAGACCAAGCGCACCACGACCAGCTACACCGGTGACACCGCCACCGTGGTCCCGCCGAAGGGCGGCATCGCGAGCACCAAGGTGATGGACGCGCTCGGCCGGACCGTCGAACTGCGCCAGTACGTGGACGCGGCCCGCACCCAGTACCGGTCGACGCTCTACCGCTTCGACCGGAAGGGGCGGGTGGACCGGCTGACCAACCCCTCCGGCGCCGCCTGGAACTACGGTTACGACGTCCGCGGCCGCCAGGTGCGGATCGAGGACCCCGACAAGGGGACGGTCAACACCACGTACGACGCGGCCGACCGGCCCGTCGACGTCACGGACGCCCGGCTGAGGACCCTGCACACCGACTACGACGCGCTCGGCCGCAAGACCGCGGTCAAGAAGGGCACGACGACCCTCGCGTCCTGGGAGTACGACACCGTCGCCAAGGGGCAGCTCAGCAAGGCGAGCTCCTGGGTCGACGGCCAGGCGTACGAGTCCGCCGTGACCTCGTACAACCCCCTCTACAAGCCCGTCGGCACCCAGCTGACCATCCCGGCGCGTGAGGGAGCGGCCGCCGGCGTCTACAAGTGGACGACCTCCTACAACCCCCACACCAGCCAGGTGATGTGGACCCTGCAGCCCGCCATGGGCGGACTGCCGGCGGAGAAGGTCGCCAACAGCTACAGCCCGGTCACCGGGCTGCTCAACACCGTCGGCGCGGGCAGCGACGCCCTGATGTCGGCGGGCACCTACGACCACTACGGCCGGCTGATCCGCCAGGACCTCGGATCCTTCGGACAGAAGGTCGTCCTCTCGAACATCTACGACGAGCACACCGGCGCGCTGACCCAGACCTTCACCGACCGCGACCTGGCACCGCAGCGGGTCGAGGACACGAAGTACGGGTACGACCCGGCCGGCAACATCACCTCCATCGCCACCGGCTACGGCCAGGACGCGGCCCGGACCACGGACACCCAGTGCTTCACGCTGGACCCGCTGGCCCGGATCACCGAGGCCTGGACCAACACCGGCACGGCGTGCGCGGCGGCGCCCTCCACGGCGGTCGTCGGCGGCCAGGACGCCTACTGGACGTCGTACACCTACGACGCCGTCGGCCAGCGCAAGACCGAGACGCAGCACAAGACCGCCTCGGGCCCGGCCGCCGACACGCTCCGGACCTACACGGCTCCGGCCGCGGGCACCCACAGGCTGCCGAAGGTCACGCAGACCGGTACGAACGCGCACGACGAGACCTTCACCTACGACGCCGCGGGCAACACCGAGACCCGCAAGATCGGCGCCGCGGCCCAGCAGACCCTCAAGTGGGACGACCGGGGGCACCTCGCGTCGGTCACCGAGGGCACGACGGAGAAGGCGAGCTACCTGTACGACACGGAGGGCCAGCGGCTCGCGGCGAAGGACGCCGACGGCACGACCCTCTACCTCCCGGGAGGCAACGAACTGCACCTGAGCAAGACCGGCGTCCTGACCGGCACCCGCTACTACGGCGCAGGTGACCGGATCATCGCGGTGCGCACCGGCGGCAAGCTGAGCTTCACGCTCGCCGACCACCACGGCACGGGCACCACCCAGATCACGGCCGACGCGGCGCAGACCGTCACCCGCCGCAAGACCGCGATCTTCGGCGGCGCCCGGGGCAGCCGGCCGACCGCCTGGGCGGGGGAGAAGGGCTTCGTCGGCGGCACGGACGACACCGCCACGGGACTGATCCACCTCGGCGCCCGCGAGTACGACGCGGCCCTCGGCCGCTTCGTCTCGGTCGACCCGCTGTTCATCACCGACGACCCGCGCCAGCACAACGGGTACGGCTACGGCAACAACAACCCGGTGACCCAGACGGACCCGGCGGGCACGGAGATCGGCTCGATGCCGAACTCCTGCCTGTACGACCTGAAGAACTGCTCGAAGGACGAGAAGTCGGGGAAGAAGCCGGCGTGCTGCGTCTCCTACGGCGGCCGCGGCGAGGGCCGCAAGCCCTCGGCCCCGCACTACTGCGACGGCTGCGTGCCGCTGAAGCCCGGCAGGCCGGCGGACATCCCCCTCGGCGTCGAGGTGCCGAGCGGCGGGGCCGACGTGGTGGATTCCTACACGATCGAGGGCCCGAAGGTCTCCCACGTGGACTACTCGACCGGCGCCAACGTCCGGACCGTGTCCATGGACTACCGGGAGATCTTCACCTACTCGTACGCCGACCTGGTGTCGACCACCCAGGAATTCTCCGACAGCTGGAACTTCGAGCTCTCCTTGAGCGCGGAGACCAAGGCGAAGGGAGGGCTCTTCATCGCGGAGGCCGAAGCCAGCGTCGGCGTCGGAGCGAAGATCGGCAAGGGGCTGTCGTGGGGCGACAGCGACAGCAAGGCGACCACCACCACCTTCGCCTCGGCGAAGCAGATGGACTGGAAGGCCGGGCAGCGCGTGGGGTACGTGCCCGCCGGGTACCTCCGGCAGTACACGACCGTCTACTTCCACAAGGGAGGCCGTACCTCGACCAAGAACTGGACCGCCTTCGAGGTGCACTCCTTCGAGCCCCATCCGTTCAAGTCCGACCCGCCGAACATGGTGAACCTCAGGACGGTGGCCTGCCGTTCGGAGTCCTCATGCGGATGAGACCCCTCGCACTGACGGCCCTCGTCCTCTCGGCCGCGCTGCTCACGGGCTGCGGTGGTCAGGAGGACGCTCCACGGGTGCCGGCGGCCCCCGCTCCGGCGACCTCCGGGGCGGGCGCGACGGACGGCCCGGTGGAGTGGGCGGCGCAGGTCGCCGGCCTGACGGCTCCCGAGCACGGGACCGTCACCGAGGCCGGGGTGAGTCTGGCCCGGCGCGCCGGCGGCTACCGCTTCTACCTGTGGGAGACCACCAAGGGGAAGGTCTGCACCGCCCAGGTGACGGACTCGGGCGTAGCCCGTGAGGTCGCCTGCGGCAACCCCGCGGAGGCGGTCCCCGGGAAGGGCTCGAAGCTGGCGAGGTTCGTCGGACCGGGCACCGGTTTCGCGGAGTGGTACGTCATGGTCGCCGTCGAGCACGGGGCGGAGGTGACCTCGGTCGAACACGAGGGCAAGGCGCTGTCCTGGACACGCGTCAGGACGCTGTCGTCCGCGACGACCGGCCGTGACGTCTACTACGTCACACTGCCGGACCGGACGTACGGGTCGCTCGACGTCACCCTGAAGGGGGCCGACGGACGGCCCGGGAAGGACCGGCTCCGGCTCTGACGGGGCCTGAGCACAGGACGGCGGGGGTGTCTTCGGGCGCCCCCGCCGTTCGTCGTTCCCGTGTGCCGCGGCGGCGTCGTCGTCAGGTCAGCGGCTTCGCGAAGCAGCGGCTGTTGTCGTGGTCGCGGTACATGCCGAACTTGGCGCACGGTGCGTAGCCGCTGGAGGTGTAGAGGGCTATCGCCTCCGGCTGGGCCGTGCCCGTCTCCAGGACCATGCGGGTGCGGCCGGCCTCGCGGGCGTCGGACTCCAGGGCGGAGAGGATGCGGCGGGCCAGGCCCAGGCCGCGGGCCTCGGGGATCACGTACATGCGCTTGAGTTCGGCGTCGCCGTTCTCGTAGCCCTCGTCGTTCTTGTCCTGGGTGCGCCAGCCGCCGGTGGCGACCGGGTTGCCCTCGGGGTCGTACGCGAGGAGGTAGAGGCCCTGCGGAGGGACGAACATCCCGGCGTCCAGCGGTGTGGCGTCGCCCTCGTCGCCGTAGCGGACGGCGTACTCCGCCTGGACCGCGTCGTTGAGCTTGACGGCGTCGGGGTGGTCGTAGGGCGTGGGCTGGATGTTCATGCGGAGTATCGTACATGTATGCGAGGACGGGGTGTCGGTATTCTCCCGGGATGCTCACTGTGACGTCCGTGAATGTCAATGGTCTCCGCGCCGCCGCCAAGAAGGGGTTCGTCGAGTGGCTCGGCGGCACCTCCGCCGATGCCGTCTGTCTTCAGGAGGTGCGCGCCGAGGAGGCGCAGCTGCCGCCGGAGGTGCGGGCGCCCGAGGGCTGGTTCACCGTCCACGCGCCCGCCGCCGCCAAGGGGCGCGCCGGGGTGTCCCTCTACACGCGCCGCGAGCCCGACCGGGTGCGCGTCGGCTTCGGGTCGAGCGAGTTCGACACCAGCGGCCGGTACGTCGAGGCGGACCTGCCCGGCGTCACCGTCGCCAGCCTCTACCTGCCCTCCGGCGAGGTCGGCACCGAGCGCCAGGACGAGAAGTACCGGTTCATGGGCGAGTTCCTGCCGTACCTGAAGGAGCTCCGGGAGCGGTCCGCCGCCGACGGCCGCGAGGTCGTCGTCTGCGGCGACTGGAACATCGCCCACCAGGAGGCCGACCTCAAGAACTGGAAGGCCAACAAGAAGAACGCCGGCTTCCTCCCCGAGGAGCGGGAGTGGTTCGGGAAGGTGCTGGAGGAGGGCGACGGGGGGTACGTGGACGTCGTGCGCGCCCTGCACCCCGAGCAGGAGGGGCCCTACTCCTGGTGGTCCTACCGAGGCCGCGCCTTCGACAACGACAGCGGCTGGCGCATCGACTACCAGCTCGCCACCCCCGGGCTCGCCGCGAAGGCCGTCAAGGCGTACGTCGAGCGGGCCGCCACCCACGCCGAGCGGTGGAGCGACCACGCGCCCGTGACCGCCGTCTACGGGTCGTAGGCGGCGGCGGGGGTACTCAGGGGCCCGGCTGCGGGGCTCCCGGGCCCAGGCGGCGGTCGAGCGCCATCGACAGTTCCGCCTCCACCACGCTCTTCGCGAGCGGGCGCAGCCGCCACAGGTCGTCCTCGGCCGCGTGGGTGCGCAGCAGGTCGGTGAAGAGCTCGGCGAGGGCGTCGGCGTGCTCGCGGACGCGGGCGCCGGCCTTGAGGACCTCGGCGAGCGGGACGCCCTCGCGGACGAGCGCGGCGGAGACGTCGAGCAGCCGGCGGCTGATGTGGATGATCTCCTCGCCGTCGGTGACGAGGTAGCCGAGGTCCAGGGCGGCGGCGAGGTTCTCCGGGGTGACCTCGCCGGCGAAGTGGTCGGCGAGTTCCTCGGGGGTGAGACGGACCGGCTCCTCCTCGCTGGGGGCGCCGAGGGCGAGCACCTCGCGGACGTTGCGGCCGCTCTCGAAGGCGGTGGTGAGGTCGGCGATGCCGTTGAGGGTGTGGCCGCGCTCCAGGAGGGCGGCGATCGTGCGCAGCCGGGCCAGGTGGTTCTCGTCGTACCAGGCGATCCGGCCCTCGCGGCGGGGCGGGGGGATCAGGCCGCGCTCACGGTAGAAGCGCAGGGTGCGCACGGTGATGCCGGCGGCGGCCGCCAGCTCCTCCATGCGGTACTCGCGTACGCCCTCGGGCTGGTGCGGGGCGGGCGTGGCCTGGTGCGGGCTGCCGCCCGTGCCGGTCCGCCGGTCCTCGCGTGCGCCCTCGTGTGTCACCGTGTCGGGTCCCGATCCTTCGCCTGTCCCTCTGCCTGATCCTTCAGCCACGGACGCCAGCCTATGTTGTACCGCCGGTAACTTTCCCTCGCCCGACCCCTACCGCTCGGTATGGAGCTGCTCTACAGTCCCGACTGTGCCAGTGATTGCTGGCGTGATTGGCCGGGCACGCGGGAGGCGGCATGGCGAAGCACGAGCAGGTACGTGTGGCGGTGATCGGATCGGGATTCGGTGGCCTCGGCGCCGCCGTCCGGCTGCGCCGCGAGGGGATCACCGACTTCGTGGTCCTGGAGCGGGCCGACTCCGTGGGCGGCACATGGCGGGACAACAGCTACCCCGGCTGTGCCTGCGACGTCCCCTCCCACCTCTACTCCTTCTCCTTCGCGCCCAACCCCGACTGGCCGCGGACCTTCTCCGGGCAGCGCCACATCCGCGCGTACCTGGAGCATGTCACGGACACCTTCGGCATCCGTCCCCACCTGCGGCTGAACCACGAGGTCGAGCGGATGGAATGGGACGCAGAGGCGCTCCGCTGGGAGATCGAGACCAGCCAGGGCTCCTTCAGCGCCGAGGTCGTCGTCTCCGCGACCGGCCCGCTCTCCGACCCCAAGATCCCGGACATCCCCGGTGTCGCCGACTTCCCCGGCAAGGTCTTCCACTCGGCCCGCTGGGACCACGACTACGACCTCACCGGCAAGCGCGTCGCCATGATCGGCACCGGCGCCTCCGCCATCCAGATCGTGCCCGCCATCCAGCCGCAGGTCGGGAAGCTGACCCTCTTCCAGCGCACGCCCCCGTGGGTCATGCGCCGCATGGACCGGGCCATCAGCGGCCCCGAGCGCTGGCTCCACCGCGCCCTGCCCGTCACCGGCACCCTGCGCCGCGGCCTCCTCTGGGGCATCCGCGAACTCCAGGTCGGCGCCTTCACCAAGCACCCGAACGAACTCGGGCTCGTCGAGAAGCTCGCCAAGGCCAACATCGCCAAGTCCATCAAGGACCCGGTCCTGCGGGCCAAGCTGACCCCCTCGTACCGCATCGGCTGCAAGCGCATCCTGCTCTCCAGCACGTACTACCCGGCGATCGCGCAGCCCAACGTCGACGTCGTCGCCTCCGGCCTGCGCGAGGTCCGCGGCTCGACCGTGGTCGCCGCCGACGGCACCGAGACCGAGGTCGACGCGATCATCTTCGGCACCGGCTTCCACGTCACCGACATGCCGATCGCCGAGCGGGTCGTCGGCGCCGAGGGGAAGACGCTCGCCGAGACCTGGAAGGGCGGCATGGAGGCGCTGCGCGGCGCCACCGCCGCCGGATTCCCCAACTTCATGACGGTCATCGGCCCCAACACGGGCCTCGGGAACTCCTCGATGATCCTGATGATCGAGTCCCAGCTGAACTACATGGCCGACTACCTGCGCCAGCTCAACGTGCTGGGCGGGCGCGCCGCCCTCGCCGTCCGGCCCTCCGCCGTCGGCGCCTGGAACCGCAAGGTGCAGGCCCGGATGGAGCGGACGGTCTGGAAGGCCGGCGGCTGCGAGAGCTGGTACCTCGACGCCAACGGGCGCAACACCACGCTGTGGCCGGGCACGACCGGCGAGTTCCGGCGCGAGACCCGGCAGGTCGACCTCTCCGAGTACGAGGTCATCCGCGCCCCGAAGCCGGTGAAGGCCGCCGAGCCCGCCGCGCCGAAGTCCCGTACCGCCTCCCGCAGGAAGGAGGCCGCCAAGTGAGCCGGCACCTGACCTCACTGACCTCCGCCCGGGAGCTCACCGCCGTCTCCGCCGACGGCGCCCGGATCCACGTGGAGGTGTACGGCCCCGAGGGCGCGCCCGCCGTCGTCCTCGCCCACGGCTGGACCTGCTCGATCGCCTTCTGGGCCGGGCAGATACGGGCCCTCGCCGCCGACCACCGGGTCATCGCCTACGACCAGCGCGGCCACGGCCGGTCCCCGGCCCCCGCCGGGCCCTCCGGATACGCCACCCGGGCGCTCGCCGACGACCTCGAAGCGGTCCTCGCGAGCACCCTCGCCCCCGGCGAGAAGGCCGTCCTCGCCGGTCACTCCATGGGCGGCATGACCCTCATGGCCGCGGCCGACCGGCCGGGCTTCCGGGAGCACGCGGCGGCCGCGCTGCTCTGCTCCACCGGGCCCTCGCGGCTCACCGCCGAGGCCACCGTCGTCCCGGGCCGGCCGAGCGGCCGGCGCACCCGGCTCACCCGGGGCGTCCTCGGCGCGAAGGCGCCGCTCGGGCCCGTCAACGCCGTCTCGAAGAAGGTCCTCAAGTACGCGACGATGGGCCCCGGTTCGGCGCCCGAGCGCGTCGACGCCTGCGCCCGGATCGTGCACGCCTGCCCGCGCGGGGCCCGCGTCGGCTGGTCGAAGGTCCTCTCCGAGCTCGACCTGGAGGCGGGCCTGCGGGCGCTCGACCTGCCCGTCGCGGTCGTCGTCGGCACCGCCGACCGGCTCACCCCGCCCGTCCACTCCCGCGCCATGGCCGAGGCCCTCCCGCAGTGCGTGGGACTGCTCGAACTGGCGGGTATGGGGCATATGACACCTGTGGAGGCCCCCGAGGCCGTCACCGCGCGGATCCGCGAACTGACCGACACGTACCTGGAAGTGAAGGAGAAGGCATGAGCCGGGTGAGCCTGGAAGGACAGGTCGCGGTCGTCACCGGAGGCGCCCGCGGCGTCGGGGAGCTCCTCGCCCGCAAGCTGTCCGCGCGCGGCGCGAAGATCGCCCTCGTCGGCCTGGAGCCGGAGCAGCTCAAGGAGGTCGCCGGGCGGCTGCACACCGAGGCCGACTGGTGGCACGCCGACGTCACCGACCACGAGGCGATGGCCACGGTCGCGGCCGAGGTGAAGGAGCGGTTCGGGAAGGTCGACATCGTCGTCGCCAACGCCGGTGTCGCGGCGGGCGGCCCCTTCGTGGAGTCCGACCCGGGCGCCTGGCGGCGGGTCATCGAGGTCAACCTGATCGGCGGCGCGGTGACCGGGCGGGCGTTCCTGCCGGTCCTGATGGAGTCGCGGGGGTACTTCCTCCAGATCGCCTCGCTCGCCGCGCTGACCCCCGCTCCGATGATGACGGCGTACTGCGCGTCCAAGTCGGGCGTCGAGGCCTTCGCGCACAGCCTGCGCGCCGAGGTCGCGTACAAGGGGGTCAAGGTCGGCGTCGGCTACCTCTCCTGGACCGACACGGACATGGTGCGGGGCGCCGACGAGGACTCCGTGATGCGGGAGCTGCGCCAGCGGCTGCCGTGGCCGGCGAACCGCACGTACCCCCTCGGCCCGGCCGTCGACCGGATCGTCGCGGGCATCGAGCGGCGCTCCGCGCACGTCTACGCGCAGTGGTGGCTGCGTGGGATGCAGTCGGTCCGGGGCTACCTGCCGGGGATGATCGCGACCGTCGGGCAGCGCGAGATGAGGCGCTTCGAGCCGCGCCTCGGCTCGGTCTCCAAGGGGCTGGTGGGCGCGGGCGGCGCCGCCGACGAGGAGGCGCGGACCGGCGGTTCGGCGACGCGCTGACGAGGCTCCAGCTGCGCGGCGGGAGGGGACCCCGCCGCGTGGTAGCCGTCCGTAACTGATCGAAATGCGTGGAATGTTCGCTCGTGCAAGGCTGGTCGAGGCCCCGGAGGCGCATCGCCTCCGTCCCCTCTCACCCGTCTAGGAGTGAACCTTCATGGGCAAGGCAGAACAGTTCAAGGACACGTCGGAGCAGCTGAAGCAGCAGGCCAAGCAGGCCATGGGCAAGGCGAAGGACGAGGCGTCCTCGCGCGCCTCCCAGGGCCGCGGCCGCCCCGACGACGAGACGCGCAGGGCCCAGCAGGCGGCCCAGGACCGTCTCGACCAGGACTACGACGCCTGACGCGTTCGTCCTTCGCATGCTGTGTCGGGGAGGCGCACCCGGTTCACCGGGTGCGCCTCCGCGTGCGTCCGCGCGCGCTCACGCCAGTACGACCCGCATCCCGCGCTCCTCAAGGGCTCGGACCGTCAACGCGAAGAGGTCGTACGGCTCGCCGTCCGGTGACAGCGCCCTGGACAGATGCGCGCGGGCGACGCCGGCGTCCCGCCAGGTCAGGGTGGCAGGGGCGGTGAGGCCGAAGCCGCCGCCCAGGCACTCGTGGAGGGCCTGGAAGTCTCCGCCGAAGTAGCCGCCGGGCCCGTTCACGGCCTCGCCGAGCGCGAGCCAGAGCCCCGGCGCGTCGGTGACGTGCCGTCCGTCGAGCTCGTACGCGGTCCCCGCCGGCCGGTCCCCGAGTGTGCGGCGGCAGGCGCGTTCCCGCACGAGGTCGTGCCAGGCACCCCGCCGCCGGGTGTCGAGCACGGCCCAGGCGCCGGACTCGGCCGGCGGCCCGGCGAGCCACCGCTCCCACACGTCGCGGGCCCAGGCGGGCAGGGGGTCGAAGTCTCCGTCCAGCGTCAGGTCGATCAGGTCAGGTCCGAGCGCCGACGGCTCCCAGGCGGTCACCACGGGCCGCATCAGCCGGCTCGTCAGCGGTGCGCCCTGTCCGTCCCGCAGTTCCAGTTCGGCCTCGTCCAGTTCCAGGGCCCGCCGGGTGCCCTTCCCCAGGGCCCGCCGGAGCTCCTCGCCCGGGGTCAGGCCGCGCAGGACCAGGGGGAGGTCGGTGCGCTGCTCGGGCACGACGGCGGCGAACTCCCGGCAGGAGCCCAGCCATCGGTGTCCGTCGTGCAGCCGGACAGGGCCCCGGTGATCCTCGGGCGGGCCCAGGTCGTCGTCCTCGCCGGTGAGGACGAGACCGGCCGTGGTGTGCGACGCCTCGACGTCCTCAAGGAGCCAGGCGTCGTACTCCTCGCCGTCATCGGGCTCCCCGGCCTCGTTCGCCACGCGTTCCGGCACCAGCCACACCCGGTCGCCGAGCCAGTCGCCGTCCCGGAACCAGGAGCCCTCCGGCTTCCAGCCGAGGAGCTCGTACGTCCCGCGCTCGGGCTCCCCGAAGAGGCCCTCCACCTCGGGGCAGACGCCCCAGACGTGGCCGTCCTCGGTGCTGATCAGCGTGTACATGGCTCGATCATGGCGCATAAGTCACGCGCGTCCGGCGGCGGATGTTCGTACGGTGGCGCCCATGGCCGTACTTGAGCGACTGCGAACCGATCACGCCCCCGCCCTGCTCGCCTTCGAGCGGGAGAACCGGGGGTACTTCGCCGCGTCCGTGCCCGACCGGGGGGATCCACTTCCATGTGCTCGTGGGGGAGGGCGGCGAGATCCTCGGGCGGTTCAACCTCGTCGACGTCGCCGACGGGGCCGCCGAGCTGGGGTACCGGGTGGCCGAGAAGGCGACCGGGCGGGGCGTGGCGACGGCCGGGGTGCGGGAGGTGTGCCGGCTGGCGCGCGAGGAGTACGGGCTCAGCAGGCTGACCGCCGTCACGACCCTCGACAACGACGGGTCGAGGGTCGTGCTGGGGCGCGTCGGCTTCGGCGCGGTGGGGAGCGTGACGCTCGACGGGCGGGCGGGGACGTCCTACGAGCTGGACCTGGCCGACGGCGTGGGGCGGAGCGCCGCCTAGGGGGTCTCCTGCCGATCGGGCCGGGCCCGTCGACAGGACACCACCCCCGAGGGCCTGTCCGAAGGGCGCGTCACTCCCCGGTCGTTCCTCGCGGCGGCAGCTTCGGGCGGGAGCGGTCCGGGAGGTCCACATAGCCCGGGGGGCTGGCCGCCGGGGTCTCCGCGAGGAGGGCGAGGGCCACCTCCACGGCGTCGTCGAGCTGGGCGTGCCGGCCCTCCGCCCAGTCGAGGGGGGTGCGCAGGACGGCGAGGTCCGGTTCGACGCCGTGGTTCTCCAGGGACCAGCCGTACTCGGGGAACCAGGCCGCGTTCATCGGGACCGTGATCTGGGTGCCGTCGCCGAGGCGGTGGCGGCCGGTCATGCCGACGACTCCGCCCCAGGTGCGCTGGCCGACGACGGGCCCCAGTCCGAGGAGCTTGAACGCGGCGGTGATCATGTCGCCGTCGGAGGAGGTGGCCTCGTCGGCGAGGGCGACCACCGGGCCGCGCGGGGCGTTGGAGGCGTACGAGACGGGCTGGGCGTCGCGGGTGAGGTCCCAGCCGAGGATCCTGCGGGTGAGTTTCTCTATGACCAGCTCGCTGATGTTGCCGCCGGCGTTGCCCCGTACGTCGACGATGAGGGCCGGCCGGGAGACCTCCATGCGCAGGTCGCGGTTGAACTGGGCCCAGCCCGAGCCGCCCATGTCGGGGATGTGGAGGTAGCCGCAGCGGCCGCCGCTGATGTCCCGTACCACCGCCCGGCGTTTGGCCACCCAGTCCTGGTAGCGCAGCGGACGCTCGTCGATCAGCGGGACGACGGCGACGCGGCGGGCCCGGCCCTCGCCCTCGGCGGGGGTGAAGGTGAGCTCGACGGTGGTGCCGCCGGTGCCGGAGAGCAGCGGGAACGGGCCGGCGACCGGGTCCACGGGCCGGCCGTCGACATGGGTGAGGACGGCGCCCTCGCGGATGCCCGTACCGGCGAGCGGGGAGCGGGCCTTGGAGTCGGAGGACTCGCCGGGCAGGATGCGCCTCACCGTCCAGCCGGCCTCGCGGGGCACGAGGTTGGCGCCGAGGAGGCCCATCGGCCGCTGGTAGTGCGGGGGTCCTTCGTTGCGGCGGGCGGGGGTGACGTACGCGTGGGAGGTGCCCAGTTCGCCGAGGACCTCGCGGAGCAGGTCGGCGAACTCGTCGGGGGAGGCGACCCGTTCGACGAGCGGCCGGTACTGGTCGAGGACGGCCGTCCAATCGACCCCGCCCATGTCGGGCTCCCAGAAGTAGGCGCGGACGATCCGGCCCGCCTCGTCGAAGGCCTGCCGCCACTCGGCGCCCGGTTCGACCTCGTGGAGGATGCGCCGCAGGTCCAGGTAGACGGTGGAGTCGCCGTCCCCGGACTCGGTGGCGGGCACGGCCCGCAGGTCGCCCTCGTCGGCGATCACGAGCCGGGTGCCGTCGCCGCTGACCGCGAACCAGTCGAGGTCCTTGGCGAGTTCGCTCTTGCGAGCCTTGGTGATGGAGAAGTGCTCCAGGGTGGGCTTGCCCGAGGTGTCGGTCGGGTTGGCGAAGGTCTCGCCGAGCGCGCCCGAGATGGGCCAGCGCAGCCAGACCAGGCCGCCGCCGCTGACCGGGTGGAGGGCGGAGTACTTGGAGGCGGCGACCGGGAAGGGGGTGACCCGGTCGGGGAGCCCCTCGATCTCGACGGTGACCGTGCCGTCGGTGGTCGTCTCCGTGTCGTCGTCGGCCGGGTCGAGACCCCCGGCGGCCGGGCGCCCGTCGGGGAGCAGCGCGAACGGCGAGGGCGTCGCGGAGGAGAGCGGGACCAGGTAGGGGCGGCAGCCCAGCGGGAACGACAGGTCGCCGGTATGCACGTCGTACACCGGGTCGAAGCCCCGCCAGGAGAGGAAGGCGAGGTAGCGGCCGTCCCGGGTGAAGACCGGGTTCTCGTCCTCGAAGCGCCCGTTGGTGACGTCGATGACGGTGCGGGCGCCGGGGCCGGAGATCCGGGCCATCTTGATCGAGCGCAGGGAGCGGCCGATGCCCGGGTGCGACCAGGTGAGCCAGTCGCCGTCGGGGGAGAAGGCGAGGTCGCGGACGGGGCCGTTGACGGACCGGATGAGTTCGGTGACCTCGTTGTCGGAGTCCTCCGCCGCGTCGAGGAGGAGCAGCCGGCCGTCGTGGGAGGCGATCGCGAGCCGTTCGCCGTCCGGGTCGGCGATCAGCTCCTCGACCCGGCCGAGGTCGCCGGAGGCGAGGCGGCGGGGCGGCCGGTCGCCGCTGGCGCGCGGCAGATAGGCGACCTCGACGGCGTCCTCGCCCTCGGCGTCGGTGACGTACGCGACCTGGCCGCCGCTGCCGAGCATCTCGGGGAGCCTGACCCGGACGCCGGGGGTGTCGACGATCGTGCGGGCCGGGCCGTCGCGGTGGGTGAGCCAGTAGAGGCTGCCGCGCACGGAGACGGCGCTGGCCCGGCCGGTCTCGTCGACGGAGACGGCGTCGATGTGGTGGGCGGCGGGCACCTGGTAGGGGCGCCGGCCGACGCGCTGGCCGCCGAGCCGCACCTCCAGTCTCCGGGGGCGGGAGTCGGGGGTGAGGGCGTCGACGATCCACAGGTCGCCGCCGCACTGGTAGACGACCCGGCGTCCGTCGGTGGAGGCGTGCCGGGCGTAGAACTCGTCGTGGTCGGTGTGCCGGAGCAGGTCGGTGCCGTCGGGCAGGCAGGAGTAGAGGTTGCCGACGCCCTCGTGGTCGGAGAGGAACGCGACCCGGCCGTCGACGGCCATCGGGCAGTCGAGGTGGCCGCCGATGTCGGCGAGCAGCCGCTCGCCGTGCAGCCAGAGGCGGCCGGTGGCGCCGCCGCGGTAGCGCTTCCAGGCGGCCGGCTCGTGGGGCGGCTTTCCGGTGAGGAGGAGGGTGCGGCGCTCGGCGTCCTGCCCCTCGGCGGCTCCCTTGCCGGCCTTTCTGTAGGCGTCGTGCTCGGTGACGGCGATGTCGGAGACCGGGCCCCAGGGGAGCCGGCCGCCTGGGGAGCCGTCGGTGGGGACGTTGTAGGCCCACGAGTAGTACGAGAAGGGCTGGCCGTGCGAGGAGACGGCGAGGATGTCCGAGCGGCCGTCCTTGTCGGGGGGTGTCCAGCCGCAGACGCGGGTGTCGGTCGAGCCCCAGTAGGTGAGCCGCCGGGCGGGCCCGCCTTCGATGGGGACGAGATGGATCTCTGGGTCGAGGCTGCGCCAGTTCGTGTACGCGATCTGCCGGCCGTCCGGCGAGAAGCGCGGGTGGCCCACCCGCGTCCGGTCGACGGTGAGCCGCCATGCCCGGCCGGGGCGGTGGCCCTCGGGGGCGAGCGGGGCGATCCAGAGGTCGTCCTCGGCGGCGAAGCACAGCAGGTCGTCGTGGAGGTGCGGAAAACGGAGATACGCGACGTCGTCACTCACCTCCTCATGCTTTCCAAGCGAGGGGGGCGCGGCAACTCGTACGTGCTTGCGGGCGTCTTCAGGGGCGTGGCGCGGCTGCGGTGTGGTCCAGGACACGTACGAAACGGTTTCGTTTCGCTGAGGGCGGGGGTATCTTCTTACTGTACGAAACCGTTTCGTTCGACAGGAGTCCGGTCATGGCCCGCAGCAGGCTCACCCCAGAGCGTGAGTCCGAGCTGTACGGAGCCGTGCTCGACCTCCTCCGGGAGGTCGGCTACGACGCCCTCACCATGGACGCCGTCGCCGCCCGCACCCACTCCAGCAAGGCCACCCTCTACCGCCAGTGGGGGAGCAAGCCCGAGCTGGTCGCCCGGGCGCTGCGCGACAACAAGCCGGCCGATCTCTCGCAGATCGACACCGGCACGCTGCGCGGCGACTTCCAGGAACTCGTCGACCGGTCCGACGACTGTCAGATGGAGAGGGACTCCGCGCTGATGCGGGGTCTGGCCCATGCCGTCCACACCAACCCCGACCTGCACCGGGCGCTGCGTGAGCTGCTCATCGAACCCGAGATGAACGGCCTCGACGAGGTACTGCGCCGAGCGGTCCGCAGGGGCGAGGTCGACGCCGGCAACCCGGCGCTGAAGCTCGTCCCGCACATGCTGATCGGTGCGTTCATCGCCCGTCCGCTGATCGACGACCAGCCGGTCGACCACGCCTTCCTCAAGACCTATGTCGACGCCGTGGTGCTCCCCTCACTCGGCGTCTAGAGCCCCTCCCCACGCAGCACCCGCAGTACCGCACCCCCCTGACGACGCACCGCTCCGCCGTCGGGCCGGCTCCCCATGCCCTGTCCCACCCCACACTGGGAGACGCCCCCGTGGCCACGTTCCTGTACAAGTTGGGCCGTTCCGCCTTCCGGCGCCGACGGCTCGTCGCCCTCCTCTGGGTGGCCCTCCTGGCGGTCGCCGGGATCGGCGCCGCCACCGCACCCGTCGCGACCTCCAGCTCCTTCTCGATCCCCGGCACCGAGGCCCAGCGCGCCTTCGACCTGCTCGAAGAGCGCTTCCCGGGCGCCGGCGCCGACGGAGCCACCGCCCGCGTCGTCTTCAAGGCCCCCGAGGGCCAGAAGATGACCGACCCGGCGCACAAGGCCGTCGTCGAGGAGACCGTCGCCGCCCTGAAGTCCGGCTCGGACCAGATCGTCTCGGTCACCGACCCGTACACCGGGCAGGCCGTCTCCCAGAACGGATCCACCGCCTACGTCTCCGTCGCCTACAAGGTCAACGCGATGGAGCTGACCGACGAGACGCGCGAGGCGCTGACCCAGGCCGGACACAACGCGCAGGGCAAGGGGCTGACCGTCGAGGTCGGCGGTGACGCCCTCCAGACCATGCCGGAGACCGGCTCGGGCGAGATCGTCGGCGTCGTCATCGCCGGCATCGTCCTGGTCCTGACCTTCGGTTCGCTCGTCGCGGCCGGACTCCCGCTGCTCACGGCGATCATCGGCGTCGGCATCGGCGTCTCCTCGATCACCGCGCTCGCGAACGTCCTCGACCTCGGCTCCACCACCTCCACCCTCGCGATGATGATCGGCCTCGCGGTCGGCATCGACTACGCCCTCTTCATCGTCTCCCGCTACCGCGCTGAGCTGGCGGACGGCCGCGAGAAGGAGGACGCCGCGGGCCGCGCCGTCGGCACGGCGGGCTCCGCCGTCGTCTTCGCCGGGCTCACCGTCGTCATCGCCCTGGTCGGCCTGGCCGTCGTCAACATCCCGATGCTGACGAAGATGGGCTTCGCCGCCGCCGGCACGGTCGTGATCGCCGTACTGATCGCGCTCACCCTGATCCCCGCCCTGCTCGGCTTCGCCGGCGACAAGGTCATCGGCCGCAAGCAGCGCAAGGCCGCGAAGGCCGGTGCCGAGGCCGATGCCGAGGCCGGTGCCGAGGCCGGCGCCGCCCGGAGCACGAAGAGCGAGAAGCCGAACGGCGGCACCCGGAGCACGAAGAGCGAGAAGCCGAACGGCGGCACCCGCTGGGCCCGCTTCGTCATCCGCCGCCCCGTCATGGTGCTGCTGATCGGCGTCCTCGGCCTCGGCGCGATCGCGCTGCCCGCCGCCTCCCTGGAGATGGGCCTCCCGGACGACGGCGTCAAGCCGACCTCCACCACCGAGCGCCGGGCGTACGACGCCCTCTCGGACGGCTTCGGCCCCGGCTTCAACGGCCCGCTGCTCGTCGTCGTGGACGGCGACAAGGCGACCGCCGACAGCACGGTCTCCACCATCAAGGGCCTGGAGGGCTGGGCCGCCGTCACCCCGGCGACCCCGAACAAGGCCGGCGACGCCGCGATGATCACCGTGGTCCCGAAGGACCGCCCGTCCTCCGGCGCCACCGAGACCCTCGTCCACGACATCCGGAACGCCACCGGCGACGACGTCCTCGTCACCGGCGCCACCGCGATGAACATCGACTTCTCGCAGAAGATGAACGACGCCCTGGTGCCGTACCTGGCCCTCGTCGTCGGCCTGGCCTTCCTGCTCCTGACCGTGGTCTTCCGCTCGATCCTCGTCCCGCTGAAGGCGGCCCTCGGCTTCCTGCTCTCGGTGGTCGCGGCCCTCGGCGCCGTCGTCGCGGTCTTCCAGTGGGGCTGGCTCGGCAGCCTCTTCGGGGTCGAGCAGACCGGCCCGATCATGTCGATGATGCCGATCTTCATGGTGGGTGTCGTCTTCGGTCTCGCGATGGACTACGAGGTCTTCCTCGTCACCCGCATGCGGGAGGCGTACGTCCACGGCGAGCGGCCCGGCGAGGCCATCGTGACCGGCTTCAAGCACAGCGCACGGGTGGTCACCGCCGCCGCGGTGATCATGATCGCGGTCTTCTCCGGCTTCATCGGTATGACGGACCAGATGATCAAGATGATCGGCTTCGGCCTGGCCGTCGCGGTCCTCTTCGACGCCTTCGTGGTCCGGATGGCGATCGTCCCGGCCGTCCTCGCGCTGCTCGGCCACAAGGCCTGGTGGCTGCCGAAGTGGCTGGACCGGATCCTGCCGAACGTGGACGTGGAGGGCGAGGGGCTCGCCAAGGACACGCCCGCGGACGGAGCGCCCGGCTCGAAGCCGGACCTCGTGAAGGTCTGATCCTCAGGGTCTGATCGCGTGCGCCGTCAGCTCGTCGTCATCGACGGGCCGGCGGCGTACGTGTGTTTCAGGAACCGGGTCAGCGCCGTCGTGTCGAACTGGACGACCGTCACCATCCCGTCGTCCTTGTGGAGCTCGACGACCGTCTGGACGCGGCCGCAGGGCCAGACGCCTATGTCGCCGCGGCGGGTCGGGGCGCGCAGGCCGGTCTCCAGGAGGACGCGGGGGAAGGACCACTCGACGTCGCCGGGGAAGACGAAGCGGACGGTCGCGGGGGAGAAGCCGGGGTCGTAGCGGAGGTCGACGGGGACGGGCCGGGAGAGCGGGGCGTCGCTGATGATGCGTCCCCTGGCGTGGTCCTCGACCGCGAGGTCGGTGTCGCGGTCGACTGAGTGGGCGGCTTCGTGGTCGAGTGCGCGATCGTCTGCGGCAGCCATCGGGGGCTCCTCACCGTTTGTCCTCTTATCGACTAATGTCCCACTCCTTCCCGGCGCGCGCACAACCCATGCGCCGCTGTTCTGTGACCTGTGCGCTCTTGCAAGTACTTTGCAGGAGCGCTCATCATTCAGGGCGTGCATGTACCTGACGGATTCATCAACGCCCCCGTATCGGTCGCCGCCGGTGTCGTCGCCGCCGGCGCCGTCGCCGTGAGCCTGCGCGGGGCACGGCGGGAGCTCGGGGGCACCTCCCGTGCCGGAGGCCACGGGGGAGAGAGGACCGCTCCGCTCGCCGGGCTCGTCGCGGCCTTCATCTTCGCCGTCCAGATGCTGAACTTCCCGGTCGCCGCCGGGACCAGCGGACATCTCCTCGGCGGCGCGCTCGCGGCGATCCTCGTCGGGCCATGGACCGGTGTCCTCTGCATAGCCGTCGTCCTGCTCATGCAGGGCATCCTCTTCGCCGACGGCGGGCTCACCGCGCTCGGCGTGAACATCACGGTCATGGGCGTCGTCACGGTCGTCGTCGCGTACGGGCTCTTCCGCGGCCTCGTCCTGCTGCTGCCCCGCACCCGCGCCTCGGTGACCGCGGCCTCCTTCGTCGCCGCGCTCGTCTCCGTACCGGCCGCGGCCGCCGCCTTCACCGCCCTCTACGCGGTGGGCGGCACCACCGACGTCCCGGTCTCCAAGGTCCTCACGGCCATGGTCGGCGTCCACGTCCTGATCGGCGTCGGCGAGGCCGTCATCACCATGCTGACCGTCGGCGCGGTCATCGCCGTCCGCCCCGACCTGGTGTACGGCGCCCGTGGTCTGACCGCCCCGCTCAAGCTGCGCGTCGGCGGCGAGCTGGTCGACGCGGCCCCGGCCGCCGAGCCCGCCCCCGCCCCCGCCGGGTCCCCGAGGAAGCTGTGGATCGGCGGGGTCGTCACCGCGCTCGTCCTCGCCGGCTTCGTCTCCTTCTACGCCTCCGCCAGCCCCGACGGCCTGGAGAAGGTCGCCGCCGACAAGGGCATCGACAGCAAGGTCGAGGACCACGCGGCCGCCGACTCGCCGCTCGCCGACTACGGCGTCAAGGGCATCGAGACGGCCCGCCTGTCCGGCGGCCTGGCCGGCGCGATCGGCGTGGGCGCGACCCTCGCCGTCGGCACGGGGGCGTTCTGGGTCGTCCGCCGCCGCCGTACGCCGGCGGAACCCGGCACCCACGCGGAAACGACGGCCTGAGATGGCAGCGGGGCACACGCACAAGCTCTACCGGCACGCCCACTCGCCGGTCCACGAGCTGCCCCCGCACACCAAGCTGGCCGCCGTCCTCGGCTTCGTCGTGGTCGTCGTCTCGACGCCCCGCGAGGCCGTCTGGGCCTTCGCCCTCTACGCCCTGCTCCTCGCGGGCGTGGCGGCGAAGGCCCGCGTCCCGGCCGGCTTCCTGCTGAAGCGGCTGCTCATCGAGGTGCCGTTCGTCGCGTTCGCGCTGCTCATGCCCTTCGTGGTCCCCGGCGAGCAGACCACCGTCCTCGGGGTCTCGCTGAGCGTCCCCGGCCTGTGGGGCGCCTGGAACGTCCTCGCCAAGGGCACCCTCGGTGTCGCCGCCTCCGTGCTCCTCGCCTCCACCACCGAACTGCGCGAGCTGCTCCTCGGCCTCCAGCGGCTGAAGCTGCCCCCGCTGCTCGTCCAGATCGCCTCGTTCATGATCCGGTACGGCGACGTCATCTCCGACGAGATGCGCCGGATGTCCGTCGCCCGCCGCTCGCGCGGCTTCGAGGCGCGCGGCGTCCGTCACTGGGGCGTCCTCGCCAAGTCGGCGGGCGCGCTCTTCATCCGCTCGTACGAGCGCGGGGAGCGGGTCCACCTCGCCATGGTCAGCCGTGGCTACACGGGCACGATGCCGGTCATCGACGAGGTCACCGCGACCCGCGCCCAGTGGACGTACGCGGCGGCGCTCCCGCTCACCGCACTTCTGATCTGCCTCCTGGGATGGACCCTATGACCGCCCCCTCGACGCCCGTCCCCCCGACGACCGCCCCCTCGCTCGACGTACGGGGCCTGGCGTACGCCTACCCCGACGGCCACCAGGCCCTCTTCGGCGTCGACCTGACCGTCGGGCGCGGCGAGCGCGTCGCCCTCCTCGGCCCCAACGGCGCCGGCAAGACCACCCTCGTCCTCCACCTCAACGGCATCCTCACGGGCGGCGCGGGCGGCGTCACCGTCGCCGGGCTGCCCGTCGGCAAGAAGCACCTGGCCGAGATCCGGCGCAAGGTCGGCATCGTCTTCCAGGACCCCGACGACCAGCTGTTCATGCCGACCGTGCGGGAGGACGTGGCCTTCGGCCCGGCGGCGGCCGGCCTCCGCGGCGCCGCACTGGAGGCCGTCGTACGGAAGGCCCTCGACCGGGTCGGGATGGCCGAGTACGCGGACCGGCCGCCGCACCACCTGTCGTTCGGGCAGCGCCGCCGGGTCGCCGTCGCGACCGTCCTCGCCATGGAGCCGGAGATCCTCGTCCTCGACGAGCCGTCGTCCAACCTGGACCCGGCCTCGCGCCGCGAGCTCGCCGACATCCTCCGCTCGCTCGACGTCACCGTGCTCATGGTCACCCACGACCTGCCGTACGCCCTGGAGCTCTGCCCGCGCGCGGTGATCCTCAGCGAGGGCGTCATCGCCGCCGACGGGCGGACCGGCGACATCCTCGCCGACGAGGAACTGATGGCCAGGCACCGCCTGGAGCTGCCGTTCGGCTTCGTGCCGAGCTCCGTGGCCTGAGACCCCGGAATCGGCCCTCCTCCCGCCGCGTTGCACCATGGGGGGTCGGATCGGCGATGGAGGAGTGGGACGTGGACGTCCAGGGCACGGTGGCGGCGGGCTGGGAGCCCGTCAGGGACGCGTTCCTGCGCAACTTCGAGCAGCGCGGCGAGCGCGGGGCGGCCGTCACGGTCCACCACGACGGGGCCGAGGTCGTCGACCTGTGGGCGGGCGCCCGCGACGTGGACGGCGAGACCCCCTGGGCCGCGGACACCGCGCAGGTCGTCCGCTCGGCCACCAAGGGCGTCGCCGCCGCCGTACCCCTGCTCCTGCGCCAGCGCGGGCTGCTCGACCTGGACGCCCCGGTCGCCGCGTACTGGCCGGAGTTCAAGGCGGCGGGCAAGGACGGCGTGACCGTACGGCAGCTGCTCGCGCACCGCGCCGGAGTCCCCGTCCTGGACCGGCCGCTCACCCTCGCCGAGGCCGTCGACCTGGAGACCGCGACTCGCGCGATAGCCGCCCAGGCCCCCGTCTGGGAGCCCGGCACGGCCCACGGCTACCACGCCCACACCTTCAGCTGGCTGCTCTCCGGCCTGGTCCACCGGGTCACCGGCCGAACCATCGGCCGCTGGGTCGCCGAGGAGATCACCGCCCCCCTCGGCATCGACCTGTGGATCGGGCTCCCCGACGCCGAGGCCCACCGGGTCGGCCGCCTCGGCCCCGTCGAGGAGACCGAACCGCCCGGCGGCGCCCTCAAGCTCCGCCCCAAGCGCTCCGTCACCGAGGCGTACCAGGACCCGCACTCCCTGACCCGGCGCGCCTTCGGCGTCATCGACCCCAAGCCCGACGAGAACGACCCGGTCTACCGGGCCGCCGAACTGCCCGGCTCCGCCGGGGTGGCGACCGCCCGTGCCCTCTCCCGCTTCTACGCGGCCACCCTCGGCCCCGTGGACGGCGCCGAGAGCCTCTTCACCCCCGACACCCGCACGCTCGCCCGGACCGAGGAGTCGGCGGGCGCGGACAAGGTGCTGCTGGTCGGCACCCGCTTCGGCCTCGGACACATGCTGCACGGACCGGCGTCCCCGCTCCTCGGCCCCTCGTCGTACGGCCACCCGGGGCGCGGCGGCTCGCTCGGCTTCGCCGACCCCGACGCCGGCATCGCCTTCGGGTACGTGACGAACGGCATGCGCAGGACGGTGACGGCGGATCCGCGGGCGCAGGCGCTGGTGAGGGCGGTCGGGTCGGTGGTGCACGGGGCGGTGTGAACCGCTCCCGGCCGGGCCGGCGTCGGTGATCTCCCCGACCTGACATTCCCGCGGGCGCGACCTGACATTCTGCGCTTCCGGGGCGCGGACCGGTGATCACTCGGGCGTTAGCGTGTGCCCGCTCCACCGTTCGGTGGACCAGGCGCACGGGGGCGCATGTGATCGAGATTTCGTTGACGACGTCCGAGCACGGGACCCACGCCGGAGCCCTGCGGATCGCCGACAGCCGGCTGTGGGAGACGTTCGGCAGCATCGGGCTGCTGTCCGCCTACCGGGGGCTCGCGCCCTGGCCGTACACCAACTGGGGGCGGGCGGCCCGCCGTTCGCTGATGCGGGCCGACGTGACCCTGCCGGGGTGGCTCGTCCACCTCTTCCGGGCCGGCGGCGGCACCCTGCCGTCGTTCCTCCTCCCCGTCCCGTCCTCGGCCCGGCAGCCGGACCTGGCGGACGAGATCGCGATGCTCCGCGAGGTGTCCCCGGCCCGGGTGCGCGAGGAGCTGAAGCGCTGGTTCCCGCAGGGCGTCCCCGTCGAGGTGCGCCCGCTGTACGCGGACCCCGCGGCGCGGATCGCCGACCTGTGCGCCTTCCTGCCGCGTTACGCACGCGCCGCCCTCACCCCGTACGAGGCGCCCCTGCGGACCGTCACGGACGACGACATCCTGCTCCGGGCCCGCGTGCTCGCCACCCAGGGCCCGGACCGCCTCCTCGGCACCCTGAACGGGGCCGTCTCGCGGCGCGGCGACGTCCTGCGGCTGCACGCCGGACCGCCGGGCAGGATCGCGGTCAAGACGGACGTCTCCCGCATCGTCCTCGTGCCCCTGGTGTTCGGCCGGGGGGCGTCGCTCCTGGGCTTCGCCCCGAACGGGGTGGCGGCCGTGTCGTACCAGGCCGAGGGCGCCGCCGTCCTGGCCTGCGAGATCCGGCCCGGGCGGCGGGCGGGCGGCCGGGCCGACGAGGGGGCCGACGAACCCGCGCGCGGCGACCGGCTGGAGATCCTGCTCGGCCGCAGTCGGGCCGGGGTGGTCCGCGGCCTCGTCGCACCGACGACGACCTCGGACCTGGCGGCGACGCTCGGCCTTGCGCCCAGCACCGTCTCCGAGCACCTCACGTCCCTGGTGGCCGCGGGCGTGGTGCGCCGGCGCCGGGCGGGCGTGCGGGTGCTCTACGAACTGGACGCCTCGGGTGTCGCGCTGCTCAGGCACCTGGACAACCGGCGTAAGGTCAACGCGCCGTCGTACGAAACCACTTGAACCATGCCGTACCGAGGAGGAACCCCATGACCGCCGACGCCGTGACCGACGCGACGCCCGACACCGGGACGTACGAGAAGCTGCTCGCCCTGCTGGACGAGCGCGGAGCCGCCTACCGGGTGATCGAGCACGCCCCCGAGGGCGGCACCGAGGCGGTCAGCGCGCTGCGGGGCCACACCCTCGCCGAGGCGGCCAAGTGCATCATCGCCATGGTGAAGATCGGCAAGAAGGAGAAGCGCTTCGCGCTGGTCGTCGTCCCCGGTGACCGGCGGATCGACCTGAACGCGGTGAAGGCGCTGTACGGCGGCACGTACGTCTCCTTCGCGTCCCCGGAGATCGCGGAGGACCTCGCGGGTTCGCCGAGCGGCACGATCCTGCCGTTCGCCTTCGACGAGCGGCTCGAACTCCTCGTGGACCCCGATCTGCTGACGCACGGTGAGTTCTACTTCAACGCGGCGCGGCTCGACCGCTCGATCGCCCTCTCGTCGGAGGACTACAGGGCGATCGCGGAGCCGCGCGTGGAGCGGGTCTCGACGGACTGACCCACGGGAGGCATCAGGCCGCTCAGGCCATGGCGGGCGTCAGCGCCAGCAGCATGCCCAGTCCGACCAGCACGGCCCCGATGACCTTGTTGAGCACGGTCTGCCGCTGCAGCAGCCGGGACCGCAGGGCCTGGTTGGAGAAGAGGACGGCGGCGAGGCCGAACCAGACCAGGTGGGCGAAGGACATGAAGAGTCCGTAGCCGACCTGCTGGAAGACGGGGGTGTCGGCGCTGACGACCTGGGTGTACGTGCTCAGCACGAACAGCATCGTCTTCGGGTTGAGCGCGTTCGTCAGAAAGCCGGTGCGCAGCGCGCCGGCCTTCGAAAGGCCGCCGTCCTCCGAAAGGTCGATGTCCACCTGGGCCTTGGTGACGAACGTCTTGTAGCCGATGTACACCAGATATGCGGCACCGATGAGTTTCATCGCCGTGAAAAGCATCGGCGTACGCGAGACCAGAAGTCCCACACCCAGCATGGTGTAGGTCACGTGGACGAGAACGCCGAGCGCAATTCCGACGGCCGCGAGAACGCCGGCGGTCCTTCCGTACAGATAACTGTTGCGGACGGTCATCGCGAAATCCGCGCCGGGGCTGATGACAGCCAGAATGGTGATGACCGCCACGGCGATGAGCTGACCCATGTTCCCGACTTCCCGCCTTCTCGCTCACGTACTCGCTCAAGAGGTGAGCGGGTGGGAGGCTCCGGGGCCGCGCGGACCCCGTCGCCTCCCACCCGCCCCTGACATCAGGGCTTGTGACGGTAGGTGATGACCAGCACGTCGCGCGAGGCCGGGGCGGCGGGGTCGATCTGCTCGATCGGCGAGACGCCGTGGTAGACGCGCTCGTCGTTGACGAGGGCCACGTCGAGCGGGTCGGTCAGGGAGAACTTCTCGACCGGCTGCTTGTCCAGGTTGAAGACGGTGCTCTCGCCGCCGGTGGCGTTCGAGCGGCCGACCATCGCCATCAGGACGAACGTGACACCGTCGCGGTGCACGCCCTCCGGCGTGGGCAGGCCGACCTCCTCGCCGTCGACCTCGATGCGGAACTGGTGGGCCTCGATGTGCCAGCCCGAGTACGGGGCGAGGCGGCCGAAGATGTCACAGCCGAGGGTGAGCAGGCTGTCCATGGTGCGGCCGCGCAGGATCTGCTCCTCGAACGGCTCGTAGTGCCGGGCCACGCCGCCGTTGAGGGTGTTGTAGTCGAGCCCCTGGTAGTGCGGCTGGTGCGCCTCGACGACGTAGTCGGCGCTCGCGCGGGGCGCGCTCAGGGTGGCGTGCCGACGACGGCGGTAGCGTCCGCCGTCCGCCATGTAGCTGTCGAGCGGCATCCGCGACCAGCTGTCGCGGAACGGCTCCAGGTCGTCGAGGGCGGTCTCGGAGCGCTGGAGGAGAAGCTGCTTCACCTTCTCGCCCGAGATCAGGTCGTAGCTCCGGGAGGAAAGGGCCTCGGCGATTTCCTCGACACCGGACTGATACGTGGACATGGTTTTCCCCCTGGTGAAAGCGTGGTCGTCGGCGAAGTAGATCGTGGTATTCGCGCCAGGGGTGTGTCAAAGTCTTTCGGCTCTGGCCGAATTGCGGTAGCTGTGCTTTCTTCCCGCATATAGCAGGGGGTAATTGATGAACGGCATGTTACGGAGGGCTGGCGCGGCCGGGACCCGGATGTTGAGATCGGACGCATGGACCTCAGGGAACGCTTCGGCGGATACGCGGTACTGATCACGGGCGCGGCGCGCGGCATCGGCGCGGCGACGGCGCGTCGGCTCGCGGCGGAGGGGGCGAGGGTCCTGGTCACGGACGTGGACGAGGCGGCGGCGCGGAAGACGGCGGCGGGGATCCCGGGCGCGGAGTACCGGCACTGCGACGTGGGTGACCAGGCCTCGGTGGACGGGGCGACGGCCTACGCGGTGGAGACCTTCGGGCGCCTGGACGTCCTCGTCAACAACGCGCTCGGCCCGGTGGCGCCCGACCGGGACCGCTTCGAGGACGAGCCGGACGCGGTGTTCACCGTCCAGCACGACGTCACCTTCATGGGCGCGGTCCGCTGCTCCCGCGCGGCCCTGCCGCACCTGGCGGCGGCCGGCGGGCGCGGGGCGATCGTGAACATCGGCTCGGTCAACGCCGAGACGGACTTCGGCAACCACGCCTACAGCGCGGCGAAGGCGGGCCTGGCGTCGCTGACCCGCACGCTCGCGGGCGACGCGGCGGGGCGCGGGGTGCGGGTGAACCAGATCAACCCGGGGACGATCGCGACGACGGCGTGGTCGGGCAGGGACCGCGAACTGAGGACCCTGGCCGACCGGGTCTACCCGCTGTCGCGGGTGGGCACCCCGGAGGACGTGGCGGCGGCGGTCGCCTTCCTGGCCTCGGCGGACGCGTCCTGGATCACGGGCACGGTCCTGCGCGTGGACGGCGGCCTGCTGGCGGTGAACACGCACTTCGCGGAGGTGCTGGGGGACTGAGACCGACACGGCGCGGCCACGGGCGCGGCCACAGATGTGGACTCCGCCCGGAGCCGGGCGTCCTCTCCCGTCGCCCGGGCCGCGGCCGCCCGGTTCCGGCCGCGGCCACCCCTCACATCGGCTCGGCCGGATCGTGCCGCACCGCCCACACGCTCTCCCGCTCCTACTCCTCCGCGACCCTGGCCAGCAGCCCGGCGCTGTCGTCCGGCCCGAGGGCCACCGCCTGGAGGTGCTCGAACATCGACGTGTAGCGCCGGATCTCCGTCTCCGACTCCAGGAACAGATCGCCGGCCGGCGTATCCAGGTAGACCAGCCCGGGATCGTCCGCGTGGGGGAAGTCCAGGTGGACGAAGCCGCCCGTCATGCCGGCGTGCGCGCCCCTCTCGAAGGGGATCACCTGGAACGTGACGTGCGGCTCCGTCATCAGGGCGAGCAGGTGCCGCGCCTGGCCGCGCATGACCTCGCGGCCTCCGACCGTGCGTCGCAGGGCCGCCTCGTCCACGATCGCCCGGAGCTGCAGGGGGTGTTCCTTGGTGAGGAGGGCCTGGCGCTCCATGCGCGCCTGGACGCGCTGGGCGACCTCCTTCCGGCTGGCCACCGGGAGGACGCCCCGGACGACCTCCGTGGCGTACCGCTCCGTCTGGGCGAGCCCGGGAACGAACAGCGACTCGTAGTTGCGGACCGTCCGCGCCTCGGCCTCGAAGCCGATGTACGCGGTGTACTCCTCGGGCAGTTCCGCGTGGTACGGCCGCAGCCAGCCCTGATCGTCCGCCCCGCTCCGCAGGGCCAGCAGCGCGGCGCGGTGCGCCTCGTCGGCCCGGTAGGCGTCCAGCAGGCTGACCAGCGTGCGTCGTTGGGGCCGTGCCCGTGATCTCTCGATGCGGTAGAGCGTCGCCTCGTTGATCCCGGTCCGCCGCGTGACGTCCTCGCGCGTGAGCCCGGCCTCGGCGCGAAGCCTTCTCAACTCCGCCGCGAGGCGCCGGAGTCGGACGGTCGGCGGGTGCGGTCGCCTGGCCGGCATGGTGCGTTCCCTTCTCTGCCGGGCGGGTGTCCGCGCGGGTGCGCGGTCACCGCGCCGGTCCTCAACTCGTGGAACGCCGAGGGGGAGTTCGCAAGCCTTGCATTCTTCCGGCGTGCGCGGGCATCCTGTGATGGCGATCACGTGCCGTGTCCCGGGCGTAACAGTGAGTTGATCTTGCTGGTCCGTACGAGAAACAGCAAGACCCCCGCGACCGCGCGAACGGCCGGGGCGTGACCACCGCTTCGAAGGAGCGTCGACGTGAGCAACCCTGGCGTCCGCCTCGCCGGCCCGGTCCGCCGGCTGTTACCGGCCCCGCCTGCCGTGGGGGGTGGGTCGAGGTGAGCGCGGCGGGGGCGCACCACAGGACCGCCCGGCGGCCCCGGCTCTGGGCGTTACGGCCCGACCGGACGGGCAGCGGGACCATCACCGAGGCCGAGTGCACCACCTGCCTCGACGGCTCCGGCGCGGCGGACGACGGGCGGGGGCCAGCCGTCTGGTGCCTCTCCCACGCCCAGGCCACCGGTCACACCGGCTTCCGCCGCGTCCGTACGGACTTCTTCCGCGCGTCCTGGGACGGCCCGGCCCCCGGGGCGGGCGTGGGCGTCGGCGTCGGCGGCTGACACCACCGAGACGCCCGCCCCTGCCCGGCCCCCGCGCGTCCCGGAACCGCCCCGCGCCCGGCCGCCGACCGCCCGCCCCGCCCCCCTCTCAGCCGGCGTGCAGCATCAGTCCGATGCCTGCCACCATCAGGCCCGCCGCCGCGACCCTCGGGCCGCCGAAGCGTTCCTTGAAGAACAGGGCTCCGATGGCCGCTCCCACGATGATCGAGGACTCGCGCAGCGCCGCGACCGGGGCCAGCGGCGCCTTCGTCTGGGCCCAGAGCACCAGGCCGTACGCGGCCACCGACAGGACCGCGCCCAGCAGCCCCCGCCCCGCGTACGGGCGGAGCTGGGGGAGCAGAGCCGCCCGGCGGGTCCAGAGGGCGTACGCCGGGATCGCCAGGCCCTCCAGGACCATCAGCCACGCGATGTAGCCCAGCGGCGTGCCCGAGGCGCGGACGCCGACACCGTCCACCACCGTGTACAGGGCGATCGACAGGCCCGTCGCGCCCGCCGCGAGCAGCGCCGGCCAGTGGGGGCGCGCCCCCTTGCCCCGGATGCCCCACACCGCGAGGCCCGTCAGGCCCGCGCACGCCACCGCGACGCCCAGCAGCTGCCAGCCGTCCGGTATCTCGTCCACGAAGACGGCCGCGAGCGCCGTCACGGCCAGCGGGGCCGTACCGCGCGCGATCGGGTACATCTGGCCGAAGTCGCCCAGCGAGAACGAGCGCATGAGCAGCACCATGTAGCCCACGTGCAGCAGCGCGGAGACCGCCAGGTACGGCCACGCCTCCGCCGCAGGCAACGGCACGAAGAAGGCCGTGACCAGGCCGATGAGGGCGCCGCCGCCGGATATCAGCGTGAACGAGAGCAGCTGGTCCTTGATGTGGTGCGCCAGCGCGTTCCAGCTCGCGTGCGTGACGGCGGCGACCAGGACGGCCAGCGTGACGAGCGGCGTCACGCCGAGGGCTCGCGGACGTCCACCAGGGTTCCGCCGGCGTGTGCCACCAGCGCCTTCGGGTCGAGCGCGAACACCGTGTGCGGGTTGCCCGCCGCCGCCCACACCCGCGCGTGGTCGAGCAGGCCCCGGTCGGCGAGGACCCGGGTCCGGGTGCGGTGCCCGAACGGCGGGACGCCCCCGATCGCGTACCCGGTCGTCTCCCGGACCGCCTTCGCGTCCGCCCGGGTCACCTTCCCGGCGCCCAGCTCCTCCCGTACCCGCTCGACGTCCACCCGCGAGGCGCCGTCCATCAGCACGAGGACCGGGACCCCGTCGGCCGCGAAGACCAGCGACTTCACGATCTCCGACACCTCGCAGCCGATGGCCTCGGCGGCCTGCCGGGCCGTGCGGGTCTCGTCCGGGAAGCGGCGGATCTCGACGTCGAGCCCCAGCTCGTGGAGCGCTTCGGCGAACCGGGGGTGGGCGAGGGATGTGCTGTCGTCAGCGGTCATGGCCCGCACGCTAGCGGTAGTTGTACGGGCCATGCGACCGGGTTACGGGGTCAGTCCGCGTTCAGCACCTGCGCCACGATCGGGCCGGCCGCCGTCGCCCCGTGGCCGGCTCCCTCGACGAGGGCCGCCGCCGCGAGGTCGTCCGCGAACCCCGTGAACCAGCTGTCCGAGGTCTTCTGGCCGTCGACCTCCGCCGAACCGGTCTTGGCGCCCTTGTCGCCGCGCACCGAGGCCATCGGGCCGACCGCCGTGCCGTAGCTCGCCGTGGCCGTGGTGCGCATCATGTCGCGCAGCTGTCGTGCCACCGAGGGCGGCAGCGCCCGCTCGGCCTTGGCGAAGGGCCGGTCGTCCAGGTCCGCCGCGACCAGGTACGGCTGCCGGAACCGTCCGTCCTTCGCCGTCGCGGTGATCGAGGCGACGTTCAGCGGGTTCATCTGCACCGTGCCCTGGCCGATGTACTGCTCGGCCGCCGCGCCGCCCGTCGCCTCGGGGACGGAGCCGTCGACCGACCGGATGCCGGTCTGCCATTCGAGGCCGATGCCGAAGACCTCCTTGGCCTCGCGGGCCAGACCGAAGTCGTCGCCCTCGCTCTTCTCCACGTCGTCGATCTTCTTGATGAAGGCGGTGTTGCACGAGCGGGCGAAGCTCTCCCCGAAGGTCGCGCCGTTCCGCGAGAAGCCCTCCAGGTTCTCGATGGTCCGGCCGTAGTACATGGCGCTCGGCGGGCACTCGGCGACCTGGTCCGCCTTGACCAGGCCCTTCTCCAGGAGCAGGGCCGCCGTGACGATCTTCATCGTGGAGCCGGGCGCCTTCGCGCCCGAGAACGCCGTGTTGAAGCCGCCCGCCGGGCTGTTGGCGACCGCCCGTACGGCACCCGTCGACGGCTGGACCGCGACCACCGACGCCGAGCCGTACGCCTTCACCGCCTTCTCCGCGGCCGCCTGCACGCCCGCGTCGATGGTGGTCCTCAACGTGCCCGGCTTCCCCTTCGACAGGACGAGGAGGGTGGAGTCGGGCACGGACTCGCTGCCCGAGTCGATCCACGTCTCGACACCGGTCTCCCCGCCCGTCTTCGCCCCGTACCGCGTACGCAGCTCGTCCAGGACCGGCCCCAGCGAGGGGTACTTCTCAGCCGTCAGCTCGGCGCCGTTCCGGTCGACCGCCTTCACGGGGGGCGTCTTCGCGACGCCCGTGCGCAGCGTCGCGGCCGCCGTGAGGAGCTTGGGGTGGAGCACGGACGGCGCCCACTTCACCAGCGCCCGGCCGGTGGTCTGCCCCCGGACGACGGTCAGCCGCGAGGTGTACGACCAGGGCTTCGACACGTCCTCGTACGTGATCGTGGCGTTCACCGTGAACGGCACGGTCGTCCCGACCGGAGTCCCGGGCGTGATCACCGCCTTCGAGATCTTCGCGCCGTCCCGGTAGGCCGCCACGGCGGGCCCGGCCGTCACCGGGTCGTTCGTCAGCTGCCCGGCCTTCTCCGGCTCCCCGGCGGCCCAGGCGGCGAGGAAGTCCCGCGCGACGGTGGTGACTTCCTCGCCCGTGACGGGCCCCGTTCTCGGCGCTTCGGCGGAATTGGACCGAGGTGACTTCTCACCCCCCGTGACGCCGTTCCAGAGGTTGTAGCCCCCGTATCCGACCCCGCCCGCCACGACGACGAACACGCCCCCGACGATCGCGACCTTGGCTCCACTGCGCATGGCTGCGCTCCCCTCCCCGTGTGAACCCACGAGTCAAGCAGCGCCCCATGCGTGTGTCGAGCACCTTCCGGCCTCTCCGTCACACGGGGAGCCGGGCGTCAGCCCTGCGGAACCGCGACGTACGCCTCCTTGGGCGTGGTGGTCGGCGCGTAACGGGAAGCGGCGGGCGCGGTCGGGAACAGGTCCCGGTGGATCACCTTGGCCACGGCCTGGATCGTGGTCACGCCGTAGTTCATCGTGCTGTTGCCGTCGGTGAGCACGGTGATGGTGTAGTCGTGGCCGCCACCCTGGAACGTGCCGATGCTGTGCACGCGCCAGCCGCGCGTGGCGCGCTGCAGCCAGCCGTTCTTGACCTGCTTGGACACGGAGGAGGGGGCGCCGGCGGGGGTCCCCCACCTCTGCGAGGTGATGACCTGCCCCATGAGCTTGAGGATGTAGGCGCGGGAGTTGTCGCTCAGGACGGTGTTCCTGGCGGTGATCAGCGAGAGCAGCCGCTGCTCGTCGGTGACGTTGATCCGGGTGAGCCCCCAGTAGCCGCCGGACCCCGGCACCGTCCGCGTCATGCCTGCGGCCGCCAGGAAGCCCTTCACCTTGGTGACGCCGAGCTGGTTCCACAGGGCGGTGGTGGCCGCGTTGTCGGACTTGGTGATCATGGCGGTGGCGAGGCTGGACTCGCGTGCGGTCAGGTACCGGTTGGTCTTCTTGGCGTCCCAGAGGAGCGTGGCGAGGACGGTCACCTTCACGACGCTGGCCGAGTCGTACGCGGTCGTCGCGCGCAGGGTGCAGGTGGTGTTCGTGGTGCGGTCGCGCAGGCCGACGGCGACGGTACCGGA
This sequence comes from Streptomyces sp. NPDC088553, assembly GCF_044752965.1. Taxonomy (NCBI): domain Bacteria; kingdom Bacillati; phylum Actinomycetota; class Actinomycetes; order Kitasatosporales; family Streptomycetaceae; genus Streptomyces; species Streptomyces sp. NPDC088553. Next base: position 161,027 of record NZ_JBIVMG010000014.1, on the reverse strand, counting down.
GCGCGTGGAGAGGGCGGCGGTGATGTCCCGCTGCAGCTTGGCGGCGAGCCCGGCCTTGCCGGACGTACAGCTGACCTGCGGCGCGGTGGCGGCGGAAGCGGGTGCCGCGCCCGCGACGACGGGTACGAGCATCCCGGCGGCGACCACGACCGGAAGCACGCGGGCACGCAGGGATATGCGGTGAGTCATGTGGGGTCCCCCTGGAGACGAAACGAACACGCATACGGCGCGCTCGCCTTACATGACTCCTGAGCGTGCGGATGGTTGTACGAATCCAGGGGGAACGGCGGCCGGGGCTACACCCAGGTGTCGAGCCACATCCGGTTCCGCCATTGGTCCAGCGGAATCGGGGTGCCCGTGTAGATCGGCCAGAAATAGATGAAATTCCAGACGATGAGAAGAACGACGCAGCCCGCCGCCACCGCGCCGAACGTGCGGCGCCGCTCCGACGAACCCGCGGGGCCGACGATCGCACCCAGCATCATCGCCACCGCCAGACACAGGAACGGAACGAAGACCACCGCGTAGAAAAGGAAGATGGTGCGCTCCTGGTACAGGAACCAGGGGACCCAGCCGGCCGCGATGCCACAGGCGATCGCGCCCGCCCGCCAGTCGCGGCGGAACGCCCAGCGCCACAGGATGTACAGGATCGCGAAGCAGGCGGCCCACCACAGGAGCGGGGTGCCGAGGGCCAGGACCTCCGCCGCGCACTTCTCCTTCGCGGAGGCCGGGCAGCCGCCGGTGCCGGGCGCGGGCGACTCGTAGAAGTAGGAGACCGGGCGGCCGAGGACGATCCACGACCACGGGTTCGACTCGTACGTGTGGGGCGAGGTGAGGCCCACGTGGAAGCTGTAGACCTCGGACTCGTAGTGCCACAGGCTGCGCAGCCACTGCGGCAGCCAGCCCCAGGTCCCGCCGCCGTCCAGCTTGTCCTGGTCGGCGGCCCAGCTCCGGAAGTAGCCCTTGTCGCTGACGATCCAGCCGGTCCACGTCACCAGGTACGTGGCGATCGCGACCGGGACGACGGACACGAACGCCGGGACCAGATCCTTCTTGATCACCGCGAGGTACGGGCGGACCGCGCCGGCCGTCCGGCGCCCGCCGACGTCCCACAGCACCGTCATCAGGCCGAAGCCCACCATGACGTACAGACCGTTCCACTTGGTCGCCGCCGCGAGGCCCAGCGTCACGCCGGCCGCGATCCGCCACGGCCGCCACCCCAGGCGCAGCGTCTCCGCGATCTCCGCGTCCGGCCGCAGCACGCCCTCCTCGTCCTCCGGGAGCGCGCCCGCGAGCCGCTTCCGGGTCCGGTCGCGGTCCAGGACCAGACAGCCGAAGGCCGCCAGGACGAAGAACATCAGCACCTGGTCGAGGAGCGCCGTCCGGCTCATCACGAAGTGCAGACCGTCGACGGCGAGCAGCAGACCCGCCAGACAGCCCAGGAACGTGGAGCGGAAGAGACGCCGGCCGATCCGGCACAGCATCAGCACCGACAGCGTGCCGAGCAGCGCCACCATGAAGCGCCAGCCGAACGGCTCGAAGCCGATCAGCTTCTCGCCGACGCCGATGACCCACTTGCCCATCGGGGGGTGGACGACATAGCCGGGGTCGGTCGGCACGAGGACCGCGCCGGGGTCGCTGAGGACCGTCTTGTCGATGTCCTTCGGCCACGCCCCCTCGTACCCCTGGTTGATCAGCGCCCAGGAGTCCTTGGCGTAGTACGTCTCGTCGAATATCACCGCGTTCGGCCTGCCCAGGTTCCAGAACCTCAGCAGCCCCGCGACCGCCGTGACCAGGAGCGGACCGCCCCAGGCCATCAGCCGCCACAGCCGCTCGGACCGGTCGGGGCCGATGCCCAGCAGCGACATCACGCGCTCGGACGGGCGGACGTACGGGGGCACGAGGCGCTCCCGCAGCCCGATGGGGGCGGCGCGTCCGGCGGGCGGCACATAGCCGAAACGCCGGAGCCGCTGGTGCCACGAAGAGGGCTCTGCCACGGGCTCTGCCATGGGGTACTGGCCCTCCAGGGCCTCGGGTGCGGTACTGGTCACCGCGCCATCGTAGGGAACGCGCCTGTGCGCGTCGCCTCTCCGTGCTGGGAGGATGGGCCGTGTGACAGGAACGCTGGTACTCGCAGGGACCCCCATCGGTGACATCGCGGACGCTCCGCCCCGACTCGCCACCGAACTGGAGAACGCGGACATCGTGGCCGCCGAGGACACCCGGAGGCTGCGCGGACTGACCCGCGCCCTGGGCATCCACACGACGGGCCGAGTCGTCTCCTACTTCGAGGGGAACGAGTCCGCCCGTACGCCGGAGCTGGTCGAGGCCCTGGTCGGCGGCGCACGGGTGCTGCTCGTCACCGACGCGGGCATGCCGTCCGTGTCGGATCCCGGCTACCGGCTCGTCGCCGCCGCCGTCGAGCAGGACATCAAGGTGACGGCCGTCCCCGGCCCGTCCGCCGTGCTCACCGCGCTCGCCCTCTCGGGCCTGCCCGTCGACCGCTTCTGCTTCGAGGGCTTCCTGCCCAGGAAGGCGGGCGAGCGCCTCGGCCGGCTCCGTGAGGTCGCCGACGAGCGCCGCACCCTCGTCTACTTCGAGGCTCCGCACCGGCTCGACGACACCCTCGCCGCGATGGCCGAGGTCTTCGGCGCCGAACGCCGTGCCGCCGTCTGCCGCGAGCTGACCAAGACGTACGAGGAGGTCAAGCGCGGCCCGCTGGCCGAGCTCGCGGCCTGGGCGGCCGAGGGGGTACGGGGCGAGATCACCGTCGTCGTCGAGGGCGCCCCCGAGACGGGACCGGCCGAACTCGACGCCGAGGAGCTGGTGCGCAGGGTGCGGGTGCGCGAGGAGGCGGGCGAGCGGCGCAAGGAGGCGATCGCCGCGGTCGCCGCCGACGCGGGGCTTCCCAAGCGGGAGGTGTTCGATGCCGTCGTGGCGGCAAAGAACGCGGCTGGACCGGGCCCCGGAAACGGTAAAGGACTAACCTGAAAGGCAAAGCCGAACCCGGCGCGGAGACCCGTGACAGGGCACTTGGCAAGGGAAGTGCCAAATGCCTTCCATGGTTCGACCCGTGCTGATGCGCTCCGGCCCGAAAAGGCGTCCACTGGATCAGTGGAGAGGAGCTGGAATGTCCGAGATCACCGGCACCGGCATATCCGTCGCCCATGAGGCGTACGCCTTTGCCTGCATGCGCTGTGGATACGGCTGGGAGCAGGCGTACGAGATCGAGCACCACATCGACGCCGCAGGCCACAATTTCGTCGTCTACAAGGCCGACGGGGAGCGGGTCCCGTCCCCGCTGTCCAGCCCCACCTGCATGAACTGCGGCGGCCACGTCGTCAGGATCATGCGCGCGGGGCAGGTGTCGTCGGTTCTGGACCTGATCGCCGCGACGGAGAAGCACCGGCGGGGATCGAAGGAGACCAGGCCCGTCTCGCCGGCCGGACCCATCGGCCAGGAGCTGACCGAGGACGACTCCGAGCAGCCGCCGGTGCCGCACCACTGGCATCTGTCCGACCTGCTGCACCCCTTCCGGCGCCACTCCTAGGGCCTGCCCGGCGGATCCGCCCCGGGCCGGGGGCCGGCCCGCCCCGGGCCCGGGATATCCGCGCGCGCCGGCACTCATGACCCTCGTACGATCGGGGGCATGAGTGCCAAGGACGCCCCGCCGCCGCTGCCCGAACCCCTCCTCGTGGAGGTCGCGGACTCGCACACCCACCTGGACCTCCAGTCCGGGACCGTCGAGGAGGCGCTGGTCAAGGCCGCCGCCGTCGGAGTGACCACGGTCGTGCAGGTCGGCTGCGACGTGAAGGGCTCCCGGTGGGCCGCGGAGACCGCCGCCGCCCACGAGCACGTGCACGCGGCCGTCGCCCTGCACCCCAACGAAGCGCCCAGGATCGTCCTCGGCGACCCCGACGGATGGTCCCGGCAGGGCGCCCGCGAGGGGGGCGGCGACTCCGCCCTCGACGACGCCCTCTCCGAGATCGACCGGCTCGCCGCCCTCCCGTACGTCCGCGGCGTCGGCGAGACCGGCCTCGACTTCTTCCGTACGGGCCCCGAGGGCATCGCCGCGCAGGAGCGTTCCTTCCGCGCCCACATCGAGATCGCCAAGCGGCACGGCAAGGCGCTCGTCATCCACGACCGCGAGGCCCACGCCGACGTGCTGCGCGTCCTGGACGAGGAGGGCGCCCCCGAGCGGACCGTCTTCCACTGCTACTCCGGCGACGCCGCCATGGCCGAGATCTGCGCCGCCAAGGGCTACTACATGTCCTTCGCCGGCAACGTCACCTTCAAGAACGCCCAGCACCTGCGCGACGCCCTCGCCGTCGCCCCGCTGGACCTCGTCCTCGTCGAGACCGACGCCCCCTTCCTCACCCCGGCGCCCTACCGCGGCCGCCCGAACGCCCCGTACCTGATTCCCGTCACCCTCCGGGCCATGGCGGAGGTCCGTGGCATCGACGAGAACGAGATGGCCGAGGCGATCGCGGTGAACACGGCCCGCGCCTTCGATTACTGATCCATAACGCTTACGTGTCGTAGTCGAATCGCCACACTGCGCGAGGGGCGCCCGGGTAGGGTCCCGGCCTCGTGAGCACTTCCCAGGGCAGTCACCGCGCCGGACGACGGGGCGCGCCCGTGCCCGTGCACGATCAGCCGACCCAGGCCGCGCCGCTCGTCGTCCCCGCCCCGGGCGCGGCGCCGGGCGCCGTGCCGGGACTCGTCCCCGGGCAGGGCTCCCGCGCCGGGTCCCGGCGGGCCGCCCGCCGCCGCAAGGCCTCGGGGCCCGCCGGGGAGGGGCTGCGACGGCTCGTCCCGCAGGCCCTCGTCGTCGCCTTCCTGGCCGGCGGCACCAGTGCCTTCGTCGCCGACGACAAGGCCGTCCGGCTCTCCGTCGACGGCGTCCCGCGCACCCTCCACACCTTCGCCGACGACGTCGAGGAACTGCTCGCCGACGAGGGCGTCGCCGTCGGCGCCCACGACATCGTCGCGCCCACCCCCGCCGAGGCCCTGGCCAGCGGCGACGAGATCGTCGTCCGGTACGGCCGCCCCGTCGCCCTCACCCTCGACGGGCAGCGCCGCCAGGTCTGGACGACCGCCCGGACCGTCGAGGGCGCGCTGCGCCAGCTCGGGGTCCGCGCGGAGGGCGCGTACCTCTCGGTCTCCCGCGGCGCCCCCATCTCCCGCGACGGGCTCGCCCTCGACGTACGGACCGAGCGGACGGTCACCTTCCTCGCCGACGGGCGCGAGCGGACCATCCGGACGAACGCCGCCACCGTCCGCGAGGCCCTCGCCGAGGCCGGGATCACCCTCTCCGCGCAGGACGCCACCTCCGTCGTCCCCGAGTCCTTCCCGCGCGACGGCCAGACCGTCACCGTGCTGCGGATCACCGGCTCGAAGGTGACGCGGGAGGAGGCCGTGCCGTACGCCGTCGAGCGGACCCGCGACCCCGGGCTCTTCGTCGGCACCGAGGTCGTCGACCGGCAGGGCGCGGCAGGCGTCCGCCGCGTCACGTACAGCCTGCGGACCGTCAACGGCGTCCGTCAGAAGCCCCGCCGGATCGGTGAGGAGATCGTCCGCGACCCCGTCAGCCGGCGCGTCCGCGTCGGCACCCGGCCCATGCCGACCTCCGTCGCGGGCGCCGACGGCCTCGACTGGGGCGCGCTCGCCGCCTGCGAGTCGGGCGGCCGCCCGAACGCCGTCGACCCCTCGGGGACGTACGGCGGGCTCTACCAGTTCGACCCCGGCACCTGGCGCTCCCTCGGCGGCAGCGGCGTCGCCCAGAACGCGCCCGCCGCGGAGCAGACCTTCCGCGCGAAGAAGCTGTACGTGCAGCGGGGGGCGAGCCCGTGGCCCCACTGCGGACGGCGGCTGCACGGCTGAGCCCGGGTGAGGCGAGGTGAGGCGGGCTGAGCCGGGGTGACTCGGGGTGAGTCGTAGGGCTGCCCCACGGGTGCCCCGTAGGCTGTACCGGTGAGCACCACCACCGGCCCCGAAAGCCCCGACGCCCTCCTCGGCCCCGCCGACATCCGTGAACTGGCGGCCGCCCTCGGCGTACGCCCCACGAAGCAGAAGGGCCAGAACTTCGTCATCGACGCCAACACCGTCCGGCGGATCGTCCGCACGGCCGGGGTGCGGCCCGACGACGTGGTCGTGGAGGTGGGGCCCGGACTCGGCTCCCTCACCCTGGCCCTCCTGGAGGCCGCGGACCGGGTGACGGCCGTCGAGATCGACGACGTTCTCGCCGCCGCGCTGCCCGCGACGATCGCCGCCCGCATGCCCGCCCGCGCCGACCGCTTCGCGCTCGTGCACTCCGACGCGATGCAGGTCCAGGAGCTGCCGGGCCCGGCGCCCACCGCGCTCGTCGCGAACCTGCCGTACAACGTCGCCGTGCCCGTCCTGCTCCACATGCTGGAGCGGTTCCCGAGCATCGAGCGGACCCTCGTCATGGTCCAGGCCGAGGTCGCCGACCGGCTCGCCGCCAAGCCGGGCAACAAGGTGTACGGCGTGCCGTCGGTCAAGGCCAACTGGTACGCGGAGGTCAAGCGCGCCGGATCCATCGGCCGCAACGTCTTCTGGCCCGCGCCCAACGTCGACTCCGGCCTCGTCTCCCTCGTCCGCCGCACCGAGCCGCTGGCGACCACCGCCACCCGGCAGGAGGTCTTCGCGGTCGTCGACGCGGCCTTCGCCCAGCGCCGCAAGACCCTGCGCGCGGCCCTCGCGACGTGGGCGGGCTCGCCCGCGGCGGCGGAGGAGGCCCTGGTGAAGGCCGGGATCTCGCCGCAGGCGCGCGGCGAGGGACTGACGGTGGAGGAGTTCGCCCGGATCGCGGAGGCCAAGGCATGACCGCCACGGGAAGCGTCACCGTCCGCGTCCCCGCCAAGGTCAACGTCCAGCTCGCGGTGGGCGCGGCCCGCCCCGACGGCTTCCACGACCTGGCCAACGTCTTCCTCGCGGTCTCCCTCCACGACGAGGTCACCGCGACCCCCGCCGACGGGCTGACCGTCACCTGCGAGGGCCGGGACGCCGACAAGGTGCCGCTGGACCGCACCAACCTGGCCGCGCGCGCCGCCGAACTGCTCGCCGCCCGGCACGGCATCTCCCCCGACGTGCACCTGCACATCGTCAAGGACATCCCGGTCGCCGGCGGCATGGCCGGCGGGAGCGCGGACGGCGCGGGCGCCCTGCTCGCCTGCGACGCGCTGTGGGGCCTGGACTCCTCCCGCGAGGAACTCCTGGAGATCTGCGCCGAGCTCGGCAGCGACGTGCCGTTCAGCCTGGTCGGCGGGGCGGCGCTCGGCACCGGGCGCGGCGAGAGGCTGACGGAGCTGCCGGTCGGCGGCGGCTTCCACTGGGTGTTCGCCGTCGCCGACGGCGGTCTGTCCACGCCGGTGGTGTTCGGCGAGTTCGACCGGCTCACCGAGGGCGTCGAGGTCCCCGAGCCGGCCGCCTCCCCGGTCCTCCTGGACGCCCTGCGCGCCGGCGACACGACCGCGCTCGCGGCCGCCCTCGCCAACGACCTGCAGGCGGCGGCGCTCTCCCTGCGCCCGTCGCTCGCCGAGACGCTGACGGCGGGCACGGAGGCGGGCGCGCTGGCGGCCCTGGTCTCCGGCTCGGGCCCGACGACCGCGTTCCTGGTGAAGGACGCGGAGTCCGCGGAGACGGTCGCCGCCGCCCTGATCGCCTCGGGTGCCTGCCGCACGGCGCTGCCGGCGACGTCGCCGGCGCCGGGCGCCGCGGTGCTCTAGAGCTTGTTCTTGGAGATCCGGGCCAGGAGCAGGTTCGGGTCCGGGTCCACCGTGTTGAAGAAGGCCGCGCTGTTCACGTAGACGGTCTTGGCGCGCACCGCGACGGAGGTCGGGTTGTCGAGGCCGTCCGTGCGGGTGAGCACCGTCTTGTGGGTGCCGTCGGGCCGGACGAGCTCCAGCTCGTCGACCTGGTTCAGCGCGGCGAGGACCGTGTCGCCGTGTCCGGTGAAGGCGAAGTCGTCGATGGACGTGAGCCCGGTCGCCCGGGTCTCGGCCGGGCCGGCCGCGTGCTCGGGACCGGGGCCGATCGGGATGCGCAGCAGGGTCGCGCGGCCGGTGTTGGACACCCAGACGGCATCGTCGTGGACCTTGAGGCCGTTGGCGCCGAAGGGGATCTGCGCGGTGGGTTCGAGCGCGGCCCCGGTGGCCCAGGCCGTGGGCGTGCCGCCGGTCACCGGGAGGCTCCACACCGTGCCGAGCTGGGAGTCGGCCGTGTAGAGGGTGCCGCACTTCTCGTCGAGGGCGATCCCGTTGGGGAAGGCGTTCGCCGGGAAGAACCCGATCTGCTCCGGCTCGCCGCCGCCGGGCGCGATGCGCCAGATCCCGGTCTCCTCCGTGCCGGTGACGTAGGTGACGTACAGGGTGCCGTCGTGGGCGCGGGCGATGCCCAGGGCGACGGCCGCGCCGACGGGCGTCTGCGCGCCCGGCACCTCGGGCAGGGTGGCGAGGATCGTCGTACCGCCCTCCTTGGTGACGCGGGCGACCTGATGGGCGAGGGCGAAGGTGATGTCGGCGGAGCCGTCGGGTTCGAGGGCGATGTTCTCCGCGGTCTGCCCGGCGGCGAAGTCGAAGTGGGCGACGACGCGGGGATCGGTCACGGTCGGATCACCGGCCGACGCGGGCCCGGCGGCGAGCACGGCGAGGGCGGCGGTGGCGGTGGCGACGGCGGCGAGGCGTGGGTGTCTCGTCATGTGCTTCTCCTCGGGTGGGGGGTGTGAGAAGAACATGGCGGGCCGTCGGTTCGGGGGGCGGGCAGCCCGCGCCGGGAGGTCGCCCGCGTGGCCGACGGCATGGGGCCGGTTGGCACTGAGCCCGGCGGCGTTGCTCGGTCGCCGGCGCCGCGGCCCGTAACCGGCTGCCCGTCCCAGGTGCCGCACCCAGAGCAAGCGCGAAGGGCGACATCGCGAAAACGGAACGTGAGACGTGTGGGGTGGGGGTGTCGGACAAGGGTCGGCTCGGGTGTCCTTGAGGGAGGCCGTGTCAGATCTTGACGACGGTCGCGCGCCCGGCGCACAGGCCGGCCAGGTCCTCCGGGTCCGAGGTGAGCACCGTGACGGGGCCGGGAGCGGAGAGGGCCGTCGCGGCGACCATCGCGGCGACGGCGTGCTCGTGGCCGTGCAGCCCGGCTTCGGCGAGCAGGGTTGCAGCTGTACGTGCGACGGCGTCCGTCACGGGTTCGACGACGAGGCGGGACAGGGTCCATTCCAGGGCCGCCCGGTTGATGCGCGGGTGCATCACCTCCACCAGAGTGGCGGCGCTCGCCACGACGCGCAGATCATCCGCGCGGGCCAGTGCGAGCCAGGTGGCCACCTCGCGGTCACGCAGCACGGCCTTGGCCAGCCCCTCGCTGTCGAGGACCAGCGTGCCGCCAGGAGCGGCCCCGAGGCGCGTCACGCCGTGCTCGCCCCGGTCGCCCCACCCGCTTCCGGGCTGCCCTGCTGCTCGCGGGCCCGGCGCAGCTGCTCGCGTCGTTCCTGGATCTCCGCGTCCGTGACCGGCCCGTGCTCGGCCTCGGCCACCGCGACGAGTTCGTTGAGGTCGTCGCGCTCGATCTGCCGGGCGACGGCGGCCGCCACGTAGGCGGAGAGTCCCGAGGGTCCGCTGCGGGCCCGCGCGGCCTCCGCGATGTCGCGCGGCATGCTGATCGAGTACTTCTGAGTAGGCTCGGTCATGCTACTCATGCTACCGCTGGTGCTACCCGTCGGCGTGGTGTACGCGGCAACGTACTCTGGGAGATCGATCGATCCCCCGTACAGGAGTCAAAGTGGCCGTCAATCTGGTCAATGTCGAGGCTGTCAGCAAGGTGTACGGCACCCGTGCACTGCTCGACGGCGTCTCGCTCGGCGTCTCCGAGGGGGACCGGATCGGCGTCGTCGGCCGCAACGGCGACGGCAAGACCACCCTCATCCGGATGCTCGCCAAGCTGGAGGAGGCCGACACCGGCCGCGTCACCCACAGCGGCGGGCTGCGCCTCGGCGTGCTCACCCAGCACGACTCGCTCGACCCGAAGGCCACCATCCGGCACGAGGTCATCGGTGTCATGGCCGACCACGAGTGGGCCGGCAGCGCCAAGATCCGCGACGTGCTCACCGGGCTCTTCGGCGGGCTCGACCTGCCCGGCTTCGAGAACGGCCTCGACACCGTCATCGGCCCGCTCTCCGGCGGCGAGCGCCGCCGCATCGCGCTCGCCAAGCTGCTCATCGACGACCAGGACCTGATCGTCCTCGACGAGCCCACCAACCACCTCGACGTCGAGGGCATCTCCTGGCTGGCCAAGCACCTCCAGGAGCGCCGCTCCGCGCTCGTCTGCGTCACCCACGACCGCTGGTTCCTCGACCAGGTCTGCACCCGCATGTGGGACGTGCAGCGCGGTGCCGTGCACGAGTACGAGGGCGGCTACTCCGACTACGTCTTCGCCCGCGCCGAGCGCGAGCGCATCGCCGCCACGGAGGAGTCCAAGCGGCAGAACCTGATGCGCAAGGAGCTGGCCTGGCTGCGGCGCGGCGCCCCCGCCCGTACCTCCAAGCCCCGCTACCGCATCGAGGCCGCCAACGAGCTGATCGCCGACGTGCCGCCGCCGCGCGACACGTCCGAGCTGATGAAGTTCGCCAACGCCCGGCTCGGCAAGACCGTGTTCGACCTGGAGGACGTGACCGTCACCGCCGGTCCCAAGACCCTCCTCCAGCACCTCACCTGGCAGCTGGGCCCCGGCGACCGCATCGGCCTCGTCGGCGTCAACGGCGCCGGCAAGACCTCGCTCCTGCGCGCCCTCGCCGACGCCGCCGTCAGCCAGGGCGAGATCCAGCCCGCGGCCGGCAGCGTCACCGTCGGCAAGACCGTCCGGCTCGCCTACCTCTCCCAGGACGTCACCGAACTCCCCGGCACCCTGCGGGTCCTGGAGGCCGTCCAGCAGATCCGCGACCGGGTCGACCTCGGCAAGGGCCGCGAGATGACCGCCGGGCAGCTCTGCGAGCAGTTCGGCTTCTCCAAGGAGAAGCAGTGGACGCCCGTCGGCGACCTCTCCGGCGGTGAGCGCCGCCGCCTCCAGCTGCTCCGCCTGCTGATGGACGAGCCGAACGTCCTCTTCCTCGACGAGCCCACCAACGACCTCGACATCGAGACCCTCACCCAGCTGGAGGACCTCCTCGACGGCTGGCCGGGCTCCATGGTCGTCATCTCCCACGACCGGTTCTTCATCGAGCGCACCACCGACAAGACGCTCGCGCTGCTCGGCGACCAGACCCTGCGGATGCTGCCCCGGGGCATCGACGAGTACCTGGAGCGGCGCCGGAAGATGATCGAGGCGGCCGTCCCGGCGCCCGCCGCCGCGCCCGCGCAGGCGAAGCCGGGCGTCTCCGCCGCCGACAGCCGCGCCGCCAAGAAGGAGCTGCAGAAGGTCGAGCGACAGCTCGACAAGGTCTCCCAGAAGGAGGCCAGGCTGCACACCCAGATCGCCGACAACGCGACCGATTTCGAGAAGGTCGCGAAGCTCGACGCGGAGCTCCGGGAACTCGCGGGTGAACGCGAGGAATTGGAGATGCGCTGGCTCGAACTGGCCGAGGACGCATAACGAGGGCATCACAGGCCGGTCCTCCCTTGGGTACAAGGGGCGGACCGGTCGCTTTTGCGCCGACCCGTGAGTGGTAGAAAGAAAACCCGCTCACGTCAAGGGGGAACTGCTGATGACCCAGCCGCCCAGCAACCAGCCGCCGGGGGGCTTCGGAGCTCCCCAGGATCCGAACCAGGGCCCGCACCAGGGCACGCCGCCCGTGCCGCCCGTCCCGCCCCAGGCACCGCAGACCCCGCCGCCGCCCGCCGGCCCGCCCGGCGCGCCCCCGGCAGCGCCGCCCACCGCGCCCGGACCGTACGGTCAGCAGCCGCAGCCCGGTTACGGATACCCGCAGCAGGGCCAGCCCGGCCAGCCGGGGCCGTACGGCCAGCCGGGCCAGCCGGGCCAGCCGGGCCCGTACGGCCAGCAGCCCCCGCAGCAGCCGTACGGCTACCCGCAGCAGCCGGGACCGTACGGCCAGCAGCAGAACCCCTACGGCGGGTACCCCACCCAGCCGATGTACCAGGGCGCCCCCACCCCGCCGCCCTCCGGCGGCGGCCTCAAGGGCCGCACCGGTCTCGTCGCCGCCATCGCCGCGGGCGCCGTCCTGGTGGCCGCCGTCACCACCTGGGCCGTCGTCGGCGGAGGAGACGAGAAGGACCCGATCGCCGGTCCGACCGCCACCGCCGGCTCCTCCTCCAACGCCCCCAAGCCCACCGAGTCGGTGGACAAGGGCGACGGCTCGGGCGACGGATCCAAGGGCGGCGGGGACGACCTCAACGCCGGCCGCCAGGCCGGCGAGGCCAAGGTCAACTGGCTGCTCCAGAACGACGTCGACCTGCCCCGCAACGGCTCCGACGTCCTCGGTCCGTGGATCGTCGGCGACACCGTCGTCAAGGCCATGTACAAGGGCGTCTCCGGCTACAACCTGAGCGACGGCGCCCCGAAGTGGCACGTCGACGTGCCGTTCGAGCTGTGCGCCGCGCCCGCGGAGCCCTCGGCGAACGGCGTCATGGTCTTCGCGTACGCCGAGAGCGCCAAGGACGGCGCCAAGTGCACCTCGCTCCAGCAGATCGACCTGAAGACCGGCAAGGCCGGCTGGAAGAAGGCCGTACCCAAGCCCAAGGGCCTGTTCGCCTTCTCGGACAACACCCTGTCCATCAGCGGCAACACGGTGACCGTCTCCGGCACCAGCAGCTCCTACGGCTTCTCGCTGACCGACGGCAAGCAGCTCTTCACCGGCGCGACGACCGGCTGCAAGCCCTTCGCGTACGCCGGCGGCAGCAAGCTGATCGCCGCCGTGGACTGCCCGTCGGGCAGCACCACCAAGAAGGTCCAGGGCGTCAGCGAGGTCGACCCGAACACGGGCAAGCCCAAGTGGACCTTCAAGCTGGAGACCGACTGGGAGGTGGACCGGGTCTACTCGATCGACCCGCTGGTCGTCTCCGCCACCCAGCGCGAGCAGAAGAAGTGGACCATCTTCACGCTCAACCCGAACGGTTCGCTCCGCTCGCAGATCCAGGGCGGCAAGGACAAGTTCGCCCCCTCGTGCGGCGGCGGCTTCGTCATCTTCGGCAAGAACCTCCAGGGCTGCACGGGAGTCGCGGCCGACGCGAGCACCTTCTACATGGCCACCGAGACCTCGTACGGCACCCCCAACGAGGTCGTCGCCTTCGACCTGAAGACCGGCAAGGCCAAGTGGCGCTCCAAGGCGCCCGGTGAGCAGTCGATGATCCCGCTCCGCATGGAGGGCGGCCAGGTCCTGGTCTACGTGGATCCGTCGTACGACAAGGGCGGCGCCGTCGCGACGATCGCCCCCACCGGCGGTGCGCCGAAGATCGTGCTCCAGCACCCGGCGTCGACGGCCCAGGTCGAGAACAACTTCTACAGCCCGGGCTACGCGTACGGCGCCAGCACCTTCGTCGTGGCGAGCGGACGCGTCTCCGCCTCGAACGACAAGGAAGAAAAGCTGGTCAAGACGATGATGGCCTTCAGCAAGTGAGGTACACGGACCGATGACGCAGCCACCCCCACCGCCACCGAACCAGCCCCCGGACCCGCAGGGCGGCTTCGGCGCGCCGACGCCGCCCCCGCAGCAGCCGGAGCCCGGTTACGGCTACCCGCAGCAGGCACCGCCGCCGCAGCCGGACCCGGGGTACGGCTACCCGCAGCAGGCGCCGGACCCGGGCTACGGCTATCCGCTGGGGGCGCCTCCCGGGCCGCAAGGCCCAGGGGGACAGCCCCCGGCGCCGCCGCAGCAGCCGTACGGCTACCCGGCGCAGCCGCCCACGCAGCCCTACGGGGCCGGCTACCAGCAGCCGGCCCAGCCCCCGTACGGCCATCCGCAGCAGCCGCCCTACGGCGGGTACCAGCAGCCCCCCACGGCCGCGGTCCCGGCCGCGGCGCCGGGCGGCAAGAAGCTGTCGGCGCAGCTCCAGATCGTCATCGCGGCGGTCGTCGCCGTGGTCCTGATCATCGGCGCCGGTATCTGGTACGCCAACTCCGGTGACGGCGGCGGCAAGGCCGACGAGTCGAAGGGCACCGGCGGCGCCTCGCAGGGCGCCACCGGCGGGTCCGGCGACACCAAGGGCATCGGTGGCGGCGGCAAGGAGAAGCCGCCGGCGAACACCCGGGCGAAGATGACGTTCAAGGTGGACCAGCCGGTGGTGCCGGACGTCACCGACGTCACGGGTTCCTGGCTCACCGACAAGGCGTACGTGAAGACGGGCGTCAACTCGATCGTCGCCTACGACCGCGACAAGGGGTCCGTCCTGTGGACGCTGCCCCTGACCGGTCAGGTCTGCGGCAGCTCGCGTCATCTGACGGCCGACAACAAGCTGGCGATCCTCTTCGAGGCCACCAAGCGGGTCGCGCCGCGCTACTACCAGCAGTGCACCGAGGTCGGCCTGGTCGACCTGAACGCCGGAAAGCTGCTGTGGTCCACCTCGGTCACCGGCGGCACCGTCGGCGACCAGAAGGTCCGGTTCGGCGAGGTCACGCTCAGCGGGAAGACGGTCGCGGCCGGCGGCTCCGACGGCGGCGCCGCCTTCGACATCGCCAACGGCAACCCGCGCTGGAAGCCGCAGGCCAACGACCAGAACTGCTACGACCTGGGATACGGCGGCGGCGAGGGTCTCGTCGCGGTCCGCAAGTGCGGCGCGTACGACGCCCAGTACGTGATGATCCAGAACCTCGACCCGATGACGGGTGCCCCGGTCGCGCAGTTCAAGATGCCGAGCGGCGTCAAGTACGCGTCCGTGGTCTCCACCAAGCCGCTGGTCGTCGCGGCCGACGTCGGCGACAGCGCCGGCGACGGCAGTGGCATCTCGGACTTCTTCTCCCTCGACGAGAAGACCGGGAAGCTGAAGGCGAAGATCACGGCGGACGCCGACCAGTACGCGGCCCGCTGCCGCTCGACCAAGGTCGAGTCCTGCACGAAGGTGCTCGTCGGCAACGGCCGGCTGTACGTGCCGACCGAGGAGCACGAGGGTTCCACCGGGGAGTACGGCGACGAGACGAACGAGCTCATCGCCTTCGACCTGGCCACCGGGAGGACGGTGCCGGAGAAGGCGGACGCGGGTGACAAGTACACCCTGGTCCCGCTCCGCATGGACGGCGGCAACCTCATCGCGTACAAGGAAGGGCCCTACAACCAGGGCGGCCGGATCGTCTCCGTCGACGGCGGCACGATGAAGGAGACGCTCCTCCTGGAGAACCCGGCGGACAAGGCCATCCACGACGTGGAGAAGGCCTTCTCCCCGGACTACTCGGAGATCCTGTACCGCGACGGGCGGGTGTTCATGTCCGACATGATGCTCTCCAAGCCGCGGGCGTCGGCGTCGCCGGACGACAAGGAGTATCTGGCGGTGTCGTTCAGCACCCACTGATCTCGTTGACATCGCACGGATGTCCGTGAGGTTCGCGCGGCCCGGCGCGTCGGTTCACCCCGACGCGCCGGGCCGTTTGCGCGGGGTGCCGGTGGGTGAGGAATTCGGGGTCGAGCGGGTGGCCGGCGGACGGCGGCCCGGAGGATGGGGGATGACCGGGATGGGCGTACGGCTCGTGGTGGTGGACGACCACCGCCTGCTCGCGGAGGCGCTCGCCTCGGCGTTGAAGCTGCGCGGGCACCGGGTGCTCGCGGCGGCCGCGCCGGTGGCGGGGGCGGCGGAGCTCGTGGTGAGCCGGGCGCCGGAGGTCTGTCTCCTGGGGACGGCCGCCCCGGCCGAACCCGGGGCCTTCGACGTGGTCGTACGGATCAAGCGCGAGCGGCCGCAGGTGGCCGTGGTGGTGCTCGGTCCGGTGCCCTCGCCGCGCGGGATCGCGGCGGCGTTCGCCGCCGGGGCCTCGGGCTACGTCCGGCACGACGAGCGCATCGAGGGCGTCGAGCGCGCCCTGGTGAAGGCGAGGGCGGGGGAGTCGGCGGTGGCGCCGCAGCTGCTCCAGTCGGCCTTCGCGGAGCTGCTGCACCCCTCGGCGCAGCCGGACGACGAGGGCCAGCGGCTGCTGCGGCTCCTGACGCAGCGGGAGGTGGAGGTCCTCGTCCGGGTCGCGGAGGGGGAGGACACCCGGCTGATCGCGGAGGGGATGGGGATCGCGCCGAGCACGGCCCGGACGCATGTGCAGCGGGTCCTGATGAAGCTGGGGGTGGGGTCGCGCCTGGAGGCGGCGGCCCTCGCGGCCCGTACGGGGCTGCTCGACCGCGCGCTGCCGGTGCAGCGGGGCCCGTCCCTCTGACGGTCTGCGTCTCTGACGTCCCGGTCCTCCGGCGGCTCGGTCCTCTGACGTCCCGGCCCTCCGGCGGCCCGTCCTTCTGAAGCCCGGTTCCTTCGTTCGTGGGAGGGGCCGGGCTTCGCCGTTGACGGTGATGTTGGAATGTGATTCCTTGTGCGTGGTTATGTTTGAATCCCCGGAGGGCACCCCGTGAAGAAGACCGTCACCACGCTCGCCGACGGGCGCGAGCTGATCTACTACGACACCCGTGACGACGCCGTCCGCACCGCCGTCGACACCCGGCCGCTCGACCCCGTCACCTCCGCCACCGAGCTCCGCCACGACGTGCTCCTCGGGGACTCCGTCGCCGTCGCCTCGCACCGGCAGGGCCGGACGTACCACCCGCCGGCGGGCGAGTGCCCGCTCTGCCCCTCCGGCGACGGACGGCAGAGCGAGATCCCCGCCCCCGACTACGAGGTCGTCGTCTTCGAGAACCGCTTCCCCACCCTCGCCGGGGAGTCGGGCCGCTGCGAGGTCGTCTGCTTCACCGCCGACCACGAGGCCTCCTTCGCCGACCTCACCCCCGAGCGGGCCGCCCTCGTGCTCGACGCCTGGACCGACCGCACCACCGAACTCGCCGCCCGCCCCGGCGTCGAGCAGGTGTACTGCTTCGAGAACCGCGGCGCCGAGATCGGCGTCACGCTCGCCCACCCCCACGGACAGATCTACGCCTACCCGACCGCCACCCCCCGCACCGCCCTCATGCGGCGGCACGCGGCCGAGCACCGGGCCCGCACCGGCGGCAACCTCTTCGACGACGTCGTCGCCCGGGAACGCGCCGACGCCGAGCGGATCGTCCTGGAGACCGAGCACTGGATCGCCTTCGTGCCGTACGCCGCCCACTGGCCGTACGAGGTCCACCTCTACCCGGCCCGCCGGGTGCCCGACCTGCGCGCGCTCGACGAGGGGGCCCGCACAGAGTTCCCACAGATCTATCTGGAACTCTTGAGGCGCTTCGACCGGATCTTCGGACCGGACGAGCCGCCGACGCCGTACATCTCCGCCTGGCACCAGGCGCCGTTCACCGGTGCGGACCGCGAGGAGTTCGCCCTGCACCTGGAGCTCTTCACCGTCCGCCGGACGTCCGGCAGGCTCAAGTACCTCGCGGGCACCGAGTCCGGCATGAGCGCGTTCAGCAACGACGTGCCGCCGGAGACGGCGGCCCGACGACTCCGAGAGGTGGCAGACAAGTGACCGAGGCAGTGCGGAAGTACCTGGTGACCGGCGGGGCCGGATACGTGGGCAGCGTCGTCGCCGCCCACCTCCTGGAGCGGGGCCACCGGGTCACCGTCCTCGACGACCTCTCCACCGGCTTCGCCGAAGCCGTCCCGGCCGGCGCCGAGTTCATCGAGGGCCGCGTCCAGGACGCGGCGCGATGGCTGGACGGCTCCTACGACGGCGTCCTGCACTTCGCCGCCTTCTCCCAGGTCGGCGAGTCCGTCGCCAAGCCCGAGAAGTACTGGGAGAACAACGTCGGCGGCACCATGGCCCTGCTCGCCGCCATGCGCTCCGCCGGCGTCCGCGGGCTGGTCTTCTCCTCCACCGCCGCGACCTACGGCGAACCGGAGACCGTCCCGATCACCGAGACCGCCCCGACCGCCCCCACCAGCCCCTACGGGGCGAGCAAGCTCGCCGTCGACCACATGATCGGCGGGGAGTGCGCCGCCCACGGCCTCGCCGCCGTCTCGCTGCGCTACTTCAACGTCGCGGGGGCGTACGGCTCCCTCGGCGAGCGCCACGCACCCGAGTCGCACCTCATCCCGCTCGTCCTCCAGGTCGCCCTCGGCGACCGCGAGGCGATCTCCGTGTACGGCGACGACTACCCCACCCCCGACGGCACCTGCGTCCGCGACTACATCCACGTCGCCGACCTCGCCGAGGCCCACCTCCTGGCGCTCGACGCGATGACCGCGGGCGAGCACCTGATCTGCAACCTCGGCAACGGCAACGGCTTCTCCGTCCGCCAGGTCGTCGAGACCGTACGGAAGGTCACCGGGCACGCGATCCCGGAGATCACCGCCCCGCGCCGGGCCGGCGACCCCGCCGTCCTCGTCGCCTCCGCCGAGACCGCCCGCGAACGGCTCGGCTGGACGCCGTCCCGCCCGGACCTCGCGGACGTCGTCGCCGACGCCTGGGCCTTCGCGCGGGCCCGGCACCAGGGAGACCGCGCATGAGCGTCGCCGCCGACTTCGAGGCGCTGTACGGCGCCGCCCCCGACGGTGTCTGGGCCGCCCCCGGCCGGGTCAACCTCATCGGCGAGTACACCGACTTCAACGACGGGTTCGTGCTGCCGCTCGCGCTGCCCCACACCACCGTCGCCGCCGTCGCCCGCCGCGACGACGGGGTGCTGCGCCTGCACTCCGCCGACGCCGACGGCGGCATCGTCCAGCTCGCCGTCGACTCCCTCGAACCGCTCTCGGGCGGCGGCTGGGCCGCCTACCCGGCCGGCGTCGTCTGGGCGCTGCGTGAGGCCGGGCACCCGGTCACCGGCGCGGACGTCCACCTCACCTCGACCGTGCCGACCGGCGCCGGACTCTCCTCCTCGGCCGCCCTCGAGGTCGTCACCGCGCTCGCCCTGAACGACCTGTTCGGGCTCGGGATCTCCCGGCCCGAGCTCGCCCGGCTCGCGCAGCGCGCCGAGAACGCCTTCGTCGGCGTCCCCTGCGGGGTGATGGACCAGATGGCCTCCGCCTGCGCCGAGGACGGCCACGCCCTGTATCTGGACACCCGGGACCTCTCGTACCGGCAGGTCCCCTTCGACCTGGCGCGGGAGGGGCTGCGGCTGCTCGTCGTCGACACCCGGGTGAAGCACGCGCTCGGCGACGGCGCGTACGCCGAGCGGCGCGCCGGTTGCGAAGCCGGTGCGCGGGCGCTCGGAGCCCGGGCCCTGCGTGACGTGAGCACCGTGCAACTGCCCGAAGCCCTCGCCCTGCTGGGCGACGGGACGACGCGGCGCTATGTGCGGCACGTCGTCACCGACAACGCCCGCGTGGAGCGGACGATCGCGCTGCTCGACGCCGGGGACACCCGGGCCGTCGGGCCCGTCCTCACCGAGGGGCACGCCTCCCTCCGGGACGATCTGCGGGTCTCCTGCCCGGAGCTCGACCTGGTCGTCGAGGCCGCGAACGCCGCCGGGGCGCTCGGGGCCCGGATGACCGGCGGCGGCTTCGGCGGCTCCGCCGTCGTCCTCGTCGACGCCGACCGGGCGGACGCGGTCGCCGCCGCCGTCGAGAAGGCCTTCGCCGAGGCCGGCCACGCGGCCCCCGGCATCTTCCCGGCCGTCCCCTCGGCGGGCGCGCGGCGCCTCTGACCGTCCCGCGGACACCTCCGTACGGCGCCCCGGACGCCCCGTACGGAGCCGCCGACACCCTCCGTACTCCCGTACGACTTCGGACAGTTCCGTGAATCGGCCCCCGCCGTGACGCCCCGCCCCTACTCTGAGGGGCAGCGCCGGTGGGGGCCGGTGCTGTTCAGGGGGCGAGACCCGGTCGGGTACGGCGCCGGAAGCGGGGGTAACAGTCAACGCACGGCGGCGGCCGCGCGGATGACGGACCCGCCTCCGGCGCCGTGCCCGCGTCGGTTTTCCCGTTCCTCGACACTTGGGGGTGTCCGTGGCACGTATCCGTGTCCTCGTGGTGGACGACCACCGCGTCTTCGCCGAATCGCTGGCCGCCGCACTCGCGGCCGAGCCCGATGTCGACGTCGCCGCCGCGGGAAGCGGCCCGGCCGCCCTGCGCTGCCTGGAGCGCGGTGCCGCCGAGGGCCGCAGGTTCGACGTGCTGCTCGTCGACGCCGAGCTGGGCGCCGGTCCCGCGGGGTCCGTGGCCCGCGCGGTGCCGGACGACGCCGAGGGCGCCGTCGACGGGATCTCCCTGGTCGCGGGGGTGCGCAGGGTCCAGCCCGCGGTCCGTACCGTCGTCCTCGCGGAGAAGGACGACCCGCACCGGGCCGCCCTCGCGCTCCAGGCCGGGGCCTCCGGCTGGGTCGCGAAGGACTGCTCGCTCCAGCGGCTCCTCGCGGTGGTCCGCGGGGTGCTGCGGGACGAGACGCATCTGCCGCCCGCGCTGCTCACGGGTGTCCTGCGGGAGCTGACGGCCGCCCGCAAGCACCGGACGGACAGCGAGCGGCTCGTGGAGTCGCTGACCCCGCGCGAGCGGGAGGTGCTGCGCTGCATGGTGGCGGGCCTGGGGCGCAAGGCCGTCGCCGAGCGCCTCTTCCTGTCCCCGCACACCGTCCGTACGCATATGCAGAACGTGCTGGGGAAGCTGGGCGTGCACTCGACCCTGGCGGCGGTCGCCCTGGCCAGGCGGGCGGGGGTGGGGCCGGCCCAGTTGGGCGAGGCGCCGCTGGCCGGCCTATCCGGGGACGTTGTCGAACGGGGCGGTCAGCTGGCGTAGCAGCGCGGCCAGTTCACCGCGCTGGCCCCGGGAGAGCTGGGCCAGGATGGCCCGCTCCTGGGCGAGCAGCCCGGCGAGCGCCTCGTCGGCGCGGTCGCGGCCCTCGGGGGTGAGCCGGACCAGGACGCCACGCCGGTCGCTGGGGTCGGGGAGCCGCTCGACGAGGCCCTTCTTGGTGAGCCGGTCGATGCGGTTGGTCATGGTGCCGGAGGTGACCAGGGTCTGGGTCAGGAGCTGGCCGGGGGAGAGCTGGTACGGGGCTCCGGCGCGACGCAGGGAGGTGAGGACGTCGAACTCCCAGGGCTCCAGCTGGTGCTCGGAGAAGGCGAGCCGACGGGCACGGTCGAGGTGCCGGGCGAGCCGCGAGACGCGGCTGAGCACCTCGAGCGGTTCCACGTCGAGGTCGGGGCGCTCGCGGCGCCATGCTGCGACCAGTCGGTCGACCTCGTCCTCCATGTCGATCAGTGTAGAGGGTCTGTTGACATAAAGTCTCTTGGGGTCAAGTTTCTCCATATCGAGTATCTTGGAATCAAGATATATTTCCCTGGACTGTGGGGAAGGGACCCGGCCGGAACTCCGTTCCGCTTCGGCAACTCGTTCCAGCAAGGGGGCTTCGAACATGCATTCCGTGGAATCCGCCGCACCATCCGCGCCGACATGGGATCCACAGCAGTACCTCCGTCACTCGGGCCATCGCACACGGCCCTTCCTCGACCTGCTCACCCGAATACCGCACCTGCCCGCCCAGGACCGGCCCGCCCGAATCGCCGACATCGGGTGTGGCCCCGGAAACGTGACCGTCCTCCTCGCCGACCGCTGGGCAGACGCCCACATCACCGGCTTCGACCTCTCACCCGACATGCTGGATCAGGCCGAGAAGGACTGGTCCGGCACCACCCGCGGCGGCGGCTGGATCGACTTCCGGCCCGCCGACGCCGCGCACTGGACCCCGACCGAGCCCTACGACCTGATCGTCTCCAACGCGGCCCTCCAGTGGGTGCCCAACCACCCCGAGTCCTTCGCCGGCTGGATCGACGGACTCGTGCCCGGCGGCACCCTCGCCTTCCAGGTCCCCGGCAACTTCACCTCGCCCAGCCACGCCCTGCTCGGCGAGCTCTGCGAGACCCCCGAGTGGCGTGGCCGCCTGGGCGATCAGGGCCGGCGTTTCGTCCATATCCTCGATGCCTCCGACTACCTCACCCGCCTCACCGACCTCGGCTGTGAGACGGATGTCTGGGAGACCACGTACTGCCAGCTGCTCCAGGGCGAGGACCCCGTCCTCGACTGGGTCAAGGGCACGGCCCTGCGGCCCGTCCTCACCACCCTGGGCGACGACCAGGACGCGATCGACGCCTTCCTCGGCCAGTACCGGGACCTGCTCCGTGAGGCCTACCCCCAGGGTCCGCACGGCACGGTGTTCCCGTTCCGACGGATCTTCGCCGTCGCCCGCAAGCCCCACTGACGCGCGCGGCCCGGCACACGCGGACGCCCCGCACCGGAGTTCCGGTGCGGGGCGTCCGCGCGCCAGCCGTGTCCGGGGACTACGACATGGTGTTGTAGATCTGGAAGCCGTTGCCGACCTTGCTCCGGGTGCCGAACTTGCCCGGCGCGGTGTTCAGGTAGCTGTAGAGGTCGCCGCCCGAGGTCACGCCCAGCAGGTCGCCCTTGCCGTCGCCGTTCAGGTCGCCCGGCGCGACCAGCTTGGTGTACGTGTTCCAGCCGGTGCCGGCCTTCACCCGCGCACCGAACGGCGCGGTCGCGTTGCCCGTGCCCGGGTACACGTACAGGTCGCCGCCCGAGGTGCGGGCCGCGATGTCCGCGCGCCCGTCGCCGGTGTAGTCGCCCGCGCCGACGATCTTGTTGAAGGCGCCCCAGCCGCTGCCGACCTTGACGCGCGACGAGAACCCCGTGCCCTGGCCGTTGCCCTTGTACAGGTACAGGACGCCGGAGCGGTCGCGGGCCAGCAGGTCGCCCTTGCCGTCGCCGCTCAGGTCGCCCGGGCCGGCGAGCGCGTTGTAGACGCCCCAGCCCGAACCGATGAAGACGCCGTCGATGTAGAGGCCGTTGTCGAAGAGCTGCGCGACGTCGGACGAGTTGTCCGGGTCCAGCGAGGACAGGTGCGTGTAGTCGGCACCCCGCCAGCCGCCCGTGTCGCCGTACTGGGCGCGCTTGGTGAGCAGGCCGTTGGTCCGGCTGCCGTACCAGAACATCGTGCCGGCCGCGTCCCGCGCCAGGACGCCTTCCTTGGTGCCGGTGACCGGGGTGTTGCTCGCCCCGCCGAACTGGGGCACGAACTCCCAGTAGCCGGTGGTGCCGGCCTGCGTGCGGGGCGCCAGGGTGCCGTCGCCCTTGCCGGTGTAGTACCAGAAGGTGCCCTTGGCGTCCCGGGCGAGCAGCTCGCCGCTGCCGTCGCCGTTGTCGTCGCCCACGGGAACGATCGTGTTGTAGATGTTCCAGCCGGGACCGGCCGACACCCGGGTCGCGAACGGCTTGTTCTTGTCGCCCGTACCGGCGTAGAACCACAGCGTGCCGGCGGCGTCACGGGCGTACAGGTCGGCCCAGCCGTCGCGGTTGTTGTCACCGAAGCCGATGAGCTGGTCGTAGATGTTCCAGCCGGGGCCGAGCGCCACCCGCGCCGAGAACGGCGCGCTGCGCTTGCCGGTCGCGTAGTACAGGTACAGGTTGCCGCCGGTGTCGCGGGCGATCAGGTCCGCCAGGTTGTCGTCGTTCACGTCGCCGGGCGAGAAGAGCTTGTTGTAGATCTGCCAGCCCTTGCCCTGCCACGCGTACGTCGCCGAGGTGGGCGTGGCGTCCGCGTACATCGTGAGCGTGCCCTGCTCCGAGAGCATCAGGACCTCGGGGCCGCCGCCGACCGCGTCCTGGTTGCCGATCGGAACGACGTCCTTCGGCGGCTCGGAGTAGGGGCCGTTGAAGGCGCCGCCCTGGACCGAGGTGGGTGCGGTGTAGACGTTGCCGTCCCAGCCGCGGTAGATCAGGTCGCTCACTCCGTCGTCGTCGAAGTCCGACAGCGGCGCGGGGACCCTGGACCCCGTGGCGGCGGCACCGGCGGCACGGGCGGCACCGGCGGAGGCACCCGCACGGGCCGTGCCGGGCATCGGCCGGGTCGCCGGCGGCGGGGTGAGGCCGGCCGTCGGCTTCTCGACGGCGGGGTGGGGCGGCGCGGGCCGGTCGGCCGACGCCGGGGCCGCGAGCAGCATGCCCGCGGAGAGAACGAGAGCGGTGCAGGCCGCGAGGCGGGCACGTGTGGAGTGCACAGAACGCAAGAGATCCCCCCCAGGGATCAGAATGTCGTCGGACCGGGAACGGGCGTCCGCGGCACCTCCGTACGGCAGAAAGCGCGTACGAAGGGCGAACGCTCCCGGGTCATCGGGAGCATACCGCCCGGGGGTGACAGCGGGGTCGGGGACGGGGGACGCCCCGCACCGGAGATCCGGTACGGGGCGTCCCCTGCTGTCCGACGGACGGTGTCACGACATGGAGTTGTAGACCTGGAAGCCGCCACCGAGCTTGGTCCGCGCGGAGAACTTGTTCGGCGCCGTGGTCAGGTAGCGGTACAGGTCGCCGCCCGAGGTCACGCCCAGCAGGTCGGCCTTGCCGTCGGCGTTCAGGTCGCCCGGCGCGACCAGCTTGGTGTACGTGTTCCAGCCGGTGCCGACCTTCACCCGCGTCTTGAACGGGGCCGCCGCGTTGCCCGTGCCCGGGTACACGTACAGGTCGCCGCCCGAGGTGCGGGCCACGATGTCGGTGCGGCCGTCGCCGGTGTAGTCGCCGGCGCCGAGGATCTTGTTGTACGCGCCCCAGCCGCTGCCGACCTTGACGCGCGTCGCGAACTTGTCGCCCTGGCCGTTGCCCTTGTACAGGTACAGGACGCCGGAGCGGTCGCGGGCCAGCAGGTCGCCCTTGCCGTCGCCGCTCAGGTCGCCCGGGCCGACGAGGCTGTTGTAGACGCCCCAGCCGCTGCCGATCGCGTACTCGCCGATGTACAGGCCGCCGGCCGGGTCGCCGTTGCCCTGCATGGCGATGTCGGCGGAGCCGTCCGCGTCCAGCGAGGACAGGTTCGTGACGGTCAGACCGGTCACCTCGCCCGGACCGAGGAGCTCCACGCGCCCCTCCAGCTTGCCGGTGGCGGAGTGGAAGTACGCGTACAGCGACCCGCCGGGGGTGGTCGCGAGGATGCTTCCCTTGCCCGTGTACGGGATGTTGCCCGCGCCGGCGAGCTGCGTGATGCCCATCAGGTCGCCGGCGTTGCCGACCTGCTGGCGGCCGCCCAGGGTGCCGTTGCCGTTGGCGGGGTAGAAGTAGAGCGTGCCCGCGTTGTCGCGGCCCAGCAGGTCGCCGTCGCCGCCGCGCAGGATCTGGTTGTAGGCGCCCCAGCCGCCGCCGATGGACGTGCGGGTGCCGAACGGCTTGTTCTTGTCGCCCGTACCGGCGTAGAACCACAGCGTGCCGGCGGTGTCACGGGCGTACAGGTCGGCCTTGCCGTCGCCGGTGCCGTCGCCGAGGCCCACGAGCTGGTCGTAGGCGCCCCAGCCGCTGCCGACCAGGATCCGGGTGCCGAGCGGCGCGGTCGCGCTGCCGGTGCCCAGGTACAGGTACAGCGTGCCGTCCTGGGTGCGGGCGATCACGTCGGCGCGGCCGTCGCCGTTCACGTCGCCGGGCGAGGCGACCTTGTTGTAGATCTGCCAGCCGCCGCCGACCACCTTGGAGTACGGGGTGCCGGTCGGATCGGCGTCGGTGTACAGGGTGAGCGTGCCGTTCTCGGAGAGGACGAGCACCTCGGGTTCGGTCGTGCTGCCGCTCTGGTTGCCGATCGGGACGATGTCCTTCGCGACGTCCTCGTAACGGAAGAGCTCGAAGGGACTGTCGGTCCCCATGCTGGTGTTCGAGTAGAGCTCGCCGTCCACCGCGCGGTAGATGAAGTCGTCGGCGCCGTCGCCGTCCAGGTCGGACAGCGGCAGGGACGTGGCCGCGGCCCCGGCCCCGCCCGCACGAGCGGCGTCCGTCCCGGTGCGGGCGGCGCCCGTGCGGGCGGCGTCCTTCTTCGGGAGCGTCAGCTTCGGCTGCGTGAAGGAAGGCGTCGCCTTCGCGGCCGACGGAACCGGCACCGGGGTGTCGGCGGACGCCGGGCCCGCGAGCAGCATGCCGGCCGAGAGGGCGAGCGCGGTGCAGGCGGCGACACGACGAGAACGCGTGGAATTCAGGAAAAGCAAGAGATCCCCCCCAGGGATCAGAAGTTCGACGGAGCCAAGCAGGGGGGCTCGCACGGCATCGAACGGCGTCAGCGCAGGCCACTGGGCATACGGAGACGACCTCGTCCGACGGTCGGACACCCCCCGGGATGTTGAAAGCGAGTCTACCTACCCGGGGGGCGTATGCCAGAGCTTTACTCTCCGAAACCGACCGCGCGGTCAGCTCTTCCGGTGCCCTATCAACCGCGGCTTCGGCTCCAGACCGTCCAGACCGTGCCACGCGAGATTCACCAGATGCGCCGCGACCTCCGCCTTCTTCGGCTTGCGGACGTCCAGCCACCACTGACCCGTCAGCGCCACACTGCCCACCAGCGCCTGCGCGTACAGCGGCGCCAGCTTCGGGTCGAAACCCCGGGCCTTGAACTCCAGGCCCAGAATGTCCTCCACCTGCGTGGCGATGTCACTGATCAGCGACGCGAACGTGCCCGTCGACTGCGCCACCGGGGAATCCCGTACGAGGATCCGGAAACCGTCCGTGTAGTTCTCGATGTAGTCGAGCAGCGCGAACGCCGCCTGCTCCAGGAGCTCCCGCGGATGCCCCGCCGTCAGCGCGCCCGTCACCCCGTCGAGGAGCTGGCGCATCTCCCGGTCGACCACGACCGCGTACAGCCCCTCCTTGCCCCCGAAGTGCTCGTACACCACGGGCTTGGAGACCCCGGCCTTCGCCGCGATCTCCTCCACCGACGTGCCCTCGAAACCCTTCTCGGCGAAGAGCGTCCGGCCGATGTCCAGCAGCTGCTCCCGGCGCTCCGCGCCCGTCATCCGCACCCGGCGGCCCCGCCGGGGCTTCTGCTCGCCGCTGCCGGTGCCACTGGTCCTGCCGTCGATCGCCACGTCTTCCATCATGCCGCGTCTGCGGGCGCGCTCTGGCGGCGGGCTTCGATGCGCTCCTTCGCCGGCCAGCGCACGTCGTACGCCCAGCCCGCCAGCTCGAACCAGCGGATCAGCCGCGCGCTGGAGTCGACCTGCCCGCGCAGCACCCCGTGGCGCGCCGACGTCGGGTCCGCGTGGTGCAGGTTGTGCCAGGACTCGCCGCAGGACAGCACCGCCAGCCACCACACGTTGCCCGAACGGTCCCGCGACTTGAACGGACGCTTGCCCACCGCGTGACAGATCGAGTTGATCGACCAGGTCACGTGGTGCAGCAGCGCGACCCGCACCAGCGAACCCCAGAAGAACGCGGTGAACGCGCCCCACCAGGACATCGTCACCAGACCGCCCACCACCGGCGGGATCGCGAGCGACAGCACCGTCCAGAAGATGAAGTCACGGGAGATCCGCCGGATCGCCGGATCCTTGATCAGATCGGGCGCGTACTTCGCCTGCGGCGTCCGCTCCTCGTCGAACATCCAGCCGATGTGCGCCCACCACAGCCCCTTCATCAGGGCCGGCACCGTCTCGCCGAACCGCCACGGCGAGTGCGGGTCGCCCTCCGCGTCCGAGAACTTGTGGTGCTTGCGGTGGTCCGCCACCCAGCGCACCAGCGGACCCTCCACCGCCAGCGAGCCCATGATCGCGAGCGCGATCCGCAGCGGCCGCTTGGCCTTGAACGAACCATGGGTGAAGTAACGGTGGAAGCCGATCGTGATGCCGTGGCACCCGATGTAGTACATCGCCACCAGCAGACCCAGGTCGAGCCACGACACGCCGCCCCGGCTCCAGGCCAGCGGCACCGCCGCGATCAGGGCGATGAAGGGCACCGTGATGAACAGCAGCAGCGTGATCTGCTCGATCGATCGCTTCTTGTCCCCGCCGAGCGTGCCGGAGGGCAGGGGGTCCTGTTCGGTTTCGAGCAACTCAGGGCTGGTGGTCATGGGTGTCCCCTGGGGATGAAGGGATGAGGATGAAAGGGAGCGGAACGGTATGAGAAGAGCGCGAGGCTACGCCTCCGTAACCTACGGCGTCGTAAGTATGGCAGCGCCGGGGCGCGCGGCAAGGGGGCACAAGGCGACCCTGGCCGCCGACCACAATGTGGACACCTATCCTGGGTGCGTCGGACAGCGCGGTCCGCAAGCCTCCAGTACCCCTCCAGACGTGCTCAAACACTGCAAGGAGCCGCACCTGTGAGCAGTGCCGACCAGACCCCCACCGCCAGCGCCGAGCTGCGCGCCGACATCCGCCGACTGGGCGATCTCCTCGGCGAGACCCTCGTCCGCCAGGAGGGCCACGAGCTCCTCGACCTCGTCGAGCGGGTCCGCAGCCTCACCCGCGAGGACGGCGAGGCCGCCGCCGAGCTGCTCCGCGGCGTCGAACTCGAGACCGCCGCCAAGCTGGTACGCGCCTTCTCCACCTACTTCCACCTCGCGAACGTCACCGAGCAGGTCCACCGCGGCCGAGAGATGCGCGAGAAGCGCGCCGCCGAGGGCGGCCTCCTCGCCCGCACCGCCGACATGCTCAAGGACGGCGACCCCGAGCACGTCCGCGAGACGGTCAAGAACCTCAACGTCCGGCCCGTGTTCACCGCGCACCCCACCGAGGCCGCCCGCCGGTCCGTCCTCAACAAGCTGCGCCGCATCGCCGCGCTCCTGGAGACCCCGGTCATCGAGGCCGACCGGCGCCGCCACGACCTGCGGCTCGCCGAGAACATCGACCTCATCTGGCAGACCGACGAACTCCGGGTCGTCCGCCCCGAGCCCGCCGACGAGGCCCGCAACGCCATCTACTACCTCGACGAGCTGCACGCCGGCGCCGTCGGCGACGTCCTGGAGGACCTCGCCGCCGAGCTGGAGCGTGTCGGCGTCGAACTCCCCGCCGGCACCCGCCCGCTCACCTTCGGCACCTGGATCGGCGGCGACCGCGACGGCAACCCCAACGTCACCCCCCAGGTGACCAGGGACGTCCTGATCCTCCAGCACGAGCACGGCATCACCGACGCCCTCGAACTCGTCGACTACCTCCGCGGACTCCTCTCCAACTCCATCCGCTACGCCGGAGCCACCCAGGAACTCCTGGACTCCCTCCAGCGCGACCTGGAACTCCTCCCGGAGATCAGCCCCCGCTACAAGCGCCTCAACGCCGAGGAGCCGTACCGCCTCAAGGCCACCTGCATCCGGCAGAAGCTCGTCAACACCCGCGAGCGCCTGGCCTCCGGCACCCCCCACCAGGACGGCCGCGACTACCTCGGCACCGCCGAGCTCGTCCACGACCTCACCCTGATCCAGACCTCGCTGCGCGAGCACCGCGGCGCGCTCTTCGCCGACGGCCGGATGGACCGCACCATCCGCACCCTCTCGGCCTTCGGCCTCCAGCTCGCCACCATGGACGTCCGCGAGCACGCCGACGCCCACCACCACGCCCTCGGGCAGCTCTTCGACCGCCTCGGCGAGGAGTCCTGGCGGTACGCCGACATGCCGCGCGACTACCGGCAGAAGCTCCTCGCCAAGGAGCTCCGCTCACGCCGTCCGCTGGCCCCGACCCCGGCCCCGCTGGACGCCGCGGGACAGAAGACCCTCGGTGTCTTCCACACCATCAAGGAAGCCTTCGAGCGCTTCGGCCCCGAGGTCATCGAGTCCTACATCATCTCGATGTGCCAGGGCGCCGACGACGTCTTCGCCGCCGCCGTCCTCGCCCGCGAGGCCGGTCTGATCGACCTGCACGGCGGCTGGGCCAAGATCGGCATCGTGCCGCTCCTGGAGACCACCGACGAGCTCAAGGCCGCCGACGTCATCCTCGACGGCATGCTCGCCGACCCCTCCTACCGGCGCCTCGTCTCGCTCCGCGGCGACGTCCAGGAGGTCATGCTCGGCTACTCGGACTCCTCCAAGTTCGGCGGCATCACCACGAGCCAGTGGGAGATCCACCGGGCCCAGCGCCGTCTCCGCGACGTCGCCCACCGCTACGGGGTCCGCCTGAGGCTGTTCCACGGCCGCGGCGGCACCGTCGGCCGCGGCGGCGGCCCCTCGCACGACGCGATCCTCGCCCAGCCCTGGGGCACGCTGGAGGGCGAGATCAAGGTGACCGAGCAGGGCGAGGTCATCTCCGACAAGTACCTGATCCCGTCCCTGGCCCGCGAGAACCTGGAACTGACGGTCGCCGCCACCCTCCAGGCCTCCGCCCTCCACACCGCGCCGCGCCAGTCCGACGAGGCCCTGGCCCGCTGGGACGCGGCCATGGACACCGTCTCGGACGCCGCCCACACCGCGTACCGCGAGCTCGTCGAGGACCCCGGCCTGCCGGCGTACTTCCTCGCCTCCACCCCCGTCGACCAGCTCGCCGACCTGCACCTGGGCTCACGGCCCTCCCGCCGCCCCGGCTCAGGCGTCTCCCTCGACGGACTCCGCGCCATCCCCTGGGTGTTCGGCTGGACCCAGTCCCGCCAGATCGTGCCCGGCTGGTTCGGCGTCGGCTCCGGCCTCAAGGCGCTGCGCGAGGCGGGCCTCGATCCGGTCCTCGGCGAGATGTACGAGCACTGGCACTTCTTCCGCAACTTCCTCTCCAACGTCGAGATGACGCTCGCGAAGACCGACCTGCGGATCGCCCGCCACTACGTCGACACCCTGGTTCCCGACGACCTCAAGCACGTCTTCGACACCATCGAGGCCGAGCACGCGCTGACCGTCGCCGAGGTCCTCAAGGTCACCGGCGGCGAGAAGCTCCTGGACTCCAACCCGGTGCTCCAGCAGACCTTCGCCATCCGCGACGCCTACCTGGACCCGATCTCCTACCTCCAGGTCGCCCTCCTCGCCCGCCAGCGCGGCGCCGCCGAGCGCGGCGAGGACCCGGACCCGCTGCTCGCGCGGGCCCTGCTCCTCACCGTGAACGGCGTCGCGGCGGGCCTGCGCAACACCGGCTGACACCCGGCCGCACGCAGAAAGGTGCCCCCGTGGAGATCCCTCCACGGGGGCACCTTCATGCCGGGGTACGCCGGTACCCGCCGGCCGTCAGTGCTGCTGGGCCTTGCGACGGCGGGTCACCAGGAACGCGCCGACACCCGCGAGGGCCACGGCGACGGCGGCGAGAACGCCGACGGGGGCGCTGGAGCCGGTCTCGGCGAGGTCGCCGCCCGTGCTGCCGGTGCCGCCGGTCCCACCCGCGGGGGTGGAGGCGGACGGCGACTCGGTGCCACCGGGGGTCTCCGAGGCGCCGGGGGTCTCGGAGGCACCCGGGGTGGTCTCCGACGGAGCGGGGGTCTCGGTGCCCGGGGTCTCGGTACCGGGGGTCTCCGTGCCGGGCGTCTCGGTGCCGGGGGTCTCGGTGCCGGGGGTCTCCGTGACGGGCGGGGTGGTCTCGGAGACGGGGGTGGCCGGGCAGGTGTGGGACAGGTTGAACCAGCCCTGCTTGACCGGGGCGGAGACCTCGGCCGAGGCGGAGACCAGCTTGGCGCCCGGCTCGGAGGTCGCGTAGGCGTGCTTGTCGCTCGGCGGGCCGAAGGTCGTGATGGTCTGGATGCCACCCGGCTGGAACTCCACCGTCAGCTTGGTGAAGACGGCGGAGTCACCCTTGCCGCTGCCCGGCAGCACGAAGTGCCAGCCGTCCTTGCCGGCCGGAACCGTCGGGCACTCGCCCTTCTCGCCGAACGCCCCGGCGGTCAGGGGAAGGTCTTCGATCTGGTGCAGCGGCAGCGGCGCGGGCTTGGGGGCCTCCGACGCGGAAGCCACCGGTGCCAGGACGAGGGAGCCTGCCATGGCCGCGACAAACGCGGCGGCAGGGAGGAGAGAACGTCGCATGTGCAGTCGTCCATCTATGGGATGAGGGATGCCGTGGGGGGTGGCAGGGGGGCAGCCTATCCGTGGCACACCTCAGCCTTACGCCAGAGGTCCCCAACAACCCCTCAGAGCGCGAAGAACGCCGCCACGAGCAGCGCCGCGCCCGCCCCCGCCATCGACCACGCCGTCCTCGGCAGCCGCAGGCCGCCGCCGATCAGCGGCGCCGCGAGCAGCAGCGCCCCACCCAGCGGCAGCCAGGCGTGCAGACCGCCGCCCCAGCCCGTCCGTACGCCCTCGTCCGTGCCCGGCTTCACCACCACCGGGATCGTCACGCCCCGCTCCGCCGCCACCGACCGCGCGATCGTCAGCGTCCGGCGCGTCGAGGAGGCGTCCTCCGGGGCGTAGCGGCCGCTGCACGTGTCCTCGGTGCAGCCGGTGACCGTCAGCGTGCCGTGCTCCCGCCCCTTGGCGAGCAGGACGTGCTGGGCCGAGTTCCAGGAGGCCCAGACGCCCGCGACCACGAGAAGGAGGGCGACCAGGGCCATGGCGGCGTTACGGACGTGCGTCATGACCCGCGATCGTACAGTCGTACGGCGAGAGCCCCACCGGCCTCAGGAGTTGTAGGCGGACTGCGCCCGCTCCAGACCCTCCGCCACCAGGCACTCCACCGAGTCCGCGGCCCGGTCGACGAACCAGTCCAGGTCCTTGCGCTCCGTCGACGAGAAGTCCTTGAGGACGAAGTCCGCCACCTGCATCCGGCCCGGCGGACGTCCGATCCCGCAGCGCACCCGGTGGTACTCCGCGCCCATCGCCTTCGTCATCGACTTCAGGCCGTTGTGCCCGTTGTCGCCGCCGCCGATCTTCAGCCGCAGCACCCCGTAGTCGATGTCCAGCTCGTCATGGATCGCCACGATGTGCGCCGTCGGCACCTTGTAGAAGTCGCGCAGCGCCGTCACCGGGCCACCCGACAGGTTCATGTACGACATCGGCTTCGCCAGCACCACCCGACGGCTCGCCGGTCCCGGCGGGCCCATCCGGCCCTCGACGACCTGTGCCTGCGCCTTCCCCGCCCGCTTGAACGAGCCCCGCATCCGGTCGGCGAGCAGGTCCACCACCATGAACCCGATGTTGTGCCGGTTGGCCGCGTACTCGGGCCCGGGATTGCCGAGGCCGACGATCAGCCAGGGCGCGTTCGCGTCATCGGTCATGTGCGTCAGGTCTCCTCGTCCAGATACATCCGGATGCGTCCGGATACGAAAAGACGGGGTGACGGGCCGTGCGGCCCGTCACCCCGTCACGTCAGGCAGAGCCTACGGCTCAGGCCTCTTCGCCCTCGGTGGCCTCGGCCTCGGCGGCCGGCTCCTCGGCCTGCGCGGCCAGGACCTGGAGGACGACGGCCTCGGCGTCGGTCACCAGGGTCGAGCCCTTCGGCAGGGTGATGTCACCGGCGAGGACGGAGGCACCGGCCTCCAGGCCCTCCACGGAGACCGTGACGGCCTCGGGGAGGTGGGTGGCCTCGGCCTCGATGGAGAGGGTGCTCAGCACGTGCTCGAGCAGGTTGCCACCGGCGGCGAGCTCGCCCTCGGCGTGGACCGGGATCTCGACCGTGACCTTCTCGCCGCGCTTGACGAGCAGCAGGTCGACGTGGACGAGGAAGCCCTTGATGGCGTCGCGCTGGACGGCCTTCGGGATCGCCAGCTCGTTCTTGCCGTCGACGTCCAGCGCGAGCAGGACGTTCGGCGTACGCAGCGCGAGGGCGAGGTCGTGGGCCGGGAGAGTGACGTGCGCCGGCTCGGAGCCGTGGCCGTAGACGACGGCGGGAACCTGGTTGTTGCGGCGGATCGCGCGGGCGGCGCCCTTGCCGAACTCGGTACGGACGGCAGCGGCGAGCTTGACCTCGGACATGGTGCACTCCTCGTAGAAAGGTGACGAAAAATCTGGGTCACCCGGCCACGACTGGCGATGGCCTGCTACGAAGAGCGCGTCGATAACGGACCGCCGTGACCCTGTACATCCGTACGGGTACGGCCTCCCTCGCCGAGCAACTACGGCAGTCTACCGGCCCGCCGCCCTACCACCCAATTCGATCACTCAAACACGGCGGAGGGCCGCTCCCCCGAACGGGGAAACGGCCCTCACGCGCGTCCTGCTGCGGCTCAGTGCTCCTCGAAGAGGCTCGTCACCGAACCGTCCTCGAACACCTCGCGCACCGCACGCGCGATCGTCGGCGCGATCGACAGCACCGTGATCTTGTCCAGCTCCAGCGCGCCCGGCACCGGCAGCGTGTCCGTGAACACGAACTCGCTCACCTTGGAGTTCTTCAGACGGTCCGCGGCCGGCCCCGACAGGATGCCGTGCGTGGCCGTCACGATGACGTCCTCCGCGCCGTGCGCGAACAGGGCGTCCGCCGCGGCGCAGATCGTGCCACCGGTGTCGACCATGTCGTCCACCAGGACACAGACGCGGCCCTTCACGTCACCGACGACCTCGTGCACGGTGACCTGGTTGGCGACGTCCTTGTCACGACGCTTGTGCACGATCGCCAGCGGCGCGTCCAGGCGGTCGCACCAGCGGTCGGCGACCCGCACGCGGCCCGCGTCCGGGGAGACGATCGTCAGCTTGGAGCGGTCGACCTTCGCGCCCACGTAGTCCGCGAGCACCGGCAGCGCCGACAGGTGGTCCACCGGGCCGTCGAAGAAGCCCTGGATCTGGTCCGTGTGCAGGTCCACCGTCAGGATGCGGTCCGCGCCGGCCGTCTTCAGCATGTCCGCGACCAGACGCGCCGAGATCGGCTCGCGGCCGCGGTGCTTCTTGTCCTGACGGGCGTAGCCGTACGACGGGATGATCACGGTGATGCTCCGGGCGGAGGCCCGCTTCAGAGCGTCGATCATGATCAGCTGCTCCATGATCCACTTGTTGATCGGAGCCGTGTGGCTCTGGATCAGGAAGCAGTCCGCGCCACGGGCCGACTCCTGGAAGCGGACGTAGATCTCACCGTTGGCGAAGTCGAACGCCTTGGTCGGAACGAGGCCGACGCCCAGCTGGTGCGCGACCTCCTCGGCCAGCTCGGGGTGGGCGCGGCCGGAGAAGAGCATCAGCTTCTTCTCGCCGGTCGTCTTGATCCCGGTCACAGCACTGTCTCCTCAGACGTGTTGTCTGGCCGCGTTCCACGAGCTGTCGTGCGCGTGTGCGAGCCAGCCGAATTTGTGTGCACGTATCACGGTACGCCGAGTTCGACGTACCCGTTTCCGGTCAGCTTTCGCCGGCGGAGTCCTCCGTGGTGGCCTGAGCGGCCTGCGCGGCAGCGCTGCCGGGACGCTTCCGGGCCACCCAACCCTCGATATTCCGCTGCTGGCCCCGGGCGACGGCCAGCGCACCGGCCGGGACGTCCTTCGTGATCACGGAGCCCGCTGCGGTGTAGGCGCCGTCTCCGATGGTGACGGGAGCCACAAACATGTTGTCCGAACCGGTCTTGCAGTGGGAGCCGACCGTGGTGTGGTGCTTCGCCTCGCCGTCGTAGTTCACGAAGACGCTCGCCGCGCCGATGTTCGTGTACTCGCCGATCGTGGCGTCGCCCACGTACGACAGATGGGGGACCTTGGTGCCCTCGCCGACCGTCGCGTTCTTCATCTCGACGTACGTGCCGGCCTTGGACTTCCGGCCGAGGTTCGTGCCCGGACGGAGGTACGCGAACGGCCCGACGGAGGCGCCCTCGCCGATGACGGCGGAGTCGGCGACGGCGTTGTCCACCCGGGCGCCCTTGTCGACGCGGGTGTCCTTCAGGCGCGTGTTCGGGCCGACCACGGCGTCCTCGCCGATGTGGGTCGCCCCGAGGAGCTGGGTGCCGGGCAGGACGACGGCGTCGGGTTCGAAGGTCACGGTGACGTCCACGAGGACGGACGCGGGGTCGACCACGGTCACACCGGCGAGCATGGCCCGCTCGATCAGCCGCTGGTTCAGCAGGGCGCGGGCCTCGGCGAGCTGCACGCGGTTGTTGATCCCGAGGATCTCGCGGTGGTCGCCGGCGACGGAGGCGCCGACGCGGTGCCCGGCCTCACGCAGGATGCTCAGCACGTCGGTGAGGTACTCCTCGCCCTGGCTGTTGTCCGTCCGGACCTTGCCGAGGGCGTCGGCGAGCAGCTGCCCGTCGAAGGCGAACACGCCGGAGTTGATCTCCCGGATGGCGCGCTGTTCGTCGGAGGCGTCCTTGTGCTCGACGATCTCGGTCACGGCCCCGGTCGCCGGGTCCCGCACGATCCGCCCGTACCCGGTGGAGTCGGGGACCTCGGCGCTCAGCACGGTGACGGCGTTGCCGTCGGCGGCGTGGGTGTCGGCGAGGGCGCGCAGCGTCTCGCCGGACAGCAGCGGGGTGTCGCCGCAGACGACGACCACGGTTCCCTCGGGCGCCTGCCCGAGCTCTTCCAGGGCCATCCGCACCGCGTGCCCGGTGCCGTTCTGCTCTTCCTGGACGGCGGTGCGGGTCCCCGCGTAGTGCTCCTCCAGGTGCCCCCTCACCAGCTCGCGGGCGTGCCCGACGACCACGACGAGGTGCTCGGGCTCCAGCTCGCGGGCGGCGGACACGACATGCCCGACGAGCGACCGCCCGGCGATCTCGTGGAGGACCTTGGGGGTCTTCGACTTCATGCGGGTGCCCTCACCCGCTGCGAGGACGACGACGGCTGCCGGGCGATTGGCGCTCACGGGAATGCCCTTCGGCTTTGGGTGGTGGACGCACGAAGGATACCGGGGGGCAAGGGGGCGGACATGAGCGCGGGTCCTGACCGTGGTGGTCAGGACCCGCTCACAGGCTCCCGGAGAAGGATTCGAACCCTCATTCAATGGACCAAAACCATTTGTCCTGCCCTTAGACGATCCGGGATGGTTCGCCCTCTATGCCCGAATACCCGCCTGGGTAGTCCTGGCCGCCCCTACTATGCCGCACCAGGCGCCCTCGATGCGACGGTACAGATCGGCGCTCCCGAGGATTTGGATCACGAGGCACCCGTGATAGCCGTCGCCGACGTTCTTGCGGTTGGTGCGGGGCGTGTGGCGCTTGAGGGTGGTCTTGTTGAACGTCGAGGCGTCGACGCCGACGAGATCGCTCCAGTACAGCTCGGCGGCCGCGGCGTCGGCGGTCTCGTGGATCATCACGTAGTACCTCCTGCGCGCGGGGTCGATGCGGAGGAGGTCCAGCCAGGCGGTGAAGACCCGGATCATCCCGGGGTCGCTGTTCACGAACGTCACGCGCTCCCGGCGGGCGTGCTCCTTGTCCTTGGTGCCCTCCGCCCAGTAGAGCCCCACCCCCAGCAGGAAGAGCTCGCGCTCGGACATCTCGCCGATCTCAGCGGCCGCCGTGTCCTTGGTGGCCCGCCGTTCCTCCTCCCTCCGGCGCAGGACCGGCTCCCATCCTCTGCGGGCGATCTCGGAGGCCTCCTCGCGGGACCGCTTCCGTTCGGGCTTCGGCAGATCCCGTACCCACAGCGAGATCGAGCTCTTCGAGCAGCCCAGCTCCAGCTGGATCCGGTCGTACGTCATGCCCTGGAGGCGAAGCTCCCTCGCCCGGTCGCGCAGGTCGTCCTTGGCGTTGGGGCGTTTCGTCCACTCCGGCGGCGGTTCGCCTTCGAGGAGGCGGTTGAGGAGGTCGTTGTTGTCGATGTGGAGGCGATCCCGGATCCGGCGGCGGCTGAGCCCCTCACGGCGGAGCGCGAGCGCCTGCTCCCGCAAGCCCTCGAAGTCCGCGTACCTGCTCGTTTCGGCTGTCATGCGAACACCATCGTCCGGAATGTGGACGTCCAGGTCGAAAGCCTTGTCGATTCAACAGTTCGAGGGACTGGTGTGTGCCGCGTTGACGCAAGGGCTCGCCCGTAGGGTGGTGGACATGACCGCAACGGGGGCAGACCGGGACGCCGTGGGCGTCGGGAATTGGTGGTGGTGGGGGAGACGGCGGAGTGTCGTCCTCGACGCGGGGCTCGCCCTCGTGTCCGCCGTCGAGTGCGCGCTCGAAGGGGTGCGGTTCGCCGAGCAGGCCTCGCTGCCCGTGCCCGTCGGGGTGCTGTTCGGGTTCGTCGTCGGGGCCGTGCTGCTCGTGCGGCGGCGGTGGCCCATCGGGGTCGTGCTCGTGTCGATCGCCGTGGCGCCCGCCGAGATGGGCTTCCTCATGGGGATCGTCGGGCTCTACTCGCTCGCCGCCTCCGAGGTGCCCCGGCGGATCACCGCGGTGCTCGCCGGGATGTCGACGGTCGCCGTGTTCGTCGTGACCGTGGTCCGGATGCGGCAGGACATCGCCCAGGCCGATGTCGGGGAGCCCGACATCGACCCGAGCGGCTGGTACGTGCCGGTCGTCTCGCTCTTCATGACGCTCGGGCTCAACGCGCCGCCGTTGCTCTTCGGCCTCTACATAGGGGCGCGCCGCCGGCTCATGGAGAGTCTGCGGGAGCGGGCGGACAGTCTGGAGCAGGAGCTGTCGCTCCTCGCGGACCGGGCGGAGCAGCGGGCGCAGTGGGCGCGGCAGGAGGAGCGGACGCGGATCGCCCGTGAGATGCACGACGTGGTGGCGCACCGGGTCTCGCTGATGGTGGTGCACGCGGCGGCGCTGCAGGCGGTGGCGTTGAAGGATCCGCAGAAAGCCGTGCGCAACGCCGCCCTGGTGGGGGACATGGGGCGCCAGGCGTTGACCGAGTTGCGGGAGATGCTGGGGGTGCTGCGGGAGGGGACCGCTCCGGTGGCCCCCGCTCCTGTGCCGCTCGCGGCCGTCGGGAGGGCGGCCGCCGCTGCCGCGGAGGCCGCCGCCGAGGACGGGCCCCGTCTGGACGCGCTGGAGGGACTGTGCGAGCAGTCCCGGCTCGCGGGGGTGGTGGTGGAGTTCGTCGTCATCGGCGACGCGCGGGACTACCCGCCGGAGGTGGAGCGCACGGCGTACCGGGTGGTGCAGGAGGCGTTGACCAACGTCCACAAGCACGCGGCGGGCGCCGAGGTCGTGGTGCGGCTCGCCCACCGGGAGGCCGAGGTCGCGATGCAGGTGGAGAACGGCCCGTGTCCCTCGGACGCGGGCGTCGCCGACGTACGGCTGCCGAGCGGCGGGAACGGGCTCGTCGGCATGCGGGAGCGCGTGCTGCGGCTCGGCGGGGTGTTCGTCTCCGGCGCGACCGACGCGGGCGGATTCAGG
This sequence comes from Streptomyces sp. NPDC088553, assembly GCF_044752965.1. Classification (NCBI taxonomy): domain Bacteria; kingdom Bacillati; phylum Actinomycetota; class Actinomycetes; order Kitasatosporales; family Streptomycetaceae; genus Streptomyces; species Streptomyces sp. NPDC088553. The sequence continues at coordinate 122,203 of NZ_JBIVMG010000014.1, read as the reverse complement.
GTGTCGGCGGTGCTGCCGACACTCACCCCGCCGTCAGGCGGGTCGGCTGCGCGCCCGTGACGAGGGTCGAGAGCGCCGCGTCGATGTCCTTGCCGAGGTACCAGTCGCCCGCGTGGTCGAGGCTGTAGACCCGCCCCTCCATGTCCATGGCGAGGATCGCCTGGTGGTCGCCCTCCTCGCCGAGCGGCGCGAGCTCCGTGTCCAGGGCGCGGCCGAGGTCCCCGAGGGTGCGGGAGAGGTGGAGCCCGGCGAGCGGGTCGAAGCGGACGGCGGCGGGCGCTATCTGGCGGCCGTGGCCGGGGGCGGTGATCCGCAGGCCGCCGAACTCGGCCCAGGCCTCGACGACGGCGGGGAAGACGCTGTGCCGGTGTCCCGCGGGGGAGAGGTGGGCGCGCAGGGTGTCGGCCCATTCTTCGGCGAGCTTGATGTCCCAGCGGCCGGGCTGCCAGCCGGCCTCGCGGAGGGCGGCGTCGACGTTGACCGGGAACCGGGTGGTGCTGAGGTGGTCGGGCATGAGGGGTGCGGTCAGCCGTTCTCGACAGGCGTGGTGGGGTCGACGGTGCGGACACCGAAGTGGGCGAGCATCGCCGTACAGGAGCGGCAGGGTGCGGCGTAGCTGCCGTGCAGGGGGTCGCCGTCCTCGCGGATGTGCCGTGCGGTGAGCTTGGCGTGCTTGAGGGAGCGGCGGGCCTCGCCGGGGGTGAGCGGTTTGCGCTGGGCGCGTCTGGAGCGGGCGTTCTCGGTGGCGGTCAGGTGCCGGGAGAGCAGGATCGCCTCGGGACAGCGTCCGGTGAAGCGTTCGCGCTGGCCGCTGGTGAGGGTGTCCAGGAAGTCCTGGACGAGGGCGTGCAGGGTGGGCGGCCGGTCGCCGCGGCCGGCGGTGCAGGTGAGGGTCGTCTCGCCGCGGACGGAGAGGGCGGCCCCGACGGTGGGAAGGATGCCGTCGCGGCGCTGACGCAGTAACGGAGCGCGCGTGGTGTCGGCGCTGCTGCTCCAGTTGAGGCGTGGGTCACCCTGTGTGGGCGTCGGTGCTGCGTGCATGGTGCTGGTCTTCCCCTCCTGCAATCCCCCGAGTTGCGTGGACAGCCTGCCAAATAGGGAGCCATATGGGGAAGCTGGGGCGCCGAAACGCGCCTTCGGTGTGTCGGAATCATGGTGCACCTGTCATGGCGTCGTGACAGTTGGTCACCGTCGGATCGGGCCGGTTCGGGCTCTTGTGCCAGCGCATAGGCTGTGCGGCATCAGTCAGGAGCAGCCAGCGGCTGCGGGTAGTAGCAGTCAGCGACGCCAGTGCAGGGGGCAACCGCCATGACGACAGGTCGGCTCGGGCAGGACACCGCGCCACCGAACGCGGCCTATGCCGGGCAGGTCGTGCACTTCCCGGACCCGGTCCGGGCCTCCCGGCACCCGCGAGGGGTGCGGGTGGACGAGTTCGGTCATCCGGACTTCTCGCCGTACGCGCGCGCGGCGGCGGAGATCGCCGACCCGCCGGAGGGTTTCGGCGTCGACGAGCTGCGGCTCACGGACTACGTGTCCGCGAACGCGGCGATGGCGGCCACCGGTCATGAGCTGTGGGACACGATTCCGTCGGTGGCGACGCCGCACGGCTGGACCTGGCACCACGTGGCCCGCAGTCGTCGGATGGAGCTGGTCCCGGTCGAGGTGAAGGCCCTGCTGCGCCATCACGGCGGGGTGGCGACGGCCGCCGTGGACCACACGAAGCGGGGCACGCGCCCGCTGCAGGAGACCCGGCCGGCGCACTTCGGGCTGCCGAAGGGCCTGGTGTCGGTGTCGGAGCAGCAGCTCCAGGGCGTCGAGGAGGATCTCGGCTACCGGCTTCCGGGTGCGTACCGCTCGTTCCTGCGGGCGGCCGGCGGATGCGCCCCGGTGGGTGCGGCGCTCGACGCGGAGCTGGGGCTCCTGGTCGACCAGCCGTTCTTCACGGTGCGGGAGGAGGCGGGGATCAACGACCTCGTCTACGTCAACAAGTGTCTCCGTGACCATCTGACCAAGGACTATCTGGGCGTCGCCTTCGTCCAGGGCGGTCTGATCGCGCTGAAGGTGCGGGGTGAGGGGGTCGGTTCGGTGTGGTTCTGCGCGTACGACGACGCCCGGGACTCCGGCGAGGTGGCGGCGGGCTGGACGGTGGCCGATCGGGTGCAGCGGCTGCTGCTGCCCTGCGGTGCGGACTTCGACGCGTTTCTGCAGCGGCTCGCGGGCAATCCGCCGGAGCTGGAGACGGTGGCGAACCTGATGGTGGACGGTGGCTTCGCGCGTGCGGTGCCGGTCGTCCCGGTGGGGGAGTGAGTGGGCTGTGGTGACGTTCGCGCAGGCGCAGGAGCGCGCCGAGGAATGGATCAACGGCGACCTGCCGTCGTATCAGCACCGTGAGGTGCGGGTGCGGGAGTTCGAGCTGGGGTTCGTGGTGTGGGCGGAGGACCGCGAGGGCGGTCCGACGTCGGACGGCGGGCGGCAGCGCCTGGTGATCGCCCGGGACAGCGGTGAGGCGACGCTGTGGCCGGGGCTGCCGGTGGGTGAGGTGATCCGCCGGTACGAGGAGGAGTACGGGACCTCGGAGGAGGTTCCGGCGCAGGCGGCCGTGCCGGCGGCGCGGATCGATCTGAACCAGACGTCGTTCCTGCTGAGTCCGCCGGAGTGGCTGCAGGACGCGGCGGACCGGATCGGGCTGCCCAAGCAGCCGAACGCCTCGCAGGAGAGCGGGAGTTCGGTGGCGTCGATGGACGACGCGTCGGAGCCGGTGGCGGCGGCGGAGACCGGGCCTTCGGCCTCGGTCGCCTCGTCGTCCTCCTCGTCGGAGGGCGCGGGGGTGTCCGCGGTGGCGGGTGCCGTCGCCTACGAGCCGACCGCGATGGACGGGGTTCCGGCGGAGACGCCGGGTGCGGGTGCGGCTTCGGCCCCTGCGGCCCCGGCGCCCGCCGCCGCGGCTCCCGTCGCGCCCGTGGTGCCTCCGGTCGCGCCACCCGTCACGCCGCCGGTTTCCGTGCCCGCGCAGACTCCGCCGCCCGCGCCGAGTCCGTGGGCCGATGCGAACGCGAGTTCCGGTGGTGCGGACGGGGCGGTGCCGTTGCCCGCGACCGTGTTCGCGCCCGCGCTCTCGGGGACGGACGACGAGGACACCCCGCCGCCGCAGGTGGGTGCCGACGCGCCGACCGCCCTGATGAAGGGCGGCAGCGCGCTGCCGCCGACCGCCGTCGCGCCTCGGCTCGACCCGTCCGCGCCGCCGCTGGGCGGCGCTCCGGCGGGCCCGGCCGCACCGTCCGGGCCGGCCGCACCGTCCGCGCCCCATGCTCCCGCGCCTCCGCAGGCCGCCGGCGCCGGTGCGCCGCCGCCCCCCGCGCCCGCGCCCTCGGCGCCGGGTGCCCGGGACATCGCGGACGCGGCGACCAGCAAGGCCGCGCTGTCGCCGAAGAGCGGGCGCGGTCCGGCGGCGCCCCCGCCGCCGCCGGGAGCCCCGGGTGTCCCCGGTGGCTCGTCGGGCGCCGGCGCGTACATCCCCACCCAGCTGGTGTCGCAGCTCGGGCCCGAGGGGCCCAAGCCGCCCGCGCAGCCGGGTCCGCCCGGCCCGCCGCCCGCTCCGGCCCCGCCCGGTCCGCCGACGCCGCCGCAGCCCGTGCACCACGCGGCGACGATGCTGGCGCACCCGAACCAGGGCGGTCCGGGCGCGCCTCCGCCGCCCCCGCCGCCGCCGGGTGTGCCCGGTCCGTCCGCGGGCGGTATCGAGCACGCCGCGACGATGCTGGCCCACCCGGGTCCGGCCGGTCCGACGGTGCCGCAGCCCCCGGGGCCGCCCGCTCCGCCGCCGCCGCTGCACGGCGGTCACGTACCGCCGCCCGCTCCGGGTCCCGTACCCGGTCCGGTTCCGGGTCCCGGGGCCGTACCCCCCGCGTACGGCTATCCGCAGCCGACGGGTCAGCCGACCGTCGGTCCCGGCTACCAGGCGGTGCTGCGCTATCGCGCGCCCGACGGTTCCGAGGCGCAGATCATCCGGCGTTCGGCGCCGGGCACCCCGCATCCGGAGTGGCAGATCCTGCACGAGCTGCGCGCGATGAACGTGCCGCCGCAGCAGGTGCTCGAACTCCACACGGAGCTGGAGTCCTGTGAGCTGCCCGGTGGTTACTGCGCGCGGATGATCCGGGAGACCTGGCCGCAGGCGCGGATCACCAGCATCGCCCCGTACGGCCGTGATCACGCGGGCCGTCAGCAGGGCATGCGGCAACTCCTCACCCATCAGGGCGAGTTGCACCAGGTCGCGGACGGTCCCGCGCGCCCGGCGCCGGTGCGGGCGCCGCTGCCGCAGGTGCAGCCGGCGCCGCCGGTTCCGCCGGAGGCGATCGCGCAGGAGCTGGCCGGGGCGTTCGGTCCCGGCATCCTCCGCTTCGACCAGCGCGCCGTGTCGCGGCAGGGCGTGCCGGAGCTGGTGGCGCGCACCCTGGTGTGGGCGGGTCTGCCGGCGGACTTCGGGCCGTTCTTCTGGGCGCAGCCCGCGGTGCCGGTGGTGCCGACGCTGGCGGAGCTCGCGGCGCAGCGGCAGGTCCAGGCAGCGCCGGACGCGAGTTCGTACCTGGTGCTCGGTTCGGACTTCGGCCGGGCGATCTGTGTCCAGTACGGGACCGCGCACATCGTGGCGGTGCCGGTGGAGGCCGGTCCCGGCGGGCAGCCGGTGCCGCCGCAGTTCGTGAACACCGGGCTGCCGGAGTTCACGCGCGCGATGGCGCTGCTCGGCCGGATGTGGCGGCTGAGGTTCGGGCTGAACCCGGAGCAGGCGGGCCGCTGGACGGTCGACTTCCAGGCGCAGCTGGCGATGCTGGACCCGGCGGCGCTGTCGTCGCCGGAGAACTGGTGGTCGGTGCTGCTCGAACAGATGTGGGACGGGCTCCTGTAGAAGGCTGTGCAGAAGGTGGGGCCGGGGTTTCCCGCCGGCGCCGCTGGACAGACTCCGCTGGACAGAATGTGATGAAAGGCGCTCGACGTGTATGCACGTTGGGCGCCTTTTGTCCGTTCTGATGCAGCATCCTGGACTTTCGGGTCGGGGACGTTCGGGTCGGGCACAGGGAAGGGGCGCCAGGGATGAGTTTCGCTGTCGGACGGGGGCGCGGGTATCGGCCCGAGCAGGTCGACCGCCACCTCGCCGCGCTCTCCGAGGACCGTGACGGCGCCTGGGAGCGGGCCGCGCGGCTCACCGTCCTCGCGAAGGAGATGGAGGCCGAGGCGGCCCGGCTGCGCGCCGCCGTGGAGGCGTTGGTGCCGCACCGGTACGAGGCTCTCGGCGACCGGGCCGGGAAGATCCTGGAGCTGGCGGAGCGGGAGGACGAGTCGCTCGTACGGGCCGCAGAGGCGGAGGCGCAGTCCCTCGCCGAGGCGGCGGAGGAAGCCGGCCGGGAGGCGGCTGAGGCGGCGCGGGCGTACGCGGAGGGCGTCCGGGCGGCGGCCGACGCGGCGGCCGGCGCGACCCTGGCGACGGCACGGGCGCGGGCCGAGGAGCTGACGACGGAGGCGCGGCGCGAGGCGGAGGAGCGGCTGGCCGGGGCGCGGGAGGCCTTCGAGGAGACCGAGCGGCGCGCGGCGGACCTCCTCGCGGAGCAGGACGCGGAGCAGACGGCCGTACGGGAGGAGGCGGAGCGCGCGGCGGAGGGCCGGGCGGCAGCCCTGGACGCCCACCACGAGGAGCTGACGGCCGCGGCGGAGGCGAGGCTCGCGGAGGCGCAGCGGTCCCTGGCGGAGACCGAGGAGCAGGCCCGGCACGGCCAGGAGGACGCGGAGGCGAGAGCGGGCGGGCTGCTCGCGGAGGCCCGGATGAGGGCGGAGCGGGTCGAGCGCGAGACGGAGCGGGTGCTGCGGGAGCACGAGGAAGCCAGGGACGAGATCCACGGCCACATGGACCACATCCGCAACGCGCTGGCGGCGTTGACGGGGCGCGCGGGGACGACGGGCGGGGACGACGAGTAGCGGGCCTGGCGGCCGGGGCCCGCACCGTCGGGCGGCCTGGGCGTGCGGCCGTCGGGTGGCCTGGGCGTGCGGCCGTCGGGTGGCCTGGGCGTGCGGCCGTCGGGTGGCCTGGGCGTGCGTCCGTCGGGCGGCCTGGGCCCGCACGGCCTCGCTCTCGCCCGAACTTCCTAGACTCCCGCGTATGTTGATGCGACCGACCGCCGTGAATCTCGACTGCGCCGACCCCCTGGCCCTCGCCGACTTCTACCACCGGGCCACCGGGCTGCCGCTCCACGAGCGGTCGGACGGCGAGTTCGCGGGTGTCGGCGGCGGTGAGCACGGGCTGCTCCTCGGCTTCCAGCGCGTCGACGACCACCGCCCCCCGACCTGGCCCGGTCAGGACGTGCCGCAGCAGCTGCACCTCGACTTCGACGTCGACGACCTGGACGAGGCGGTGGCCCGGCTCGTCGAGTGGGGCGCGACCGTGCCGGAGGCGCAGCCGCGCTCCGATCTGTGGCGGGTGGTCCTGGACCCGGCGGGGCACCCCTTCTGCCTCTCGCCCAGGAAGCGGCGGGACGGCGCGTGACGGAGGCCGGTAGTGGCCGCAAAGTGCGTGTCGGTTAGCCTCCCCTTTCCACGGGAGGAACCCATTCATGCACGTCACACGCACGCGCGGCCGCCGTTTCGCGGCCGTCGCCGTCACTGTCACTCTTGCCGCCACGGGCGGCACGCTCACCGCGTCCCCGGCCACGGCGGCAGCCGTCGTCTCGGGCACCACGCAGGAGGCCGGTCCGACCGCCGTGCCGTTCCCGCGTGACGCGGACGTCGTCGGCGCGGGCCCGAGCGGCTTCCTGACGAAGACCCGGGGCGGTACGCCCGAGTTCCGCTGGACCCGGTACGCGGACGGTTCGTCGGTCGTCCTGCCCGGAGCCACCATCGCGGCCGCCGGCGGCTCGGACCTCGTCGTCACCGTCGACAATTCCGCCCCGGTCGCCGGCCGGGTGCTGCGGGTCTACGACCTGTCGACGCCCGCCACGGCTGTCCCCGCCCCGCAGGAGGTGGACCTCGAAGCACTCGGCCACGGCTACTTCTTCGAGGGCCTGGCCGGCGACACCCTGCTCCTCGGGAAGTACGAGGACGGCGGCTCCGTGAGGCAGTACGCCGCCACGCTCGACGGCGGCACGCCGAAGCCCAGATGGGTGGCCGGATCACCCGGACTCGACTGCTACCACGGCCGCGAGGGCTGGGTCACCACCGGTTCCGCGCTGTACGAGTGCCACCTCGAACAGACCGGGTCGGACGTCAAGGTCCTCGTCGATCTCGCCTCGGACTCGTCGCGCTGGTACTCCCAGACCAGGGACGAGTGGGCCCGCGACGGCGCCGTCTCCGGCACGCATGTGGCCTGGCGTGAAGCGCGGATGTCGGGAAGCCGCTCCGTCCGCGGGATCGTCGCGCACCGGATCGGCACGCCCGGAGAGGTGTGGCTCCCCTCGGACGATGCCCTGGAAGACCCCGTGTACCTCGTCGGCGGCTGGGTCGCATCCGGCCGGAAGGCCCACATCGACGCGTCGGGCGGCGCGGAGGCCGACACCGTACGGCCGTTCACCCTCCAGTCGATCGAGACCGGCGAGAAGTCCGTCCTCCTCACCGCGTTCTCCTCCGCCGTCGCCGGCCCCGGCGGCAGCCTCCTGGTGCGCGGTGGCACCCCCGAGCACGGCGAGGGCCTCTACCGGATCTCGCCGCGCGCCGACGGCGGCCGGCCGGACGTCGAACCGGTCGCGTCCACCGGGCAGTCGACCGTCGTCACCCTCACCGGCTCCACCACCCCGACCACGCTCACCGGCGACCAGGTCGGGCGCGGGGTCGACTTCGCCTGGGACCTGTCCCGGGGGGACAGCAAGGTGTGGCTGACGCTGACCCACGTGCCCAGCCGGCAGACGGTGCGCCAACGGTTGTCCGCCCCGTCCGGCGCCGCCCCCGGGATGCCGGGCCGGTTCACCTGGCACTGGGACGGAAAGGACCTGGAGGGCCGGGACTGGGGGAGCCCCGCCGCCAACGGCGCGTACGAGTGGGAGCTCACCGCCCGCCCGGACGACGGCATCGGCCCCGAGCTGGTCTCCACCGGCCGGTTCACCGTGACCCGCCCCGCCGCCCCGCACGACTACAACGACGACGGTACGGCCGACCTCCTCGTCCGGGACGCCGCCGACGGTGTGCTGTGGCGCTTCGGCACCCGGCCCGCCGCGCCGGGCGGATCCCTGACGGACACGGGCGCCTCGCGGATCGGCGGCGGCTGGGGGAGTTACGACCGGATCGAAAGCGCCGGGAACACCGCGGGCACCGCCGCCCCCGACGTCCTCGCCCGGGACACGACCGGCGTCCTCTGGCTCTACCAGGGCACCGGCGACCGGGCCGCGCCCCTCTCCGGCCGCACCCGGATCGGTGGCGGCTGGCAGACGTACGACCGGATCGCGGCCGGCAGCGACGTCACCGGCGACGGCCGTCCGGACGTTCTGGCCACGGACAAGTCCGGCGTCCTGTGGCTCTACCCGGGCACCGGGAACGCCGCCGGCCCCTTCTCCGCCCGCAAGGCGATGGGCGGCGGCTGGGGCGTCTACAACGAGATCGCGGCCGTGGGGAACCTCGCCGGCGGCCCGGCCGGTGACCTCCTCGCCCGCGACAGGGCCGGCGTCCTCTGGCTCTACCTCGGCAAGGGCGACGGCACCTTCGCCGCCCGCACCCGGGTCGGCACCGGCTGGGGTGCCTTCACCGGGCTCACCGCCGTCGGTGACGCCAACGGCGACGGACGCGCCGACCTCGTCGCCTGGAACGGCGACGAGACCTTCTACGCGGGTACGGGCGACTGGCGGGCGCCCTTCAAGCCGGGCGCCCGTGTGAGCCTGACCCAGGACTCGTCCTACGACGCCGCCTTCTAGCGCGAGCCTCGGGCACCGGCACCGGCTCCGGCTCCGGCACCGGCTCCGGCTCCGGCACCGGCACCGGCTCCGGCACCGGCTCCGGCCCCGGTGGTCGGGTGCGAGCGCGTCGACGAGCAACACCCCGGCCCCCGTCCGAGACCTCCGGACCGGGGCCGGGGCGTGTGTGGCACGATGCCGCGATGATCTCTTCCCGGCGCCTGCCGCCCGCCGTTCCCGCCGGCCGGCTGGCCGGCATGGAGCAACCCGTCCTCGGACTGCCCAGCGGGTGGGAGCTGCGTCCCTGGGAGTCCAGCGATGCCGGGGCCCTGCTGGCGGCCGGCCAGGACCAGGCGATCCGCCACTGGAACCGTCTGCTGCTGGACTCCCAGGAGGAGGCACGGCAGCGGATCGAGCGCATGCGCCGGCGGTGGCGGGACGAGCTCAGTGCGATCTGGGCCATCGCCCGGCCGGGCCGCGAGGCGGCGGGCATGATCGGCTGGGGCGACATCGACCTCGCGGGCGGCAGCGCCGAGATCGTCTACTGGCTGCTGCCGGAGGCGCGGGGCGGGGGCGTCGCCGTCGAGGCGACGGAGCGTGTCAACCGTTGGGCCCTGGACGAACTCGGCCTGCATCGCCTGCGGCTGACCCACTCGGTCGCCAACGCGGCCTCCTGCCGTGTGGCGGAGAAGGCGGGGTACTCCTTCGAAGGCACCATGCGCAGTGCCCTCCTGCACGCGGACGGATGGCACGACGAGCATCTGCACGCCCTGGTCCAGGGTGACATCTGACGACGCCGTCGACTCCCACCCGCCTCAGGCCTGTGCCCCTTCGGCCCGGTCGTCGCCCGTGACCTCCTTCAGGACCGGGAAGCGGCGCGGGGCGAGGGTCAGCAGCACCAGGAGGGCCAGGGCGGCCGCTCCCGCCGCGCCCACGAAGACGTAGTCCACCGCCGTGTCGACCGCCCGGCGCAGGTGGTCCATGGCCTCGGCCGTCAGGGAGCCGGGGGCGTCGAGCGCGCGGGCCAGGGTGTCCAGGTCGCCGCCGCCGAGGCGGGCGGCCAGGACGCCGTTCGCCACGGCGCCGAACAGGGCCGCGCCCACGCTCTGGCCGACCTGGCGGCAGAAGAGGACCGACGCGGTGGTCGTGCCCCTCTCCTCGTACGGGACGGTCGACTGCACCCCGACGATCAGCGGCAGCTGGAAGAGGCCGAGCGCCCCGCCCAGGAGCAGCATGATCAGCGCGGGCTGCCAGGGTTCCCCGGGGAACGGGAGGAACGGGAAGACCAGGAGCAGCAGCAGCGCAAGTGAGATGCCGATGACGGCGGTGAGGCGGAAGCCGATCCGGCCGTAGACCCGGTTCGAGAACGCCGCACTGATGGGCCAGCTCAGGGTCATCACCGAGAGGACGAACCCGGCCGCTATCGGCCCGAGTCCGAGGACGGACTGCGCGTACGTCGGCAGGAAGACCGTCGGCGCGACCATGAGCAGGCCCAGCGCGCCCAGCGCGAGGTTGACGGCGGAAATCGTGCGCCGGCGCCAGACCCAGCCGGGGATGATCGGTTCGGCCGCGCGCCGCTCCACGAGGACCGTGACCGCGCCGAGGACGGCCGCCCCGGCCAGGAGGCCGAGGGACGGGGCCGACAGCCAGGGCCAGGCGACGCCGCCCTGGACCAGGGCGGTCAGGAGCAGGGCTCCGGTGGCGAAGATGGCGAGCGCTCCCGCCCAGTCGATGCGTACGCGCGCGCGTGGCGTGGTGCGGTCCGGTTCCCTCAGGTGTCTGACGATCAGCCACAGCGCCACCGCCCCCACCGGCAGGTTGATCAGGAAGATCCAGCGCCAGTCCGCGTACCCCGCGAGGAGTCCGCCGGCCGCCGGGCCGGCGACCGAGGACGCGGCCCACACGGAGGAGAGCTTGGCCTGGATCTTGGGGCGTTCCCTCAGCGGGTACAGGTCGGCGGCGATGGTCTGGATCGTGCCCTGGAGCGCGCCGCCGCCGAGGCCCTGGACGACGCGGAAGGCGATGAGGGAGGCCATGTTCCAGGCGGCCGCGCACAGCAGGGACCCGATGAGGAAGAGGACGACCCCGGCGATCAGGACCGGCTTGCGGCCGAAGGTGTCGCTGAGCTTCCCGTACACCGGGAGGGTGACCGTCACGGCGAGCAGATAGCCGGAGAACAGCCAGGAGAAGACGGCGAGTCCGCCGAGGTCGCCGACGATCTGGGGGACGGCCGTGGACACGATGGTGCCGTCGATGGCGGCGAGCCCCATGCCGAGCATGAGGGCGGCCACTACGGGACCGCGGCGGGCTGTTGGGGTGGCCGACGACGCTGTCGCGGCCCCTTTCACGTACGGCTCCGTCACCGCGGCATTCCTTTCTTCGTACACCTAAATGATCGTGGTCAGGGTCCCACCCCGACCACGGGTGGAGAAACCCCTAGGGGCGTCTCCCCCATACGGGCCAGGGGCGCTTCGTCCCGGCGGAGGAGGAGAACTCGCCCTCGCGGTTCTTAACTTGAACTTACAAACCCACCCACTGCTCCACGCCACCGCTAGGAGAAAACCGTGACCACGGCTGTGACCATCCCCAGGCACGGGGGAGATGACGAAGGTGCGGCGCGTGGCGCCTCGTTGAGGGGTGGTGGTCGGGAGGCGGGTGGGAGTACGGCCGTCGCTGCGCGGGCGCGTCAGGTCGTCAAGGCGTACGGCTCCGGGGAGACCCGGGTCGTCGCGCTGGACTCCGTCGACGTCGACATCGCCCGCGGACAGTTCACCGCGATCATGGGACCCTCGGGTTCCGGCAAATCGACCCTGATGCACTGCCTCGCCGGGCTCGACACCGTCACCAGCGGCGAGATCTTCCTCGACGAGACCGAGATCACCCGGCTCAAGGACAAGAGGCTGACGCAGCTGCGCCGGGATCGGATCGGCTTCATCTTCCAGGCGTTCAACCTGTTGCCGACCCTGAGCGCCATCGAGAACATCACGCTGCCGATGGACATCGCCGGCCGCAAGCCCGACGCCGAGTGGCTGCGCCGGGTCGTCGACACCGTCGGTCTCTCCGAGCGGCTCAAGCACCGCCCGAACGAGCTCTCCGGCGGCCAGCAGCAGCGCGTGGCCGTGGCCCGCGCCCTCGCCGCCCGCCCCGAGATCATCTTCGGGGACGAGCCGACCGGAAACCTGGACTCGCGGGCTGGCGCCGAGGTCCTCGGCTTCCTCCGCACCTCGGTCGACGAACTGGGCCAGACGATCGTCATGGTGACCCACGACCCCGTCGCCGCCTCCTACGCGGACCGGGTCCTCTACCTCGCCGACGGACGGATCGTGGACGAGATGCTCCGGCCGACCGCCGACGCCGTCCTCGACCGCATGAAGGACTTCGATGCGCGCGGGCGGACGTCATGAGCGTCCTGAAGACCTCGCTGCGCAACTTCTTCGCGCACAAGGGACGCATGGCGCTCTCCGCCATCGCCGTCCTGCTGTCCGTCGCGTTCGTCAGCGGCACCCTCGTGTTCACCGACACCATGAACACGACGTTCGACAAGCTCTTCGCGTCGACCGCCTCCGACGTCACCGTCAGCCCCAAGGACACCGACCCCGGCGACGTGCCCCAGGGCGGCCGCCCCGAGGCCTTCCCGGCCTCGCTGGTCGAGCGGGTCCGCAGGACCGACGGCGTCCAGGCCGCGCAGGGCTCGGTCGTCTCCACCGGCGTCACCGTCGTCGACGCGAAGAACAAGAACGTCGGGCCCACCAGCGGCGCGCCGACCATCGCGGTCAACTGGAGCCCCAACGAGCTCCGTTCGGTGGAGATGGCCTCTGGACATGAGCCGCGCGGTCCCACCGAGGTGGTCGTCGACGGCGACACCGCCGAGAAGCACGGCCTGAAGCTCGGCGACGAACTGCGCACGATCTCCGTCGTGGGTGACTTCACCGCGAAGATCTCCGGCATCGTCGACTTCAAGGTCACCAATCCGGGCGCCACGGTCGTCTACTTCGAGACGCCCACCGCCCAGCGCGAACTCCTTGGCAAGGAAGGCCTGTTCACCCAGATCACGGCCGACGCCAGAACCGGGGTCAGCGACGACGCCCTCAAGGCGAACATCGCCGCCTCGATCGGCGGCGGCTACACGCTGCAGACCGCCGCCGAGGCGGCCGACGCGGGCCGCGAGGACGTCGCCGGCTTCCTCGACGTCATGAAGTACGCGATGCTCGGCTTCGCCGGAATCGCCTTCCTCGTCGGCATCTTCCTCATCGTCAACACCTTCTCGATGCTGGTCGCCCAGCGCACCCGCGAGATCGGCCTCATGCGGGCCATCGGCTCCAGCCGCAAGCAGGTGAACCGTTCCGTCCTCATCGAGGCGCTGCTCCTCGGCCTCTTCGGCTCCGTCGCCGGAGTCGGCGCGGGCGTCGGACTCGCCGTCGGACTGATGAAGCTCATGTCCTCGATCGGCATGGAGCTCTCCACCGACGACCTCACCGTCGCGTGGACGACCCCGGCCGTCGGTCTCGTCCTCGGCATCGTCGTCACCGTCCTCGCCGCCTACATCCCGGCCCGCCGCGCCGGGAAGATCTCCCCGATGGCCGCCCTCCGCGACGCGGGCACCCCCGCCGACGGCAGGGCCGGCCGGATCCGCGGCGGCATCGGTCTCGCCCTCACCGCGGCCGGAGCGGCCGCGCTCGTGGCGGCGGCCCGCGCCGAGGAGGCCGGCCCCGGCTCCCTCTGGCTCGGCCTCGGCGTCCTCTTCTCCCTCCTCGGCTTCGTCGTCGTCGGCCCGCTCCTCGCGGGTGCGGTCGTCCGCGCCCTCGGCGTCGTCGTCCTGCGGATCTTCGGCCCGGTCGGCCGGATGGCCGAGCGGAACGCGCTCCGCAACCCGCGCCGCACCGGCGCCACCGCCGCGGCCCTGATGATCGGGCTCGCGCTCGTCGCCGCCCTGTCGGTCGTCGGCTCCTCGATGGTGGCCTCGGCCACCGACGAGCTGGACCGGTCCGTCGGCGCCGACTTCATCGTGCGGTCCGGCACCGGGCAGCCGATCGTCCCGCAGGCCCAGGCGGCGTTGGAGAAGGCCCCGGGCCTCGACCACGTCACCGAGTACCGGTGGGTCGACGCCACCGTCACCGACCCGCGCGGAAAGACCACGACGGCCGACCTGGCCGCCACCGAACCGTCGTACGTGAAGGACCTGCGCCGGGAGACCACCGCGGGCACCCTCACCGACGCGTACGGCAAGGGCGCGATGTCGGTCGGCAGCGACTACGCCACCGAGCACGGGGTGAAGGTCGGCGACGTGCTGACCGTCGCGTTCAAGGGCGGCGAGAAGGCGAAGCTGAAGATCGCGGCGATCACCGCGGACACGGGGCAGGTCGACAAGGGGGCGATGTACATCAACGTCACCACCCTCGCCGAGTACGTCCCCGCCGACCGCATGCCGCAGAGCCTGCTCCTGCTCGCCGGCGCGAAGGACGGCCAGGAGACCGAGGCCTACCAGGCCCTCAAGGACGCGCTCGTGCCGTACCCGCAGTACAAGGTGAGCAACCAGGCCGACTACAAGGAACAGCTGCAGGACCAGGTCGGACAGCTGCTCAACATCGTGTACGGGCTCCTCGCCCTGGCGATCGTCGTCGCGATCCTGGGTGTCGTGAACACCCTGGCCCTGTCGGTCGTCGAGCGGACCCGGGAGATCGGCCTCATGCGGGCCATCGGCCTCTCCCGCCGCCAGCTGCGGCGCATGATCCGCCTGGAGTCGGTGGTGATCGCCCTGTTCGGCGCGCTGCTCGGCCTCGGTCTGGGCATGGGCTGGGGCACGGCGGCCCAGAAGCTCCTCGCGCTGGAGGGTCTCGGGGTGCTGGAGATCCCGTGGCCGACGATCCTGACGGTGTTCGTGGGAGCGGCGTTCGTGGGACTGTTCGCGGCCTTGGTCCCGGCGTTCAGGGCGGGCCGGATGAACGTCCTGAACGCGATCGCGAGCGAGTAGAAACCACCCGCCCCGACGCTGTGCCCCTCCGCACCGCTGGGCGGTACCCACCCGCCCGGTTCGTCCCCGGGTAGTGGCCCTTTCGCTCCACCGAGGCGGTGCCCACCCTCCCCCGGACTCCGTCCGGGGGACCCCCACGCCCCAGCGGGACGACTGCCCACACGGAGGTGGGCGAGGTGACGGGCGCAGCCCGCGCGGGGGTGGGGGAGAGGTGCGGTCATCCGCCCGCACGGGGGTGGGGCGGATGACCGCACGCCGGGGCGGGGCCCGGGGCCCCGCGCGGCTCGGGCTTCGGGGTGGGCGGGGTGCGTTGCGGGCGCGGGTGTCCGTGGCGCGTCGTAGGCTGGACACCCCGGCCCGTGCGACGTGTCGGGCTGTTCGCGTTGCCCGCCCCCGTCACCCCTCGGGATGGAAAGCTTCATGAGCCTGCACGGTCTGCTCGATGTCGTCGTCAAGGACGCGGCCCTCGCCGAGGCGGTGAAGGCCGCCGCCGACGGGAACCGCCCGCACGTGGACCTGGTCGGTCCCGCGGCCGCCCGGCCCTTCGCCGTCGCCGCGCTCGCCCGTGACTCGGGGCGGCCGGTGCTCGCGGTGACCGCGACCGGGCGGGAGGCCGAGGACCTCGCCGCCGCGCTGCGGTCCCTGCTCGACCCGGACACGGTCGTCGAGTACCCCTCCTGGGAGACCCTGCCGCACGAGCGGCTCTCGCCCCGCTCCGACACCGTCGGCCGCCGTCTCGCCGTACTGCGCCGACTCGCGCACCCGAGGGACGACGACCCGGCGGCCGGCCCGGTGAGCGTGGTCGTGGCTCCCATCCGCTCCGTGCTCCAGCCGCAGGTCAAGGGCCTCGGAGACCTGGAGCCGGTGGCGCTCAGAAGCGGTCAGACCGCTGATCTGAACGAGATCGTGGAGGGGCTCGCGGCCGCCGCGTACTCCCGGGTCGAGCTGGTCGAGAAGCGCGGCGAGTTCGCCGTGCGCGGCGGCATCCTGGACGTCTTCCCGCCGACCGAGGAGCACCCGCTCCGGATCGAGTTCTGGGGCGACGACGTCGAGGAGATCCGGTACTTCAAGGTCGCCGACCAGCGGTCCCTGGAAGTGGCCGAGCACGGGCTCTGGGCGCCGCCCTGCCGCGAGCTGCTGCTCACCGCGGACGTACGGGAGCGGGCGGCGGCGCTCGCCGAGGAGCACCCGGAGCTGGGCGAGCTCCTCAACAAGATCGCGGAGGGGATCGCGGTCGAGGGCATGGAGTCCCTCGCGCCGGTCCTCGTCGACGACATGGAGTTGCTGCTCGACGTCCTGCCGAAGGGCGCCATGGCCGTGGTCTGCGACCCGGAGCGGGTGCGGACCCGGGCCTCGGACCTCGTCGCCACGAGCCAGGAGTTCCTCCAGGCGTCCTGGGCGGCCACGGCCGGCGGCGGCGAGGCCCCGATCGACGTCGGCGCGGCCTCCCTGTGGGGGATCGCGGACGTCCGGGACCGGGCGCGCGAGCTGGGGATGTCCTGGTGGTCGGTGTCGCCGTTCGCGGCGGACGCGACGGCCGAGGGCGCCGACGGGGACACCCTCGCGCTCGGCATGCACGCCCCCGAGTCGTACCGCGGCGACACCGCACGCGCGCTCGCCGACACCAAGGGCTGGCTGGCCGACGGCTGGCGCACGGTCTACGTCACGGAGGCCCACGGCCCCGCGACCCGTACGGTCGAGGTCCTCGGCGGCGAGGGCATCGCGGCCCGCCTCGACGCGGACCTGACGGAGATCTCCCCGTCGGTCGTGCACGTGTCGACCGGCTCCCTCGACCACGGCTTCGTCGACGCGGCCCTCAAGCTCGCCGTCCTCACCGAGACCGACCTGTCCGGCCAGAAGGCGGCCGGCAAGGACGGCCAGCGGATGCCGGCCAAGCGCCGCAAGACCATCGACCCGCTGACCCTGGAGGTCGGCGACTACATCGTGCACGAGCAGCACGGTGTCGGCCGGTACGTGGAGATGGTCCAGCGGACCGTGCAGGGCGCGACCCGCGAGTACCTCCTCGTCGAGTACGCCCCCGCCAAGCGCGGCCAGCCCGGCGACCGGCTGTACATCCCGACGGACCAGCTGGAGCAGGTCACCAAGTACGTGGGCGGCGAGGCGCCGACCCTGCACCGGCTCGGCGGCGCGGACTGGACGAAGACGAAGGCGCGCGCGAAGAAGGCCGTCAAGGAGATCGCGGCCGACCTCATCAAGCTGTACTCGGCGCGGATGGCGGCCCCCGGGCACGCGTTCGCCCCGGACACCCCGTGGCAGCGCGAGCTGGAGGACGCCTTCCCGTACGCGGAGACGCCCGACCAGCTGTCCACCATCGCCGAGGTGAAGGAGGACATGGAGAAGACCGTCCCCATGGACCGTCTGATCTGCGGCGACGTGGGCTACGGCAAGACGGAGATCGCGGTACGGGCCGCCTTCAAGGCGGTGCAGGACGGCAAGCAGGTCGCGGTCCTCGTCCCGACGACGCTGCTCGTGCAGCAGCACTTCGGGACCTTCTCCGAGCGGTACTCCCAGTTCCCGGTGAAGGTGCGGGCGTTGTCCCGTTTCCAGACCGACACCGAGTCCAAGGCGACCCTGGAGGGGCTGCGCGACGGCTCCGTCGACATCGTCATCGGCACCCACCGTCTCTTCTCCTCGGAGACCAAGTTCAAGGACCTCGGTCTGGTCATCGTCGACGAGGAGCAGCGCTTCGGCGTCGAGCACAAGGAGCAGCTGAAGAAGCTCCGTGCCAACGTCGACGTGCTGACCATGTCGGCCACGCCCATCCCCCGTACGCTCGAAATGGCGGTCACCGGCATCCGCGAGATGTCGACGATCACCACCCCGCCGGAGGAGCGCCACCCGGTCCTCACCTTCGTCGGCCCGTACGAGGAGAAGCAGATCGGCGCCGCGATCCGGCGTGAACTCCTGCGCGAGGGGCAGGTCTTCTACATCCACAACCGGGTCGACTCGATCGACCGGGCGGCGGCGCGGCTGCGCGAGATCGTCCCCGAGGCGCGGATCGCGACGGCCCACGGCCAGATGTCCGAGTCGGCCCTTGAGCAGGTCGTCGTCGACTTCTGGGAGAAGAAGTTCGACGTCCTCGTCTCGACGACCATCGTCGAGTCGGGCATCGACATCTCCAACGCCAACACCCTGATCGTCGAGCGCGGCGACAACTTCGGCCTCTCGCAGCTCCACCAGCTGCGCGGCCGCGTCGGCCGTGGCCGGGAGCGCGGCTACGCGTACTTCCTGTACCCGCCGGAGAAGCCGCTGACCGAGACCGCGCACGAGCGGCTCGCGACGATCGCCCAGCACACCGAGATGGGCGCGGGCATGTACGTGGCGATGAAGGACCTGGAGATCCGCGGCGCGGGCAATCTGCTCGGCGGCGAGCAGTCCGGCCACATCGCGGGCGTCGGCTTCGACCTGTACGTCCGGATGGTCGGCGAGGCGGTCGCGGACTACCGGGCGCAGATGGAGGGCGGGGTGGAGGAGGAGGCCCCGCTGGAGGTCAAGATCGAGCTGCCGGTCGACGCCCACATGCCGCACGACTACGCGCCGGGCGAGCGGCTCCGCCTCCAGGCCTACCGCTCGATCGCCTCGGCGAACTCGGAGGAGGACATCCGGGCGGTCCGCGAGGAACTCATCGACCGCTACGGCAAGTTGCCGGAGCCGGTCGAGAACCTCCTCCTGGTGGCGGGCCTGCGCATGCTGGCGCGCGCGTGCGGCGTCGGCGAGATCGTCCTGCAGGGTCCGAACATCCGCTTCGCCCCGGTGGAACTGCGCGAGTCGCAGGAGCTCCGCCTGAAGCGGCTCTATCCGCGGACCGTCATCAAGCCGGCCGTCCACCAGATCCTGGTACCGCGCCCGACGTCGGGCAAGATCGGCGGGAAGCCGGTGGTGGGCCGTGAACTGCTGGCGTGGACCGGGGAGTTCCTGACGACGATCCTGGGGTCGTAGCGGACACGGGCCGGGGTGTGCGGGCGGGGTGCGTGGCCGGGGCGCGCGGGCCGGTCGCCGCGCACCCCGGCCGGTGACTACAGCTCGTCGAGGTCCAGTGCCCCGGCCATCGCGCGGTAGCCCGCGTCGTTCGGGTGGAGGGCGTCGCCGGAGTCGTACGCCGGGAGGATGCGGTCCGGGTCCGTCGGGTCGGCGACCGCCCGGTCGAGGTCGACGATCGCGTCGTACGCGCCCGAGGTGCGGACCCAGGCGTTGAAGGCGTCGCGCTTGGCCTCGTTGGCCGGGGTGTCGTAGAAGGAGCCCTTGACCGGGGTGAGGGTCGCGCCGATCACCTTCAGGCCCTTGGCGTGGGCCTGGCGGATCAGGGTGCGGTGGCCCTTGATCAGTTCGGTCACGGAGACGTCGGGGGTGGGCGCGGCGGGGAAGTTCACCGTGCTGCCGCCGATGTCGTTGATGCCTTCGAGGAGGATGACCGTGCGGACGCCCCGCTCGTTCAGGACGTCGTGGCGGAAGCGGGTCAGGGCCTTCTCGCCGGCCCAGGTCGTGTCGTTGACGACCTGGTTGCCCGCGATCCCGTGGTTGAGGACGGCGCGCGGGCTGCCCGCGGCGGCCAGGCGCTCGGCGAGCTCGTCCGGGTAGCGGTTGTCCGCGTCCGTCGCGGAGCCCACGCCGTCGGTGATCGAGTCGCCGAAGGTGACGATGCCGTCGTGGCGGGCGGTGTCACGGCCACCGGTGACCTCGACGCCGGTCAGGAAGTACGAGGCCGTGCTCGTCTCCGTGAAGGCGGCGCCGGACAGGTCCGCGCGGTGGTCGCCGGCGGCCCGGTAGGTGGTCGATCCGGCGAACTGGTGGAAGGTGGCGGGGCCGGTCTCGCCCGCCAGGTAGAGGGTGACGGTCAGCGTCTCGAAGGCCTTGACCGGGAACGGCGCGCCGTCGCTGAGGAGGGTCCCGCCGACCGGGACCGTGGCCGACGCGCGGCCGTCGAAGCGCAGGGTGCGTACCGAACCGGCCCGCACCGCGCCGCCCTCGGCCGTACGGGCGACGGTCGCGCCGGTGACGCGCAGCGGGGTCGTGCCGTACCGGTTGCTCAGCTCGATCCGGGCCCGGGTGCCGGAGGCGCTGACGCGGACGGTCTGCCGCACGGTGTGGTTGTCGAAGCCCTGCTGCGACCAGTTGGGGCCGAGTGGTGCGCTCGGCGCCTGCGGGGACGTGGCCCAGGCGCCGCGCCAGGGCGATCCGGATCCCGAGTGGTCGGGGGCGGCGAGGGCGGTGGGAGCTAAGGCGATGGTCGCCGTGGTGAGCAGGGCTGTGGCGGTGCGACGGAGGGTGTTCGTGGTTCTCATGTTCTCCGTCAATTGCTGACCGACGCGGGCTATTCCCGCTTCCCCTCATCCTCCGGCGGGAGTTGGCCGGTGAAGAGCAGGCCGGTGAGGGAGCGGAAGTACTCCTCGGGGGCGCGGTCGCCCAGTGCCCCCGTCACGTTGTGGGTGAGGAGCAGCGTCGCGAAACCGTGGGCGAGCGACCAGGCCGCGATGCCGGCGGTACGGGGATCGGGGACGTCCGTCAGGTCGGCGACGCCGGCGCGGAGTTCGGCGGAGGCGCGTTCCTTGGCGGCGAGCAGGTCCGGGTCGTCGGCGCGCAGCAGGTCCGGCTGGAACATGACCTGGAAGTGGGCGGGGTGCTCGACCGCGAACCGCACGTACCGAACCCCGCGTTCGCGCAGTTCGGGCGCGGCGGCGAGGGCCTCGGCGAGGAGTCCGTACCCCTCGGTCGCGAGGGCGGTGAGGAGTCCGGTGCGGTCCTTGAAGTGGTGGGCGGGTGCGGCGTGCGAGACGCCGGCGCGGCGCGCGAGGTCGCGCAGGCTGAGCGCCCCTGGTCCGTCGGCGGCGATGACGTCGAGGGCGGCGTCGAGGACGGCCTGCCGCAGGCCGCCGTGGTGGTAGGAGCTCCGGCTGGTAGGCGTCATGGGAGGAGCCTAGCCCCCATCTAGGCATTGACAAGTTCGGGGGCGCGGAGCACTGTCTAGTCAGTGACTAGATGCTGAGCGAGTGAAGAGGAGCCCGCCGTGGAATCCGGCCGCGTACGTCAGATGTGGCACCTGCTCGAACCCCTGCACGCCCTGCTCTACTACGCCCCCGAGGCCTTCGACGAGGCGGCCGCCCTCGGCTACGACACCTCCGAGCGCTGGCCCTCCTACTTCGCCTGGCGCGCCGCCCCCCTCGGCCCCGCCGGTCCGGACCGGGTGGCGGGCACCTTCTACAGCTTCAGCCCCGCGATGATCGCCCGGTACGTCCCCGCCGCCTGGCAGACCGCCGCCCCGGCCGACGTCCTCGCCGCGCGGCTCCGGGCCATTGACCGCACCTACCGGGCCGTCCTGGGCGAGGAACTCCTCGCGAGCCCCGGACTCGCCGAGGCCGCCGCGCTCGCCCGCACCGCCGCCGACGGCGCGGCGGCGGCCGCCGAGCCCGCCGTCTCCCGCCCGCTCGCCGCCGCCAACGCCGCCCTGCCCCGGCCCGAGGCCCCGCACCTGGTCCTCTGGCAGTCCGCCACGGTCCTCCGCGAGCACCGGGGCGACGGTCACCTCGAAGCCCTGGCCGAAGCGGGACTCGACCCGGTCGAGTCGCTCGTCTCCTTCGCGGCGATCGGCGCCGCACCGGAGCCCGTCTTCGAAAGCCGCGGCTGGAGCGGCGAGGAATGGGCGGCGGCGCGCACCCGCCTCACCGCCCGCGGCCTCCTGACCGCCGACGGGGGCGCCACCGAGGCGGGCCGCGCCCTGCGCGCCGAGGTCGAGCGGCGTACGGACGAACTCGCCGCCGCCCCCTGGGTCGCCCTCGGCCCGGACGGCACCGCCCGTCTCGCGGAGTTGCTCGGCGGTCCCTGGCTGGCGGCGATCGGCTCCGGCCTGCTGCCCTCGGAGAACACCCTGGGCATCGGCAAGATCTGACGGGTCGAGGGGCCGACGGGACCGCGCCTCCCGGCGGGACCACCCCCTAGAATTCCCGGATGCTTGCAGAGCGGACGATTCGAACGACCCTGGCCGCCTCGGCGCTTGCCGTCGCCACGCTCCTCGCCACCGCCTGCTCACCCGGAGCCGACGAGAGCCCGGGCACCGGCGGCGGCGGGGGCGGCAAGCCCGCCGCGCGGGGGACCGCACTCGCCGCCGTGGAGACGCTCACCGTGAAGGGGCGGGCGCCGAAGACCGGTTACGAGCGGGAGAAGTTCGGGCGGGCCTGGGTGGACGTCGACGGCAACGGCTGCGGCACCCGGGACGACATACTCAAGCGCGACCTGACCGGCGTCCGGTTCACCGACGGCCGCTGCAAGGTCGCCTCCGGCACCCTCACCGACGACCCGTACACCGGGACCACCGTCCCCTTCGTCCGCGGGCGCAGCAAGGTCGACATCGACCATGTCGTCGCGCTCTCCGACGCCTGGCAGAAGGGCGCGGGGACGTGGGACGCGGAGACCCGGCGCCGGTTCGCCAACGACCCGCTCAACCTGCTCGCCGTCGACGCCTCCACCAACCGCCGCAAGTCCGACGGCGACGCGGCGACCTGGCTGCCGCCGAACAAGGCGTACCGCTGCACGTACGTGGCGCGGCAGATCGCCGTGAAGAAGAAGTACGGCGTGTGGGTGACGGGGGGCGAGCGGGACGCCATGAAGCGTGTCCTCGCCGGCTGCCCGCAGCAGAAACTTCCGTAGCGCTCCCCGCGGAGGGGAAAACCTCTTGGTGCGGGGAAAAATGATCTTTACTCTGCCCTCATGGACCTGAACATATCGACCCTCGCCGAGCGCCCCGAACTGGAAGGGCCGATGTGGGGCATGCGCGACCTCTGGCCCGAGTTCATGATGTACGACCCGGTGGGCTGGGCGAACATCGGGCGGATCGTGCGTGAGCTGCCGGAGTACGTGCTCGTCGCCACCGACGCCGAGGGCAAGGTCGTCGCCCGTGGCTTCAGCGTTCCCTTCCGTCTCGACGTGGACGGGCGCCGCGAGCTGCCCGCGCGCGGCTGGGACGAGGTGCTGCTCTGGGCGTTCTCCGACCTGAAGCACGGCCGCGAGGCCGACACCGTCAGCGCCATCGAGATCACGGTCGACACGAGCGCCCTGGGCCAGGGCCTCTCGCACCGGATGCTGGCCGCCATGCGGGACAACGCCAAGCGGCGCGGGTTCTCCGAGCTGGTCGCCCCGGTCCGTCCCAACGGCAAGCACCTGGAGGCCGCGTCCTCCATCCACGAGTACGCGTTCCGTACCCGGGAGTCCGACGGTCTGCCGCACGACGCCTGGCTGCGCGTCCATGTGCGCGCGGGCGGTGTCATCGAGGCGGTGGCCCCGGCCTCGATGACCGTCTCCGGCTCGGTCGAGCAGTGGCGCACCTGGACCGGTCTCCCCTTCGACGCGGACGGCCCGGTCGAGGTCGAGGGCGCGCTCGTGCCCGTCCACTGTGACGTCTCGCGCGGCTACGCGGTCTACGTCGAGCCCAACGTGTGGGTGCGGCACCGCACCTGAGGCGCCCGGGGGCCCGCCGGGGAGCGGGACCCCGGGGGTGATCTTCACGGCGGGGGATGTACCGTACGGCGTCCCCTGTCGTACACCCGTGCGCCCCGCTCCCGGAGTGCGCCTCCGTGAGAGGTCCAGCGAATCGTGAACCAGGCCGTCCGCTTGGAGAAGGGCGCGCAGTCCCCGCGCCCCAAGGAGCTGCCGGGCCGGCCGGCCCGGGTCGGGCTCGCGCTGGTGCCGCTGCTGAGTCTCGGTGTCCTCGGATTCGTTCCCTCGCTCACGCTCGCCCTGCGGCGCGGGACGCGGAACGACTGGCTCGCCGCGCTGCTGTTCACGGCCGCCTCGGTCGGCTGGTGCTTCCAGATCGCGCTGACGCCCGAGGAGACCCACGGCCTCGCGTACCTCCTCGACGTGCTGCTGCTCGCGACCTCCACCCTGGGTGCGGCGGCGCACTGCCTCACCGGCGGGGAGGCCGGCCGGTGAAGACCCGTCGTGCCTGGCGCGCCACCGAGCGGGAGGCGGCCAAGAGGGAGGCGGCGGAGTCCGGGGCGGCCCGGATTCCCGGGCTGCTCGCCGCCGGTGCGGGAGCGCTGCGCGGCCGGGCCGGCTGGGCCCTCGGCTCGGTCCTGGTCCTCGCCCTCGGTCTCGTCGGTGCCTGGCTGTTCGCCGGGTCGGAGAGCCGGGGCACCCCGCCCGACACCCGGGCCCGTGCCTATCAGGACTACGACGCCTGTCTGCTGACCGACGAGCGGGGCATCGTGACCGGGGCGCCGGCGGCCCCCGTCTGGGAGGGGATGCAGACGGCGTCCCTGGACAAGCACATCCGCGTGACGTTCGTGCCGGTGATGGGCGGGAAGTCGGTGGAGAACGCCCGCCCGTTCCTCAACGGTCTGCTGCAGCGGGACTGCGAGATCGTCGTCGCCTCGGGCGCTCCGCAGGTGGCGGCCGCCGAGGAGGCGGTGGAGAAGAACCCGGGGATCCGGTTCGTGACGGTCGGTGAGGCGGCCGGCACGGCCCACGGCAACCTGGTCCGGGTGGCGCCCGGTGCGTCCCTGAAGGACGACATCACGGCGACGGTGAAGCGGCTGGCCCGCGAGGGCTGACGGACCGGAAGATGTCCCGTCTGGGCGGCCCGGAGGGAGTTGTCCGGAAGGGTTCCCTCCATCGGGTAAAGCCGGAGTAAAGTTCGGCACCCTGGTGTGAACTGGTGATCCGTCATCGGGCAGGCTCGCGAAGCTTTGTAAGTATCGCGTTAGTAAAGGCTGGCCCATGCGTATACGCCGGGTCCGTAGCCCTCGCCTGTTCCCACCGGGTCGCACCGGTAGACGCAGGTTGAGGGCTACGGCTCTTTCCGTACTGATCTCCCTGTTCCTCATGCTCACCACCGAGTCGGCGCTCGCCGCGGGCGTCACGCTCGAACCGGTGAAGATGCCCAAGCTCTCCCTCTCCGGGCTGTGGAAGTGGGTGAGCGAGAGCCCTCTCGACACCCCTGACCAGCAGGGCGGCACGGCCCGCGGCAAGAGCCACGAGGCCTCCTCCGACGCCACGAGCCTTGAGGGCGAGGCCGGCCGCAAGCCCGGCAAGGGCAAGGGCGAGCTCCCGCTGTTCGAGCGGGAGACCGACGACCCCCCCGAGGTCCGCACCGGCAAGGCGCCGGGCGGTGCCAAGAGCTTCGACGCGCGCACCAGCAAGCGCGACGCGAGGAAGTCCGGCGCCACCTCGGACTACTACGTCAACGCCGACGGCTCGACCACCGTCCGCCACTACCCCGGCCGCACCAACTTCAAGGCCGCGGACGGCACGTGGAAGGCCATCGACACGAGCCTGACCGAGGACAAGGACGGACGTCTCCAGCAGACGGCCAACTCCCTCGACGTCGAGTTCGCGCCGACCGCCGCCGACAAGGCCCTCGCCTCCGTCGACTTCGGCAAGGGCCGCTCCCTCGCCTACGCCCTGCGGGACGCGGCGAAGACCGAGCCCACCGTCGACGCCGACGGCACCCTCACGTACGCCGGGGTCCTCCCCGACACCGACGTGCAGCTCGTACCGCTCGCCGAGGGCTTCAAGGAGAACGTCGTCCTGCGCTCCCCGCGGGCCGAGAACTCCTGGGTCTTCGCGCTCGACCTCAAGGGACTCACCCCCCGCGTCGCCGTCGACGGCGACGTGGAGTTCACCGACGCCGACGGCAAGGTCACCGCGACCATCCCGCACGCGTACATGGAGGACTCCAAGGTCGACCCGCGCTCCGGCGACCGCGCCCAGTCCCGGGCCGTCACCTACGAGCTGACGACCGTCGACGGCAAGGCCGACGGGCAGCCCGCCCTGCGGATGACCGCAGACCGCGCCTGGCTCGACGACCCCGCGCGCGTCTACCCGGTGACCGTCGACCCGACGGTGACCGCGTCGAACTCGACGTACACGCAGAACACCATCGGCGGGGACCACTCCACCGAGACCCAGATCAAGGTCGGCTCGTACGACTCGGGCACCAACAAGACCAACTCGTTCCTGCAGTTCAGCTCCCTCGGCACCGCGCTCGCGGGGCAGCGGGTCACCGCCGCCACCCTGAACGTGTACGCCCTGTGGTCCTCGACCTGCGCGGCCCAGTCGTTCTCGGTGCACCCGATCACGCAGTCGTGGACGCCGTCCGCCGTCACGGCGTACCCCGGCCCGTCCTTCGGCGCCGCGATCGGCACCGCCACCCCGGCGCCCGGAGCCTCCTGCTCCAACAGCTCCGGCTCGGCGAGCGTCGGCGTGCGCATGCCGGTCTCGCTCAGCACGACGTGGTTCAACAACGTCGCCGGCGGGGCCGCGAACTACGGTCTGGCGCTCACCGCGCCGACCAACGACATGCTCCACTGGAAGAAGTTCCACTCGGACAACGCGACGACGGCCGGCTTCCGCCCGGCCCTGGACCTGACCTACACGCCGAACTCGGCGCCGCAGATCAACGCCCAGTACCCGCCCGCCAACTTCCAGGCCAACACCCTCCAGCCGGAGCTGCTCGTCTACGCGAGCGACGCCGACAAGGGCCCCAGCCCCCTCTCCTACACCTTCGAGGTCTACGAGGGCGACGCCACCGGCACCCCCACGCTGGTGGCCACGTCCGGCACGATCGCCAAGGGCAGCTGGAAGGTTCCCGCCGGCAAGCTGAAGTGGTCGGAGAACTACGACTGGTACGTGGAGGCCAGCGACGGCACCTCGGCCGTCGTGGAAGGCAGCCGCTTCACCACGGCCGTGCCGCAGCCGCCGGTCACCTCGGGCCTGTCGATGAACACCGACGGGCACGAGTTCGACCCCTCGGACGGCAACTACACGACCGAGGACACCGACGCCGACGTGCCGGTGATCGGCCCGTCGCTGGAGATCGAGCGCTCCTACAACAGCCTCGACCCCCGCGTGGACTCCGCGTTCGGCGCCGGCTGGTCGACGATCGTCGACATGAAGGCCGTCGAGGCCAAGGACGGCAGCGGCGCCCTCACCAGCGTGATCATCACCTACCCGGGTGGTGAGCAGGTCGCCTTCGGCCGGAACTCGGACGGCACCTTCGTGCCCCCGCTGGGCCGCTACGCGCGCCTCGCGGCCGTCACCGGCGGCTACGCGCTCACCGACAAGGACTTCACGGAGTACGCCTTCACCCAGGCGACCGCGAAGGCCGGCACCTACGCGCTGAAGACCATCAAGGACTACTCGGGCCGTACCGAGACCTTCACGTACGACGCCAACAAGCGCCTCACGAAGATCACGAACGAGGTCTCCAAGCGGAACCTGGGCCTGACCTGGTACCAGCCGGCCTCGGCCACCGCCTGGCACGTCCAGACCGTCTACACCGACCAGTCCACGGTCGGCGACGCGAACTCGGCCCAGACCTGGCAGTACACCTACACCGGTGACCAGCTCACCAAGGTGTGCCCGCCGGCCGACTGGTCCAAGTGCACGACGTACACCTACGCCACCGGCAACCACTACCGCACCACGGTCCTCGACGCCGACCCGTTCGCCTACTGGCGGCTCGGCGAGACCTCGGGCACCGTCGCGAAGGACGCCCTCGACGCGAACCAGGGCCAGTACAACGGCACGTACAAGAACGTGACGCTGGGCGGGACGGGTCCCCTCGCGGGCTCCACCCAGAAGGCGGCCACCTTCAACGGCACCACCTCGTACGTCGAGATGCCGGCCGCGCCGGGCGCCACGCCCTCGTACACCTCCGTCTCGCTGTGGTTCAGGACGAGCACCGCCGGAGGCGTGCTCTTCTACTACGGCGACAAGCCCCTCAGCGACCCCGACCCGGTGGCCAACACCACGAAGAACACCCCCGCGGTGTACGTGGGCACCGACGGCAAGCTGCGCGGCTGCCTGGCCATGTCGCCGGGCTGCATGACGACGATCACGTCCACCCCGGTCGTCACCGACGGCAAGTGGCACAACGCCGTCCTGACCGGTGTCGCCAACAGCCAGACCCTGTACCTCGACGGTGCGGCGGTCGGCTCGCTCGGCGGCACCATCAACGACTGGGTGCAGCCGTACATCGCCCTCGGCGCCGGTGTGAACACCATGGGCTGGCCGGCGATGAACGCGGGCGACAAGCTCGGGCACTTCAACGGCCAGATGGCCGAGGTCGCGATCTTCTCCGAGCCGCTCTCGGCCGACGTGATCAAGACGCAGTACGACTCCGCCATCCGGCCGGCCGGACTGCTCCAGAAGATCACCACGCCCGGTCTGAAGACCCAGGCCTCGGTCGTCTACGACACCACCGACGACCGCGTCCTCCAGGCCACCGACGGCAACGGCGGCACCTGGAAGCTCAACCCGCCGACCATCACCGGCTCGTCCCAGGTCTACCGCTCCGCCGTCCTGGGCTCCGCCCCGGCCGGCTACTGGCGCCTGGACGACACCCAGGGCGCGGCGCAGGCCGCGAACCAGGTGAACACCGGCTTCGGCACGTACAACAACGTCATCCAGGGCGCCGAGGGCCCCTTCGGTCCGGGTGACGCGAGCGCGTCGACGTTCGACGGGTCCACCTCCTTCGCCGAGGTGCCGTACGGCCCGCTGCACGCCAAGGCCGACCGCTCGGTCGAGCTGTGGTTCAAGACCGCGGCGCCCGGCGTCATCATGAGCGACCAGAGCGTCGCCCCGAACAACCCGGGCGGAGTCACCGGCAGCTGGAGCAACCTGCTCTACGTCGGCGCGGACAGCAAGCTGCACGGCCACTGGTGGAGCTCCACCTGCAACGGCGCGGCGACCCTCGGCTCCACGGGCACGGTCACGGACGACAAGTGGCACCACGCCGTCCTGTCGGCCACCGGCACCACCCAGACGCTCTACCTCGACGGCGTCAGCCAGGGCACCTGCACCGGCGCCCCGAACGACCAGACGACCTCGCGGACGTTCGTCGGCGCCGGCTTCGGCACCAACTGGTACAGCTCGCCGGGTGGCGTCAGCTACTTCACCGGCTCCGTCGCCGAGGTCGCGGTCCACGCCAAGGGCCTGACCGACGCGGACGTGGCGACGCACTGGTCGGCCTACAAGGCGTCCTCCGGCATCGCCCCGGTCAAGACGGTGAAGCTGACCACCCCGACGGACAGGACCCTCACCTACGTGTACGACGCCGAGATGGGCAACCGCCTGCTCGCCGCGATCGACACCGAGGGCGACCGCACCACCTACGGGTACGACACCGGCGGCTTCCTCCACACCATCACGGACGCCAACGGCAACCGCTCGATCACCGGCCACGACGTGCGCGGCAACGCGGTCTCCCAGACCGTCTGTCAGGACACGAAGGCCAACAAGTGCTCGACGGAGTACTACACGTACTACCCGGACGCGACCACGGCCTTCCCGCCGATGGACCTGCGGAACGACCTGCTGCTCACCGAGCGGGACGGCCGTTCCACCGGACCGGCCGACAACGCGTACCTGACCAGCTACGCGTACGACGCCGGCGGCAACCTGCTGTCGGTGACGACGCCGCCCGTGGCCGGTCACCCGAACGGCCGGACCGCGAGCACCACGTACACCACCGCCACCACCCCGGCGGCGGAGGGCGGCGCGGCGGTGACGCCGGCGGGGCTGGTGGCGCAGGTCACCACGCCGGGCGGCCGGAGGACGACGTACACGTACTACGCCAACGGCGACCTGGCGCGGATCACCGACGCCAACGGCGCCACGGTGACGTACACGTACGACAACCTCGGCCGTGAGATCTCCAAGACGGAGATCTCGGACGCCAATCCGGCCGGCATCGTCACGAGCCAGACGTACGACAAGAACGACCAGGTCCTGACCGAGACCACGCCGGCCGTCACCAACCGGGTGACGGGCGCGAAGCACCAGGCCAGGACCACCACGGCGTACGACCCGGACGGCAACATCCTGTCCCAGAGCGTCGTCGACCTCACCGGCGGCGACACCGCGCGCGTGACGTCGATGACGTACAACGCGAACAATCTGCTGGCGAGCAGGACGGACCCGGGCGGCGACACCACGTCGTTCGAGTACGACGCCTACGGCAACAAGGTGAAGGAGACCGATCCCGCGGGCACGGTCAACACCTACACCTTCGACGCCGAGGGCCGGCCTCTCGTCACCAGCCTGCTGAACCACACCGGCGATCCGTTCAACCCCTCGCCGGCGACCACCCTCGTCCAGGAGTCCCGGGCCTACGACCCGGCCGGCCGCCTCGCGTCGATCACCGACTCGATGGGCTGGCAGACGGCGTACACCTACACCGACGACGGTCTGTCGGCCTCCGTGGTCCGCAAGGACCCGGCGACCGGCAAGTCCTTCACGGAGCAGGCGAACACCTACGACGCCGCCGGCAACCTGGTCGAGCAGGTCACCAACGACGGGCAGACCCGCACCACCTTCACCGTCGACGCGGCCGACCGCACGGTGTCCGAGATCCTCGACCCCAACGGGCTCGCCAGGACCACGCACACCGCCTACGACCCCGACGACAACGTGGTGACCGAGACGGACCGCGACCCGGCGACGGGTGACGTGTCCACCACGGACACGCGGTACGACGCCCTGGGCAACATCACCGGCACCACCATCCACGACGGCACCACGGCTCCGGTGGCCCGCTACAAGCTGGACGAGACCACGGGCTTCGGCCTCGCGGACTCCTCCGGCGCCAACAACACCGGTACCCATGGCACCGGGATGCACTGGAACATCGACCGGAGCGGCAGCGGGGCCTTCGACGGTGACGTCAACTCCTGGGCGCAGGCGCCGGGTCCCGTCGTGAACACGGCGGGCAGCTTCACGGTCTCCGCGTGGGCCAAGCTGTCCGACCTGACCACGGGCCGCACGGTGCTGTCGCAGGACGCGGGCAGTGTGTACGGCTTCGTGCTGTACTACGCGGCCAACACCGGCTGGGCGTTCGCCCGGCCGCGTACGGACGCGCTGCCCCTCGCCTACGACCGGGCGGTCTCCGCTCCGTCGGCGGCGGTCGCCGGTGCCTGGACCCACCTGGTCGGCATGTACGACGCGCAGGCGTCCAAGCTGCGGCTGTACGTCAACGGCACGCTCGCCCAGGAAGTCGCGGTCTCGGGCAACTGGGAGGCGACCGGTCCGTTCCAGATCGGCCGTCACAAGATGGGCGCCGGGAACTACGACTACGAGTTCAAGGGCGGTATCGACGACGTCCAGGTCTACAGCGAGGCGCTGACCGCGGCGCAGGTCACCGCCGTCAAGGGCGGCACCCTGCCGGCGGCCGGCAGCTCGGTCCGCACGACCACGTGGAAGCTGGACCAGCGCGGTCTGCCGATGTCCCAGACGGACACCTCGGGCAACGTCACGGACTACGGCTACGACGAGCTCGGGCAGCAGACGTCGGTCACCGAGCCCGCGGTGATGACGGAGCAGAACGGCGGGACTCCGGTCTCGGTCCGCCCGGTGACGATGTCCGGGTACAACACCTTCGGTGAACCGACCGAGATATCGGACCCGCTCGGCAACGTCACGACGACGGCGTACGACGCGGAGGGCCAGGAGGCGTCGGTCACGACGCCTCAGTACCTGGCTCCGGGTGCCTCGGCCCCGGTCACGGCCACGTCCTACAACGAGTACAACGAGCTCGGACAGGTCACGGCCGAGGTCGACCCGCTGGGCAACCGCACCACCTACTCGTACACGCAGCTGGGCGACCTCGCCTCGGTCACCGAGCCGGGCGGCGGTACGACGAAGTACACGTACGACACGAACGGCGACCAGCTGTCGGCCACCCGGCCGAACGGCGCCCGCCAGGAGAGCACGTACGACTATCTGGGCCGCGAGCTGACCAGCACGGACATCGTGCGCCAGCCGACCCAGCGGGCGTACACGGCGATCAACGAGTACAACGCGCCGGGCGGCGAGCTCTCGCGCGTCGTCTCGCCGAACGGTGTGAGCCAGTCGTACAAGTACAACGCGCTGGGCGAGATGACGGAGGTCACCGACTCCGCCGGAAGCGTCTCGCGCTTCGTGTACGACATGGACGGCCGGCCGCTCCTGTCCACGGACCCCGACGGCACCAGCACCCGCAACACGTTCGACGGCTTCGGCCAGCTGGTGAAGACCGAGGACCTGGACGCGACGGGCGCCGTGCTGCGGACCGCCCGTACGTCGTACGACCGGATGGGCAACGCGGTCTCGGTGACGGACTACCGTCAGCACACCAAGACCCTCACGTACGACGCGGCGGGCCAGATCACGAAGGCGGTCGAGCCGGTCTCCGCGACCGAGTCGATCACCTCGACCTTCGGCTACGACGCCGCGGGCAACCGGACCCGGTTCACCGACGGACGGGGCAACCCGTTCCTGACGACGTACAACACGTGGGGCATGCCGGAGAGCGTGGTCGAGCCGTCGACCCCGACCCACCCGAACGTCGCGGACCGGACCTTCACGGCCGTCTACGACCTCGCCGGGCGGGTGAAGGAGTCCCGGTCCCCGGGCGGGGTGACGAACTCCTTCGAGTACGACGTGAAGAGCCGCCTCGTCAAGCAGACGGGTACGGGTGCGGAGGCCGCCACGGCCGACCACACCTACACCTATGACGAGGACGACCGTCTGACGGCCGTCGCGGGCCTCGGTACGGAGAAGAACACCTTCTCCTACGACGACCGCGGTCTTCTCCTGACGGCCACCGGTCCCTCGGGTGCCTCGTCCTTCGCCTGGAACGGCGACGGTGCGATGACCACCCGGACGGACGCCGCCGGCACGTCGACGTACGGCTACGACACCGCCGGTCGTCTCAAGACGACCAACGACGGTGCCACCGGCACGACGATGACGTACGACTACGACGTCAACAGCAACGTCAAGTCGGTCGGTTACGGCACGGGCAAGGCGAAGCGCAGCTTCGGCTACGACAAGCTGCAGCGTCTGACCAGCGACACGCTGACGTCCCCGACGGGCAAGACGCTCTCGTCCGTCACCTACGGGTGGGACGAGAACGACAACATGGCGTCGAAGACGACGGCCGGCGTCGTGGGTGCCTCCGCCAACACGTACACGTACGACTGGGCCGACCGCCTGGCGTCCTGGAACAACGGGACGACGACGGAGGTCTACGGCTACGACGCGTCCGGCAACCGCACCCGGGTGGGTGGCGACACCTACACCTACGACGCCCGGAACCGGCTGACGTCGGACGGCCACAGCTCGTACACGTACACCGCGCGCGGCTCGCTGAGTTCCGTGACGGACGATGCCAGCCGTGTCACGAACATGAAGACGGACGCCTTCAACCGGGTGATC
Organism: Streptomyces sp. NPDC088553; assembly: GCF_044752965.1. NCBI lineage: Bacteria > Bacillati > Actinomycetota > Actinomycetes > Kitasatosporales > Streptomycetaceae > Streptomyces > Streptomyces sp. NPDC088553. The sequence goes on along the minus strand of NZ_JBIVMG010000014.1, from coordinate 89,164 downwards.
CAGGAAGGTGACCGCACCTACACCTACGACGGTTTCGACCGGGTCCTGACCGCCAACGAGGACGGTGCGGCGATCCACACCTTCCAGTACAGCGGCACGGACAACGACGTGGCCTCGGACGGTGTGTCCACCTACAGCCGGGACGCGGACGGCTCCGTCGTCGGCGTGAAGAGCGCGGTCACCGCGGTACTGGCCCTCACGGACCTGCACACCGACGTGATCGCCCAGTTCACCGCCTCCGGTGAGGCGCTGGCCGGGTCGACGACCTACTCGCCCTTCGGCAAGGTCGTCCAGTCCTCGACGATGGCCGGCGCGCTCGGCTACCAGTCGGGGTGGACCGACCCGCAGACGGCCAAGGTCAACATGGCCGCGCGCTGGTACTCGCCGGAGACCGGGCAGTTCGGCAACCGGGACACGGCGAGCAACTCGCCCCTTCCCGACTCGGTGAACGCGAACCGGTACGCGTACGCGAACGGCAACCCGATGACGGGTGTCGACCCGACGGGCCACTGGTTCGACTCCATCAAGAAGGCCTTCAAGAAGGTCACCAAGAAGGTCACGAACGTCGCGAAGTCGACGTACCACAAGGCGAAGGCGGTCGTCAAGACGGCTGCCAAGGTCGTCAAGAAGGCCGCCAAGGCCGTCAAGAAGGCCGCCAAGAAGGTGGTGAAGCGGGCGAAGCGGGTCGTCAGAAAGGCGGTCCGGTATGTCGCCGACAGCGTCAAGAAGGTCAAGAGATACGTCAAACGCGTGTACAAGCGTGTGAAGCGTGTCGTCCACAAGGTCGTCAAACACGTCAAGAAGGCCGTGCGGAAGGTCGCCAAGGCGGTCAAACACGTGGCCAAGAAGGTGGTCAAGGCAGCCAAGAAGGTCGGTAAAGCCGTCAAGAAGGCTGCGAAGGCGACAGCCAACTTCGTCAAGCAGCACGCCTCGACCATCGCCTCGGTGGCCACGGGCATCGCCGTCTTCGCGGGCTGCACCGCGCTGACCGCCGGTGTCGGCGCCATCGGCTGCGCCGCCCTCGCGGGTGCCGCGGCCAACGGCGTGGGCTACATGATGAACGACGGTCCGAAGTCCGTCGGCGGCTTCCTCGGCGCGGTCGCCATCGGCGCCGTCACCGGTGCGGCCGGTGGCGTCGGTGGCCGTCTCGCGGCGAGCGCCGCGGGCAAGCTGCTCTCCGGCACGGCCGGCAAGATCGCGACGAACGTCGCGGAGAGCGCCGGTGAGGAAGCCCTCACGGGCGCGGTCGAGTACGGCACCTCCTGTGTGAACAGCGAGGAGGGCTGCTCGGTCGCCGGAGCCGCGAAGGCGGCGACGATCGGTGCCGTCATGGGCGGCGCGTTCGGTGCCAAGGGCAAGGGCAACGGCCCGAAGTCGAAGGCGTCCGCGGGCGACAGCTCCGGCCCCGGCTGCCCGATCCGCCGGGCCGGCACGCCGCACAGCTTCACGGGCAAGACCCCGGTCCTGATGGCGGACGGCAAGACCAAGGAGATCTCCAAGGTCAAGGCGGGCGACAAGGTCCTCACGGCCGAGCCCGGCAAGAAGACCAAGGAGGTGCACCAGGTCAAGAAGGTGATCGTCACCCAGACCGACCGCGACTACGTCGACGTCACCATCGTCGCGAAGGCCGGCCGCAAGACGATCGAGACCACCAGGCACCACCAGTTCTACGAGTCCACCCGCAACTCCTGGACGCAGGCGGGCGACCTCAAGGTCGGCCAGAAGCTCCAGAACGGCGAGGGCGCCCCGGCGGCCGTCGTCGGACTGAAGTCGTACCAGGCGGATCGCGTCACGTACGACCTCAGCGTCGAGGGCCTGCACACGTACTTCGTGTTCGCGGGCGACCAGATCCAGGCGGTCGACAAGAGCGCCGCGGTCCTGGTCCACAACTGCGGTGGCAGCAACCCGGCTCACTCGCCCACGTGCACCTGCGCGGCCGGAAACCAGCCGCGCATGGCGAACGGGAACATGGGTTCCAACCCGAACCCGAACCCGAGCCGGCTCAACCGCGACAACCAGTACCCGTCGGGATACTGGGCGGACACCCACCGGGAAATGGAGAGGAATTGGAAGGACAGCGACGGTAATTGGCTGGACAACGACGGTAATATCGTTCCGGACGACGAGCTGACGTACGAGCACACGTACGCGGTCGTCGACCATTGGAACGCCGAGGGGTACAACCAAAGCAAAAGCCAGCGCGCGAAGTTCTTCAATGACGCATCCAAAATGCATCCGATGCGCCGGAAGGCCAATTCGAGTGGCGGTGGTAAAATGAAGGCGCGTTATCGGCAGGACACGGGTCCCAACTACTCGAATTAAAGGAGACCGAGGGTGGCATTTGATGTGGAGCAGGCCGTGCGGGAAATTCCGAAGGTTGAGGAATTTCCCGGCCTCGCGCGCGCGTGGCGCTGGTCGCCCATGTTCCGGTTCGTGTTCTCGCTGGCGATGAACACGGAGGGGACGCGCATCTATCAGGTGAACGCCCGAGACTCCTTCGACGAGGACCTGGCCCGGGCGGTGCTCACGTTCGCGCGTGAGCACCGTGCCGGGCTCGGGGAGAACCCCCGCCCGTTCGAGGTCGTTCCCGGGTTCTCCCACCCCGGGTACGACTTCGACGCCGTGGTGGCCATCCAGCCCGAGATCCACGGCTACTACGTGGGCCGGAACGAGGAGCTCAACGAGGTCGTGGTCGGGGTCTTCCCGGCGTACGTCCGGGAGTTCTCCGGGAACGAGACGCCCGAGGAGGCGTTCTTCCGCTTCAAGCGGATGCTGAACGCGGCGGACATGACCCGCGAGGCCGCTCCGTTCCTCCGGATGAGGTTCGACAACACGAGGACCGGCGGAGGAAGCGAAGGCGACCTCCGTGGCTTCACCACCCCCGACGTGCTGCTCCGGGAGCTGGAGCTCCTGGAGGGCGCGCCCGGCAGCTTCGTGGAGTACGAGAACCGTCACGGGCGGGTCCGGCGTATCGAGTGGAACGGCTCGTGGACCGTCGACGGCGAGGCCCGGGAGCACGCGCCGGCCCCCGCCGAGGTCCTGGAGGACCTGAACTGACCCCGGCGGCCGTCCGGCCGCCGGTCGCGTCCCGCCGAGAACGCGTCCTGCCGAGAACGCGGCTGCTGAGGGCGGATCCCGCTGAGCACGAGGGCCGTCCATCCGGGAACACCGGGTGGGCGGCCCTCGTGCTGTGCCGCGCCCCGCACCGGTGGTGCCTCAGCCCGCCTTCACCCAGTCCCCGCACGTCGTCGTCTTGAAGTAGCCGTCCGTCGCCGAGACCTTCACGAGGGCCGTGCCCGTCGCGTTGTCGTTCGCCAGGATCGAGTCCGTGCCGTGGCTCGCGTCCTTCGCGCGCTCCCAGTAGCACTCCGCGTCCTTGTTGCCCGTCGACCTGTACGTGCCCGGGGCGATGTCGACGCCCACCTTGAACATGCCGCCGTCGCCCTTGAGGGTCGCCGCGGGCGTGCCCTTCGCCTTCGCGTCGACGGCCTCCCAGGTGCCGCAGCCCGAGGACTTGAAGAGCTTGTCCGAGGCCTTGATCTCGACGTACGACGTGCCCGTCACGTTGTCGTTGGCGAGGATCGAGTCCGGGTCGCCCGAGGCGTTCCTCGCGCGCTCCCAGTAGCAGCCGGCGTCCTTGTTGCCCGTGGAGCGGTAGAGGCCGGGCTTCACGTCGGCGCCCACCTCGAAGTCCCCGTCGCCGTCGATCGTGACGGCCTTCTTCTCGGGGGCCTTGGACTCGGGGGCCTTCTTGTCGCCGCCCTGCTTCGCGGGCTGCTCCTGCCGCGCTCCCGCCTTGGAGGGCGCGGTGTCGCCGTCCCCGCCTCCGCCCATCGCCGCGCCGATCGCGATGACCGCGACGACGGCGCCGGTGGCGGTGAGGACCTTGTGGCGGGCGAACCAGTTGCGCTGCTGCTGAGACATGGCTGTGGCACCTTCCGGGCGCTGTGAGGGCTCCGCTTTCGGGACTCCGTGTTCCGATGGAGTAATCACAGCAGAGACTGTGAACCGAGTCAACACGGTTCACGAGCCTTGAGTCGGATCACGCCGTGAATCGGTTCGGGAGCTATGCTCGATGTGTTCACACACGTACGAGGGGAGACGGACAGGTGCCCGAAGACAGCACGGCAGAGGTCACCGCCGCCGGTATCGCCCGGCTCGCCGGGGTCGGCAGGGCCGCCGTCAGCAACTGGCGCCGGCGCCACGCCGACTTCCCCAAGCCCGTCGGCGGCACCGAGACCAGCCCCTCCTTCTCCCTGGCGGACGTCGAGCAGTGGCTCCGCGACCAGGGCAAACTCGCCGAAGTGCCGCTCCGTGAGCGCGTGTGGCAGCAGCTCGCAGGCCACCCCTCCGGCACCGTCGCCGGCCTCGTGCAGACCGGCTGCGTCCTGCTCCTCCTCCGCGCCCGCCCCGGCGCCTGGCCCGAGCTGGCCGCGCTCCCCGACGACCGCCTCGGCGCACTCCTGCCCGGTGTCTTCGAAGAGGTCCTCACCACCCGCTTCGGCCTGCCCAGGTCCGTTCACACCCCGACCCCGGCCGACACGCTCCCTTCCGTGCCCCTGCTCCGCGCCGCCGTCGAGCTGGCCGTCGAGCTGGGCGGCGCCCGGCAGGCCTTCGAGTTCCTGCTCGGCCGCCACCTCGACGCCAACCCCCGCCAGTACACGCTCACGCCGCCCCCGCTGGCCGAGCTCATGGCGGCCCTCGCCGCCGCCGCGGCCCCCGAGGGCCGTTCCGTCGCCACCGTCCTCGACCCGGCCTCCGGCACCGGCGGCCTGTTGCGCGCCGTCCCGCACCCCACCGCGCTCTACGCGCAGGACGCCGACCCCGACATGGCCGCCCTCTCGGCCCTCCGGCTCGCCCTCCACGGCGACGCCGACATCCGCGCCGCCATCGGCGACACCCTCCGCGCCGACGCCTTCCCGACCCTGAACGTCGACGCGGTCCTGTGCCACCCCCCGTTCAACGAGCGGGCCTGGGGCCACGACGAACTCGCCTACGACCCCCGCTGGGAGTACGGCTTCCCGGCCCGCACCGAGTCCGAGCTGGCCTGGGTGCAGCACGCCCTCGCCCGGCTCCGCGACGGCGGCGCCGCCGTCCTCCTCATGCCGCCCGCCGTCGCCTCCCGCCGCTCCGGCCGCCGCATCCGCGCCGACCTGCTGCGCCGCGGCGCCCTCCGGGCCGTCGTCGCCCTCCCGGCCGGCGCCGCGCCCCCGTACGGCATCCCGCTCCACCTCTGGGTCCTCGTACGCCCCGGAGCCGACCGGCCCCCGGCGGAGACCCTGTTCGTGGACACCGCCGGGCTCGTCCCGGACGCAGGCCGCGACAAACTCCCCTGGACCACCCTGCGGAACACCGTGCTCGACGCCTGGGCCGGCCGCGGCGGCGAGGAGTCCGTCGCCCGCGCCGTCCCCGTCATCGAACTCCTCGACGACGAGGTCGACCTCGCCCCCGCCCGCTATCTCACCGCCCCCGCCGCCGGCGGCACGGCCCCCGAACTCGCCGCTGTCCGCGACCGCCTGGACGAGACCCTGCGCCGCACCCAGGGCCTCGCCCCCACCCCCGTCCCCGCCCGCCCCGCGCCCCGCCCCCTCACCACCGTCGGCGAACTCGCCCGCACCGGCGCCCTCCAGCTCCGCACGGGCGGCTCGGGCACGGCCCCCGCCGGCGGCGGGGCGCCCGTCCTCACCGAGCACGACGTCCTGTCCGGCGGCGCGCCCTCCGGCACCCTCCCCGCCGGCGGCGGCCCGGGCGAGGGGGGCGAGGAGCCCGTCCTCGTCACCGAGGGCGATGTCGTCGTCCCCGTCCTCGGCGGCGGCTCCGTCGCCCGGGTCGTGGACGCCGCCACCGCCGGCGCGGCCCTCGGCCGCAACCTCCAGCTCCTGCGGCCCGAACCGGCCGCCCTCGACCCCTGGTTCCTCGCCGGATTCCTGCGCGGCACCGCCAACAACCGGCAGGCCAGCAGCTTCGCCTCGACCGCGACCCGGCTCGACGTACGCCGTCTCCAGCTGCCCCGGCTGCCCCTGGCCGACCAGCGCCGCCACGGCGCCCACTTCAAGTCGCTCGCCGAGTTCGAGGAGGCCCTGCGGCTCGCCGCCCGCCTCGGCGAGCAGCTGGTCCAGGGGCTGTACGACGGTCTCGCGGACGGAAGTGTGGAGCCCGCGTGAAGGCCGTCATACTCTCTTGGTCCGACATGGTCCGATCGACCGCAGAGGCCTGATCGTCCGTCCTGGGGGAGTGTCGAATGTACGGTCAGGTGCCCACACCCGCACCCGCGCCGCCGCGTGCCACCGGCCCGACGGCGGCGACGATCACCGTCCGCGTCCTCATCACGGTCCTGGTGGTCCTGTCGCTCGGCTTCCTCGCGTGGGTCGCCATGCTCCGGATCGCGATCATGCGGCGCACCGGGCGCGACTGGGCGTTCTTCTGGGCCCAGTTGGCGCTGAACATCGGGTGCGTAATGCCGCTGGAGCAGCGCTTCGCCGACACCTGGATGAACACCACGGGCATGATCGTGCTGCTCGTCCAGATGGCGCTCGTGACCTGCTACTTCCTGGTGGTCGACATCCGCCACCACCAGCCGGCGCCGGTCGTCGTCATGGTCCCGTCCCCGCACCCGTCGCCGCAGGCGTACCCGTACGGCATGCCCGGGTACGCGACGCCGGGGTACGGCTACCCGCCCGCCGCCGTCACGGCCCCGGGCCCGGGGCCGGCCCCGAGCCCGTACGTCCCCGTCCCGCCCCCCGGTCAGGCCGCCCCGCCGCCCCTGCCCGGTCACGCCCCCCGCATCGACCAGGTCCGCGCCGAGCTCGACGAGCTCAGTGACCTGCTCCGGCAGACCGGGGAAAACGACGGTCGGGCATGAACGGGCGGGTGATCGGCGGGCGTTACGAGCTCGCCACCGTCATCGGGCAGGGCGGCATGGGCCAGGTCTGGACGGCGTACGACCGCAGGCTCGACCGCCGGGTCGCGGTGAAGCTGCTCCGGCCTGCCACCATGACGGGCCCGTCCACCGCCGCCGACGAGCTGCGCCGCCGCTTCGTGCGCGAGTGCCGGGTGACCGCGCACGTCGACCACCCCGGCCTCGTCACCGTCCACGACGCGGGCAGCGAGGGCGAGGACCTGTACCTCGTCATGCAGTACGTGGCGGGCGCCGACCTCGCCGACCACCTCGCCGAGCACGACCCGTACCCCTGGGAGTGGGCGGTCGGCGTCGCCGCGCAGCTGTGCGCCGTGCTCGCGGCCGTCCACGCCGTACCGATCGTGCACCGCGACCTCAAGCCGCGGAACGTGATGGTCCGTCCCGACGGGTCCGTCATCGTCCTCGACCTCGGCGTCGCCTCCGTCCTGGACAGCGACACCACCCGCCTCACCCACACCGGTGAGCCCATCGGCAGCCCCGCCTACATGGCGCCCGAGCAGGCCATGGGCGGCGCCGTCGGACCCTCCACCGACCTGTACGCGCTCGGTGCGCTGCTGCACGAACTCCTCAGCGGCAACGTGCCCTTCGCCGGGTCCACCGCGCTCGGTGTCCTCCACCGCCATCTGTACGAGCCTCCCGTGCCGCTCCGTCAGCTGCGGCCCGAGGTCCCCGAGCCCCTCGAAGCGCTCGTCCTCCGGCTGCTCGCCAAGGACCCGCGGGAGCGGCCGTCCGGCGCGCACGAGGTGTACGAGCGGCTGCTTCCGCTGCTCCCCGCGCGCGGGGTCCCGGCCGGGCCGATGGACCCGACCAGGCCGTTCCTCCGCCCGCACGCGCCCTGGCCGGACCGCCCGGCGGCGGTGGCCGCGCCGGTCGAACCTGTCGCACCCGTCGCGCCGGCCGTTCCGGCGCAGGCGCCGCCGCCTCTGCCCGTGACCGCTCCCGGGGGCGATCCGAGGGCCTCGTATCCGCGGCCGGCCCCGACCGCCCCCGCGCCCCCGGCGTCCCCCGCCCCCGCCCGCCCCGACGTCGCCGGCGCCGTAGACGAGGTCAAGCGGCTGCTGGGGGAGGGGGCGCTCACCCAGGCCGTCGACATGCTCGGCGGGATCCTGCCCGCCGCCGCGGCCGAGCACGGCGAGCGGTCGCCGGTCGTCCGCATCCTGCGCAAGCAGTACGCGTCCACGCTGATGGACGACGGCCAGTACCGGCGTGCGCTGCCCGAGTTGCGCCGCCTCGCGGCGGACCGCGACGCGGAGGCCGGGCCGGCGGATCCGCAGGCTCTTCAATTCCGTTATGACGTCGCCCTGTGCCTGGAGCAGCTGGGGGAGACGGCCGCCGCGCTCGCGGAGTTCCGTGCGGTCCTGCCGTACTACGAGGGCGATCCGGCCCGTGCCTTCGACATCCGGCAGCGGATCGCGCTGCTCCTCGTGGCGACGGGGGAGCACACCGCCGGGCGGGACCAGCTCCAGCGGCTGCTGTTCGACGCGGAGCGCGCGTTCGGTCCGTATCACCCGCTTCCGGCGGAGTTGAGGCGGGTGCTGGAGCATCAGCGTCAGCTGGGACCGCGCTCCTGACGGAGCGCCAGAGTCACGACTCGACAACTGATCGGTCAATGGATCTCCTTGATCCTTTTTGCCCTTTTTGGCGCATGTAGCGTTCGCGTCAGATCATGTTCACGTCCCCAAGGAATCCCTCATGACGACGCCGCCCGCGCCCTTCACCCCCGAGCAGCCCGCCGCTCCGGAGCAGCCCGCCCCCGCGAAGAAGGGCAGCCGCATCCTGAAGAAGGTCGGCGGTGTCGTCCTCGCGATCGCCCTCGCCCTCGCCGTGAAGCTCGGTCTGCCGTACCTCACCGGCGACGCCCCCGTGCACGCCAAGGCCGGCGAGTGCGTCACCGTGACGGGCCCGGACAACGACCCCAAGGTCGACACCACGGACTGCTCCTCGGGCAAGGCCGACCTGTTCAAGGTCGTCAAGGTCATCGACGACACCTTCGACGTGAACCAGTGCGGCGCGGAGCTCTCGGCGCTCGCGCAGCAGCTCGAGTCGGACAAGTTCGTGCTGTGCCTGGAAGAGGTCCCCGCGAAGTAGTTCGCGCGCACCCGCACGTCCAGGAAGGGCCGGAACCCACGGGGGGTTCCGGCCCTTCCCGCATGCCGCGTCCGACTCGCCGGCTAGGGCCGGCCGGCGGGCTTCGGATCCGCCGGGGGCGTCGGACCGGCGTCGGGTGTCGGACCGGCGTCGGGTGTCGGACCCGCCCCCTGCTTCGGACGCGCTCCGGGCTGCGGAGGAACCGTCCCCGCCGCCGGCTCCGCCCCGGGCCTCGGCACCGCCCCCGGCTCCGGACCGCCCCCGGACGGCTGCACCGCCCCCGGCTCGGGTGCCGCTCCCGGTCCGGTGACCGACGGGGCGACCGGAGAGGGGGTGGGCGTGACCGGGGACTCACTGACGCCGGGGGGCCGGGCGGGCGGCGCGGGGGTGGGGGAGACCGGGCCGGCGGGCACCAGGAGGAGCAGGTACGCCGCTGCCACGGCCGCCGCGGCGGCGACGGCCCCCAGCGACGCGAAGGCGACTCCGCGCACCCGCCGCAGCCCCCAGCTCCGCCCCTCCGGGGGCTCGTCACGGCGCAGGTCCCGGTAGGTGACGAGGGCCGCGCGCGCGGCGAACGCGGCGCGCAGCCGCTCCTCGGTGACGGTGAGGGGGTCCTCGGCACGCGGTCTCATCGGCCCGCCTCCAGCTTCTTCTCCAGGGCGTCGAGCGCCCGGCTCGCGGTCGACTTCACCGTGCCGCGCGAGAGCCCGAGCGTCTGCGCGATCTGCGCCTCGGTCAGCTCCGACCAGTAACGCAGGACGAGGACCTCGCGCTGGCGCCCGGTCAGCTGCGCGAGCGCGTCGAGGACGTGCCGGTGCTCCTCGGCGAGCAGCAGTCCCTCGTCGACGGGCGGCTCGGAGACCGGGTGGGGCGGGGTGTACGCGCGCGCGGTGCGGCGCCTGCGCAGGACGGAACGGGCGGCGTTGACCACGGCGGTGTGCAGGTACGCGCCCGGGTCCTGGAGCCCGTGCAGGGAGGTGCCGTACGTCCGGCACACGGCGGCGAACGCGTCCTGGACGACGTCCTCGGCGGTGTGCAGGTCGTCGACGAGGAACAGCGCGAGCCGCACCATGTCGAGCCGCCGGGCCCGGTACAGCTCGGTGAGGGTGGGCGGCGGCCCCGGGTCCTCCGGGGCGTCCACCGCACGCAGATGCCGCCGCCGTACGGTCCCGGGGGCGTCGTCGGCCCGGGTCCGGGTCCGGGGCATACGGGCGAGCAGCCGGGCCCACCAGGGCGACGGCCGGTCATGGCGTCCGGGTGCGGGTATGGCGTACGACAACTGCACGGTCCTCGATCCGTTGCGGGACGGAGGGGTGGCCCGGCCGGACCCGCGCGAGCCCGGCCGGGCCACCCGCTCCTCGGTGCTACCGCGTGCCGCTACTTCTGGACGCGGGGCGCGGCGCCGGCCGGAGCCGGGGCGGGCGCGGGGGCGGCCGTCGGCTTGACCGCCGGGGCCGGGGCGGGGGCGGGGCGAGCCCCCTGGTCGACGGCGGGCACGGGCGCGGGCGCGGCGGCCGGGCCGGGCGAGACGACCTTCGGGGCGACGCCCGGAGCCGGGGCGGCCAAGGGCTTGGCCGCCGGGGCGGGCGTGCCGGGCGCGGCGGCCTTCGGAACGGCCTTCGGTGCGACGGCCGGCGCGGGGGCGGCGGCCGGAGCTGCCGGGGTGGGAACAGCGGCCTTCGGGGCGGCGGCCGGAGCCGCCGGGGCCGCGTCCGGGGCCGAGACCTTCGGCGCGGCCGGCACGGGCCGCGGACCGGAGTCGGCGAGGGCCTGCGCGGCGAAGCCGCCGCCACCGAGGAGGAGCGCGGCACCGGTGACGACGCCCAGGATGCGGGGGCGGGGGCGGAAGTTCCGCTTGGCGTGGCTGGACATGGGGTTCTCCCGAGGAAGGGACGGACACGGTCGGGTGGAGCGGGTGAAGGGCGCCTTCACCCCACCAGACGTGCGTCACCCCGCGAGGTTGCGACCGGCCCCGAGAAAGTTTCCGCGGGCTCGGGTGCGCCCGCGGCCTGTACGCCGGCCCGGGGCCGCGGGCCTCGCGCCCGCCGGCCCGTTCGACGCAACCCCACCGAGCCCGCCCGCCCGCCGGCCTGTCGTCCCGTCGCCGTGCGGCTCCTAGTCGCCCAGCAGCCGCCATGCCGCCAGGGCCAAGCGGGCCCGGGTCAGGCCCGTCGGGGTGGTGAGGTCCACGGACAGGGCCCTGCCGATCAGGTCGATGCGGCGGGCCACGCTGCTGTGGTGCAGGTGCAGGACGTCGGCGGCCCGGCGCAGCGACCCCGCCGCGCAGTACGCCTCCAGCGTGTCCAGTGTCTCCCGGGCCTCCCGGGCCGCCTGGGTCTCCCGGGTCTCCCGCGTCTGTTCCGCGGGATCCCCCGGGGCTCCGGCCACCCGGAGGAGCGCCGCGACGTCGGGGTTGCCGCGCAGCACCTCCCTCGGCACCTCCGCGAGCAGCGCCAGCGCACCCAACTCGGCATGATCGACGACGGGTTCGCGCGCGCAGGTGAGACGCAGGGCCGTACGGGCCTCCCGCCACGCCAGGTCGGGGCGGTCCGCCGCGCCGATGCCCGCGCGGACGCCCGCGGGGAACAGGGCCCGGTCCACCGCCGAGGCCAGGAGCACGCCGACCCCGCCGATCCGGGCCGCCTTCACGGGCCGACCGGGGCAGACGACCGTGCCCACCTGGTCGAGCGGCAGACGTGGCGACCGTACGGCGGCCACCCGGACCGGCGGCCCGGCGACGAAGCCGAGGAGTCGCAGCGCCCGCGCGCGGGCCGCCTCGTCGGTCCCGGCGCTGATGACCAGCTCGACGAGCGCGGGGTCCGCCATGGTCGTACGGGCCGGACCGTACCGTTCCACGGCCCCCGCCACGGCGAGGGCCAGCCGGTCGAGCAGCACCTCGTCGAGCGGGCCGACCGGGCCGGCCCGCTCCAGCCACACCGTGCCGATCTCCTCCTCGTCGAGGAGGACCGGAGCCGTACCGGAAGCGGGCCCCGCCGGACCGGGGACCTCCCGACCGTCGGGTCCGACGCGGATCGTCCGCCCGGTGCCGCGGAGTCCGACGCCGGCGACGCACTCGGCGAGACCGGCGGAAGCCCGGGCGAGCGCGGGAAGGTCCACCCGCCTGCGCATCAGGGTGTCGTAGAACGCGACGATGCGGAGCGCGCCGTCGACGTACGGATCGAGTCCAGACAGCCGTACGGCCAAAGCCTCCATGGCAGCAGGATAGGAGGCCGGGCCGGCGGGACGCGGGCGCCGATCGGCGCGCGATCGGCCCCCGATGCCCGACGGACGGCGGACGAACCGGCGCGGGCCGCTCCCCGAGGATGACCGTCATGGACCCCGAACTCGAAGCCTTCGTACCGTTCTTCCCCCGCACCGACCTCGCCGACCCGGTCACCGCGCGGAAGAGCTTCGCCCGACTGGCCGCCGCCGTACCGGCCCCCGACACCACGGACATGGACGTCGAGGACCACGTGGTTCCGGCCGAATCGCCCGTGCCTGTACGGGTCTACCGCCCGCACGGGGCCCGGGGCGCCGTCGTCTGGCTGCACGGCGGCGGATTCCTCATGGGTGACCTGGACACCGAACACCCGTGGGCCGGCCGGATCGCGGCCTCCTCCGGAGCGGTGGTGATCTCGGTGGGCTACCGGCTCGCCCCCGAACACCCCTACCCGGCCGCCCTGGACGACGCGTACGCCGTGCTGGAGTGGGCCGTCGGGCACGCGGCCGAACTCGGCGTCGAGCCGGACCGCATCGCGATCGGCGGCCACAGCGCCGGCGCCAACCTGGCCGCCGCGGTGACCCTGCGGGCCCGTGACCGGCAGGGGCCGCCGATCCGCTTCCAGCTGCTCAACCAGCCGGGGCTCGACGACCGGCAGGACTCGTGGTCGGCGGTGCACTTCACCGACACACCGTGGTTCTACCGGGCCAAGGGCCTGGCCTCGTGGCAGCACTACCTGGGCGGCCGCCCCGCGACCCCGTACGCCGCCCCGGCCCGCGCCGAGGACCTGACCGGCCTGCCGCCGGCCTACCTCGCCACCGCCGAGTTCGACCCGAACCGCGACGAGGGCCTCGCGTACGGGCTGCGCCTGCTCCAGGCGGGGGTGTCGGTCGAGATCCACCAGTGGCCCGGCACCTTCCACGGTTCGCAGGCGCTCCTCTCCGCCGAGGTCTCGCAGCGGCAGAACGCCGAACTCGGCGCCGTCCTGCGCCGAGCCCTGGCCGGATGAGGCCTGCCGGAACCACCCCCACCAACCGAAGGAGTACGTACGCCGTGAAACTCCGATCGACGATCCGCCTCTCCCTGATCGTGGGAGTGGCCGCGCTCACCGCCTGCGTCGGCACGGTGGCGGCCGCCCGCGCCCCGCACACGACGAAGGCCGGGACGAGGGCCGAGGCGGCAGCCGGGACGACGGCCGGGGCGGCAGCGACGCCGGCCCGTGTCGACCCGGCACGGCTGCGCACCGCCATGGACGCCGTCCACCGGGCAGGCGTCCCCGGGGTGTTCGGCGAGGTGCGGGACGCCGGACGGACCTGGCGCGGGGCCTCCGGCGTCGCCGACCTCGCCACCGGACGGCCGGTGAGCCCCGACATGCGCCACCGCGTCGGCAGCATCACCAAGACCTTCACCGCCGCGGCCGTCATGCAGCAGGTCGAGCGGGGCCGGATCCGGCTGGACGCGCCCGTCGGCGCGTATCTGCCCGACCTCGTACCGGGGGAGCGGGGCAGGAGGATCACCGTCCGGATGCTCCTCAACAACACGAGCGGCATCCCCGACTACATCCCGTACGCCTTCCCCTCCCTCCAGCGGAACTCGCCCGCCAGCCTGGACGACAACCGCTTCCGCGAGTTCCGGCCGGCCGAGCTGATCGCGCTGGGACTCGCGGCGCCGCCCGCCGGCGAGCCCGGCGGCCCCACGGGCGTCTACTCCAACACCAACTGGCTGCTGCTCGGCCGGCTCCTGGAACGGGTCACCGGAACCACCGCCGAGCGCTACATCACCCGTCACGTCATCGAGCGCGCCGGGCTGCGGCACACCGCGTTCCCTGACGGGCCGACGATCGACGGGCCGCACGCGCGCATGTACGAGGCCCTGTGGGGTCTGCTCGAACCGCCGCGCGACTACAGCGTCTACAACATGTCGTGGACGGGCACGGGGGCCGCCCTCGTCTCCACCATGGACGACCTCAACCGCTTCTACGCGCGGCTGCTCGACGGCGGGATCGTCAGCCGGTCGTCCCTGGCGCAGATGCAGCGCACGGTCCCGGTCCGCGCCCTGGACGGGACGATGATCGAGTACGGCCTCGGCCTGCACAAGGTCGTCATCCCCGACTGCGGCACCTTCTGGGGCCACGACGGCACGGTCTGGGGAGCGGGCACGATCTCCCTGACCCGGGCGGACGGCGGCCGCCAGATGTCGATGGCGGTCAACCTCCAGCGCTGGAACCCCCGGAGCGCGGAGGGGACCCCGCGGCCCCACCCCATCGACACAGCCCTGAAGTCGCTGTACGACCGGTCCCTCTGCGACGCGTAGCCCGCGCTGGCGCGAAGGGCCGCCGAGCCGCCCCGGGGTATTCCGGTGCGTCTCGCCGGGCGCCCGCATAGCCTCCCAGGCATGTCCCTTGAGATGAACGACGCCGTACGCCGCCTGCTCGACGCCCCGCACATGGCCGTACTCGCCACCCTCGACCCCGACGGAGCCCCGCAGAGTTCGGTGGTGTGGGTCAGCCGCGACGGCGGCGAGTTGCTGATCTCCACCACACGGGGCCGGCGCAAGGCGGTGAACATGCTGCGGGACCCGCGCGTCGGCCTGACCGTCTTCGATCCCGCCGACCCCGACCTGTACGTGGAGATACGCGGCACGGCCACCGTCACCGAGGACACCGGCCGGGCGGTGGCCGTCCGCATCGCCGAGGAGTACCTCGGTCCGGGCGGCGGCAAGGAGTACGCGGAGGCTCCGGCGGAAGAGGTCCGCGTGGTCGTCCGCATCACGCCGACCAGGATCCTCGGCAGCGCCACCAGGGCTGCTCGGGCGTAGACGGCTCCCGCCGACCGAGCGCGCTACGCGGGCCCGGTCGCGGCGGTGTACTGGGCGGCGTACTCCTCGGTCGGCGGGGTCGTGGTGATCACGTCGATCAGTACGCCGTCGGGCGCGCCGAGGATGAAGTGGCGCTGGCCGAAGTCCTCGGTGCGCAGCGGGAGGAGTTCGGGGAGGCCGGCCTCGCCGATCAGGCGGCGGTGCTCCGCGTCGACGTCCTCGACCTCGAAGTTGAGGAGCAGTCCGCCCCGGGTCGGGACGCGGTGGCCCTCGGGGAGGGTCGGGTGGCTGTGGTCGAGGAGCGCGAGCTCGTACTGGGGCGCGTCGGGGCGGTGCAGGCTCACGTACCAGTTGGACGCGAACGTCGTCGTGAAGCCGAGGTGGCGGGTGTAGAAGTCGCGGGAGGCGGCGACGTCGCGGGTGCAGATCACGGGGTAGAAGCTGCTGAGTCGTCCGGTCGTCATGGGGTGGCTCTCCTCGTCGTGCGTCGCTCGCTCCGGTTTCACATACCCAGGGTATGTGAGTGTTGAGAGCTAACATACCTCGGGTATGTGAAACGGGAAGGGCGGTGTGCGGCGATGCCGGACGAACAGGCGGCGGGCGACCGGGCCCGCGACGGTGCGGCAGGACCCGGCGGCGCCCAGGGCCTCCGGGCCGAGCAGCGGGCGGCGACGAGGCGGGCGCTCCTCGCGGAGGGTCGGCGACGGTTCGCCGAGGACGGGTACCACGGGGTGGTGCTCGCGGAGGTGGCCCGGGCGGTGGGGGTCACCAAGGGGGCGGCCTACCACCACTTCGAGAGCAAGGCGGGGCTCTTCCGGGCGGTGGTCGCCGAGGTCCAGGGAGAGCTGGGGGACCGGGTCGCGGCGGCGGCCGACGGACAGGCCGACCCCTGGGAGCAGCTGCGCGCCGGCTGCCGGGCCTTCCTCGCGGCCGGTTCCGACCCGGCCGTACGACGGATCGTGCTGGTCGACGCGCCGACGGTCCTGGGGTGGGAGGAGTGGCGTGCCCTGGACGAGGAGTCCTCGGCGCGGCACCTGACGGAGGCGCTGGAGGGCCTCGTGAAGGCGGGCATCGTCGCCGAGCAGCCGGTGGAACCACTGGCACGGCTGCTGTCGGGCGCGATGAACGAGGCGGCGCTGTGGCTGGCGAGGGGTGACGGCGCGACGTCGGCCGAGGCGCTGGAGCGGACGGTGGCGGCGCTGGACGGACTGCTGACGGGGATCCGGCGCGCGGGGGCGTGAGAGCGGGTACGTGAGAGCGAGTGCGTGAGCGGCGGGGCACGGGGCCCGGCTTCCGCGGCCCGCCCTGCGGTCAGCGGCCGTAGAGCGCCAGGGCCCGGGCCAGGTCGAGGGGCGTGCCGTCCTCGGGCACGTACAGGAAGTGGTCCCGCTGCCAGGTCTGCGTGCGGGCGGCCTGGCTGTTGGTCGTGGTCACCCAGGGCGGGTACACACGGAACCCGCGCTTCCCGCCCGACCCGTTCTCCGAGACGACGCCGTGCCGGCGGAGCGCCCCCACCGGGAACACGAACTGTCCGAAGCGGCCCGCCTCCTGGTCGTCCCGGCAGCTGACGACGACGAGGTCGATGCCGTCCGCCGTGTCGAACGGCGCGATCGGCCCGGCCGGCGTCCTCTTCCACACGGTGACGAACTGGCCGACCTTGGTGGGCGTCGTCCTCGCCACCCGGAACCGGACGGAGCGGCCGCCGACGGTGAAGGCGTGGGCCGCGTAGTCGGCGGACTCCGGCTCCGGCACCGCCTGAGAGCAGGCGAGGCCGCAGGGCTCGAAGACGAGCGCCCGCGCCGCGAGAAGATCTCCGTGGTGGCCGGTCATCGCGCGCGTCCTCCCCTCAGTGGCTGTCGTCGAGCTGGTGGTCGGCCCAGGCGCAGCGCGGTGTCTGCTCGTGTGTCATGTGGGCAGGGTAGCGAGAGGGCGGCGGGGCCGGTCGCGCCGGTGGACGTGCGAGCATGCCCCCGTGCGTGAACTGAGTGAGTTGATCGAGGTCGAGGACCCGGCGTGGCCGGTCCTCGGCGAGAAGCTGCGGGCCGCGCCCGTACCCGTCGAGCTGTTGGACGCCGACGCGACGCGGGGCGCCGCCGCGCTGCTGCGCACGCAGGTGACCGTGCGTTCGTTCCTGGGGGCGTTCGTCCTCCACAGCGGCGGGGCGTTCGTCGACGACGGCTGGCTGCGGGTGTACGGCAGCCCGGCCGCCGACAACGACCGGCGGCTGCCGTCGCTCGCGCAGGTCAACGACTTCCCCGCGGACGCGACGGCCGATCCGGGATGGCGGCCCGCCGCGGGGCTCGTCGTGGCCCACGACGTGCTCGGCGGGGTGTTCGTCCTCCAGGGCGGGCCCGCGGACCAGGTCGGGCTGCCGGGCCAGCCCGGCGAGATGGTGTACTTCGCGCCGGACTCGCTGAGCTGGGAGGCGCTGGGTGCCGGCTACGGGGCCTGGCTCGCGTGGATGCTGGCCGGCGGAACGGAGGAGTTCTACGAGGGTCTGCGCTGGCCCGGCTGGCAGGACGAGGTCCGCCGGCTGGACGGTGACCGGGGGCTCACCCTCTACCCGCCGCTGTGGTCGGCGGAGGCGCACCAGGACCTGGCCGCGACCAGCCGCCGTGTCGTGACGATGGCGGAACTCCTGGATTTCGAGCGGGAGACGAGCGTGGGGCTCGACGAGAGCGACCCCGGATTCCTGGGGAACGTGTGAGCGCGGGGGAGTTGACCGTGCCCGTTCGCACCGGGCGCCTCGACCTCGTCCCGCTCGCCGTCGCGCACGCCGAGGAGATGGCCGGGGTCCTCGCCGACCCCGCCCTGCACACCTTCATCGGTGGCGCCCCGCTGACCCCGCCCGAACTGCGTTCCCGGTACGAGCGGTTGGCGGCCGGCTCGCCGGACCCGGCGACGGTCTGGGGGAACTGGGTGGTCCGCCTCCGCGCCGAGGACCGGCTGACCGGGACCGTACAGGCGACGGTCACGGAGGACGGCCGGGTCGCCGAGGTCGCGTGGGTGATCGGCACGGAGTGGCAGGGCAGGGGCATCGCACGGGAAGCGGCCGGGGGCCTGGTCGCGCTGCTCGTGCAGCACGGCGCGCGGACGATCGTGGCCCATGTCCACCCGGACCACACGGCGTCGGCGGCGGTCGCCCGCGCGGCCGGACTCACGCCCACGGACCGGGTGGAGGACGGCGAGATCCGCTGGGAGCGGCGGCCGGCCGCCGGATGAGCTACTCCTTCCACCTCTTCCGGTTCGAGGACGGTGAGGTCGCCCCGATGGACCGGGAACGGTTCCGGCAGGTGGCCGGGCCGTACGCGGTGGGAGGCTGGCCGGACGACGGCGAGGGGGCCGTCGACCTCCGCGCGGAGGACGGGGGCGAGGCGGACGTCTACTTCAGTGCCGCTCCCGGCGACCTGGGGTCCGTGGCGTTCACGCACCTCCAGTTCGGCGCGATGGTCGACGTCCTCGCCCGGCTCGCCGAGGCGCTCGGTGCCACCATCGTGCCGCAGGACGGCCGGGCCTTGATCTTCCACGAGGACGCGCGACGGCACCTGCCGCCACAGATCCGGCAGGAGGCGCGCGTGGTCGCCCCGACGGGTCCCGCCGTCTCCGTAGGCCTTGAGGAGGACTGACCAGCTGACTCTTCCTCAAGTCTTGCTCAGCGAAGTCGAATTGCTCGTCCGTGCCCACGCGAGATGATCTAGCGTCGTGGTTCGGGGCAGTACCGACCACGGGGAGAACAGCTATGACCAGGTTGCGTGAGTGTCTGGTGACGGGGGCCGCGCTCGGGCTTCTCGGGATCGGTGCCGTCGGGTGCACCGGGCAGGAGACGGCCGCCCCCACCTCGACCCCCACCTCGACCCCCACCTCGACCCCCACCTCGACCCCCACGTCGGCGCCCTCCGCCGGCGGTACGGCGGCCGCGGCGTACGAGCAGCGCGTCAAGGACGCCCTGGACACCATCTCCCCCGACGACCCCGAGTTCAGGGAGTCCGGTACCGATCGACTGGCGGAGGGGGTGCACCACTACTCCACGTTGACGAAGGGGTCCGCCTACCAGGTGGCGTTCGTCTGCGCGGGGGAAGGGACGATCGCGCCCGTCGTCGGCGGCGAGAAGATCCCGGCCGTGGCGTGCGACGGCGTTCCCGTGACGCACCGGATCGCGAGCGCGCCGGTCAGGCTCCCCCTCACGGTCCCCGGCCTGGCGGGCGCCACGGGTTCGGTGGGCTGGCGCATCGTCGCGGTCACGGACTGAGCGGGGAGCAGGGGGCCTTGCCGACCGGGCCGGGCTCGCGGCCTGATCGACACGACACCCCCTGGCCTCCCGCCCTCCGGCGGGCCCTGGCGCCGAGCCACAGGGACGCGGCGAGCAGCAGCGTGCCCGTCGCGCCCGCCGCCAGCCCCGCCCGCAGGCCCGGCGGGCGGAAGTCGCAGGTCATCGTCGTCGTCCCCGGACGGACGTCGAGGGCGAGCAGGCCGCCGTACGCACCCGCCTCCCCGCCCGCGCACCGCCAGCCCGCGATCCTCGGAGCGGCCACCACCGCCGTGCCCCTCACGCCCGGCGGCAGCGTGGCCGTCAGGCCGTCGGAGCGGACGTCGATCCTCGTCGCCGACCGGGCGCGGAGCCCCGCCACGGCCGCGCGCAGCCGGTCGTGGTCCAGGCAGGCGATCTCGGCGGTCCCGCCGGGCGGGACCTGCGGCTTCTCGCCCTCCCGCCGCTGCACGCCCA
The DNA here is from genome assembly GCF_044752965.1 of Streptomyces sp. NPDC088553. Classification (NCBI taxonomy): domain Bacteria; kingdom Bacillati; phylum Actinomycetota; class Actinomycetes; order Kitasatosporales; family Streptomycetaceae; genus Streptomyces; species Streptomyces sp. NPDC088553. Next base: position 69,397 of record NZ_JBIVMG010000014.1, on the reverse strand, counting down.
GGGACGTCAGCGCCGCCAGCCGCTTCGGCCGGCCACCGAGCAGCCGCGTCTCGTACGCGCCCAGGCGGGCGGGGCCCGTCGCGTCCGGGGCCCAGAGGAAGACCTCCGTGCCGACCCGGCACGCACCGCCGGCCCCCGGGGCCTCGTACACCCGCGCACCCAGCAGGAGTTCCTGGTTGCGGAAGGGGGACCTGCCGTACACCGGGGCCGGGCCCGGCGGCCGTACCGTCACCAGCGGCAGCGGCGGTGCCGACGGCTCCGCGCGGACCACCTCCCCGTCCCGCCACCGCGCCCCCACGCCGAACAGCGCGTCCGTCACCGGGTTGTCCAGGCTCAGCAGGTTCCGGCCCCGGGACGTCCAGCCGCCGCCCAGCGCGGTCAGCGTCTCCGTCAGGACCGCCGGGGTGTGGCTGCTGTAGTACGCGGCGCCCTGACCGCCCAGGAGCAGCGGATCGTTGCCCGCCACCCGGGGCAGACCCGAGTCCGTGCGGTACGCGGGCCAGCCGTCCGCCTCCGCCAGGGCGTCCGCGCGGCGCTGCTGCCCGGCGCCCCACGGCGGGTAGTCGTCGAGCCGGACCAGCCGCTCCCGGTCGGCGTACGCGGTCGTCGCCGCCGCCTGGCCGACCACGGTGCCGGCGACCAGGAGCGCGGCGAGCACCCCGTACCGGCCCCGGCGCGGGAGCAGCAGCGCACCCGCCACCGCCACCAGGCCCACGGTCGTGAGGGCGAGCGCCCAGGACGTGAGGAAGGGGCTCGGGAGCGAGCCGAGGGACAGGGCCACGACCACCGCCGTCCCGCCGAGCAGCGCCCGGCGGTCCGGGAGGCCGTGGGCGAAGCCGGTCCACGCGGCGAGGACGAGGACGCCGGAGAGGACGAAGGTCTGGCGGTACGGGCTGCCGTTCGGGGTGGCGAAGGCGTGCCACAGGAGGTGCGTCGGACCCCACTGCATCGAGGCCAGGACCGCCAGGCACAGGCCCGTCCACAGCCATCGCTCCCGGCCGGGGATCTCGCGGCGGAACAGCAGCGCGGCGACGAGCAGCAGCACCGCCGTGGAGACGAAGGCCGCCGGGGTCGAGAAGCTGTACGTCACGGGGAGCAGCCGGGCGAGGACGTCCGTGGCGGACGCCGGGGCGAACTCCCGCACCAGGCCCGGGTGGGCGTGACGCGAACCGAGGAAGACGGGGACGAGGACGGGCGCCGCGAGGGCGATCCCGATCCCGGTCGTCAGTCCGGCCCGCAGCAGCGTACGGACGGCGCCGAGGCGCGTACCGCCACCGCCGGCACCGCGCCCCACACCGCTGCCGCCGGCACCGTGCCCCACACCGCCACCGTCGGCACCATCGCCACCGGAGCGCGTCCTCCGCGCCGAAACCGCCGCCGTGTCCGCCGCGTCCGCCGTCGCGCGCCGGACCGCCAGGAGCCGCACCGCCAGGACCAGCGCCGCCCCGATCGTCGCCATGTACGCCGTGTAGAAGTTCGCCACCCAGCAGACCGCGACCACCAGCGGCCCGAGCAGCGGCCGTCTGCCCTCCCGTACCCACTCGCCCACCAGACAGAGCAGCGGGAAGGCGATCAGGCCGTCCAGCCACATCGGGTTGTACGTGCCCTCCGCGAGCGACCAGCCGCAGAGCGCGTACGAGGCGCCGAGGACCGACGCCCACCACCAGGTGCCGGGGCCGAGGCGGCGCAGCAGGTACGTCATGGCGGCCGCCGCGACCGCCGTCTTCAGGACGGTGATTCCGTACACCGCGTACTCGATGTCCCCGCGCGGGAAGAGCGCGACCAGCGGCGCGAAGGGACTCGACACGTAGGTGCCGTAGTCGGGGAGGAAGCTCGTGCCCCAGCCCGCCTGCCAGTCGAGCAGCGGACCGCCGTCGGCCCGGCCGCGCAGCAGGTCCCACAGGTGCGCGTGGAACGGCACGAACTGGTTCGCGAGGTCGTTGACGGCCCGGTGGCGCGGCCCGAAGGGGAAGATCCGGGCGACGGCGTCGCCGCCGCAGACGGCGAGCACGGTGAGCAGCGCGGCGAGGAGCGGGGAGCGCGTGCCCTCGGCCGTGAGCCGGGTCGTGGTGCCCGCGGTGGCGGGCGTGGGGGCGGGTGGCGCGGCGCCCCGCGTTCGAGTGGCGTTCGGCATGACCCGTCGAATATGCCAGCGTCCGACCAGGAAAATCCGTTCCCCGCGACCCAGTTCACGCAATGGTCGCCTGAACGCCATCCATGGGGACCGGCCGGGACACCGGACTCCGTTGTCGTGGTCGGCGTGCTGCTCTCGATCGTCGTCCCGTGCTTCAACGAGGAAGACGTCCTCGCTCGTTTCCACGACCACGTGACCAGGGAACTCGCCGAGCTGGACGCCGAGTTCGAGATCGTCTACGTCGACGACGGAAGCCGGGACGGGACGCTCCCGCTCCTCCAGGAGCTCGCCGCGCGCGACTCCCGCCATGTCCGGTACGTCTCCTTCAGCCGGAACTTCGGCAAGGAGGCGGCGATGCTGGCCGGCCTCCGCAACGCCGCGGGCGACGCCGTCGTGATCATGGACGCCGACCTCCAGCACCCGCCCGAGCTGGTGCACCGCATGGTCGCGCTGCACTCCGAGGGGTACGACCAGGTCGTCGCCCGCCGCACCCGCGAGGGCGACCGCGTCACCCGCACCCTGACCGCCCGCCTCTACTACTGGGCGATCAACCGGCTCGTCGACGTCGAGCTCGTCGACGGCGTCGGCGACTTCCGGCTCCTGTCGCGCCGTACCGTCGACGCGATCCTCGGCCTCGGCGAGTACAACCGCTTCTCCAAGGGCCTCTTCTCCTGGGTCGGCTTCCGGACGACGGCGTTCTCGTACGAGAACGCCGTCCGCGAGGAGGGCCGCTCCAAGTGGACCTTCGGCAAGCTCCTCAACTACGGCCTCGACGGCCTCCTGTCCTTCAACAACAAGCCGCTCAGGGCCGCCGTCCACCTCGGCTTCCTGCTCGTCCTCGTCGCCCTCGGCCACGCGGCCTGGATCGTCGGGGACGCGCTGGTCAACGGCGTCGACACCCCCGGTTACGTGACCCTCCTCGTCGCCGTCACCGCCCTCGCCGGCGTGCAGATGGTGATGGTCGGACTGATCGGCGAGTACGTCGGCCGCATCTACTACGAGGTCAAGCGGCGGCCGCACTACCTGGTCAAGGAGACCCACGAGGGGGCGTACGAAGGGATGTACGAAGGGGCGCGCGAGGGGGCGGACACGGGACGGGCACCGGCCGACACCCGGCGTGCCGGTGAGTCGTTGTGGGAAACAGTCGCACCGAAGTAGTGGCTCCGGCCCGGGCGACTCCCTAACATCGATCACCGCAAGGTCGTTCAACTGACGCACGACCAGCCCGGGAGGCTCCTTTGCACCGCCGCACTGCGCTCACCGTCTCCGCCGCACTGCTCGCCGCGGCCCCGCTGCTCACCGCCTGCGGCAGTGACGCCCACCCAGGAGCGGCGGCCGTCGTCGGCGGCGAGCGGATCGACGTCTCCAGCCTGCAGGCGCAGGTGCAGGACGTGCGCGCCGCTCAGGAGCGCTCGCCGCAGGCCGCCCAGCTCGTCCAGGCCACCGGGGACCTGCCCCGCCGCAAGCTCAACGTCATGATCTTCGACCGGGTCGTCGACAAGGTCGCCGCGGACAACGGCGTCGGTGTCACCCGCGCCGAGCTCCAGGAGACCAGGACCGCGTTCGTCCGCGAGAGCGGCGGCGAGGACCGGCTCGCCGACGTCCTCCTCCAGGAGCAGGGCGTGGCGCCCGGCCAGATCGACGACGTCGTCCGCCGCAACGTCCTCATGAACAAGATCGCCGCCAAGCTGGGCGTCACGGACACCCCCGAGGGCCAGCGGAAGCTGACGGAGGTCTTCTCCGCCGCCTCCAAGGACCTCGCCATCGACGTGAACCCGCGCTACGGCGCCTGGGACGACGCCCAGGTCCGGCTCGGCAGCACCACCGCGCCCTGGCTGCGGCAGCTCAGCCAGGACCCGGGCGCCGTGCCGGCCGGTGCGTGAGGCGGAGTAAGTTCAAGGGGTGACATCTGAGAGCCCCGGCCGCATCGTTCTGCTCACCGCCAGCCACCGTGTGGCGCCCGGACTGCTGTCCTGGCCCGCCTGGCAGGCGTTGCATGGCGCGGACCGGGTGCTCTGCCCCGACGAGCACCACCCCCAGCTGCCGTATCTGCGGGAGGCCGGTGTCGCCGTCGAGCACCTCAGGCCCACCGCCGAAGAGCTCGTCGAGGCATGCGCCGGAGGCCGTACGGTCCTGCTGCTGCCCTCGGGCGAGGGCGACCGGGCGCTGACCGACGGCCTCGCCCGGCTCGCCGGCTCGGGCCGCCTCACGATGCCCGACCTGGAACTGCTGCCCGGCTCGTACGACCTGCCCGGCGCCCGGCTCCTCGACCTCGTGCAGATCATGGACCGCATCCGGCGCGAGTGCCCGTGGTCCTCGCGGCAGACGCACAAGGAGCTCGTCAAGTACGGCATCGAGGAGGCGTACGAGCTCGTCGAGGCGATCGAGGACGACGACCGGGACGCGTTGCGCGAGGAGCTCGGGGACGTCCTCCTGCAGGTGATCTTCCACGCCCGGATCGCCGAGGAGGACCCGGAGGACCCCTTCTCCGTGGACGACGTCGCCGGCGCCCTCGTCGAGAAGCTGATCCACCGGCACCCGCATGTCTTCGGGGACGCGACGGCGGAGACGCCGGAGGACGTACGCGCCCACTGGCTGCGCACCAAGGCGATCGAGAAGCAGCGGGAGTCCGTCACGGACGGCGTGCCGCTGGGGCAGCCGGGGCTCGCGCTCGCCGCGAAGCTCGGCGGCCGGGCGCGCGCGGCGGGCCTCGACGTGGTGCTCCCGGCGGAGCGGGGCATCGGCTACGACCTGCTCGCCCTCGCGGTCCGCGCGGAGGCGGAGGGCGTGGACCCGGAGGCGGCGCTGCGCGCGGCGGCCCGGACGTACCGGGAGGCGATCCGCGCGGCGGAGGGTGTGAAGGCGTAGCCGTTCGCGGCCGGCTCGGTCTCGGGCTTGGCTCAGGCTCGGGCGACGGCGGCGGGCGTCACGGCTCGCGCGGTACCCGGGCGCCCGGGTTGTGCCACAGCGGGGGCGGCGGGCCCAGGAGGCGTTCCGCCGCGGTGTTCGGGCGGGCGGTGAAGCGGCCCACGGGCTGCAGGGTGTCGTGGTGGATCCGGTACGGGTCGGTGCCCAGCTCCACCAGCGCCTCCGCGACCTCGGTGAGGAAGCCGGGCGGGCCGGCGAGGTACACGTCGTGCGAGGGCCAGTGGACGCAGGCCCGCAGTGCCTGGAGGAGCCGTTCGGTCGCCTGGTCCTTGCGGTGGCCGGGGGCCGAGGTGATGTAGGTGACGCTGAGTCCGCTGAGACGTTTCTTCAGTCGCTCCGCGTCCCACCGGCCGTACAGATGTTCCTTCGCGCGCGCCACCATGAACAGCCGGCCCTTCAGCTCCGGCTCGGCCTCCGCCGCCTCGGAGAGGAGCGCCTTCACCGGCGCCCAGCCCGTACCCGCGGATATATAGGTACGGAGTCCGCCCGGCTCCGTGCACGCGGTGAGGCCGCCGCCGGGCGCGCTCAGCCGCAGCGTCTCGCCCGGGCCCGTCTCGTCGACGAGGGCCGTGCTCATCGCGCCGCCCGGGATCCGGCTCACATGGAGCTCGACCGTGCCGTCGGGGCGGGGCGCGTCCGCGAGGGAGTACGTGCGCCAGACGCGCGGGACGCGCAGCGAGCTGACGCTGACGTACTGCCCGGGGAGGAAGGGGAAGGGCTGCCGTGGCCGCAGGGTGAGCACGGCCAGGTCCTCGCCGTACCGCTCGTGCCGGACGACGCCCGCGTCCCACCAGGCCGGCTCCCCGGCCCCGGCCGCCTCCTCGGCGCCCGCCAGCATCAGATCGGCGACGTGCCCGTACGCCTCGGTCCAGGCCTTCTCGGCCTGCAGGCTCCAGGCGGCCCCGGCGGCGTGCGCGAAGGCGGCGAGCAGGCTCGACCCGACGGCGGCGTACAGCGCGGGGGAGGCGAGGAACTTGCGGTGGTCGCGGCCCAGCTGCCCCAGGTACGCGGCGAGCCCCGGGGACTCCAGATGGGTCACCACATGGGTGAGCGCGGCGAAGAGCCGGTCCCGCTGGGGCTGCATGTCCGCGGGGAACAGCTCGCGCATGGCCGGGTTGTTCCAGAAAAGATGCGAGTAGAAGAAGGTGACGGCGTGTTCGGCCCGTCGCTCGACGACCGCGAACGTGGTTCTGAGCATCTGAGGATCCACCGACAAGAATCTAGGGCACCACCCCCTTCTTGATCACAGGATCCGACAGACCTCACCTTCCGGACCGCCCTGTACGGTCGGGGAGTGAGCACCACCCCCGGAACCGGTCCCGCCTCCTGCCCCGCGTCGCCCCCCGCGCCCGAGCTCTTCACCTGGGAGTTCGCGAGCGATCCCTATCCCGCGTACGCCTGGCTCCGCGAGCACACGCCCGTGCACCGGACGACGCTGCCCAGCGGGGTCGAGGCCTGGCTGGTGACGCGGTACGGGGACGCCCGGCAGGCCCTCGCCGACCAGCGGCTCTCCAAGAACCCCGCGCACCACGACGAGTCCCCGCACGCCAAGGGGAAGACGGGCATCCCGGGCGAGCGCAAGGCCGAGCTGATGACGCATCTGCTCAACATCGACCCGCCGGACCACACCCGGCTGCGGCGGCTCGTCTCGAAGGCCTTCACCCCGCGCCGGGTCGCCGAGTTCACCCCCCGCGTGCAGGAGCTGACCGACCGGCTCATCGACGCCTTCGTGGAGAAGGGGAGCGCCGACCTCATCCACGAGTTCGCCTTCCCGCTCCCCATCTACGCGATCTGCGACCTGCTCGGCGTGCCCGAGGAGGACCAGGACGACTTCCGCGACTGGGCCGGAATGATGATCCGGCACGGCGGCGGCCCGCGCGGCGGGGTCGCGCGGTCGGTGAAGAAGATGCGCGGCTATCTCGCCGAGCTGATTCACCGGAAGCGGGAAGGCTTGCGGCAAGAAGGGGCGGACGACCTCATCTCGGGGCTCATCAAGGCCTCCGACCACGGCGAGCACCTCACCGAGAACGAGGCCGCCGCCATGGCCTTCATCCTCCTCTTCGCCGGCTTCGAGACGACCGTCAACCTCATCGGCAACGGCATGTACCAGCTCCTGCGCCACCCCGCGCAGCGCGAGCTGCTCCAGACGTCGATCGCGGCGGGGGAGACCGGGCTCCTGGAGACCGGGATCGAGGAGCTGCTGCGGTACGACGGGCCGGTGGAGATGGCCACCTGGCGGTACGCGACCGAGCCGCTCAGCATCGGCGGGCAGGACATCCCGGCGGGCGACCCCGTCCTCGTGGTGCTCGCCGCCGCGGACCGGGACCCGGACCGGTTCGACGGGCCGGACACGCTGGACCTCTCCCGGCGCGACAACCAGCACCTCGGGTACGGGCACGGCATCCACTACTGCCTCGGCGCGCCGCTCGCGCGGCTGGAGGGACAGACCGCGCTCGCCACCCTGCTGACTCGGCTTCCGGACCTGCGACTTGCCGCCGATCCCGAGGAACTGCGCTGGCGCGGAGGGCTCATCATGCGCGGATTGCGCACGCTTCCGGTGGAGTTCTCCCCTTCCGCACGACCTCCACGAAGTGACGGTTCATCAGAACTGTGATCTTCGCGTGATCGCGGGTGCATCGACTTGTGATGAGCGTTCGAATACGGCTACCTTCCCCGTCAGCCCGGTTCGTCAACGTCGTTGAGTAATTCAGCCACGTTCGGCAACTCGGGCCGTCCACACAGTCGTCACGCGAAAGGCGCCCCTATGCGTTCCGGGAACGGACGTCACCGTCGCCCCCGTCAGGCCCCCGCCATCGTCGTCGCCGCGGGCGTGACCGGCTCCGCCATGGCGCTCCCGCTGCTCGCCACCGGGTCCGCCTCCGCCGCCGACGCCGCCACCTGGGACCGGGTCGCCGAGTGCGAGTCCGGCGGCCAGTGGAGCGCCAACTTCGGCAACGGCATGTACGGCGGACTCCAGTTCACCCAGGACAGCTGGGAGCGGAACGGCGGTCTGGCGTACGCGCCCAGCCCCGACCTGGCCAGCCGCGCCCAGCAGATCGCGGTGGCCGAGAAGGCCCTTGCCAAGGGCTCCACCGAGTGGGCCACCTGCGCGCCGATCGCCGGCCTGACGAACGACGGCACGTCGCCCGGCGTGGACCCCGGACCCGCGAGCGTCCCCAAGGCCCCCACGGGGCCGGTTCCCGAGTCGAACTGGACCACCGGCCTCCCCGGGGCCTCGGAGGGGTCCCCGGAGAAGGCCGAGGCGTCCGCGGACGCGAAGAAGGCCACGGGGACGGCTTCGCCCACCGCACCCGCCGCGCCCGTCTCGCCGACCGCTCCCGTCACGCCGACCACCCCGGCGAGCCCCTCCGTGTCGACGGACCCGAGCCACCCGACCGTGCCCACCACACCGGGCGCGCCCGATGAGTCCCTTACGCCGGTTACGCCCGGTACGCCCACCGCGCCGGGGGCCACCGCGCCCGGCGGGCCGACGGATGACGTGTCGTCGGCCACTCCCGGAACCGGGAAGCACCGGGGCGACGCCGCCCCGGAGGAAACCGGCAACCCGGACAGTTCTGTCGATTCGGGTAGACATGCTTCATCGGGTAACAAGCTGACCGAAAGCCCTCTGAAGGGGTCCCCGGCTGACGCCTCGAAGGAATCGGACGCAACGGACAGTCAGGGCAAGTCGGGCGCCTACCTCGTACAGCCGGGCGACAATCTGTCCGACATCGCCCAGGAGAACGAACTCCCCGGCGGCTGGACGGCCCTCTATGACGCCAACAGGCAGACGGTGGGCCTCGATCCGGACCTCATCCTCCCTGGTCAGGCTCTCGACCTGACGACGGGTTCGACCGCGTCGGCGGAGTGATTCGGGGGCGTATGTCCGGTTCTGGGCAAGTGAGACATGGGTCTCTTCGCCCCAACTGGCGTGTCACGCCCGCAAACTTCGCTTCCGTCACCTCTCACCTGCATAAACACCCCCCACCGGAAGGCAAGTAGGGGCGTTATTTCCGCAATACGCCTCTTTGAACTTCCGGTGGGTCTGTGTCTACGGTCGTCACCGCTCGCCACCGCGGGCCCCGTCGACCGAAACGCCGAATCCTGCCGTCGGCCGATGGGAACAGTCGTCGCGCAAGCGCCGAAGGCAGGAGTGGGGGACCCAAGGTAAGTGCCGGTCCCGGCCGTTGAGACAGACGGCCGGCGAACGGCTTGGGGTGAAGCCGCGTGCTAGGACACGCGGCCGGGCAACTTTCCGGCCCGAACCCGACAGCTCACCTCACAGGCGTCGGTGAGGAGAATCTCCATGCTGTTTTCCGGTAAGGGCAAACACCGCCGTCCCTCCAAGGCCACCCAGGTCGTCACGCTCGTCGGCGTCACCGGTGTCGCCGTCGCCGCCCCGCTGATGACCGCGGGCACCGCCTCGGCCGCCACGGTCTCCGAGTGGGACACCGTCGCCGCGTGCGAGTCCGGTGGCAACTGGTCCATCAACACGGGCAACGGCTACTACGGCGGCCTGCAGTTCTCCGCCTCCACCTGGGCCGCGTACGGCGGCACCGCCTACGCCTCGACCGCCAACCAGGCGTCGAAGTCCCAGCAGATCGCCATCGCCGAGAAGGTCCTCGCGGGCCAGGGCAAGGGCGCCTGGCCGTCCTGCGGCGTGGGTCTCTCCAGCGCCTCGCCGAACACCGGCGCCGCCGAGAGCGCGCCGCAGCAGAGCACCCAGCAGCCGAAGCAGGAGCGGAAGGCCGAGCAGCCGACCACCCGCAGCGAGCAGCGCCAGGCCCCGAAGAAGGCCACGCAGCAGCAGGCCGCTCCGCAGGCCGCCGCGAAGAAGACCGTCACCACCCCGACCGGCAAGAAGGTCAAGAAGGGTGACGGCGAGTACAAGGTCGCGGCCGGCGACACCCTCAGCAAGATCGCCCAGGCGCACGGCGTCAAGGGCGGCTGGGCCAAGCTCTTCGAGCTGAACAAGGACGTCGTCGAGAACGCCGACCTGATCTACCCGGGCCAGCAGCTTCACCTGAAGTGAGCCCGGCGGCCCGCGTGAGTCCGGCGGCTCACGCGGCCCCTCCGACCCTCCCGCGGTGACCACCCCGGCCCGACGCGCCCATCCCCCGTGCGCGTCGGGCCGGGGTTCCCCCGTTTCCGGAGGCGTACGGAGGGACCGGCAGCGGTACCAGGAGGAGGGCTCGCGGGAGAACCGGGCGGCCCGCCCCGGTTACCGGCCGGTAGTTCTGGGGCCCTTCGTCCCGACATGCATGCCCTTGGGTCCTTTTTCGTCCCAGGGGGCGGGCGCCCGGCTGGCCGGAGCCCCCGAGCCGGTTAGGCTCTTGTCGCAAGGCCAAGCGACCCTGCACCGACCTTGCGTCACATCCAGCGTCACATCCCAAAAAGGAGATGCTCGTGCCGTCCATCGACGTCGTCGTAGCCCGGGAAATCCTGGACTCCCGAGGCAACCCCACGGTCGAGGTCGAGGTCGGCCTCGACGACGGCAGCACCGGTCGTGCTGCTGTTCCGTCCGGCGCCTCCACCGGTGCGTTCGAGGCCATCGAGCTTCGCGACGGTGACCCGAACCGCTACCTGGGCAAGGGTGTCGAGAAGGCCGTCCTCGCCGTCATCGAGCAGATCGGCCCGGAGCTCGTCGGCTACGACGCCACCGAGCAGCGCCTGATCGACCAGGCCATGTTCGACCTGGACGCCACCGAGAACAAGGGCTCCCTCGGCGCCAACGCCATCCTCGGCGTCTCCCTCGCCGTCGCGCACGCCGCGTCCGAGGCCTCGGACCTCCCGCTCTTCCGTTACCTCGGCGGCCCGAACGCGCACCTGCTGCCCGTTCCGATGATGAACATCCTCAACGGTGGGTCGCACGCCGACTCCAACGTCGACATCCAGGAGTTCATGATCGCCCCGATCGGCGCGGAGTCCTTCTCCGAGGCCCTCCGCTGGGGCGCCGAGATCTACCACACCCTCAAGGCCGTCCTGAAGCGCAAGGGCCTCTCCACCGGCCTCGGCGACGAGGGCGGCTTCGCGCCGAACCTCGAGTCGAACCGCGCCGCCCTCGACCTCATCGTCGAGGCCATCAAGGAGGCCGGCTACACCCCGGGCTCCGACGTCGCGCTCGCGCTCGACGTGGCCGCGTCCGAGTTCTACAAGGACGGCAAGTACGAGTTCGAGGGCAAGTCCCGCTCGGCCGCCGAGATGACCGAGTACTACGAGGAGCTCGTCTCCGCGTACCCGATGGTCTCCATCGAGGACCCGCTGTACGAGGACGACTGGGCCGGCTGGAAGGTCCTCACCGACAAGCTGGGCACCAAGGTCCAGATCGTCGGCGACGACCTCTTCGTCACCAACCCGGAGCGCCTGGCCCGCGGCATCGAGGAGGGCACCGCGAACGCCCTCCTGGTCAAGGTCAACCAGATCGGCTCGCTGACCGAGACCCTCGACGCCGTCGAGCTCGCCCAGCGCAACGGCTTCAAGTGCATGATGTCCCACCGCTCCGGCGAGACCGAGGACGTCACCATCGCCGACCTCGCGGTCGCCGTGAACTGCGGCCAGATCAAGACCGGCGCCCCGGCCCGCTCGGACCGCGTCGCCAAGTACAACCAGCTGCTGCGCATCGAGGAGATCCTCGACGACGCCGCGGTCTACGCCGGCCGCAGCGCCTTCCCGCGCTTCAAGGGCTGATCACCCCGCCAGGCTGATCGACGGCTGAGCCCCTCCGCAGGGCGGCTTCCGTACGTCCCCGTACTCGGTCCCGTACCGTGTGCGGGGACGTCCGCGTGAACAGGGGAGGCGACACGACATGGCCGCGAAGGACCGGGACCGGTTCTCCACCGCGACCCGGATCAGACTGCTCGGCGAGCAGACCGCCGCCCGTGTCTACCGCTCCCAGACCCGCCGCCAGGCCCGCCGCTCCCGGCTCACCGGCCGCGCGGCCTTCCTCGCCCTGGTCGTCTGCTCCCTCGTCGTGGCCCTCGCCTACCCGATGCGGAGCTACGTCTCCCAGCAGGGCGAGATCGCCGAGCAGGAGCGCAGGGCCGCCGACGCCGCCCGCCGGGTCGAGGAACTCAGGGACGAGAAGGCCCGCCTCCAGGACCCGGCCTACGTCCGCCGCCTCGCCCGCGAGCACCTCCACTACGTGCTGCCCGGCGAGACCGGCTTCACCGTGAACGACCCCGCCGCGGAGCAACGGCCCCGCGGCGACCAGGGCGCGGCGGACCGCCCCTGGTACGACAACCTCTGGGACGGCGTCGACCGCGCCGACCGCCCCTGACCCCTCCTCCGCACCAGACGAGCAAGGCAACCGAGAGAAACATGGAAACGCCCCCTCCGCAGACCGAACGCACCGAGCCCACCGAGCGGGACATCGCCGCCTTCGAGCTCCAGCTCGGCCGGCCGCCCCGCGGCCTGCGCGCCATCGCGCACCGCTGCCCGTGCGGCAACCCGGACGTCGTCGAGACCGCGCCCCGGCTCCCCGACGGCACGCCGTTCCCGACCACGTACTACCTGACCTGCCCCAGGGCCGCCTCGGCCATCGGGACCCTGGAGGCCAACGGGGTCATGAAGGAGATGCAGGCCCGGCTCGCCACCGACCCGGAGCTCGCCGCCGCCTACCGGGCCGCGCACGAGGACTACATCGCGCGCCGTGACGCCATCGAGGTCCTGGAGGGCTTCCCGAGCGCCGGCGGCATGCCGGACCGCGTGAAGTGCCTGCACGTCCTCGTCGGCCACTCGCTTGCCGCCGGACCGGGCGTGAACCCGTTCGGCGACGAGGCGCTCGCGATGCTGCCGGAGTGGTGGGCGAAGGGCGCCTGCGTCACGCCGTGCGCGGACAAGGACGAGGAGAAGAAGGAGGGGGCGGAGTGACCCGGGTCGCCGGAATCGACTGCGGTACGAACTCCATCCGCCTCCTCGTCGCCGACGTCCACCCCGAGACCGGTGACCTGATCGAGCTGGACCGGCGGATGACGATCGTCCGGCTCGGGCAGGGCGTCGACAAGACCGGCCGGCTCGCCCCCGAGGCCCTGGAGCGGACCTTCGCCGCCTGCCGCGCGTACGCCGAGGTCATCAAGGAGCTGGGCGCCGAGAAGGTCCGCTTCGTCGCCACCTCCGCCTCCCGCGACGCCGAGAACCGCGCGGACTTCGTGAACGGGGTCGTGGAGATCCTCGGCGTCGAACCCGAGGTGATCACCGGCGACCAGGAGGCCGCGTTCTCCTTCACCGGCGCCACCGGCGAGCTGCACGGCGACGACCGCCGGCTGGTCGTGGACATCGGCGGGGGCTCGACCGAGTTCGTCGTCGGCAACCGGCACGTCGAGGCGGCCCGCTCCGTCGACATCGGCTGCGTCCGGCTCACCGAGCGGCACGTCCGGCACGACCCGCCGACCGCCGAGGAGGCCGACGCGATCCGCGCCGACGTCCGGGCCGCGCTCGACCTGGCGGCCGAGACCGTCCCGATCGACACCGCCGAGACCCTCGTCGGCCTCGCCGGCTCGGTCACCACGGTCGCCGCCATCGCCCTCGGGCTCCCGGAGTACGACTCCGAGAAGATCCACCACGCCCGGATCTCCGCCGCCCAGGTCGCCGAGGTCACCGAACGGCTGCTCGCCTCCACGCACGCCGAGCGGGCCGCGATCCCCGTCATCCACCCCGGCCGGGTCGACGTGATCATCGCCGGCGCACTCGTCCTGAGGGAGATCGTCGAGCGGGTCGGAGCCCACGAGGTCGTCGTCAGCGAGCACGACATCCTCGATGGGATCGCCCTATCCGTCGCATAGCAGGCACCTATCGACGCCCCCCGGCGACATGTCGTCGGGAAAGTTCGTGAAGTTCTTCACAAGGAAAAGGGCCCTGATGGCGTCCGAGGGGGGTCTTTGGGTCCTTCGGGTGGCGTCTCAGGGCCCTTTCGCAGGCGTGGGGGCCGATTCGCTCGATGTTTCCATCGCGTGAACGGGCCCCGTGGTTCAGCGTTAACGGGGGCTCTCCAGGCCAGTTCACAAGGGGTGAACAACGTTCGCCCGCGCACCCCGGTTCCTTTGCAGCACCATGACATGGATCACGTGGGCGGCGGAGTGTAGCAGAGGTGTCCCGAGACCTTGTGAAGGGGCGCACGAGCACCCCCCTCAGGAGGGGTGGATACTCGATCTCATGAGCACCACGGAGCGTCCCAGGATCCTCGTAGTAGGCGGCGGGTACGTAGGCCTGTACGCAGCTCGGCGCATCCTCAAGAAGATGCGCTACGCGGAGGCGACCGTCACGGTCGTCGACCCGCGGTCGTACATGACCTACCAGCCCTTCCTCCCCGAAGCCGCCGCCGGCAGCATCTCGCCGCGCCACGTCGTCGTCCCGCTGCGACGCGTCGTGCGCGGAGCCGAGGTGCTCACCGGTCGGGTCACCACCATCGACCAGGACCGCAAGGTCGCCACGATCGCGCCGCTCGTCGGCGAGGCGTACGAGCTGCCTTTCGACTACCTCGTCATCGCGATGGGCGCCGTCTCCCGTACCTTCCCGATCCCCGGCCTCGCCGAGCAGGGCATCGGCATGAAGGGCATCGAGGAGGCCATCGGCCTGCGCAACCACGTCCTCGAGCAGCTCGACAAGGCTGACTCGACCACCGACGAGGAGGTCCGCCGCAAGGCGCTGACCTTCGTCTTCGTGGGCGGCGGCTTCGCCGGCGCGGAGACCATCGGCGAGGTCGAGGACCTGGCCCGCGACGCCGCGAAGTACTACCAGAACGTGTCGCGCGAGGACATGCGCTTCGTCCTGGTCGACGCGGCGGACAAGATCCTCCCCGAGGTGGGCCCCAAGCTCGGCCAGTACGGCAAGGAGCACCTGGAGAGCCGCGGGATCGAGATCTACCTCGAGACCTCCATGGACTCCTGCGTCGACGGCCACGTCGTGCTGAAGAACGGCCTTGAGGTCGACTCCAACACGATCGTGTGGACCGCCGGCGTGAAGCCGAACCCGGCGCTCTCCCGCTTCGGTCTGCCGCTCGGCCCCCGCGGCCACGTGGACTGCAACGAGAAGCTCCAGATCAACGGCCTCGACTACGCGTGGGCCGCGGGCGACAACGCCCAGGTCCCGGACATGGTCGGCCGCAAGGCGGGCAACCCGAACGCCTGGTGCCCGCCGAACGCCCAGCACGCCCTGCGCCAGGCCAAGGTCCTCGGCGACAACGTGGTGGCCGGCATGCGCGGCTTCCCGCAGAAGGAGTACAGCCACGCCAACAAGGGCGCGGTGGCGGGCCTCGGTCTGCACAAGGGCGTCGCGATGATCGTCATGGGCAAGGTGAAGATCAAGCTCAAGGGCCGTCTCGCCTGGTACATGCACCGTGGCTACCACGGCATGGCGATGCCGACCTGGAACCGCAAGATCCGCGTCTTCGCCGACTGGACCCTCGCGATGTTCCTCAAGCGTGAGGTCGTCTCCCTCGGCGCCATCGAGACGCCGCGCGAGGAGTTCTACGAGGCCGCCAAGCCCGCCCCCGCGCCGGCCGCCCCGGCGCAGGAGAAGGCCAAGGCCTCCTAGGCACCGGCAGTACACGCGGGACCAGCAGCACCGAGCAGTACCAGCAGTACACGCAAGGCCGTAAAAGGGCCGTCCGCCATCCGTGGTGCGGACGGCCCTTCGCGTGTTTTGCCGACTGATTGCGCTGTGCCGGGACTGCAAACGCCTACGGACGGTGTTCCCTTGGTGACGAGCATTTCTGGGGCACGAGATCACGGAGGTGTGCACCATGGCCGACGCCGCGTCGCGGCTGACGACTCTCGCCGAGGAGCTGCTCGGCGGACCGCTCCCGGTCCGGCTGCGAGCCTGGGACGGCAGTGAGGCCGGTCCAGTGGGCGGCCCCGTCCTGATCGTCCGCGATCGCCGCGCCCTGCGGAGGATGATCTGGAAGCCCGGCGAACTGGGCCTGGCCCGCGCCTGGGTGGCCGGGGAGCTGGACGTCGAGGGAGACCTGTACGAGCTGCTGGACGGGCTCTCGGGCGTGCTCTGGGAGCGTGATGGGGACACCAGAGGGCTGCTCGCGTCCGCGCGTGACCCGCGGCTGCGCGCCGCCGCCCGCGCCCTGCTGAGACTGGCCGGTCCGCCGCTGCCGCCGCAGCCGCCGGCCGAGGAGATGCGCGGCCGCAGCGGCGGCCGGCACACCCGGCGCCGCGACAAGCAGGCGATCAGTCACCACTACGACGTGGGCAACGACTTCTACGAGCTGGTCCTCGGCCCGTCGATGGTCTACTCGTGCGCGTACTGGGCCTCCGACGGCCCCGACGCGACCCTGGAGGACGCCCAGCGCGACAAGCTGGACCTGATCGCCCGCAAGCTGAACCTGAAGGAGGGGGACCGGCTCCTCGACGTGGGCTGCGGATGGGGCTCCATGGCGCTCCACGCCGCCCGGGAGTACGGGGCCAGGGTCGTCGGCATCACCCTCTCCCGCGAGCAGGCCGCGTACGCCCGCAAGCGGGTCGCCGACGAGGGCCTGACCGACCTGATCGAGATCCGCGTCCAGGACTACCGGGACGTCACGGACGGCCCGTACGACGCGATCTCCTCGATCGGCATGGCCGAGCACGTCGGCGCCGTCCGGTACCGGGAGTACGCCGACATCCTGTACGGGCTCCTCAAGCCCGGCGGCCGGCTCCTCAACCACCAGATCTCGCGGCGCCCCGAGCCCGACGAGGAGGCGTACGAGGTCGACGCCTTCATCGACGCGTACGTCTTCCCCGACGGCGAACTCGCCCCCATGGGCCGCACGCTGAGCACCCTGGAGGACGCCGGCTTCGAGGTCAGGGACGTGGAGGCGATCCGCGAGCACTACGCCCTCACCCTGCGCCGCTGGGTGGCCAACCTGGAGCGCGAGTGGGACCGGGCGGTCCGGCTGACCTCTCCGGGCCGGGCGAGGATCTGGCGGCTGTACATGGCGGCCTCGGCCG
Source organism: Streptomyces sp. NPDC088553 (assembly GCF_044752965.1). NCBI lineage: Bacteria > Bacillati > Actinomycetota > Actinomycetes > Kitasatosporales > Streptomycetaceae > Streptomyces > Streptomyces sp. NPDC088553. Next base: position 52,402 of record NZ_JBIVMG010000014.1, on the reverse strand, counting down.
TCTCCTTCGAGCGCAACCGGATCGGCGTCAACCAGTTCCTCGCGGTGAAGACCCCGGTGTCGGGGAGGAGCGGCACGGCGCTGCGGCCGCGCGTCTGGAACGAGAAGGCCTGAGGCACGCCGAAGGGCCGGCCTCCCGGGTGGGGGACCGGCCCTCTCTCGCACAGCCGCCGTGCTATTCGGCCTTGATGGCGGCGAGCATGTTCAGCTTGGCCGCGCTGCGGGCCGGCCACAGGGAGGCGAGGACGCCGACCAGGGCGGCCAGGACCAGGAAGATCCCGATCCGGTCCCAGGGCAGGACCAGGGCGTAGCCCGGGATCTGCTCCCTGATGGTCTCGCCGATCGCCCAGCCGAGGAACGAGCCGAGGCCGATGCCGACGACCGCGCCGAACACCGAGATGACCACGGCCTCCAGACGGACCATCCGCTTGACCCGGCGCCGGTCGAGGCCGATCGCCCGCAGCATGCCGATCTCCTGCTGGCGCTCGAAGACGGACATCGCGAGGGTGTTGACGACACCGAGGACCGCGATGATCAGGGCCATGCCGAGCAGGCCGTACATGATGTTGAGCATCAGGTTGATCGGGCCGCCGAAGGAGTCACGGATGCCCTTGTGGTCCATCACCGTGATGTCGGGGTTGTCGCCCATGGCCTTCGCCAGGGCCCGCTCGTTGGCCGCGCTCGCGCCGCCCTCGGTCGAGACGAAGATCTGACGGATCTCCGCCCGCTCCTCGTGCGCGGTGACCAGCTTGTGGTCGATCAGGACCGGCGAGACGAACTCGCTGGGCTCGAAGACCGCGCCGACCGTCAGCTTGGCCTTCTGCTTGTCGGGGTACTCGACCGGGACGGTGTCGCCGACCTTCAGGCCGCGCTTCGCGGCGGTCTTCTCGTCGACGGCGATCGCGCCCTTGTCGAGGGAGGACAGCGAGCCCTTCACGACGGTGAGGTTGAGGACCTTGCCGATGTCGCCGGGGGTGACGCCGGAGGCCGAGACGTACGAGCCCTTGATCTCCAGGGCGCCGGCCTGCTGCGGGGAGATCGCGGTGACGCCCGGCGCCTTCTCCAGGGCGGTCAGTGCCTCCGGGCTCAGGCTGTTGCCGCTGGCCATGGTGACCATGTAGTCGGCCTTGATCTGGTCCGTCGTGGCCTTGTCGAGGGCCGTGCCGACCGTGGCGCCGAGCACCGAGAGACCGGTGACGAGGGTCAGGCCGATGGCGAGCGCGGAGGCGGTGGCGCCGGTGCGGCGCGGGTTGCGGACCGCGTTCAGGCCGGCGAGCTTGCCGGAGACCCCGAAGAGGTTCACGAAGACGGGGCGGATCACGGCGATCACGGGCCGGGACAGGAACGGGATCAGCACGATCACGCCGATGAGGGCGAGGAAGGCGCCGCCCGCGATGAGCATGCGGCCCTCGTCGCCGCCCTGGCCGGCGCCGAGCACGATGAGCACGGCACCGAGGGCGCTGAACGCCGCGCCGATGGAGTTCCGCACGACGAGCGACTTGGTGCTCTGGGTGGCGTGGACGCTGCTCATGGCGGCGACCGGCGGGATCTTCGCGGCGCGGCGGCCGGGCAGCCAGGCGGCGAGCATCGTGATCAGGACGCCGACGGCGAAGGCGCTGACGGCCGGGGTTGCGGTGAGGACGAGGCCGCCGCCGGGGACCTTCATCTCGAAGGCGCTCATGGCCGAGCGGAGCGAGACGGCCAGGCCGATGCCGAGCAGGTAGCCGACGGCTGAGGCGAGCAGGCCGACCAGACCGGCCTCGGCGAGGACGGAGCGGGTGATCTGCTTGCGCGAGGCACCGACGGCGCGCATCAGCGCCAGTTCCTTGGTGCGCTGGGCGACCAGCATGGTGAAGGTGTTGGAGATCAGGAAGATCCCGACGAAGAGCGCGATGCCCGCGAAGCCGAGGAGCACCTGGTTGAGCGCGCCGAGACCGGCCTCGATGTCCTTGGCCTGCTGCTCGGCGAGGGCTTCGCCGGTCTGCGCGGTGGCCGCCTTGGGGACGACCTTCAGGACCTCGGCGAGGAGCTTCTCGTCGTCCGTGCCGGGCGTGGCGCTCACGGCCAGGTCCCGGTAGTAGCCGGGCTTGAGGTAGAGCTTCTGCGCGACGGCGGTGTCGAAGACGACGAGGCTGCCGCCGGCGTTGACGGCGCCGTCCTCGGTGGTGAAGACGCCGGAGAGCTCGTACTCCTTCACCGGGCCCGTGGTGGCGACGCGGACGGTGTCGCCGACCTTGTAGCCGCCCTTGTCGGCGGTGTCCTTGTCGAGCGCGATCTGGCCGTCGGAGGCCGGGCCGTTCCCGGAGGTGAAGGCGTACGCGCGGTCCTTGCCGTCCTTGCCGGGGGCGAAGTTGGTGCCCTTGTTGGACCAGCCGACGCCGATCAGCTTGCCGTTCTTGTCGGGCACGCCGGCGAAGCCGTCGACGCGGGGGGTGACGGAGGCGACCCCGTGGAGCTTCGCGACCTTGTCGACGTCCTGGTGGGAGAGGCCGGGGGTCTTCCGGGCGTCTTCGGCGGACGGGTACATCTCGACGGCGACGGCGACGTCGTCGTAGCTCTTGGCCGACTGGTTGCGGAAGGCCTGGCCGAGGGTGTCGGTGAAGACGAGGGTGCCGGAGACGAAGGCCACGCCGAGCATCACGGCGAGGACGGTCATCAGCAGTCTCGCCTTGTGCGCGAGGACGTTGCGCAGGGCGGTACGGAACATGGGTGTGTCCTGGAGGAAGGGAGGGGCGGCGGGCGGGAGCGCGAGGCGCGGGCCGTACCGGTTCGAGTCCGGTTCCGGCGCCGTCGCGTCAGCTCGTACGGCCCTTGGCGTCGAAGGCCTTCATGCGGTCGAGCACGCCGTCCGCCGTCGGGTGCAGCATCTCGTCGACGATCCGGCCGTCGGCGAGGAAGATCACGCGGTCCGCGTAGGAGGCGGCGACCGGGTCGTGGGTGACCATGACGACGGTCTGGCCCAGCTCACGGACGGAGTTGCGCAGGAAGCCGAGGACCTCGGCGCCCGAGCGGGAGTCCAGGTTTCCGGTGGGCTCGTCACCGAAGATGATCTCGGGGCGGGAGGCGAGGGCGCGGGCCACGGCCACGCGCTGCTGCTGGCCGCCGGAGAGCTCGGTGGGGCGGTGGCTGAGCCGGGCGGAGAGTCCGAGCATGTCGATGACCTGCTGGACCCACTGCTTGTCGGGCTTCCGGCCGGCGATGTCCATCGGCAGCGTGATGTTCTCCAGGGCCGTCAGCGTCGGCAGCAGGTTGAAGGCCTGGAAGATGAAGCCGATCTTGTCCCGGCGCAGCTGGGTGAGCTGCTTGTCCTTGAGGGTGGAGAGCTCCGTCTCGCCGATCCGGACCGAGCCGGAGGAGAAGGAGTCGAGGCCGGCGACGCAGTGCATGAGCGTCGACTTGCCGGAGCCGGAGGGGCCCATGATCGCGGTGAACTCGCCCTGGCGGAAGTCCACGGTGACGTGATCGAGCGCGACGACCTGGGTCTCGCCGTGTCCGTAGACCTTCGAGAGATCCGTGGCGCGGGCGGCCACCGCGGTGGCGCGGGACACGGTGGGGGTGGTGGTCACGAGGGACTCCTGTCACTGCGGGGCTTCTTCGGGAACCCCTCCATCGTGTCGAGCGTTCGGGCTCGGAGCGTCCGCCCACATGCCCGTTCCCGGGGCAGTCTCGAGTCGGACCGGGGGCCCCGATCCTCCTCCTTTGGTATGACGGCGCCCCTGAGAGCAGGGTTCACGCCGACGTGACACACGTGCGACGACTTTTCGTCATTCCAGGGGGTGCGGCTTTGCGCCTGCGACCCCTGTCACAGTTCGGTGAAACGGCCCCCACCTGCACTGACACACCCTCAGGCGTCAATAAAATAAGACAACATCGGGAGGATGTTCCGCTGAACGGGGGAAGCGCCCCGGATAGGCTCATGTGCCAACGCGGAGCTTCGCGACGCCCGGATGGTGGAATGCAGACACGGCGAGCTTAAACCTCGCTGGCCTTCGGGCCGTACCGGTTCGAGTCCGGTTCCGGGCACCACCCGGGCCCCAGGTGTCACGCCTGTGGCCCGGCGGAGCGCCTCACTCACCGAGCGGACCCTCGCGCCCCCCGCGCCGGCCCGCTCGAAGATCGAAAAAGTACGGGAAAAGATCCTCCCCGAGCACTAGAGAGTTTCTTTTGCCTACGCATTACTCTTGACGCGAGGCCGCGCGCATGCGGCACGCCATGGAGGAGTGAGATGAGGAGCAGCAACCCGGTCTTCTCGCGACGGGGGTTCAGCCGCGACAACGGCACCGCGGGCTTCAACGGCCAGCAGCCGCAGGCCGGGGGCCCCGCCGTCGGAACCAACCCGTACGCCACCGGCAACCCGTATGCCGAGGGTGCGACGAACCCGTACGCCACCAACCCGTACGCCCCGCAGGACACCCAGCTCGGTGCCCCGCAGCAGGCCCGCGGCAATGTGATGACGATCGACGACGTCGTGAGCCGTACGGCCATGACGCTCGGTACGGTCGTGCTCACCGCCGTGCTGTCCTGGCTGCTCCTGCCGGTCGACCCCGCCAACCTGGGCAAGTCCTACGGCATCGCCATCGGCGCCGCCCTGGTCGCCCTGGTGCTGTCGCTCGTGCAGTCCTTCAAGCGCAAGCCGTCGCCGGCGCTCATCCTGAGCTACGCGGCCTTCGAGGGCGTCTTCCTCGGAGTGATCTCGGCCGCCGTCTCGACGTACATCGCCGACGGCGTGGTCATCCAGGCGGTCCTCGGCACGATGGCGGTCTTCGCCGGCGTCCTGATCGCCTACAAGATGGGCTGGATCCGGGTCAACCGGCGCTTCTACGGCTTCGTGATGGCCGCCGCGATGGGCTTCATGCTCCTCATGGTGACCAACCTGCTGTTCGCCGTCTTCGCCGGCGGTGACGGCCTCGGCTTCCGCAGCGGTGGCCTCGGCATCCTCTTCGGCGTCATCGGCATCATCCTCGGTGCCTGCTTCCTCGCCCTCGACTTCAAGCAGGTCGAGGACGGCGTGACCTACGGCGCGCCGCGCGAGGAGGCCTGGCTGGCCGCCTTCGGTCTCACCATGACCCTGGTGTGGATCTACCTGGAGATGCTGCGTCTGCTGTCGATCCTGCAGGGCGACGACTGACGCGTCCCGACTCGGGGGGAAGGGCCCGTCCGGCTTCGTGCCGGGCGGGCCCTTCCGCGTTCCCGGTCGGGACGGGGCGGTCCCCCCGTCGGACGAGGTGGTGCTCGGACCTCAGAGCAGTCTCCGGGCCGCCCGCCGCAGGTCGTACTCGTGCAGGATCGCCTTCGCGTGGCCGTACGCCAGCTCATGGGCCCCGCGGAGCCAGCTCACCCGCTCCTCGAATCGGAGGAGGGAGGGCCCCTCCTCGACGGTGCGCATCCAGTCGGCGATCTCACGACCGGTGCGGCCCGGGATGCGGGCCAGCATGTTGCGGTGGGTCTCTTCGGAGAATGTATGGGACATCGGCGCCTCCGGACGCGTCGTACCGTGTGCTCCTCGTACTCCTGGCACTTCTTCACGTCACCGTGCCCAAGTGTTCGCCCGTTGGCAAGAGGCCCGGGACGGCGCGTAGGGTCGCGGGGTGCGCGATACGAGTGAACTGACCGCCGCCGTCGAACGCTTCGCCGACCGGCTGCGGGCCGCCCCGCAGAGCCGCCTCCAGCGCGGCGCGGCGGCCGAGGGACTTGCCCTCGCCCGCGAGCTCGCGGTGCGCGCCCAGCGCGCCGAGGACCCGGAGCGGGAGCCGAGGACGATGCCGGACGCGGGGGTCTTCACCGTGGCCGACCAGCTGGTCGTCGCCGGGAACGATCTGGCCGAGATCCTGCGAACGGCCCCGGCCGACTCCCGCGAGGGGGAACTGGCGGAGGCCGTGGGGCTGGTCCGTGAGGCGGCGGAGCGCTCGGGGCTCTAGGCCCTGGCGTCGCCCGATGCGTCGGTCGGAGGGAGGGGCTTCCCCGCGGTCGGCGGTCGGAGGCCGCCGCGGCGCGGTGCGAGGGGCGCGTGCTCAGAGGGACGCGATGACGCGGTCCGCCAGGATGTAGACGTTCTCGTCGTCCGCCTCGCCGTACGAGAAGGTGAGGGCGAACGCGCCCGAGACGCCCGAGCCGCCGAGCAGCACCGGCGTACGACCGGAGCGCAGGGCCTCCGCGAGGCGCTCAGCGGTCTCGCGGTGCCCCGGGGTCATACAGAGCGTCGTGCCGTCCGCGAAGACGTACACGTCGAGCGTGCCGAGCGGACCCGGACGCACGTCGGTCAGCGCCGTGGCCGTGTCGGCGAGCTCCTCCAGGCGGGCGACGGTCCGCTCGTGGTCGGTGACGACGGGGGTCTGCACCGGCACGAAGTCCGGGTGCGAGGGGTGCCGGCGGCGGGCCGCGGCCAGCTCGGCCGAGTCCTCCGGGTACTCCTCCAGGGCGTCGACCGAGTCGAGGGCGTCCAGCGCGTCGGCGCCGTCGAGCGCGGCCGCCTCCGCCTCCATGGCCTCCAGGGCCATCGCCTCCAGGCCCACGAAGTCGGCCTGGCGCGGGACGAAGAAGGTGCCGTCGTCGACCGGGCCGCCGAGGCCGCCCAGCAGGGACGGGGCGTCGGCCGCGTCCCGGGCCTCCTGCGCGGCCCAGAAGGCCCGCGCCTCGGCGAGCTCACGCTCGCGCTCCTCGGCCAGCGCCTCCGCGACCGCGGCCCGTATCTCGGCGGCGGGCGTGGCGGTGCGGGCCGCGGGGACCGTGACGCCATGGCCGGCCGCCAGTTCGCTCCGCAGGGCGGTGACCTGCTTACGGAGACCGTGGACTGCGTGCAGGGCGGCGGCGCCCACGGCCGTGGCAGCGGCCGTGGTCAGCAGCAGGGCAAGAGGCATGGCGCTCACTGACGTACTCCCGATTCCGAGTCGATCCCCCGACTTCCTACATCAGCTTGTCCTGGGGTGGGGCCCGCTGTCAGTGCATTACGTCACGAATTGGACAGGTATTTCTACCAGGTGTTTAGTCCCGAAACGGCTCTGACCTGGGAAAACGAACTCCCCCGGGACGTAGGTCACATCCTGGGGGAGATTCGGTCACGGCTCGGACGCGGAGCGGTTGGAGCCCTCGGTACGAGGAGACGCGCCCCGGCGCACTCCCCGTCCTGCGACAGGCGTTCGATCCTGGGTTTCGGGCCTCACGGCAGGCGCTCGCTTCGGTCGCGCTGAGCTTCGCCTCCGCTGCGGGCAGGTGCCGCCTTCGTTCCTCAGGCGACCCCTACCCTCCGCTGCGGCTCAGCTCAGCCGCTCGATCACCATGGCCATGCCCTGGCCGCCGCCGACGCACATGGTCTCCAGGCCGAACTGCTTGTCGTGGAACTGGAGGCTGTTGATCAGCGTGCCGGTGATGCGGGCGCCGGTCATGCCGAAGGGGTGGCCGACGGCGATGGCGCCACCGTTGACGTTCACCTTGTCCAGGTCAAGGCCCAGGTCCTGGTAGGACGGGATCACCTGGGCCGCGAAGGCCTCGTTGATCTCGGCCAGGTCGATGTCGCCGATGGTCAGGCCGGCGCGCTTGAGGGCCTGCTTCGACGCCTCGACCGGGCCGAGGCCCATGATCTCGGGGGAGAGGCCGGAGACGCCGGTGGAGACGATGCGGGCGAGCGGGGTCAGGCCGAGCTCGCGGGCCTTCGTGTCCGACATGATGACGAGCGCGGCGGCGCCGTCGTTCAGCGGGCAGCAGTTGGCGGCGGTGACCAGGCCGTCGGGGCGGAAGACCGGCTTGAGGCCCTGCACGCCCTCCAGGGTGACGCCGGCGCGCGGGCCGTCGTCCGTGGAGACCACGGTGCCGTCCGGGAGCGTCACCGGGGTGATCTCGCGCTCCCAGAAGCCGTTCTTGATGGCCTGCTCGGCGAGGTTCTGCGAGCGGACGCCGAACTCGTCCATCTCCTGGCGGCTGATGCCCTTGAGGCGGGCCAGGTTCTCCGCGGTCTGGCCCATGGCGATGTACGCGTCGGGGACGACGCCGTCCTCGCGCGGGTCGTGCCACGTGGAGCCCTCGGAGGCGGCGACCTCGGCGGTACGGGCCTCGGCCTCGGCGAAGAAGGGGTTGTGTGTGTCGGGCAGGGAGTCCGAGTTGCCCTTCACGAAGCGGGACACCATCTCGACACCGGCCGAGATGAAGACGTCGCCCTCGCCGGCCTTGATCGCGTGCAGCGCCATGCGGGAGGTCTGCAGCGAGGAGGAGCAGTAGCGGGTGATCGTGCAGCCCGGCAGGTGGTCCATGCCCATCTGCACGGCCACGATGCGGCCCAGGTTGTTGCCCTGCTCGCCGCCGGGCAGGCCGCAGCCCAGCATCAGGTCGTCGATGTCGCGCGGGTCGAGCTCCGGCACCTTGGCCAGGGCGGCCTTGACGATGTTCGCGGTGAGGTCGTCCGGCCGCAGGTCCTTGAGGGAGCCCTTGAAGGCCCGGCCGATGGGCGAGCGGGCGGTCGAGACGATCACGGCTTCGGGCATCACGGCTCCATGAGGGTGCGGAGTGAGCGGACTGAAAGGGAAGTTACCCGTACGTACCGCATGGGGTCACCGGCCTGGGCATGTGATGCGGACCTCTTTTCTAAGCGAGCGCTCAGTTGGTGGGGGCGGGTGTCTCCGTGGCCCCTTCCCCCCGCGCCTCCGGCGACGCGTCCGCCGCGACCGGCAGCCGCCTCCTGCGGCGGTGCTTCAGCAGGGCCCACGGGGCGCGGGCGCCCGTGACCTCCGTGCCCGCCTCCTTCGCCGCCTCCGCCGCCGCCTTCGCGACCGGCAGCATGTTCTCCCGCCGCGCCGGCTCCAGGCGGTCCGTCTCCGGCCACACCCCCAGCACCGCGCACATCGTCGGCAGCACGGCCATCGCCGCCGTCGCGTACCCCTCCGCCGACGGGTGGAAGTTGTCCACCCCGAACATCTCGCGGGGGTTCGCCGCGAACTCGGGCCCAAGCAGGTCGCCCAGCGACACCGTCCGGCCGCCCTGCTCGATCACCACGATCGTCTGTGCCGCCGCCAGCTGCCGGGAGGCCCGCCGGGCCAGCCACCGCAGCGGCTGGTAGACCGGCTCGATCGTCCCGAGGTCCGGGCAGGTCCCGACGACCACCTCCGCGCCGGCCGTCCGCAGCCGCCGGACCGCCGACGCCAGGAGCCGTACCGACTCCGTCGGAGGCATGCGGTGCGTCACGTCGTTCGCACCGATCATGATCACGCAGACGTCCGGCGGCCCGAGCGGCTGGGCGAGCAGCAGCGACACCTGGCGCTCCAGGTCGTCCGAGCGGGCACCGGAGAGCGCCACGTTCCGCAGCACCACCGGCCGCTCCGCCACTGCCGCGAGCCCCGAGGCGAGCAGCGCGCCCGGCGTCTGGCCCGCGCGGCGCACGCCCTGACCCGCCGCCGTGGAATCACCCAGAAGGGCCAGCCGCAGGGGGGTGTCCGTGCCGAACGCGCGGCCGTAGAGGCCGTCCGCTCCCGGCGGCAGGGGGGCCGCGCCGCCGCCCACCGTCCGCTTCGCGATCTGCATCTCGGCCAGCAGGACGCCCACCGCCGCCACACCCAGCAGTCCGATGCTCCCGCCGCCGTACGCCGCACCCGCCGCGATCCGCCGCGCCACCCTCGCCCTCGACATGGGGCCGTCACCTCCTTCAAGCCGTTCAGGGTCTAACTGCCCCGTAACCCGCTCCGACTACGCATACGCTGGCCACACCATTACGGAGACCCCGGAGATTACGGTGCAATTCCACGACTCGATGATCAGCCTCGTCGGCAACACCCCGCTGGTGAAGCTCAACAGCGTCACAGCGGGTATTCAGGCGACCGTTCTGGCCAAGGTCGAGTACTTCAACCCCGGAGGCTCGGTCAAGGACCGGATCGCCCTGCGGATGATCGAGGCGGCCGAGCAGAGCGGTGAGCTCAAGCCCGGCGGAACCATCGTCGAGCCCACGTCCGGCAACACCGGCGTCGGCCTGGCGATCGTGGCGCAGACGAAGGGCTACAAGTGCATCTTCGTCTGCCCCGACAAGGTGTCCCTCGACAAGATCAACGTACTGCGCGCCTACGGCGCCGAGGTGGTCGTCTGCCCCACCGCGGTCGACCCCGAGCACCCGGACTCGTACTACAACGTCTCGGACCGCCTGGTCCGTGAGACGCCCGGCGCCTGGAAGCCCGACCAGTACTCCAACCCGAACAACCCGCGCTCCCACTACGAGACCACCGGTCCCGAGCTCTGGGAGCAGACGGAGGGGAAGATCACCCACTTCGTCGCGGGCGTCGGCACCGGCGGCACGATCTCCGGCACCGGCAACTACCTCAAGGAGGCCAGCGGCGGCTCCGTGAAGGTCATCGGCGCCGACCCGGAGGGCTCGGTCTACTCGGGCGGCTCGGGCCGTCCGTACCTGGTCGAGGGCGTCGGCGAGGACTTCTGGCCGACCGCGTACGACCGGAACGTCACGGACCGGATCGTCGCCGTGTCCGACAAGGACTCGTTCCAGATGACCCGCCGCCTCGCCAAGGAGGAGGGCCTCCTCGTCGGCGGTTCCTGCGGCATGGCCGTCGTCGCCGCGCTGGAGGTCGCCAAGGAGCTCGGCCCGGACGACGTCGTCGTCGTCCTGCTGCCGGACTCCGGCCGCGGCTACATGTCGAAGATCTTCAGCGACGAGTGGATGGCCGACTACGGCTTCCTGGAGGACACCTCCACGGCCACCGTCGCCGACGTCCTGCGCCACAAGGAGGGCGGCACCATGCCCTCCCTGGTCCACATGCACCCGGACGAGACCGTCGGCCAGGCCATCGAGGTGCTCCGCGAGTACGGCGTCTCCCAGATGCCCATCGTGAAGCCCGGCGCCGGCCACCCCGACGTGATGGCCGCCGAGGTCGTCGGCTCGGTCGTCGAGCGCGAGCTGCTCGACGCGCTCTTCAAGCAGCGCGCCTCCCTGGAGGACCCGCTGGAGCGCCACATGAGCGCGCCGCTGCCGCAGGTCGGCTCCGGTGAGCCGGTCGCCGACCTGATGTCCGTCCTCGGCGAGGCCGCCGACGCGGCGATCGTCCTGGTCGAGGGCAAGCCGACCGGTGTCGTCAGCCGCCAGGACCTGCTGGCCTTCCTGGCCAACGGCGGCGCGAAGTAGTTCCCCGGGCCGTAGCGGTGGGTGCTGCGGGCGCGTTCGCGCAATCGGTACGAGCGCGACACGTACGCGCAGCACCCGCTTAACACGCGTCCGGCACATTGGTGGTTGTCGGCGTCACGGACTTCCGGAGCGGCTCCCGGACTCCTGACGACGCCGCGGACGCGGAGGCCGGCCCTGACCCGGGCCCGTGTCCTCGCGGGGACCGCCGTCGTCCCGCCCCCCGTTTCGGGGGTGCGGCGGTCCCCGCGCCGACCTCTTCCGGCTCGGCCGGGCTTTCCCGGCGGGCGCCCCGGCGCGATGCCCCGCCGGGCCGCCCGCGTGTGACCGTCCGCCGCGCCCGCGTGTGACCCTCCACCGAGCCCCCCCGGGCGTGATCCTCCGCCGGGCCTCCCGCTCACGATTCCCGCCGGCTTCCCCTTCGCGCTTCTCTCCCGACCACCCGCTGCATATCCTTATGCAGAGCCCTTCGTGGGTGAATAGGCGAGAGAGAGGGGCGGCGGCATGAGCGACAGCCCGGCCGGTCGGCTGCAGGCGCTCTTCGAGGGGCACCGGCTGACGCCGACCCAGCGGCGGATCGCGCACTGCATGGTGCGGCGCGCCGGTGACGTGCCCTTCCTGTCCAGCGTCGAGCTCGCCGAGCTCGCCGGGGTCAGCCAGCCCTCCGTCACCCGCTTCGCCGTCGCCCTCGGCTTCGACGGGTATCCGGCGCTCCGCCGCCATCTGCGCGAGGTCGCGCCCCCCGAGCCCGGTGCGGCCGAGGGGGAGGACGAGGCGCTCAACGAGTACCAGCAGGCCGTCCTCGCCGAGATCGAGAACCTCCGGCACCTCGCCGGACTGCTCGCCGACCCCGCGCCCGTCGAGCGGGCCGGCCGGCTGCTCGCGGGCTCCCGGCCGCTGCCCGTGCTCGGTCTGCGGGCCGCCTCCTCGCAGGCGCGTGGCTTCGCCTACTTCGCCGCCAAGGTGCACCCGGACGTCCGGCTCCTCGACGAGGCCGGCTCCATGCTCACGGACCGCGTCGACGCCGCCGTACGCGCCGGGGCCACGGCCCTGCTGTGCTTCGCGCTGCCCCGGCACCCGCGGGAGGTCGTCGAGGCACTGGAGTACGCGCGGGCGGCCGGGCTCACGGTCGTGACCGTCGCCGAGTCGGCGTTCGCGCCCGTCGCCGCCCACAGCGACCTGCTCATCCCGGCCGCCGTCGGCACCGGGCTCGCCTTCGACACCGCCTGTGCGCCGATGATGCTCGGCCGGGTCCTCCTGGAGGCCATGGCCGACGAACTCCCGGACGCGCAGGCGCGTCTGGAGGAGTTCGACACGAAGGCGGCGGCGCGGGGCCTGTTCGTCGAATAGACCCCCGCCGGCTCCCGCCCGTACAGGCCGGGTCAGACCTCCAGGTCGGTCTCGACCTTCTTCAGCTGGTGGCGGGCCATCGCCAGGTTCGCCCGGTCCTTGTCCAGCGCGAGGTACAGGAACAGGCCGTTCTTGCCCTGGCCCTTGAGCAGCCGGATCAGGTGGTACTGCCGGCCGAGGGTGATCAGGATGTCCTCGATCTCGTCGCCGAGGCCGAGCATCTCCATCGTGCGGACCTTGGCCCGGACGACGTCGGTGTTGCCGGCAGCGGCCATGTTGAGGTCGAGGTCCTTGCCCCCGCCGATCGTGCCGAGTGCCATGCCGCTCGTGTAGTCGACGAGGGCCGCGCCGAGGGCGCCTTCGATGGAGGCCGCTTCCTTGAGGGAGGTCTCGGTGTTCGCCATGGGTGTCGCACTTCCTTCTCGTGTACGTGTCTTCTGCGTGATGCTCGTTCTGCGTGATGCTTGTTCTGCGTGGGGCTCGTTCTGCGTGGTGCGGTGCGTCAGTTCAGGTCTCTGCGCTCCAGCGCGCCGTCGACGAGTTCGCCTATCCGGACGCTGGACCTGCGGGCCTCCAGATGGAGCCGCCCGACGTTGATCCGGGGTTCGGCGAGCAGCGTCAGGACGGCCGAGCCGCCCGCCGCGTACGTCGCCACGTAGCCGTTCTCGCCGCGTACCAGCAGCTCCCGGAACCGGCCCTGGCCGGTGCTGTCGGTCAGCCGCTGGCCGACACCGAGCGCCGCCGCGGTCAGCGCGGCCACGCTCTCCGCCTCGCCGTCCACGGTGTCGTGGGCCAGGACGAGCCCGTCGGCGCTGGCCGCGAGCGCTCCGGTCAGCTGGGGCAGCCGGGCCCGCAGCCGTCTGAGCTCGCCGAGTACCTCGGCTTCTGCCGTCATGAGCTGTTTCCTTTCGGCGCGCAGGCGCAGGGCACGCCTCATCACAGGTGTGCCTCCAGGGCGTCACGGAGCCGGCGCAGCAGGGCGATGTCGGGATCGGCCACCGGCAGGGCCGGTAAGAGGGCAGGCAAGGGCGGTGGCAGCGGTTCGGGGGTGGGGTCGAGCGGCGTCTCGACGAGTCCGGCGGCCGCGAGCCGCCGGACGTCGAGGAGGGTGTGGAAGGCGGGGCGGCCGAGTACCAGGGCCAGCTCCGCCGGGGTCCGCCGCCCGTCGGCGGCGGCGAGCAGGGCCCGTTGGCGCGCCCCCACGGTCTGGCCGGGGGCGGCGGCGCGCGGCACGACGGGGGAGGTGTCCACGGCGGCGTACGGCCAGACGGCGTCGAGGAGTTCGCGGCGCCGTACCGTCTCGCGCTCCACGGCCTCGGCCGATACCGGCCGCACCGTCCCGAACCAGTGCCCGACCCCGTACCGGAAGCGGGTCGGCCCGCTGGTGGGGGAGAGGGCGAAGAAGGCCGCGTCGAAGACGGCGCCGAGGTGGCAGATCTCCAGCTCGCCGTCGTGGAGCCGGCCGCTGTCGACGAGGAAGCGGCCGACGGCACGGTGGGCCCCGGCCCGGTCGACGGCCTCGTCCCAGCCCTCGCGGGGCAGCCGTCCGCCGGTGGTGAGGAGGACGTCGACGCCGGGGGCGGCGGGGCTCTCGGCGTGCACGACGCGGCCGTCGACGAGGTAGAGCGTGCCGTGGTCGCGGAGCAGGGCGCCGGTGGCCTTCTCGGCGGCCAGCCGGACCAGCATCGGGGAGACGGGGGTGGCGACGGCGGTCGCTCCGGGCGCGCTCATCCCAGGACCAGCCGTTCGGCGAGGTCGCGGAGCCGTATGCGGGCGAGGGCGAGGTTGCCGGTGTCGCGGTCGAGCCAGAGGTGGAGGAAGACGCTGCTGTCGAAGGACGTCTCGACGAAGCGCAGGACGTGGTAGCCGGCGCGGGTGGTGACGATGAGGTCCTCTACGGGCGGTTCGTCGCCGGGGTCCTCGTCCGCGGCCGCGAACGAGTCGAACTCGGCGGCGGCGCGGGCGAGTTCGGCGGTCTCGGCGGCCGTCGTCTCATGGTCGCCGACCGGTGAGTCACCCGCCGTCCCGAGGGCGAGCCCGCTGGTCCAGTCGACCAGGGAGGCCCCGCGAGCGCCCGGCAGGGCCATGGCCTCCAGAAGGCACTCGTCGATTCCGGGCACGCGGATTCCCCTCCCGATGCGGCGTGCGAACGTGCGGCAGTGACGGTGACGTTACTCAACGCAGCGGCCTCAGGGGGGTGTTCTGGCATTTTCCATCGGAACATGCCAGCACCCGACGACAATCGGGCTCGGATGTGTGTCAGGTCGACCCTCAGGTCTTCGATTCCACCGCGTTCGCGATCTCGGACAGGTCCTTCGTGAGCGCCTTGGCGACCGCCTTCGCGCCGAAGCGGGTCATCAGCCGCCCCAGGAAGCCCTGTCGGCGGCCGCGGGAGGGCCGGGCGGAGAACGTCATCCGCAGGGTGGTCGCCCCGGTCCCGTCGGGGGTGAGGGTGATCTCGGAGACGTAGTGCATGCCGTGCGAGTCGGCGACCGTGACGTACCGGTCGGGCGGCTCGCACTCCGTCACCAGCATCTCCTCGGTGGCCTCCTTGCCCAGCATCCGCCGGGTCTCGCGCCAGCGGGTGCCCACGGCGAAGCCGCCCTCGGTGAGCACCTCGACCCGCTCGACGCCCGAGAGGACGCGGGGCATGTCCGGCAGGTCGGTGATCGACTCCCAGACCCGCCCGGGGGAGGCGTCGACCCGCCGCTCGACGACGACGGTCGTGGTGTTCGAGCCGGTTCCCGTTCCAGTCATGGCTTCATCGAAACCGCGACGCACGGCCCGCGCTACCCGACGAGGGCGTCCGCGTGCGCCCCGCCCGACTCGGCGACGATCTCCGCGAGCGTCTGGGGCTTCCGTACGGTCCTGAAGGTGACCACCCCGCCGCCGGCCCCGTCGCCGCTCCCGAGGCCGCCCGCGTCCCCGTCCCCGTTCTCCGTCACCGTGAAGCCGTGGATTCCCGGCCGGGGCAGGCTGTTGTACGCGTAGTGGTGGGCGAAGCAGTACGCGCCGGTGTCCGGGACGGCCACCACGTCGCCCTGGTGCAGCAGCGGCAGCGCCCGGCCGGTGGCGAGCAGGTCCCCGGCGAAGCAGGCGGGGCCCGCCACGTCCTGGACGGTGACTTCCCCGGTGCGGGGGCGGCCCTCGGAGTCGTAGGCGAGGACGCGCAGCGGCCAGGTGTCGGGGGCGTAGACCGTCCGGGTGGCCACCTGTACGCCCGCGTGGGTGACGGCGATGGGGCGGCCGCCGGAGCTCTTGGTGTACTCCACCCGGGCGAGGACCGTGCCGTGCTTGGCGAGCAGCGAGCGGCCGAACTCGGTCACCAGGCCGTAGCGGCCGTCGAAGAGCCCCGGGACGGTGTCGGCGAGCAGCCGGGCGTACTCCGCGTACGTCGGTGTCTCCTCGTCGGAGTGGAAGTTGACCGGCAGGCCGCCTCCGATGTCGAGGGTGTCGATCTGCTGCCGGCCGACCGCGCGGTTGATCTCCTCGGCGAGCGCGTACGCCTCCCCGACGCCTTCGGCCATCAGGGCGAGCGGGACGCCCTGGGAGCCGGTGTGGGTGTGCAGCCGGGTCAGCCAGGGCCGCTCCAGGTAGGCCTGGACGACGGCCTTGCGGGCGCCCTCGTCGCGGAGTGCCACGCCGAACTTGGAAGTGGCGGTCGCGGTCGAGAGGGCGCCGATGGAACCGGCTCCGACCTGCGGGTTCACCCGGAGCCCGAGCGGTGAGGCGGTGGGCGCGGAGGTGACGAGCGCGTCGAGCCTGGCCAGTTCCTGGAGGTTGTCGGCGTTGACGGCGATGCCGAGCGCGAGGGCCTGGCGCAGTTCGGCGGGGGTCTTGGCGGGGGAGTCGAGCACCGTGGCGGTGGGCGGGACCCCGGCGGCGCGCGCGAGGGCCAGCTCGCCGGGGCTCGCGACCTCGACGCCGAGCCCGGCCTCGTGCAGGAGGCGGAGCACGGGGACGAGCGGGGCGGCCTTGACGGCGAAGGCGTGCAGCACGGGCGCGTCGGTGACGGCGGCGAACGCGCTGGTCAGGGCGGCGGCGGAGGCGCGGATGCCGGCGGTGTCGAGGAGGGCGACGACCGGTTCGGCGGGGGAGAGGAGCCCTTGGTCGACGGCGGCGCGGACGGCGAGATCGCGGCGGGAGGAGGCCATGTGTCCATCCCATCACCGGGACGTGCGCCCCCGCAGCTGTTGACTACAACTATTCAAGCCGCCAGGATGTGAATATCTGAACGACATTCGAGGAGGCACCGCCATGTCAGGACCCCGCCCCGTACGGGCCCCGCGCGGTACGGAACTGAGCGCCCTGGGGTGGCAGCAGGAGGCCGCCCTCCGGATGCTCCAGAACAACCTCGACCCCGAGGTCGCCGAGCACCCCGACAAGCTCGTCGTCTACGGCGGCACCGGCAAGGCCGCCCGCGACTGGCGCTCCTTCGACGCCATGGTCCGCACGCTCCGGACGCTGAAGCAGGACGAGACGATGCTCGTCCAGTCCGGCCGCCCCGTCGGCGTCATGCAGACCCACGAGTGGGCCCCGCGCGTCCTCATCGCCAACTCCAACCTGGTGGGCGACTGGGCCAACTGGGAGGAGTTCCGGCGCCTGGAGCAGCTCGGCCTCACCATGTACGGCCAGATGACCGCCGGGTCCTGGATCTACATCGGCACCCAGGGCATCCTCCAGGGCACGTACGAGACCTTCGCCGCCGTCGCCGCGAAGAAGTTCAACGGCACCCTGGCCGGCACGATCACCCTCACCGCCGGCCTCGGCGGCATGGGCGGCGCCCAGCCCCTCGCCGTGACGATGAACGACGGCGTCGCGATCTGCGTCGACGTCGACCCGCGCGCCATCGAGCGCCGCATCGAGCACCGCTACCTGGACGTGAGGGCCGACAACCTCGCCCACGCCCTCCAGCTGGCCACCGAGGCCCGCGACGCCCGCCGTCCGCTCTCCATCGGCCTCCTCGGCAACGCCGCCGAGCTGCTCCCGCAGATGCTCGCCGAGGGCGCCCCGATCGACATCGTGACGGACCAGACCTCCGCCCACGACCCGCTGTCCTACCTCCCGGTCGGCGTCGCCTTCGACGACATGGCCGACGCCGCCGCGAAGGACCCGGCCGGCTTCACGGTGCGGGCCCGCGAGTCGATGGCCAAGCACGTCGAGGCCATGGTCGGCTTCATGGACGCCGGTGCCGAGGTCTTCGACTACGGCAACTCGATCCGCGGCGAGGCCCAGCTGGCCGGCTACGACCGCGCGTTCGCCTTCCCCGGCTTCGTCCCGGCGTACATCCGCCCGCTGTTCTGCGAGGGCAAGGGACCGTTCCGCTGGGCGGCCCTGTCCGGCGAGGCCTCGGACATCCACAAGACGGACAAGGCGATCCTCGACCTCTTCCCGGAGAACGAGTCCCTGCACCGCTGGATCAAGATGGCCGGCGAGCGCGTCCACTTCCAGGGCCTGCCCGCCCGCATCTGCTGGCTCGGCCAGGGCGAGCGCGACAAGGCCGGCGACATGTTCAACGACATGGTCGGCAACGGCACCCTCGCCGCGCCCCTCGCCATCGGCCGCGACCACCTCGACTGCGGCTCGGTGGCCTCCCCGTACCGCGAGACCGAGGCGATGCTCGACGGCTCCGACGCCATCGCCGACTGGCCGCTCCTCAACGCCATGGTGAACGTCGCCTCCGGCGCGTCCTGGGTCTCCATCCACCACGGCGGCGGCGTCGGCATGGGCCGCTCCATCCACGCCGGCCAGGTCTCGGTGGCCGACGGCACGAAGCTCGCGGGCGAGAAGATCCGCCGCGTCCTGACGAACGACCCCGGCATGGGCGTCATCCGGCACGTCGACGCGGGCTACGACATCGCGGAGCGGGTCGCCGACGAGCGCGGCGTCCGCGTCCCGATGCGCGAGGGCGACGACGCGTGAGCGCGAGCTTCGACGCCATGTGGCGGTCGCTGCGGCCCATCGGCCGCAGCGCCGCCTCCGGTGGCTACCGGCGCTACGCCTGGACCGAGGCCGACGCCGACTGCCGGCTCTGGTTCCGCATGCAGGCCGAGGCCCGCCGCATGGACGTCGAGACCGACCGCAACGGCAACCAGTGGGCCTGGCTCGGCGACCCCACGGCGGGGGACGCCGTCGTCACCGGCTCCCACCTGGACTCCGTCCCGGACGGTGGCGCCTTCGACGGCCCCCTCGGCGTCGTCTCCGCCTTCGCCGCCCTCGACGAACTCCGCTCGCGCGGCGTCTCGTTCAAGCGCCCGTTCGCCATCACCAACTTCGGCGACGAGGAGGGTGCCCGCTTCGGCCTCGCCTGTGTCGGCTCCCGCCTCACCGCAGGCCGGCTGACGAAGGAGCAGGCGTACGAGCTCCGCGACGCCTCCGGCATCAGCCTCCCGCAGGCCATGGAGGCCGCCGGGTACGACCCCGCGGCCATCGGCCCCGACCCCGAACGGCTCGCCCGCATCGGCGCGTTCGTCGAACTCCACGTCGAGCAGGGCCGCGCCCTCGACCTGTCCGGGGACTCCGTCGGCATCGCCTCCTCCATCTGGCCGCACGGCCGCTGGCGGTACGACTTCGCCGGCGAGGCCAACCACGCGGGCACCACCCGCCTGGTCGACCGCCGCGACCCGATGCTCACCTACGCGGAGACGGTCCTCGCCGCCCGCCGCGAGGCGGAGCTCGCGGGCGCCGTCGCCACCTTCGGCAAGATCGCGGTCGAGCCGAACGGCGTCAACGCCATCCCGTCCCTGGTCCGCGGCTGGCTCGACGCCCGCGCCGCCGACCAGGACGCGCTCGACACGGTCGTGACGGGCGTCGAGACGGCGGCCCGCGACTACGCCCAGCGGCACGGCATCGACCTCACGGTCGTCCGGGAGTCCTTCACCCCGGTCGTGGACTTCTCGCACGCCCTGCGCGACGAGCTGTCCCGGATCCTCGGCGACTCCGGAAAGGTCCCGGTCCTCGGCACCGGTGCCGGACACGACGCGGGAATCCTCTCCGAATCGATTCCGACCGCCATGCTGTTCGTACGGAACCCCACCGGCGTCTCGCACTCCCCGGCCGAGTTCGCGGCCGAGGACGACTGCGTGGCCGGGGTCCTCGCACTCGCCGACGTACTGGAGGAGCTGGCGTGCCGCTGACGACGTACTGGCTGGAGCACGCCTGGCTCGACACGAACGTCGAGCCGGGCGTGGCCCTCACCGTGTCCACCGGCGGCTCCGCCGCGGGCTCCCCGGACGGCCGCGTCACCGCCGTCCGCACCGGGGTCGACACCCCGCCGCCCGGCGCCGTCGTGCTGCGCGGCCTGACGATCCCGGGCCTCGCGAACGCCCACTCGCACGCCTTCCACCGCGCCCTGCGCGGCACGGTCCAGGTCGGCTCCGGCACGTTCTGGACCTGGCGCGAGGTCATGTACAACGTCGCCCAACGCCTCACCCCCGACAGCTACTTCGCCCTCGCCCGCGCCGTGTACGCGGAGATGGCGCTGGCCGGCGTCACGGCCGTCGGCGAGTTCCACTACCTGCACCACGCGCCCGGCGGCACCCCGTACGCCGACCCCAACGCCATGGGCGAGGCCCTGATCGCCGCCGCGGGCGAGGCGGGCATCCGCATCACCCTCCTCGACACCGCGTACCTCTCCGCCGGCTTCGGCGCCGCACCCGACCGGCACCAGCTCCGCTTCTCCGACGGCACGGCCGAGGCCTGGGCCGAGCGGGCGAGCGGCCTCAAGGAACGGGACGGCGTACGGATCGGGGCGGCGATCCACTCGGTCCGCGCGGTCCCCGCGGACCAGCTGTCCACGGTGGCCCGCTGGGCCCAGGACCGGCAGGCCCCCCTCCACGTCCACCTCTCGGAGCAGACCGCCGAGAACGACGCCTGCCTCGCGGCCCACGGCCGCACGCCCACCCAGCTCCTGGCCGACCACGGCGTGCTCGGCGCCCGGACGACGGGCGTCCACAACACCCACATGACGGACGCCGACATCGCCCTGATCGGCTCGACGTCCACCGGCACGTGCATGTGCCCCACGACGGAACGGGACCTGGCCGACGGCATCGGCCCGGCCGTCGCCCTCCAGCGGGCCGGCTCCCCGCTGTCCCTGGGCAGCGACAGCCACGCGGTGATCGACCTCCTGGAGGAGGCGCGCGCGATGGAACTGAACGAACGCCTCCGCACCCGCACCCGCGGCCACTGGACGGCGGCGGCCCTCCTGCGCGCGGCCACGGCGGACGGTCACGCGGCCCTCGGCTGGACCGACGCGGGCACCCTGAAGGCCGGCGCCCTCGCCGACTTCACGACGATCGCGCTCGACTCGGTCAGGACAGCGGGACCGGTACCGCGTCTGGCAGCCGAGACGGCGGTATTCGCAGCGTCGGCAGCGGACGTCCGGCACACGGTCGTGGGCGGACGTCACGTCGTACGGGACGGGGTCCACCAGACCGTGCCGGACGTGCCCCGCGCCCTCGCGGACTCGATCGCCGCACTGCGCGGCTGAAGCGCCTGAAGGAGACACCCCTCACCATGAACACGGGCCCCGCGGCGACGAACAACCCGATGGCGAGCTCCGCCCCCACGAGCGCGAACAGCGCCGTGGCGACGACCGCCACCGCCATCGTCAACATCGCCAGCCTCGTCACGAACGATCCCTCCCTCGGTGACAGCAGTGCCCTGGGTCTGATCCAGGACGCGGCCGTCGTCATCGACGGCGACCGCGTCGTCTGGGTCGGTGAATCCAGCAAAGCACCGGCCACTGACAACCGGGTCGACGCCGGTGGACGGGCGGTGATCCCCGGCTTCGTGGACTCCCACTCGCACCTCGTCTTCGCGGGCGACCGCACCGCCGAGTTCAACGCCCGCATGTCGGGCCAGCCCTACAAGGCCGGCGGCATCCGCACCACCGTCGCGGCGACCCGCGCGGCCACCGACGCCGAGCTCTCGGAGAACGTCGCCCGCTACCTCCGCGAGGCCCTCCGCCAGGGCACGACGACCTTCGAGACCAAGTCGGGCTACGGCCTCACGGTCGAGGACGAGGCCCGCGCGCTGCGCATCGCGGCCGAGCACACCGACGAGGTCACCTACCTCGGCGCGCACATCGTCTCCCCGGACTACGCCGACGACCCGGCCGCGTACGTGGACCTCGTGACGGGCGAGATGCTGGACGCGTGCGCCCCGTACGCCCGTTGGGTGGACGTCTTCTGCGAGAAGGGCGCCTTCGACGGCGACCAGGCGCGCGCGATCCTGACCGCCGGCAAGGCGAAGGGCCTGCACCCCCGGGTGCACGCGAACCAGCTGACGTACGGCCCCGGCGTCCAGCTCGCGGTGGAGCTGGACGCGGCCAGCGCGGACCACTGCACCCACCTGACGGACGCCGACGTGGACGCGCTCGCGAACGGATCGACGGTCGCGACCCTCCTCCCGGGCGCGGAGTTCTCCACCCGCGCCCAGTGGCCGGACGCGCGCCGCCTCCTGGACGCGGGCGTGACGGTCGCCCTGTCCACGGACTGCAACCCCGGCTCGTCCTTCACGTCCTCGGTCCCCTTCTGCATCGCCCTCGCGGTGCGGGACATGGGCATGACCCCGGACGAGGCGGTCTGGTCGGCCACGGCGGGCGGCGCGGCGGCCCTGCGCCGCACGGACGTCGGCCGGCTGACGCCGGGCGCCCGCGCGGACCTCACGTTCCTCGACGCCCCGTCCCACGTGCACCTGGCGTACCGACCGGGCGTCCCGCTGGTGACGGAGGTCTGGCGGGCGGGCGTACGCGTGGTCTGAGTGCGGGAGACCGCGATCGCTGAGTAGGGCTACTCATGTGGGCGGGCATCACCCGCCCGCATGATTCCCGCATGAGGAACGCGACCCGCTTCACGAAGATCGTCCTGGCCGCCGCGCTCGGCGGCATGGCCCTGTCCGCGTGCGGTACGGCGGACGCCACCACGGGCCGGGCCCAGGGGAAGGTGTCCGCCGCGACCGCCCCGGCGAAGCAGGAGCCGACGGCGACGCCCCCGACGCGGATGATCCCGCCGGAAGCCCTGGAGAAGCACCCCGACCCGGAGGTCAGGTCGCTGGCGCTGGAGACCCGCATCGCGAACACCTGCGCGCCGGGCAGCATGCCCGAGTTGCCGGCCCTGCCGGCGGTCGACGACCTCTCGGTGGGACCGGACCCGTACGCGACGGAGAGCCCCGAACCCGTTCCGCTCCCCACGGACCTCCCGGAACCGCCCCTCTCCGAGCGGGCGAGGCCCGAGCCGGCCGAGGAAGCACCCCTGTCCCCCCTCGGCACGTGCGTCGGGAACGCCCACGCCGAGCGCATCCGGAAGGCGTTCGACGGCGATGCCCCGGCCGGCTACGCGGAACTGCGCGAGCGGCTGATCGCCCTGCACTACCTTCCGGAAGGCATCCACCGGATGCCCGACCACGGGGGCAGGCCCCGGGTCCGGCTCGACCTCCGCCCCACGGGCGTGATCGAGAACCTGGCCGTGGACGTCACCACGACCGCCGCCGGGGTGACAGCGGACCCCTTCGGGCTCCCGGACACGCCGATCACCGACGTCACCAAGGTGAAGCGCGGGCCGAACGGCTCGTGACCCGGCCCGGGAAGGGAACGCTAGGCCCGGTGGCCCAGGACGTTGATCACCCGGCCGTCCGGGTCGCGGGTGAAGAAGCGGCGCACGCCCCAGGGTTCGTCGGTCAGGGGGTGGACGATCTCGGCGCCCGCCGCACGGAGCGTCGCGTACGCCGCGTCCACGTCGTCGACCTCCACGCTCAGGTCCGGGGTGACCGGGGCGGTCAGGTCGTGGGTCATCAGGCTGATCTGGGCCGTGGGGGCCGACGGGGAGGCGAGGGTGGTGATCCAGCCGTGGTCCATCACCGCCTCGAACCCGAGCAGCGCGTAGAAGTCGCGGTTCTCCCCGAGGGAGGCGGTGTGGAGGTTGGGCACCGCGCGGCGGATCGTCATCGGGGGCTCCCCTCCTCGGCGTGCCGGCGACGGTCGAGTTCCAAGGCGCCGGGCCGGGCGAGGAACCGGGCGGCTTCCTCGTGCCCGCGGACGGCGGTCGTCAGTGCTCCCATGACCGCACCCTAGCGAGCAGGGCTCAGCGGAACTCGTGAACCAGCTCGATCCCGCCCACGATGTGCGCGTTGAACTCGTCGAGCTCCTCGGCCGGCACCCACAGCTCCAGGATCGTCCGGCCGCCCGCCTGCCGGACCGGGTACCTGCGCAGGAACTCCGTGTCGACCTCGAAGCGCGTGACGAAGCCGGCGCCGTCGTGCTTGACGTTCCAGTCGCGCGCGATCATCACCGCGTACTCCTCGTCGAGGACCGGGTAGAAGATCGGCTGCTCCGGCAGCCGCGGCGGCCAGGCCCGCCACTCCAGCTCGCGCACGAGGTCCAGCTCGGCCGGGCCGGTGGGGCGCCACAGGGTCGTGGTCGGGCGGTGGGCGGCGGTCACGGGGGTTCACTCTCTCTCGCGGGGGACCGCGGACGCCGGTCCGCGGGGGCCCCGACGGTATCGACGGGGCCGGGCGGCGGGCCACCGGGTTTCGCCGGGCCCCAGGCCGCTCCCGGCGGCCAAGTCACCCAGGCCGCTCCCGGCGGCCGGGTCGCCCAGGCCGCTCCCGCGCCCCGCCGCCCCGCCGCTCAGGCCGCCGCCAGCTCCGTCACGAGTTCCGCCGCCGTGCCCAGCGCCGCCACCTCCCCCTCCGTCAGGTGCGGGTCCGCCGCGCGCCGTGCCCGGGCCGTGGCGATGTACGGCAGCACGGGGGCCGTCGCGGCCGAAAGCAGCGCGGCCAGGCCCGCCCGGGCGCCCGGGGCGTACGGGGCAGGGGAGACCGCCACCTCCGCGAGGATCAGCGCCGACATCGCGTGGTCCAGGCCCGGCGGGTGCCCCTCCTCGGCCGTCTCCCAGTCGATGACGACGGGCCCCCGGCCGGCCGTCAGGAGGACGTTGCCGGGGTGCAGGTCCAGATGCGCCGGCGGTGCCCCCGGCAGCGCGTGCAGCCTCGTGAGGAGCTCGGCGATCAGCGCGCCCGCCGGTTCCGGTTCGTACGTGCCGGACAGCAGGGCGTCCAGGAGGGACGGCCCCGTGAGGCGCTCCATCACCAGATCGGACCCCTCCGCGCGCAGCACCGCCGGGACCGGGTAGCCCTGCCGCGCCAGCCGCGTCATGACCTCGGCCTCCCGGGCCGTGCCGCCGCCGTCGCGGTTGCGCCGCAGCACCCACGCGTCGTCCCCCGGCAGCGCGTACACGTCCGCGGTCCTGCCCCACCCGATGATCTCCAACTCGTCCACCCCGCGAGCCTCTTGATCACCACGGATCCCCGTCATGTCCCCTCCTTCACGGGTTGGTCACGGAAAGCCCCAGTATCCCTGCCGCGGGTGACCACGGACCGGTAGCGTCCTGTCCTGGTAGTGCTCAGGGGGTAGACCGGGGGGTCGGCAAGTGAGTGCTGTGAGCGTCCGCGTCGTGCGGCCGGGGGAGCTGGGCGAGCGCGAGATCGAGGCCTGGCGGGAGCTGCGCGCCAAAGCCGGCGGGCCCGCGAATCCCTTCATGGAACCGGAGTTCACCCGCGCGGTCGCCGAGGTCCGCCCCGGCTCGCGGGTCGCCGTCTGGTGGGAGGACGGCGAGCCGGTCGGCTTCTTCCCGTACGAGAAGGGCCTGCTCGGCGGGGGCCGGGCCATCGGCTTCGGGGTCTCCGACAGCCAGGGAGCCGTCCTGCGCTCCGGACTGCGCCCGGGCGCCCGGGCGTTGCTGCGCGCCTGCGGTCTCGCCGTCTGGCGGTTCGACAACCTGGAGGACGGGCAGCCGGTCTTCGAGGGCGCCGCCACCGAGTCCTTCGCCTCGCCCGTGATCGACGTCGGCGAGGGGTACGCGGCCTACGAGGCCCTGCTCCGCGTCCAGTCGCCCAAGTTCCTCAGGACCACGCTCGCCAAGGAGCGCAAGCTCGGCCGCCAGGCGGACGGCGAGGTGCGCTTCGTCTTCGACGAGCGCGATCCGGCGGCCCTGCGCACCCTCATGGCGTGGAAGTCCGCCCAGTACCGCAGGACCGGTCGCGGCGACCGCTTCGCCCAGGAGTGGATCAGCGCGCTCGTCCGCCGCCTCCACGCGCTCCGCACGCCCGGCTGTTCCGGCGTCCTGTCCGTGCTGTACGTGGGGGAGCGCCCGATCGCCGCCCACTTCGGGCTGCGGTCCCGGACCGTGCTGTCCTGCTGGTTCCCGGCGTACGACCCCGAGTTCGCGAAGTACTCGCCCGGGCTCGTCCTCCATCTGCGGATGGCCGAGGCCGCGGCCGCCGCCGGGATCGGGATGCTGGACCTGGGGCGCGGCGCGGCCGAGTACAAGGACGCCTTGAAGACGGGGGAGTTGACGGTGCACGAGGGTGCCGTCGTCCGGCCGGGTGTGCTGGGCGCGGTGCACTGGCTGCGCCGGGAGCCCCCGCTGCGCGTGCACCGGTTCGTCCGCACCCGGCCGGCGCTCGCGGCCCGTGGGCGCGCCGTCCTCAACGGTCTCGCCCGCCTGCGGGGCCACCGTTAGCCCCACCGCCGAACGAGCCCCATCTGCCGCATCAGTCCCACCCGCCCCACCCGCCTCCGTACGTCTCTGGGGAGACCCCCGATGAGCAGCACCCCCGCCCCCCGGCCCCTCTCCGTCGCCGAGCTCGATCTCGACGCGCCCGACGGGCACGTCCTCGGCTTCAGGCCCGCGCCCGGCGCGCCGGCCGTCGTGCCCGGTGACGTCTACGCGCTCGTACGGCTCCGGGGCCGGCCCGCCGCCACCGTCGTCGGGACCGTCCCCGACGGCGAGGACCCCGCCGAGGTGCTCGCCGCCCTCGCCAGGCGACGGCTCGCCGAGGCCGAGGGGCCCGGGACCGACGCCGAACGCCTCGCCGCCGCCCGGCCCGCCGCCCTCGAAGCGCCCACGCCGCCGCGTACCTCCGTCGTCGTCGCGACCCGTGAGCGCCCCGAGTCCCTCGCCCGCGCCCTCGACTCGCTGCTCGCCCAGGACCACCCGGACTTCGAGCTGATCGTCGTCGACAACGCGCCCCGCACCACCGGCACCCACGAGCTCGTCACCCGGAAGTACGCCGACGACGCCGACGACGCCGACCGCGCCGTCCGTGTCCGGTACGTGCGCGAGGACACGCCCGGTCTCGCCACCGCCCACAACACCGGCCTCGCCGCCGCCGAGGGGGCCGTCGTCGCCTTCACCGACGACGACGTGATCGCCGACCCGCACTGGCTGACCGCCCTCACCGCGCCCTTCGCCGCCGATCCCGGCCTCGGCTGTGTCACCGGTCTGATCCTGCCCGCCCGCCTCGGCACCCCCGCCCAGATCCTCCTCGAATCCCACGGCGGCTTCGCCAAGGGCTTCGCGCCCCGGCTCTACGACCCGGCGCGTCCGCCCGCCGACGAGCCCCTCTTCCCCTTCACCGCCGGCAGCTTCGGCTCCGGCGCCAACATGGCCTTCCGCGCCGACGCCCTCCGCCGGGCCGGCGGCTTCGACCCGGCCACCGGCACCGGGACCGCCGCCCGCGGCGGCGACGACCTGTACGCCTTCGTCGCCGTCCTCGCCGCCGGCTTCCGCCTCCGCTACACCTCCGAGGCCCTCGTCTGGCACCACCACCGCGACACCTGGCAGGACCTGCGGAACCAGGCGTACGGCTACGGCGCCGGGCTCACCGCGTACCTCACCGCCACCCTGGTCCGCAGCCCCCGCCTGCTGCCCGCCCTGCTCGCCCGGCTGCCGCGCGGCCTCGCGTACGCCCGGACCATGACCGCCCAGCGGGGGGAGACCCCCGACGGCGGCGTGCCCGGCGAGCACGGCACCCAGCACCACCCCTGGCCCGCCTCCCTCTCCCGGCTGGAGCGGCGCGGCATGCTCTACGGCCCGATCGGCTACGCCAAGGCCCGCGCACAGACCCGTACGCGGGCCCGCGCCACGGCTCCGGCGCGGGCCCGCTCGCAGGCGCCGCGCGGTGGTTCGGCGGTGGCCCGATGACCGGTACCGCCGCGCGCTCCCGCATACCCGTCCTCCTCTACCACGCCGTGATGGAGGACCCCCCGGACTGGATCGCCGAATTCACCGTCTCGCCCAAGGACTTCGCCGCCCAGCTCGACGCGATCGTCGCCAGCGGCCGTACCGCCGTCACCGTCGGCACCCTCGCCGCGCACTTCGCCACCGGCGCCCCGCTGCCGCCCCGGCCCGTCGTCCTCACCTTCGACGACGGCTTCGCCGATCTGGTGGGGCCGACCGCCGAGGCCCTCGCCGCCCGCGGCCTGCCGTCCACCGCGTACCTCACCACCGGGGCCATCACCCGCGGCCGGCCCTGTCTGCTGCCGCCCGCGCCGATGATGACCCTGGCCCAGGCGCCGCGCCTCGAGCAGTACGGGATGGAGGTCGGCGCGCACACCGCCACCCACCCGCAGCTCGACACCCTGGCGCCGGCCGCGCTCCGCCGGGAACTGCGCGAGTCCAAGGCGGTCCTGGAGGACGTCCTCGGGCATGAGGTCCGCCATCTCGCCTACCCGCACGGCTACAACAGCCCGGCCGTACGGCGGGCCGCCGCGGCCGCCGGGTACACCTCGGCCGTCGCCGTCCGGCACGCGCTCAGCTCCGGGACCGACGAGATCTACCGCATCGCCCGGCTGATCCT
The DNA here is from genome assembly GCF_044752965.1 of Streptomyces sp. NPDC088553. Taxonomy (NCBI): domain Bacteria; kingdom Bacillati; phylum Actinomycetota; class Actinomycetes; order Kitasatosporales; family Streptomycetaceae; genus Streptomyces; species Streptomyces sp. NPDC088553. Next base: position 24,307 of record NZ_JBIVMG010000014.1, on the reverse strand, counting down.
GCGCCGCGGGCACACCGTCGCGGACATCGAGCGGTGGATGGAGGGGCGCGGCGCGAAGACCGCTCCGTACCCCGACTCGCTGCCCACGGTCGGCTGGCGGATGTACCGCAGGGCCCGCGCCCTGGTGAAGGGGCCCGAGTTCGCCGGTTGAGTGCCGGTGTGTCCCGAGATCGACAACTCCGGCGACCGGCCCGGCAGTTGAAAGCCCGAACAAAACCGAAGTACCTTCCTGTACTTCGTCGAAAAGGACAGTTCGTGGGGGGAGAGGCCGTGCAGCGTCAGGGGCCCGCACCGGTGACCGGGAGCGGTGCGCCACCGCGGCCCTCCGCCACGGACCGCGAGGCGGAGGACCGCGAGGCGGGTGGCCGCGGGGCGGAGGACCGCGAGGCGAGGGAGCGGACGGCGGCTGACCCGGCGCCAGGGGCGCGGGAGGCGACGGAGCGGGCGTCCGGGGAGCGCGCGTCCGGGGAGCGGGCCGCCGCCCCCCGGGCCCGGCTCGCCGCCGTCCTCCGGTCCCCCGACGCCCTCAACCTCGTCCCCCTCCTCGTCGCCGGCGCCCTCTGGCTCTGGGCACTGCCCGGCATCGACTTCCGGAGCATGGACGAGTTCGGTCTCCTCGACCGCTTCCCGCTCACCTTCTACGCCGCCCTCGCCGTCCTCACCTGCGGTTTCGTCATCACCCTGCGCCGCGCCGGCACCGCGCCGCTCTGGCCGGCGACCTACTGCGCGGCGATGCTCGTCGCCCTCAAGGCGCCGCCCGCGATCCTCTACGACACCGTCCGCTACGCCTGGGCGTCCAAGCACGACGCGATCATCAGCAGGCTCCTCGCCCAGGGCACCGTCCACCCCGGGACCGAGCTCTCCGGCGGCATGTCCGCCTACGACCAGTGGCCCGGCTTCTTCTCGCTGGACGCCGCCCTCGTCCGGGCCTTCGGCGTGGACGCCGCCGCCTCGTTCATCAACTGGGCGCCCGTCGCGCTCGGTCTGCTGACCGTCCCCGTCCTGATCCTCGTCTACCGCACGTTCAGCGACGACTGGCGCCTCGTGTGGACCGGTGTGTGGATCTTCCAGCTCGCGAACTGGGTGGGCCAGGACTACCTCTCCCCGCAGGGCTTCTCGTACCTGCTGTACCTCACCGTCTTCGCCGTCGTCGTCCGGCACTTCGTGCTGCCCGGCTCGGCGGGAACGCTCCGCGACCGCGCCACGCTCGACCCGGCCGCCGCGGCCGTGCCGCCGCCCACGACCACCCGGCAGCGGGCCGTCGCCGTCCTCTTCCTCGTCCCGATCATCGCCACCATCAACGCCTCGCACCAGCTCACCCCCGTGATGCTGTGCGCGAGCCTGTTCGCCCTCTGCCTCACCCGGCGCTACCGCAACCTGGGGCTCCTCGCCGTCACCGGCCTGATCATGCTGGCCTGGAACCTGACGATGGGCCGGGAGCTGTTCCTCGACACCCTCGGCACCCTGCGCGAGAAGGCCGGCGACCTGCTCGGCAACTCGCGCCCCGGCTTCGCGGGCGACCCCACCGGGCCGGGCCCCGAACTCGTCGGCAGCGCCAACATCCTGATGGTGCTCGCGCTCGGCGGTCTCGCCGCCGCCGCCGTGCTCCTGCGCCGCAGGCTGGTCCGCAGCGCGCTGCCGCTGCTGCTCGTCGCCGCCGCGCCCCTCCCGATGTTCGCCGTGAACGACTACGGCGGCGAGATGATTTTCCGGGTCTACCTCTTCGGCCTTCCCGGCGCCGCCTTCTTCGCGGCCGCCGCGCTCGTCCCCGCCGCCGGGGCCGCGAGCCGCGCCGCGACGATCGCCCGCCGCACGGCCACCGTCGCGCTGCCCCTCACCCTCGTCGCCATGCTCGCCGGCTTCCTGCCCTCGTACTACGGCAAGGAGGGCATGCACTACGCGCCGCCCGGCGAGACCGCGCTCACCCGCCGCGCCTTCGACCGGGCGCCCGAGGGGGCGCTGATCCTCGCCGCGACCGGCGCGTTCGCCGACTCGTACTACCGCTACGACCAGTACGAGCGCTGGTTCTTCACCGAGCAGGAGGTCGACGAGAACCTCCGCATGCTGAAGGACCCGGCCGGCTATCTCGCCGGCGGCATCCCCGCGGGCCGCCCGGCCTATGTGATCCTCACCCCCACCCAGGGCGAGGCCGTCATCGGCGAGGGCTACCTCCCGGAGGGCGGTTTCGACCGCCTCGGCGCGGCGCTCAAGGCCTCGCCGCTGTTCGCGGTCGTGGAGGAGAGCCGGTACGGGCTCGTCCTGCGCTACCGGCCCACCACCACCGGCTGAGCACGACCGCCCACCACCGGCCGCACACCCCGCCGACGACCCGTCCGCCGGCCCACCCGTACGAGGAGCAGGTACGCCATGGCCCACCCACGCCTGACCCCGCGCGCCCAGCGCAGAGCCGCGCTCGCGGCCTCCGGATGGGTCGCCCTCGCGGCGACCGCCCTCCCCGGCGGCTCCCCGGCGCGCTGGATCCCCGTCCTCGCCTTCGTCGTCCTCGCGCCCGGCCTGGCCCTGCTGCTCCCGCAGCCGCTCGGACTGCGCCCCGGCGCCCGTCTCGAGGCGCTGGCGCTGGCCGCGCCGGTCAGCCTGTCCGTGGCCACCCTCGTCGCGACCACCCTGTTCCTGGCGAAGGCCTTCTCGCTGACCGTCTTCCTCGTCGTCCTCGCCGTCTTCGTGAGCGTCGTCGCCACCCTGCCCGGAGTCCCGCTGCCCGCCGCCACGCGCGGGGCCGTCGAGCGCGACGGCGCCCGGCCCGCCGGGACCGGCACCTTCCGGTTCCGTGTCCCGCAGTTCCGCAAACGAGGGGCCGGTGGGGGCGGATGACCCGGCGGCACGGCCGGGGCGGCCCCTGGACCCGGCTCGCGATCGCGCTCGCCGCCGTCGGCGCGCTGACCGCCGGCATAGGGGTCTGGTCGACCTTCGCCGAGGGCGACGACCGCTGCACCCCCGACACCGCCCTCGTCGCCCCGTGCGGGGCCTGGTGGGGCGCGTACATCCCGTACGACGAGGACAGCTCGCTCACCCGGCCCGTGTACGCCTTCGAGAAGAAGATCGGCCGCAAGCTCGACCTCGTGTACACGTACCACGACATGTCGGGGAGCACGGCGGACGGCGAGCTGATCACCGCCGACGAGCGCGAACTCGGCCGCGAGCGACTCCTCATGCTGGCCTGGGAGTCCACCGTGTGGACGGAGAAGCACCACGCCGGCTGGACCGAGCGGCAGCTCGGCTGGAAGAACATCGCCTCGGGGCGGTACGACACCTCCGTCATCGATCCGCAGGCACGGCGGATCAAGGAGTACGGCAAGCGGGTCTTCTTCTCCTTCGACCAGGAGGCGGACTTCCGCATCCCCGAGGGCGCCGGGACCCCCGAGGAGTACGTCGCCGCCTACCGCCACCTCCACGACCGCTTCCGGAAGCTGGGCGTCACCAACGTGGTGTGGGTGTGGACCGTCTCCGGCTGGCTCGGCAACGCCCCGCAGATGAAGGCGCTCTACCCGGGCGACGACTACGTCGACTGGATCGGCATGGACCAGTACAACTACTACCTGTGCCACAAGTCGCCGGACTGGCTCGACTTCGACAGGAGCCAGCGCCCGAGCTACGACTGGCTCCGGAAGAACATCTCCGGCGACAAGCCGATCATGCTCTCCGAGTTCTCCACCGCCCCCGACCCGAAGCGGCCCGAGCGGCAGCGCGACTGGTACACCGCGATCCCGGAGGTGGCGCCGACCCTGCCGGCGGCGCGGGCGTACGTGCACTGGAACCGGGCCGTTCCCGGTCCCGGCTGCGACCTGACCGTCGACGCGGGGCCCGGCCTGGAGGGGTACCGGATCGCCGGACGTGACCCGTACTTCCGGCAGGACGTACCGGACCGCTGACCCGCCGAGAGGGGCCTCAGGGCCTTCCTCGGCCCGACGTCAGACCGCGGAAGGCGCACACCGCCATCGTCCCGCCGGCCAGGCCCAGGAAGAGCGGCAGCGGAGCGGTGGCGAAGGCCTGCTGACCCGCCCAGCCCGCCCAGACCAGCACCCACACCACCCCGGCGGTGACCCGCGCGCCCACCCCGACCACCCGCAGCAGCACGGCCGCGAGCAGCAGACACAGCGCCTGGAGCGCGATGGGCGCCACGGCCCGCTCCACCCCTTCGCCCAGGAGCGCGGCGCCGGGACCGGCCGCCTCGGCCGGCCGCAGGCCGAGGAGCGGCGGCGCGGTGTGCAGGGCGAGGAAGGTGGCGAGCAGCACCGTCCCGGCGAACACGGGCCGGAACACCCGGAGTCCCACGGCGGCGCCCTGGAGGGCGACGAGCAGCAGCCCGGCGAGGAGGGTGACCGGCGGCAGCGCGGCGAGCAGACCCGTCCCGGAGAGCCGGGCCACCTCCAGCTCGCCGGAGTGGGCGAGCGGGAACCAGAAGAGCCCGGCCGCCAGGCCGAGCAGCAGCCACAGCCAGGTCACCCACCGGTCCGCCCCGTCCGCCCCGTCCGTCGTCCCCGGTACGGGTGCGGCCGTGGCGGGCGAGGGCGCCGTCCGGCCCGAGGCTCCGTCGCCCGGCTGCGGCGGTACGAACACGGGGATGCCGAACGCGGGGGTCATCGAGTCGTGGGCGCCCCGCAGATAGGCGCTCTCCCGCGCCCAGCCGGTGCCGTATCCGTCCTCCGCGCGCGGCTTCGCACGCGTGGCCTCGCGGGGCGGCTCCACCGGCGCGCGCCCCTTGAGCGCGGCCCGCAGACCCGGCGCCGACACCGCCGCCATCAGCGTCATCGAGGCGAGGACGGCGAATCCGGCGCCGGAGATCCCGACGGGCCCGAGGAGCAGGGCCGCGCTGCCGAGGACCAGGACGCACATCGCGCCCTGGAGGACGGCGAGCCTGCCCGTACGTCCCTGGACGCGCAGGACGCCGATGTACAGCTCCACCGCGACCCGGGGGAGCGCGGCGGCGGCGAGCAGCCGGAGCACGGTCGTACCGTGCTCGGCGTAGTCCGGGCCGAACGGTGCCAGGATCACCGGCGCGAGCACGACGAGGACGAGGACGACGGGGACGAGCAGCAGCGCCATGCGGCGCAGCGCGCCCCTGACGCCCTCGGCGAGGGACTCGGGGCTGTGGGAGGCGTGCGCGGTGAGCGAGGAGGCCATGTTGATGGCCATGAACTCCATCGTGCCGCCGACGGTGTAGGCCGTGTAGAAGAAGGCGTTGTGTGCGGCGTCGAAGCGGACGGCGACCATCACCGGCAGCAGATTGATCATGGCGAGGCTGAAGAGCGCGCCGACGGAGTCGCCGGCCATGAACCGGCCGATCTCGCGCAGGCTCGGCGGTTCGCGGTCCCGGTCGGCGCGGGCCTGCCGGGGGATGAGCCGCCGGAACACGAGCCAGGCGAGCGGGATCACCGAGAGGGCGATCGCCGCCGACCAGGAGACGAAGACGCCGAGCACGGGCAGGGCGGTGGCGAGCAGCACGAGCAGGACGAGCTTGCCGAGTGAGAAGACCGCGTTGCCGACGGGGACCCAGACCGCCCGTCTGAGGCCGGTGAGGACGCCGTCCTGGAGGGTGAGCAGCGCCCAGCCGACGCAGGAGGCGGTGAAGAAGATCCCGGCGGACAGGGTGCCGAGCGGGGCGTACGAGGGTCCCCACCAGTCGATCGTGAGCAGGAAGACGCCGCAGGCGACGGCGACGACCACGGTGCTGACCAGGTACATCCGCAGGACGAGCGGCCCGGTGGCGCGGCCGGCCCGGGGCACGTAACGGACGACCGCGCCGATCATGGTGGTGGCGGTGAGGGAGGCGAGCATCCGCTGCGCGGCGATGGCGGCGGAGCCCTGGCCGACGGCCTCCTCCGAGTAGTAGCGGGCGGCGATCAGCCAGAAGCCGAGCCCGAGGGCCGCCGAGACGCCGGTGGAGAGCATCAGGGCGTAGGCGTTGCGGAACATGGAGTTGTCGGTGGAGCCGGCGCTCTGGCTGTTCTCCGCCGGCGGCTCGGCCGGCGCGGGTCCACAGCTCGCCGTGTCGGCCGCGTCGTCCCGGTCGGACCCCCGCAGCCGTACCGTCTCCGTCACCGCGACCCGCCGGGGACCATCGACCGCCGCGCCGGGCGGATCCCGGCGTCGCGCAGGACCGCGAGGGCCTCGGCCGCGCGGCGGGGGTCCACCGGCAGGGCGTGCCGGGCGAACCAGGCGGCCGGTTCCGGCGCGGGCGAGGGGTCCGTGAAGGCCTCGCCCGCGTAGCTGTCGAGCGGCGGGTCGTAGAGGTAGCCGGTGGTGATCCGGCGCCGGGCGAGGGCGGCGACGGCCGCGTCCCGGTCGTCGACGAGCAGCGGCACCCGGTAGAGCGGCTGCGGCGGCGCGCCGGCCGGGGACTTCTCCGGCACGTCGCCGGGGAACGCCTCCGCAGCGCCGTACTCGCCGGCCAGGAGCAGGGCGGTGCCCGCCCGGTGGGCGTCGAGGACGTCGTCGAGCCGGGCGAACCTGCGGGTGGTGCGGCGGAGCCGGCCGGCTCCGGGCCGCAGCCGGTAGTCGTGCATGTCGACCCGGACCCAGGAGTGGAAGGGTTCGAGCGCGGGCGCCGCCGTCAGGGCCCGGGTCAGCTCCTCGGCGCGGAGCGGCATCCGGATCTCCTCCCGTTCCTCCAGGCCGAGCCGCCGGACGGCCGCCCGCGCGGCGCCGACCAGGCGCAGTCCGCGCAGGGTGGACTCGGCGTACGGCCGTACGAGGTGGGCGAGTTCGGCGGTGGGACGGGTCGGGTGCAGCAACGCCTCGCGGGCGGCGGCGAGTTCCTCGCGCAGCGCCGGGTCGGCGAGGGTCAGGAAGCCGCCGGTCTTGGCGCCGGTGTGCTTGGAGAGGCTGAAGACGGACGCCTCGCCGTATGTGCCGACCGGGCGGCCGCCGACGGCGGAGCCGATCGCGTGGGCCGCGTCCTCGATCAGCGGGATGCCGAGCCGGTCGCAGTGGCCCCGCAGCTCGGGAGCCGGGTCGGGGTTCCCGTACAGATTGGTGGTCAGGACGGCGGAGAGGTCCCGCCAGACGGACTCGGGCACGGCGGCCGTGTCGATCGAGCCGTCCCGGGGGTCGAGCGGTGCCTGGACGGGGCGGAGCCCGGCGGCCAGGACGACGAAGAAGATGACGTCGTCGTTGACCGGTGACATCAGCACCTTGCCGCCGGGCCGGCACCAGTGCCGCAGCGCGAGATAGAGCCCGAAGCGGCACGACGGCACGTAGAGGCACTCCCTGCCCCCGAGCCGGCCGCGCATGCGTTCTTCCAGTTCCGCGTACGCAGAAAACATGTGATTCCCCCCTGAACCCCCGGGCTCAATGTGGCCCATTCCGGACGCCGCGTCAACAAGGCCCTCCGGGCGCGCGGTTGATCGTGCGAGCTGCCGCCGGAGTGGCTCGGGACGTGGCGTGCGGAAGGGCCCGTCACGGGTCGAAAGACCGTGAACGGGCCCTTTCCGCAGCCATTTTGGCGGCTCGGGGAAGCCGGTGGAGGTCATTCCTCCAGAGTGAGCCCCCGGCGCAGTGTGGCGAGGGTGCGGGAGAGCAGTCGGGACACGTGCATCTGCGAGATGCCGAGCTCGGTGCCGATCTCCGACTGGGTCATGCCGGAGACGAAGCGGAGGGAGAGGATGTACCGCTCGCGGGCGGGCAGCGAGGCGATCATCGGCTTCAGGGAGGCGACGTACTCGATCCCGGTGAGGCCGTGGTCCTCGTAGCCGAGCCGGTCGGCCAGCGTGGCCTCGCCGCCGGGGCCCTCCTCCTCGTCGGGCTGCGCGTCGAGCGAGCTCGCGGTGTACGCGTTGCTCGCGGCCATGCCCTCGACGACCTCCTCCGGCGCGATGCCGAGCTCCTCGGCGAGTTCGGCGACGGTCGGGGCGCGGTCGAGTCGCTGGGCGAGCGCGTCGCCCGCCTTGGCGAGGTCGAGCCGCAGCTCCTGGAGTCTGCGGGGCACGTGCACGGACCATGACGTGTCGCGGAAGAAGCGCTTGATCTCGCCGATGATCGTGGGCATCGCGAAGGTGGGGAACTCCACGCCGCGGGTGAGCTCGAAGCGGTCGATCGCCTTGATGAGGCCGATGGTGCCGACCTGGACGATGTCCTCCATCGGCTCGCTGCGGGTGCCGAAGCGGGCGGCGGCGAACTTGACCAGGGCCAGGTTCAGTTCGACGAGGGTGTTGCGGACGTACGCGTGGTCGTGCGTGCCCTCTTCGAGCTCGGCGAGCCGGGCGAAGAGCTGCTTCGACAGGGCGCGCGCGTCGACCGGTCCGATGCCGTCGAGCGGCCGGTCGAGGGGAAGTTCGAGCGCCCGGTCGTGCGGGAGCCCGGGAAAGGTCTCGTGGGGGAGCCCGGCAGGGTGGCCGAGCGGGTGGTCGTGGGGGAGTTCTGCCGACGGCGCGTCGGGGGTGCGCGGGGCGTCGAGCCGGGGTGACATGGGTCTCCTTCGTGGGTTCTTGCTGCGGTTTGCGGCGCCTCCGAGGCCGGTCGTGCCGGGTGTTACCTACTAGCCCTACCTGCTCGACGGTGAAGGTCGCAAGTATCGATAATCCGCTTTGTCCCGTTATGTGGTGGACCTCGTGTGCATCGGAGGGCGTCTCGCTTGTAGGGTTCGAGGACGTCAGTCGGCATCCGCGAGAGCGAGAAGAGGCATGGCCATGGACCGCGAGAACATCGGCAGCGCACCGCCCGCGCGGTTGCGGGTCGAGGTCCGGACCATGGACGGGAGCGAACTCCTCGCTCCGGTGGGTGAGCTCGATCACCACACCGCCGAACTGCTGCGTTCCCCGCTGGACCAGGCTCTGGACGCCGGCCGTGCGCGGCTCGTCGTCGACTGCTCGGGCCTGGAGTTCTGCGACTCGACCGGGCTCAACGTGCTCCTCGGTGCCCGGCTGAGGGCGGAAGCCGCCGGTGGCGGCGTCCATCTCGTGGGGATGCGGCCCGCGGTGGCCCGGGTGTTCCACATCACGGGCGCGGAGGCCGTCTTCACCGTGCACGAGACACTCGCCACAGCCCTGCCCGGCTGAGCCGTCCGGCCGGGCCCGCCCCCACGACCCGGCCACGCACCGCCCGTACGTCCCGCCCTCTGTCCCGTCGATCGGTGAGGTGAAGCGCTGATGGACCAAGCTTCCGACGTCCGTACGCTCGCCCTCGGCGAGACCAGTGGCACTGTGCCGCTCGCCCGTGACTTCACGCGGTCCGCGCTCCAGGAGTGGGGCTGGCTGCCGGCCGCCACCGCCGACCGCAGGGCCGCCGCCGAGGACGTCCTGCTCGTCGTCTCCGAGCTCGTCACCAACGCCTGCCTGCACGCCGAGGGCCCCGAGCGCCTCCGTGTCCTGCGGCTGCCCAAGGCCCTGCGCCTCGAAGTCACCGACCGGGGCGCCGGAAGTCCCGCGCCCCGCACCCCGCACCGGTCCGGGCGCCCGGGCGGCCACGGCATGTTCATCGTGCAGCGGCTCTGCCTCGACTGGGGCATCGAGCGCACCCCCGGCGCCCCCGGAAAGACGGTCTGGGCCGAACTCTCGGCACCCGCCTAGGGGGTGTCCTGTCGGTCAGGCCGGATCAGGGAGCGGCGTCAGGCGTCGCGAGCCCAGCCCGACCGACAAGACATCCCCTAGGACTTTCACCGTCTCTCTTCTTCCCTCCGTAAGGCCCCGGGCGTACCTTGACGGCCAATCTGAAAGACCGTCAGTTCCATTGCGGTGAGGGGTGCTCGGGGTGTCCAAGGAGCCGAACCGGAGGAGAACGACCGCCGCGCTCACGGCGGCGGTCGCGGTGGCGGGCGTGGCCGTGCTCGCCGGCGCGCCGACCGCCCAGGCGGCCGTCGTCGACGTCAACTACGCCTGTGAGACGAAGATCGGGCCCAAGGGCGCCGTCTCGCCCGTCGACATCAAGGCCGTCAAGAGCGGCGGCGCGTACACGATCACGATGTCGTTCGAGAAGGGCGTCTCCGACAGCCCGGTCGAGCTGCCCAAGGGCGTCATGACGCCGCGCGCCGACCTCGTCCTCGGCGGCGCGGACTCCGGCACCGTCAAGGTCAAGGGAACGCCGAACACGGCCGCCATCCCGCCCGACACCCCGATCAGGATCGGCACGCTCACGGGCACGTACACCCCGAAGAAGAACGGCAAGGTCACCTTCACCGCCGGGACCCTGACCGTGCACGCGCTCGGCATGGACGCGGCCGTCTGCACCCCGAAGAACAACCCCGAACCCTCCCTCGAACTGGAGGTGACGGGGCTCTCCGGCGGCACCGACACACCGCCGCCCGCCGACGAGGGCGACGACGAGGAGAACACGGGCGCCGAACTGCCGAAGACCGGCCCGCTCGACTCCGCCGTGGCCCTCGGAACCCTCGGCGGCACCGTCCTCCTCACCGGCGCGGCCGGAGTCCTCTGGCTCACGCGGCGCACGGCTCGCTGATGCGGACGGCGGCCCGCACCGGGCTCGTGGCCGTCGCGACCGCCCTCGTCGGCGCGGTCGCGGCGGCGCCTTCGGGCGCCCGGGCCGCGGGCCCCGCCGACGTCCGGGCCGTGGTGTCCGCCGATGCCGGGGCGGCGGCCCCCGTCGGCGTCCCGGCCGCGGCCCCCGCCTCCTGGACGGCCGCGCCCGCCGCCGGCCGGCCGTACGCCTATCTGGAGGGTCCCGCCGGCAGCGTCCTCCAGGACACCCTGTCGCTGACCAACCCGGGCGCCCGGCCGCTCACGGTCCGGCTCAGCGGGCAGGGCGCACCGGTGTCCTTCGCCGCCCCGACGGTGACCGTGCCCGCCAGGACCCGGGCGGACGTGCCCTTCGCCGTGACCGTCACCGCGGACACCCCGCCCGGCGAACACCGGGGGACGGTACGGGCCTCGGCGGCCGGCCGGGAAGTACGCGTCGACCTGCGGCTGCGGGTCAGCGGCCCGCGGATCGCCGCGCTCACCGTCGAGGACGTCCACGTCGACACCACGACCGGCGTCCTCCGGTACACCCTGGTCAACCGGGGCACCACCGTCCTCGCCCCGCACCTCGCGGTGCGCGCCGACGGCGTCCTCGGCACCGTCCTCGACCGGCCGGGCCGACCCCTGCCGCTCACCCTGAAGCCCGGTCAGCGGGCCACCCGTACCGAAGCCTGGCCCGACCCGCCGGCCCTCGACGCCGTCACCGTCCGGCTGACCGCGACCGCCGAGGGCGCGGCCCCGGCCACCGCCCGCGCCCAGGCCTCCTTCGCCTCGGGCCCGGCGCTCGCCGGGGCGGCCGGACTGCTGCTGCTCGCTGCGGGCGGCGGCGGATTCGCGGTACGGCGGCGCGGCAGGTCCCGTACCCAGCGAGCCTCGGCGGGAGTGACCACATGAGGTGGATACGTACAGCGGCGGCGCTCCTGACCGTGCTCGCCCTCGGTCTCGTCCCGGCCGCCCCCGCCGCCGCGGCCCCCGGTCCCGCCGTCGAGCTCTCCCAGGCGGAGGGCGGCAAGGGCGGCGAGGTCACCGTCAGCGGCAGCGGCTGGAAACCGGGCGCGCTGCTCATGCTGCTGATCTGCGGCCAGGCCGCGCCCGGCAAGGGCGTCATCGGCGGCACCAACTCCTGCGCCAACACCGAGGGCCGGGCCGCCACCGTCGACGCCCGGGGCGGCTTCAGCGCGAAGCTCCCGGTCGCCGAACCGCCCAAGCCCTGCCCGTGCGTGGTGCACGTCGCCGGCGTGACCGGCCGGCAGGACGCCGTCGACCGGGAGTTCACCGTCGCCGGACATCCCGTCGCGCCGCTCCCCGAGGCCTCGGGCGACGGCCGGCTCGCCGTCCTCGCCGCCGTACGCCTCGACGGCTCCAGCGGCCTTCTCACCTGGTTCGGGGCGCCCCCGAGCCGTGAGGTCGTCTTCACCGTCGGCAACCTCGGCTCCGCCCCCGTGAAGGACCCGGTCTTCCAGGTCGGCTCCAGCCACGGCGTGTTCGCGCCGCAGTACGAGGAACGGCAGTGGCGCGGCACGATCGCCCCCGGCGAGAAGGCCCTCGTCCGGCTCCCCGTCGAACTGACGGCGGGCGCGCACGGCGACTACCAGGTCTCCGTGCGGTACGCGGGCAAGGTCCTGGTCGAGCAGCCGTGGGGGGTCGGCAGGCCCTGGGGCGTGACGCTCTTCTGGCTGCTGCTCGCCGTGGTCGTCCCGGCGGCGCTGTTCCGGATCGGGATGGCCGTGGTGGACCGCGTCCGCCCGGCGACGAGCCCCGCCCGGCCCCGGACCCGCGCGCGGCCCCGGACCGCACCCCTGGCCCGGCTCCGTACACGTGCCCCCGGCCCCGCGCGCGACTCCGCGCTCCGGGGCCCGGGGGACGACGAACCGACCGCGGTCCTGCCGTGGTTCAGTCCTGACTCCGCACCGTCAGCCCCAGAGAGCAGCCCGACGACGAAGGGACATGCGTGAGTACGCAACGGAGGATGAGCGCGGCCGGAGTCGCGCTGATGCTCGGCGGCGCGGGGATCATGATTTCCGCCGGCCCCGCCCAGGCCGCCGAGGTCTCGTACCGGACGGAGTGCATCCCGCCGTCCATCTCCGGGCTTCCGCCCGTGCAAGGCACGACGAAGGTGCTGATCACGGCACCGGCGGAGGCCAAGGTCGGCGACGAGGTCGAGATCGTCTGGAAGACGGTCCAGGCCGCGTCGAAGAACCCCGACGTGCTCGACCTCGGCGCGGACACGGTCAAGCCGACCGGCGTCCTCACCGTGGGCGGCGCGGGGACCGGCACCGTGGCGATGGAGGGGCCCCGGAAGAACCCGCCGATTCCCAAGAACAGCCCCATGGTGCTGCCCGAGATGAAGGGGAAGCTGAAGCTGACGAAGGCGGGCGAGATCACCCTCACCCCCGACAAGTACACGATCAACGTGTCCAAGCCGCTGTCGACGGACACGAAGTGCGCCCCGAAGGAGACCGTGCCGGTCGCCGCCACGATCAAGGTCACGGCCGGTGGCGGCGGTACGACGACGGGCGGCACGAACGGCGGGTCCACGACGACCACCGGCGGTACGACGACGTCGGGCGGCACCGCGAGCGGCAGCGCCACGGGCGGCTCGACCACGACGAGCGGCGGCTCGACCACCACCGGCGGCTCCTCGACCTCGTCCTCCGGCGGCTCCGGCGGATCCTCCGGCTCGGGCTCGACCTCGTCCACCGGCGGATCCTCCAGCGGCGGCGCGAGCGGCGGGGGCGGCGGTGAGACGTCCTTCCCCGGCAAGGAGGTCGCCGTCACGTTCGGCTGCCAGGCCCCCGGCCCGGACCCGATCAACGGCAAGGTGACGATCGACGCCAAGAAGAACGGCGGTGTGTACGACCTCACGGTCAGGACGGCCAAGGGCGTGATGAACAGCCCCGCCGCCCTCCCCGCGGGCGCACTGAAGGGCTCCATGGCGGTCAGGATCGGCGGGGCCGACAGCGGCACGGTGAACGTCTCGGGACCCCCGAACCCCACCGCGCTGAAGCTGGGCGACCCGGTGAACCTGCCGGACATGAAGGGCACGTACAAGCCCGGAGCGACCGGCACGTCCACGCTCAGCCCCGGCACGCTGACCATCAAGGTCACCCTCGGCAGCTCGACGATGGACATCCCGTGCCAGGTGAAGGGCGCCGTGAAGGCCTCCCTCGAACTGGACACGAGCAAGCAGGCGGGCGGCGCGGCGGGCGGCTCCGGCGACGACTCCGGCTCCGGCAGCGGGTCGGGCTCCGGTTCCGGCAGCGGTTCCGGCGGCTCCGACGGCGGGAACCTCGCCGAGACCGGCGCCGAGGACGACGGCGCCCTGCGCGCCCTCGCCCTCGTCGCCGGCACGGTGATCCTGCTCGGCGGCGCGGTGTTCACCTTCACCCCGTGGGCGCGCCTCAGGCGCTGACGCGGGCCGGAAACGGCGGAGGGCCGCCGCACCGGATCGGTGCGGCGGCCCTCACGGCCGTACGGGGGAGGGTCAGTGGACGCTGCCCATGAGCGCCTGGACCTTCTTGCGGTACATGTAGATCGCGAAGCCCGCGGCGACGGCGAGCGCCGCCTGCATGGCGATGATCCCTGTCCCGTTCAGGTCCACGCCCGCGATGGAGAGCAGACCCGTGGTGCAGTCTCCGGCGGTGACGGCGAGGAACCAGACACCCATCATCTGGGAGGCGTACTTCTTCGGCGCCATCTTCGTGGTGACGGAGAGGCCGACGGGGGAGAGGCACAGCTCACCGATGGTCTGGATCATGTAGATCGTGACCAGCCACATCGGGGAGACCTTGGTGCCGTCGCCCGCCATGTTCATCGGGACGATGAAGACGAAGAACGAGGCGCCGACGAGGACCAGACCCATCGCGAACTTCACGATGGTGTTCGGCTCCTGGTTCTTCCGGGCCAGCCACAGCCACAGCCAGGCGAAGACCGGGGCGAGCGCCATCACGAACAGCGGGTTCAGCGACTGGTACCAGGTGGCGGGGAAGCCGAGGCCGAAGATCGTGTCGGCGGTCTTGTCGTCCGCGAACAGGGACAGCGTCGAGCCGCCCTGGTCGTAGATCATCCAGAAGATGGCGGCGGCGACGAAGAACCAGATGTAGCCGGTCACCCGCGACTTCTCGCTCGAGTCGAGGTCCTTGTCGCGCTTGATGCGGGCCAGGACGGCGACCGGGATGATCAGGCCGGCGAGGGTGATCGGGACCATCGCCCAGTTCAGGGTGTACATGCCCATCGCGACGACGGCGCCGTAGAAGGCGGCGATCACGACGGCGCCGACGGCGACCTTGGTGATGACGGCCTTGCGCTCCGCGGCGGACAGCGGGTTCGGGACCTCGCTGCTCTTCGGGTTCAGCGTCTTGCCGAAGATCAGGAAGACGGCGAGGCCGAGGCCCATGCCGACGGCGGCGAGGGCGAAGCCGAGGTGCCAGTTGACCTTCTCGCCGACGGTGCCGATGACCAGCGGGGCGAAGAACGCGCCGAGGTTGATGCCGACGTAGAAGAGCGTGAAGCCACCGTCACGGCGCGGGTCGTCCGCGCCCTTGTAGAGGTGGCCGACCATCGTCGAGATGTTGGCCTTCAGGAGGCCGGAGCCGACCGCGACGAGCGCGAGACCGACGAAGAACATCGCCTGGCCGGGGATGGCCAGCGAGACATGGCCGAGCATGATCACGGAGGCCGCGATCGCGACGGTCTTGCGGGCGCCCCAGACGCGGTCGCCGAACCAGCCGCCGGGCATGGCCATCAGGTAGACCATCGAGACGTAGACGGAGTAGATCGCCGTCGCCGTCGCCGCGGTCATCGCGAGGCCGCCGCCCTGGCTGCCCGTAGCGGCGTCCACGCCGCCGGAGACCAGGTACAGAACGAGAAGGGCCCTCATGCCGTAGTAGGAGAAACGCTCCCACATCTCGGTCATGAAGAGAGTGGCCAGACCACGGGGGTGGCCGAGGAAGGTCTTCTCGTAGCCGAGGGGTTCGGCCGAGTCCTTCGTCAGGCTGGACGCCATGTCGATCCTTGCTCTGTCGGGACGCGCGCCTTGTGAGCGTGGTGCGCCCGGTGGGGGAGGCCGGCACCGGCGGAGTCGGAGTGGACTCCACCGGGATCCACGCCCCGGGAGATGCGTCTTCGCGTCCCGGGACCCGGCCCACAGGTCATTCACCGTCCTCAAGGTTCGGCTGAGCCGACCTCACGCAGAAAGAGGACCTTGGCGCGCGAAGCTGGCCAAAGGTCCCCGATTACCGCTACAGACGTCGAGCCACCATACGACACGACAGTGCCGGATATGGAAGGACTTGAGAGATGGATCACAGGTGAGGGTGCAACCGCGCAGGGTCATTCGAAGGTCATGTGCAAGATACCCACAAGATCCCCAGGGTTCCCTCGCTCACTGTGGATCATGCCCCGGCCCCCCACCCGTGCGGACTACCATCACCCCATGACCCGTGTACTGCTCGCCGAGGACGACGCATCCATCTCGGAGCCGCTGGCCCGCGCCCTGCGGAGAGAGGGGTACGAGGTCGAGGTCCGCGAGGACGGCCCGACCGCCCTCGACGCCGGCCTCCAGGGCGGCGTGGACCTGGTCGTCCTCGACCTGGGCCTGCCCGGCATGGACGGCCTGGAGGTCGCCAGGCGACTGCGCGCCGAGGGCCACACGGTCCCGATCCTGGTGCTCACCGCCCGCGCCGACGAGGTCGACACGGTCGTCGGGCTCGACGCGGGCGCCGACGACTACGTCACCAAGCCGTTCCGGCTCGCCGAGCTCCTCGCCCGCGTCCGGGCGCTGCTCCGGCGCGGCTCGACCGAGCCCGTCGCCGCCCCCTCGACCCACGGCGTACGGATCGACGTCGAGTCGCACCGGGCCTGGATGGGCGACGAGGAGCTCCAGCTCACGGCCAAGGAGTTCGACCTGCTGCGGGTCCTGGTCCGCGACGCGGGCCGGGTCGTCACCCGCGACCAGCTCATGCGCGAGGTCTGGGACACCACCTGGTGGTCCTCCACGAAGACCCTGGACATGCACATCTCCTGGCTCCGCAAGAAGCTGGGCGACGACGCGGCGAACCCCCGCTACATCGCCACGGTCCGAGGCGTCGGCTTCCGTTTCGAGAAGAGCTAGCCCGGGCCCGTAAGGTCGGGAGCGTCTCCCGTTCCCGCCCGGAGGGCAGCCGTGCGTCGCCGCCTCATCAACTCCACCCTCGCCGTCGTCCTCGTCGTCATCGCCGTCTTCGGCGTCTCGCTCGTCATCGTCGAGACCCGCACCATCTCCAGCAGCGCCCAGGAGAGCGTGGACCTGGAGGCGCTCCGCATCGTCTCCATCGTCGACAGCCGGCTCATCGGCGGCGAGCCGGTGAACCCGGACATCCTGTCCGAGCAGAGCGGCGCCAAGCGGTACGCCCAGATCCACATCCCCGGCCGCGACACGATCGAGATCGGCACCCGCCCGGAGGGCGACGTCACCCGCGGCCTGGCCGAGGGCGAGCGCGGCGAGACCGTGGTCGTCGAGGAGTCCCGTTCGGCGGTCACCGCCGAGGTCGGCCGCACCCTCATGATCATCGGCGCGGTCGCGCTGCTCGCCGTCATCGCCGCCGTCCTCCTCGCCGTACGGCAGGCCAACAAGCTGACGTCCCCGCTCACCGACCTCGCGGAGACCGCCGAGCGCCTCGGCTCCGGCGACCCGCGCCCCCGGCACAAGCGGTACGGGGTGCCCGAGCTGGACCGGGTCGCGGACGTCCTGGACGCCTCCGCCGAGCGCATCGCCCGGATGCTCACCGCCGAGCGCCGGCTGGCCGCGGACGCCTCGCACCAGCTCCGTACGCCCCTCACTGCCCTCTCCATGCGTCTGGAGGAGGTCGCGCTCGCCGACGACCTGGACACGGTCAAGGAGGAGGCGACGATCGCGCTCACCCAGGTCGAGCGGCTCACCGACGTCGTCGAGCGGCTGCTCACGAACTCCAGGGACCCGCGTACCGGCTCCGCCGTCGCCTTCGACCTCGACGAGGTCATCAAGCAGCAGATCGAGGAGTGGCGGCCCGCCTACCGCAGCGCGGGGCGGGCCATCGTCCACTCGGGCAAACAGGGCATGCGGGCCGTCGGCACCCCGGGCGCGGTCGCCCAGGTCCTCGCGGCCCTGATCGAGAACTCGCTCATGCACGGCGGCGGCACGGTCGCCCTGCGGACCCGTGTCACCGGCAACCAGTCGGTGATCGAGGTCACCGACGAGGGCCCGGGCGTTCCGGCGGACCTCGGTGCACGGATCTTCGAGCGGGCCGTCAGCGGCCGCAGCTCCACGGGCATCGGCCTGGCTGTCGCCCGGGACCTCGCGGAGGCGGACGGCGGCCGTCTGGAGCTCCTCCAGCAGCAGCCGCCGGTCTTCGCGCTGTTCCTGAGCCGGGAGGTCCGCAGCGTCTCGGACGGGCAGCGGGAGCGCCCCGTTCGCTGACGCGAGCGCTCCGCTCGCCCACGGCAGGAAGAAACCCCTGGTCGGAAGAGCTGACCAGGGGTTTCGACGTTCTGTGGCTCAGACGCGGTCGGGCTGCCGCCTGGCCGCCTGCCGCGGCGCCTGTTCCAGGAAGGATTCGGCGGTCTGCACCGCCTCCTTCGCCGGCAGCGCGCGGAACACCCAGGTGCGGTACGACCAGAAGCGGAACAGCGTCCCGATCCCGATGCCGAAGAACTTGAAGAAGTTGCTCGCGAGCGGGCCGTCCCAGCCGAAGCCGTACGTCGCCGCGTAGAGCACACCGTTCTCGATGACCATGCCGACGACGCTGAACAGCAGGAACAGCGACATCTCCTTGGTGCGTCCGGACTTGTCCCGGTCGCGATACGTGAAGTAGCGGAACCCCACGTAGTTGAAGACGATCGCGACCACGGTGGCGATCAGGCTGGCCCGGACCATCGGGATGTCCGTCGCACCCCGGACGATGTTGAAGACGCCGAGGTTCACCAGGACGCCGAGACCGCCCACCACCCCGAATTTGGCGACCTCCCGGGCGAGCCGGTCGAGTCGCGTGCGCAGCGCGCCGGGTTCACTCATGGTGATGGCTCTGTCCCGTCCGTCCGGATGACGTCCGGGTGACGTCAACCCAACCATGCTAACCAGCGCTCCTGTCACCCGCCCGTGTACCTCGGAAACCGCTGGCGAACCGGCCCGCCACCAGCGTCGTTCTTGTGCCAAACCACAGCCGGACGCGTGTTCCCGGATGGTGCGGATACCCTAAGAGGGTGACGTTCCCGGTAGTCGGCATGGTCGGTGGCGGTCAGCTCGCCCGAATGACCCACGAGGCGGGCATCCCCCTCGGCATCAAGTTCAAGCTCCTCAGCGACACCCCGCAGGACTCTGCGGCGCAGGTGGTGAGCGAGGTCGTCATCGGCGACTATCGCGACCTGGCTACGCTGCGTGACTTCGCGCGCGGATGTGACGTGATCACCTTCGATCACGAGCACGTCCCCACGGAGCACCTGCGGGCCCTGGAAGCGGACGGCATCCCCGTCCGCCCCGGGCCCGACGCGCTGGTGCACGCCCAGGACAAGGGGGTGATGCGCGCGAAGCTCGACGCGATCGGCGCACCCGGCCCCCGGCACCGCATCGTGGCGGACCCCGAGGACGCGGCGGCCTTCGCCGCCGAGGTCGGGGGCTTCCCGATCATCCTCAAGACGGTCCGCGGCGGCTACGACGGCAAGGGCGTCTGGTTCGTCCGGAAGCCCGAGGACGCCCGCGATCCCTTCCTGGCGGGTGTCCCGGTCCTCGCCGAGGAGAAGGTCGACTTCGCGCGCGAGCTCGCCGCGAACATCGTCCGCTCTCCGCACGGCCAGGCCGTCGCCTACCCGGTCGTCGAGTCCCGGCAGGTCGACGGCGTCTGCGACACGGTCATCGCACCCGCGCCCGACCTCGACGGCGAGCTCGCCGGCCAGGCCCAGGAGCTGGCCCTGCGCATCGCGAAGGAGCTCGGCGTCGTCGGCCACCTGGCCGTCGAGCTGTTCGAGACCACGGACGGCCGCATCCTCGTCAACGAACTGGCGATGCGCCCGCACAACTCCGGCCACTGGACCCAGGACGGCGCGATCACCTCGCAGTTCGCCAACCACGTCCGGGCGGTCCTCGACCTGCCCCTCGGCGATCCGCGCCCGCGCGCGACGTGGACCGTGATGTGCAATGTCCTGGGCGGCGACTACCCGGACATGTACTCCGCGTACCTGCACTGCATGGCCAGGGACCCGCAGCTCAAGATCCACATGTATGGCAAGGACGTGAAGCCCGGCCGCAAGGTGGGGCACGTCAACACCTACGGCGACGACCTGGACGACGTGCTGGAGCGCGCGCGTCACGCCGCCGGCTATCTGCGAGGAACGATCACCGAGTGAGCAGCACGAGCCCCGCCGCAGCCCCCGCCACCACCTCCACCGCCCCCGTGATCGGCATCGTCATGGGATCCGACTCCGACTGGCCCGTCATGGAGGCCGCGGCGCAGGCCCTCGACGAGTTCGAGATCCCGTACGAGGTCGACGTCGTCTCCGCGCACCGGATGCCGCGCGAGATGATCGCGTACGGCGAGGAGGCCGCGGGCCGCGGCATCAAGGCGATCATCGCGGGCGCGGGCGGCGCCGCCCACCTGCCCGGCATGCTCGCCTCCGTCACCCCGCTGCCGGTCATCGGCGTGCCGGTGCCGCTGAAGTACCTCGACGGCATGGACTCGCTGCTCTCCATCGTGCAGATGCCGGCCGGTGTGCCGGTCGCCACGGTCTCCGTCGGCGGCGCGCGGAACGCGGGCCTGCTCGCGGCCCGCATCCTCGCCGCGCACGACCCCGAACTGCTCGCCCGGATGCGGGAGTTCCAGCAGGAGCTGAACGACCAGGCGACCGAGAAGGGCAAGCGCCTGCGGGCCAAGGTCGAGGGCGCGGAGTCGTTCGGCTTCGCCAAGTGAGCGCCGCGGACCGGGCCTCCGGCGGCGCGGCCGACCGCCTCGCCGAGGCCCGTGAGCTGCTCGCCGCCCACCCCGTCGTGGACGGCCACAACGACCTGCCGTGGGCGCTGCGCGAGCACGTCCGGTACGACCTGGACCGGATGGACATCGGCGCGGACCAGACCGGCGCCCTGCACACCGACCTCAAGCGGCTGCGGGCCGGCGGCGTCGGCGCCCAGTTCTGGTCGGTGTACGTGCCCTGCCGGCTGGCAGGCGACGACGCGGTCAGCGCGACCCTGGAGCAGATCGACATCGTCGACCAGCTCCTGGAGCGGTACGCGGGCGACCTCGCCCCGGCACTGACGGCCGACGCCATGGAGGCGGCCCGCGAGCAGGGCCGTATCGCCTCCCTCAAGGGCGCCGAGGGCGGCCACTCGATCAACAACTCCCTCGCCACTCTGCGCGCCCTGCACACCCTCGGCGTGCGCTACATGACGCTCACCCACAACGACAACAACGACTGGGCGGACTCGGCGACCGACGCGCCCGGCGTCGGCGGGCTCTCCGCCTTCGGCCGTGCGGTCGTCCGCGAGATGAACCGCTCGGGCATGCTCGTCGACCTGTCGCACGTCGCCGCGACGACCATGCGGGACGCGCTCGACGCCTCGGTGGCGCCGGTGATCTTCTCGCACTCCTCGGCCCTGGCCGTCTGCGACCACCCGAGGAACATCCCGGACGACGTCCTGGAGCGGCTGCCCGCCAACGGCGGCGTCGCGATGGCCACGTTCGTGCCCAAGTTCATCCTCCCCGAGGCCGTCGAGTGGACCGCGCGGGCCGACGAGAACCTCCGGGCGCACGGTTTCGACCACCTCGACACCACCGCCGAGGCGATGAAGCTGCACCGCGCCTTCGAGGAGGCGAACCCGCGGCCGATCGCCACCGCCGCCACGGTCGCCGACCACCTCGACCACATGCGCGAGGCCGCCGGCATCGACCACATCGGCATCGGCGGGGACTACGACGGCACGGCCTTCACCCCGGCCGGCCTGGACGACGTCGCCGGCTATCCGAACCTGATCGCGGAGCTGCTGCACCGCGGCTGGTCGCACCCGGACCTGGCGAAGCTGACCTGGTCCAACGCCGTCCGCGTCCTCCGCGACGCGGAAGCGGTCTCGCGCGACCTGCGGAGCCGTACGGCACCGTCGAACGCGACGATCGACTCCCTGGACGCGCCGGGCGCCTGACGGCGCGTGAACGCCCGGCAGCGCAGGCGCCGGGAGCCGGGCTCCCGGCCCGGCCCGCGGTCCCCGCGTTCACCCGGACGGCTCAGCCCACCGAGCCCCCGCGCGGGCCCGGTGGCACGGTGGACGGTGCTGCCCCGCCCAACTCGGCGGGGCGGTACTGCATCGCCGAGTTGGAGTAAGACCATGGCGGAACTGCTGGACGCCCATCCCACCCTCCCCACCCTCCCTGCCGCCGCCGTGGAGCCAGCGCCCCCCGACCCACCCCCGCCCCTCGACGAGACGTCCCGCGCCCGCGCCATCCTGGCGGCCCAGCCCGTCGTCGAGGGACACACCGAACTGCCCCGGGCCCTCGACCCGGAGGACCTCCCGCCCGTCCGCGCGGCGGAGGCCGGAGCCCAGTTCTGGTCGCTGCACGTCGGACCCGGCGAGGACGCGGCCGGCGTCATCGGGACCCTGCGGCGCATCGACGCCATCCGCGCGCTCGTCGCCGCCTGCCCCGAGGACCTGCGCCTCGCCCACACGACCTCCGAGATGACCCACGCCCGCAACTGCGGCCGCGTCGCCGCCCTGCTCGGCCCGGTCAGCTGGACGGCGCTCGGCGCCTCCGCCGCGACCCTGCGGGCGTACCACGCCCTGGGGGTACGGGCCGTCACCCTCACCCGCTTCGACCGCTTCGCCCGCGAGGCGGTACGGGAGATGAACCGCATCGGCCTGGCCGTGGACCTCTCCGGCGCCGACCAGGACACGGTCCGCCGCACCCTCGCGGTCACCCGCGCCCCCGCCCTGCTGACCAGGGCGGCCCCGGAAGGCCTGCCCGACGACGTCCTGGGCCTGCTCGGTGAGAACGGCGCCGTCTGCATGGTCACGGTGACCGACGATCCGGCCGCCGTCGCCGACGTCCTGGACCGGGTGCGTACGGAGGCGGGCGCGCACTGCGTGGGCGTCTCCCACACCACCGCCCCGGCCGTCGGCTACGTCCCGCTCTTCGCGGAGCTCCTCCGGCGGGGCTGGACCGCACAGGAACTGGTCGGCCTCGCGCACGCCAACGTGACGCGGGCGCTCCGCGAGACGGAGTTCCTGGCGCGGACGAACCGCATCAGGCCGGCGGCGGCCTGACCGCGGGAACGGAGGAGGGGGCGCTGACGACAGCGCCCCCTCCTTGCTGCTCCGTGTCCTCAGGCGCGCGGGCGCCCCATCGCCCGGTACGTCCAGCCGGCCGCCCGCCAGCGCGCGGAGTCCAGCGCGTTGCGGCCGTCCAGGATCACCCGCGAGGCGGCGACCTCGGCGAGCTCCGCCGGGTCGAGCTCGCGGAACTCGCGCCACTCCGTCAGGTGCAGCACCACGTCCGCCCCGCGTACCGCTTCGAGGGCGGACTCGGCGTATCCGAGGGTCGGGAAGAGGCGGCGGGCGTTGTCCATGCCCTTGGGGTCGTAGACGGTGACCTGGCCGCCCTGGAGGTGTATCTGACCGGCCACGTTCAGCGCGGGGGAGTCGCGGACGTCGTCCGAGTCAGGCTTGAAGGTGGCGCCGAGGACGGCGACCCGGCGGCCCAGGAAGGTGCTGCCGCCGAGGGCTTCGCGCGCCATCTCGACCATCTGGCCGCGCCGCCGCATGTTGATGGAGTCGATCTCGCGGAGGAAGGTCAGCGCCTGGTCGGCGCCCAGCTCGCCCGCGCGGGCCATGAAGGCCCGGATGTCCTTGGGCAGGCAGCCGCCGCCGAAGCCGATGCCGGCGCGCAGGAACTTGGCGCCGATCCGGTCGTCGTGCCCGATCGCCTCGGCCAGCTTGGCGACGTCGCCGCCGGCCGCCTCGCACACCTCGGCCATCGCGTTGATGAAGGAGATCTTGGTGGCGAGGAAGGAGTTCGCGGAGGTCTTCACCAGCTCGGAGGTGGGGAAGTCGGTCACCACGAAGGGTGAACCGTCGCCGACCGGCCCGGCGTACACCTCACGGAGCAGCTTCTCGGCCCGCTCGCCCTGGACGCCGACGACGATCCGGTCCGGGTGCAGGGTGTCCTGCACGGCGAAGCCCTCGCGCAGGAACTCCGGGTTCCAGGCCAGCTCCACGCCCTCCGGGAGCACGCCCGCGAGCCGCTCGGCCGAGCCGACGGGCACGGTCGACTTGCCGACGACCAGGGCCCCTTCGCGTACGACCTCGGCGAGGGAGGCGAAGGCGGCGTCCACGTAGCTCATGTCGCAGGCGTACTCGCCGTGCTTCTGCGGGGTGTTCACACAGACGAAGTGCACGTCGCCGAAGGCGCCGACCTCCTCCCAGGAGGTGGTGAAGCGCAGCCGGCCGCTCGAACCCTCGATGCCGGCCACGTGCTTCGCGAGGAGTTCCTCCAGGCCCGGCTCGTACATCGGGACCCGGCCGGAGGACAGCAGCTCGATCTTCTCGGGGACGACGTCGATCCCCAGGACCTCGAAGCCCAGTTCCGCCATGGCCGCGGCGTGGGTGGCGCCGAGGTAGCCGGTGCCGATCACGGTGATCTTGAGGGCCATGCGGGTCTCCAGTGAACGTCGGGCGGAATGCCTGCCCGAGCATAGTCGCGCTCTGGTCCGGGGCAGGGGCACGCCCTACCCTTTGAGTTACTTAACGGTAGTTAGCAAGTGTGGGAGTGAGTGAGAGTGTCAGGTTCTTCTGATTTCGACCTGTATCGGCCCTCCGAGGAGCACGACATGCTCCGGGAGTCGGTGCGTGCGCTCGCGGAGGCGAAGATCGTGCCGTTCGCCGCGGCGGT
>NZ_JBIVMG010000013.1:0-224652 GCF_044752965.1 Streptomyces sp. NPDC088553 | reverse complement strand
TCGGGGCGGACGATCGCGCGGAGCATGTCGTGGCGTTCGACGAGCCGGCGCAGGACCGTGTTGCCCCGCTCGGGCTCGAAGTCCTCTGACTCCAGTTCCAGATAGAGGTGGGTCGACACATCACCCAGCTCGAACAGACCCGAACGTCCCAGCCAGTACGCGTGCTGCACATCCGTCAACCCGAACGGCTCGTGCAACCCACCGGGGTCCGGAACCAGCGCGGGCGCGTCGGCCCCTTCCACGAGGGCCTCGTCGGGGGAGGTCAGCCGCAGGTCGATCGCCTCCGCGAGCGCACGCGGGCTCGGCGCCTCGACGAGATCGGCGAGCGAGACCGACACGCCCAGCTCGGACTCGACGGTGATCTGGAACTCGGTCGCGTGGAGCGACTCCAGGAAGAGCTGCTCGTCCGGGTCCGACGGCCGCTCCCTCCCGGTGATCGCCGCATAGCGGTCGCAGAGGTAGTCGCTGATCGTGCCGAGCCGTTGTGCGGGTTCAAGGGAGAGCAGGACCGTACGGTCCACCACGCCGATGCCGACGTGTCCGCTGCTGGTCGGGTTCACTGGATCCCCTTCGGAGTGCCATTCGGCGAAGCGTCCCTGCACGTGCCTGTCGCGGGCCACCCTCCCTGTCCGGAGGCGGGCCCACGAGCCCCGAAGGACACCCGGGTCGGCCGGGCAGCTGGTGACGTGGAGCAGTGTCCGTTCGAGGGGGACGTGAGGTGGGGCCCTTCGGCTGCGCCCTGCTGGGCTGTGCGGCACCGGGAACGCCCGCGAGTGTGCAGGGGAATACCGTCTGCCAAAGGAGCGACTGTGACAGGGCCCTCACCGAAGCGGAGTTTCGGCCGGACACTGCTTCGGATCATTCCCATCCTGGCCGTTCTCGTCGCGGCCGGTGCCTTCATCATCGCGAACCGTACGGAGGCCATCAGCCCGGAAGGCACACCGGTGACGCTGAGCAAGGCGCTGAACATCTATCGGGAGCATCCGAAGGCGTTCCGCGACGAGCTCGGCCAGATCAAGGCCCCGGTGTCCCCGAACAAGGCGATCAAGGGGTTCACGGTGCCGGCCGCCGGTGTCTACACGTACAAGACGGACGGCAAGGACTCCATCATCTACGCGGGGGACAGCTACGAACGCCCCTTCCCCAAGGAGAGCTACGCGCGGGTGCACCATGGCGGCGGGTGCGTATGGGAGCTGTACTTCGCCCCGATCGAGGAGCACGTCGACGCGCACCGCCAGTGCAGCGGAAAGAACGAGTACCTGTGTCTCGCGCACATGCAGAAGGTGAGCTTCGCGGGCATCGAGGGCGACGAGGCCCACAAGTGCAATCCGGCGATGGTCCAGGTGGGCGGTGCCGCGGTGAAGGCCGGCGGGAAGGAGGAGACCATCTGCGTCGCCCACGGCAACCGCGCGCGGATCGTGATCAAATACGTCGGCGACGAGACGGTGGACGTCGGCGGCGAGAAGCGCGGGGCCCATCACGTCCGCATCGACAGCTACGTGAAGGGTGACGGTCTCGACGGGGACGCCGTCGCCGACGTGTGGTTCGACAAGGAGGACGGCCTGTACCTGAAGGTCGTCCGGTCCGCCGACGTCAACGTCGACCGAGGCGGCGGCAACAAGGGCACGTACCGCGTCGAGGCCTCCTACACCTTGGCCTCGCGCACCCCGCAGGTCTGATTCCCGGTCGCCGGGACCGCACGCGCCGGAGCACCGGCGAGGCCCTGTCTCCCCCGGAGGGAGACAGGGCCTCTTCGTGGGTCGGCCACGCCCGGTGGCACCGGATCAGCGCACGGCGGCCGTCAGTTCGGAGCGTACGCGCTCCAGGACGCACGCGGTGTTCTCGGCGATGAAGAAGTGGCCGCCCGGGACCACGTGGAGCGCGAAGTCTCCCGTCGTGTGCATTCGCCAGGGGGCCATCAGCTCCGCGGGCGCCCGGTCGTCCTCGGCGCCGGCCAGGGCCAGGACCGGGCAGTCCAGCGGCAGGCCGGGGGAGTAGCGGTAGCCCTCGGCCGCACGGAACTCGGCCCGGAGGCCCGGCTCGGCGACCTCGCGCAGGGCCTCGCTCTCCATCAGCTCCGGCGGAGTTCCGCCGAGGAGTCGTACCTCGTCCCAGAACTTCTCGGTCGGGAGGTCCGCCAACTCCGGTCCAGGTGACGGGAGATGAGGTGCCACGTGCCCGGAAGCGATCAGTGTGTGCGGTCCCGGCGCACCTTGTGAGCGCAGCTCCCGGGCCGTCTCGAAGGCGATCAGGGCACCGAGACTGTGGCCGAGGAACGCGAAGGGGCCGTTGTCGGCCCTCAGCCGGTCGGCGAGGGCGGAGGCGAGCGCGGTCACCGGGGCCGCGGGCGCGACCGTGCTCGGCCGGCTGCCGCGCCCGATCACCCGGACCTCGGCATCCGGGGCCAGCTCCTCCGCCCACGCGCGGTACAGCGACTCGGCGCCCCCGGCGTGCGGGAAGCAGTACAACAGCATGTGCGCACAACTCCTCTCGAATCTCGGTGTGCGGTCCCGGCGCTCAACACACCGGGTCAGTCCTCCACCAGGCGGGCGAACGCGGGGATGACGAACAGCTGGGTGACGAGCGTCATGCCGATCAGTACCGCGACCGCCTTGAGGAGGGCCTCGGTGACCGTGCCGCTCGTGGGTCCGGTCATCAGGGCACGAACGCCCTCGATGACGTACGTGAAGGGGTTCCACCGGGTCAGGGAGGCGAGCCAGTCCTGGAGCAGGAGCGGCGGCGCCGCTGCCGGGCTGGCGAACAGCAGGAGGACCGAGAGCGGAGCCATCGCCAGCGGGGCCTGCGGATTGCGGGTGCGCAGGGCCACGATGTAGAAGAAGCCGCCGTACGCCACCGACCACAGCGAGCACAGCAGCAGCAGGCCCAGCACGCCCAGTACGCCTTGGTCGAGCCGGGCGCCGAGCAGCACACTGACCACGAGGACCACGAGGACGGCGGGCACGACCCGGATCGCGTCGAAGAGCAACCGGGAGAGCAACAGCGCGGTGGGGCGCACCGGCTGCAGGCGCAGCCGGTCCAGGAACCCGCTCTGGGCGTCGAGCACCAGCGCGGTCGCCGAGTATCCGGACCCCATCATGCCCGTGAACAGCAGCAGCCCCGGAGCCATGTAGGCGGCGTACGGGGTGACCGGGAAGCCGGGGATGAAGGCCATCCGCTCGTAGCTCGAAGCGACCAGCGTGATCAGGAACAGCGGGAAGACCACGGGGAAGACGAACGCGATGACGGGGCTCCGTACCCCTTCGCGCAGATTGCGGACGAGCAGTGTCGTCGTGCCGGAGGCGGCGGACATCACATTCCTCCCTGCTGGGTGCCGATGGTCCGGCCGAGTGCCGCTGCCGAGACCGCGCTTTCGTGTGCGACCTTGCTGTCCAGGGACTCACCCGTGAGCCGGACGAAGACGTCCTCGATGGTCGGGTCGGCGACGGTCGTCCCGTCCAGCGGAACCCCGGCGTCGCGCAGCCGGGCCAGTAGTTCGGGCAGCAGATCCTCCTTGCCGGACAGGTCGATGCTCAGCACGCCGTCATCCTCGTGGCAGGCCGCCTCGCCGACCACGGAGGCCGCCGTGCCGCGGGCGGCGGGCGATGCCGCGGTGAGCTGGAGGACCTTGCCGCCGATGCCCTTCTTGAGCCCTTCCGGGGTGTCGGTGACCGCGACCCTTCCCTTGTCCAGGATCGCGATCCGGTCGCACAGTTCGTCGGCCTCGTCGAGATACTGCGTGGTGAGGAACACCGTGCCGCCGTCCGCGCGGTACTGCCGGACGAAGGCCCACAACGCCCGCCGGCTCTGTGGGTCCAGCCCGGTGGTGGGCTCGTCCAGGAAGAGCAGTTCGGGCCGGTGGACCAGGGCGAGCGTGGCGTCCAGCCGGCGTCTCATGCCGACGGTGTACGCGGCGACGAGCCGGTCCGCCACGTCGACCAGGCCGAAGGCGGCCAGGAGCTCGTCGACCCGTGTCTTGCGTTCCTTGCTGCTCATGCGGCGCAGTGAGGCGATGAGATTCAGGTGTTCGCGCCCGGTCATCAGGGGGTCGAGTGCCGCCTGCTGGAGCGAGAGACCGATCCGGTCGCGCACCTCGGACCGCTGTTTGACGACATCGAGCCCGAGCACGCGGGCCTCGCCGGATGTCGGCCGGATGAGAGTCGCCAGCACCCTGACCGTGGTGGTCTTGCCGGCACCGTTGCGGCCGAGGAAGCCGAACACCTCCCCGGCACTTACCTCGAGATCGACGTGGTCGAGTGCGACCGTGCCGTCGTCGAACGCCTTGTAGAGGCCTTGGACCTCGATGGTGGACATGCAGTCACTCTGGGAGCAGCGGTCCTCCGTGCACAGCGCTGATTCGGAGCGTCGTTCGTGCCTTGCCGGACGTCCGTTCGGAGTGGCCGATCGGCGTCGCCGGTGGTGCTGTGGCACGGACGTCCCGTTGGCCCTGTGGACGGAGCGCGTGCCGGCGCTAGAAACGACACCGAGACCGTACGGGACCGTGTGAGACCGAGGGGACTTCGTGAGCGTCTTTCCCAGCACCGAATGGCTGCAGTCGTACGTCCAGCGCATCAATGGTTCGGAGGAGTTCGAGGAGGCGGCGAGCACGTTCGACGCCGAGATCGCCTTCGTCTTCGAGGCGGAGCCGGAGAGCGGGGTTCCCGCCGACATCTGGTGTCACACCGAGTTCGGCGGCGGCAAATGCAAGTGGGCCGAGTACGACACGGGCGAGGAGAAGGCCAAGAACTCGACCTTCGTCATCCGGGCTCCGTACTCGTCCTGGAAGGGGGTCATCCAGGGCGAGATCGATCCGATCGAGGGCATGCTCGACGGTGATCTGATGGTGACCGGACATCTGCCGACGCTGCTGCGCTACGTCCGGGCGACGGACGAGCTGGTCTCGCTGGCCGCCCATGTCGCCAGCACGTTCGTGGACGATCCGCGCTGACACGGCGCGCTCGCGGAAACGGCGGGGCGCCGTCCTTCTCGGACGGCGCCCCGCCGTTTCGTACGTGCCGATCGGCCCGGGCCGGACCCTGGTCGGCCGGACCGGCCGGGACCGGACCCCGGCCGGATCGGTCGGACCGGTTCAGCGCACGGTGCGGACGACCTCCAGATCCCCGGCCAGATACAGCTCCCGGCACACCCCGCGCTGCTTCTTGCCGGAGGAGGTCTTGGGGAGCGTGGCCGGGCGCACGATCAGTACCTCGGCGGGTGCGTGCTGGGCCGTGGTGCGCAGCACGTCGAAGAGCTCACGCCCCAGCCGGTCCAGGGACTCCTCGCCGCCGACGCCCTCCGCGACGACCACCATCCGTTCCGTGTCCGGCAGCGAGAACGCGATCACATGACCCGCCCGTACGCCGGGGACCGCCTCGGCGGCGATCTCGTAGTCCTCCGGGTAGAGATTGCGACCCGCCACGATGATCATGTCCTTGGCCCGGCCGCAGATGTACAGCTCTCCTTCGTGCAGGAACCCGAGGTCGCCCGTGCGCATCCGCCCGTCGGCCAGCTTTCCCTGGCCGTCGAGGGGCTGGTCGGGGCCCGTCCAGTAGCCGTCGGTCACCCCGGGGCCCCGCACCTGGACCTCGCCCACGTGCCCGTCGGGAAGCTCCTGGTCCGTGGGTCCGTGAATGGTGACGGTCGTTCCGGCGAGCGGCCGGCCGCAGGACACCAACGGCCGGGCCGGCAACGGATGGTCGCCGCCGTTCGGCACCTCTTCGGGAGACAGGACGCGGGGTGCGGAGCCGGCGGAGTCGGCGCTGACGACCAGCGTGGTCTCGGCCATGCCGTAGGTCGGGCAGAGGCTCGCGGCGGGCATCCCGCTCTTGCCCAGGACCTGGAGGGTCTCCTCGACGATGTCCGCGGTGACCGGTTCCGCTCCGTTGATGGCGACCTTCAGACACGAGAGGTCCAACTCCGCGGGCCGCAGCTGCTGGGCCCTGGCCGCCAGCCGGTAGGCGGAGTTGGGCGCGGCGGTGATCTCCGCACGCCACGCGCTCACCGTCGCCAGCCAGGACGACGGCCGGCCGAGGAAGTTCTCGGTGGGCATGACCACCGTGTGCACGCCCTGCGAGAGCAGTCCGACGACGGAGACGATCCCCATGTCGTGGTAGAAGGGCAGCCAGCTCACGTAGGTGTGACCCGGGCGCATCCCCAGCGTCTCCATGCACGACCGCACGTTCCCGATCAGCTGCCCCTGCCGGACCGGTACCGCCTTGGAGGCACTGCTCGTGCCCGAGGTGAACTGCAGCATGCCGAGCTGATCGGCCTCCGGCATCGGCGGCGCGGGAGCGGGACCGCCGGCCGAGGCGGCGTCGAGGGTGAGAATCCGGACGTCCGGCAGCCCCACGCCGCGTACGAACTCGGGCCGATCGGTGATCACCGCGGTGGCCCCGGCGACCGCCGACCGGCCGGCGAGCAGACCGCGTGCCTGAGCGCCGTCGCCGCGCTGTTCGTGCGGCAGGACGACCGGCACGGCACCGAGCCGCCAGAGGCCGAACAGATTGATCAGCATCATCGGGGAGGTCGGGGCCAGGACACAGACCCGGTCACCAGGGGCGACACCCGCGTGCCGCAGGCCCACGGCGGCCCGGGTCGAGCGTTCGTGAAGTTCCTGTAAGGAAAACCGGGTGACGCGCATGGAATCGTCCAGGATGGAAAGCGACCCGCCGTTTTCGGCCGCCCGGCTCATGGCCTGGGGGATTGATGTCTGAATATTCCCCACATGGCGGACTGTCATAGCGGTGTTTCCTTCCCCGTGAATTCAGGCATACTGCGACAGGTTAGGCGGATGATCTCGGCACCGGCAGTTCCTCCGGGGGGCTCGTGTGGGGGTGCCCGATCGGTGCGACCGCGAGCGTGGCCTTCTGTCGTGACGAGATGGGCGGACGCTTCGGTGTGGCCGGACGAGGGTGGCGAAAACCAATCGGTCGACTCCGGAAGTCCGTTTGCGGCGTTGCTAGGTGGTGCTTTGGTGGCTACTGTCGTCGGCGTCTACTAGCACCGCGTAGTAGGAGACCGGATTGGCGAATCGCATCGGACCCGAGGTGAATCCTCGAGTGCATGCGTTTCGCCGTCTTGCCGTCTCGGAGGCTCCCCCCACCTCCACGCGAACGACGGCTCTCCAGAACTGCCATATCACCGCCCGTCCCCGGCGGCACCGCAGCCGGTAAGTAGCCAAGGAGTCAGAGCCGTGACGCAGGCAACCCACACCACCGCCCAGGACTACCGGCACAATTCCGAGAAGACGCCCGACATCGCCCTCGTCGTCCCCAACGAGATGGCCCGGTTGGGTCTCAAGACCATGCTGTCGGCAATCGACATGCGATGTCTGGTCGAAGCCGATTCATTTGACGCACTGGCGAATAGCCTCGATCGTATACCGGTCGACGTGATCATCATGTCCTGCACCGAGTGTGATCTGGACGTGCATGAGGAGTCACTCCGAGAAGTGGCCGGGCGAGGCGTGAAGGTATTGTTTCTGCTGGAGAGCGCGGCGCAGCACATGATTGCCAGGGCCGCATGTCTCCCGGTGGACGGATTTCTCATCCAGTCGGAGCTGACCGGAAATACCCTCGACGATGCCATCCGCCGCATTTCCGACGGAGAGATCTCCATGCCGTCCACCCTCGCCCGGGAACTCCTGTCCCAGGTGCGGGACCGGGGAACGGTGAAATCACCGCGCCCCGTGTCCCTGACACCCCGGGAGCAGCAGGTGCTCTCCCTCGTCGCAGACGGCCTGAGCAATAAACAGATCGCCCGCCGGCTCGGCATCTCCGAGCACGGCGCCAAACGGCACGTGGCGAACGTTCTGGCCAAGCTCAACAGCCCCAACAGGACACTGGCGGTGGTCACCGCGCTGAAGGAGGGGCTCCTTCCCGAGCAGGCCTGAGGGAGGGAGACACCGACACGGACGGCACCGTCCCGGCGTCCTCGTGACCTTCCGCCGAGGGGCGCCACGTCCGCAGTCGCAGGCTGTTGGCGACGACGAGGAGCGAACTGGCCGACATCGCCAACGCGGCCAGCATCGGATTGAGCAGTCCTACCGCCGCGACGGGGATCAGCAGACCGTTGTAGGCGAAGGCCCAGGTGAGGTTGGAGTGGATGACGGCCAGGGCGCGCCTGGCCAGGTGAAGGGCATCCACCACGACCTCGATGTCGTCCGTCACCAGCGTCACACCGGCCGCACCGATCGCGGTGTCCGTGCCCGTGCCGAGCGCGATGCCCAACTCGGCACGGGCGAGCGCCACCGCGTCGTTGACCCCGTCACCCACCACGGCGGCGACGCGCCCCGCCCTGCGCAACTCCTCCACCACCTCGGCCTTGCGCTCCGGCGAGGCCGAGAAGTGGACCTCCTCGATACCCAGCTCGGCGGCGACCGCGTGGGCGGCCCCCCGTCCGTCGCCGGTGAGCAGAACGGTGCTGACGCCCATCGCGCGCAGCCGCCGCACCGTCCGGAGACTGCCGGGCCGCACCGTGTCGCCGAGGACGAGCACGGCGGCCACGGCGCCGTCCATCTCCACCACCACGGCCGTACGGCCCATGGCGTCGGCCCGGTCCAACGCGGTCCGCAGGACGGCCGGCAGGTCCCCGACCGCCTGCGGCCGCAGCACCCGCACCAGGCGCCCGTCCACCACGCCCTCCACGCCGGTCCCGGTGGTCGCCAGGAAGGCGGTCGCCGGCAGGGGAGCGCCGTCGCGCTCCAGCGCCGCGGCCGCCACCGCGCGGCCGATCGGGTGCTCGGAGAGCCGCTCGACGGACGCGGCCGACCGCAGCACCTCGTCCTCGTCCCACCCGGGCACCGCGACGACCGAGAGGAGCCGCATCCGTCCGGTGGTGAGCGTGCCGGTCTTGTCCATCACCACGGTGTCGATCTCCCTGAGCCGCTCCAGCACCTCCGGCCCCTTGAACAGCACCCCCAGCTGGGCGCCGCGGCCCGTCGCGGCGAGCAGCGCCATGGGCGTGGCGAGCCCCAGCGCACACGGGCAGGCGACGACCAGGATGGCCACGGCGGTGGTGACCGCCCCCAGTGCGGTGGCGCCGGCACCGAGCCAGAACGCGAGGACGGCGCCGGCCAGCGCCATGACAGCGGGCACGAAGACCCCCGCGACCCGGTCCGCGAGGCGCTGCGCCCGTGCCTTGCCCGCCTGGGCGTCGGCGACCAGCGAGGTGATCCGGGCCAGTTGGGTGTCGGCGCCGACGGCGGTGGCGCGCACCACCAGGCTGCCGCCGATGTCGAGGGTCCCGCCCATCACCCGGTCGCCGGGGCCCACGTCCACGGGAACGCTCTCCCCGGTGAGCATCGACAGGTCGAGGGCGGCACGGCCGCGGACCACCACCCCGTCGGTGGCGACCCGTTCGCCCGGCCGCACCAGGAACCGCTGTTCCGGAAGGAGCTGTTCGATCGGGATCCGGCGCTCCCGCTCGGGCGCGCCGTCCGCCGGGGACGGTGAGTCGTCGAGGACGGTGACGTCCTTGACGGCGAGTTCGGCCAGGGCCCGCAGAGCGGATCCGGTCCACCGCCGCGCCCGATCCTCCAGGAGCCGCCCGGTGAGGACGAACAGCGGTACTCCGACCGCCGCTTCGAGGTAGATGTGGTCGTCGCCCGCTCCCGCCGTGAGCGAGAACGGCATCCGCATCCCGGGTTCTCCGGCGTCCCCCAGGAACAGCGCGTACACGGACCAGGTGTAGGAGGCGATGATGCCCAGGCTGACCAGCGTGTCCATGGTCGCCGTGCCGTGCCGGAGCGCCCGCAGCGCGTTGCGGTGAAACGACTCGGCGCCCCACAGCGCCACCGCCGTGGCCAGCAGGAAGCAGACCCACTGCCAGTTGTGGAACTGCGACGACGGCACCATCGAAAGGACCAGGACCGGAAGGGAGAGCGCGGCCACGATCACGAGCCGGACGAGCCGGTCGCCGTCGTCCGCGACGTCGTCCCCTGTGTCGCCCGAGGCCGTCGCCCCCTCGCCGACCGGCTCCGCCGTGTACCCGGCCTTCTCGACCGCGGCCACCAGCTCGGTGACGTCCACGAGCGGCGGATGCACCACGCGGGCGCGGCCGGTGGCGAAGTTGACTCCCGCTCTCACTCCTTCGATCCGGTTCAGCCGTTTCTCCACCCTGGCCACGCAGGCCGCGCACGTCATGCCGCCGATGGCGAGGTCCGTCGCCACCGACTCCACGGTGTCGGTGCTCATTTCCGCTCCAGTCCCATGCCGTGCTGCCCCGTCTCGTCCCGTGGCGGGCTCCAACCGGGGCGCAACTCGGGCGAGACCGGCCCGACGAGCCGGCCGGCCGCGTAGGAGACGGCGAAGAGCAGAGCGAGCAGGAGAACGAAGCCGGAGGACTTCACCAGGACACCGTTCCCTCCCCGCCGCGATGTAGTGGTGCGCAGGAGCTGTCCTTGCCGATGGTCTGCATCCATGACAAGTCAGTCGTGATCCGGGCCCCCGGAGTTCCGGATTCGGCGTGAGCACTGCAACACCTGGGGACGGCTGACCGGACATGACAACCCTGAGTACTGCCCGAGGACCGCCCTCGACCTTCGGAGAGCAGGCAGGGAGCGGACAGGTCCGACGCAGGCGGCGCGTGAACCCGCACCTGCCACTGCCGCGCTCACCCCATTCCGGGGTGTGGCTTCTATACGCTGGCGAAGTGACTCATGGGCAGCAAGGTGACACCGAACCGAGCGACGTCAGAGCGGTCGACCTGCAGACTTTCGCCGTAGCGCTGCGCCGGACCGTCTCCGAGATCAGCCGCCTCGTCCACGGCTTCGCCGCCGCGCAGGGATTGCACCCCACCGATGTGCAGGCACTCTCGCTCGTACTCGACAACCCGCATCCGCCCACGCCCGGTCTGCTGCGAGAGCGTCTGGGCCTCACCTCAGGTGCGGTGACCGCTTGCCTCGACCGACTGGAGAAGGCCGGTCACATCTACCGCAGTCGGGACGACACCGATCGCAGGGTTGTGCGCATTCGGTACGCGGCAGGAGCCAGGGCGGCGGCGCGTTCGTACTTCATGCCGCTCGCGCAGGCGACCGAACGGGCACGCGCGCGGTTCACCGACGACGAACTCGCGGTGGTGTTGCGCTACCTCGACGCTCTGAACGCCGAACTGGCCGAGCTGCGGGTTCCGAGGCGCTGACTCCCGGGGAGGTGTCAACCGTCACTTCGTGAATCGGGTGCATCCACGGAGCGTCCCCACCCAGAAACCCTACCGATCCTCAGCTCCCGACACGCGTCGGAAGTTGCAGTTCGGGGTCGTGATGGAATATATCTCAACCATTGAGATTGTTTGTGATCAAGAGATCGTTCTCGGGAGTTCTCATGTCCACACCCCTGCGGTGGGCCGGCCGCCTGCTGCCGCTCCTCGTGCTCGCCGTCTGGCTTGCCGTCGGAGGCGGCCTGGGCCCCTATGCGGGCAAGCTCGGAGAGGTCTCCACGAACGATCAGGCGGCCTTCCTTCCTCGTAGCGCCGAATCCACCCAGGTCCTCCTGGAACAGGAGGCCTTCCGTCAGGAAGAGACCCTGCCCGCCTTGATCGTCTGGACGGCCCCGGGAGGCGGGCGACTGGACCCCGCGGTGCAGGCGGCGGCGACGCAGGCGCTCGCATCACTGAAGGGTGCGCCAGGGGTGATCGGCGCGCCGTCTCCGGCGCTCCCGTCCACGGACGGCGAAGCCCTGCGGGGGATCGTCCAACTCCGACCCGACCTGGGCGACGAACTTCCGGCGACGATCGAGAAGATCGATGCCACGGTGTCCGCCGTTCCCGGCACGGAGACGTGGCTCGGCGGACCCGCTGCCACGCAGGCCGACCTCACCGACGCCTTCGCCGGGATCGACGGTCTTCTCCTGGCGGTCGCACTGGTGACCGTCCTGGTGATCCT
Source organism: Streptomyces sp. NPDC088553 (assembly GCF_044752965.1). Taxonomy (NCBI): domain Bacteria; kingdom Bacillati; phylum Actinomycetota; class Actinomycetes; order Kitasatosporales; family Streptomycetaceae; genus Streptomyces; species Streptomyces sp. NPDC088553. Next base: position 212,774 of record NZ_JBIVMG010000013.1, on the reverse strand, counting down.
GCTCCTCGTCTACCGAAGCGTCCTGCTCCCGCTGATGATCATCATGGGGGCCGTGTTCGCGCTCGGACTTGCCTGCGCCATCGTCTACTTCCTGGCCGATCACGACATCGTGCGCGTGGACGGACAGGTGCAGGGCATCCTCTCCATCCTCGTCATCGGGGCCGCCACCGACTACGCGCTGTTGCTGGCCGCCCGCTACCGAGAGGAGCTCGGAGCTCGGGACGGGGACCGCCTGCCCGCCATGCGGGCCGCGCTGCGGCAGTCCATCGGGCCGATCACGGCCAGCGCGGCCACCGTCGCACTCGGTCTTCTCGCGCTTCTCTTCAGCGATCTGACCAACAACCGCGCACTCGGGCCGGTCGGAGCGATCGGCATCGTGTGCGCCGTGTTGAGCGCCGTGACGTTCCTTCCCGCCGTCCTGGTTCTGCTCGGCCGTGCCGCCTACTGGCCCGCACGCCCCAAGGCGGCACCCGCCGACGACGCGCACCCGATCTGGCGCAGGATCGCCGCCCTCGTCGACCGGACACCCCGCAAGGTGTGGGGAGGGTCCCTCGCCGCCCTCCTGGTCTGCGCCGCCTTCTCCTTCACCCTCGACTCCAAGGGTGTGCCGCTCGACGAGATCTTCGTCAAGGACGCCCCGTCCGTCGCGGCCCAGGCGCGACTCGGCGAACACTTCCCCGGTGGTGCCGGCAATCCTGCCGTCGTCATCGCTGACGCGGGCGCCGCAGAGAAGGTCCGGTCGACTGCCGAGGGAGTCGAAGGAGTCGACTCCGCCACTGTCTTCACGGCCCCCGGGGCTTCCGGAACGGCCAAGCCGCTCGTCGCGGACGGGCGCGTGCGCATCGACGTCACCCTCGTGGACGCCGCGGACACCGATGCCGCGAAGGGCACGGTCGCCGACCTCCGATCGGCCCTCCACGCCGTACCGGACGCCGACGCCCTGGTCGGTGGCTACACCGCACAGCGGTACGACACTCAGGTCACCGCAGAACGGGACCGCAAGCTCATCGTTCCCGTGGTGCTCGCGATCATCCTGGTGATTCTCTTCGGCCTGCTGCGATCGATCCTGCTTCCCCTGCTTCTGGTGGCGACGGTCGCGCTCAACTTCGCCGCCACTCTCGGGGTGTCCTCGCTCGTGTTCCAGCATGTCTTCGGATTCACCGGAACAGATTCGGCCGTCCCCCTGTACGGCTTCGTCTTCCTGGTGGCACTCGGCGTCGACTACAACATCTTCCTCATGTCCCGCGTCCGCGAGGAGACAGCCCAGCACGGTACTCGGGAGGGAATGCGGCGGGGCTTGATCGCCACCGGAGGAGTCATCACCTCGGCCGGCGTCGTCCTGGCCGCCACCTTCGCGGCCCTGGGCGTCATCCCGCTTGCCTTCCTGGTGCAGATCGCGTTCATCGTCGCCTTCGGCGTCCTTCTCGACACTCTGGTCGTCCGGTCGCTCCTCGTCCCCGCCTTGGTGCGTGACATCGGCCCCGCCGTGTGGTGGCCGGGCGCACTCCGGCACCGGCCTTGACGGTGAGCCCCATCCAGCCGCTGCGCAGGTGGCCAAGCGCGAACAGGTTCGGCACCAGCCGGGGCCCGACACGCGGGTTCCACCTCCATGCAGTCCACGCGACCCACCAGGACGGAGAATTCTCCGCACAGAACCTCCCCACACGCGCGGCCCCTGCCTTCGGGTGCCCGCACCACCACACACACCAGGGGCGGAATCGTTCGTACGAGCACCCTCCCCCCACTCCATCGGGCCGTTGGCTCTCTCAGTTCCAGCGCAGAGGCGGGACCAGTTCCGTGGACAGCGACGTGGTCGTCATCGGTGCCGGCGCGGCCGGCCTCTCCCTCGCGTGGCGACTGCTGAGCCCCCCGGCAGGCGTCACCGCGCCCACCGTCGTCCTCATCGACGCGCCCCCCGGGAGCGGCCTTCGTCCCCCGGAGCGCACATGGTGCTACTGGGAACAGGGCGAGGGCGACTACGACTCCTGGCTGAGCGCGTCATGGCGACAGGTACGCGTGCGGGCGCCCGACGGCCGCCCTCTCCACCGCGACCTGGGAAGACTGCGCTACAAGATGCTGAGCTCCACCGCGCTCGCGCGGGGCCTGGAACCCCGACTCGGCCAGGCGCATCGGATCGAAGCCGTCGTCGAGGACATCGTCGACCATGCCGAGGGCGTCTCCGTGGCCTACCGGGCCGCAGACCGCCAGATCCGGCACATCAGTGCCCGCTGGGTGTTCGACTCCCGTCCACCCGCCTCGACGCCCCCTGCTCGAGTCGCCCTGCTCCAGCACTTCAAAGGCTGGTTCGTCCGTACCGAGCGACCCGCGTTCACACCGGACACGGTCGAGCTCATGGACTTCCGCACCCCACAGCCGGAGCACGGCCTCTCCTTCGGATACGTGCTGCCGCTGAGTCCGCACGAAGCACTCGTCGAGTACACCGAGTTCAGTGAGGCAGCCCTTGCCGACCACGCCTACGACGCGGCCCTGCGCCACTACACCGGGTCGCTCCTGCGACTCGGCAGCTTTCATGTGCGCGCGACCGAGCAGGGGCGAATCCCGATGACGGACGCTCACCACGCCCGGCGCGCGGGCAGGAACGTGTTCCGTATCGGCAGCGCCGGCGGAGCTGTCAGACCCTCCACCGGATACGCCTTCGCCGCCATCCAACGTCAGGTGACGGCCATCGCGAACGCACTGCATCGTGGTCTCGAACCAGTGCCGCCTCCAGCCCATTCCCCTCGTTCACTGGCCATGGACGCGATCCTCCTCCGGGGGCTCGCCACCGGCCGTATCGCCGGCCCCGCGTTCTTCACGTCGCTCTTCGGCAGCGTTCCCGCTGAACGACTCCTCCGCTTCCTCGACGGTGACACCAGGCGGTGGGAAGAACTCCGCATCGGACTCCACACTCCCGTGCTCACCATGCTGCGCACCGCCGTGGAGGTCCCCTTCCTCACCCGCCGCGCCTGACCGACCCGCCCCCTCATGAGAGTGAGCACCACCGATGTTCCTCGACGGAAATCCGACCGCACCGTGGGGCCGAGACCGCAAGGCCGTCGCCCTTCCCGCTCACCCAGGTGAGCTGCGGCCGCGCGACGGCCGGCGGCATCGGTGCACCGTCATCGGTGGGGGAATCGCAGGAATCGCGGCCGCCACGATCCTTGCGGAGCGGGGCGTCGAGGTCACCCTCTACGAGCGGGAGACGTCGCTCGGGGGACGCCTGGCAGGCTGGCCGGAGGAACTGAGCGACGGAACGACCGTCACCATGAGCCGGGGCTTCCACGCCTTCTTCCGCCAGTACTACAACCTTCGCGGACTGCTGCGCCGCGTCGACCCCGCCCTCGACTCGCTCACCCCGCTGCCCGACTACCCCCTGCAACACAGTGCCGGCCTGTACGACAGCTTCGCGAGGGTCCCTCGGACGCCTCCCTGGAACGCCCTCGGGTTCGTGGCCCTCAGCCCCAGCTTCACCTGGCGCGACCTGCGGCATCTGAGAGCGGGCGCGGCGCTGCCGCTGCTCGACGTCCGACTGCCGGAGATCTACGAGCGCTACGACCATCTCAGCGCCCGTGAGTTCCTCGACGAGATCCGCTTCCCCGCAGCGTCGCAGCATCTCGCCTTCGAGGTGTTCTCCCGAAGCTTCTTCGCCGATCCCCGAGAGCTGTCCGCTGCCGAGCTGGTCCTCATGTTCCACATCTACTTCCTCGGTTCCTCCGAGGGGCTGCTGTTCGACGTGCCCAATGAGCCCTACCCGCAAGCCCTGTGGGACCCTCTGGGGAGATATCTCCGCAGTCACGGCGCCCGTCTGCGCACCGGCACCGCTGTGCGCAGTCTCGCCCCGGCTCCCGGCGGAGGTCATCTCGTCACGTCGACGGCCGGCGTCCAGCACGCCGACGCCGTCGTCATCGCCGTCGACACGGGTGGACTGCGGTCACTCGTGTCGCGCTCCCCGGGCTTGTGCGACGAGCGCTGGCGCACCGGAGTGAGCCGGCTCAGGACGGCGCCGCCGTTCCTGGTGTCACGGCTGTGGCTCGACCGGCCGGTGCACGGACACCGGCCGGGCTTCCTCGGCAGCGCCGGGTACGGGCCCCTCGACAACATCAGTGTGCTCGAACGCTACGAAGGCGAAGCTGCCCGCTGGGCACGGAGGACAGGCGGCTCGGTCGTCGAACTGCACTCCTACGCGATCGCCCCGGTCGACGACCCGCACGGCCTCTCGCGAGAACTCGTCGCTCAGCTCCACCGGGTCTACCCGGAGACACGAGGCGCGCGGATCATCGACGAACGGCATGAGGTGAGGGAAGACTGCCCCCATTTCGCGGTGGGCGGCTACCGGGACAGGCCCACGGTCCGCACGCCGGATCCGACGGTCACCGTCGCGGGCGACCTCGTCCGCACCGACCACCCGGTCGCGCTGATGGAGCGCGCGGCCACGACCGGATTCATGGCGGCCAACGCCCATCTGCGTCGGTGGGGCCTCCGCGGACAGACGTTGTGGACCGTGCCGAACCGAGGCCGCTCTGCTGCTCTGCGTCTCCTGTCCCGTCGGGGCGGCGGACGCTGACGCTGCCTCTCCCGGGCTCCTGCGTCAGCCCGGGAAGCGCCCGGTACGCCTGAGCTGCCAGCGGCGTTCGGCGTAGGCCAGGTCATCCCTCCACAGGCGGGCGGCCGTGGTGCGCATGGCCGGTCGCAACAGCGGCGCCACCGCCCTCGCCACGGCGAAGCCGCGACGATCAGATGTGGCGACGACAGCCTCCACCACCGCGGTACGAGGCCGGCCGGCACCTGTCGGGGTGAGCGGGGTCGCGTGGGTCTCCACCACGGAGCCGGTTCCCTCCCCCTCCACGATCCGCATGACGACCGTCCGGGGGCCCGGGGCCGTGAACACGGCCTTCACCGGAACCACCGCGCGTCCGGCCACTTTGAAGGACACCCGCACGACCAGGGCGTCCTCCTCGTCGGCCGCCTCCCGCTCGGGAACGGAGAGCACCTCCAGGTCCACGAAGGAATACGGGTGCAGCCACGCGCCGTGCCAGGGGTCGAGTCGGTTCGCCACGATGTCCTGAGGTTCGCAGGCACCTACCGCGGTGTACACCGCGCTGATCGCGTCCACGCGCGACGGACGGTCCCCGACCACGGGGCGCTCGGTCGGGGTCTCACCGCCCGCACGGTCCATCCGCAGCCACACCAGCACTCCGTCGTCGAACGTCGGCCACGGCTCCCATCCCGCGAAGGGGGCTCCGTTCAGTGCCAGACCGTGCCAGTGGCAGATCAGCGTTCCGCAGTGGACCGCACTGTCCTTCAGGGGCGCGCCCAGGTGGGGACAGGCACCGGGTCCTGCGTGAGGTGCCCCCTGCTCGTCGCGCCAGAGCACCACCTCCGTCCCTGCCACGGTCCGCCCGAGGGGCCTGTCCGCGCGGACGTCCCGACTGTCCGCGAGGACGAACCAGTTCCCGGACGCCCGGTTCGTCGCGCGCTTCAGTGCCTCGGCCATCGTTGAGGGCCTGGCCTGATCCCACGTCGCCCGCTGGTCGGCCCAGGCGAGCGGGTGGCGTCGCCATCGCAGAGGCACGCCTCGCCGTCCCCGTCGTCCCCGGTGGCTACTCACCCACGTCACCTCTCGCCCTTTCGCGACGGTCTCCCGATGAGCGGAGGGCGACAGGGGAGCTCCCCCCGATCCGCGTGTCGTCCGCCGGCGGGAGTCCCCTGCGCACCCCGCGCCGCACCGCCCGTGCGGTGAGGGCCCTCGCCAGACCCGACAGCGCCACCGATGCCCTGCGCCGCCTGCCCACGACGGCCCTTCGGTGGACAACGGCGAAGCCCTCCGCCTCGATCACGTCGAGGATGTCCTGGTACAGCACGAACGCCGTGCGGATGCACGGTGAGGACGTGGGATCCAGCAGCGCGATTCCGGGTTCCGCCTCTCGGTAGACGCACCGGGTGACGTCTGCGGCGGCCCGCATGGCGGACGTGATGCGCGCGTCCCGGCTCCCGGTCAGCCGGCTCCACTGCAGGAGCTCCCGGTCCACACCGTGGGCGGCGAGCAGGTCGGCGGGCAGGTAGACCCTTCCTCGGTCCAGGTCCTCTCCCACGTCCCTGAGGAAGTTGGTCAGCTGGAAGGCGACGCCCAGGGCGGCCGCGTAGGGTTCGGCTTCCTCCTGGGGGCAGACGGTCCCCAGGACCGGGACCATCTGCAGTCCGATGACGGCTGCCGAACCGTACATGTACGTGCTCAGCTCGTCGTACGTGGCGTACGAGCGGACCGAGAGATCGCTGCGCATGGAGGCGAGGAAGGCGCTGAAGCGGTCCGGCGGAATGCCGTAGCGGGCGCGGGTGTCCGCCGCGGCCGCCACGGCCGGTTCACCGACCGCCTCCCCGCGCAGCGCCCTGTCCCACTGCGCTTCGAGCTCGCCCAGGGCCGTCGACCTCTGAGCCCGCGAGGAGCGTCCGTCCATGTCGTCGACGATGTCGTCGGCGTACCGGGCGAAGCCGTACAACGCGTGCACGGCGCTGCGCCGTTCCACGGAGAGGAGACGCGTGGCGAGGAAGTACGTCCTGCCGTGGCGCGCGTTCAGCCGTCGGCACCGGGTGTACGCGGCGCGCAGGAACGGATCGGTCACTCCAGCGGCGTCGAGCTCCCGGGGTGTCAACGCGAGGGCCTTACGGCGCGGAGCGCGGCGGACGACGGAGGCGTCCGCCTGACCAGGCGGCTGCCGCCCCGCCGGACCTGCTGCCCCGCGATCCGCTGGGCAGCCAGCTTCCCCGAGATCAGTACAGGCGGAACACCTACACCCGGAGTGGTGCCGCATCCGGCGAGGACCACGTTCTCGGTGCCACGGACCAGGTTGCGAGGACGGAACGGTCCGGTCTGCGTGAACGTGTGGGACACCGAGAAGGGTGTGCCCGCGGCGTGCCCTTGAGCCGTCCAGTGCGCGGGGGTCACCAGGGACTCCTCGTCGACGGACCGATCCAGCCCGTGCAGGCCCCTTCGCTCCAGCTCTGCGATCAGCGAGTCACGGTACCTCGGCCCCAGCTCGCCCCAGTGAGCGGCACCGGGGCCGATGTCCGTGTTCGGGCAAGGAGCGAGGATGTAGTGGAGGTGCTTGCCCGGCGGCGCCAGCGTGGCGTCCGTCGCGGTCGGGCGGGTGATGAGGAACGACGGATCACTCATGAGCCTTCCCGTACGCGTGAGTTCACGGAAGGTCGTCGACCAGCCTTCGCCGAAGGAGAGCGTGTGGTGGCTGAGCACCGGCCACGTGCGGTCGGTGCCCACGTGCAGGACCACCGCGCTGGGGGAGTGCCGCAGACCGGCCGGGCGACGGGGTTCGCGCCCGAGGAGCCGGTAGGTCACGGGAAGGTCAGGGGTGAGCACGACCGCGTCGCAAGGGATGCGCCCGCGATCGGTGATCACTGCCGTGATCCGTTCGCCTGAGCGTTCGAGCTCGTCGACACGTTCTCCGAAGCGAAGGTGTGCTCCCGCGCGTTCAGCCGCACCCGCCATGGCCAACGGCACCGCGTGCATGCCTCCCCGCGGGAAGTACACGCCCGCGACCGTGTCCATGTACGCGATCACCGCGTAGGCGGCCAAGGCGCGCGAGGGCGGCACTCCCGCGTAGAGCGACTGGAAGGAGAAGACCCGCTGAAGTCTTTCGTCCGAGAGGAAGCCGCTCACGGCGCGGTCGAGCCGGCCAAGGCCGCCGAGAGCCGCGAGCCGCGCCAGATCGGGATGGACCAGTTGAAGCGGAGAGTCGAAGTTGGCGTCGATGAAGCGTCGCTTCTGCACCTCGTACAGCTTGCTCAGCCACTGCCGCATCCTGGTGTATCCCTGTGCTTCCGAGGTCCCCGCGAAGCGCTCCACCTCGGCTGCCATGACATCGGCGTCGGTGTGCACGTCGATGCTGCTTCCGTCCCAGAACATCGCCCGGTAGGCCGGGTGTAGGGGGATGAGCTCGACCCGGTCGCGCAGCGAGTCACCCACGGAGGCGAACGCCTCGTCGAGAATGTCCGGCATGGTCAGGACCGTCGGGCCGGTGTCCACCCGGTAGCCGTGGAGATCCAATCGGCCTGCCCTGCCGCCCGGCCGCACCTCCCGCTCGACCACGGTGACCTCACGACCCGCGCCCAGGAGATGCAGCGCCGCCGCGAGGCCGGCGAACCCGGCTCCGACCACCACCACGCGGTCCGTCCTGCCCGGCACCGTTCTCAACGGACACCTCCGATCGCAGATGTAGGGATTCCCACGCACCGGTCGGCGCGATGAACGGCCGTGCGCGTGCGCGGTGTCGCATCCGTGAAGCCGCACGACTCCAGCAGCAGCCGGCCGATGTGGCCGGTCGCCCTGGTGGAGAGCGGCCCTGAGCTGAGAAGGGCCATGCTCCGTGAGCAGAGGCGCTCGATGCGCGCGGCGACGCGATCACGGGCTCCACTCGTGATGAGCAGGTCGAGGACCCTCGCCACCTCGTCCTCTGCGGCGTCGATGGATCCGACCACGTCGTCGAGCAGGCGTAGAGCCTCCTTGTCACCCTTCCGTATGACGATGCTCCGGGCTACGGCGACCAGGTACGTGGCCTTTCCCTCGCGCAGGTCCTCGCCGGCCGGCTTGCCTGTCACCGCGGGGTCACCGAAGGCCCCCAACAGGTCGTCGTGCAGCTGGAACGCGATGCCCGCGCACAGACCCGCCCTGCGCAGCTCGCGCACCACCTCGCGATCGGCGCCGGCGAGGATCGCCCCGAGCGCCAGCGGGTGCGCAGCGGAGTACCGAGCCGTCTTGAGCACTGCCGCGCGCATCGCACGCCCCGGGGATCGTGAACCAGTGGCTTGTGTATGGAGATCCAGGTACTGGCCGGCGACCATCTCGGTGCGCATCACCCGCCACACCCTGCTGAGCTCCCTCGCATGGGGCGTCTTCGCGAGCGCCTCGACGAACGTGTCGTCCGCCCAGGCCAGTGCCAGGTCGCCGGCGAGAACCGCCGCGGCTCCTCCGAAGGTCCCGAACGGACGCCGGTGGTTCTGTGTTCCGTATTGGCGATCCACAGCAGCGTGCACGGAGGGGCGTCCTCGCCGCAGCACCGATCCGTCCATGACATCGTCATGAATCAGGGCACACGTCTGAATCAGTTCCAGGGCGGCCGCGGCCCGCAGAGTCGCCTCCGATTCGGCGGGGCCTCCTCCGCAGGCACGCATGGACCACCACAGCAGTTGCGACCGCCGTCGCCTTCCTCCCCTGACGGTGAACGTCACCACTCGCTCGCCGATGTCCGAGGCGAACCTCCTGTGAGCGGCGCTCGATTCGTCCAAGCGGCGTCCGAGCAGTTCATCGAGCACGGTGCCGACGGCAGCCGGGACGTTCCTGTCCACCGACAACGGATCCAGAGTGCGCATGGTGGTTTCCTTGCTGCCGGTTGTCGGGCAGAGCGGTTCTTCCTCCGTTTCCGTACCGCCGATCCGCATGGATGCACCAACTCTTCAGCTGTCCGGCGCAACGCTCCAGGGCCAGAGGCCACGATCGTCACCCCAATGGCGGGCGGCGTGTTCGACGTGGTGCCGCACCTCGCTACGGGAAACTGGGGGGACGACGTCAAAGGAGTGTGCGGATGCCCCTGCTGCGCGACGCGGACCTCGCGAACGCATTCGACCACGCATCGCGAACCTACGATCGGATGACCTCCTCCAGTCCGGGCTATCACGCGCACCTGCTCCGCTCCGCTCGCCGACTGGGCCTTCCCGCGGCAGGAGCGGGACTCTCCGTCCTGGACCTCGGGTGCGGAACAGGAGCCTCCACGGCTGCGCTGCTGCGTGTCGCGCCCCTGGCGACCCTCACGGGGGTCGATGCTTCCGCCGGCATGCTCGCTCAGGCACAACGCAAGAACTGGCCTCCGCACGTGTCGTTCGTCCATGCGGCGGTGGAACACATGCCCCAGGCGGAACAGCCCGGTTCGTACGACGCGGTCTTCGCCGCCTATCTGTTCCGCAATGTCTCGGACCCCGACCAGACCCTGGACATCGCGCATCGGCTTCTCCGCCCCGGCGGACGTCTCGCCATTCACGAGTACGCTCTCAGCGGCCGCATCCTCCACCGGCTCCTCTGGACGACGGTCATGAGGGGTCTCGTGCGTCCCTGGGCCCGCCTCAACGGAGACGGGCCCCTCTACGCGCACCTGCACCGGAGCGTCCTCGACTTCGACACGGCAACCGCATTCACCGAAAGGATCCGCCGCGCGGGGTTCACACGAGTCCGTTGTCTGCCGCAACCGGGGTGGCAGACAGGGATCACCCACACGTTCGTGGCGCAGCGGCCGTGGAACTGATCCGGCTCTCTGTCGCCGCTCGCCGGCTGACTCGCCTCGGGCCGGGAGGCGAACCTGCGATTCCGGATGCCGTCCCCGCCGCTCCTCGTCCTTACGCCGCGCGCTCACCGGTCACCGGCTCCTGGCAGGAGACTCCATGGCGTCGAGCAGGCGGGCGGCGGTCCAGCGCGGACCGCGCCGACGGACCGCCTCCGACCAGCGGGGCAGTCCCTCGGGGACGTGGTCGAGGAGTTCGCGTACCGCGGCACCGGCTTCGTCCTCGGTCAGCGTCGCCGGGTTCCGACACGTCGCCAGCCGTGCGCGCTCGGCATCGTGGGCGATGGAGAACTGGTCGCTCGAGAAGGGCAGGATCAGCGCCGGAGTCGCCGATGTCACGCACTCGGTGAAGGAGTTGTTGCCTCCGTGATGCACCATGGCGTCGACCCGGCTCAGCAGCCATCGCTGGGGGACGACCCGTGCGACGTGAACCTTGGGCCCGGCGAACTCCGCCAGTCTCGGCGCCCCTTCACCCGCGGCCACGACGACCGCCGCGTCCGGACAGTGGGCGAGGATGCCCCGGATCAGCAACGCCAGGACGTCGTCGCGCGCGGAGAGGAACGTGCCGAGTGCGATGAGCACCAGGCGCCGGGCACTCGACCTGAGCCGGCTGAGCACCCCCTCCCACTCGTTGCCCGGTCCCTTCTCCTCCGGGGACACGCAGTGGCCCCCGTGCAGGAAGCGCACCCCGGACGGCCGGTGCTTCGGCAGCCAGGAGAACCGCGGGTAGTTGAAGACGACGGCGCGCCTCGACGCCAGGGCGAACGCTCGGCCGGGTGCCTGAACCCGTGGTGCGTGTCTGCGTGCTACCGCCGCGAACCGCTCGGTGAACGCGAGATCGTTGCCGAGGGCGGCCTGCCGCAGTTCGGCGAGCTCCCGGGCCGCGGGACGGACGGCCCGGGGCCAGGCGTAGGGGACCCCGAACAAGGCCTCCGGGCTGTGCGGCAGGTACGTCGGATGCCCCGGACAGAACGTGGCGAACGGGAGCCCGAGGCAATGCAGGGCAAGCGTCACCGAGTAGCTGAGCTGGTCGACGACGAACCAGTCGGGGGCCAGACGCTCCTGTAGGTTTCGCATCTCCGCGAGGACCTTCTCCGGGTCGGCGAGCATGTCCTCGCCGCGGTGACGCGACTGCGTGAGCAGCGCGGGGATCGGCCCCTCACGCGTGGACCCGATGAACTCTTCGAGTCGTTCCGACTCCCGCACGCCCTGTCTCGTGCTCCGGGCGACACCGGTGTTCGCATTGCGCGTCACGGTCAACGGGACGAAGCTCGCGCCGGCTTCCGAGGCCAGCTGAGCGAAGGAAGGCGCGCACGCGAAAGTGACGTCTGAGCCTGCCTGGGCCAGAGCGCCGGCCAGCACCGACAGGGGTTGGGCGTGCGACTGGAAGGGGGGACTGATCACCGCGATGCGTGGCATCCCGAGCTCCTTCGGCAGGCGGAGTACGTCCACTGCTTCGTCTCGGAACCGCGGAGCGGATGCGCTTCCGTGCCCTCGAACAGTGCTCGGAGAGCGGGAACGGAGACGCTGGGCCCGGGTGCATCCACGTCGGGACGAGACGACGAAAGCTTCCTGGTCGGACGTATCCCACCAGGAGTCCCCATGGAGATCTCTGTCCCGGACATGGCGCCGGGTCCCCACCGCTTCCCCTCCACGGACGGGAAGCGTGACGCGTTCACGGCGGCGAGGCGGGCCTTCTGGAGCCGGTCCGAAGGTGCGACTTCGTCCCCCAACCCGGCACACCCGCCTTTCCCCACCTGCAGCCTCCTGTCCCAGCTGGTCGAAGAGGAGTACGGAGCAGGCGTCGGCGAAGGGCACCACGGGCATCACGCCCTGGCCACCGCTCAGGATGTCGTGGTCGCCCGCCTGCGGAACCGGTTGCGAAGGGGACGGCCACCCGGCCCGGAAGAGTGCGTACGGCTCGCGGCCGGGGGAGACGGAGCGCGTGGAGCGGTCTTCGAGGCGTGGCCCGAGGTGGTGCGTCTCCACGGAGGCCCCCGAGCCACGAGAGCGCTGCGCTCCGCCCTCCTCACCGCTCACGACCCCGGGACGACGGCCACGCTGCTCCACCTCGCGGCTGCGGCCGGCCTCCGACCCCTCCCGGGAGACGGCGTACTCCGGCCGGCCCACGAGGGCTCCCGCCGCGTGCGGCACGCGGCATGGGTGCTGCTCGCCCGGTACGGGCTCCGAGGCCGGAACCTGCTCAGGACGGTGGAGCCCGCAGACACCTACGAACGCCTCATGCTGGAATCCCTGCGACACGAGCCGCGCACGGCAGCCCGGCACCCGATGCCCTCTTCGGGGCTGCTCGTCGCACAGTCCATGCTGATGGGACGGTTCGACCGGCCGGGCGAGGGCCTGAGCGGCGGCCTCAGCGTCCTCCTCGACTCCGTCGGCGAGGCGCTCGCCTCGACCGACGGCATCGCGGGCGTGCTCACCGTCGTCACCGCGTGCCGCCCCGACCTCGAAGACGACGGTGTGCTGCTGCGCCGACGGAGCCCCGGTCACTGGCTCCTGCGCCTTCCCGTGGACAGCGACCGTCCGGCCGGCCCCCAGGACATCGGGGAGCACCGTGAGGCTCTGGCCTGGTGGGCCACCACGCTGATGTCCACGCTCGGACGGCGACTCGACGTCCTCCATGTGCGCTACGCCGACGACGGTTCGCTCGCCCTCGCCGAGGCAGCCCGAAGAGTCGGCGCCGCACTCGTCTTCACCGCGACCCCGGATCCTCACCGCCAGATGAGCGAGCGCCTTGGCCACCTCGGTGCGGATCCCGACCACGTGCGCCTGGACCTGCACCGCGTCTACCTCGCCGACCGCCTGGCAGACCGAGCCGACCGCGTGGTGGGCATCGCAGGCCGCGACGGAACGGCGGAACTGCTCCGCCATTTCCCGCAGCTCGCTCATAGGTACGGAACGGGGCAGTTGAGCGCCCCGCCGGAAGGCGTAGCGCCCTACGCGCCGCCGCCCGACGCGGGGAAGCGATGCGGATCCCTCATCGACAGGATCGGTGCGACCGCCGGACCTGCCGGGGAGTCCAGGCGAACGGTGCTGTTGAGCGTCGGCCGTCTTCACCCGGTCAAGCAGCAGGACGTCCTGGTCCGTGCGTGGATCGAGTCGGGATGCCACCGCGAATCGGTTCTGGTTCTCGTCGGCGGCAGCACATGCGGGCCGGACCCCCAGGAGTCCTTGATGCGCGACCGGATCCACGCGGCGACCCTCGGCAACCCGGAGGCCAGGGAACGTCTGCTCCTCCTTCCCGCGCTCTCCAATGCCGACGTACGGTCGCTCGAACGTGCGCTGGCCGAGCCCGCTCACCGGTTCCGGGCCCGGTACGTCTGCCCGAGCGCGAAGGAAGAGTTCGGTCTCGCGGTCCTGGAGGCCATGGAGGCGGGGATGGTCGTGGCCGGGCCCGAGCGTGGCGGCGTACCGCACTATCTGGACGACGGGAGCAACGGTCTGCTCCTGGACACCTCGACCTCGCACGCGTTGGGCCGGGGGCTGCGGCGCCTGCTGGACCTGGACGACGAGGCCGCCGAGGCCATGGCGCGGCGAGCACGGCATCTGGTGCGCACCAGGTACTCGGCGGCCGCCATGGCGCAGGCTCTCGCGGGCCACTACGCGGACGTGGCCTCGCGAGGCCGAAGGGCGGAACGGAGTCCGTCGTCGGAGCCGGGCGGGCGCGTGCCCGCCTGACCTGGTCGGGCCGGGCGGTCTCGAACTCAGGGAGGCGTCGAATCCGTGGAGGCCCCACCGTGCGGGAGCATGGCGGCGCCCCTGGCCGACCTGCCAGGGGCGCGGAGCGACGGGGCCGTTCGGACCCTCAACTGACGTCGACGAGGCCTGTCGGCACTTCCTCTCGTTCGTAGTTCGCCAGCGCCAACCCCAAGGCGAAGAAGGTGGGCGCCCACTCTCCGACGAAGATGCCCCACCGGTCGGCCCTCTCCAGGTTCTCGCTTCGTCGCGAGGTGATCCACGAAGCGAGCGACAGCCCGATGGAGCCAACGGCGGCAAGGTAGGCGTGTTCGCTGCTCACTCCCGCATCGTGCAGCTTCTTGACGATCATCTTCTCTCCCGCTTCCTTGGGAACGCCAGCGGCTCGGTGACCGCTCTTCGGGGTGAGCTGGCCCGTCCGCTGTCAGGTGAAGTGAGCTCCTTCTCCTGATACTTCGCATTGTTCGCGTTTCTGGATGCATCGCCCCCATGCGGGACGAGCTGCGTGGGAACGGTCTGTCCGTCGTACGGCGACCGCTCGGAAGCCTTCGCTGTCGTCACCGGGCTCCCCCTCCTTCATGGCCGCGGGCTGCCCTCCGGAGCGGCGGAGGACGGGGCACCTGTCTCCGTCGCCCGCCAGCGTTCCGCGGAACAGCCAGGCGGGAACGGAGGGAAGAGATGGCCGGCCAGGTCGATCCGCCAGAGATGCCCCCCTGCGCAGTCGCACTCGTAGAGGCCTGCCTCCGGGGTGTACGCGCCGGGCGCGTGTGTCTGGACGATGGCCATGGGATCTCCTTGTGAGCGTGCGGGAGCATGTCGTCCTGGATTGCGATGACTTCGGGCCCTTCGGATGCAGCCTTGACCCGTATGGCCCTGCGCGGTCATCGGCAGGCTCGAGGCGCGGTGACGAGCGAGGGCCCGTCGTTCACCTGCGCGTGCATCCGTCGTCGCCCCGACGTCCGAAAGGCCTGATGACGACGGCGTCTGCTCCCCGGACGGACGGCGAGCACCGGCTCATGCCGTACGACCTGAGCAGTTCCGGCCAGGCCGACTCGCAAACGCCGAGCGAGGAGAAGCGCAAGTGGCGCGGCATCTCCAGCGGGGGCTTCGGCAGCGGTGGTACCGGTCACGGGGACTGACATCGTGCGAGCGCGTGGGCGCCTCAGACAGGGGGTTCCATGCAACGGCGAAGGGAGTGCAGGGCGCGCCTGATGTGGCTCTTGACCGTGCCGAGTGGGAGTCCGGTCTCCTCCGAGATCTGCGCCTGGGTCATGTCGCCGTAGATCGCCATTCCGACCAGACGTCGTTGGACGGGCGAGAGGAGGCCGAGCTTCTGCAGGACGAGAACCCTGTTCAGCGTCTGCTCGCACTCGTCCCTGCTGTAGTTGCGGACCACCTGCGCGTGCTGACCCGTCAGTGCACGCTCGAGGTCGGTCCGACGCGTCCGTGCCGTACGCGCGTCCAGGATGACGTGACGTGCGATGCCGACGAGCCAACCGCCGAGAACGCCTCGCTCCGGCCGGTATCCGGCACGGCCGCGCCAGGCGGCGATGAACACCTGCTGTGTGACGTCCTCCGCGTCCTGAGCGTTGCCGAGTGCGCGGCGAGCGAGCGAATGCACCAGAGCGGCGTGCTCCTCGTACAGAGCGGCCAACGCGGCGGGATCGCCGCTCACGAACCGCCGCGCAAGCTCTGCTTCCGACTCGTCGAGCGTCGTCGAGCGGGTAGCCGGGTGCGCTGCCCGGGTGGGGGCCGCGTAGTGCGCCTGCGGGCTGCTTCGAGCAGGCGACGAGGGCTGAGCGGAGACCATGGCTTTCTCCTAAGGCACGGGGATGCACCGTCCCTCACACCGTCGCCAAATCGATGCACCACTGCAAGACGCATTGATGCTGCATCGAAATGGGGAGTGACATCTGCATCCCGGCTGGAGCAGCGCGGCGAAGCACGGGTATCCGCTGCTCGGACAGCCCAACGACTCCGAGGCATGGATCGCCCTCTCGGCCGGTGCCGGACTGCTCGCGCTCGCCGGCGCACTCACCGCTCGCCGCGTGGAGTGCACCCGCGAGCCCAGCGGTTTCGAAGCGTCGTCGAGAGCACCCGTTCCGCCACCACCGAAGACATGCTCGCACCGCCCCCGGGAGGGGAGTGGCACGCCATCTCCGCAGAACTGGTCCTGCCCGCGACCGAAGGCCGGACGTTCGGATCTGCCAGGGGGCGGACACGAGGCGTGCGGTGACCGTGTCCGTCGGCGGGCTGCCCCCGACTGCGGACCGGCGTCACGATTCCGGCGGGGGCTCGCCGTAGATGCGGGAAACGGAGTCGAGCGCCTCCCGCAGACCCCGGGGGCGCAGCATGCCCGAGTCGGGCGTCCGGCCCGCCCAGCCGGGGCCCGCCAGCAGTACCAGTGGCGCCGTCCGGGCACCGCGCAGACCGAACGTCATGCCCGCTACATGGCGTGCCAGCGCGTGGCTCGCCGTCGAACGCGCCTGGGACCACAGCACCACGGCGGCAGGACCGCACCTGCGCACCGCGGCATCCAGTGCCTCCGCCGGGACGGCGCCGCCGAACATCAGGGTCGCGATGCCCCGCTCGGAGAGACCTGCGGCAAGCGCCTCGAGCGGCAGCGTATGGGGCTCTGACGGCACGCACGCAAGCAGCACGGGAGCCGTCGACTTCCCCACGGAAGCAACGGCGGCGCGGCGAAGGGCGGTCGAGACCTGCCAGGACAGCAAGTGCTCGACCTCGACGTAACGGTCGTTCGAGGACTCCCATTTGCGGCCGACGGCATGGAGCGTGGGCACCATCACCTCTTCCCAGGCCGTCACGAGGCCGTAGTCGGAGATCACCTGCTCCAACAGGGTCTCCATCGCCGGGGCGTCCAACCGGACTGCCGCCCGGGCCAGACCGCGGCACTCCTGCCGTACGTCACCCAGGGGCAGTCCACCTCCCCCGGCCGGCTTGCGGCCCGGGGAGGGACCGGAGTCGGACGGGGCCGGAGCAACGGGTTCCCTGCCCGCGCCGGCCGGTACCCGGCGGTCGCTCCGGGCGGCCCGAGCGGCCTCCGCAGGGGGAATGCCCGAAGCGGTGAGACGGCACATCTCCTCGAGCATCGCGACATCGGAGGGGGACCAGCGCCTGTGCTTGCCGTCCGCGCGGACCGCCGGGCCGATGCCGTAGCGCTGCTCCCAGGAACGAACGGTGGTCGGCGACACCCCCAGGCGCTGGGCCAAGGCCCCTGTGGTGATTCCCAGACTCGTCTCGGCCATGCGATCAACCTTACGGTGCAGAAACGCTGCGTTATCTGAAAACGCTGCGCGAACCGGAACTCGTCCGGTCGGCGCCGGAGCCGCTGCCGACGCGTGACGACTACTCCCGCGGGGGCACAGGCGACGTCTCCGTACCGGCCCCGAGCTGGTACGGCCGAAGTCGATGCGCCCAGTCGGTGCGGGGAACGTCGAGGGGCCTTCGGTACGCGGACATCTCGCCCGGCAGACGGTCGGTGGGGGGTCGCAGCGGATGCGAGGCGGGGTCCGGCGGCGGGGCCTCCTCATCGCGGACCTTCGTCCCGAGGACGAACGCGCCGATCAGCACGGCTACGACGATCACTCCGATCAGAACGAGCACGATGGCCTCCCGTGAAGCGATGGATGTATGCGTGGTTTCGGTCCCCGGCACGGGTGCGGATGCGCGCGAGGCGAAAACACTCCCCGGGAGGCCGAGGGAGGGCCCGGGCACGGTGAAGGCCGATTCGGTTGAACCCGCGAATATCGACGCGAAAACGGTTCGAGTCGTGCGCGGGAGGTCGCTGATCGGACTCTGAGCGCCACCGAGGGCCGGCCGCCCGATCCACGCCCCCACAGGCCAGCAGGCGGACGTCGGCTGACCCGAACCCATCCCGGCGACGCCGTGAACGCCGAAGAACCGGTGGCGGGTGTTCCGGAGGCCGGAACGAGGCCGTGAGACAAGGGGTGGAACCGATGATCGGGCGAAGCATCGCCGTGGTGGGGGCCGGAGCGGCGGGACTCACCGCCGCGCACATCCTGTCCCGGAGACGCGACGTGGTCCTGTACGAGCCGGAAGGACGACTCGAAGGACACGCCCACACCCACGAGGTGGCCACGCCCGAGGGCGGCACCCTCCGCGTCGGCAGGGGCTTCATCGTCCACAACGAGCGCACCTACTCCCAACTCCTGCGCCTGTTCGGTGAGCTGGGCGTGGCCACGCAGGACTCCGAGATGAGCATGTCCGTGCGGTCCGACGGACGCGGCCTCGATCACGCGGGTGCGCGGGGGCCTCGTGGACTCCTCGGCGGCGGCAACGCGCGCCGCGGGCGCCGTCGGCCCCGGCCCGGCCGCGGGTCAGATCCAGCCGCGGCGTGCCGCGACGACGCCGGCCTGGAATCGGTTCACCGAGCCCAGAAGTTCGTGGAGGCGGCTCATGCGCCGACGCATGGTGCGGACCGACCAGCCCAGCTGGCGGGCTATGGCCTCGTCCTTGAGGCCGCTGACCAGCAGGGTGAGCACCAGACGATCCTCCTCGCCGAGCGGGTCCTCGGCGGGGGCGTCGAGCGGCAGGGCCTGTTTCCAGCACAGTTCCCAGTAGTCGGTGAGGGCGTCCAGCAGTGTGGAGGGGCGGATGACCGCAGCGCGCACGCCGTCGAGGTCCAGGGAGAGCGGCATCAGCGCCAGCCGGCGGTCCGCGATGGCCAGTTTGATCCGCAGACCCGGCATGACCCGGGCCTGCTCGCCATGGCGTACGAGTCCGCGGATGTCCTCGAGCACCCCCGGCCACTCCAGCGCTTCGGGGGCGTAGACCGCGCGGTAGCGCACGCCGCGCCCCAGCGCCGTGCTCTCCACCGGGTTGGAGGTGGTGAGTGCGTACGGCGGCCGGTCCAGTGTCATGACGTCCTCGCGCGCCTCCTGCTGGAGGCGGACGAACCAGCGGCCGAGCGCCTCGCGGCCGGTGGCGACCTCCACCTCGTCCTCCCCGGCGGTGCCGGCCTGGGCCGCGGCGAAGAGGCGGGACAGCTCGCCCGCCGCCGAACGGACCCGGTCCAACTCCGCTGTTCTGTTCCGTATCAGGGACTCGACCGCGGCTCCCGGCTCGATCGCCGCGTACCGGCGGCGGACCCCCGCGAGCCGCCCGACCAGGCCGTGGTCGTGCAGCCGGTCCAGCGCTCTGGCGGCGCGGAGGGGGGAGCAGCCGAGGTCGGCGGCGAGCTCGGCCGGGGCCGCCGTACGGCGGGTCAACACGGCCCGGTAGACGCTCTCGTCGAACGGATCGATGCCTGCCGCGGTGAGGTCGCTCGTCATATGCGGATCCTGGCCCACTTGTGCCAGGTGCAGCAATGGGCCGTCAAGATCCGTTGTACGGAGAGTGACTTCGGCGCTAGGACTTCTTCCCATGGCCAAGAACCCACGAAGAAGCCGACGTCTGGTGGCTGCCACGGTCACCACCGTCGCGCTGGCCGGGACGCTCACCGCGACACCCGGCACCGCGACCGCCAAGTCACCAGACTCGAACCAGCGGGTCATCGTCGAGCTGTCCGGAGACGCCGCCGTGGCAGCCGCCCCCGGTGGCTCGCTCACATCCCTGGCCGCCGGCGCCACCTCCGCCGTCGGCGACGCCCGACGGGGCCTGGCGGTACGGCAGGACGCCTTCGTCAGGACGGCACGGCAAGCCGGACTGCACCCCGCCGCACCCCGCGGACTCGGGCTGCTCGTCAACGCCGTGGCGATGACGGTGCCCGCCTCCGAGAGGGCACGGCTGGCCGCGCTGCCGGGCGTCATCGCCGTCCGGCCCGACACCCGGGTACAGGTGCGCACGGACAGCAGCGTCCCGCTGACCGGCGCACCCGACGTCTGGAAGCGCAAGGACCCGGCCGGGGTGAAGGCCACCGGCAAGGGCACGGTCGTGGCGGTCCTGGACAGCGGCGTGGACTACGGCCACCCCGACCTGGGCGGCGGCTTCGGCGAGGGCCACAAGGTCGTCGGCGGCTTCGACTTCGCCAACGGTGACGGCGACCCGATGGACGACAACGGCCACGGCACCCACGTCGCGGGCATCATCGCGGGCAAGGCGGCCGAGGAGGGAGGCGTCACCGGCATGGCGCCCGACGCGCGCCTGCTCGCCTACAAGGTCACCGGTGCCGACGGCAGCGGCTACACCTCCGACATCATCGCCGGCATCGAGGCCGCGGCCGATCCGAGCAACCCCCACCGGGCCGACGTCATCAACATGAGCCTCGGCGGCCCCGGTGACGGCACCGACCCGCTGGGCCGCGCGGCGACCGCCGCCGTGCGGGCCGGAGTGGTCGTCGTCGCGGCGGCGGGCAACGCCGGACCCGGCAGCGGCACCGTCAGCACGCCGGCGGCGGCCGAGGGCGTCATCGCGGTCGGCGCCTCCACCAGCGGGCTGCGGATCCCCAGCGCGTACCTGGCGGGCAGGGAACCCGAACTCATCCAGACGTACCGGGGCGTCCTGTCCGCGAACCCGCCCCGGAATCCGGTCACCGCGCCGCTCGTGGATGTCGGCGCGGGCACCGTGGAGGACTGGAAGCGCGTCGGTGACGTACGGGGCAAGATCCTGCGGGCCGACCTGCTCGTCGCCCCCAGCACGGACGTCCTGAGCCAGAGCGACATCGACTGGGCACGCGAAGCCGAGAGACGCGGCGCGCTCGCCGTGCTCGGCGGCCTCCCGGCCCACGCCGGCCCCGTGCTCGCCGCCGCCCCGGGAACCGTCGAGGCCCGGGAGACCCCTGCCCGCCCCGACCTCACCCGGACCGCCGCCTCCGGTGACTCGTTGCGCATGGACCGCCTGGTCGTCATGGGCATCGACACGACCCAGTACGCACAGCTGAGCCGTGAACTGGCCGCCGGAGAGGTGTCCGTCACCCTGCGCGGCACCGACTCCACCGACGAGATCGCCTCGTTCTCGTCGCGCGGACCCGGCACCGCCTTCGGACTCAAACCCGACCTGGTCGCACCCGGTGTGGAGATTCGCTCCGCGATCCCCACCTCGATGTACCAGCCCGGTGTCTACCGCATGTCGGGAACCTCGATGGCGAGCCCGCACGTCGCCGGAGCCGCCGCCCTGCTGCGCCAACTGCGCCCGGACCAGGACCCCGACGGGATCAGGTCCGCACTGGTAGGCACCGCGAGGGAGCTCGCCGGCACGAGCCCCACCGTCCAGGGCAACGGACGGCTCGACGTGGCCGCCGCGGCGTCGGCCACCCTCACCGCCTTCCCGACGAGCGTGTCGTTCGGCCTCGCCGACCTGGCGGAGCGGACCGTCGGTGGTACCGCGAAGGTTCGCCTGGCCAACCCCGGCAAGAAGCCGCTGGCCGTCACCCTCGGCAGTACCGGGCCCACCGCCGTGTCTCCGTCGCGGGTGACCGTCCCCGCCGAGGGGTCGGCGACCGTCACCGTGACCCTGCGTGCCGACCGCCCGGCCACCGACACGGAGATCAGCGGCCGGATCACGGCCACCCCCGCGCGCGGACCGGCCCTTCGGGTGCCGTTCCTGCTCGTCGTCCGGCACCTGGTCGTCCAGGCGTCCCCCGACCCGAGCGACGGCCGCTCCACCGTGCACATCGCCGCCCCGGCCGCCCTTGACGCGCCGCCGGAGGTCAGGGTCACGCCACCGCACGGCAAGGCCTTCACACTGCCCACCACCATGAACGGCGCCGGCTACTACCAGGCCGACGTGACCGGGAAGGCGGTCGGCGCCTACCGGTTGGCCGTGCGGGCCACGACCACCGACGGCCGGCGGATCACGGGAACCAGCGCCTTCGAGGTCACCCCCGCCCGCAGCCGTGGCGACCGCTGGGAGCCCATCGGCCCGAACAGCGAGGCCGGTCACGTCGCGCTCTCGCCCGCCCGGCCCCAGCAGGCCGTCGTGACCCAGTTCCGGAAGGCCGCCCCCTGGCTGACCACCGACGGCGGCGCCAACTGGCGCCAGGTGGGCAGGCTGCCGATTGCCGACGGCAACGGCACCGGAGCGGTCGTGGTCGACGCCCGCCGCCCCGATCGTTGGTGGTACGCCGTGAACACGGCCGCCGACCCCACCCGCCGGGGCACGATCCTGCGTACGGATGACAACGGCCGCACCTGGCGCAAGCTCGACGTGCCCGACGCGCACATCGACGAGTTCGTCGCGGACGAGCAGACCCGTACCCTCGCCGCGATCGTCGACGGCACACTGCTGGTCAGCACGGACGCGGGTGACAGCTGGGCGACGTACCCCACCGGCGTGACCGATGTCCGCGACGCCACCCTCACCGGCGACACCCTGTACCTGGCGACCTTCGACAGCGTCTGGCGCATCGACGGAGTCGGCAAGGGCGACCCCGGGACGGCGCACCTCGTCCTCGACGAGCCGGTGAACACCATCCGCGGCATGGCGGCCGACTCCACCGTGGTGGCGGCGTACGTCCCTGGTGCGGGCGTCCGCGGCTCCTACGACAAGGGCCGCACCTGGTCCACCCTGCTGCCCCTGGCGCAGGGCGGCAACGGACTGACCGCCTCCGGCGGCGACCTGTACCTGCGCGCGCTGTTCGGCGCCGGGCAGGTGAGCCGCGACCACGGCAGGACCTGGAAACCCGTGCCCGCGCCCTCGAAGGCGGCCATCGCGATGGACTACGACCGCTGGGCCGACGGCTCGGTGACGGTGTCCAGCGAACAGGACGGCCTGTACCGCGGCGCGGCCGACGGCACCGGATACCGGAGGATCGGCGTCCAGGGCCTGACCACCCTCGCCCTCGCGGCCAGCGGGGACCAGCTGCTCGCCGGAACGGTGAGCGGCACCTACCGCACCACCATCCCCGTCGCCGGCCCCGAGTGGGGCCAGTCCGGGGCGGAGGGCATGACCGGTCGTCTCACCTCGCACATCGCCGTCTCGCCCGAGGACACCAAGGTGGTGTGGCAGGTCCGGCGCACCGCGACCGGCCTCTTCGAGGTCTCCCGCAGCGGCGACGCCGGTCGGACCTGGCAGGTGAAGGGCACGTCGTCGGAGATACCGACCTCGCTCCTGGTCCACCCTGCCGACCCGGACCGGGTGGCGATCAGCTTCAGGAGCATCTTCGGCGACGGACTCTTCTCGACCTCCGACGGCGGCAGGACGTGGAAGAACCTCTTCCACGAGAGGTCCTTCGATGCCATGGCCGGTGACCCGCGCGACCCGCGGCGCCTCTGGCTGGGCAACGCCTCGGGCCTCTACCGCTCGGACGACGGCGGCGTCACCAAGACCAAGGTCGCCGAGGGCCCCGTCTCCGCGATCGTGATGGACGGCCGACGCCTGGTCGTCGGCGGATCGTCCGTCCGGGTCAGCAACGATGACGGCAGGACCTTCCGCACCGCCGACACCGCCCCGCTCGCGGTCCACGTCTCGGACCTGCTGCGGGTGAACGGAGCGCTCTACGCGGCCACCACCCGCTCGACCGCGTCCGGACTCGTCCAGGGCGGCCGGGGCGTACTGCGCAGCACCGACAACGGCCTCACCTGGGAGAACATCTCGAGCGGACTGCAGAACACCGACACCACCAAGCTGGCCGCCGCCCCCGACGGCCGCACGCTCTACGTCGGCGCGGTCGACGGCGGGGTACACCGCCTGAAGCTACGCCGCTGACCCATCCCGCACATGACGAGGACGACCACATGACCGGCGCGAGCGCCGACCCGGCCCGGAAGGCCCCGGGCCGGTCGATGCTCGGGCTGTGGGGTCGGTAGGTTGCTCGTCCGGCTTGCCCAGCCGGTGGGGGCGAGGAGCGTTTCGGCGGCCGGGTCTACGACCTCGCCCCGGGTGGAGTCAGCCCAACGTGGCTCCAGTCCCGCACGGCGTCATCGACCTGTGGTCTCGACACCGTTCCGTCCTGGCCTGGTGAATGATCAAGAGTCCCGATGTTTGTGACCCTCGGAACGGTGAAGACGAGCATTGACACCGACTTTATTCATCGAGGTAGGAGAAGCGCATGGGCATCATTGCTTGGATCTTGATCGGATTGCTCGCGGGCTTCATCGCCAAGGCGCTGATGCCCGGCAAGGACCCGGGCGGGATCATCATCACCATGCTGATCGGCATCGCGGGCGGCCTGCTCGGCGGCTGGCTCGGCAAGGTCATCTTCGGCGTCGACTCCATAGACGGCTTCTTCGATCTCTCCACCTGGATCGCGGCCATCATCGGCTCCGTCATTCTCCTCGTCGTCTACCGGCTGATCACGGGCAACAAGCGAAGCCACCGTCACGCCTGAGCGGCCCGGGCCTTGCCCAGACGGAACGGCTCCCCCTCGTCGAGGGCGGAGCCGTTTCCGCTGCGCAGGGCGCCGGAGACCAGCCGGCTGCCGACGGATCCAGACCGGGACGCGGGACACCGATCGACTCCGGTCTCGGGCAGGCCGTGGCCGCTGAATGCCCACCCCTACGAACTCGCCCTCATCGCATGCTGAAGAGCGGCCCACTGTCGGGCCCGCCGGCGCAAGGCAACCACCCATGAGCCCGGCTGTGCTCCCCGGCCTCGTCGACCGTTACTGGGCGCTTTCCGTACTCGACGCCGCGAGGGCGACTCTCCCGGCGCGGGGAGATCGAGGACGTCGAGCGGGCGGTCTGCGTGGCCACCGGCACGACGGACGTGCTCGCCCGCTCTGATTGCCGCCCGCCACCACCTGCCTCGTACCGGTCCCCTCTACGCCTCCGTGCTCGTCACCAGGCTGATCGGTCAGCCGTCAGGGGGACGTTACCGGCCCCACCTGCTGAGGCGGGGATGAGATGCGTGAGATCAGCGGGCGGGCGCCGGCCGGAAGGCGAGCAGTTCGGCGTGGAGCGACAGCAGACGGCGCCCGGGCGGCAGCTGCCCGGGGAAGGTCACCCATTCGGACGTGAGGGGCTGCCAGTGAGCTTGGCGCGGCAGAGGCTGGGCCCATGGCCGCCAAGCTGATCATCTACCCGCCCGACCAGCAGGGCTGGCGACGGGTCCGCTATGACGGTGTTGCCATCGGAGTGGCGCATCGCCCTTCCGAGGTCCGAGCCTTTCTCGCCGCGGCCGGTATGGAGAACGCCGAGGACGTCGACCTCACCGACCCCGACTTTGTGGAGTGGCGGGGGGCCGGCCCCGAGGCGTGGGAACCGTCTCCCTGACCTGCCGCCCCGTCCCCGTCCTGCGCCCGGCCGCGCCGGGGATGGGCTGCGCGGGGGATCCCTGGCCGACTACGGTCGGCCCTGTGGCGACCAAGAGGAGCAGAGCGGTGACGGAGACGGGCCCGATCGTCGTGTTCGCGAACTTCCTCTCGGACCTGGCGGTGGATCTCGACGAGGGCCAGATCCTGACGACGTGGGCCCAGCAGGCGCCCCGGAAGGCGTGGCTGCTGCGACCGGGGGACGTGTTCGTCACTCCCGTACCGCTGAGCCGGGAGTTCTTGCGGTACGTGTACGACCTGACGGGGGTGTCTCCGGAATCGGTGACGGTGGTCGAGGTGCCGCCCGCCGGCGCCGTCCCGCTGGCGCGCGCGGTGCGCGAGGCCGGCCTCGTCGAACACGTCCGGGCGCTCGTCGGCGACCGGGGTGCGGCGCTGCTGCCGACGGCGCTGGACGCGTCGGCGATCGCATTCGCCCGCGGCATCGGCATCGACGTCCACCCGTATCCCACGGTCGAAGCCGCGGAGGCTGCCCTGAGGGCGACCATGCTGCTCAACACGAAGAGCGGCTTCCGCGAGACGGCCGGGCAACTGGGCATGCGGCTGCCTCCGGGGCGAGTGTGCCGGCGCGGAGAGGCCGAGGCCGTGGCGCGTGATCTCCTGCGGGACCACGAGAGCGTCGTCGTGAAGCCCGACCGTTCGGCCGGCGGACACGGGATGCGCTTCGTGTCCCGCGACGACCTGAGGAGTGGGGCGGGCCTGCCGCTCGATGCGGTCGGTGGGCCCGAAGGCTTGTGGGTGGTGGAGGAGCACCTCGACGTGGCCGAGTCGGTCAGCGTCCAGGTGGAGGTCTCCACCTCCGGGACGCGTGTGCTCTTCAGCGGCGCGATGCGCACGGTTCAGGGCTCTTTCACGGGATACGCCTCTCCGCTGCCGGCGTCCTGCGCGCACGTGGCCGGCGAGCTGGAGGAGTGGGGGAGGGCCCTGGGCCGCTACCTGGCCGACCACGGCTACGCCGGGCCGTTCGGTCTCGACGCGCTGGTGGACAGGGAAGGTGTCGCGTACGCGAGTGAGAGCAACGTTCGCCGTACGGCCACCACCACACCGCACGCCATGGTCACCCGGCTGACCGAGGGATCTGCCAACGCGCACCCGGCATGGTCGGTGTCGAGGGGCTGGACACGGACTCCCATGGACTTCGATGAGGTGCTTGCCCGGCTGCGGGCCTCACGCCTCGTCTTCGACCCGGATCGCGGCGAGGGCGTGGTCCTCTACGCGGACGCGCCTCCCGACGGCCGCTCCTGGCGGTACGTGGTGATTGCGAGGAGTGCTGGGGACGTCGAGGAGCAGGAGAGCGCCTTGTCCGAGGTACTCGAATTCGAGGGTGGCTGACCCCACCATGACGCCGGTCCCGGCACGGGGGGCGCCGCCGCCGTACGGGAGTGCGATCAGGCGGGGCGGTCGCCGGTGCCGTAGTCAGGTGCCGTGCTCTTCGCGGTAGCCGCTGTCGCCGAGGTGCTTGTCCCGGTGGAACTCGGGGAGGTTCTTGACCTGTGCGTTCGTGCGGTCGACGAGAGTCTTCTCGTCCCTGGCGGCTGGGCAGGAGACGTGCCCGCATTCGACGAGGCCGCTTGCCCATCGCGGAGCCACGTCGCAGCCGATGCGTCGGGAAGACCTCCTTACGCCGGTCGGCCCAATCGCCGAACCGGAGAGGCGTCCTTCGGGCAGAACACCCTCCATGGACAGCAATCAGGAGATGGATCCAGCACACCAGGTTCCGGACGGCGTCGACGAGAAGACGGTGAGCGCTCTGGGTGCGCTGTCGAAGGCGCTGGAAACCACGGAGCGGGCTCGTGGCCACCTCTACGGGTTCCATCAGCTGACCGGGACAGCGGACTTCGAGCTCGGCGACGCGGTCCGACTCCTGCGGGAGGCGGGTTACGAGGAGCAGGCCGCCCGGGTCGAGCGGGAGATCGTGGGCCGCAACGTCATCCCGGGGCATTGGACGTTCCAGATCGTTGAGGCCTACAACTCCAGCTACTACCAGCCGTTCGCGGCGGTGGAACGCGACATCGTCGACGAACTGGTCGGCGGGCGCGACCACCTCACGGAGGCCCGCCTCAAAACGATTCGTCGCACCCCCCACCATCCTGACCACACCGCTACGCCCCCTCCTGAATGACGGCCCGGCTTGGCGAAGGTTCGGGCAAGGCTCACCCAGGACAGCTCCGATCCCGGCTCATCGGCGGGTGGGGTGCGGGCGCGCAGGGGCGCCCTCACGCTGCGGCGCGCGCTCCGACGGCCTGTCCGTAGGCCACGTGCCCGCCCAGCGCACCGCTGACGGCCACGGCAGCCAGCCCGCCGAGGGCCCACAGTCGGCCCTTCGCCGAGCGGCCGCGGAGCCGCGCGGTCAGGGACGCGGTGTAGCAGGCCACCGCGGCGACGTTGGAGACCGCGTGGGCCAGTCCGACCCGGGCCTGCTCAGGCGGCAGTTCCGCCCAGTCCGCCCAGCCGGCGACCGCCGCCGGGGCGACGCCGGCCAGTCCGACGGCGGTCAGGGTGGTGGCCGCGTGGGGCGCCCCGGGCACGAAGTCGAGTACCGAGGCCGACAGCCAGCATCCGATGGGCACCTGCACGAGCACAGGATGCACGGGGTGGCCCAGCGGCCTGCCGCGCAGGAGATCGCGCATGCCGCCCAAGGGGAGCGAGCGGATTCCCCGCTGCAGCACCCCGATGGCCGGATCGGCCACCGTGGTCCGCTCGAGCCGGTCCAGGGCCTTCAGCCAGCGTGCCGAGACAGTGTCGAGGGCCGCGGTCGGCCCGGCCGTGGGCGAGGTGTCGAGGCTGCGTGAGTTCATACACGACGCCTACCCGCTGCCGCGCCGCCATCCCGGCCCGGCGCCGACTGCACCCGAACGACAGGCCCGCCGAGGGGCCGCGATCTGCGTCGCCGTGCTGCTCGGGTCGGCGGGCGCTGTTGCGTCGGCCCGCGCGGAGCTCTTGCTCGCGGGGGCGGGTGCTGAGGCTGTTCCGGGGTAAGCGCTGCGCAAGCGGTTCGAGCGCACTCGCGAGGAGCCTGGCCTGACCGTTGAGGCTCTGGCCGCCAAGGCCGACGGCACGACCCGAACCAAGGAGAGGTCCGTAACCATGAAGCAGCAAAGCGCCGAGAAAGCTTCCCTCATCGCCGATCAGATCCGCGAGAAGGCGGAACAAGCCGCCCGGCTGGTGCGGGACAACACTCCCGACTCGGTCCTGGACAAGACGGCCCAAGCCGCCACACAGGTGTGGGACGGCGCGACCCGCGCCGGACAGTACGCGGCGGACAAGACCCCCGACCCGCTGCTGGAGAAGGCCGGCCAAGCCGCGACGGCCGTCCGAGGCAACCGCACTCCGCTCCTGGTCACCGGCGCTGTGATCATCGCCCTCGTGCTGGTACGTCGCAGCCGCGCACATCGCCGATGAAGGCCTCCAGCGCTGCCTGCAAGCCCGTCGGACTCCTCCTCGGAGCGGCGAGCGGCGAGCATGGTCGCGCGGCCTCGGCCGACCGATCGGGTGCAGCGGCCGTAGGTCGCCTGACCGGAGCCTCGCCGAGCTGACCACCTGGGGTGCCGGCCCGCCCGCTCCGGCCGGCACCACAGGTGGATCAGCACCCCCGCCTCTCACCGGAGGTGGTGACTCACCATGGCTGGAGCCTGCTCAGGGCGGGCTGCCACGCCCAACACCTCGGACTCCTGCCGGGTGGACAGACGCTTCAGTCGATCTGCCCCTTCCACGGCCGATCAGAAGGATGACCAGGACCACTCCGGAACATGAGGAAGTGAGGCCTGGCCTTCGGCCGCGAGTTTTTCGAGAGCTGTCATGCGCGGCACCCTCGTGATACGTGGACAAACCAGCAGTCGAACGGGTTTGTGTCGACTGAGCCTCTGCCCGACTCGGTATCTACCGGACAGCGTAGGAATGTCGCCCATTCTGACCGATCTTTCGTCCCGTGCGAGCATCACAAGCGTGGACCGGGTAAACGGACGTGGGGTGGCCGGCCGTGCCGCCTGGTCATGCGAAGACTGGAGGCTCTGGTGGACGGAATCGTGCTGCTCAAGGAAGACCACAAGACGGTCGAGAAGCTGTTCAAGCAGTTCGAGAAGGCCGCCGAGGACGCTCACGCGGAGAAGCGGAAGATCGCCGACAAGGTGATCGACGAGCTGACCACGCACACCTGGATCGAGGAGAAGATCTTCTACCCGGCGGCTCGGGAGGCGGCACCCGACACGAAGGACCACGTTCTGGAGAGCATCGAGGAGCACCACGTCGTGCTGTGGATGCTGTCGGAGCTCAAGGACCTGGACGCGGCCGACGAGCGGTTCGACGCCAAGATGAGCGTGCTGATGGAGAACGTCCGCCACCACGTCGAGGAGGAGGAGAAGGAGTGGTTCCCCGATGTCCGCAAGGCCATGGGGCGCAACCGCCTCACGGAACTCGGGGAGCAGATGGAGGCGGCGAAGAAGCGGGCCCCGGGCGAGCCCTTGGCGGTTCCGAGCGCCAAGCACTGACCGAGTGTCCGGTCGGACGGTTGATACGTGCGAGTAGGGCGACCTCCGTCAGGTGAAGACCTCCGTCGCGGGGACGATGCGGGCCGCCATGTTGATCTCCATCATGGTCAGGGCGGCGTCTGCCAGGTCCGATCGGATGTGGGCGACGGCATCGCGAGCGATGGTGACGGACAGGTGCCTGATGTGGGCGTCGAGCGCGGAGTAGAGCACGCACTGCTCCGTCACCTGCCCGCACAGTACGAGATGGCCGACACCCAGTGTTCCCAGCAGGTAGGCGAGGGGTGTTTCGTAGAAGGCGGAGTGCCGTGCCTTGACGATGAAGTAGGAATCCTCGTCCGGCCGTACGGGTTCGACCAGGCCGGCGTGGGGGCCGGCCAAGGCGGCTTCGAGGATCTCCCCGTGGTGGGAACGCCACTTCCCGAAGTTGTCGTTGACATAGATCACCGGAAGTCCGCGTCGGCGCGCTTCCTCCAGCAGGCGGGCCACGGCGGGCAGAGCCTGTTCGACGGAGGGGATCAGCTCATCGGCGTCCTGATGGTCGTACGTGTTCAGCATGTCGATGATGACAACCGCGGTCTTCGTCATGCTTTCCACGCTGCCAGAAATGCCCGGGCGCGAGACGATGACACGAGCGACGTTGCGGATCCTCCGCCCGGATCCGGCCGCGAAGCAGCGAGTCCGAGGCAGGCACCGCACCACCGGTTCATGGTGCTGTACGTCGGATCGTCTCTCCAGGTACAAGGCGCTGCTGAACCGTTCCGGATACACCGCGCCGTTCCCGGGGGCGAAAAGGGCGCGCCGGGTGGTGGGCCCGGTGCTGGCGGCACAGCCGCAGCTTGAAGTGCGGCGGCCCTCTGCTGAGGCGCCGCATCAACGCGTCGACGACCTGGCGGTCCGTGACCCCGTAGAGGTCGCACAGGTCCCGCACATCACGGGGCTTGAT
Source organism: Streptomyces sp. NPDC088553 (assembly GCF_044752965.1). Classification (NCBI taxonomy): domain Bacteria; kingdom Bacillati; phylum Actinomycetota; class Actinomycetes; order Kitasatosporales; family Streptomycetaceae; genus Streptomyces; species Streptomyces sp. NPDC088553. Next base: position 182,102 of record NZ_JBIVMG010000013.1, on the reverse strand, counting down.
GACGCGGCGGCCGTTCTCCGAGTGACTGATCTCGGGCTGGGAGATCAACAGGTGTTCGGCCACCTGGTACTCGTCAGGCCGCTGGCCAGGCGGAGCCGTCGCAGTTCCGTGCCCAGGCGAACGCGTTGGTCGTGCGGAAATGATCAACGAGCCTTGAAGCCGAGCGTCACGCGGTGCGAGCTGGGGCCATGATCGCGAAGTGGTGCAACGTGCCCCGTCGCGGCCACTGTTCGGGTGCGGCTCCGCCGACCCGCGTACGACCCAGCCTGTGGTGATCAATGCTTGAGGGCCTGCTCCAGCTGTTGCTTGTTCATGTGGGAACGGCCTTCGATGCCCTGCGCCTTGGCCTCCTGGCGTAGCTCCTCCACGGTGTGCCCGGAAGAACCAGCCGTGGCGCGGCCTCGTTTGCCGGCGGATGCCCGGCGGCTGCTGCCGTTGCTGCCGTTGGGGTGGAGGACGACCTTGGTCCAGCCGTCGTCGCGGTTGTCGAAGTGTTCGTAGGCCGATGAGGCCTCGTCGAGGGTGAGCTCGTGGGAGACGAGGAAACTCGGCTCGGCCTTGCCGCCGACGATGAGGTCGCGCAGGGCCCGGTTGTAGCGTTTGACGGGTGCCTGGCCGGTGCCGACGCGCTGGCCCTTGAACCAGAGCATGCCGAAGTCCAGCGGCACTTTGCCCTGGGCTTCGAGCTCGCCCTGGGCCTCCGCGCCTCCCGGGTCCTCGGGCAGGAACACGCCGCCTATGGGCGAGCTGATCGCGGGGCGGCGTCCTGCTGCCTTGGCGGCTGACGCCTCTCATACCGCGCCTACCCCGCCCCGCGCTCACCGCACACCACGGCCGGGACCATCTGAGCGAAGGTCCTCAGATCGTGGCTAGGCTCTGCCGGCCCGACCGGAGGTCGGCCAGGAGGCGGCCGGCATCCGTGAGGAGCGTGCCCTGCACGGCGCGTACGGCCGGGGAGGCTCCCGGGGTGGTCCGTTCCTGCTGTTGCACCCGATCGAGTTCGGCGGTCGCTGCGTCGATACGTGCGCCGAGCTCCCCATCGGTGGGGGACACCCGGCCCATCTCCTCCATCACCGTGGCCACGGCGCGCAGGACACCGCTGAACCCGGGCCGGAAGGCGGCCGGGAGATTCCCGAGTTCGCCGCTGTCCAGGGCGTAATCCAGGGTCCGGGACATGGAGCGCAGGTGGTCCATGCTGCGTTCGGCGACGGTGATTGCCTCCCGAGCGCGGGGGAGGGCCTCGCCGGACCCGCTGGTGGTCGGACGCGGGTTCATGCGGCCGTTCTCGATTTCAGCTTCGATGGTGTGGCGGATGCGCTCGCACTCGGCGGACAGGCTGCGCCAGTCGCGGCGCCACCGACGGAGGTGATCCCGGTCGGGATCGTTCGCTTCGAGGGTGTCGGCGAGGTCGTCGAGGCGCCGGGACATGGTGCTGTAGAGGTCGGTGACGGCTTGCTGCCGGTGGTGGGTGTGCCGGGCGGGAGCGAGGACGAAGTGGGCGGCGAGGCCGCAGAGCGCTCCGATGCCCACGGACGCGACCAGCTGGCCGATGTAGCCGATCTGTCCCTGGCCGGAGGAGAACGCGAAGAAGCCGACGATGGCGACCTGGATGCCCTGCTCGCCGAAGCGCCGGATCCTGCCGATGCAGAGAGCGATCAGGGTGAGGAGGGCGAACGTCCAGCCGTGGATGCCGGCTACGGCCGCCAGGGTGGCGGCGAGCGTGGCTCCCGCTGCCACGGCCACCGAGTACTGGAGACAGTCCCGGACCGACCGGTACACGGTGGCCTGTAGCGCCACCAACGCGGTGAAGGGCGCGAACGTCGACACGGCAGGCGGCAGCAGGTACCGCGCGAGGATCCACGCCGCCATCGCCGCGAGCACCGTCTTGGCGACCAGTAGCACGTGGTCCCGCTCGCCCCCGGCTCCTCGCGCCGCGCGGCCCAGATAGCCGGCCCGTTCCGTGACCGCCGGCCAGATCCTTCGCACCGCATCCACCCCTCTGGGCAAGACCGATCACCTCCGAGGTGCGCCTGCCCCGCCAGCCGTGGTCAACGCTCGGGTCCGCGTCACGAAGGGGGCTTTCAGCGAGCCGCGAAGCGAGGCCCGGACCCTTTGCGGTCCTGCTCGATCTCGGCCCGCTCCTCCGCGATCTCCCGGGTGAGGAAGAAGTTCAGGAGGGTCCGGATCGCGGCGATGGCCGCCAACCGCCCGATCTCCGTGAAGCCGGGGGCGACGGCGGTGCGCAACACATCACCCGCGAGCTGGAACTCCAGTCCCAGAACGAGGAAGCGCCCCAGGCTCAACCGGATCTTGCTGAACTCACCGATGAGCGATCGCCTGCGGAGCCCCGTCGAGGCGAAGCGGGCGAACGCCCACAGCGCACCGGTGAAGATGATCAGTGCGCCGGCGGCCTCGATCACACGGACGAGCCATCCGATCAGCTCCTGGACCCCGGACTCGGACAGTGGGCCTGTGGGCAGCGTCATTGCGCCCGTCTACCCGGCCGCAGCCGTTGCACGGGCGAATTCGGGGCACGAGACTCAGCTCACGCCGGAACCCCGGTGCGCTTTGCGCTTCGCCCCCACGCAGCATCCCGACGGCGCGTCATCCTTGCGGCGCCAGCCCTGTGAACAGGGCGCCCTCCGGGTCGTAAAGGGTGGCCCATCGGCTAGGGCCTGTCCGGCGGATCTCTTCGGGCTAGGGCAGGCACGCCCAGGACGGCTGAGTTGGCGTGGGCCGCGGTGGTCACGCGAATGACGGCCACCGGTCGGCGGCCCACTCCCGCCAGCCCACCCAGCCGGGCGGCGGGCCGGCGACTCCGCGGCCCTCCAGCTCCGCCGCGTCGGGCTCCTCAAAGTGCGCCCGCCCGTGCATGATGTCGGCCTCGGACATCGGCAACGTCTCCTCGGGGGTGGTCGCCCAGCGTTGGGCGATACGGGCGCGTTGGGTCTCATCGTCCACCGGCAGGTAAACCATGCGGAAGCACGCCTCCTCGGCCTCCACCAGCCAGCGGATAGCGGACCGTTCGTCCCGAGACCAACAGCCATAGTCCACGACGACGTTGGTGCCCAGTTTGACCGCCTCCAAGGCGAGCCAGAGCATGCGCCCCTCCAGCACGTCGCGCTTCCCGTCCGCGTCTGTCTCGCCGAACAGGGGAATCATCCAGTCGTCGGGCGTCAGGCGCAGCGCGCCGCGCTCCGCAGCGAGCTGCCGAGCCCGCGTGGTCTTTCCGGCCCCTGGCAAGCCGACCATCAGGAACAACGTGGTCACACCCAGATCGTGGCAGGGAAGCCCATCGGACGACCACCGCTTTATCCTCCGATCACGGGCTGAGCACAGACGGATGGAGGCCACGGTGGCAGTGCCGTGGAAGACGTAGGCGCGCTTGTGGTGACGCGTAGCCACGGCGCGGAAGTGGCTTGAGCCGGTTGATCGCGCGCTCGACCTCGTTCCGGCGCTTGTATTTCTCCTCGCCGAACCCCGCGGGCCGGCCCCCTCGACTTCCTCGGCAGCTGCGGTTGGCCCGCTGGTGGACTCCCGTGCGGACCCGGAACAAGATCCCGTTGATCACTGTTCGGTGGTCATTCCAACGCCCGCCACGGCCTCCAGGCTTCGGCAGATGGGGCGTAAGTCGCGCTCACTCGCCATTCGTCAGATCACCCCGCCCCACGAACCACACAATGGCCCCGACGCAAGGCGGCCGTCACATGATCCGCCGGACAGGCCATAGAGCCCCGAGTCATTGCCCACCCATCCGGGCTGCATCTGTCAACTGCCGCGCCTCGGCTGCTGCGGCGGGGGTTGGCCGCTCGGAGACGACAGATCGGCACCCGACGGCGGCGGACCTGCAGCTGCCTGGCGCTGACGACCCTGGCCCACCTTCGCTGCGGTCACACCTTCCGAGCTCGCAGCCAGATTTCGCGTGGGCTTGCCGCCAGACGTAACGCCGCGCGAAGTCAAAAGCCAAGCTGCAGGGGAACGTCTGATCGCACGAGGCGGACTCGACCGGCTGGTATGCGGCCGGGCAGATAGACGAATCCGTTGCCGTTGTCGAGGAGCAACCCCTCATCGATGCCGTCCACGGACCAGATGTCAACCGGCCCACCGGTGTTGTTGATCTGAAGGAAGAACCCTGCTTCCTCCTCGCCTCGACAGACGAATATCCCCTCCACCTCGGGGCGGCGGCTGCCGGCGATTCCCCGTGCGGCGCCCATCCGGGTCCAATCGAGGCCATGCTGTGCGATCGATTGCCGATTGAGCACGGACGAAACATGGAAGAGGTTCGAGGTATCAAGCACGCCAGGAGTATAGGAGGCGGCGAGGCTTCCTCCTCAGGTTGAGGCGGTCGGCTCCAGGGTGAGGACGGCCTTGACGAGGTCGGTGATGCGGGTGGTGCTGCAGCGGAGCTTCCGCAGCAGGCGCCAGGACTTGAGGGCGGCCATGGCCTGTTCGCCACGTGCGCGGATCTTCGTGTGGGCGCGGTTGACGGCCTTCTTCCCAGCGGAGAGCTCGTCCCAGCGGCCGCGGACGGCGGGGTCGGAGCCCCGGTACGCCTTGTCGGCCCAGCACTGGATGCCTCCAGTGTTGAGTGCTTGCCGGAGTGGCAGGGGCGGTCGGCCGCGATGCGGTCGATGGTCAGCAGGGTTCCGTCCAGGATCACGAACGCCTTGCGTGCGGCAACCGCCATGGCCTGCTGGAGGGTGGGGGCGATCACGGCCAGGACGTCCACGGCCTCGGTGACGTAGCGGTGGGCGGTGGCCAGGCCGACGCCGAACCCGGCCGCGAGTTGGGCGAAGATGTGACCGCAGCGCTGATGGGCAAGGGTCATCAACGCCTGTCGGCCGCACGTGAGTTGACACCAGCGGGTGCCGATCCACCGCCGAGCGGTCAGCTCCCCCCGCAGCAGTCGTCGTGCGGAAGTGGACAGGTCCAGTCGGGACGGGTAGACAAGCACGCGAAGCTCCTGGCCGCGTAAGTTGATCTTGGTCGACAGCCCATCTGCCAGGAGCTTCGTCGTTCTGCCACGCCAACACCAGTGGCCCCCAGCCATGTTGGAATGGGCTCACTGCCGCCCGTCTCGTGGCTGATACTGCCTGCATGGGGGATCACGACACCGTACGGGTGCGACTGCGCGCCGCTCTGCGCGCCGCCGACCCGTGGACCGCGCTGTATGTGCTGAACACCGACCGGCCCGACGGTCTGGCCGAGGCCGTCGAGGACCTGTACCGGTCGGACGCGGACAGGGGCGTCTTCCGCCCCTACCTCGCCTGGTTCCTTGGGGGGCTCGGCGAGACCGGTGACGAGGTGCTGCTGCGGTTGTTCGCCGAGCCCGTACTCACCGCCGATGACCGCCAGGACCTGCTGAAGGCCGCCGTGGCACGCGGACTGCGGCTACCCGCGGAGCTGCTGCGCCTGTACGCGGGGGAGGGCCTTGCATCCGGTGGGAGCGATGCTCGCGCCGACGGCCCGCCCGCCCCCGAACTCGTCGATGCCATGGGACTCTCCGGCGATGCGTCCTTCGCCCCGCGCCTGGGAGCCCTCCTTGAGATCCCCGCCGTGCGATGCCGCGCCGCGCTCGCGCTGGGCTGCCTCGGGGCCCGCGCGTGGACGGCCCCGATCGCCGGCCGGCTGTCCGAGGTGACCGGCCTCGACCACACGGCGTTCGCCGTCGCCCTGGAGCTGATGGGCGATCCCGCCGCCGTACCGTACCTGCTTCGACGACTGGTTGAGAGCGGCGATGAGCAGGTGTACGACGTCCACCACGCGCTCGTACGGCTCACCGGACGCGACCCGCTCCTGCCGGAGCGGGTGAACGGGGCGGCGTACGCGGCGGCCGTGCGCGCTGCTTGGGCCGACGGCCGCACCGAGCGCGCGCCCGCGGTGGTGCGGGACCTCGTCGTCGAGTCCGGCGCGCGGGCGCGGTTCTCCGTCGACGGGGGCGCGGGCCGGATCCGGGTCGCCTTCGACCCGCCGTCGCCCGGTTCCTCGTGGCCGCGCTGGAACCGGTCCCTGACGTTCGACGGGAAGCCGCTCTACCGGGTCGGCTCGTTGTGCGACACGTGCGAACTGGGCCTGACGTTGCTGGACTGGCCGGGAGACGAGGCGATCCGGATCGCGGCCCGCATGCGCGGGCGGCTGGCCGGCCTGGACCGGCTCGACGCCGCGCTGCTTGCCGAATGGACCCCTGTGCTCGGCGAGCTGGAGACCGGTCATTACCAGGCCCTCCTGCTCGACCTCCCACTGGAGCGCGTGTCCGAGCCCGCCCGGTCGTGGTGGTACCGCCGCGCGGTGGCCCGGGCGCAGGAGGACGGCGACGACTCGGACCACGGCGACGACTCGGAGAATGCGGACGCCTCGGAAAGCGGTGACGACGGTGCCGAGGACCACTGGCCCGGAGTCTCGCACTTCCAGCTCGCCGCGCCCGTTCCGGGCGGACGGGTGCCGTTCACCTACGGCGCCCTCCTGCCCTCGCAGCCACTGGAGGCGCTCGACCCGGCGACCGTCGCCCGGCACGCGGCCGCCATAGGCGCGGGGGAGCGGCCCGCCGCGGTGGTCCTCGGCTGGATCGACGACCGGTACGTGGAGGCCCGGCACGAGGAGCGGTGGCTGGTGGGTGCGGTACTGGACGGTCATCACCGGCTCGCCGCGTACGCGGCCGCCGGCGTGCCGGCCCGGGTACTCCTGCTCGCCCGTGTGGGCGGGGGCGCTGGCGGCGACGCCAGCCTGGAGGGACTGGCGGAAGTGGCCGCGGCGTACGGCTGCCGGCACTGACGGCCTCGCCATCGCCCACGACGACCGCCGGCGGTCCGATGGGGGACAGGACGATGCGCTTGCCCGGGTCCCTTCACGGCTCGCCCGACGAGATGGACCGGGAGATACGGCTGGAGGTTCCCCGACGGCCGACGGGCAGCGCAGCCGTCCGGCCAGTGCCGGCCTGCGCCGTCCACCGTGACGGAGCTCAGGCGGAACAGTCGCCCACCGTGCGTCCGATTGCATCCTGTTGTGCAGCAAAAGGGCAGGTCAGAGGCGCAGGATTCTGGTTGACCACACTTCCGGTACGGGCGATAGTGACGGCTGCGGCCGCGTTCCTCCGGCCTGCTGTACCAGGGGTGGGGACTCTTGAACCACAACAAGGACAACGCGGGTCACGACACGCGTCACGACACGCACGACGAGATACGCGACAACGTCCGTGACGACGTTCGTGACGACGTTCGTGACGACGTTCGTGACGACGTGCGAGGGCGGGTCGAGGCACTCGTCGCCGTCGGCCGACCGACCGAGGCGCGGGCCACTGCGCGCACCGCGCTTGACACCGACGGCCCTGACACCGGGCTCTTCCTCGCGCTGGCCCGCGCCCATATGGCCGAGGACGACGACGATCACGACGACGCCGCCGAGCGGGTCTTCCGTGAGGGCCTGGACGCCTTCCCGGACGACATAGGCCTGCTCGCCGGGTACGCGGAACTCTGCGCCCGCACCGACGCGCTGGACAGGCCGGGACGACATGCCCGGGGCCCCGTGCTCCTGACCCGCCTGCGGGAACTCGCGCCGCATTCAACGGAGTTGCTGCGGGCCGAGGCTGCGGGAAGCTCCGTTTCCACACGCGCCAAGGACAGCGGCTCGGTGCGCCGGGTGCAGTCGTTCGACGCGGCCCGCGCCTTCGCCGAAGCGCCCACGCCTCGGGCTGCCGCCGCTCAGGCCGCGCAGGGGGCAGCCGCGGCCCCGCACGATCTGCGGCTCGCCGTGCTCGCCGAGACAACGGCCGCTCTCGCCGCCCCCGGCCGGACCTGGCCGCGCCTGCTGCTGCGCCGCGGCCTCGAATACCGCTTCGCCACGGGTGCGGTCGTCGCTGCGCTGATCGTCCTGCGCCTCGCCGTTCTGCCGAGCATGCCGTATGGCATGGCCGCGGGGGTGGGGCTGCTCCTGGGCCTGCCGCTCCTCGGCCTCCGCAGACTGCTGCGGGCCGCCCGCGAGCGGGCCGCCGAGCGGGTGGCCGCAACCGTTGCCGAGGCCGTACGCGGTGACGACGCGGGTGTCGAGGGCGAAAGGCCCGGGGCGCCGGAGCTGCCGCCCGTGCCGCGCGTCACCACTCGTGAGTACGCTTTCGCCGGAGCCGGACTCGCACTTCTCCTGGTCATCGGCGTCACGGCGTACATCTCCTCCCTCGCTTATCCCCGCTACGACATCGTCGCTCACGACACGTTCCGGGGTCTGCAAGGCTTCGACCTGCGTGAGGAGTTCGACCCGTTCGACACGGTGCCCGAGGGCGAGAAGGGAGAGTCGACGGCCCGGGTCTACGTGGCTGGGGACGCCGCTTCTCCCGACGCCGCCGCCGAGTACCTGGTGGCCGTGACGACCGGAGACTTCCACGAGATGCGGGAGTCGTACGTGTACGACGGCGGGCTCTTCCCCCAGGAGACGGAGCAGGTCGGGATCGTCCACGACAGCTGGCGGGCCGGGTCCGGTCCGCATGGTGCCTGGATGCGGTGCCTCAGGTACACCGAGGTGGCCACCGGCACGCTGCGGGCGATGTGCGTGTGGGGCGACCAGGGCAGCATCGGCATGGTCCTGTTCACGGCTACAGACAAGAACCGCGACGCGGTCGAGGACACCGCCCGGTCCGTCGGCGCCGACTTCCTCCGGCCCGCCGCGGGCTGACCCGGCACGTCGAGACCACAGCACCGAGACAGCGACCGGAGCACCGAAACAGTCGACGCCCGCCCCGCCCACCCTCGTCGAGCGCGCCGCGCCGCTCCGTCGCGAGGGAGCCGATGCCGGGGACGGAGGAAGGATCGTCCTCTCCGTGTGCGAGTACCTCGTGGCTGTTCAAGGCTGGTTCGTTACGCGGGTTGGGCGTCGTGTGATGAGGTAGCCATGCCGGCCGAGGCGTCGGTTCGGGGACGTCGGACGGCACGGTCTCTGTGCCGGCCCGGCAGTGGGGTGGTGGGGATGGAGGTCTTCCTTCCCCGACCCGTTCGGACCGGTGCCACCGCTTCGGCGGAACGCATTGCGGTGACGCTTCCGGCATCCGCCTGAATCGTTCGGAATGTGCTAGCCAGTGATCGTTTCTGCGTGCTGCGCTCGGCGGCGTGAACACACGTACCAGACTCGCCTTCGCGAGCGCCTCCCTGACCGCCGTGGCCCTCGCCGTCCCGACGGCGACGGCGGCCGAGCCCTTCGCCGAGCCGGAGCCGACCCCCGCGCCGCTGGTCACCGCCGCCAACGCGGTGCCCGGCCAGTTCATCGTGACCCTCGACAAATCGATCGACGCGGCCAAGGCGACGGAGCAGCTGGGCCTGAAGCCCACGTTCGTCTACGACAAGGCCATCAACGGATTCGCGGCGCCGTTGACCGCGCAGCAACTGGACGTCGTCAGGAAGACTCCGGGGGTGGCGTCGGTCGAGGAGGACGCGGTGGTGCACGCCTCGCCCCAGCTGTCCACCCCCGCTGTCCCCCGGAGCCCGGCCGCCACCTGGGGCCTGGACCGGATCGACCAGTGGAGTCTGCCGCTCGACAACGACTTCACCACCCGGGGCAGCGGTGCCGGGGTGACCGCGTACATCCTCGACACCGGCATCGACATCAATCACGACGAGTTCGGCGGCCGTGCCACCTTCGGCTTCGACGCCATGGGGGACGGGCGTTACGGCCAGGACTGCAACGGCCACGGCACGCACGTCGCCGGAACGGTCGCCGGCAGGACGTACGGGGTCGCCCGCAAAGCCAACCTGGTGAGCGTCCGCGTGCTGGGCTGTGACGGCCGGGGCTCCTACTCGGGGATGATCGCCGGCTTCGACTGGGTCGCCAAGAACGCCAGGCAGCCGGCCGTCCTGAACGGCTCGCTCGGCGGTGACAGGTCCGTGGCCCTCAACAACGCCGCCACAGCCCTCGCCACCGCGGGAGTGCTGCCCGTCATCGCGGCGGGCAACTCCTCGAAGGACGCGTGCGAGGTCTCGCCCGCGTCGGCGGCTGGCACGGTGACCGTCGCGGCTTCCAACGTGTGGGACGAGGAGACGTCCTTCTCCAACCACGGCCGGTGCGTGGACCTCTTCGCGCCGGGCCAGGACGTCGTGTCGGCGAAGCTGGGCGGCGGATCCGTCGCCATGAACGGCACATCCATGGCCGCCCCGCACGTGGCCGGCGTCGCCGCGCTCTACAAGGCCCAATACCCCGCGGCGAGCCCGGCCGAGATCGGCCAGTGGCTCGATGGCAACTCCACCAAGGGCGTCCTGAACAACCTCAGCACCGGCACCCCCAACAAGCTGCTCTACACCGGCGGCCTGTAACCCGAGGCTCCGCCCACGCCCTGGTCGCGACCCGGGCGTGGGCGCGCCTTCTGTCTCGCCTCGCGAGCGCCGCGGTCCCGGTCGGACGGCGGCGTCCAGACCGAGTGGGGATTTGCCGCTGGTGGCGGCCCTCGTTGCTCGGAATCCGCAAGAGCGGCGTGGTCGCGGTCTTCTACGGCGTCAACATGCTGACCCCTCCGACGACAGCGCAGGCCCCTGCCAAGCCCCGTCAGCGAGTGCGGGAAGGCGGGCACGCGGCACGGTGAGCGGCGGCCCGCCCCGCCCGTGCCGGGAGGAGCGGTTCGCCTGGATGTGCCGGCGGGGTCTCAGTCGCGGGCGTTGAGCTCCGTGACGATGGAAGCCGGCGTGTGCCCGCTGCTGTCGGACGTCCGGTGGAAGTCGACCGAGACGAAGTTCGGGTCGCGGCCGCCGGCCGCCGGGCGGCACTGATGGTCGATGCGGTCCCGAAGTTTGGCCCCGTTGTCGAGGGCCGCGTTGATGAGCGTGGGCACGTTCCGGTGGTGGCTCATGGTGAAAAGCCGCCGGAAGCCCGGTTCCTGACGGTCCAGCGGTACGTCGGGCCACCGGCTGACGCAGGAGAGGTCGTTGCCGAGGTCGCCGAGGCTCCAGAAGTTGCTGACGGTCCAGGCCTTGTCGTACATGACACCCAGGTGCTCACGGTCGGGCTCGTCGCTGAAGATCAGCAGGCGCTTCCCGGAGCCGACGAGGTCGGTCATCCTCGGCCACCCCTGCTGGCGCACGTTCCACGCGTCGGGCCGGAAGAGCAGCTGGTCGAGGCCGCGTACCCGGCCGAGCGAGTTCCCCAGCTGCTGGGCGCTGACATAGTCCTCCAGGAAGATGGTCACCACCTCCTGGGGATTCGCCGCGAGGAAGTCCACCACGGTCTGCACGCTGCTGTGGAAGGGCTGCCGGGGCAGCGCGTACGTGACCCCGGCGAAGGTCTTGCACTCGCCATGACAGAGGTGGACATCGCTCGGGTAGCAGTCGCTGCCGAAGCTGACGACGCAGAGCCACGTGCTGCGCTCGTACCAGTGGGTGTCCAGGCTCAGTCCGCGCACGCCGTTCTCGAGCTGGTGACGTATGGACTCGGACTGGGACACTGAACTCCAGCGTGAGTCCTCGTAGTTGGTGAACGAGTTGTGCGTCCCGAGGAAGGAGACCTGGTCGAGCCGTCGGTCGCCCCAGCGAGCCCGGGCCTGGGACACGGCGGAGCCGTTCGCCGTCGCGGCGACGGCAGAGGGGGCCGCGACGGATCGGGCGGGTGGGGGCGGTGCGGCACTGGCCAGGGCAGGCGTCCCGAGAAGACTCAGCAGCAGAAGGAGGACGAAGGAGAACCGGACGGGTCTCCTCAAGGCTGCGGCCCCGACCGAGCGCGGTCCGAACCGCGGGGCCTCGTAGAGACGGGCACTCCAAGATGGCATGTCCATGGTCGGCATCGGCATGGACGGAGCGTAGCGCCGGTGACGGCCGGGCACTACTGAACTACCGGCCAGTCACATGTACGGTGTACCGCCTCGTTCCGACGGGCGCAAGACTCCGGCCGCTGGTGGCCCAAGCCGTCGGCCGAGAGATCGGCGAACAGCGAGCCACCCCCCGCCGCGCCGCGAACCGGGCCGACCGAGCGCGATCGGCTCATCGCTGGCAATGCGAGGCCCGGAGCACAGGCCTTGCCCTTGACCCATGGGTCAAGGCTTAGCGTCCGGTCATGAACACGACTCATCACCTCGTACGCCTGGTCCGTCGCCCCGCGGGATTGCCGATCCCGGACGACTTCGCCCTCGAACAGGCACCCGTTCCCAAGCCCCAGGACGGCCAGGTACTCGTCCGCAACACCCATTTCCTGGTCTTTCCGGGCTTGCGCACGCTCTTCGGAGGCGAGACCCGTGATGTGCCGCTGCCGCCGCTGCGCCCTGGCGACACCCTCTTCGGGCCCGCGATCGGCGAGGTCGTCGACGGCCCGCTGAAGAAGGGGCAACTGGTCCTGCACCTTCAGGGCTGGCGGGAGTACGCCACGCCCGGCGCCGACGAGTGCAGGCCGTTGGAGGGCGTCCTGCCCGACCCGGTGGCCCACCTCGCCCAGGGCTCCGCAGCCTACGGCGCGCTGACCCGCCTGGCCGAGGTACGAGAAGGGAACACTGTGTTCGTGACGGGCGCCGCCGGCGCTGTGGGCAGCCTGGCGGGCCAGATCGCCCGGCTGTTGGGCGCCGCCCGAGTCATCGGCAGCACCGGCTCACCGGCAAAGGCCCGGCGACTGGAGCGGGAACTCGGTTACGACGCCGTGGTGCTGCGCGAAGGGGCCTCGATCGGCACTCAGCTCGCCGAGGCCGCACCGGAAGGCATCGACGTCGTCCTGGACACCGTGGGCGGCGAACAGTTGACGGCCGCCGTCCATGCGGCGAACCGAGGCGCCCGGTTCGCCCTCGTCGGCGCACTGGACGGTCAGCTGTCACCGGACCGCGCGGGCGGGAGTGCTCCGGCTGTGCTCGACACGTTCCGGTTGTTGACCAGGGGCATCAGGATCGCCGGCTACAACGGCGCGGATCATCCGGATGTCGAGGCGGAGTGGGAGGCCCGCTTCGGGGACTGGCTGCGGGCGGGCGACATCCGATTCCCGTACACCGCGGTCCATGGAATGGAGCACGCCCCGGAGGCGTTGCCCCGACTGATCGCCGGCCGCTCCTTCGGCGCGGCGATCGTGGAGCTGTAGGACACGGATCGTGGAGCTGTACGACACGGGGAGCGGGCATGCGGATCGGTGAAGCGGCGGCGGCGGCCGGCACCACCCCACGTGCTCTGCGTTTGTACGAGGCCCGCGGCTTGCTCCGGCCCCCGCCACGTACCCCGTCCGGCCAACGCGAGTACGGCCACGCCGATGTGGCACGCGTACGCGTCATCCGTAACCTGCTGGCTCTGGGCCTCACGCTGGAGGACCTTCGCCGGCGTGCCCACCGACTGGACCTCCTTGTCCAGGACCCCGCGGGGTCGTGTGGCAGTCGCCCAGGTGAGTTCAGCGGCGTCGTGGCCGATCGCCTGGCAGCCCTGGACGCCGAGATCGCACGCCTCACCCACCTACGGCAGAGCCTCGCCGCAGCGGCACGCGGGCCCGGGGAGTGAGAGAGCGCGCCGCAGGCGAAGCGGCGTGCGCACAACCTGCGGGGCTTCGCGATGCAGGTGACGGCGGTGCGGTTCCTCGGGCGCTCCATGTCGGCCCTGCGGCTTGCTCGGGCGTTGCATGCCCGGCCCTGCGGCAGGCGGTCGGGACGACAGGGGACCGGCCGAGGGCGCTACTCGGTGCCGCGGGCGTACTTGAGGGTGCCTCCGTTCACCCAGGCGATGTGCGCCGTGCCGGTCTGGTCGTACGCCAGGGACGGCCAAGCGGCTGTCGCCGTGTCGAGAGTCGTCACGTCCCACGTGTCGTTCGCGCTCCGCAGGGCGACGCGCAGGCCGCCGGCGTCCACGTACGCGACACGCAGGCGATGGGTCGGCGTGGCGGCCAACGAGGGTCGGGCACCGCGAGGTACGTCGCTCGCCACGATCTCTTTGCGTGCCGGGGGCTCGGCCCGGTCGCGGATCCACACGGCGATCTGCTTGTTCTCGACGTCGTAGTAGCTGATGGCGTCGCGGCCGACGAGTCCGGGGACCATGGAGGTGAACTCGCCACGGGCCGTGGTCCCGTCGAGGAGTTGCTTCGCCCACTCGAAATCGCCCCGTATCGCGAGCTTGGGGCGCTGGAAGGTGTCTGCGCGGTCGTCGAAGTAGGCGATGCCGATGATCTCGTCGGCATCGAACACGAGCGAGCTGTGCAGGCCCGCGTCATGAGGATCGCCGGGAAAATCTACTTCCTCCACATGCCCTTTCCACGTCAGTCGACCGTCCTCGGGCGTCTTCGCGACGTAGGCCAGCCTCGGGTGGAAGAGGTCGTGGTAGGAGAGGTGCGGGGTGTCCTTGAGTCCGGTGTCCAATCGGCCGGGATGCAGCCGCAGCGAGAAGTGCTGGGCGCCTCGCGGATGAATTCCGCCCTGGGTGGGTACTTCCTCGAATTTCCAAGTCCCGTTCTTCACACCGTAGACGAGATGATCGTTCTGCCGATCGCGGAAGGCGACATGGGGTTTCTCCTGGGAGTCCAGGGCAAGGCAGACGCGGTCGTCCCCGCCGGTGGTCTCCGCGTCGGGCGGCAGTTCTTCCTGGACCCAGCCTCCGCCGCTCTTGTGCGCATAGCGGATGCGACCTGTCGGACTGGTGTAGACGACGTGCGGAATGCCGGTCTTGGAGGCGAGGAGGGTGAGCTGCCCCTGCACCGAGGACGAGTCCACCGTCTCCGCTTGGAATGTGACAGCCATGTCTTCCACGCTAGGCCGCCGTGGGACATGGCGCCCGCCGACGAGAGACGCCGTCCCGACGGGGCTAGGCTGGAGAGGAGGAAGCCGCCAACAGCGCCCCGAGGGCGGGTGTTCCCATGGTTGAGAATTTCACCTTTGACATGGTGGATGATGTGGGGGGACTGGTAGGCAATATCTGCCTGGCTCTGGACCGTGATGGAATTCCCCACATTGCCTACAGGGCGCACCGGCCCGTGGGCAACATCATGCTGGCGAGCAAACGGTCCGCGGGATGGACGGTGGAGGACACGGGCGCCGTTTCGCCGCCCGAGGCGAATCGTGTTTCGTTCGGGATGGACTCTCTGGGGTGCCCCCACATCGCCTATCGAGACTCCTCCAGCGGCCACCTGGGTTACATGGTGAAGGCCGACGGGTCCTGGAACCGCGAGCACGTCCCGACTTCGGGAGGCCTTTTCCCGCAGTCCGTCATGGACGTCTCCATGCAGCTGCACCCCGGAAAGCACGACGAAAGCATGCGGGACACGCCGCACATCGCTTTCCGGGAAACCTTCTCCACGCAGGCCCTGTGCTACGCCACCAAGATCGACGGTACGTGGCGAGGCCATGTGAAGGTGCTCGACGACCTGCCGCTCCGCACCACCGGGCTCTTCAACTCGCTGGCGTTCAGCAACGGCGAAGGGCTGCGCATCGCCTACTTCGACGAGCTGGAGACGAACGAAGGCGTGGGACGACGGCAGCTCAAGCTGGCCGAGGTGTTCAACGACGAGTGGACCGACGGCGTCATCGACGAGGCGGGTTCGGCCGGACAGAACGCCTCCCTGGCCGGTCACGGCGAAGGTGACATCTGCGTCGTGTACTGGGACGGCGAGACGGGAGAGCTCAAGGCGTGGCTGAAGCCGTTCGCCTCCCCGGTTGTCAAAGAGGCGGTTGCCACCGGGCTCACGCGGAACACTTCCCCGTCCGCGGAGTTCAACTGGCGTTCGGAGCTGTGCGTCGCCTACGGCGACGGCCGGCTGAAGCTGGCCAAGCGGGCGATGCACGGAGACGCGGCCGGCAGGTGGAGCACGCAGACGGTCGACGCCGAAGGCGGTGCGTGGCCCTCCGTGGTCTGTGACAAGGACAGAACCCACCTGGCCTACATGAAGGACGGTCGGCTCTGGTACGCACTCGGGATACGGGACGACACGCCCTGACGGCAGGGTTCTGGCTCACTGCGCCGAGCGGATCCACCAACGGGTGATCCGTCATCTCCGTCATCTCCGTCATCACGGAGGTGGCCCTGTGCGAGATTTCAGCGGCGGTACGCGGCTGCCGCGATCTCGTTGAACGATCGGATCAACGGGTTGGTGTCACCCTCGTGCCACACCGCCACCACCCGGCACCGCTTGCGGGGCTGGAGCGCGAGCATCGGAGCGAGGTGGACGATGATTTGGTCCGCAGCCGTCTTCGACACCCCGAACAGCGGCGCGAGCTGCCGCATGGTGAGGTCGTGGGCCAGTAGGTCGCGACCAGCAGTGCCCGGTCCTCCAGCGGCAGGCTCCACGGCCGGCCCTTGCGGACCTCGTCCACGCCCTGATGCCGCAGAACCGTCACCAGCTTCCCGAAGGCGCGAGGGCTCAGCCCGGAGAACGGGGCTGTCCAGGGAGATTCCGACGCCGTGATCACACCTGCCATATCAAGGTCGTTTCATGGGTGATCGGCGGCCCGGCCCGCTCCTCTCAGCTGCCGCTCAGCGGAGACGTCCACACGGGGTCGTGGCGGGATCTCCTTGTGAGGTGGGCCAGAAGGTGTTCCGCCGCGATGGAAGCAGTGTCTTGCGGCGTGCCAGTCGCCGTCAGGGCGGCGATCAGCCTTGCTGATGCCGTTTCCTGCACGTCCGGGTCGGTGAGGAGGGGCAGCAGTAGCAGGAGGCGGGTGGCTGGGTCCTGGACGCCTTCGTCCGCAAGCGACGGATTGTCAGCGATCTGGGTCAGTTCGGACCAAGTCAGCCCAGCGCCCGAGAAGTCTCCGTCCCAGCTGGCGATCTGCTCGGCGTAGCTTCTTCCTGGATGGGTGATGAGGTAGTCGGTGCCGTAGTCGCCATCCAGATTGCGGTAGATCACCACGGCTCCAGGGCCGTCATCTGCCGGCACCCTGAAGACCGGCCAGCGATCAGGATCGAAGAGGGCCTCGGACAGGGCATCGACATCGGCGCCGTCCTCACCGAACCACTCCGGAACCGGGCGCTCGGCACACTCCCCGTCGCTGCACATCGCCAGGAGGTAGTTCGACCAGAAGCCCGGCTGGACCAGCAGCGACTCGCCCGGCAGCAACGGGCCGACTTCGTATCCCTTGATCAGCACCCCTCGATCCTGTCACCAGCCACTGACACGATCCGATCCGGGATCGGCAACGGGGCGCCGTCCAGGTGCGGGACAGCTCTCAGCCGGTGAGCCGGCTACTTCGACCAGGTCCGCTTCGGTCACGAGTTCGGGGCGTTCGCCGGGCTCACGCCGACCTGGTACGTCGAAGTCCGGCGGCGGTTCCCGCGCGAGCATCCCCGGCTGTGCGCTGGACGGCTGGCCGCTGCCGGCCGAGTGATTTCTTACGAGGGCTACAGCTCATGACACGTTAACTTGGGCACCCGAAAGCAGAGGAGAGCCTCGTGGGCAAGGTGGTCATGTACAGCTCGGTGTCGGTGGACGGCTTCGTCGCGGACCAGAATGACCAGCCCGGTCCGCTGTTCGACTGGTTGTCCAGTGGTGACGTCCCGTTGGATGAGAGCGGGGTGCTGAAGGTGTCGCAGGCGTCCTACGACTACACCCGGCCGTACTGGGATCAGATCGGAGTCACGATCGTCGGCCGTCACGTCTTCGACCTGACGGACGGCTGGGACGGGAAGCCGCCGGGCGGTATCGACCACGTGGTCGTCGTGACGCACCGGCCGATGCCCGAGGGCTGGGACCCCGAGGCGCCGTTTCACTTCGTCGACGGCGTCGAGGCGGCCATGGCCAAGGCGCAGGAGCTTGCGGGTGACCGCTTGGTCGAGGTCGCCGCCGGCGACGTCGGTGGCCAAGTGCTGGCCGCCGGCCTGGTCGACGAGGTGCGCATGGACGTCGTACCCGTCGTGTTCGGGTCCGGCAAGCGCTACTTCGGGTCGGTCCACGCGCAGCACCTGTTGGAGGACCCTGACGTGGTGATTCAGGGCAACCGGGTGCTTCACCTGCGCTATCGGGTGCGCCGTTGACCGATCTGAGCGGGTACGCGAAGAAGTGCACTGTGAACGGCCGGGACACAAGATCGGGCCTCAGGCTGCGTCTGCGGCTTCGAGCGGGCCGGGTGCCCGTGTCGGCGGAGGGAGTGTTGGGGGTTGTTTCCCGACTGACCCGATCGCGGCCCGTGTCGTGAGGCAGCCCTGTGGTCTGTGGGTTCGTTCGCCGTCTCAGCTCTGCGTCGGAACTCGTCAGCGCCGCTGACCGGCAGGCAGCAGGCGAATCGGTGCCGTCCCTGCCTCGGTGGGCCTGGGATCGCCCAACCAGGTGTCCTCCGTCCGGATCGTCCGTGGGACGGGTGAGGCAAGTGGGGGAAGGGCTGACGGGGTATCCGAGCGCTGCCGAGTTGAGGAGACCGAGTATGGCCCGCACCCTCGCCGTGATCATGGTCGGCGCCACCGCGCTCGCCCTCCCCGGGCCCGGGCCCGAGCTGGGCAGGGCGGCGGCGGACATGGCGGTCACCTATCGGGTGACCGCTCCGTACCAGCAGCACGCGAACGGTGTGCGGGCCGGTTACAGGCCCGATCAGTACTGCGTCTTCGACCGGGCGGGTGGCACGGGCGCGCTCGGCTACCCTCATTTCAACCACGCGCACGACAACTCTACGGACCCTGCGCAGCCCACCGCGCTCTTCTACGAGGACGACGGGAAGGGCGGCAAGCGGCTCGTCGGAGTGGAGTGGCTGGTGTACGACCGCGACCAGAACCTGAAGACGGACGATGACCGGCCGAGTATGTTCGGCGTGCCGTTCAAGGGCCCCAACCGTGGCAACTTCCCCGGCCAGCCCGTCCACTACGCCCTGCATCTCTGGTTGTGGAAGAAGAACCCCAGGGGTCAGTTCACCACGTACAACCCGGCGGTCACCTGCCTGCCGGGGACGACCCGCCCGCAGCCGCGCCCGTCTCCGTGACGTCGGTCCGTCGTCCGAAACCCGAGCCGGACCGGGTCCTCATCCGAGCCGAGCAGGGCCCGCCACTCAGCAGTCACAGGCCTCGACCGCGGCGCGCACGTCGTCGTGACGGTCGCGGTCGGAGGATTCCGTTCACAGACCGCGGTGGTCGCTTCTACCCGCGTCACATGATGACGGGTGAGGACGTGTTGACCGGGAAGTGACCGCGCACCTCGCCCTGACCGTGAGCGAGGAGGTCACCTACGAGTTCACCGTCGAGGTCCAGCTTCCCGCGTACATCGTCAACAACCCGAACGCCCTGCGCGACTACCTCGCCGACAACGAGGACCTCTGGCTCGACGACCTCGACCCCCTGAGCGGCGTCACCATCAACGAGCGCAGCCTGGACGACGTCGAACTCACCCTCGCCGCCTAGACCCCCGAGAGCCGACACGCGGGCGCCGAGGGCGCCCAGGAAGGGCAAGAACGCATGCCGGAGTACAGCGTCACCTGGACGATCGAGATCGGCGCCGACACGCCCGTACACGCCGCCTACGAAGCTCTCACTCGCCGCCTGCGGCCAGGCCGGCGGCGACGAAACCGGTGACAAGGGCAGCTCGACCAAGATCGGGCTCCTCCTTCCGGAGAACAAGACCGCCCGGTACGAGGCGCTGGACAGACCGCAGTTCGAGGAGGCCGTCAAGGGCGCCTGCCTCACCTGCGAGGTCGTGTACAACAACGCGGTCTCCGACGTGGTCAAGCAGAAGCAGCAGTTCGACCAGCTGGTCGCCGACGGCGTGCGGGTCATCGCACTCGGCCCGGTCGACGCGACCAAGGCCGCCGGCTGGGTCAGGGAGGCCCAGGGCAAGGGCGTCAAGGTCGTCGCGTACGACCGCATGATCGAGGGCGCGGACGCCTACGTCAGCCACGACAACAACAAGGTGGGCGAGCTCCAGGGCGAGGCCCTGCTCGCTGCCCTCGGCGGCAAGGCGGCCTCCGCCAACGTCGTAATGATCAACGGCGACGAGAAGGACCCGAACGCCGGTCTCTTCAAGCAGGGCGCACACACCGCCCTCGACGGCAAGATCGCCTACGAGGCGTCCGGCGAGTGGGACCCGAAGATCGCCGGCGAGAAGATGTCCGCCGCGATCTCCTCGGTCGGCAAGAACAAGATCGGCGCGGTCTACTCGGCCAACGACGGCATGGCCGGCGGCATCGTCACCTCCCTGGAGAACGCCGGCATCAAGGGCATCCCGGTCGGCGGCCAGGACGCCGAGATCGCGGGCATCCAGCGCATCATCGCCGGCACCCAGACCTTCACCATCTACAAGAGCCCCCTGCAGCTCGCCCCCAAGGCCGCCGCGTTCGCGGTCGATCTGCTGATGGATGTGCCGCTCCGCGCCAAGAGCGAAACCAACGGCGTCCCGTCGAACCTCCTCGACCCGGTGGTCGTCGACAAGAAGAACATCCAGTCCACCGTCATCGAGGAGGGCATCTACACGGCCGCCGAGATCTGCACCCCAGAACTCGCCGACGAATGCACCAAGCTGAGCCTCAAGTAACCTTCGGCCCATACCAGGATAAACCGGGCTGTCCGCCCCGCCGAGGTGTCCACCGCCCCGGCGCTCTCCGCCCCCTTCCCGGTCCCGGGGGTCGGCCGCGGCCATGCTCCTTGTAAAAGAGGTGAAGTCTCAACACGGCGGCGGCTGCCTAGGTTTCAGGCGAGAGCACCTGCCGGCGGGCTTCGCCATCACGTGTTGCCCGGGGAACGCGTGATGTGAGTGAAGGGCAGGAGCACCTGAGGCAGCCGGGGCTCGATCGTCCGTGCGGAGCCCACCCCGTTCGCTTCAGGTGACGTCGTGTCGATCAGAAGACCGAAGCCGCGTGGGCGCCCGAAGGCCGTCCGCGCTCATCGATGGCGGCCTCACAGGCACCTTGTGGTGCGGCGAATCCGCGGCGTCACCGCGAGGGCTCACGCAGCTGTCCGTCGTGCCAAGATGAGCGGATATCGTTCGAGCACGGACATACGGTTCTTCCACTGCCCTTCGAGAATCTCCTGGCGCTTGCCGGCACGGGAGAACCCGCAGGGCTGTGTTGTGGCTAATGCCGAGCGCCAAGGCAGGACCGCATGCCGTCCCGCGGCGGTCGCCGCACGTGAATGGTGGCGTGCTGGACACGGGAGCGCTCGTTGGGGGACGGCGGTTTCCGCGACCTGAACGGCCTGCCGTGTCCCCCAGCCCGGCTGAGGCGCTTTCTGCGAGGAAAGGCGCACGACCCCGGCATACGATTCGACACCGGGCCGCCGCGCCGGGCACTCGGCCAGGCCCGACGCGTCCCCATCGACACCGACTGCTCGCGGCGTCACCCCCTCAGGCTCAGATAGCGCATGGATCAGGCGCAATGGCGTACTCCGCCTGATGTACGTCCCGAGAAAGGGGCCAAGCGGGCGCAGGCTCGGCCTGCCCGGGTAATGCCGATCACCGGCAGGGTGGAACGCAGCCGCGCGGTGGGCTGGCCACGCCGCCCAGGTCGTAGTCTGCGTGGAGCAGCGGCAGAGGGACCTTCGTATCGCCGTCGACATGGGCGGCGGAGGAGTCGCTAAGGATGCGCCTCGATGAGGACGGACCGCCACGCGTTGTTGCGCTTGGTCGTCCGTCTCGATGCGATACCGGAAGCACCCCTTCGGCAAATTCTCAACCTCAACCCAGGAATTTGGCCGTCAGTCAAGGAGGGCGAGGGCGACCTCGTCGCCGAGTAGTCGCGTCGGGCAGAAGACCCTCAAAGGAATCCCCCGGCACGCGTCCACGCGCGCCGGGGGATTCCTTGTTCAACCCTTTAGCCGAACTTGATCGCCAACCTCAGGGGAGGTTCTCGGCGAGCGCCACCCCAGAGTCGAGTTCACCTTTCTGCGCGAAGAAACCTCTCGAGGCCCCGGACGCGGGCCTTCATGTCCCCCCGGTCGAGACCGGCCGCATCTAGGTGAATGAGGATCACCGCGCTTTCGCGGCACTCAGGAAAGGTCTTCAGGTATTCCCGAATGCACGCATCCAAGGTCGTGAACATGTGGTCCTCGACCTCTGGATCTGTTGCGCCAACCCCTGACGTCCTGCCTGGTCCCGGAGGTGTAGCCAGGATGATCTCCGGCACGTCACCGTCAGTGGTGTTGAGCAGAACCTGGGCCAGCCCAGCCTCGGGGATCCCCCCATACTGCTCATGAGCCAGAGGCCACCACACCACTGCGGCATCGCAGCCAGCACCCGTATCAGGCACGATGCCGACCCTGAACTCCAGGCAGTCATAGCTCGCTAGCGCTGCCCGACAGACATCGACGGTCCCCTTGGTCGCTGACGCGATGACATATTTCATGGGCACCCAACAGCCTTGCTCATTCCCGTCATGATTCGGGGCCTGCCCAGCTTTGAAAGCACATCGTCCTCCAGAGCCACTCCCCCATCGACCACATCCGACGTGTGCGGCATGATCGATTTGGTTGGAATATCAGCCTTCTTGATGATCGTACGAATCATCGTATAGGGGCCGTCCTTCTCACCTCGGAGAGAATATGCCCGTCGCGCGAACTCGGCCGCACCGTGCTCCGTGTACGAGAAGTACTTCACCCCTTGGGTGCTCCTGAAAGAGCGATTGCTCTGAATGTCAGCCAGCTCCGCTGCAGTGACTCCACGCCACAGATAGATCTCGCCAGGACCGGGTCCGCTCTGATTGTGAACAAGGACCGGAGTCGCGCCCACCAGCACGTAATACGTATGGATGCGACTGACTGTCAGATCAAACGTCCGCTGCTGCTTCGTGTAATGCCGGACCGCTGTGGCCTCGACGGCCGAGCCGTTCGACGCACGCAGAGTCGTGCCGGCGGTGATCTCACCGGCGTCGATCCACTTCTTCAGGCTGACCGACCAGAACGGGTGGGTGTCCGTGGCGATGATCTTCGCCTTGGTCGCACCCGCCTTCACCGTGAGCTCGGTGAAGGCCTTGTCGTCCTCCGTGACGATGACGTCGAGGATCTCCTCGCCGCGGGTTTCTCCCGTGTCCGGGTCCGTGGCCAGCACGGTGTCTCCGACCGCGATGTCCTCGATGTTCTTCGACGTGCCGTCGGCCAGCAGGACCTTCGTGCCCGGGAGGAAGCTGTGCTTCCCGACCGGACAGGTCTTGCCCACGGTCTCGGCGACTTCCTCCGTTCGTTCCGCGGCCTTCTCGCCCTTCGCGAGCTTGGCGATCGCCTTGAGTCCCTTGACGGGCTTCAGGAAGGGAATGTCGGTCGCCGCCCAGCCGCACTGGGACCACGGGCCGTCGCCGATGCAGTCGGACCAGGCCTCGACGTCGGGGAGGATGAGGCTGCCGATGACCGGGCCGATGTACCGCTCGTAGAACGTCACCGGCGGAGGCGGGTTGTCGATGAACTTCATCTGCGTCGCGCGTCCGCGTCCCTTCGACGTGGCGCGGTCCGACCAGATGACCTGGTTCGCGGTGAAGGTCGAGATGTTCTGCTTGTAGCGGTAGCTCCAGCCACCGTAGTTGTCCACGAACCAGCCGCTACCGGTGGAGCCGTTGTAGTGGCCCGCCCCGGTCGTCTCCCGCTTGTCGTTGTAGTCGGCGCCGCCGACCGGGCCGTCGGGGCGGAGGCCCGTCGGGTCGCTGAACGAGACGGGGTTGTTGTTGCCGTAGCTGTAACCCTGCGACTGCTGCGGGTCGTTCAGGTCCAGGATCGGGTCGACGCTGATGAAGCGGCCGATGACCGGGTCGTACTCTCGGGCGCCCAGGTGGGTGAGCGAGGTGTCCGGGTCCTTGGTGCCGCCGACGAAGCCCTTGTCGCCGATCCAGTTCGTCGGCTGGGTGCCGCGCGGGCCGCCGAAGAGGGTGGTCTTGCGGCGGGTGATCGCCTGGCCGGCGTCGTTGCTGATCTGGGTGCTGCCGGTGCCGTGGTGGTCGGCGAGCAGGAAGGTGAGCTTCCCTCCCTTGTACATGGCGCCGCCGCCGTAGTACCGGGTGCCCGTGACCTTGCCGGCCTTGTCCTTGTGGAGCTCGTTGCCGCCGGGCAGGTACAGGGTCGTGCCGGTGGAGTCGCGGCGGATCAGCCGCTGTCCGTCGGTGTCGTAGAGGTAGCCGGTGGTGTCGGTGACCTTGGTCGTGGACTTGAGGTGGCCCTCGTCGTCCCAGACCAACGTCTCCAGGTCGGCGTTGCCGATCTTCCGGGTCTCGGTGTTGCCGGCGGCGTCGTAGGTGTACGTCTCCGTGCGCGGGTCGGCGCCGGTCTGTGTCACCGACGGCAGGTTGTGCGTGCCGGCCTTGGGTGCGGCGTAGTCGCGGGTGATGTCCGCGGTGGGTCCCGAGGTGGTCTTGTGCTGGACCTCGGTGTCACGGTTGCCGACGGCGTCGTAGGTGAAGCTGGTCCAGTAGGCGTCCGGTCCGCCGACGACGCTGTCGGACGGGGCGGAGGCGCAGGTCGTGCCCGTGTTGGTCCAGGCCTCGGTGATCCGGCGCAGGGCGTCCAGCTGGACGCACTGGGTGTCCGTGGTGCGGGCCGCGTCCTGGCCGTAGCCGGTGGCGATGCGGGTGATGTTGCCGGCCGGGTCGTAGGTGTAGGAGGTGTCCTCCACCCGCTGCGGCGCGGTGTCGCGGTCGGTGAACGCGCTGGTGACCTGACCGGTGTGCTCGTCGTACTGGGTGGTGGTCCACACGTGGCGGCCGAACTCGCCGTACTCGGCGCGGATCGGACGGCCGTAGTGGTCGTAGGTCATGTCCGAGACGAGCGCGGCGCTGCTCGTGTCGGTGACCGTGCCGACCGTGTCGAGCAGTCCCGTCACCGCGGTGTAGCCGTTGCTGACGAGCTCGTAGGGCAGATCGGCCATCTCCGGGTGCTCGACGTCCTGCACCGCACCGGTGTTGGCGTTGTACGAGGTGTACCACTCGTACGTGCCGGCGAGACCGGTCTCCGACGCCGGGACCGTGACCCTGGTGATCGACGGCTGGTAGGCGTTGTTGTATTCGGCGGCTTCGGCGACGAAGGCGTTGCCGGCGTCGTCGTAGCGAGTGGCCTTCCAGGGCTGGCCCTTGGCTCCGGTCGGGTCGTAGCTCCAGGCCGCGAGGAGCTTGGTGCCCTTCTTGAGTGCCGTGCGGCGGCCGAGGTCGTCGTAGTCCGTGTGCAGGGTGATCAGGCGGGCGTCGGTGACGTCGGTCGGCCGGTCGGCCTTGTCGTAGGCCGTGACGGCCTTGCCCTTGTCGGGGTCGACGGCCAGGGTCTGGCGGCCGCGCGTGTCGTACCCGTACGTCCAGTCGACGCCGGACGGGTCGGTCACCTTGGCCAGTCGGCCCTTGTCGTCGTACGTGTAGTGGGTGGACTGGGCCGAAGTCCGGGCCGCGTCGGTGTACTGCTTCAGCTCGACGGTGCGGTTGAGCGCGTCGACGACGGTCGTCGTGGCGATGCCGCCGGCCGGCGGGACGACCGTGGTCGTGTCACCGGTGTAGGTGTAGGTGGTCTTCTTGGTCGGATCGGTGTACCGCTTGGCGGTGACCGTGGTGGGCCGTCCGAGACCGTCGAACTCCGTCTCGGTCGACGACGGGTACTGCGTCTGCTGCCCGGTGACGAGAACCGGCTCGGGTGCGCCGGTCGCGAAGTAGGTGCCGGAGTTGACGATCGCCTCGCCGCGGGTGTTGTAGAACACCTCGGTGATCAGGCGGCCGGCCCGGTCCGGGGACTCCTCCTGCGTCTGGAGCGCCCTGAGCAGGCCGTCCTGGAACGCGTAGCTCGTGCGGTACTGGTTGTCGTGGGTGAGGGTCTTCGTCGTGACGACGACCGGCCCGTTGTTCCGCAGCAGGTACTCGTACTGGAAGTTCGGCGCCGTCGGGTAGGTCGCCTGGGCCCTGCCGGGCAGCCACGCCTTGGTCACCCGGCCCAACGGGTCGTAGGCGGACGTGGTGACCTTGCCGTTGGTGTCGGTGACCTTCGTGGGCAGCGCGCGCCGTGCCGAGAGCACGGTGGTGATCGTGTGCCCGAGCGGGTTGGTGACGACGGTGCTGGTCGGGACTTCACCGGTGGCGGGGGTGAAGCTGGAACGGCTCACCTTGCCGTAGGCGTCGGCCTCGGCCAGCTGGCGGCCGTAGATGTCGTAGCAGAGCTGAGTGCTTCCGGTGCCGCAGACGCTCGGGGTGGAGGACGTGACGTCGTATCCGGTGCCCGTGCCGTTGATCTGCTCGGACTTGGTCACGAGGCCCTTGGTGGGTGCCGCGTGCAGGGCAAGGCCGTCGTAGTAGGTCCGGACGTCGTCGATCACGTCCGCGGGACGCGACACGGTCTCGCCACAGGCGACGGCGACGGTCTCACTGCGGGAGACCTTGTCCAGGATCGTCGAGGTGCCGGTGCGGGCGTACGTCGTGGTGGTGCACTTCTCGTCACCGGTCTTGTCGACGTCGCCTTCCTCGGAGAGCGTCGTCACCAGGCCGTAGGAGTCGAAGCCCTTGACCGACCGCGTGGTGCGTTCGCCGCCGGTGACCTTGACCCGTGTCTCCTCCGTCTGCGTGCCCGTGAAGTACGCCTCAAGGGCGGGCAGTCCGGTGCGGGCACGGGCCGCCGTCACGGCCGAGCGCCACGGGACGTATGACGAGGCGCTGACGAGCGGTCCGCCGTCGCCGTCGTACGTGGCCTTGTCGCGGAGCATGCCGGCGAACTGCTCACGGTCGGTCACGGCGACGCCGGCGGAGTTCTTGACCTGGGCGCCGTCGATGCCGCGGAAGTAGCGGGCCTCGGAGAGGGTCTTCTTGTCGAAGCCGGCGCCGGTGCGGGTCTGGACGAGGTGGTAGCCGCGGGGCATCGAGTACGTGCGGTTCTCCGCCTTGGTGAACTCGTCCTCGCTCTTGGCCCATTCGGCGCCGCCGACGTAGGCGTACTCGGTGACGACGTCCGGCGTGCCGGCGATGTTGTCGCCCTCGATGACCCGCTGGACGGGATAGGTGTTGAACCAGTCGTGCTCGGGGTCGGGGCCGTCGATGACCGTCTTGACGGTGTAGCAGCGCGTGCCGTTGGTGTCGTCCGTGGGGGGCAGGGAGGTCGCGGTGCAGTCGGGGTCGTAGTAGTCGACGCCGACGGTGCCGCCGGACTCCGTGGTGATCTGCGACATCCGCATGCGGATGAACGGGGCCAGGCCGTCGCCGAGCTTGTCGACACGGTTGGGCTTCTGCACCGGCACGAACGTGATCATCGGCACGTCGGCGACGGCCGCGCCGTCGGTGGCGGTGCGCTTGATGCCGTGCAGCCACATCGGGGTGGAGATGCCGTCACCCGACGGGGGGAACGTCTGCGTCAGATGCCAGGAGTCGACGGCCGTGTAGGCGCCGCCGGTCAGGACCTGCGTGGAGATGTCCGTCAGCCGCATGCTCGACCAGAAACTGGGCGAGTACTGCCCCTTGCACTCCGTCGCGCTGTCCTTGCAGTACAGGTCGAGCGGGGTGTCGGGCCAGTTCAGCGCCTGGGCGACGTCGAACGTGCAGTTCGCGTCACAGCGGGCCTTGGAGGTGAAGGTCACCTTGCCCATGGCCTTGGCCGCGTAGGGCGCGGAGTCGCGCAGGCCGTACTCGATACGGTCGAGGTAGCCGCCGCGGTCGTAGGGGGTCTTCGTCGACGCGCCGGTGGTGGCGTTGACGTTGCGGCCGTAGTTGTTGCTCTCCTGCTTCCAGAAGTAGGCCATCGCGTTGCCGCTCGGGTCCACCACGTAGTCCAGGTTCCAGCGCCAGGCCTGCTGGCACCAGGAGGTCGCGAAGGAGGAGGTGGCGCACGGCTCACCGCTGTGGTTGCCGAAGACCGGGGTGGTCAGGACCGAATCGGTCACCGGGTTGCCCGTGGCCCATCCGGGAAGCTTGTGCCTGCCGAAGAAGTACTGGGTGCCGTCGAGCGTCGTCACCTTCCAGTACTCACCCGCACCCGCGACCGTACCCGTGCCCGCGTCACCGTTGTCGGCACCGCTGAGCTTCTCGATCCTCTCGCCGCCGTCGGACGTGGGGTGCCAGCCCTTGACCGGATCCAGGACCAGCTCGGTGGTCTTCCCGCCGAGCGAGAGCGTGGCGTTGTCGCTGAACCAGCACTGGTCGCCGACCTTGGTGGTGTTGGTACCACCGTCCTTGTCGTCCTCACAGGACTTGTAGCGGCGCTCGATGTAGCCGGGCTCGTAACCCCAGCCGTCACCGATCCACCCGGCCTGGTTGTTCGACGCCGACGTACGCCCGTCGACAGCCTGCGAACTGTAGCCGAGCGTGACGCCGGGCTTCAGGCCACCGGGGACGGTCGGGACTCCGACCGGGTAGCTCCAGGTGAAGCCTCCCGTCGAGCCGCCGGCACTCCACGCACCGGACGGTTCGAGCGAGGTCGCCGAGAACGAACCGCTGGAACCCGAGGGACCGGCCGTCGCCGCGAGGACCGTCATGCCGGACGCCGCTGCCGCCGCCGGGGCCGATGCGGTGGTGGCCGCGCGGGCTCCCGCCGACACCGGAGCCACCGCTGTGAGCGTACTGTCGGCCGTGTCGTTGGTCGTCGCGAGCGGCTTCGCCACCCGACAACCGGCCTTCTCCGGAGTCGTGAGCGCGCAGGACGGCAGCTGGACCAGCCGCAGTCGCGCCGCCCAGTCACCGCCGTAGGCGTTCTTGAAGGCCGCGTAGTCGACGCTGACGCGCGCCCGACCGGCAGAACTCACACCGTCAGCCCTGCCGACAGTGAGCAACAGCCCCTCGACACCCGCCTTCTCAGCGGCGGCACGGGACTCCACGGAGATCCTCGCCCGGGTCACGGCCGGTGCGCCGACGCCATCGCGGGCGCCCTCCGCCGTGTCGGCGACGGCGGTCACCGAGACCGGCAGTTCACGCGCCACACCCGCGGCACGGCCCAGCGGCGTCCGCCCCGCCGAGACGCTCACCGTCTGCACGCCAGGCTGCGGCCACGCCGCACGGACGGGCGCCTTGACGATGCTGACGTCCGGACGCTTGGCTCCCCCCGCGCGAAGCGGTTCGACCGGTACCGGCTTCGGCTGCTTCAGACCGGGCAGCGAGGTGCTGATGCCCGGGTCCTGTTCTGTGAGTGCGACGGAGGTGGCCGGCAGCAGTCCCACTGCCATCACCGCGGACAATGCCACGGCCCACCCTCGCGTACGGAAATTACCCACTTACTCCCACCCCTTGCAATCCAATAAATCCGGGAGGGAGCGTAACAGGGGGCACTCTCATGCAATCAGAATCGGAGATTATTTCCCATTGAATGCAACTGGCACCGCAAGGTTCCGATGAGCCCTGTTACCGCACAGCTGTCCCACAGAGTCCCAGGTCGGGGCCGATCGGCACATGGCATCCGAACCCTCCCGAGTTCCCCGATCTTGCCCGTCTTTACACCGTAAACACATAGCCTTTCCAGGCGCCTTATCAGGCCCGGCGCAATCGGAGCGGCCCTGTAGAGTCGAGCCACTTCGCGCGCACTGGAGTGATTTTCGGGCGCCAGGACGAGCGAAATCGGGACACAAGCAAGGGGAGGAATTAAGGCGTGTCCATGCCAAGAAATAAAGGCTTCAGACGTGGCAGGGGGGCTGCGCTGATACCGGGCGTCCTGGCCGGCGCCATGATGACGTCCGTCATGGCGGCGGTGCCCGCAGGGGCCCTCGCCCCGCAGGCGCCCCCCGCGGCGGCCGCGAGCGCGCCGGTCGTGAACGACCCCGTGGCCGACGGCTCGCTGAGCGAGGAGGACTACGCGCTGCAGCAGGCCGCCACGACGGGACAGCCCTTCGAGGTCGTCTCCCGGCGGACCGAGAGCTCCGAGACCTGGGCACAGCCCGAGGGTTCGTTCAAGGTCACCGAACACGGCACGCCCGTACGGTTGTGGCGTGAGGGGGAATGGGTCGCCGCCGACCCGACCCTGGAGTTCGCCCCGGACGGGTCCGTGGTCACGAAGGCCACCGACATCGCCACGAAGTTCTCCGGCGGCGGGACCGCACCCCTGATCCAGGGCGCCATGAACGGCCGCACGCTGACACTGACCTGGCCGAACGCGCTGCCGAAGCCCACTCTGGACGGCAACGTCGCCACATACGCCGAGGTACTGCCGGGCGTCGACCTCCAGCTGAAGGCGGAGGTCGAAGGCTTCTCCCAGGTCTTCGTCGTCAAGACACCACAGGCCGCGCAGAACGCAGAGCTCGCCCGGCTGCAGTTCGGTATCGCCGCAGACGGTCTGACGGTCGAGAAGGACGCCGAGACCGGGAGCCTGACGGCCAAGGACCCGGCCGGCCAGATCGTCTTCTCCAGCTCCGCCCCGATGATGTGGGACTCCACCACGACGACCAGCCAGCAGGCCGCGGCGACCACCCTGCGCGGCGCGATGGCGATGACGACCGAAGCCACGGCAACCGCCGGGGCGTCGGACGACGGTAGCGCCTTCGACCCGGGGCTGGGCGCGCAGGACGCCGTGATGCCCACCGAGCTGACGTCGGACACGCTCACCATCACTCCGGACCAGGAGCTCCTGACCGGCGCCGAGACGACCTACCCGGTCTACATCGACCCCAGCTGGGGCTTCGGCGACCGCCAGAAGTGGAACTGGACCCGCGTCTACAAGGCGTACCCGGGACAGTCGTTCTGGAACTCCAAGGATCCCGTCCGCGTGGGCTACGAGGCCCAGACCGGCGGCTCCGACCGCGTCTCACGGTCCTTCTTCCAACTCGACGTCTCGCACCTCAAGAACACCGAGGTCAAGTCCGCGACCTTCCGGGTGAAGAACACGTGGTCCTGGTCCTGCCAGGCCCGTGAGGTGCACCTGTACCCGACCGGCGCGATCAACTCCAAGACCAACTGGACCAACCAGCCGGGCAAGCTGACGACCTCTCCTCTCGACACGGTGAACGACGCCAAGGGCTGGGTGCCTCCCTCGGGCTCCTCCTCGTCCTGCCCCGCCGGCAACCTCGAGTTCGACGCCACCAGCTGGGTCAGGACCAAGGCGTCCGAGGGCGCGGAGAGCATCTCCTTCGGTCTGTACGCCGACGAGAACGACACCTTCGGCTGGAAGAAGTTCGACCCCAAGACCGTCGTCCTCGAAACCGTCTACAACACGCCCCCGGAGCTTCCGGAGAAGCTCGGCACCAGCCCGGCCACCCCGTGCGCGAGCGGCGCGACCCTCGGCAACGCGACGGTCGGCCTGTACGCCACGATCAAGGATGCCGACTACGGCAACCTCAGTGCCGAGTTCGAGCTCTACGAGAACAAGGCCGGCAGCAGCACTCGCGTGTTCACCAAGACCGTCCCCGCACTCAACGGCCGAGTCGCCACACTGTCCGTGCCGGTGGCGCTGACCGTCGGGGGCACCGGTATCACGTACTCCTGGCGCGTGCGTGCCGTCGACTCCGACAAGGCGGAGTCGGCCTGGAAGAACGCTCCCTGCGCCTTCAAGTTGGACCGTCAGCGACCGGGCACCCCGCCCAAGATCGTTTCGCCCGTGGGTGCCGACGGCAAGCCCGTCTTCCCCTCGGGTGACGCGGGATGGCCGACGCCGACGGGGCCGGCCCGCCAGAAGGCGACCTTCACCTTCCAGCCGGTCGAGTCGGACGTCAAGAAGATCTACTGGTGGACCGACTCCGACCCGGACGTCAAGGAGGTGTCGCCAGCCGGCGGCGTCTACGCGGGCCTGGTGTCGATCCCGTCCTACGGCCCCCACATGATCTACGCATACAGCGTGGACGCGGCCGGCAATCGCTCCGACACCGCGACCTACCTTTACTACGCCAACAAGGACCAGGAGCGGGACGAGTCCAACGACGTCAACGGAGACCGCTTCAAGGACATCTGGAGCCCCGACGGCAACGGAACCCTGATCGCCTACACCGGCCACGGCGACCGAGCGTTCTCCACCATGAACGCCGCCTCCGGAGCGGCGACCTTCCCGGGTCAGCAGGTCTCCGCGGTCGGCGACTGGCAGGGAGACGGCTTCAACGACCTCCTCGCCCTCGTGCCCAACCCGAACCAGAACGGAGCCAAGGACCTCCAGGTCTACAAGAACAACGGCTCCGGGCTCGTCAACGCCGAGGAGGGCCCCCTGACCCTCCGGACGACATCGTCGACCCCCAACTACTGGTCCGCGGCCGACCAGGTCATCGGCGGCGACTTCGACGCGGACCCTGAGGCGGAGCCCGACGTCCTCGTCAAGACGGCCGACAAGCTGTGGTTCTACCGCGGCACCCGCGCCGCCACGATCGGCTTCGGCAGGAGCGGTGGCCTCGCCCTCGTCGGCGGCCCCGAATCGCAGTGGAACAAGTACACGATCGTCTCCACGGGCGACATCAACGGGGACGACCTGCCGGATCTGCTGCTGCGCGACGACGCCACCGGCGACCTCCTCCGCTCGTACGCCACTCCCGACCCCGCCAACCCGGGGAGGATGAACCTCGCCACGTGGGGAAGGAACCGAGTCAAGGTCGGCAGCGGTCTGACGAAGGCCCTGTACCCCCAGCTCGGCGTCTCCGGCGACCTCGACGGCGACGGCTCCGGCGACGGAATCGTCGACGGTGACGGGATCATGGACCTGTGGGCCCGCAAGGCCGACAACACCATGGTCGGCTGGCGCGGCAAGGGCACGCCGACCAACCTCACCGGGTTCGACGCCCCGTACGTCATCGACGGCATCACCGGCGGCATGCGCCTGGCGCCCAAGACCGTGATCGCCTCTGGTCACTCCGTCACGGCCCAGTCCTCGACCCTGACCATGGGACTCGACGGCAAACTGTCCATCGCGAACAAGGCCGGCGCCAAGGTCTGGAGCAGCGCAGCAGGAACGCCCGGTTCCTTCGCCCGCGTCGAGAACAACGGCAACCTCTCCGTCTGCGACGCCGACAACAGCTGCCCGTGGACCACGGGCGCCGTCAACCTCGGGGAAGGCTTCGCCGTCCTCAAGGACTCCGGCGACCTCGTCGTCTACAACGACAAGAGCCAGGCCCTCTGGTCCAGCGGCACCTCCGTCCGCCACGACCACAACCGCGACGGCCGCAGCGACATGGCCAACTGGTACGACTACTACGACGGCCACGACTCGGTGCACGTCTTCACCCCGGCCTCCAACGGCAAGTTCGAGACGTCGCCCCGTGCGGGTTGGTCCGTCCCCGCCGGCGAGTTCTACTCGGAGCACATGAAGCGCGTCACCGGTGACTTCAACGGTGACGGCGTGGGCGATCTCGCCAGCATCTACGGTTACAGCGACGGGCGCGTCTCGCTGTTCACCTGGCTGGGCAAGGGCGACGGCACGTTCGGCAGCGCGACGAGGTCCTGGACCGCCGATCCCGGCCACTGGTACTTCGAGAACATGACCCCGTACAGCGGCGACTTCAACGGCGACGGGCGCGACGACCTCGCGGTCTGGTACGACTACTCGGACACCACCGACACCCTCTTCACGTTCACCACCACGGTCACCGGCACGTTCAACCACCCGGTGCAGTACTGGCGCGGCCTCACCGGCTGGGAGCAGTCCCGCGCGAAGACCGTCAGCGGTGACTTCAACGGCGACGGACGCGACGACCTCGCGACCTTCTACCACCTGCCGGACGGAAGCGAGAAGATCCGCATCTTCTCGGCCACGGTGAACAGCACCTTCGTCCCCGCCGACAAGTGGAGTGCCACCACCTGGGGAGACTGGAACCGCACCACGATCCACGCGGGCGACTTCAACGGTGACGGACGCGACGACGTGGCCGCCTGGTACGACTACGCGGACGGCACCGACGGCATCCACATCTGGACGAGCACGGTGGCCGGTGGTCTGGCGAACGCATACCCGGCGTGGACCGGCGCCAAGGACTTCATGTTCCGCGGGAACATCAAGCTCGTCACCGGCGACTACAACGGTGACGGGAAGGACGAGTTCGCCGGCCTGTACGGGTACGACGTCGCACCGAACACGGGGGCCGTACGCACGTTCACCTGGCTGGCGAACGCCTCCAACAAGCTCGACGCTCCCATGGACAGCTGGTACGCCGCCCCGGGCAACTGGAGCTTCGACCGGGTGACGTTCTTCGAGAAGCAGCTCTGACACCCATCGCACGGTGTCCGTACGATCCCTCGCCCCCGTCCCGCAGCCAGCGGGACGGGGGCGAGGCGCTTCCGTCGCGACCTGCGGCCCCCGTCCCTGCCCCTGCCCCTGCCCCTGCCCCTGCCGGGAGGAACGGGCCGGCTCCCGAGGAGGATCGGGCCGACGGAGCGGTCAACTGGCCGCATAGCGGACACGGTTCTCTGTCCTTCGGACAACAGATGGTCAAATCCTTGTTGCATACCTGTCAAACGGGCTCTTTCGCTGGCACGCTCGCAGCCGCACCACACCCCCCACGATCCCCACGCTTTTCAGCGAAGGAGCCCGCGTGACCCGCCAGCAGTCCTCGCACCGCCGCACCGCCACCGCCGCCGCCCTGATCGCATCGGCCGCCATGGTCGTCGTCGGAGTCCAGACCGGATCCGCCAGCGCCGATGTCCAGCGCGAAGCCGGCGCGACCGCGCTCGTGCTCTCCGGCACCCAGCGTGCCGCCGCCGTCCAGGAGGCCCAGGCAGGAGCCGCCGCCACGGCCAGGGCCATCGGCCTCTCCGGCCAGGAGAAGCTCCTCGTCCGGGATGTCGTCAAGGACGCCGACGGCACGGTGCACACGCGGTACGAGCGCACCTACGAGGGTCTCCCCGTCCTCGGCGGCGACCTCGTCGTGCACCAGAAGAAGAACGGCACCCGCGCCACCACCAAGGCGACCAACGCCCGTATAGCCGTGGCGAGCACGGCCCCGTCGGTCACGGCCACCACCGCGGGCAAGGCCGCCGCGGCCTCCTCCGACGCGCGGTCCGCCGCCCCCGCCTCGTCCCGCAAGGTGATCTGGGCGGCCACCGGCAAGCCGACGCTCGCCTGGGAGACGACCGTCACGGGCGTCCAGGCCGACGGCACCCCGAGCGAACGTCACGTCATCACCGACGCGACCTCGGGCAAGGAGCTGTACTCCTACGAAGCGATCGAGACGGGCACCGGCAACACCCAGTACAGCGGCCAGGTCACACTCGGCACGGCGCCCTCGTACACCCTGACGGACACCGCGCGCGGCGGCCACAAGACGTACGACCTGAACGGTGGCACCAACGGCACCGGGTCCCTGTTCACCAACGGCACGGACACCTGGGGCAACGGCCTCGCGACGAACCGGGAGACCGCCGCCGCGGACGCCCACTACGGCGCGGCCGTCACCTGGGACTTCTACAAGAACGAGCTCGGCCGCAACGGCATCCGCGGTGACGGTGTCGCCGCCTACTCCCGCGTCCACTACGGCAACGCGTACGTCAACGCCTTCTGGTCGGACTCCTGCTTCTGCATGACGTACGGCGACGGAGCCGGCAACCTCAAGCCGCTGACCTCCCTCGACGTCGCCGGCCACGAGATGTCCCACGGCCTGACCGCCTCCACCGCCGGCCTGCGCTACAGCAAGGAGTCGGGCGGCCTCAACGAGGCCACCTCCGACATCCTCGGCACCTCGGTCGAGTTCTACGCGGCCAACACCACGGACGCCGGCGACTACCTCATCGGCGAGAAGATCGACATCCGCGGCAACGGCACCCCGCTCCGCTACATGGACAAGCCGAGCCGCGACGGCAACTCCGCCGACTACTGGTCCAGCAGCGTCGGCCGCCTCGACGTCCACTACTCCTCGGGCCCGGCCAACCACTTCTTCTTCCTGCTGTCCGAGGGCAGCGGCGCCAAGACGATCAACGGCGTCTCCTACAACTCCCCCACCAGCGACGGCTCCACCCTCACGGGCATCGGCCGCACCAAGGCCTACAAGATCTGGTACAAGGCCCTCGCCACCTACATGACCTCCTCCACCAACTACGCCGGCGCGCGCACGGCGACCCTGTCCGCGGCCACCGACCTCTACGGCGCGGGCAGCGCCGAGTACACCGCGGTCGCCAAGGCCTGGACGGCGATCAACGTCAAGTAACACCTGGTGGGTCGCCCGGCACGCACGAAGCCGGGCGGCCCGCCCACCCCCTGCTCGTCATCCGAACCGGATGATCCGCTGGACGTGGCGGATACGGGACTCGCAGGCCGAGCGATCGCCGGTTGCGCGGGGTACGGGCAGGTGCGAGGTCAGCCCAGGGCGATCCAGCGGACGCCGAGCTGTTCGATCTGTGCGGCCTCCGCTTCGTTCAACGGCTCGCGGCCCGTGGCCCTGCGCAGGAAATGAGGACGGCTCCACCCCAGCCTGTCGGCCGCCGCGGCGTGCTCCGGGCCGAGGAGCAGCTCCGTCACGGCGTCACCGGCCGCCGGGGTGAGCCAGGCTTCGCGTCCGAGTGCGTCGGCCAGGTCGAGGCCGTGGACGGCGACCTCCACGACACGGGTGAGGAGGAACTCCGACAGGAGCATGGCGTCGCCATGGCGTGTCCGGACAGTCCGAGCGTGTGCTTGGGTCCGGCACAGCCTGTCGCATCGCCGCCACGTCGCGGCGAAGTCCTCGGCGAAGGCGGCGCCGTCGACGGGTCCCGCCGCCCGGTCCTGGGCCAAGGCGATCCGCATGGCATTGGTCCGGGCTGAGAAGCGGTCGTCCGGACGGTAGTACTCCACCGCGGAGGTCTCCGCTTCGTCGGGTGCCGGAGCGTCCAGCATGGCCGGGAGCCAGTCGATCACCACGGCAACGTGCCCGAGCAGGTCGCGTACGGTCCACGGTGTGCAGCGTGTCGGGAGGTTCCACGCAGCCTCGGAGAGTCCGGCCACGGCGCCGCTGAGGGCTCCGCATTCCTGCCGGAAGGCTTCGAGCACCAGGTCGTGGTCCACGCCGTGCCGCCCTCCGTCCGTTCGCCGCAGCACGCTCACTTCGCCGTCCCGTCGAATCGACGACGCGGGCCGGCTGCCGACCGGAGCCCGCTCCACGGATGGACGCCGTAGCCGTCCTGCCCGATGAACTCCCTCTCGTACAGGTCGAGATCCTCGGCGGTGACGGGACGCAGGGCGATCTCATCCGACATGGAACGGCTCCAGATTCTCTCGGCCGGGCGGTTCGCACCCTCGTGACGGCCGTACGGACAACGGCTTCCCGCTTCGCACTTCTCAGATCATCGACACGCGCGCCGCGGTGGTCCCGGTTGCAGACTGCTGGAAAAAGATCACCACGGCCTGATCACCACGGCGGATCCGGGCTTCTTCGCCGATCGTTCTGACGGGGCGTGCGCTAGGGTTCCGGGCCATGATCGAACCTGGAACCTTCGCCTGGCCACCCGCCCCGATAGCGACCGAACGGCTGGTGCTCCGCGAGTCCGAGCCACGGGACCGGGCGGCGTTCGTCGAGCTGTTCGCCTCACCGGATGTGGGCACCTACATCGGTGGCGCCCAGCCCCGCGAAGAACTCGAGCGCGCGATGCCCGACGTACCTGGCCGACGTCCCGGCTGTTTCGTGGTCGAACTCGACGGAACGATGATCGGCGTGATCACCTTCGACCCCCGCGGTACCGAGCGCCCGGGGCATGTCCGCCCCGAGGCCGGTGAGGCCGAGCTCGGTTACCTGTTCCTGCGGGCGGCATGGGGACGCGGTTATGCCTTCGAGGCGTGCGCGGCGGCACTCGACTGGTTCACCGGCGCGCGTCCCGGCGAACCCGTGGTGCTCTCCACCCAGAGCGCCAACGACCGCGCCATGCGCCTCGCGGCGAAGCTGGGCTTCACCGAGGTCGAGCGGTTCGAGGAGTACGGCGCCGACCAGTGGTTCGGCGTGCGTCCCCCGGCCACGCGGGCCGGATGAAGGGCAGCGCCGTGAACGAGATCGTGCTGATGTCGGATCCGAGGGTCGCCGCCGTACCTGTGATCGAGTCGGGGGAACGTCTCGTGGACGTCCGCATCGGCGGCCGGCTGCTCGTCGACACCCGCAAGCAGGACCCGGCGGACGCCTTCGCCCACCTGCGGGAAGGTGTGCTGGAGCGGCTGCTCACGGCGCAGACGCTACTTCCGGCGGGCATGCGGCTGCTGTTCGTCGAGGGCTACCGGCCCCCTTCTCTCCAGCAGGAGTACTTCGAGGAGTACGCCGGCCGGCTGCGAGCCGACAACCCCGGGTGGTCCTCCCATCAGATCCACTCGGCGGCGAGCAGATACGTGTCACCCCCCGACATCGCGCCGCACAGCGCCGGCGCGGCGGTCGACCTCACCCTCGCCGATGCCGACGGGTACGAGCTGGACCTCGGCACGCGCATGAACGCGGACCCGGAGGAGAGCGCGGGCGCCTGCTACACCCACGCCACGAACATCACCGACGAGGCCCGCGCGCACCGGAAGCTGCTGTGCACGGTGCTCACGGCCGCGGGGCTGGTGAACTATCCCACGGAGTGGTGGCACTGGTCCTTCGGGGACCGTTACGCGGCCTTGACGGCAGGCGAAGCCGCGGCCCTCTACGGTCCGAAGGAGCTCGACGCGAGACGCGGCTGACCGGTGCCCGGTGCCTGTGAACCGGGCGGTGAGCCGGCGCTGCTCGGCGCCCCGTACCTCCTACCGGGTGAAGAGCAGCGCCACCAAGCCGCCTGGTGTGGCCGTCACGGTCGTCGTCCCCGGCCGTTCAGGGGACACACGGGCCGCATCCGGGGCGTTTCCCGCCGCGCCGGGCATCCCTTGGTGGAACGAAAGGGAAACGTGATGCCGCTCTATCTTTCGAGGTTCAGCTACACACCGGAGACCTGGGCGAGGCTGACCGGCCACCCCGAGGACCGCGCGAAGGCCGCTCAGGCGTACATCGAGTCCGTCGGCGGGAAGCTCCACGGCTTCTGGTACGCCTTCGGCACGCACGACGGCTACAACCTGTGGGAGGCCCCTGACAACGTGTCCATGGCCGCGGTCGCGCTGGCGATCAGCGGCGGTGGCGCGCTCAGCTCGTTCGAGACGACAGTCCTCCTGACCGTCGACGAGACCATGGATGCGCTGCGCAAGGCCGAACGGGTCCAGTACCGGGCGCCGGGTGCGTAGCGTCCAGGCCGACGCGCTCTCCGGTGACGTGACGAGGCCTGCCCCGTGGGCAATTGAGTCGCGCGTGAGCCGCCCCGCGATCTACCCTCGCGGCCATGACGTCTCCCGGTGTACTCGAAGACTCCCGGAACGATCCCGGTGGTGCCGGACTCGTGATCCGGCGAGAGACCGCTGACGATCACCGAGATGTGCGCGAGGTTCATACGCGCGCGTTCGGTGACAGCGATCGGGTTCCCGGGCTCGTGGAGGCACTTCGCGTCGCGGAGGCCGCATGGGCGCCGATGTCCTTCGTGGCCGTCGTCGATGACCAGGTCGTCGGGCATGTCCTGCTGAGTGCGACGCGGTTGGACGCCCCGCGCCGGATCGTGGACGTCCTGTCGCTGTCACCACTGGGCGTGGTCCCCGAGTTCCAGCGGCGGGGCATCGGTACGCAGCTCATCGCCCACGCCCTCCAGGCGGCCGACAGCCAGGGTGTGCCCTTGGTGTTCCTGGAGGGTTCGCCGCACTACTACGGCACGCGCGGCTTCGAGGGAGCCGGTGCGGTGGGCTTTCGCTCGCCGTCGCTGCGTATTCCTGAAGCCGCTTTTCAGGTCGCCCGGTTGTCCGCTCACGAGCCGTGGATGACGGGCACCTTCGTCTACTCCGAGGCTTTCTGGGCCTTCGACTGCGTCGGCCTGCGCGACCCCGAGGCCTGAACCGAAGGGCTACCCGACCTCCCGGCGGCCCGGCGACCCGATGCGGTGATCGAAAAGAGCGCCGCTTCACTCCAGCTGATCTCCGGCACCGGAGCCGCCGCCGGCAGAGGCCGGCGGCGGACTCATCGAGCGCCTCAGGAGCAGATCGCACCGTTCAAGGCGAACCGTGCGGGTGCCGCGTTCACACCCGCGTACGTCGCCTGGAACCCGAAGGAAGCGCTCGCGCCTGCCGCCAGCGTGCCGTTCCACCCGGCGTCCCGGGCGGTCACGGTGCTGCCCGACTGACTCACCGTGGCGTTCCAGGCGCTGCTGATCCTCTGGTCACCCGTGAAGGCCCACCCGAGGGTCCAGCCGGAGATCGCCGAGGCGCCGGTGTTCTTCACGGCCACTGTGGCCGTGAAGCCGTTGCCCCACGAGTTCTCCACCCGGTACGTCACCGCGCAGGACGCCCTGGGCGGCGCGACGTCGTCGTCGGCCTCCGTCGCGGTGAAGGTCGCCGCCGATACGCCGGTGCCACCGGCGGTGAACGTCGCGCTGCCCGCGACCGTGTCGCCGTCCTGCGCGGCGGACACGGAAACCTGCTGCGCGGCGGCCCAGTCGGCGGGCGTGAAGACGAGCGTCGAGCCCGTGGTCGCGGTGAGGTCCTGGTCGCCCGCGGCGCGGGACACCGTCACCGTGACGCTCTGCGCGGGCGCGGCCGACAGCCGTACGCTCACGGAGGCGGCGCCGCCTTCAGGCACGGTCACCGCGGCGGGCGCCACCTGCACCGCGGGTGTCGCCGGAAGGCCGCGCCGCTCCGCGGCGAACGCCGCCAGCCACGCCAGCGAGGAGTTCCAGTTGATCGCCACCTCGTTGGTGGAGTACGAACCGATGTCGTCGATGTAGCAGGCCGCCGGGGCGCAGCCGTTCAGACGCTCCTTCGCCACCGGGTCGTCGAGCCCGGCGTTCGGCCCGCCGGCGAAGGAGCCGGCCGGCGGGTGGGGCAGGGAGGCGTCGTTCTGACGGGCCCAGAAGCGGTGGTGCTGGTTCTCGGAGGCGCGTTCGCCGTAGCCGGTGACGTAGGAGTGGTCCAGGGCGTTGCGTCCCAGCAGGTAGTCGAGCGACTCCAGGGCGCCCGCGCGGTAGCGCTGTGCACCGGTGATCTCGTAGGCGACGGCGAGGGTCATCGCGTTGTTGGCGACAGCGCTGTTGGATCCCCACCCGTATCCCGTGACGGGGATCGGCACCGCGTAGCCCCCTGCGGCCATGGTGGAAAGGTGCCCGTCGGCGGCGGCGGTCAGCAGGCCTCGTACACGCGTCAGGTCGTCGGCGGGCAGGGTCACCCCGGGGACGGTGGCGAGGGTGATCCGCCCGAGGGTGCCCGTGCCTCCCCACCAGAACGCGTCCGCGGGCTTCGTGTGGTGCGGAGAGGTGGTCACGGCGTCCCGGTACCGCGTCTCGCCGGTGGTGGCGAGCAGTTCGGCCCCGGCCCAGTAGAACTCGTCCGAGACGTCCGTGTCCTCGTACGCCCCGCCTCCGGCGTTGTCGGTCGCCGGGGCGAGCGCGTTCGGGTCGGCCTCGGCCGCCGTCCAGGCCCGGCGCGCGGCGTCCAGACAGCGGGTGGCGAACGCGGAGTCGTAGGGTGCGTATACCCGGGCGCACTGGGCGGCCGTGGCCGCCAGATTCAGCGTGGCGGCCGTGGACGGACGGTGCAACTCGCGCTGCTTGTCGTCGAGTTCGGGACGTGTGGGGAGGCCGGTCCACTCGGTGTCATGCATCTTGTGGAAGGCCATGCCGGCTGACGGCTTGCCTGCCGGGACCTGCATCCGCATCAGGAACTCCAGCTCCCAGCGGGCTTCGTCCAGCACGTCCGGCACTCCGTTGCCGCGCTCGGGCACCCGCAGGGTCGCATCGCCGAGTGCGGCGTCGCCGCCCGAGCGACGGGCCCGCTCGAAGGAGTTGACCACCTGCCAGGTCGCGATCCCGCCGTTGACCACGTACTTGCCCTGGTCGCCCGCGTCGTACCAGCCGCCGCGGACGTCCAGCCGGTAGTCGCACACTCCGGCCTGGCAAGGCACGCTGGTGTCGCCCTTGTTCGGTGCCACACCCAGGTGGCCGGCGGGGCGGGCGTACTCGCCGCCCACCAGACCGGCGTCGATCGCGATGCCGCTGCGCTGCTGATAGAAGAACGACATGCTGTCGGTGCGCAGGCCGTCGTACAGCGCGGCGGAGATGTCGAACGGGTGACTGGTCTGTCCACTGACGACCAGGGTGAAGCCTGACCCTGTGCCGGTGTAGCCGCCGAAGTCCACCAGGTGCGTCGACTGGCCGGACGCCTGGTCGGCGCCTCTCACCGTGGTCGTACCCGACGAGACCTGCGCGCCGGTCGCGTCGCGAAGCTGCCAGGCGAGCGGAGCGGTGGCCGAGCTGATCAGGGTGGCCCGCTTCGGCCCGTCCGGCAGGTAGCCGAGCTGGTTGACCCGGACGGGGAAGTCGGCGGGCGCCGCGAGGACCGCACCGCTGTCCGCGCCGGTGGTGTCCGCCGCGGAGGCGGTGGTGGCCAGGGTGCCGGCGGCCAGGGCGAGACCGGTGAGCGCGACGGTGGCGCGACGTAACACGCCGCGGAGGATGACAGGAGGCAAGGGTGGGGGCCTTCCACGAACGGGAGCAGATCGATGGGAGCGCTCCCATCGATTCATGAAGCCAGCGTTGCAGGTGTCCCGTCAAGAGACCTGCAGGGAAAGAGTGTCGATCGGGCCGGGCCACCGCGCCTGGCCCGGATGCCGCCTTGGTCGGCTCCCGTGAAACGCCGGGCGGCGCCTCCGCGTGTCCGTTCTGGCTCTGCTGTGACGGGCAGAGGCTGATGTCTGGATCGGTGGAGGATGGGGAATTGACGCTTTCATCGGCGAACAGGCCCGACATCACCGTGACTTGCACCTGATGCATCGGCATGACCAGGAAGCCGTCGTGGTGGCGGCTCTCTCCGAGGCGGGTTCCGAGGAGAGCACGAGCTGGAGGCCCATCCGGTTCGTTGTCACGGCTCCGGACGGCCGGGAGATCGACCTGCATCCCCTCGTATTCGCCGACGACGGCTCGGCGGTGCAGGCGTCATCCGAACCGGAGCGCCCCTTCGTCTGTCCCTCCTCGGGTTTCGTGACCGGCACTGTCAAGGGGAAGAGTGTCCTGTGTCTCTCCGCTGAGCAGCAGGTCTTCTTCCATCAGGGATACGAGCCCTCGGACCGCGATCGGCATGACATGGCGCATCTTCGGCGGGTCTTCGGAATCGCCACCCATTTCTGACGAGCGTTGCCGAGCCTGCCCCCTGGACAGTCGATCTCTCGCAGACCCGCCCCGGGCCGATCACACACATGGGAGTGGGGTGCGTTGCATGAGCGCCGAAGCGTGCGGCCGGGCCGCACTCGTCGGAGAGCCCGAGCGCCCTCCGAGAATGGCTAGGAAGACCGTTGGTCGTCGGCCCGTCTGAGGAGAGCGAGCACGGAGCGGTGTTCCTCAGGCGAGTAGCCGGAGGGCCTGTATCCCGTCATCGCGGTCTCCTCGTACTGTTGCCGCTGTACCTCCGCGTACGCCTGGAGGACGGCGCGGGCCTCGTCCGGGGTGCAGTCCAGTGCGGCTGCCACCTCGTTCCATGTGGCTCCCAGCTTCAGGGCGTCGTGCAGGGTCCAGGGGCGGTCCGACAGGACCGAGTGGTTGATGGTCTCGCCCAGGGCGAGTACCGCGAGGGCGTCGCCTGCGGTGGCGGTCTCGCCCGTGTGGCAGCCGGCGGGCACGTGCCAGTCCATCAGGCGGTGGTGGTGTTCAAAGTACTTCTCGGCCTTCTGCTGCAGCAGGATCCCGTATCCCACGTCGTCCGGCCGACGGATCACCCGGGCCTGCCACTCGTCGTGCGAGCCCGGGGAGCGGGTGTGCGCGACGCGGCCGGTGGCAGAGGCCCGCGGGTACGGCGGCGCCGAGGGGCGTTGGTGTGCCTCCGAAGAGCTGTCGCGCCGCCTCCCACCGTGCTCCGGTGCCTCCTCCGCCGTGATACCTACTGCATCGCCCCGCACCGGCTCCGCTCCAGAACGGCGCGTGTCGCCGGCTCGCGCGTCGGGCTTGGCGGAACCTCGCTCTGGCGTGTCGTCACGACCGGCCCTTCTCGCGGCGGACCGGATCAAGGCGACCACAACGACCAGCGCCCCCAGGTGCGCCCCGGCTCCCGCAAGCAGGAACGACCACGGGGATTCACCCTGGTTCGCAGCCTCCAGGCCCAGCGCCACGGAAGCCGCCAAGGCGACGATCAGGCCCACCCAAGGCAACAGGGCCATCGGCAACGC
Source organism: Streptomyces sp. NPDC088553 (assembly GCF_044752965.1). Taxonomy (NCBI): domain Bacteria; kingdom Bacillati; phylum Actinomycetota; class Actinomycetes; order Kitasatosporales; family Streptomycetaceae; genus Streptomyces; species Streptomyces sp. NPDC088553. The sequence goes on along the minus strand of NZ_JBIVMG010000013.1, from coordinate 138,320 downwards.
CCACGCCTTGGGGAGCTGGTCGACGTTGACAACCACCCAGAGGGCGATCAGGTTGATCAACAGACCGAACCCGGCCAGCACGGCCACGGTGGACAGGTAGAGCATCGGCCAGTCCTGCGACGCGCAGGAACTGCTGCTCGCGTAATACATGCCTGAGTTCATGGACTCCCTGCCGTTCGGCCCGCTCGACAACCACCCACCAGCGTAGGAACAGGCCGGCGCCCCACCATGAGCGCCTGTACTCAGTCCGGCCCGCTCTGGTACTCGATCTGACGACGATTCAACAACCTTCGGTGGGACGTCGGTTGGGGGGTGCGGGCCCAGCGAGGCAGCGGCCACAGCCGACCGGCTCCCGGACAACCTCGACGCAACCATCAACATGCGCGAGCACTGGGCTTTGCCTACTCCTGTGGTTTCGGCGATGCGTGGAACGACGCCGACAGGAACTCCGGGGGGACTCCCGCTGGTAGCAGAAGCTTGGCTGCAGCGCCTCCGCGGCCGGCTGCGTGCCCGGCAAGAAGTCGTTGGACGCGCTTGTGTTCCCTGAGCTGCTCTGGTCGTTGAACCTCACATGCGCCTGTTCCTCTTGATCCTCACCGTGGCTTTCCTCGTCGGAGGGCTCGTCCTCCTGGCATTCGCCAGTACGACGGCGGCGGTGGTCTGTGCGGTCTACCTCGTCGTCGTGATCCCGCTCGCCGTGCTCGTCGGCCGGGCCGTCAAGCGCTCCGGCCCCCCGTCCTCTGACTGAGGGAGTTCTCGTGCGTAGCGCCGTACCTCCTCCGCCGTGAGCTTGCTGCCGTGGTTGAGAGGGCGGAGGAGGAGGCGAAGAGTCCGGCGGAGCGGCGGGTGCTGCTGGCGGCGGGCGCCGGCTGGAGAGTGAGTATGTCGATGAGCTCACTGTGCTCGGCATCCGTTTCCCGATGCGTCGAGCGGTCCGGTAACGAGCCTGGGGCAGCGGGCAGCGGGCAGCGGGCAGCGGGCAGCGGCCGGCAGGCCACCGCTCGCGACGCTCGCCGGACCCTCGTCTTCGCCCTGACCCGGTTCAAGCCGCTTGCGCGGCTTGATCCCCTACGCCGCCGAGACAGACGGGGACCCACGTACTCACATGGTGGAGCACCGCCAACCGTCGCACGGCTGGCGGTCTTCGTCGACGCCGCGGACCGGTTCCGCGTAGAGCGGCTCGACCAGGTCGGCGTCCATGGCGCGGCTCCAGCGCCGTGGGGGAGTGGCTGGAGAGCTTCTCCCCCACAGGGCGTCGGACGACGAGCGCGACCACCAGGCAGCGTCCTTGGGATCAGGAGCGCAGTCGCCTGGCGTCGTGCCGCGGGGCATCGTCAGTCGGGGAAGGAGTAGTAGAGCGCCTCGCTGTAGAAGGACGCGAAGTGCCTCTCCCAGTCGGCTCGGAGTGAGGCGAGCCAGTCGTCGTTCTGGCCGGCGATTGCCGCTTCGGCCTTGGCGACGGCGTCGGGGATGTCGTGGGACGCCAGGCGCTGCACGCTTCCTGCCGGATCGTCATCCGACATCGAGACGATCTCCCCGGTCTCGAGGATGAAGTACTTCGCCTGCTGCTTTTCGAGGTGGGCCGTGGTCCTGGCAACGCATTCGGTGAACTCTGCGTCGTCCTCCAGGCCCTTGCCGACCGCGCGCAGGAGGTCGCGGAGCAGGGCCGCGCCGTCGGCGTAGTCCGCGGCGATGCCGATGGGAGGGTTCCAGATCATGGACGGGACGATCGTCGTTCCGCGCCCGACCATGAGTTTGTGCGCGAGCGGGATGTCCCAGTTGTGCTCGGATATGCATCGGACCCGCTTGGGGATTTCCGCCTCGTTCGGTATCGAGTCCGCGGAGTAGAGGTATGAACGGTTCGCCATGGTGGCGACGCTAACACCGGGGACTGACAACGCCGACGCCGCCTGACTCCTGGCGCGCGGTCAGAACGCGCGGGAGGGCCTTGGGCGGGCCGGGTGGGTGGTCGGTCGGCCTGCGGCGGAGGGCGGTGGGTGTCCCGCCGACGGCGCAGTAGCGGATCACCTGCTGTTCCCGTCGGTACACCTGTCTGTCTGTCTGTCCGCAGTGGACCAACTGCGGTTGTCGTGCACGGCGGTGCCCCTCGTACGTGTACGCGCGGTCCTCGAAGCCGAGGCCCGATCTCGGCCGTCGCCCGCCGGGCGGCCCGCGACTCCATCCCCATCGCTGACCAGGACGCGGCTGGGCCCGGCACGCGGACTGGGCCCCTCTGGCAGCACCCCTCTCGCACGCGGGGCGCGCTGAATGTCGTCGGGCGCTTCTCCAGCCGGTCTCGTGGCCGCAGCCGTGCTATGTCCGGCAACCCGCCCGCTCAGTCTCCGAAGGTCCTCTGAGTCCTGTCGCCGCTGGCCGCCCGCGTCATGAAGTCCGGGGACGACGTCGCCCGGCGCCGGTGGAGTCGCCGCACCGTCGGGCCGACCGCTTCCGGCGTCGAGGCGGTCAGCTTCCGGCCACCGGGTGGGCGTTCCGCCCGGCCGTAGGGCGGTGGCCATGGTCCGGTCGAGCAGGCGGTGCGCTCCTCGGGGGAGCCGGCGGAGGCGCGCCGGGCAGCAGTCCCGGCTGTACGTCACGTGGCCTCGGGCGGCGCACCGTGCTCGGTGGCTTGGCCGCCTTCGGTGGGTAGCCAGCAGCCGTGCAGGCCGAGTGGGACCCGGACGGGTATGCGGGCGCGTGCCACCGGCCCGGAGGCGGGGTCCTCGGCGGGCATGACCAGGAACCAGCTCGATCCGTCGGTGCGGTCGGTGGCGAAGGTGAGCCAGTAGCCGTGTTCCTCGGAGTCGGTGCCCGGCTCGGGAGCGAAGACCGGTTCGCCGACCGACAGGTCCCCGGCGTCCCACACGAGGGCGGTCCCCGTCCGCGCGTCGTGGAAGCGCACCGCGTCGTACTCGCCCGCCAGCAGGTCGGTCCGGCCGGTCGAGGTGGCCAGTGCGGTGTGCCGGTGGCGCCGGCCGATGAGGCGGTCGTCGATGCGGGGGAACTCCACTCGGGCGTCGTCCAGCAGGGTGCGGCTCATGGTGCCTGCCGTGGGGTCGATGCGTGCCCGTGCCAGACCGCCGCTGACCGGGTCCTGTGCCGTCCCCGGTGCGCTGCCGACGGTCAGCCGGCTCCACTGCACGTAGTCCAGGACCACCGGGTCGTCCGCGCCGGGGCCGTCGTCGTAGGCGTTCACGGTGTGCCACAGCCAGAATGCCTCGTCGGCCGCCCAGCGCGGCGGTCCGCCGTCGCGGGGGATCAGGACCACGCGGGTACCCCGCTCGGGCCGCCAGGCCAGGAACGAGCCGCCTGCCATGGCCGCGTCCAGGTCGAAGAAGGCGGGCGCGAGGACCAGGACGGCGTAGCGTCCGGTCAGGGCCATGTCGTGGATCATCATCGGCTCGTCCACACCGTCGACGGGGGTGGGCCCGCTCGTGACGGTGCCGTCAGGGCCGATGACCGACCAGGTCAGGTACGGAGGCTCCAGGCCGTAGCAGAAGACCACCATCTCGCCTGTGACCGGGTCGGTCTTGGGGTGGGCCGTGATCCCCGCGGGCAGGGCCCCTTCGAAGTCCTCGCGGCCGAGGGTCTCCAGCCCGGCGCCGATGCGGTACGGGCAGTCCGACTCGGCGAGGGCCAGCATCCGGCCCCCGTGCCGTACGACATTGATGTCGGGCAGCTCCCGGAAGGTCCCCGCGAGCTGCGGTCCGACCTGCTCGGCATCCGGCATGATCATCGACTCAAGGCCGCCCCACAGGGCCCGCCCGGCCCGTTCCTCGGCCTCCAGGGCGGGGGTGCGCACGAAGCGGTTGCGGTAGCGGGCGCGGCCCTCCGAGAGCCACACCCCGTGCAGCATTCCGTCGCCGTCGATGGGGTACAGGAACGAGCCGATCGGCGTGAAGCGGGGATTGGGTCCGTTGCGCAGGTACAGGCCGTCCAGGGCGGCCGGGATCTCGCCCGTCACCTCCAGCTCGGCGGCGTCGACCTCCTCGGTCACCGGCGCGAAAGAGCCCAGCAGGTGGGGGACGCGGGTGGGGTCGAAACGGGTCGGGGTGTGCGTGTTCACGGAACCTCCCGGAGTGCGGGTACGGCACCTGTGCGGGTACGGCACCTTCGTGCACCTTCCAGTGAAACGCGGCATGGAACCCGGTGCCAGCGGCTGGCACGGAACCCGGTGCCAGCGCCGGGGAAGTCAACGTGCTGTGGCGTCCGTCCGTGCCGAGATGGCTGCGGCACTCCGCCGGCCGGCTTCTTCCGGACCCCGGGCGAGCTTCCCGCAGACCGCGGCGACTTCCGGCCCTGCCGTCTCTCGGGTCACCGCGGTGTCCTCGACATCCAGCAGCAGCACCAGCGGCGCTTCCGCAGCCTCACGGTGCGTTCACCCCGATGGCAGGCGGCACCTCCCGTATCCGTGACTGGCCGGGCTCATGATCGTTACCCGCAGTGGCAGCTCCGAGGGCAGTGACGCACCGCCCTCTCGCGCCCTGAACGCGTGTCCGACGTCAGGTCGTCACGGGAGGAATGACGAGTGGGTGGCTGGATCAACATCGGTCTCGGGGCTGCGGCGGCGCTGTGCCCGCTGCCGCACCACGGAGACGTGGCCGTCATCATGGATCACTCTCCTGCCCACGGCCACCTGGTGGTGTGTGCCCCGGACGTCTGGGTCGACATGGGCTACGGCGACGAGGTAGCGGAAGTCCCGCGCCCCACGTGCGCTCCGACGACTCCGCCGCCCACGGCACCGCCCTCTCCCCGGCCCACGGCGGCGCCTTCTCCGTCGCCCACGGCACCGCCTCATCCGTCACGGCCGTCACCACCGTCCCCGGCCCCGTCGCTCCCCGAGCCTGCGCCGCCGAGGACGCCCGTGCTCTCGCCACCGGAAGCCGCTCCGGAACCCGCCGCTCCGGTGCCCGCGGCACCCTCGGCACCGGCCCCCGAGTGGGCACCACCAGCGCCCCAGGTGCAGAGCATTGCCGCCGCCGCTCCGGCGCAAGCGCTCACGGGATTCCGGTGGGAGCCGCGGTCGCACTACACGGGGGGCCCGTCCCGTCCCGCTCCGGCCAAACTCTCGATGACCATGTCCACGGTCGTGATCACCCTGCCGGCCGTTCTGGCCGCGGCCGCCCTGCGGCCCGGGTCCCGTCGCCGCGGCCGCGGCTGACCAGCTGCCTCTCGTCCGGCCGCCGGGCCGTGACCGGCCCACCGCGTCCGCCCCCTCGTATCTCGTACACATCGCCTCGCTCGTCATGGAGTTGTGCAATGCCGGAATGGCTCGTCTACACCCTGGCCTCGGTCCTGGTCTGCGTTCTCGTCGTCACGGCGACCGTCCTGCGGCACCGCCGCGTGGCCGTCGACGAAGACACGTCCGAGACACCGGACGTGCTGGAGTACATGGTCATGATGGTCGGCGTCGTCTACGCCATCGTGCTCGGACTGGCGATCGCCGGCGTGTGGGAGGCCCGTACCGCGGCGGAGGACACCGTCCAGCGCGAGGCCCAGGCCCTGTACGAGATCGATCAACGCCTGGACGTCTACCCCGCCGCATTCCGGACACAGATCAAGGAGCACATCGACGCCTACGCCCGGCACGCGGTCACCGCCGAATGGCCCGCTCTGAAGGACGACCTGCCCGTGGACGACACCGGCGCCGAACTGCTGGGCCGCATCCGGAGCGACATCGCTCATCGCACCCCGGCGGACGAGCTCCAGGCCCAGGCCTACCAGCCGCTCCTGGACCAGGTGGCGGCGGCGGACGACGCCCGTCACCAGCGCCTGGACACCTCCGGCACCACCCTGCCCGCAGCCCTCTGGTTCGGCCTCGTGGCCGGTGCCCTGGTCACCCTCGGCCTGCTCTACACCCTGCAGATCCGTCGCTCCGCGCGCGAACTGCTGCTGGCCACCACCTTCAGTGCCCTGGTGGTCTTCCTGCTCTTCCTCGTCTGGAGCTTCGACGCGCCCCTCGGCCACTCCGGAACGGACTCCGCCCAGCCCTTGAGCGACCTCCTCACCACCGCGGTCTGATCAGGACCGCGAAGGAACGCGGCACCGCACGCCGTGAAGCCGGGCCCATCAGCAGCGGCGGGCTGGTACGCCTCGGTGGCGGTCCCCGGCCCGGTGGGTGCCGGGGACCGGCGAACGGGACGACCGAATTTCAGCCGCGTGCCGGCTTCCGCGGCAGCGACCTGCCCGAGCCAGAGACTGAGATGTGGGCTGGTGCTGTGGACGGCGGAGGATGTCCCGATGCGGACGGAGCTGCCGGCCCTGCTCGTCGGGCGGGTCCACGACGACGGCTTGCTTGTTGCCTACGCCGTCCAGACGGAATCGGAGCCAGACGTACCGCATCCGGATCCGGACCTCCAGCGGAAGTGCCGGTGAGTGCCCGCCTTACATCCCCCGAGAGGCGGGCACTCACTCTGCCTCCACCACGCGATCCGGGCTGATCCGGTGCCTGACCAATGGCGCCGCGCGGGACGGCGCTCCGAGGGCATGGAGTACGCCGGCAGGCATGACGCCCACGAACCAGCCGCTCCTGCTGATTCGCCCTTCCGCCCGGGGCCGGGCAATTCTGGCGCTGCTCGGGATGCCGGAGGCTCCCGCTGCCCTGAGCACTTCGCAGCGGGGGAGGGGCGAACGGTCTGGCGGAAGAGAACACAGCAGGTGACGACGCTCCCCTGCATCAGGTGCGCGAGACGAACGATGCGCTCGGTGGTGCAGCGTGCTCTGAGAGGATCGAGGCATGGCGGACTCACCCATGCAGATCAATGCCCTCATCGTCGATGCCACTGATCCTGAGCGGCTTGCCGCGTTCTGGTCCGAGTTGCTCGGCAGGCCAGTCGTGGGCCGCATGGGACCGTACGTATGGCTGCAGCGCGACAAGGGTCTCGGCTTCGGCTTCCAGCGAACCGGCGAGCCCAAGTCAGGCAAGAACCGGATGCACTTCGACATCACCTCGCCCAACCCCACCGCCGAGCAGCAGCGTGTCGAGGAGCTCGGTGGGCGCCGGCTGGAGGAGTACGCCGTCGGCGGGTTTCTCGTGATGGCCGACCCCGAGGGCAATGAGTTCTGCATCATCCCCGAGGGCCCGTTCGAACTCGATGACGAGGGTCGCGCCGACTACCTCTGACATTCCGTCCCGCCTGAACTCAAGGGCGTGCGCCACCGCCTGGAAACTGCCGCGCCCGTCTCGGCGTGCAGAGGCGACGGAGATACTTTTCGGCATTGACCGGTTGCCTGGCGCTGCCCAGGCAGGTGGGCAGCTTGACCACCGAAGGCGGAGACCGGCCATAACGGGCTCCAGCCCGATCCGCACCGGCACTCCGAACCGGATCGGCTGGAGACGGTGCCGAGCATCCGGATGGTGGTCCTGAACTCCAGCGGCGCTACCGGACCGCATGGACGCGTGGGTCCGTCGCGTCTCCCGCTGAACTCTCCCAGCCTGCCTCGTCCATCACGTGGCGGGCTGCTGCCGTCGGATCCGTTGCCCGGGGGCCGGCGGTCTGAGCGCCGGGGCCGGGGGTGCGCCGGACAGCCTCGCGTGCCCCTGCCGGGGAGGACGGGCGCGGGGCGCCCGGGTGCCGTACGGATCCGGGCGGCAGCCCCTCGTGCGGGCGGGCGTGCCCCATGACGCCGAGGGGGAGGGGGCGTCACGGGGCGGGCCCGCTCCGGAAGGCCCACCCCCCAAGGTGTGCGCTTCCGATACCAACCGTCTGACCCGACTCCCTCTGCTCAAACGCCCTTTCCTGCAGAAGTTCTGAAAGCGTCATGCCCCGCAGGAGGAGCGACAGGAACCGGGCGCTTGGTGAGGCGGTAACCTCGCCCGGAGGCGACGCCGGTGCGTGTCCTCGCGCACCTGTACGGCAGCGTGGCGGTCTGCGCCAGCGGGTGAAGGGTGTGCACGCGGAGGGGGAGAACGGCCCATGTCCATGTGGTTGACGCTCACCAAGATCGAACCTGCGCTGATCGAGCAGGCTTTGGAGGGGCGCGGACCCCTCGTGCGTGGCTCGAAGGGAGACTCCTTCGCATGCGACTACCGCGTCATTGATGCCGTGGCCGAGGGGCGTGCCGAGGTCGAGACGGGCGCGGCGGACTGGACGAGCGTCTACCCGTGGCTTGCGGCATCGGTTGGCCACGGCTGTGCTGCCGTGGATGAGCATCGGCTGAGTGACGCGTCAGGTTTCGTTCTCACCCCCGATGAGGTGTGCCGGGTTGCCGAGGGCCTCATAGCTGAGGGGTGGGCCACCACAAGCGCAGCGGTGTGGGCCGCAAGCAGTCAGGACCGTGGGCTGGAGGATCTGGGCCCGTTCTTCGCTGCGGCCGCCGCTGAGGAGAAGGCGGTGCTGGGCAAGATCGGCTGAACTCGTGCGGCTACTTCTCGTGAGGCACCCGATGCGGCCAACGCAGTGACCGGAGGCCCTGAGGGTCTGCCCCTCAGGTGCTCTCGTTGCCCTGTTCGGCATCAGCCACTCCGCTCCGCCGTCCTGCGCCACGGCCACGGTCGAGATCAACCCCATGGCCTCTTACGGTCGGCCGCTACCGGGCGGGCCCTCCGGGTCGAATGTCAGTGTGAACAGCGCCCCGCCGCCCGGCGCCGCCCCCGCAGTCAGCTCCGCCCCGTGCGCGCGGGCGATCTGCCGGGCCATCGCCAGGCCAAGGCCCGAGCCTGGCAGGGCGCGCGCCGCCTCGGCGCGGTAGAAGCGGTCGAAGACATGCGGGAGGTCCGCGGCCGGAATCCCCGGACCGTGGTCCCGGACCGTCAGCTCCAGCCCGCCCGGACCGCCGCCCTCGCTCCCGTACGCGCTCAGTGCCACCTCGACCGGAGTCCCCGGCGGGCTGAACTTGGCCGCGTTGTCCAGCAGGTTCGTCAGCAGCCGGGCCAGCCGCGCCGGAACAACCGGCCGGACCGCCCGCGCCGCACCCGCCCCCACCTCCAGCAGGAAAGGGGTCTGCGGCCAGTGCGTCCGGGCCATGGCCACCGTGTGCTCCGCCACCTCGGCGATCCGCACGTTCTCCAGGAGCGGCAGCGGCTCCTCGTCCCGGGCCAGCTCGATCAGGTCGTTGACCAGCCCGGTCACCTCCCGGATGCCCCGCCCCAGCGCCTCCGCCGCCCGTTCGCGCTGTGCGGGCGTCAGCCGGTCGCCGCGGGCCAGGAGCTCCGCGTTGGTGCGCAGCGCGGTCAGCGGGGTCCGTAGCTCGTGCGAGGCGTCCGCGACCAGCCGGCGCTGGGAGCTCACCGACTGCTCCAGCTCCCCGAGCATCGTGTTGAAGCTGGCCGCCAGCCGGGTCACCTCGTCCTGCCGGCCCGGCGGTCCCGGCGGCAACTCGATGCGGTGGCGCGGGTCCCGGGTCGCCGCGATCCGCTCGGCGGTCGAGGTCAGCCGGGCCACCGGGGCCAGGCCCGCGCGCGACACGGCGTACCCGAGCAGCCCGGCCAGCAGCACCCCCACCCCGCCGACCGCCGCCAGCAGCGCGGCCGCCTGCCGCACGCCCTTCTCCACCGGGTCCGCCCGCAGCGCCACCTGGAGCGCCCGCCCTTCCCCGAACGGGGTGGTCAGCATCCGCAGCGGCTGCCCGAAGCGGCTGACGTTGCTGTAGTACGGGGGCCGCTTCCCCGCCGCGACCTCCCGTACGGGGGTGGAGACGGGCAGCAGATAGGGGTCGGCCGGGTCCGCCGCCGGGTCGGCCGGGACGATCTGGGCGCAGGCGGGCGCGGAGAGGTATCGGCACTCGCCCGCCACGACCTGCGGGCCCTCGCCCCGGTTCTCCTGGATCACCCGGGTTGCGGACTGGGTGAGGGACAGGTCGAGCTGGTGCAGCAGTTCGTAGCGGATGACGAAGAACGCCGCCGCGCACACCCCGACCGCGACCAGCGCCACCGCCGCCGAGGCAGCCAGCGCCAGGCGCGTACGGAGCGGCCGCCTGCGCCGCCAGCGGGCGCCCAGCCCCCGCACCCCGCTCACGCCACGTCCAGCCGATAGCCGAGCCCGTGCACGGTGTGGACGAGGCGCGGCTCGCCGCCCGCCTCCAGTTTCCGCCGCAGATAACCCACGTACACCGCGAGCGAGTTGGAGTCGGGCCCGAAGTCCTGGCCCCAGACCCGCTCCAGGATCACCTCGCGCGGCAGCACCTGGCCCGGGTGGCGCAGCAGGAGCTCCAGCAGGGCGGCCTCGGTGCGGGAGAACTCCACCGGGCGGCTGCCCCGCCGCCCGGTGCGCGTCACCGGATCCAGCGTCAGATCCGCGAAGGCCAGGTCCCCGCCCGGGGCGGGCGGCGCGGCCCGCCGCAACAACGCCCTTACCCGCGCCACCAGCTCGTCCAGCGCGAACGGTTTCACCAGATAGTCGTCGGCCCCCGCCTCCAGCCCGTCCACCCGCTCGCTCACCGACGACAGCGCGGTCAGCACCAGCACCGGCGTCCGGTCCTCCACCGCCCGAAGCCTCCGGCAGACCGCAAGCCCGTCCAGCACCGGCATCATCACGTCCAGGACCAGCGCGTCCGGCTGCCAGGCGGCCACCGCCGACAGCGCCGCCAAGCCGTCGCCGACACCCCGGACCTCGTACCCCTCGACGCTCAGCCCGTCCTCGACGGCGGCCCGTACGTCCGGCTCGTCCTCGGCCACCAGGATCCTGCTCGTACTCCGCAGACCGCTCGCGCTGCTCGCGCCACTCATGCCGCTCATACCGTGAAGCCTGCCAAACCGGACTCTTAGAACCCTCTTAATCCGCTTCCCGAGAGTGGCGGCCATGCGCACACCACTCTCCGTCGTCATCGGTGCGGGCGGCACCGGCGGCCACATCTATCCCGGTCTCGCCCTGGCCGAGGCCCTGCGCCGCGCCGACCCCGACGCGGTCATCTCCTTCATCGGCACCGAACGCGGTCTGGAGACGACCCTGATCCCGGCGGCCGGATACCGACTGCACACCGTCGACATGATCCCCTTCGACCCCGCGCTCGGTGCGAAACGCTTCCTCCTCCCGGCCGCGCTCCTGCGCTCCGGTGCCCAGGCCCGCTCCGTCCTGCGCGCCCAGAAGGCACAGGTCGTCGTGGGGATGGGCGGGTACCCGAGCGCCCCGGCGATCGTCGGGGCGAAGATGGCCGGGCTGCCCAGCGTCATCCACGAGTCCAACGCGGTCCCGGGCCGGGCCAACCAGTTCGCCGCCCGGCTCACCGAGCACATCACCGTCGCCTTCGACGGCAGCCGCGCCCACCTGTCGGGCGGCGATCGGGCGCGGACCGTCGGCATGCCGATCGCCGCGTCCCTGGCCGCCCTGGACCGGCCGGCCCTGCGCGAGGAGGCCCGGCGCGCCTTCGGGATACCCGAGGAAGCACGGGTCGTCCTCTTCAACGGCGGCAGCCTCGGCGCGGCCCGCCTCACCGCTGCCGCCGTGGGCCTCGCCGCCCGCTGGCGAGGCCGCGGGGACGTCCACCTCCTGATCAAGACAGGCCCGGCCGCGCTCGCGGAGACCCGGCGCAAGCTCATCGACGAGAGGGTGGGGCCCGTCGCCCAGGCGGTGCCCTACCTCGACCGGATGGACCTCGCCTACGCGGTCGCCGACCTGGTCGTCTGCCGCGCGGGCTCGGCCACGATCGCCGAACTCGCCACGACCGGGGTGCCCGCCGTCCTCGTGCCGTACCCCCATGCTCCCGGCGACCACCAGACCCACAACGCCCGGGTCCTCTCCGACGTGGGCGCCGCCCATCTCGTACCCGACGCCGAGACCACCACCGACCGGCTCGCCCAACTGATCGACCCGCTGCTCGCCCACCCCGCGCGGCTCGCCGTGATGGAGCGCGCCGCAGACCCCGGAAACCACGCCCGCGCCGCCGACCTGCTCGCGGAGACGGTCATCCGACTCGCCGGAAAACCCACCACCACAAGGGAGCTCACCCCATGAACAGCACGACCATCGACTGGAACGGCCGCACCGTCCTGGTCACCGGAGCCGAGGGCTTCATCGGCTCCACGCTCGTGGACCTGCTCGTCCACCGCGGCGCGCGGGTCAAGGCGTTCGTCCACTACAAGCCGTATGCCGACAAGGGCCACCTCGCCCGCTACCTCGACGACCCGCACGGCCCGGTCGAGTTCATCGCCGGTGATGTCGGTGACGCGGGCAGGGTCATGGACGCGGTCGAGGGCTGCGACACCGTCTTCCACCTCGGCGCGCTCATCGGCATTCCCTACAGCTACGACTCCCCGGGCGCTTACGTCCGCACGAACATCGTCGGCACCGAGAACATCGCCGAAGCCTGCCGCCGTCACTCCGTCCGACGACTCCTGCACACTTCCACCAGCGAGGTGTACGGGACCGCGCTCACGGCCCCGATCAGCGAAGACCATCCCCTCCAGCCGCAGTCGCCCTACTCCGCATCGAAGATCGGCGCGGACATGATGGCCCTGTCCCACTGGCACGCCTTCGAGCTGCCGGTGACGGTCGTACGGCCGTTCAACACCTACGGGCCCCGCCAGTCGGCCCGGGCCGTGATCCCCACGATCCTCGCCCAACTGCACTCCGGGGCACGGGAGATCCGCCTCGGCTCGCTGACCCCGACCCGCGACTTCACCTACGTCACCGACACCGCGGCCGGATTCCTGGCACTGGCGGGCTGCGACCGGGCACTGGGGGAGAGCGTCAACCTCGGTACCGGCCGGGAGATCTCGGTCGGGGACCTCGCGAGGGCCCTCATCACCGCCTCCGGCCGGGACGCCGAGATCGTCGTGGACCCGGCACGGCTGCGGCCCTCCGGCAGCGAGGTGCACCGGCTGCTCTCGGACAACACACGGGCCCGCACCTGGGCGGGGTGGGAGCCGGAAGTCGGCCTGGAGGAAGGCCTGGAGCGGACCTCGGCCTGGGTGGCGGACCATCTGCACCTCTTCGCCCCGGGGCGATACCAGGTCTAGCGGTCCTGCCAGGGGGGCGTCCGGCTCGGAACCGCCGGACGCCCTGCCCGCCGCCACGGGCGAGGCGAACTGCCGAACTTCCCCATGGCCAGACCTGGCCTCCGGAACAACGAGAAGGCCGCCGTGACCGGCTTCACTCCGGTGTCAGCGCACGCGAAGCGATCGATACGTCCATGTTCGCCCACTACGGGACGGGAAGGGTCCAGGGGTGGGTCAGGCGGTATCACGCTTCACCGGTGACGCTCCCACCTCGTGCTCACGCCTGGCGGCATCCAGCAGCCGACCCCAGGAGCGCACGAGGGGTCGACGCTTCAGCAGGGCGCGTCGCTCTCGTTCCGTCATCCCGCCCCAGACACCGTGCTCGATCCGCTCGTCCAAGGCATGAGCCAGACACTCGACCCTGACAGGGCAACCGGTACACAGGGCCTTCGCCCGGTTCTGCGCCGCCCCTTCGACGAACAGATCGTCCGCATGGGCCGTCCGGCACAAGGCCAACACCATCCAGTGCTCACTCACCCGCATCCACCCAGCCCACCCCAGTCCCACACTGCCCCCGCTCCCGGCCCCCTGCATCGCAGCCCGGCCGGCGTCCACTTCAAGGCGCTCGCGGCCCCCCGCCCCGCAGCCTGCTCGACCTCACCGCCACCTGAGCCGATACCCGGCTGCGACCACGGGTCACCGCCACCGGAGCCGCGACCACGGCATCCCCGGGCGAGGCCGCCCGTGATTGAGACACGGTGACCGGCCCGCACCACGGCGGGTGCGGGCCGGTCTCCACCATGCCCGGGCCTGTGCGGACGGGGGAGACCGCAGGCCCTGAAGAAGCGGCCGTGACATCCGCTCCGGGGCTCTTGTGCCCCCAAGCTGCGCCCCCATGCACAACCCCGCCATGATCTTGAGGACGGCCACGCGCATGAACCCCCGTCCGTCCCCACTCGGTGCCGAACTCCGTGTGAGCGGGGCCCGACCTCGGCGCAGCCGCAGACGTCTGCCGCAGTGGGGGAACCCGGATCGCAGCCGCGGATCGGTCAGGGGGAGAAGTACGTGCTCGGGTAGTAGGCGAACGGTGCGGGCATGCCATGAGGCGACATGGACGGCGCACCTGACTGCTCCCGGGATCTTGGATCGTCCGGGGCGCGGCCAACTGAGTCGGTGTGGGACTGTCCGCGGCCCCTGCTGCTGACGGTGGACGATCGTCATGTGACGGTCACGGTGGGAACTTTCGTGGTGGCGGACACGCACGTGCAGCTACAGGCTGTCGACGGCGGTGCCCGCGCCGGCGGGACGCCGAGGCCGCGCTGGATCGGCTTTCGAAAGGGCTGGCACCGCACATGGCTGGTATCCCTTTCCACCCTCGGGCCGTAGACCGCAGGGGGCGAAGAAAGCGACTGCTGGAACTGCGGTCTGCCCGCCACCCACCGCAGCACCCAGCGCGGCTCCGCGTCCCTCACCGACGCCATCGGTACCCAGGTCCTGGGCGACCACCTCACCACCGCCGTACAGGACCTCGTCGACCGCCAGCCGCCCATCACCGGTGGTTCGGCCCGCCGAGGGCGGTGGCGCACGTGGTGCGGACGGAAGCACGTGTAGAGGTGGGCCATCGCCACGGGGCTGGGCGGTGTGCCCAACTGGGCCGGGCGAGTTCCCTCGGGGCTGTGTCACAGAACGCCGCGCTGTCTTGTCTGGAGGGTGATGAAGACAGGCACCGACTCAGGCGGATGGTGGGCATGCGGGTGTTGGTAGTGGGCGGGAGTTCGGCTCTGAGGCAACAGTCGGTGCCTCGGCAGGGTGCGCCATGGGCGGCAGCGAACGAGGGGCACGGCTTCGGCGGTGCCTCAGCAGGGCGAGAGTCGTGCCGGCCGTCTCGGCGCACGAACCGGCAGCAGCGTTCCGCGTCGGAGCCGGCATGACGCGGGCGGAGGAGTTCCAGGATCTGCGGCCGCTGCTGTTCTCGATCGCTTACCGGATCCTGGGCAGTGTGAGCGAGGCCGAGGACGCCGTTCAGGAGACCTGGCTTCGCTACGAGACCTCGCAGGCTCCCACTGCCTCCGTCAAGGCCTACCTGGCGACCGTGGTCACTCGGATCGCGATCAACGTGCTCAACTCCGCCCGCGTCCGGCGCGAGGAATACGTCGGACCGTGGTCTCCCGAGCCGCTGCTGACCGATCCGTACCAGGATCCGGAGCGTGCGGCGGAGTTGACCGACTCGATGTCGATGGCGGCGCTTCTGCTGCTGGAACGGCTCACTCCGCTCGAACGCGCGGTGTTCGTGCTGCGCGAGGTGTTCGACTTCGGCTACCAGGAGATCGCCACCGCGGTCGGTCGCTCGGAGGCGGCGTGCCGTCAACTGGCGGCCAGGGCGCGTCGCCACATGGCGGAGGGCCGACCGCGGTTCGAGGCCGACAGCCGCGCGTGCGCGAGGCTCGCAGCGCGGTTCTTCGACGCCTTCACCGAAGGAGACGTCGACGGGCTACGAGAGCTGCTCGCCGCGGACGTGCAGTTGGTCGCGGACAGCGGTGGCAAGGCCCCGCAGTGGGCGACCGGGTTCTTCGGCGCCGACCAGGTGATTCTGGTGCTTGCCGCCTTCATTCCGCCGTTCGTACGGATCGGCGGACTGATGGAACCCTGCCAGGTGAACGGCCAGCCCGGCGCGATCTTCCGCGACCGGAACGCGAAGATCGTCAACACCTGGGCCATCGACATCCTCGACGGGCGGATCCAGGCGATCCACACAGTGAGCAATCCCGAGAAGCTCGGGCACATGGGCCCCGTCGCGGATGCCTGGACGGTCTTGCGCGAGATGGAAGAGGCCATGAGGAGCGCAGCCTGAGCGGAATCACCGCTCACGCCTCGGCGGGCACGGCGCGGCCGGATCACGCGCGGCCAGGCAGGCCCCGCAGGGGTGCTCGGCACGCCGGCGCAGAGGATCCCTTCAACGAGACCAGGAGGTCACATGATCAAGATCGGCATCATCATCGGTAGCACCCGTCCCGGCCGAAACGGCCACGACGTGGGCACATGGGTGAGGGATCTGGCTGCCGCACACGCCGGATCCACCGCGCGCTTCGACCTGGTTGACCTGTCCGAACACGCGCTACCTCTGCTCGACGAAGCCGTCCCGGCGGCCCAGGCCCCCGGTCGGCAGCCGCACACCGTGCGTTGGGCCGAGCGCGTCGCCTCGTACGACGCGTTCATCGTGGTCACCCCTGAGTACAACACCGCCCCACCGGCCGCCCTGACCAACGCCATCGACTACCTCTGCCAGGAGTGGGCGGGCAAACCTGTGGCGTACGTCGGTTACGGCATCTTCGGCGCCGTGACGGCGGTGCAGCATCTGCGTGCGCAGGCGGGCGTGCTGCGCATGGCCGACATCGGGCCGCAGGTGGCGCTGACACTGCGCGAGGACTTCAGCGGTCTCACCGACTTCCAGCCGCGGGGCCTGCACACCGTGCAGTTGCACGCTCTCGTGGATGAACTGCTCGCGTGGGCACAGGCGCTCCGCCCGCTCCGCGGGGCTCCCCTGAGCCTTCACCCCACGGCGTAGAACAAGGAGGAATCGATCATCGTGCACATCACCATCTTCGGGGCGAACGGCCAGACCGGGCGCCTCCTCACAGGCCAGGCGCTCTCCGCCGGGCATCGCGTCTCCGCAGTCACCCGGCAGCCCGCCACGTTCCCGCTGCGCCATGAGCGGCTCGAGGTGGTCGGTGCCGATGTACGCGATGCCGCTGCTGTCGATGCCGTCGTGGCGGGGACGGACGCAGTGCTGTCGACGCTGGGCGTCCCCGCGGGGAAGGAAGCGATCAGCACCTATTCCCGAGGCACTTCTGGCATCGTCACGGCGATGAACCGGCATGGGGTCCGCCGACTCGCGGTGGTCAGTTCGAGCGGAGTGGAGGCGCGCACCTACTCCGAAGGCGGCTTCCTGTTCAACCGAATCCTCCTGCCCTACGTGACGCGGGTGCTCGGCAGGACGCTGTACGACGACATGCGGCGGATGGAAGCCGTCGTGCGGGCCAGTGACCTGGCCTGGACTATCGTGCGCCCCGGCGCGCTCTACCACCTGCCATCGGTGACCGACCACACTCTCGTCCAAGGCCACGCCGATGGGAGGTTCACCGCTCGCGTGGACCTGGCCGCCGCCCTCTTGAGGTTGCTCGACGACGACCGCCACGTACGTTCCACCATCAGTGTGGTCACCACCGTCGAGAACCCCACCGTGCTCCGGTGGATCCACCGCGAAGCGCTGATGAGGAAGGATCGGCCGGCCTGACGACGAGGAGGCCCGGCTCCGATCCCACGCCCGGCGCTTGCATGGGCCGACCTGGTCGTCGCGATGGCAGCGCGAACGAGGCCTCGGCCTGGGCTTCCAACGGACCAGCGAATCAAGTCGGGCGAGAACCGGATGCACTTCGACATCACTTCCCCCGACCCGCTCGCCCAGTAGCAGCGTGTCGCAGCGCTCGGCGGCCGACGGCTGGGGGAGTACGCCGCCGTGGGGTTCCTGGTGACGGCAGACCCCGAGGGCAATGAATACTGCATCCTCCCCGAGGGCCCGTTCGAACTCGATGACGAGGGGGCGCGCGGACTACCTCTCCTGACGCTCTGAGGGAGCCGGGAGCCGGGAGCCGGGAGCCGGGAGCCGGGAGCCGGGAGCCGGGAGCCGGGAGCTGCGGTGCTGCGGCGCGGGGTCGGGGTCGGGGTCGCAGTCGGCGTCAAGGCGGGGGAGTGGCGCCCGGATCTTCCCCCGGGCGCCTGGAGCCGCGGGCCCGCTGGGCGAGGGAGAAGCGGTCGACAGAGGGCCGGAATACCCATGTCCACCTGCGAAGCGACATAGGCGACGGCGACGGGATCCGGGAGTTGTTCGGAGTGACGGGGCAGGCTCTACGCCTCCTGGACATCACCGGGACACGCCCCCCTCTTCGGCACTCGACCTGCCGCGGCAGGCCACGGCCACTGCGTCATGGACGCTCCATACGGATGCGGTCCTGACGACGAGAAGCGGGATCACGAACCGCGTGCACCCGGTGTGGCCGTGGTCGCCCCGGGGCGTTCAGCGACCTCCGGCGTGCTGGGCCACTCGCTTGGCAAGGTCTGCAGCAAGCCGGCTGGCCGCGTAGCCGTGATGCGTGGTGTCGAGGGACACCAGTCTCTGCAGGTAGCCGATGGTCTGCAGTACCTCCGAGGTGGTCAGCAGAGGCAGGCGGGGGTCTTCGGTTTCCGTGTGGTTGCCGGTCATCGGCTCAGCAGTCTTCATGGGGGTTGATACTGGTCTGTCCAGGCCGCGACTGGAAGAACCCGCGCCGTCGGCAGGCCATCACTGCACCGCACCGGTGTCGATCCGGCCGAGACCATCTCATGGACATGGCCGGCGTGATCGGCGACATCCTGGCCGTCGGCGCAGGCTCCTCCGGCCTTGCCTCGCCATCGTCGAGGCCCACGACCACGTGCTCCCCGTCCGAAAGTGCGCCCCCCCCGGGCCCGGCAGCGGCTCCCTGCTCGATGACTTCGTGCCGGAGCTCCACTGGCGGACGTACGCGGAAACGGCACCGTCCACGGCGGCCCCGACCACGTACGCCCCACTGTCGTGGACCGTGTACGCGAGCGCTTGCGGAAAGGTCCGTAGCCGGTGCATCTCGCACCGCGCGGAGGCCGAGGCAGTTCCACCGCAACGTGCATGGAACGGCCTGCCGGGGAAGGCGTGCAGGGGACGCGTACACCCGAGAAGGGACGGACACCATGGCACGACCGAGGATCGTGGTCGTCGGCGCGGGCTTCGCCGGCGTCGCCTGCGTACGCCGCCTGGAGCGGACGCTGTCACCGGGAGAGGCGGAGATCCTGCTGGTCACTCCGTTCTCCTACCAGCTCTACCTGCCCCTGCTGCCGCAGGTGGCCTCCGGGGTGCTCACCCCCCAGTCCGTGGCCGTGTCGCTGCGCCGCAGCCGCCGCCACCGGACCCGGATCGTGCCCGGTGGGGCCGTGGGGATCGACACCCGGGCCAAGGTCTGCGTCATCCGGAGGATCACCGGGGAGCTGGTCGACCAGCCGTACGACTACCTGGCGCTCGCGCCGGGGAGCGTGACCCGCACCTTCGACATCCCCGGCCTGGCGGAGCACGGTCGGGGCATGAAGACGCTGGCCGAGGCGGCCCACCTGCGCGACCACGTGATCGCCCAGCTCGACCTGGCGGACGCCGCAGCACCAGGCTCTGCGGAACGGGCCTCACGACTCGGGTTCGTCGTGGTCGGCGGCGGCTACGCGGGCACCGAGACGGCCGCCTCCCTGCAGCGGCTCACCACGAACGCCGTCGGCCGTTACCCTCGGCTGGACCGGCGCGAAATCAGCTGGCACCTCGTGGACGTGGCCCCGAAGCTGATGCCCGAGCTCGGCGACCGGCTGGGCCGGGCAGCCCTCGATGTGCTGCGCCGCCGAGGCATCGAGGTTTCGCTCGGTACCTCCGTCGCCAAGGCGGGCCCCGAGGACGTCACTCTCACCGACGGCCGCGTGCTGCCCTGCCGCACCCTCGTCTGGACCGCCGGCGTCGCCGCGAGCCCGCTCGTCGCCACACTGGGCGCCGAGACCGCCAGGAGCGGCCGGCTGGTCGTCTCGCCGGACCTGCGGGTGCCGGGGGCGGAGGGCGCGTTCGCCTTCGGCGACGCCGCCGCCGTGCCCGACCTCGTCGGCGGCGGGGACGGCGTGGTGTGCCCGCCCACCGCGCAACACGCCCAGCGCCAGGGCAAGGTCGCCGCGGACAACCTCGTCGCCACGCTCCGGGGCACGCCGCTGCGCGCGTACACCCACAAGGACCTCGGGCTCGTCGTGGACCTCGGCGGCCGCGACGGCGTCTCCCGGCCGCTCGGCATCGACCTGCGCGGGATGCCCGCCCAGGCCGTGGCCCGCGGCTACCACTGGGCGGCACTGCGCACCGGCGCCGCCAAGACCCGGGTGATGACGAACTGGCTCCTGAACGCGGTGGCCGGCGACGACTTCGTCCGGACCGGATTCCAGACGTACAAGCCAGGGACGCTGCGGGACTTCGAGTACACGGAGGACTACCTCACCCCGGAGGAGGTACGGGCCCGCGTGGCGACCGAGGGAGGCTGACAGTTCCGGCGAGCGAGCTCGCCGTCGGGGGCAGCCGGACCACCCACGGACCGACTCCTGGTTCCGGCGACTCCCGCCGGACACCGGGCAAGGACGCGGCCATCGCCACGGCGCGGCCGCGCCCAGCATCCCGGAGTGATGCCGCGGTGCGGGAGGTTGGGAGACCAGGCATACGAGAAGGCGGTGACCATTCGGTCCAGCAGTCTCGTACGGGCGGCCGGTCGTTCGTCAGGAAGGGCCCGGCACCGGATCAGGCTGTGGTCGGCGCATAGGGTGAGGCCGCGCCCGAGGTGGTCGCGGGAACACTCGTGCGGCGCAGCAGATCCCGTTGATCTGGCATCGTCGCGAGTGTCCGGCGCCGGCTCGGTCAGAGGGTGACGCCCGGGCCGCGGGTGCCGAACCGAACGGACTGCTCTTGGGCCGCACATGTTGTCCCCGCCTGGCTGCGCGTGTTCTCCGACCGCGGAGCTCTACCCGCTGGGGCGCGTCCCCGACCTAACGAGCTCGTGCATGGTTAGCGGTACGACGTCGAAAGGTGCAGGTCGGTCGGGTGATCACTGTGCCTGACGGTCCGTGCGGGTGGCGGTCTGCTGGTGTGAGAGCAGGCCGGCGACGGCTTGGATCGTGTCGCTCATGTGCTCGCGTCGGCCGTGGTGCCGGGCGAGTGCTCGCCAGTTCTTCAGGTGTGCGATGCCGTGCTCGACCCGGATACGACGTGAGGAATGCGCCTTGCGCTGGCGTTCGTAGATCTCCTCGTACCACTCTGGCGGGTTCTTCTTGAACTTGCGGTGTGGGGTCACCACGCGGCCGCCGGTCTGGGCGCCCAGGCCCTGATAGCCCGCATCGGCGAGTATTTCCACGGGCGGGCCGTCAGTCAGGTGCTTGACCAGACCCAACTGCCGGGCGTGTGTGATGTCGGCACAGCTTGCCGGCTGGGTTGGACTGCAGAACAGGAGCCTGCCGCTGGCGTCGGTGAGGATCATGGCCTTGACGGCGTTCTGCTTGTTCTTGCCGGAGATGAACTTCTCCCGATCCTTGCGGCCGGCGGCGGGCCTGCGGACCCGGATCTCGGTGCCGTCGACGATCCCGGTCCGCCCGCTGGACCCGAGGTGTTCGATGACCTCGGCGAGGGTGCGGAGCCGGACACCGGCCGCGATGGTGCAGCCCCGCTCGGCGAGCAGCGGCCGCACCTCGCCGACGGCGCGGGTGATGGTGGAGCGGTCGACGCCGAACCAGCAGGCCAGCACGTCGTGAGTAGCTCCGTGGCGAAGGTGGACGAGGGTGGCCAGGAGCCGGTCGATGAAGACCAACTGGTGCTTCGCGCCAGCGCCGACGGCCCGCTTCCGCGGCCTGGACTCCAGTCTCGCCTGGTGTCGCTCGTGCCATAACGGACCCACCTCGGCGACGAGTTCGGCAATCACCTCGGCCGACAGCCCTGTGATCCTCCGGTCACTGATGATCGCTGCACGAGCCCCGTTCCTCACCACACGAACATGATCAGCGATCACGATCTAGCGTCGTACCGCTAACCGTGCACGAGCTCGTTAGAGCCTGTCTCTTTGACCGGTGAGTGCCTCGGGGTGGGGGCTGGTTAGTCTGCTGCGATGACGGACAGCGAGCTGGTCGTTGACCTGCGCGGTCGACTGATCGAGACACTCAACGACTTCTGGGATGCGTTGACCGAGCCTTGCGGGTTGCCGGAGTGGTTTGGCCGGAACCTGGACGCGTGGTCGGACACGATCGAGACCCGGGGGATCTCTGAGGTGATCGACAGCCACGCCGTTCTGATCGTGCACGTCGACCAGCGGGGTCTCTTCAATGGGGGCCGGCGGGAGGCCAACGCCCTGGCCAGCATCTTTGACGGAGAGCGGAACCGGCTCGTCGTCCATGGGCCGGCCTGACGAATCCTTGGGACGCCTTGCTCAGCGCCGGGTCCAGATGAGGATGGCCGCAAGGTGGAGTGCGGCCTGGTAAGCGATGGCGAGCTTCTCCGTCCGCATGGCGAGGCCGCGCCACTGCTTGAGACGGGCGATGCACCGCTCAACGGCGTTGCGCTCCTTGTATGTCTCGACGTCGAAGCCGGGCGGCCGGCCTCCGGCGCGGCCTCGCCGCAAGCGGTGGCAGATCTGGTCGGCGGGCTGTGGGATGACCGCGCGGATGCCGCGTCGACGGAGGTGCCCACGGATCGCGCGGGAGGAGTAGGCGCGATCCGCAAGGACGACCGCAGGGCGGGTCTTGGCCTGGCGAGTCCGCTGCGCGGGATCCGGATTCCGGCCATGACCGCCTCGAAGGCCGGAGCGTCACCGGCCTGGCCTGCGGTGACGTGGATGGACAGAGGTCGTGCCCGGCTGTCACTGACCAAGTGGACCTTCGTACTCAGGCCACCGCGGGAGCGTCCGAGCGCGTGGTCCTCGGGTTCGGACCGGCCGGACGCCCCTTTTTCCTGGCTCCGGCCGAATGCTTGTGAGCCCGGCAGACGGTGGAGTCGACCGAGACTGTCCAGCCCACGTCATCACCGGCATCCGCCACTGCGAGGACCGCCGCGAGGACGCGTTCCCATGTGCCGTCCATGGCCCACCTGATCAGGCGTTTGTGGGCGGTCTGAAAGGGACCGAGCTCTTCTGGCAGGTCGCGCCAGGGTGAGCAGGTGCGGTACTTCCACGCGATGGCTTCCAGGGTCCGGCGGTGGTCGGCCGACTGTCGTCCACGGACCGGATCGGCCGGCATGAGCGGCTCGATCCGGTCCCACATCGCATCAGTGATCACTAACCGGACAGGCATATCCGATCAACTGATCAACCCATCAAAGGGACACGCTCTAGGTGTCCCTCCGGTGGTGCGGCCGGTCCAACGCGCGG
The DNA here is from genome assembly GCF_044752965.1 of Streptomyces sp. NPDC088553. Classification (NCBI taxonomy): domain Bacteria; kingdom Bacillati; phylum Actinomycetota; class Actinomycetes; order Kitasatosporales; family Streptomycetaceae; genus Streptomyces; species Streptomyces sp. NPDC088553. Next base: position 115,466 of record NZ_JBIVMG010000013.1, on the reverse strand, counting down.
CGGGTGCGCCGTGTACAGGCTCCCCTCACGGCCGCCCGCGAGATCTCGGTGCTCCTGAGTGAGCTCCTGCGTGAGGGCCAGCCCGGGACGGTGTGGTGAGACAGGCACGGCGCGGACGGTCCGGCGCCGCGTCGCCTGCGGCCGCCGCCCGAGGGGCAGGGCCCAGCACCCCAAGGCCATGCAGATCACCCCAGGGCTGCTGTCGAGTCACCTTTCGCACAACGCCCCTGTAGTCGCCCGGGTGCCGACGCCGTTGCGGGGTAGGCGTGCCGTGACAGCGACATGACCCCTTTGAACCAGGAACCGCATCGTCTCGGTCAAGCGCGGCGCCGATGCCACCAGCCAGGACACCACCAGCGCTGACCGCGGCACCTGACCGACGTGTCGCCCATTCCGGCAGATCGACGAAAGGCAAGGTGTCCCCATCATGAGCAGGGCAGAGCGGCAGCCCCACGCCGCGGACGACTCGGTCGGCGTCCTGGTTTCGCGCGCCTCACAGCAGATATCCGAGCTGGTACGCGAAGAGATGCAACTGGCCCGGGCGGAGATGACCCAGAAGGGCAAGCGCTACGGGAAAGGCGGCGGCCTCTTCGGCGCCGCAGGAATCATCGGCTTTCTGGCCCTCCAGGCCCTGACGGCAACCTGCATCGCCGCTCTCGCGCTGGTCCTGCCGGCGTGGGCGTCCGCCCTCATCATCACCGTGGCCCTGGGGATCGTGGCGGCCGTGACCGGCCTGGCCGGAAGGAAGCAGATCGCGCGGGCCGGAACCCCGGCTCCCGAGCAGACCATCGACAGCGTGAAGGCCGACCTGGCCGAGATCAAGGAGAAGGCACACCGATGAACGACGACGCCCGAACCAACATCGGCACCCCCGCCCCTACCCCTGCCGACCTCGGCTCTGCCGAACTGCGCGAGCAGGTCGAACGCACCCGTGACGAGCTCGGCCGGACCGTCGAGGCCCTCGCCGCGAAGGCCGACGTCAAGGCGCAGGCCAAGGAGAAGACGGCCGCCTTCAAGGGCCAGGCCGCCGAGAAGGCGGCACTGGTCTCTGAACAGATCCGCGAGACGGCGGGGCACGCCGCCCAGGCGGTGAAGGACAAGACCCCCGACTCGCTCCAGCAGAAGACCGCGCAGGCAGCGGCACACGCACGCGAGAGTGTGGCCAAGGCGGGCCAGTACGCGGCGGACAAGACGCCCGACCCGCTTCTGGAACAGGCGGGGCACGCGGCGACGGCCGCACGCGCCAACCGCACCCCGCTCCTGGCGGCCGTTGCCGCCGTAGTGATCTTCGTCCTGGTCCGCCGCAACCGGGGACGTCGCCGATGAAGGCATCCAAGATTGCCTACATGCCCGTCGGGCTGGCCCTGGGCGCCCTCAGCGGTGTGCTCGCAGGCGCCGCGTTCAAGCAGGCGTGGAAGCGCATCGAGGGCGAGGGGGATGCTCCTGACGCCACCGATGAGGACCGCACGTGGAGGGAGATCCTGCTTGCCGCAGCCATCCAGGGTGCGATCTTCGCCGTGGTCAAGGCCTCGGTCGACCGGTCGGGGGCCGTGGCGATCCGGCGTGTGACGGGAACCTGGCCGGGCTGATCAGTCGCGGTGCCGGCCGCCTTCCCCGCGTGCCGGCACCGCGCCCGACGCACCCCCTGACCCCCTACCGGCAATCGGCAACGCTCATTTCGCGGAGCAAGCCGTGGCCGCGTGTCACGGTCTGCCCGTCCGTACCGCGGCAGCTGTCACCGCCGGCGTTTGCACAGGGCGCAGCTCACGGCCCGCGACCGCCGCGCCCTCAGGGCCGTGCGCCGAACCCGGCATGCGCCTGCGTGTCGCCGCCACGGTCGCCCAGGCCCAGGCCTCTCCGCTCGGGCTCAGCGCCGGCTGCACATTGCGGTCGGCTGCTCCGGCGGCCGTCCCCGGGGGCCGCTTGCCGGACGAAGAAGTGATCTTGCAGCAGAGGCCGGTGCGGCCGATCCGTAGGCTGCCTGCCATGGCGCGATTCGATGAGGTCATGGCGAGGTTCTGGGGTGAGGGCGATCACGGCGTCCAGCAGCCACTGACGGAGGAGATGGTGCGAGAAGCCGAGCGTGCGCTCGGGTGACGCTGCCCTCGGCCTTGCTTGACCTTCTGCGAATCCAGAACGGCGGCATCGTGGCCGCTGAGCACGATGCGTTCCCCACCAGTCGGCCGACCTCGTGGAGCGAAGACCACGTCCCCTTCGAGAGCCTGATGGGCATCGGGCGAGGCGACGGGATGACTTCGTTGCTCCACACCCCGTACTTGGTCGAGGAGTGGGGCATGCCGGCACCCCTTGTGCTGCTCTCCGGCGACGGGCACTGCTGGATCGGGCTCGACTACCGAACCTGCGGGCGCGATGGCGAGCCTTCGGTCACTTGGTTCGAGACCGACCTCGCCACGGAGATCGTCCTGGCTGGAGACTTCCGCTCGTTCGTCGAGGGGCTCGCCGCGGGCAGCACCTACGGTGAAGGCCCGCCTCAGGCGGGGCCGGTGATGCAGAGTGACCAGCCTTGGTCCAGGGATTCCCCTTCATTCGGTCGAGGCGGCGATGCGTAGACGGTGAAGACGGGCATGCCAAGGCCCACCAGCTGAGGGCGTCCGTCGGTGGGGATGTTCGTGAAGAGACGTTCTAGGGTCTGTTTCGTCAGTGGTGATGGTCGACTGCTGCTCGACGTTTCAGTTGCGGCGATGCTCAGGAAGGTCACGGCCTCTGAGCCGTGCCGCGAGCCAAAGCGGCCAGTCGTTCCGCGTCTGGAGTGCCGGGATCGGCCGACCAGAGCACGAGCTGCTGCTCTGGGGCACCGGCGTAGCGGAAGGTGTCCCAGTCCAGGGTGAGTTCGCCGACGGTGGAGTGCGCGATGCGTTTGCTGCCGAAGTCCTGGTGGGCTACGCGGTGCTCGGCCCACCAGGCCCGGAAGTGCTGGTCGGCCACGGCCAGCTCGCCCACGAGGGCGGTGAGGGCCGGGTCGGTCGGGTTCGTTCCGGCCTCCATCCGCAGGACCTCGACACAGGTGCGGGCCACGTCCTCCCAATCCGGGTAGATGTCGCGCATCACCGGGTCGGTGAAGACCATGCGGACGTAATTGCGCTCAGGCTCGGACACGGCCGCGAAGTCGCACAGCAGTTCCGCCGCCAGCGGGTTCCACGCGAGGATGTCGAGTCGCGGGCCGAAGACAATGGCGGGTGTGCCGGTGAGCTGACCGAGCAGCCGGGTCAGGTGCGGGTGTGCTTTGGGGCGGGCGGACCGGCGCGGTGTCTTGCGGTGTCCGGCCCGCGCGGCCTGGGCGACCAGTCCTTCCGCGTACGTCCTCTCGTCGCCGTCCAGCCGCAGCTCCCGAGCGAGGGAGTCGAGTACCGGCGCTGACGGTGCCAGTCGGCCCTGTTCGATGCGTACGTAGTAGTCGGTGCTGATCGCGGCGAGCTCGGCCACCTCCTCGCGGCGCAGTCCTTGCACTCGGCGCTGGGTGTGCGCGCGCTCGGGGAGCCCCACCTGTGCGGGTGTGAGTTCGCCACGGCGGTGCTTGAGGAACTCGCCGAGCTCGCGAAGATGGGCGGAACCAGTCATTCCTTCAGCATGGCACCGGGGAGAAGGCTCTGCCTGGGAAGGATCCTTCCTAGGAAGCAACGCGACCTTCCTGCGCCAGGCTGCCGGCCGGAGAGTGGATACGGGCCCGCAGATCGCCGGCCACACGATTCCGCAGGAGCAGCACATGAGGACTGACGTCCGCTTCCCGACCAACGGCCTGCAGCTCGCCGGCCACCTCTACCTCCCCGACGGCGTCGACGGTCCGCTCGCCGCCATCGTCGTCGGCCATCCCACGACCGGAGTCAAGGAGCGGGCGCCGGCGGCGTACGCGACGCGCCTGGTCAAGGAGGGATTCGCCGTTTTGACCTTCGACGCCGCCTTCCAGGGCGAATCCGAGGGCATGCCCCGGGGCCTGGAGGACCCCTTCCAGCGTGCCGAGGACTTCCGCGCGGCGGTCTCCTACCTCACCACCCGCCCCGAGATCGACCCCGAGCGCATGGGTGTGATGGGTGTGTGCGGCTCCGGAGCCTACGTGCCCTACGCCGCCCAGACCGACCACCGGATGAAGGCCGTGGCCGGCGTGTCCGGGACCGACGTCCCCTGCTTTTTCCGCGGCGCCGACCCCGAGGGCTGGCAGCAGATGGTGGCGAACTCCGGGAACCTCCGCAGCGCCGAGGCCGCCGGCGAGCCCGCGGCGACGTTCGCCGTGCTGCCGGAGACGGTCGACACCGACACCCCCGCCCCGACGGCCGAGTTCGTCGACTACTACAAGACGCCCCGCGGCCACCACCCGCGCTCCACGGGCGACATGGTCGTGCGCAGCGCCGACCTCCTCGACCAGTTCGACTCCTTCGCCGACGTCGCCAAGATCGCGCCCCGCCCGCTGCTCATGATCGCCGGAACCGAGGCGGTGACCCGCGGGTTCTCCGAGAAGGCCGTCGCCGACAGCCCCGGCAACGCCGAACTGTTCCTCGTCGACGGCGCCACCCACGTCGACCTGTACGACCGCGACGAGTACGTGACCCCTGCCGCCGCCAGGCTGGTCGAGTTCTTCAGCAAGCACCTCGCCTGAGCCGGCGAGCCTGTGCGGGCAAGAGGCGGGAGGGCGCTGGTCGCAGCCACTCTCCGATGGCCGCCTCGTCGCTGGTGACCTTCGGGCTCGGCGAGGACGAGCCCGCCCGGCTCGGATCCTACGATGCGTTCGGAGCGGTCGGATACGTCCACGGGGCGGTCTGGATGCTGCGTTCAGGCCGGGGGTTCCTCACGGTGGATCCCGCCGACGGGACCTCGCCGTGGTCGGTCGAGGCGGATCGGAGGATGGTAGCCGACCCGCTGCCGTGCACCGGCGGTCTCCTGGTGGGGGATGCCAACGGCGGCATCCGGAGGTTGGGGCCCGACGGCCGGATCGTGGATGGGTGTTCCCTGCCGGGGCGGCGCCTGGACACGCTGGCCGCGGCCGGCGACGGCGGGCTGTTCTTCGCGGCAAAGGGCTCCTTTGGCTCCTTCACCCTCACCCCGGAAGCCCGGCGGCCGACCACGCCCGGAGCTCTCTCCTCACCTCCTTCGCATCCTGGCCAGGACCCGGCCGTGGTCGCACATGTGTGCAGCAGCAGCGCGCGGGCATACGGACAGCACCTCTCGGAAGGAGCCCCACGATGCTCGGCATAGCAGCCGCCGTACTGTTCTTCATCGCTTTCCTGATCAACGCCGCGGACATCGGCACCAATGATGTGTTCACCTCGACGAACGTGATGCTGCTCGGGCTCACGGCCCTGGCCCTGCATGTCGCGGGCATCGGTGCCGGCCGTACCGGCCACAGCGGACGCCGGCCCTGGTCCCGCTCCTGATCCGGGGCACCCTGCGACTTATGTGTGCCTTGTGGTGATGGTGAGGCAATGGGGGCAGCGGTGATGGCTGACCAGATGCGCGGCTGCCTCCGAACCAGTGGTGTCGGGGCTGCCCCCGCCGCTTCCGACCCCACGCCCACCTGACCGCCCGAGACCGCTTGCGACTTCCGCGCATCGAAGCTGTGCCGCCGAATCCCTGTCCTGTACCCTCGCGCAAGGCCCCAGAGGGGGGCCGGTTCCGTCATGCCCGGGGAAGCGACGGGCCGGCCGCAGCCCCGGCGGCACCCGCCCCGTGGCCGGGTGTGCATGACGACCGTACGGAATCTCGCCGGCTTCCAGCAGCTTCTGATGGCCCAACAGCGCGCAACGTGACTCCGCCAGGCGGCCTGAACGACCAGGACTCCGCCACCCCACTCCTCGTAGTCACCGCGCTCACGAACCGGTCGAAGGCCGACCAGGGCCCGGCCGGGTGGCTGCCAGAACTGCCCGACGCACACTGCCGCTTCGTCTGCGAGTGGGGCGCACCAAACTCCCCTGAGGCCTGGCAGCCGACCCGAGCGAAACCGACGCGCAGACCGACTTCACCGAGACCTGCGAGACCAACGCCGTCCACCACACCCCGTCCCGTAGCCCAAAGGGGAACGTACCGCGCCCCCCACACCGGGGATCACTGGCGTGGGGGCATACATGGAGGCGTACCAATTCTCTGCTGGGCGTCACGCGGACTGGCGACCCACGGAACTCGGGTTCGGCCGCAGGCGACCGTCCGTCGACCTCAACGTACGCGGGCACAGGATTCGAAGCCGCCCCAAATCACTCTTCGCCGCCACCTGTTCGTACGGGACCGCCGCAGTCGACCGAGCGCAGCCCGATGGCGTCGAGCGCATGAGCAAGCACCCGCCGACCCGGTTCCCCGAACCGGCCGTCCCGTGTCTCCCCACGCGTGAACGCTGACGACATGCTCGATACGTACGACAAGCACAGAAGGGCCAAGGCAAGAGAAGGCGGGACCAGGCGAGTGGACGCTGCTGGTGGGGTTCCAGTGGAACCGGTATGAGTCGCGATAGTCCACCGCGGGCTGCTACCGCAGATGCCGCGGCACGCCGCAGCGCCCCGGCGGTACGGGGTCCGCTGTTCGGTGTCGCCGCGCACCGCGGGGACGTCGGGCGACGGTGGCGGATGGTTGCGGAGGTGCCCATGGCTGTCCGCGGCATGCCTGCGACGCGCTGAACTCCCAGTTGTGGTGCAGGGCGAAGAACGAGGCGAAGAGCAGACAGGAACGGCGCGCGCTGCGGAGACGAAGAGGAGTTCACCGCGCCGCCGCGCCGCCGCGCCGTCCCCCGGTCCGGCCGCCGGAGACGTGTGGGGCCATCTCTCCGGGTGTTGGTATGCGCGCGGGAAACCGGGGTAGACGCGGCTCCGAGCCGGGCGGTCGGCGCCCAGGCGGTGAGGAGAGATCCACTGTGCTGATGGCCCATCCTGTGGTGCTGAGCAAGCTGGTCGAGGAGTACGAGGCACTGAGCGTGCTGCACGCGGAGGACGGGAACTGCGAGGTGCGTCGGCGCATGGAGGACCTCGCCTACACGCTGTGTGTCTCCACCGGCACCCGTGACGTCGACACCGCGCTGATCGCCGCCCGCCACCGTCTGCCCGGAGCACGCCCTGAGGACGACTCGGTCCTGATGGCCTGAACCGGTCCGACCTGCGCCGGGGAGGGGCGCGGGCCGGGCCGGAACAGCCCGAAGGCGCCTGCCGGGCAGGGCCCGGCAGGCGCCCCTGTCGTGCCCCGTGACAGGAGGCCGGAACCTCGCCGACGAACGCTGTTCCGACGCTCCGCGGGCCGGCGACCTCGGGGCCACCGGGGCGGGCATGAGGATCTGCTCCTTGATGTGCAGGACGGAGTCGACCGGGCTGGTCGTCCGCACGCCCGGTGGTCGAGGCCTGGCTGTTCAGGTCGATCAGCCACTGGTTGAAGTCGACCGGCATGGGCCGATCGGGCAGGGGCTGGGAGGTCTGTACCCATGCCAGGCATTCTCTCGACGCCGTGGAGATGATTTCGCCTGTGCCGGATCGACGACTGGGCATACTTGAGCCGCCTGGCCAGGGGTTCTGGTGAGGAACAGCGCCCAGACGTGGCTTCACGGTCAAGGACGGAGCGCAGCTCGGACCGTAGTCCGGTGTACGTGGATGCGACCGGTATCGACGGCATGTGATCCGAAGGAACCGACCTGGCTCCGTACCCTGGTGGCATGCGTATGCGCCCTACTTTGAGCTGGACCCCGACCGAGGACCTGCTGCCGGGCACGACCGATCTGGAGCCGGTCGTCGCCGCACTGCGCACTGGCGGTGTCCTGGTGCTCAGCGGAGCGGGCATCTCCACGGAGTCAGGCATCCCCGACTACCGGGGTGCGGGCGGAAGCCTGAGCCGACACACGCCGATGACTTACCAGGAATTCATCGCCGACGGTCAGGCACAGCGCCGGTACTGGGCGCGCAGCCACCTCGGCTGGCGTACCTTCGGCCGCGCCCGGCCCAACACCGGGCACCTGACGGTGGCTGCCTTCGGACGCCACGGACTGCTCTCGGGGGTGATCACCCAGAACGTCGACGGCTTGCACCAGTCGGCCGGCAGCGATGACGTCGTGGAACTGCACGGAAGTCTGGAACGGGTGGTCTGTCTCTCCTGCGGCGCCTTCAGCCGGCGCGGCGATCTCGCACGGCGGCTGGAGGAGGTCAACGCAGGTTTCGAGCCGATGGCGGCCGGAATCAACCCGGACGGTGACGCCGACCTCAGTGACGAACAGGTCGGGGACTTCCGCGTGGTGCCATGCGCTGTCTGCGGAGGCACTCTCAAGCCTGATGTGGTCTTCTTCGGCGAAGCCGTTCCACCGCGGCGTGTCGAGCTCTGCCGTGAGCTGGTGGATCAAGCAGCCTCGCTGCTGGTTCTGGGGTCCTCCCTCACCGTGATGAGCGGGCTTCGGTTCGTTCGCCAGGCGGCCGAGGCGGGAAAGCCGGTGTTGATCGTCAACCAGGACCCGACCCGCGGCGACCGACACGCGGTCGCGCGGGTAGCACTGCCCTTGGGGGCGGCCCTCACCACCATCGCCGCCCGACTGGACGTTCCCGTGGACAAGCACGTGGCGGGCGAGCCGCGTGGGTGAGACCTGGGCAGGGGAACGGAGGCGGCCGCGCAGCTGCTGGTGACGACCGGGGTGCGGCAGGGGCCATGATGCCCAGACTGGTGTGGTCGGGCAGCGGGCCCGGGACGACCAGCCCGCTGTTCGGTGTCGCCATGTAGGGCAGGGATGACGGCCGCCCGTGGAGGGTGGCCGTCGTGGTCACCCACGGGTGTCCGCAGCAGGCCCGCGACAAGGGTCCGACAAGTGGGGCCGGTCACCGATCACGCCGCAGTGGTTCACCGCTTCACAAGGGTCGTCGCGTCTCGGATAAGGACTCGTCCGAGACGAACGACGTCTCTATTCTGAGTGGGAGCGGGCCTGCGCGTGGTCCCGCAGGTTGCGTGCCGTGGCAGAGCGGTCCAATGCGATCGCCGTGGGGGAGGGCCCCTCCGCGGCGAGTGACGGCGACGGGGCGGCCCTGCCCCCGTCTGTCTCGCGGGTTCGAATCCCGTCGGCATCGCAACCGTGCTGGATTGGGCAATGCCCCAAACTCCGTAGGAAGGGAACGCCCACCCCGCTCGGCCGCGCGTCGCGCTACGGCCGCGCGGCATTCTGGTTGTTCAGGTGCTGGCCGGTGGCATCCCCACAGGCAGCAGCTCCGGGCGCCGGGCGACGCGGCCGTCGCCTGAGGAACGGCCGCGGAGGCGGCGTACCAGCCAGGGACCGAGGAACCCGGCGGCCCAGCGCAGTTCGGCGGCTGCCATGCGTACCGCGCCGGCGGTAGCAGCCGTGTCGGGAGCCAGCTCCCGGGTCCAGGAGTCGTCGCTGCCCGGCAGGCCGAGCGCGTGTGCGAGGGCGGCGGCGATCCGGTCGTGTCCCAGCGGGCTCGCATGCAGTCGGTCCGCGGCCCAGAGACGCCGGTCGGCGGCTGCGGCGTGCGGAGAGGTCTCGGCGAGAGCGACGCCGTGCCGGGCGGCTGCCAGCCGAATGCGGTCGTTGAGGGCGGCGATCCGGGGTGCGACGGGGCGCGCGATGGGCGCGATACGAGCGATGTCGGGGAACGTGACGGTCGCGACGTGTGCGCCCGCTCCGGTGAGCGCGGCGAACATCGCCTCCACATGAGCGGCGGTCTCGTCCGGGTCGAACCGGGGTCGCAGCAGGTCGTTGACGCCGGCGATCACAGTGGCGATGTCGGGGCGGAGGGCGAGCGCGGGGCCGAGCTGCTCCGCGCGGACCTGTCCGGCCAGCCGGCCCCGGACGGCCAGGTTGGCGTACCGGACCTCGGGGCTCACCGTCGCGATTCTTTCGGCGAGGCGGTCAGCGAAGCCGCGCAGCCCGGTGAGGTCGTCACCGTCGCCGACCCCCTCGGTCTGGCTGTCGCCCAGCGCGACGTACCGCACGTACTGACCGTTGCTCATGCGCCATCCGTCTCTCCCGCGGCCTCGGCGTGCCGCACCCGGCACATCATACTAAAGAAAGTGAGTATTCATTTCGTCGAATAGGTAAAGCCGGCTGACACGGACTGGATCCCCAGATCGCGCTTCCGGCGACCCTTGCTCCCGGATCTCGTCACCGGTGATCCGGTTCGAGGGCCACGGTGATGCTTTCGCGTGTTCCTCGACAAGGCCCGCGCTGGGGGAGGGGCCGTCGGCGAGGATCACGTCCGGTGTGATCCGGGGCCGACCGACTGGCCGGGGCACCCGTAGTCTGCGCCGACCAGCGCACCGAAGGGCCTGGGGCTCGGCACCTGTTGATGCGCGGTTGACGCGCGGACGTTGCCCTGCGGGGCGCCTCCGGTGCCTGAGTCGGCGTTCGAGGTATGCGTCGCGGCGGCAGTCTGTCGGACGGTGCCCCACTGGCCGGGCTCCGCCCTCCGTGCGTGTGAGGTCGGCGCCGGTGGTGCGCCTGGGCGATGGATCGGCGGGAGGCCCTCCACGTCTTGCGCCGCCATGTGACTTAACCGGATCCGTTTCCCTCTAGACAACGTTGTCATCCACTCGGCAGAGTGGGGCCCTGCACGGTTCGGACGGTTCTGGAGAGGGTGCGCGGATGGTGTACGGAGCGCTGGACATCGGTGGTACGAAGATCGCCGGGGCGCTGGTCGATGCCGAGGGGTGCGTGATGGTGCGGGCCCAGCGGCCGACGCCCGCGCGTGAGTCCGCCGAGGCGGTGATGGCCGCGGTGACCTCGGTGGTGGACGAGCTGGCCGGCCGTCCCGAGTGGGCTTCGCTGTTCTGCCTGGGGATCGGGAGCGCCGGACCGGTCGACACCCTCGCGGGCACGGTGAGCCCGGTCAACATCCCGGCCTGGCGTTCCTTCCCCCTGGTGGAGCGGGTGCGGAGCCATCCCGCCGTCCCGGCGGGCATCGAACCGGTCCTCGTCGGCGACGCGGTCGCCATGACGGCGGCAGAACACTGGATCGGTGCGGCGAAGGATGCGGCGAACGCCCTGTGCATGGTCGTCTCGACCGGCGTCGGCGGTGGCCTGGTCCTGGGAGGCGCGGTACATGCGGGTACGACCGGGAACGCCGGTCACATCGGGCACATCACCGTCGACCAGAACGGTCCTGAGTGCCCCTGCGGCGCCCTGGGATGTGTCGAGCGCTACGCCAGTGGTACGGCGATCGCGGCATACGCCCTCGAATCTGGCTGGACGCCCCCGGTCGGTCTGTCCGCCACGGCCCGTGAGGTCGGGGTCTCGGCGCGTGCCGGTGACCCGAAGGCGCTCGCCGCGTTCGACCGCGCCGGCCGCGCCCTGGCCGCCGCCGTCGCCGCGACGGCCGCGCTCGTCGAACTCGACCTGGTCGTCGTCGGAGGCGGGGTCTCCCAAGCGGGCGAGGTGCTGTTCGCGCCCCTGCGGCACCACCTGAAGTCGTACGCCGTCCTCGACTTCACCCGTGACGTCCCGGTAGCGCCCGCCGGGCTGGCCCTCGACGCGGGACTGATCGGCGCGGCCGCCGCCGGCGTCACCGCCCGCGGGCTGTCCCGCGCCGGAGCCGGCACGAGGGGGCAGAGGGCCACCTGACGTCCACCCTCCACCGGATGCTCGCGGGGCCTTCTCATCGTGCCCGCGTACACCGGCACCGAGCCCCCCTGGCGGGCGCCGTGGCGTCCCCGTCCTCCCACCTCGCCGCACGTACTCGAGGAGACCACCGTGTACCTGCTCCGCAACACCGTCCAGCCCTACGACTGGGGCTCCCGCACTCTGCTGCCGGAACTCATGGGCGTGCCGCCGACCGGAGCGCCCCAGGCCGAACTCTGGATGGGCGCCCATCCAGTGGCGCCCTCACGAGTGGTCAGGGGTGAAGCACTGATACCGCTGGACCGGGTCGTCGCCGAGGATCCGGAGGGCGAACTCGGAGCGGTCACCCTGCGCCGCTTCGGGCCCCGCCTCCCCTTCCTGGTCAAGCTCCTTGCCGCTGACGCTCCGCTCTCCGTGCAGGTGCACCCGGACCTCGCCCAGGCCAAGGCCGGATTCGCCCGGGAGAACGCGTTGGGCGTGCCCCTGGACGCGCCGCACCGCAACTACCGCGACGACCAGCACAAGCCCGAGATGATCGTGGCCCTCACCCGGTTCCGGGCCCTTTGCGGCTTCCGGAGCCCGGCGGACACCGCCGACCTGCTCGACTCCCTGAAGGTGCCCGCGCTGCGCCCGTACGTCGAGACCCTGCGTGCTGTGCGTGGGCCCCAGGCGCTCGCGGAGGTGTTCCGGGCCTTCCTCCGCCCGCCGACGGGCCTGCTCGAGGCTGTCGCCCGGGGGCTGGCGGTCGCGGTGGCGGGCTCGGAAGAGCCTTGTGTCGCCGCCTACGACCGAGTCGCGCAGGTGCACCCGGGCGACTCCGGGCTGTTGTCAGCGCTGATGCTCCGGTACGTAGAGCTGAGCCCCGGCGAGGCCTTGTTCCTCGGCGCTGGAATCCCGCACGCGTATCTGTCCGGGCTCGGGGTGGAGACCATGGCGAGCTCCGACAACGTTCTGCGGTGCGGACTGACCTCCAAGCATGTCGACGCGGAAGAACTCACCCGGGTCGTCCGCTTCGACGCACCCCCGGCGCGCGTCCTGACCCCTCGGGAAGAGACGGGTGAAGAGGTGTATCCGGCGCCGGTGGACGACTTCCGTCTGGCGCGGTACGTCCTCCGCGCCGGTGAACCGAGGCGGCGCGTGGCGCTGGACGCCCCGCAGATCCTCCTCTGCACCACGGGGACCATGACCATCTCGTCATCCGAGGAGACCCTCGACATCGGCCCAGGGCAGGCCGTGTACGTACCTGCGGGTGACGAGGCCGTTCTGGCAGGGGCCGGCGTGGCCTTCCGCGCCACGACGGGCACTGCGGAACGCCTCGGGTGAGCTGGGCAGTAAAACCATCCCTGAACTTAACCGGTTATGTCCAGTCTCTTGTTATCGAGCACCACGGCACCTAGCCTCAACTCGGCCGCCAGAAAGGGCAGGAGAAATCGCCGATGCACCAAGGCGACGACCTGGGCCCGTATCTGCGGTCAATCCCCACTGCCTGGAATCGAGCCGCCGCAATATCCGGGCAGTGGGGCCCGCGGCGGTCCGCCCACCATTTGCCCATCATTCGGAGGCTCGCCCGGGGCCACCGACCCCGATCAGCCGCGCTCCCACTCCGTGTCAGGCACCACCGCCCCTCCACACCCCCGGGCGCGGTGCCGAGTTGGGGGCACCGCATGAACAGGACACGGGTCTTCTCGACGGCGACGCTGCTCGCCCTCGCCGCGACGATCACCTCGGGCCCCGTCACCGCCCAGGCCGCCGAGCGCTCCGACGGCTTCCACGTCGTGGGCGGACGGCTCGTCGACGCCACCGGCAAGGACTTCGTCCTCCGGGGCGTCAACCACGCCCACACCCGGTACACGGACCGCACCGGGCAGTCCCTCGCCGACATCAAGGCCCTCGGCGCCGACTCGGCCCGGATGGTCCTCGGCTATCCGGGCTGGTCCTGCAGCGGCAACGGCGGCGTCGAGTACCTCGACCTCGCCGACGGCTTCGACGCCGACCGGCTCACTGCCCGGGGCGAACGACTCTTCCACGGTCCGGATGGCATCCGCCGGACCTCCCAGGAGGCCGGCGTCCACCGGCGCGGCTGCTCCATCGCCCACCGCCTGGACGAGCGGGGAACCGGCTTCGACGCCGACATCACCGTCCGCAACACCGGCGAACAGCCCCTCAAGGGCTGGAAGCTCGACTTCACGCTCCCAGAAGGCACCACGGTGAACTCCGTCTGGAACGCTTCCGTCACCCAGATCGGTCGACGGGTCCGCGCCACCGGCGAGTCCTGGACCGAGTCCGTCCCGATCGGCAGGGCCGTGAGCTTCGGCGTCAACGTCGCGGGCCCCGGTGCCGTGCCCCCTCCTTCAGTCTCGACGGCGTCCCCTGCGCCAGGGGCTGCCCCCCGCCGTCCCGCCCCGCCGCACCGGGCGCGAGAGGAGCGGGGTCCGTCGGTACGCCCGGCTCCGGAACCCGTTCCTCGTCTGGTTCCGTCGCCCTCCTGAGGGGACGCACAACGTTGAGGGGCCGCCCGCAACCGGGCAGCCCCTCGACGTCGTGCCTGTCCGCCTACGTACGTCGGGGCGGGCCTGTCGACCCTCTCGGAGTCAGGGACGGGGTGGGTACCTGGCGGGCGCCCTTGTAGGTGCCTTCGATGATCTCGAACAGGGTCCGGGCCACCTCCTCCCCGAAGTGGTGCACGTCGTGACTCATCGCGGACAACGGTGGATGCGTCAGCCGGCACAACTGCGAGTCGTCCCAGGCCAGGAGGGAGACGTCGTCGGGAACCGAGAGACCCATCTCCGAGGCGACCGCCGCCCCGGCGACGGCCATGATGTCGTTGTCGTACACGATTGCCGTCGGCCGGTCCGGGGACATGAGGAGACTGCGAGTGGCCCGAGCCCCTTCCTCTCCCACGAAGCCGGTCGCCACCTGCCGACCTCCGTCCAGGCCCAGCTCGGCCATGGTCGCCTCGAAAGCAGTGGCGCGGATGCCGCTGTGGCCCAGGCCGGCGGGGCCGCCGACGCGGGCGATCCGCCGGTGCCCGAGCGCGGCCAGGTACCGCACCGCCTCCGCGGCCGCGGAGGCGTCGTCCGTCCAGACCGAAGGGAACCCGCCGGTCAGCGACGGGTGTCCGACGGCCACCACGGGCATGCCGAGGGCCCGTAGGGGTGTGATCCGCGCGTCGTCCTGGTGGAAGTCGACGAGGATCGCCCCGCCGACGGTTCTGCTGCGCCACCACTCCTGGTAGAGGGTGGCCTCCTCGTCCAGGTCGCGGACGAGCCGGAGGAGGAGAGAGCAGGAGCGCCCGGCGAGGACGTCCTCGATGCCGGAGATGAACTCCATGTAGAAGGGTTCGAGGCCGAGGAGCCGGGCCGGCCGGCAGATCGCCAGGCCGACTATGCCCGCCCGCTGGCCGGAGAGGTTGCGCGCAGTCTGGTTCGGGCTCCAGCCGAGCTCCCGGGCCGCCGCGAAGATACGCTCACGGGTCGTCGGGGACACGCCGGGCCGGTTGTTGAAGGCGATGGAGACGGCGCCCTTGGACACCCCGGCCAGCGCGGCGACATCGTTGATCGTGACACGCTGGGCGGGGACGCGAGAGGCTGGGGCGCTCACACCGCTCCCACGCTGAAGAGGGCCCCCCGCACGGCCTCCGGGTCGTCGCCCGCCCAGCCGCGGACCGCGATCCGGACCTCCTCGCCCGGCAGCAGGGTGACAAGCCCGCGGTCGGCGCTCGCCGCCGGTGCCAGCCGGTCCGCCTGGAGCAGGAGATCCCGGATGAGGGTTCGGGCGGCGACCACCACGACCGATCCACCGTCGCCGGTCGGCTCGACCCGGAGGTCGAAGAGCGGCACCGGATACGCGAACTCCTTGTCGTACACCGGAAGGTGGACCGAGCGCAGGCCGTCCGCGTCGGCGACCAGGAGCTCCTTCGCGGAGTCCGCGTCCGGCAGCAGCGAGCCCGGGACGACCAGCCGTACCACCGTCCGGGCGGCGGCCTCCAAGTCGAACACGGCCTCCCGCAGCACCACGCCGTCCGCGCTCAGGCGGCGCAGGGTGACGGTGGTGCGCCAGGTGGTCCCGGACTGGTTGTCGAGGACCAGGACCGGACCCTCCTCGGTGGGCACGAGACTGAGGAGCCGGTCGGCGTAGACGCGGCGCAGCTCGTGATAGAGCGGCTTGCGGTGCCCGTCGCCGTCGATCGCGGCCCAGGAGCTCACCGGCCAGCAGTCGTTCAGCTGCCATACCACCGTGCCGGCACAAAGCGGCCAGTGAGAGCGCCAGTGCTCGATGCCGGCGGCGACCGCGCGGGCCTGGACGACCTGGGCGAGGTAGTGCCAGCGGTCGAAGTCGCCCTCGGGCAGGCCGAAGTGGCGCTCGATGCCGCGGTTCAGCTTGCCGTTGCCGTCCTCGGCCTTCTGGTGGTGCAGCATGCCGGGGGAGTCGGGGGAGAGGTTCTCGCCGGGCAGGGCGCGCCGCAGGGTGCTGATCGCGGGCGGTGCCTGCCAGCCGAACTCGGCGCAGAAGCGGGGGACGTCGGCCCGGTACTCGGCGTAGTCCTGCCTGTTCCACACCTCCCACGAGTGGTGGGTGCCGTGCCGGGGATCGTTGGGGTGGTGGTCCCAGGAGCCGGACCAGGGGCTGCCGGCGGTGTAGGGGCGGGTGGGGTCGAGCTCGGCGACGATCCGGGGCAGGATCCCCAGGTAGTAGCCCTCGCCCCAGGAGTCGCCGGCGAGCGGGGCCTCCCAGTCCCAGTCTCGGAACCCCCAGAGGTTCTCGTTGTTGCCGTTCCACAGGACGAGGCTGGCGTGCGACATCAGTCGGACAACGTTGTCACGCGCCTCCGCCTCCACTTCCCCGCGCAGCGGCTGCTCCTCGGGGTAGGCGGCGCAGGCGAAGAGGAAGTCCTGCCAGACCATCAGACCCAGTTCGTCGCAGATGTCGTAGAAGGCGTTGTCCTCGTAGATCCCGCCGCCCCAGATGCGGACGAGGTCGATGTTGGCCTCGGCGGCCTGGGTGAGTCGGGTGCGGTAGCGCTCGGGGGTGACTCGGGACGGCAGCACGTCGTCCGGGATCCAGTTGACCCCGCGCGCGAAGATCCGTACGCCGTTGACGACGAAGGTGAAGCCGGTGCCGTGCTCGTCGGTGGAGCGGTCGACGGCAACGGTACGGAAGCCGATCCGCCGCGACCAGGAGTCGAGCGGCCTCCCGTCCTCGTCCAGGAGGTCGACGGTGAGTCCGTACAGCTGCTGGGAACCGTATCCCCGCGGCCACCACAACTCTGGATCGGACACCTCCAGGCGGAGCACCGCCTCCGCGCCCTCGAAGGAAGTCTCGGCGGCCACCCCGGCGACCGTGGCCCGCAGTGTGAGGGGGCGGCCCACCCCGCTGTCGGTGCGCGCGGTCACGACCCGCAGCTCGACGCGGCCGGTCGTGCCGTCCACGGTCACCAGCGGGCGGACCTCAGCGAGCCGCGCGGTCGACCAGCGCTCGATCCGCACGGGCCGCCACATGCCGGCGGTCACGACGGTCGGGCCCCAGTCCCAACCGAAGGAGCAGGCCATTTTGCGGATGTACTGGAACGGCTCCGGGTACACGTTGGGCCGGTCGCCGGTGAGGGCGCGGACCCGCTCGGCCTCGTCGTAGGCCGAGTCGAAGCGAACCTCCAGCTCACCGGCCCGTCCTGTGATGTCGAAGCGGTGGACGCGGTGCATGTTCCGGGTCGAGCCGAGGGACACGCTGTCGAGCAGGACCTCGGCGGCGGTGTCCAGGCCATCGAAGACCAGCTCGCTCCGCTCGTGCCCACCGTCGTGGGCGGCGAGGTCCGTCACGTATGACCACGTCCGGCGCCCGACCCAGGCGATCTCCGTCTCGTTCAGCCCGAGGAACGGGTCCGGTATCACCCCGATGGCGAGCAGGTCAGTGTGGACACAACCGGGCACCTGCGCGGGGAGCAGTGCGTCCTCGTGGCGCAGGCTCCACCCCTCGTGCAGCTGGGTGACGTCCTTCATGGTGTGCGGCTCCAATCGCCTGGCAGTGGGCGGGATGCGTGTACGGGCCGACAAGTTAGCCGTACGTTTACTCAACTGTCCATGAACCGGTCAAGTTTGGCCCTCCATAGCGCACTGCCTATCGGTCGCGGGTCATCCGCACCTGGCAATCGGCTGCCCCGGGTAACGATTAGGCATCACGCTGGAAATCAGTACTTTACCGGTTCACGACCGGCTGACATAGTGCCGTCATCCCACCGATGACCTGAGCCGTGACTTTGAAGGAGTTGGGCCATGGGGAACAAGAAGACGACGACCGCGCTCTCGGGCGCTGTGCTGGTCGCCGTGACGCTCGCGCTGTCGGCGTGCGGCGGGGGCGGCGGTGCCACCGGTGAAGTGGCCGCTCCTCCGGCGGATCCGAAGGAGGTATCCGGCGAGATCAAGGTCCTCACTCAGCGGACCGATCTGGCGCAGAACGGAACGCTGGAGAAGTACGCGGCCGAGTTCAACAAGATCTATCCCAAGGTGAAGGTCACCTTCGACGGGATCACCGACTACGAGGGGGAGGTGAAGATCCGTATGAACACCAAGTCCTACGGTGACGTGCTCTTCATCCCCGGTGCGGTGGCCAAGAATGACTACCCGAAGTTCTTCGCTCCCCTGGGGACGACCGAGGAGCTGTCGAAGTACCGCTTCAGCGACAAGACCGAGGTGGACGGCAAGGTCTACGGCATCGCCCAGTTCGGAACCGCCAACGGGTTCGTGTACAACAAGGCGCTGTGGAAGAAGGCCGGTGTCACCGCCTGGCCGAAGACGCCGCAGGAGTTCATCGCCGGGCTGAAGGCGGTCAAGGACAAGACCGGCGCGACTCCGTACTACACCAACTTCAAGGACGGCTGGCCACTGGTTCAGTGGACCGCCAACAACGGCTCGGTCGGTTGCGACGCCCAGGCGAGCAACAAGCTGGCCGGCCCGGTCTCGCCGTGGAAGGAGGGGGGCGAGCTCCGCACGATCGACGGTCTGCTCCACGACATCGTCAAGCAGGGCTTGTCGGAGAAGGACCCGACCACCACCAACTGGGAGAACTCCAAGTTGTTGCTGGCCGACGGCAAGATCGGCGCGATGATGCTGGGCTCCTGGTCGATCACGCAGATGCAGGGCGTGGCCAAGGACTCCGGGCTCAATCCGGAGGACATCGGTTTCATGCCCTTCCCCGTCCAGAAGGACGGGAAGTTCTGTGCGGCGCTGGTCTCCGACTACCAGCAGGCCGTCAACGTGCACTCGGACAACAAGCCCGCGGCGCGTGCCTGGGTGGACTGGTTCACCGAGAAGTCGGGCTTCGCGCAGAAGGAGGGCGTCGTCTCCGCAGTGAAGTCCGCTCCCATGCCCGCCACGCTCAAAGAGTTCGTTGACAACGATGTCATATTCTTCGACCGCTCGGAGGCCAAGACGGCCGCGGTCAACGACATCGACGACGCCGCAGAGATCGGGCTCAACAAGCAGGACTACCGCCAGAAGTTGATCGACACGGCCCGCGGCGCCGAAAAGGGCAGCCTGGAAGACTTCTTCGCCGGCCTGAACAAGAGGTGGGACGAGGCGGCGAAGACCGCCGGTAGCTGATACCGGCGGAGTGGGCCCCGGCCGTACGACGTCGGCCGGGGCCCCTGGACCTTCCGCGGCAGCGGACACGAAAGGCCGACATGACCCAGACCACCGACACCGCACCAGAGGGCGCCGCCATGACAGGGCGATCCAGCAAGGACAAGAACAATGCCGACACGGGGGGCGACCGGCGCCGCCAGTCGGACCCCCGGCGCGGCCCCGCCGCCGGGCGGACACGGTCGTGGCGCGACTCGCCGCTGCGGCGGATCACGCCGTGGCTCTTCCTGGCGGCCCCGCTCGCCCTGCTGATCACGTTCACGTACGTCCCCGTCGCGAGCATGATCTCGTACAGCTTCACCGACTGGGACGGGGTGAGCCCGGACCGGGAGAACGTGGGGTTCGACAACTACGTGCAGATCTTCACCCGCCCCGAACTCTTCCGGGTGTTCTTCGTGAGCGGCTACTACCTTGCCGCGTCCGTGGTCCAGATCGTGGTCGCGCTGTACTTCGCGGTGATCCTCAGCTTCAACCTGCGGTTCAGAAATCTCTTCAAGGGGATCCTGTTCTTCCCCTACCTCATCAACGGCGTCGCGATCGGCTTCGTGTTCCTGTACTTCTTCCAGGACGGCGGCACGCTCGACTCCGTGCTCCACTGGCTCGGCGTGACGACCGATCATCCCTGGCTGGGCGACCCCACTTCGGCGAACATCTCCCTCGCGGGAGTCTCCGTCTGGCGCTTCACCGGACTCAACTTCGTCCTCTTCCTCGGCGCCATCCAGTCCATCCCTGGCGAGCTGTACGAGGCGGCGGAGCTGGACGGGGCCGGGAAGTGGCAGCAGTTCCGGCACATCATCGCCCCGAACATCAAGCCCGTGATCAGCCTGAGCGCCATCCTGGCGATTTCCGGCTCGCTGTCGGTCTTCGAGATCCCCTACATCATGACCGGCGGCGCGACCGGCACCCAGACCTTCGTCATCCAGACGATCAAACTCGCCTTCCAGTTCAACAAGACCGGCCTGGCCTCGGCCGCGGCCGTGGTGCTGCTCCTGATCATCCTGCTGATCACCTGGATCCAGCGCCGGCTCGTGCCCGACGACAAGGTGGACCTCGTATGACCTCCCGCGACCTCACCGCCACCCCGTACCGCACCCGTCGGCGCATACCCGTCGGGAGCGTGCTGACCTACCTGTCGCTGATCGCCGCCTCGATGGTCGTGCTCCTGCCGCTGGCCGTCGTCCTCCTGACCTCGCTCAAGACCGCAGAAGAGGTCGGTGAGGGCGGTGCGCTGTCGCTGCCGGGCAACTGGCTCAACCTCGACAACTACGTCACGGCCTTCAACGACGGCAAGATGCTGGTGGCCTTCGGGAACACCGCGTTCATCCTGGTCTTCTCGATCGGCGGGACGGTGATCATCGGTTCCATGACCGCGTACGCCGTTGACCGCTTCGACTTCCGGGGCAAGAAGCTCGTCATGGCCGGCTTCCTGATCGCCACCCTCGTGCCGAGCGTCACCACCCAGGTCGCGACCTTCCAGGTGATCAACGGCTTCGGCCTCATCGACACCCGTTGGGCACCGATCCTGCTCTACATGGGCACCGACATCGTCTCGGTCTACATCTTCCTGCAGTTCATCCGGGGCATCCCCGTCTCGCTCGACGAGGCCGCACGCCTTGACGGCGCCAACGCCTTCACGATCTACCGGAAGATCATCTTCCCCCTGCTCAAGCCGGCGATCGCCACCGTCGTCATCATCAAGGGGATCACGACCTACAACGACTTCTACATCCCCTTCCTCTACCTGCACTCCGAGGACCTGGGGACGATCTCCACCGCGCTCTTCCGCTTCAAGGGCCCCTTCGGGGCACACTGGGAGGCCATCTCGGCCGGTGCGATCCTGGTCATCCTGCCGACGCTGGTCATCTTCCTGCTGCTGCAGCGCTGGATCTACAACGGCTTCTCCCAGGGAGCCACGAAGTAGCCCCGGGAACGGAAGGACGAGACCGGGCCGTACGAAGGGACGGCCCGGCCCCGCACGTCTCCCCGTGGGCGGGAGTTCAGCGCGGGCCCGACTCCGGAGGCGGGGCAGAGGTGCTGCCCCGGGGCACGAAGCGGGCGTAACCCTCGCGCATGCTGCCGACACCCTCCCCGCCGATCAGGGCGAGCAGCGCGGTCGCGGAGCGAGCCCCGTACGCCGGGATGTCACGGCTGACCGCCGACAGCATCGGGCGCACCACCTGCGTCAGCGGCGACTCGTCCCAGGCGACGATCGACACGTCGGCGGGGATCGAGAGGCTCAGCTCTTGTGCCACCGACAGCGCGGCCACCGCCATGATGTCGTTGTCGAAGACGATCGCCGTCGGCCGCCGGGGCGAGATCAGCAGCGCCCGCGCGGCACGCGCCCCCTCGTCACCGGTGTAGTCGGTGTGCACCACGGTCGCCTCCGGGATCCCCGCCTCCTGGCAGGCCTCCGCGAGCGCGGCGTCGCGGACCACCGTGTGCGCGAGCCCGGCCGGGCCCGCCACCCGCGCGATCCGCTGATGCCCCAGCGTCGCCAGGTACCGCACGATCTCGTGCACGCTCTCGCCGTCGTCGGACCAGATCGCCGGCAGCCCCCCGGCCTCCTCCGGCGGGCCGATCGCCACCGCAGGCAGGCCGATGTCGTGGATGGCGCCGACTCTCGCGTCGTCGGTCTGCAGGTCCATGAGGAAGACGCCGTCGACCCGCCGTTCGCCCCACCAGCGTCGGCAGACCTCGATCTCCTGCTCCTGGTCGGCCGCCATCTGGAGCATCAGGGCGAACCCGTGCTCGGCGAGGACCGTCTCCACGCCGCTGATGAACTCCATGAAGAACGGCTCCACCCCGAGCGTCCGCGCCGGCCGCCGCACGACCAGTCCGACCGCCTGCGCAAGCCCGCCGGTCAGCGCCCGAGCAGCGCTGTTCGGCCGCCATCCCAGCTCCTCGGCGATGCTCTTGATCAAGGCACGGGTGCCCTCCGAGACTCCGGGCTGGCCGTTGAGCGCGTATGAGACCGCCACCTTCGACACACCCGCCCGACGCGCGATGTCCGCCATCGTCGGCCGCTTCACTGCCACCCCAGCTCCATCCTGAACCCTCGATACCCCGACCCTACCGCCAGGTCCTGAGCGCAGTGGCAGGTCTCAGCGGGTGCAGGGGGCGGGCAGATGCCCCCAGGTCGGGCTTCGATCGATCGCCCGGGTGAGTCGCTCCGCGGACACCCGGTTCCTCCTCCACTCCGTCCGACGAAGGGAACCCCATGAGTACGGCGCACCACGTCCTTCCACGGGCAAGACGAGCGGGCCAGCGGCTCCGCTCCTCGCGACGGTCCCGGCTCTCGTCGGCCTCTTCGTGGCCCGCCCGACTCCTGCCGCTGCCGACAGCGCCGACTCGGGCGACACCGAGACGCAGTACGTGGACAAGGCCCGCATCGACGTCCACTTCGCCCGCATGGCGGCCTAAGGCGTCGACGTCGCCCGCGTGTGGGTGTTCGGCCGCGAGAGGCGGCACGGCTTCGAGGAGTGCGAGGGCGGGTTCGAAGAGCGGCAGTACGCCGCCTTCGACTACAACGTCGAGTCGGCCAGGACCCACGGCAGCGCTGCGTCCTTCCGCTCCGACGCCTCGGATCTGCGTGAACCTGCGAGGTGGACAGCTGTTTTAGCCAGAGTTTCGCAAAACTTCGGAGTGGGCCCGTCGGCACTGGCACCGGAGGACCCGCGCGTCACATGCTTCTACGAGAGCACGCCGCCGTCCTCGCCCCAGGGAGAACCAGGCCGCCCCACGGCCGCGGAACCGGGCTGCCCCCGTGCGCGGCGGGCCTCGGCCCTGGCTCACGCCCCGCCACCGGACGCGTGCCACGGCGAGAGGCGCGGCCGGCCCCTACGAAGGAAGCCCGCAGAAGCCATGAACCACAGTCCGCTCGACCACCGTTACCGGGGGGAGCACCCGCTCCGCACCGTCCTCTACCTCTTCCGGCCCGATCGTGCACGGCTCGCCGGGGCCGTCGCGGTCTTCTTCGCGAAGCACGCGCCCGTCTGGCTGCTCCCGCCGGTGACGGCGAACGTCATCGACGTCGTCGTCGAGCACCGGCCGATCTCCGAACTCTGGTGGAACTGCGCCGTGATGCTCACGGTCCTCTGCCTGAACCCGCCGCTTCACCTGCTGTACGTCCGCTGGATGCACGGGGCGGTCCGCCGGCTCGGTCGCGACCTGCGGTCCGCCCTCGTGACCAGGATGCAGCAGCTCTCCATCGGCTTCCACAGCCGCACCAACTCGTCCGTGCTGCACGCCAAGGTGGTCCGGGACGTCGAGACGCTGGAGACGGGGCTCCAACAGACCGCGGACAACGGCCTGACCGCCGTCGCGACACTGACGGGCGGCCTTGCCGTCATCGCCGTCGTGACCCCGGTCTTCCTGCCGGTCTTCCTCGTCCTCGTCCCCGTCGCGGTGCTGCTCATCAGGGCCCTGCGCGCGCGGCTCGGCGAGGGGAACACCTCCTACCGGCGCTCGGTGGAGCGGATGTCCGCCTCCGTCAGCGACATGACCACCCTCATCCCCATCACCCGCGCCCACGCCCTGGAGCGCACTGCCCTGGGCCGCGTCGGGCGCGAGCTCGACCGGGTGCAGCGGGAGGGGACCCGGCTCGACCTGCTCAACGCCCGATTCGGGTCGTTCTCCTGGGTCGTCTTCAACGGGCTCGGCACGGCCTGCCTCGCCGGCGCGGCGCTCGTCGCCTACTACGGATGGACGTCGGTGACCCCGGGGGAGGTCGTCATGCTCAGCGCCTACTTCTCCACCCTCACCGGCGCTGTCACAAGCCTGCTCGCGCTCGCCCCTGTCGTGGGCAGGGCGGTGGAGTCCCTCAAGTCCGTCGGCGAGGTCCTCCAGGCGCCCGACCTGGAGGTCAACGACGGCAAGAGGCAGGTGGATTCGGTGGCTGGAGGGTTCCGGTTCGAGGGCGTGAGCCTCACGCACGGCGACGGCGACGAGCCCGCCCTGAGCGACGTGGACCTCGACGTGCCGATCGGCACCACCCTGGCGATCGTCGGCGGCTCGGGCGCGGGGAAGTCCACCCTGCTCAACCTGGTGCTCGGCTTCCACCGCCCCACAACGGGCCGGGTGCTCCTCGACGGCGAGGACATGGCCCGGCTCGACCTGCGAAGCTACCGCAGGTTCGTCTCCGTCGTCCCCCAGGAGTCCGTTCTCTTCGAGGGGAGCATCCGGGAGAACGTCACCTATGGCATGGAGCGCGTCGACGACGCGACGTTGCGGCGAGCGCTGCGCGACGCCAACGCTGCCGAGTTCGTCGATGCGCTGCCGGACGGCCACGACACCGTCGTGGGGGAGCGTGGCACCCGGCTCTCGGGCGGCCAGCGCCAGCGGCTCGCGATCGCCCGGGCCCTCATCCGGGATCCTCGGGTCCTGGTGCTCGACGAGGCCACGTCGGCGCTGGACGCCCGCTCCGAGGCGCAGGTGCAGGAGGCTCTCGCACGTCTGGTAGCCGGCCGGACCGTATTCGTCGTGGCCCACCGCCTCTCCACGATCAGAGGGGCGGACCGGATCGTCGTGCTGGAGCGGGGGCGGGTGGTGGAGTCCGGAAGTCACCTGGAGCTGCTCGCCCGCGACGCGGCCTACGCCCGTCTGCAGGCCACCCAGCTGGCCTGACCCGCGGTACGAGGCGGGTGCCCTCCCGTCGCCGAGGCCGGGAGGGCACCCCTGGTGTCAGTGGTCGGCGGCGCTGCCCCGGACGACGCAGGAGCGGCTGTTCTCCCAGCCCCAGCCGTCGCCGTCCGGGTCTGAGGAGCTGCCGTTCACGCAGTACGGGTAGCCGTTCGGAGCGTTCCCTCCGGTGCTGCCACCGCCGGATCCGGTGTCGGCGGCGCTGCCCCGGACGACGCAGGAGCGGCTGTTCTCCCAGCCCCAGCCGTCGCCGTCCGGGTCTGAGGAGCTGCCGTTCACGCAGTACGGGTAGCCGTTCGGAGCGTTCCCTCCGGTGTTGCCGCCGCCTTCCCCGCCTCCGAAGATCGTGGCGCGGGTCGAGGTGGCGGCGATGCCGTCGGCACCGTTGAAGAAGCGGTTGCCCCAGGTGGTGAGGGAGCCGGCGTCGAAGCCGGTGACCATGTCGAGGTACTCGACCCCGCTGCCGTTGCCGCTCCAGGACCAGCCGAGGTAGCCGACGCGGAGCGAGCGGGCGGTGGCCATGATGGCGTTCTCGTCGGGGTTGCCGTCGCTGTGGTTGTCGCCGAACTCCCCGACGACAATGGGCAGTCGGTTGTTCACGAAGTGGTTCAGGTAGTTCTGGACCTCGGCGGCGGTGTCGTACACGCCGTACATGTGGATGGAGAAGATCGTGTTGCGGCGCGGGTCGGCGGTGAAGACCGAGGCCGCGTTGGACCGCATGGTGTTCGACCAGTCCTGCCCCCAGTTGGGGGCGTCGACCATGAGCGCGTTCTCGATGCCGGCGGTGCGGAGCTTGCCGATGGCGTTCTTGGTGACGTCGCTCCAGGCGGTGTAACCGCTGTTGCCGAAGGGCTCGTTGCCGATGTTGACGACGACGTAGTCCTCCTGGCCTTGGAGAGCGCTCTTGACGCCCACCCAGTAGTCGGCGGCCTGGCCGAGTGTGGCGGCGGCGCCGTCCTCGCCGTAACCGGTGGTGTCGTGCACCTCAAGGACGCAGATGACCTTGTGGGTCTTGCAGTCGTTGATGATCGACGACACCTGGGAGGTGCTGGTCTTCGTCCAGCGGTCGCCGCTGGACAGGACGACGCGGACGGTGTTGGCGCCCTTGGCGGCGATGTCGGCGATGGCGTCGGTCTCGCCCGGGTACCAGGCGTGCGCGTGGTTCACCCCGCGCATCACGAACTCGTTTCCGCTGGCCTCGTAGATCCGGCCGTTGCTGACGTGGATGCCGCTGTCGGCGGCCTGGGCGGCTCCGGCGGTGCCGAAGACGGGCAGCAGCAGTCCGGCCACGCCGGCGAGTGTGCTGCCGGCTGCCGTGAGCCACGTCCTGCGCGGTGACTTGGTCATGCCTCTCCTCGTGAAGAATGGAGGGATGGAGGGAAAGAAGCCCCGTCCACGCAGAACTCTGACAACTAGACAACGTTGTCAGAGTTCTGTGACCGAGCCGCTGGTCTGCACGTCGGGGGTGTGTCCACCATGAGGCACCCGTGGTCGGATCCATGTCAAGCATGAAAGACGCTTTGATTGCGACGAGTTGAGATGGTGAAGTTGGTTCAGTAGAACCATGCTGAACCTTCGGTCGTTCTGGTGATTTTTTATCGCGAGCCGGTTGTTCGTCTACTGAACCGCGATATGCCGATCTGAACGGCTGCGGCAGGTCGCGCCCGTACTCGCAGCGCGGATTCGCGCCGCTACAGGTCCGGGCCAAGAGCAGCTCCGCGTGCCCGTGGCGTGGCCGCGCGAAAGCGCGGCGGGGGAGGGCTCCACGAACGGGTCAAGACCCACTGTCATCCGGTGGCGATGCCGAGCGGCCCCGGGAAGTCCGCCATGGAGCCCCCGGGGTACCGCTAGACGGGGGACACACAGTAGAAGTCCTCGTCGCTGCCGTTGGCGTCGATGCCGATCGAGCGAGACGTGCGTGTGATCCTCGCGGGCCTCGTCGTGCCGGAGCGGGCCCGGGTCCTGGCGATGGCGGGGAGTCGGCGAGCTCGCGGCGCCGCGCCTGGACGATCTGACGGCCGGGCGGGGCCCACCGGCTGTCTGCCGGCGGACACCCGGTGGGCGGAGCCTGATCTCTCCGTACGAGCGGGAAGGTGCCCGGGAAGCGCGGCGACTCGCCCAGCCGAACGAGGGTCACGGAGCGCGAAGCACTCCGAGCATTCGCGCGCGCGGCCTGTAACTCACGGTGCGGAGGGGGAAGCATGGGGTGATCCTTGAGGCAGTCGTGTGTTCGTCTACTGCCAGGAGGCTTGCCATGGCGCTTACCACCGTCGTTTCGATGACTGTGAGCGACAATGCGCTCGACGAGGCTCGCGAGGCTCTAAGGGGCCTGGCCGATAGCTCCAACGGTCCGGTGGAGAGCCCCATCCCCCGGGCTGACGGCCCGGGAACGAGAACCCAGTTGGTGCTGTCGCTGGCCGGCGATGTCCGGGAGCAGGTCGACGAGCAGCTCGCCGCGGTGCCTGTCCTCGCGTACGAGGTCAAGGTCGTGCCGCAAGAGCATTGAGTGCCCCGGTGGCATGGCCCCGACCCGCAGGGGTACGGCATTCTCGTACTCCGCGAGTGGGATGGCACCATGCCGCTACCGCTGCTTCGAAGGGTCTGACGCGGCACGCGGTGATCCGAAGCGCCCAGGAGGCGTCGTCATCCGTCGAAACGCGCGACACCCCGGCCCGAGGGAACGCGAGGCTGAGGCCGGGATGCGTCAGTGGCCGGGGTCGGCGAACGTCCAGTCCAGGCCGTACGGGGCGAGTCGGGCGGAGATCCGGTCCCGCAGGCCGGGTGATCCGGTCACGAGGGGCAGGATGACCGCGGCGCGACCGTCCGCGAGGACGCAGTGAATCTGCTCGTGACCGACGCCGGTGCCGAGGTCGGCCAGGGCGAGGGCCACGGCACGGCGGGTTGCGTCGAGGCGCAGGGGGACCTTGGAGGGTTTTCCGACGTCGGTCAGAGGCAGTTCGGGCAGGACGACGACGTCCTTGGGGGCCGCCGCACGCTCGGGTACGTGCTGTGCGGCGAATGCGATCAGCTCGGCGGATCCGATGGCGCCGGTGCCCGGGGCGAGGGCGACGTAGGCGACGGGCACTTCGCCGGCGTGCGGGTCGGGGCGGCCGACGGCGCTTGCGCCGGTGACGGCAGGGTGCCCGAGGAGCGCGTCCTCGATGACGGCGGGGTCGATGTTGTGGCCGCCCCGGATGATCAGGTCCTTCGCGCGGCCGAGCAGAGTCACGAATCCGTCGGGATCCACCCGGGCGAGGTCGCCGGTGTTGAGCCAACCGTGGCGGACGGTGCCAAGGGTGTCCAGATGTGGGCCTCGGGCGTCGCGGTCGACGACGTAGCCGGGGAAGACGGTGGGGCCGCCGACGGCGAGTACACCCGGCTCTCCGTGCGGCAGGTCGTGCCACTGGCCGTCGCCGTCGATGCGGACGGTCTTGACCCGCACGTAGGGGAGGCGCTGGCCGGCCGCTTCGGGACGGCTGTGTTCCCCCAGGAAGCTCCGGGTGGTCCCGCAGGTGGCCTCGGTCAGTCCGTACCCCTGGCACAGGGGTACGCCCGTGTGGCGCTCGAACGCCTCGCGCACGGTGGTGGGGAGGAGGGAGGCTCCGACGACGGCGAAGCGGAGGGAGCTGATGTCGGCGTCGACCGGTATCCGGGCGAGCGCCGCGTAGACGGTCGGCACCGCCGACAGGGTGGCGATGCGGAAGTGCTCGACGATCTTCCAGAAGTGTCGGAAGAGCGCCGGCTCGCGGTATCCGAGCGGCCCCGCCCAGACACTGTGCCGACCACGCAGCAGGGGTGCGAGAAGGGTGACGACCAGGGCGTTGACGTGGAAGAGGGGAAGGCCGGCGAACACGACGGAGTCGGGGGCCAGCATGCTGTTCGCCGCGATCATCCAGGCGTCGGTCACCTCGTTCGCGTGGGTGTGCGCGGCCAGCTTGGGGGCGCCCGTCGTGCCCCCGGTGTGGAAGTAGGCGGCCAGGTCTCCGGCCCGGGGAGGAACCACGCCGGGATGGAGCCCGGTCGGTCGCCCGGCCGCCGCGAGGTGGAGATAGCCGACCTCGACCCCGTCGAGGGGTTCGAGAACGGGCGCGGTATTGGGCGCCCCGACGGGACGCAGCGCGAACAGGGCGGTGCAGCGGAGCGACGCCGCGACGGTCCGGGCCGACCGCCATGCGGCGGGGTCGAGTTCCGGTCCGGCCGCGACCAGGATCCGTGCCCCGCTCAGGCGCAGGAGTCGTTCGACGTGCCCGGTGGTGAGAGCCGGGTTGACGGGTGCCGCGATACCTGTCAGTTGGGCGGCCAGGAGTGCGGCGGGCAGCAGAGCGGTGTGGGGCGTGAGAAGGCCCACCGCGGTGGTGCGGTGGACGCCGTACGCGTGGAAGAGGTTGGCGACGCGGTGCACCTGGTCCCGCAGCTGGGCGAACGTGGTGGGTTCGCCGTGCGACCAGCGTTCCGCGTCGGGCAGGGCGGTGAGAGCCGGCCGGTCCGGCCACAGGGCGGCGGCGCGGACCAGGACGTCGTAGGTGGTGCAGGGCAGGCCGCGGTCCCGGAGCGGGACGGACTCGATCGTCTTCAGGTCGGCCGGCTCGTCGTATGCCGGCCAGAGTGGATCGGTGTCAGGGGTGTTCACGGGAAGCAGCCTCTCGGAGGGACTGAAGGGGGCGGGAAGCGCGGGGCAGGTGAGCCGGTGGTGGCCGGCCGAGGCGATCGGAGGACCGGGATGACGGGCCTGTGCCCGGGCGCGGGGCTCGACGGGCGAGACGGGCCGAGGCGGAGGTCCGGTGCCCGGGCCGCGGGTCGCGGAGCTCAGTGGGTGAGGCGGGTGAGGGCCGCGGCCACCATGGCCTGGACGCCCGGGACGATCACGGCCGGACTGGGAGCGAAGAGTGGGCTGTGGTTGCCGGGGACGTTCCCGAACTTCTCCGTGAGGTCCGCACCCGGCGCGTCGGCCCAGGAGCGGTCCGGGGTCGCCGGTACGTGCCAGAAGTCGTAGGGAACCCCGTCGGGCGCGAGCAGGGAGAAGTCCTCGCTGCCCATCGCCGGGCCGAAGTCGAGGACGCTGCCCGCGCCGAACAGCTCGGTGTGGACGGCGGCGACATCCCGGTCGAGTGCCGCGTCGTTGACGGTGGCCGGGAACGCGATGCCGACGGTGATCTCCGCTGGCTTCACACAGCCTGCCGCCGAGCACTCGCCCGCTACGATGCGCCGGATGCCCGCCATCAGCTTCTCCTGCACTCGCGGCGACTGGCTTCGCAGGGTGAGGCCGAGTCGGGCCTCGGCGGGGATGATGTTGTTCTTGCTGCCTGCGTGTATCTGGCCGACCGTCAGGACGGCCGGCTCCTTGGCCGGGATCTCCCGGGCGACGACGGTCTGGAGCCGGGCGACGACGTAGGCGGCTGTCACGATCGGGTCCACGGTGGCCTCGGGACGTGAGCCGTGGCCACCGGAGCCGTGGATGACGATGTCGACCTCGATGGCGGCGGACATGGTCAGGCCGGGGGTGTGCGCGAAGAGGCCCGCGGGGCCGGGGGCCACGTGCTGTCCGAAGACCGCGTCGGGTCGCGGGAAACGGGTGTGCAGTCCGTCCGCGACCATGGCCCGAGCGCCTTCGCCGGTCTCCTCGCCGGGCTGTCCCACGATCACGAGCGTTCCCGACCAGGTGTCGCGCCCGGCGGCGAGCGTCTCGGCTGCGCCCGCGAGCCAGGTGACGTGCAGATCGTGGCCGCAGGCGTGCATGACACCGTCGTGCTCGGAGGCGTACGCCAGGCCGGTGGCTTCCCGTACCGGTAGGGCGTCCATGTCTCCGCGCAGCATGACGGTGGGGCCGTCGCCGTTGCGCAGGACGCCGACGACGCCCGTCCCTCCGACCCCCCGGGTCGTCTCGAAGCCCGCGGCGCGCAGTCGTGCGGCGAGCTTCTCAGCGGTGCGGTGTTCCCGCATGGACAGTTCGGGGTGGCGGTGCAGGTCGCGGTAGAAGCCCTCCAGTCCGGCCGTCTTGAGGCCGGCCGTGAGGTCGCGGGTGAGGGGGGCTGCGGTCATGCGGCACTCTCCTGGTCGGCGTCGGTCGGGCCCGGCACGCTCGCGAGCAGCCGGCGTGTGTACGGGTGGGACGGGGCGCGGTAGACGTCGCGGCACGGGCCCTGCTCGACGAGTTCGCCGTGTCGCAGCACGGCCACCTCGTCGCTGACGTGCCGGACGACGGCCAGGTCGTGTGAGATGAACACCAGGGTGAGATCGAGGGCCCGCCTCAACGCGGCCAGGAGGTTGAGGATTTCGGCCTGGACCGAGGAGTCGAGCGCGGAGGTGATCTCGTCCGCGATGACGACTTCAGGTTCGACGGCGAGGGCGCGGGCGATGGCGATGCGCTGCCGCTGGCCGCCGGAGAACTCGTGCGGACAGCGGTCCCCGGCGGAGGCGTCCAGCGACACCGTCTCCAGCCAGCGCGCCACGGTGGCCGCGTGTCTCCTCGCGTCGGCGCGCGCCGGGTCGACGGCCTCCGCGATCGCCTGGCCCACCGTCATGCGGGGGTTGAGGGTGGCGTACGGGTCCTGCGAGACGAGCTGGATCCGGCGTCGCACGGCCGTGAGGTCCCGGCCCTTGAGGCCGGCGAGGTCCCGGCCGTCGAGCGTGATCCGGCCCGTGCGGGGTCGGTTGATGCCGACGATCGTCCTGGCGACGGTGGACTTGCCCGATCCGGACTCGCCGACCAGGCCGAGCGTTCGCCCGGCCCGGACGCCCACCGACACCCGGTCGAGGACGGTCGTGGCGCGCGAGCCGTGTCCGAAGACCACGGTCAGGTCCTCGACCGCGAGCTTGTACGTCATGCGGGGTCACCTCCAGGGGCGTGGGGCACGGCGGTCACGCGTCGTCCCGCGTGGTCGCGGCCAAGGGGCTGGACGCGACGGCATGGCAGGCCACGCCGTCGATCGGCACCGGGCGTTCATGGGTGCATCTCTGGTGGACGAGGGGGCAGCGTGCGGCGAACGCGCAGCCCGCCGGGCGCTCGGCCGCGGTCGGGGGGCGACCCGCGATACTGGCGAGCGCCGGGGGCCCGGCTGCCTCGTCCAGGGCGTCGTCCCCGTGGTCGGCGAGGCGGGGGGCGGCTGCGAACAGGGCCTTGGTGTAGGGGTGTCGGGCCTGCCCGAGCCGCAGATCGCGTGCCGAGAGCTCCTCCACCACCCGGCCGGCGTACATCACGACGATCCGGTGGCACAGGGTGCTCACGACGCCGATGTCGTGGGAGATGAACAGCATGCCGGTGCCACGGCGTCGGTTGGTCTCGCGCAGCAGGTCCAGGACTTCGGCCTGCACCGTCACGTCGAGCGCCGTGGTCGGCTCGTCGGCCACGATCAGCTTCGGGCCCGGCAGGACGGCGGAGGCGATCATCGCGCGCTGCCGCATTCCGCCGGACAGTTCGTGCGGGTACCGCCGTGCCACCGCCTCCGGGTTCAGGATGCGCACCTTCCCCAGCGCCTCGATCGCCTTGGCACGCGCCTGTACCCTGCTCACCCCCTGGTGGGTGCGGAGCACCTCGGTGAGCTGGCCGCCGACGCGCAGGGCCGGATTGAAGGACGCCGACGGGTCCTGGAAGACGATGCCGACCTCGGTGGCCAGGCGCGCCGCGTCGACGCGGCGCGCGTCCAGGTCCAGGTCGTCCAGGAGGAGACGGGCGGCGTGGGAGGTGAGTCCGTCCGGCAGCAACCGGGCCACCGCCATCGCGGTGAGGGACTTGCCGGAGCCGGACTCGCCGACCAGGCCGACGATCTCACCGGGCATGACGTGGAAGGAGACTCCGTCCACGAGCCGGGTCCCGTCGGGACGTTCGACGCTCAGTCCGTCCACGGTGAGCAGTGCGTTCTCCGGTGCTCGCCCGGACGGTTCGGGGCGCTCGGCGGGCCGCGCGGCCGCCTTGGTCACCAGGCCGCCGCGGGGGTCGGACCCGGCGGCGAGCCCGTCGCCCACGAAGGAGGCGAGGACACCCGTCACCGTGATCGCGACGGCGGGGCCGATCGCCTCCGCCGGGTTGGTGTACAGCGTCTCCAGTCCGGTACTCAGCAGCGCGCCCCAGTCGTACTCCGGTGACTGCACACCGAGCCCCAGGAAAGACAGCCCGGACAGGGCGGTCAGGACCTGGGCGAACGCCACGGACAGCAGGACGAGCAGGGGACCCGCGATGTTCGGCAGCAGGTGCCGCGCCAGTATCCGGTGGGGCGGTACGCCCATCAGCCGCGCCGTCGACACGAAGTCCCGCTGGGCCACCGAGGCCGCCAAGTTGGCAGTGAGCCGGGCGAAGGCCGGGCAGCCGCCGAGGCCGATCGAGACGACGGCCGCCGTCGGGCCCGCGCCGAGAACGGCCGAGACGACCAGCGCCAGGATCAGTGCGGGATAGGACACCGTCACGTCGATGAGACGGAGCCCGAACTCGCGTACCCGCGGCCCCGCGACCCACACCACCGTGCCGAGCAGGATGCCTGCGGCGCCCGCGATCGCGGTGGCGGCCAGGGTCATCAGCAGGGTGAGCCGGGTGGCGACGAGGGTGCGGGCGAGGACGTCGCGGCCGAGGGCGTCGGTGCCGAGCCAGTGCTCGGCGCTCACGCCCTCACGGGCGGCACCGGACAGGGCGGTTGCCGCGTCGGTCCAGACCAGGGGACCGACCACCCCCAGCACGGCGATCAGGGCCAGGCCGGCCACCCCGGTCCACAGGGCCGGGTTCCGGCGCGGGGAGCGCGGGGTTGTGGGGCTCGGGGATGCCGTACGCATCAGTGACCACCCTTTCCGGCCAGAGTGCGTGGGTCGAGCAGAGCGAGCACCATGTCGACCACGAGGTTGAGGAGGGCCGCGAGCAGGCCGAGAACGAGCACGCATCCCTGGATGACCGGGTAGTCGCGGGCCAGGATCGCCTCGACGACGCGCTGGCCCATGCCTGGCCAGGCGAAGACGGACTCGACGATCACGGTGCCGCCGAGCAGGGAGGCGAGGATGAGTCCGCCGAGGGTCAGTGCGGCGGTGAGCAGGTTGGGGAGGGCGTGCCTGGTGTACAGCGTGAGCGGCGGCAGCCGGCGTCCGCGCGCGGTACGCATGTAGTCCTGGGCGAGGACGGAGGCGGCCTCGCGGCGCACGATGCGCGCCATCACACAGCATCCGGGCAAGGCGATAGCCGCCACGGGCAGGACCAGGGACGCCAGGGTGTCGGCGCCGGCAGCGGGGAATGCGCCCAGGGCGACCGCGAGGACGAGCACCAGGAGGGTGCCGATGACGTACTCGGGGGTCGCCCCCACCAGCGACGTGGTGAACGTGAAGGCGCTGTCCGTACGGCGGCTTCCGCGCACGGCGATCGCCAGACCCAGCGGTACGGCGACGAGGAGCACCACCAGGACGGCGAGGAGGGCGAGTTCGGCGGTGAAG
The DNA here is from genome assembly GCF_044752965.1 of Streptomyces sp. NPDC088553. Classification (NCBI taxonomy): domain Bacteria; kingdom Bacillati; phylum Actinomycetota; class Actinomycetes; order Kitasatosporales; family Streptomycetaceae; genus Streptomyces; species Streptomyces sp. NPDC088553. The sequence goes on along the minus strand of NZ_JBIVMG010000013.1, from coordinate 81,263 downwards.
GGCAGCCGGGTGGCGATGATGTCGGCGACCGGTTCACGCGTCTGGAACGACAGGCCGAGATCGCCGTGGAGGAGTCCGCCCGTATGGTCCGCGAACCGTGCGGACAGGGTCTGATCGAGTCCCAGTTGGCCGCGCAGCCGCTCGATGTCCGCGGGGGAGGCGTCGGCGCCGGCGAGCACGCGGGCCGGGTCGCCGGGGATGAGCTGGACGATCAGGAACGTGACGACGACCAGCGTGGTGGCCACGGCGACGAGACCGGCCAGTCTCCGCAGCAGGAAGGTGCCCCACGGGCCGAGGGCGAGGCCTCGGCGGGGCGCGGGCCGCCGCGGACCCGTGCCTTTCCGGGCCCCGGGTACGGGGGCGTGCACCGGTGCCGCGGTCACTCGGCGATCCGCAGCGTGACGGGGTCGAAGGCGCCTGCCGGGATGGTGGCCGAGACGCCCTCACGGAAGACGTAGTGGACGTTGACGGTGGCGAGCGGCACCACGTCGCCCGCCTGCAGGAGGGCTTTCTGGGCCTTCTGCCATGCGGCGCACTTGGCCTTCTGGTCGACGGTGGTGGTCGCCGCGCCGTACCCCGCGAGGAACGCCTTGTTGTCGACGGCACCGAAGTTGCGGCCGTCGGCCGGTTCGTCGCCGATGAAGTGGACGCCGCCGCGCGCCAGTTGTCCGTAGATCATCGGGAAGACCGTGAGGTCCCAGTCGCCCTGGTTGCCCATGACCTGCGTGGCCCAGGTGCCGTTGTCGGCATTCGTGAGCTGCACGTCCGCGCCGGCGGCGCGCAGGGCCTCCTGGACGTAGGTGTTGCCGGCGCCCTGGCCGACGGCGTTGGAGCCGACCAGCTTGATCTTGACGCCTTCGAGGGTCTCCTTCGCGGCGGCCGGGTCCGTCTTCGTGAGGAGGGAGGGGTCGGTGGAGACACAGGGCGCCTTGGCATCCACGTACGAGGTCATGACCTGGCCCGTGCCGCCGAAGACCTTGTTGAACGCGTTCGCGTCGATGGCCTGCGCCACCGCTCTGCGGATCTTGGGGTCGGCGCCCGGATGGCCCTCGCGCTGGTTGAAGGCGACGAAGTTGCGGATGAGGGGAGCCGCCTCGACCCTGAAGCCTCCCTTGCCGAAGCGGGCCGCGTCGGGTCCGGTGAACGCCCCGAAGTCGACGGCCCCCGTCTGGAGCTGGTTGGCGAGCGTCGACTCGTTCCTCACGACCGACACCCTCAGGGTGCCTGCCGGCCTGCCTGCGGGCATCGCCGCGTACTGAGGCCAGGCGTCGTACCCCTTTCGGAGTTTCAGCTCGTACGCCGATCCGCGCTCGGCCCCCACCAGCTCGTACGGACCGGTGCCCGCACCCGCCACGGCGCCTGTGCCGAGCCGGTCCCCGGCGGTGAGACCCGGAGAGCAGACGACACCGGTGGTGCTGTTCGCCAGGCCCGGAAGGAGCTCGCCCCACGGCGCGGCCAGTTCGATGCTGACGGTGCCGGCCTTGTCGTCGCCGGTGATCGTGGTCCCGGCGCCGGTGTTGCCCGGACCGAAGGTCATCGCGGCTCCCGCCGAGATCGTCCGGTACCGGGTGAGCGAGGCGGCGACCTGCGACGCGGTCAGCGGCTTGCCGTCCGAGCAGGTCACCCCCTTCTTCAGGGTGAACGTCACGCCGATCGGTGTCTGCTCCCACGTCCCGGCGAGCCGGGGCACGATGGCACCGCCGTCGTCCTGGCCGACCAGCGTCTCGTACATCAGGCGACCCACGACGTAGTCGCTCGCCGCCTGCTGCCTGATCGGATCGAACGTCGTCACGTCCGACGTGAGAGCGAGCCTGACGGTTGCCCCGCCCTGGGCGCCGCCCGCACCGCCGCCGTCGGCGGAGGAACCGGATCCGGTCGTACAGGCGGAGGTGAGGAGGGAGGCGGCGGCGACCGCGATGGCGCCGCTGAGGAAACGGGGACGGTGCATGACGTGACTCCGGGGAAGGAGGAGGCGATGTGAGGTGGGCTACAGGATCAGCCCCCTTCCGGCGACACCCCGGAATTGCAAGAATCCGTGTCCGGAGGTGGACCTGATGCGGGAATGCGCAACAAGCGCGCCTTGGGCGACGACCGCGACCGCCCTCGGTTCAACACTGGATGAACTCGACCTGGAGCTCATCACCGCCCTCCAGGTGGCGCCCCGCGCTCCCTGGTCCCAGCTCGCCGGCCCTCTGGGTGTGGACGCGGCCACCCTCTCGCGACGCTGGGCCAGACTCCGGGATTCAGGGACGGCGTGGGTCACCTGCTACACCGGCGCGTCCCAAGTGGCTTACGGAGCACTGGCGTTGATCGAAGTCAGCTGTCTGCCGCAGGACCGTGAGGCCCTCGCCGCCGATTGCGCCCGGCATCCACAGGCGCTCAGCGTGGAGATGGTGGCCGGCTCCAGCGACCTGCTGCTGACCGTCGCCACCCGTCACAGGGTCGCGATGGCCGACTACGTCCTCGCCCTCGGCAAGAGTCCCAGCGTGACGGGTACCCGCACCCACCTCGTGCAGCACCTGCACCGCGAGGCCAGTCAGTGGCGGTTCGACTCGCTCTCCCGAGACCAGCAGCGTGGCCTGCCCGGCTCCGGGGCCGGGCCTCGACCCGACCCCGGTCCCATCACCCCGGAGGAACGCCGTCTGATCCTCGCGCTCGCTCCCGACGGGCGCCGCTCCCTCGTCTCGCTCGCCACCGAGCTCGGTCGGCCCGAGGCGACGGTGCGGCGCATGCTGGCCGGGGTCCTGGGCAGCGGCAGGGCGGTGTTGCGCTGCGAGGCCGCTCAACCGCACACCGGCTGGCACACCAGCTTCACCGTGTGGATGAGTGTCCCTCCCGCCGAACTCGCCAGAGCCGCGGAGGAACTGGCGTCCTTGCGCGACACCCGACTGTCCGCGTCCACGGCCACCGAGGCCAATCTGCTCGCCGCGGTGTGGGCCCACGGAACCAACGACATCGCTCGCTACGAAGCCCGCCTCGCCGAGACCGTCCCGGACTTGCGCGTCCTCAACCGGGCCGTCACCCTGCGCTGGGTCAAGCGCATGGGCCGCATGGTGGGACCCGACGGCCGAAGCCAGGGGTGCGTGCCGATGGACCTCTGGGCGGACGCAGGCGCTTAGGCCGCGCACGTACGCGGGCTCCGGCGGATGGGTTGGAGGCATGGGAGGAGAAGGAAGCGGTCGTCGAAGGCCGGCAGGTCGATGCTCTGCGGCAGCTCCAGTCCATGCCCTCCACCGAACTCACTCCGCCCGCCTCGGGCTACATTCACCCGATGAGCATCGAGGAGCGAGTGAGCTGCGCGTTCTGCATGGAAACCACGGACGTCGGCCCTTGCGGTGATGGCGTCACGTTGGAGATCACGCGGCCCGGCGAACGGAGCACGCAGTTCGTCTGGGCCCACCTGAGCTGCCTCGACGAGCGACTTCACAAACAGATCACCCGAGGCCCATGGCTCGACGACTGAGACGCTTCTCGTGGCGTGATCGTGCGTGGACCAGGGGCAGAGCCGGCGGAACGGCGCGCTCTGCCGACGGTGGTTGCCGCCTGGAGAGCGAGCACGGCCACGAGCTCACCCTGCTCGGCGTCCGCCACCGCGCGGTGGGGCCGAGGACGCGGGCCTCGACGCGTACGGCGATACCCTTCCAACGGCGGAGCCACCTGCTGAGTGGTGGGGGTGAGGGCAAGAGCCTGCGTACCTTCATCACGCCCCGCAAAGCCGAACCATCTCCGGCCTCTGCCAGACGGATGGCCAGGACGCCCAGAATGTCATCCGCGGCCGAGTGCGGACTCTCACCGTCGACCGAGCCGGCCACGCGACACCGCACGTGTGGCCGAAGCCCGAACTCTCATCGAGTCGGGTCGATCGCGCCGTCCTGCGCCTCCCTCAGCTCGCGCTTGAGGATCTTGCCGGTGGCGTTCATGGGCAGGACGTCGCAGAACTCCACGAGGCGGGGGTACTTGTAGCCGGCCATCTCGTCCCGGCACCAGTCGATGAGCTCCTCCTCGGTGTGTGTCGAGCCTGGGACGCGGACCACGCAGGCCTTGATCTCCTCGCCGTGGCGGTCGTGCGGCACACCGATGACGGCCGCCATGCTCACGGCGGGATGGGTGAGCAGCACCTCCTCGATCTCGCGCGGGTACACGTTGAACCCACCGCGGATGATCATGTCCTTGGCGCGGTCGACGATGTAGAACCATCCGTCGGCGTCGCGGCGGGCGAGGTCACCGGTGCGGAACCAGCCGTTGCGCATCACCTCGGCGGTCGCCTCGGGCCGGTTGTAGTAGCCCTTCATGACGTTGTGCCCGCGGACGACGATCTCGCCGATGGCGTCGGCGCCCTGGAGCGGTGTCCAGTCCTTGTCGACCAGGTCCACCTCGACACCCCAGACGGGGCGCCCGATGGACCCGGGACGCACCTCCTCGCCGGGCGGCACGAAGGTGGCCGCCGGGCTGGTCTCCGAGAGGCCGTACCCCTCCATGATGGTGACCCCGAAACGCTCGCTGAACCGGCGGTGGATCTCGACCGGCAGTGCCGAGGCTCCCGACCCGGCCATCCTCAGGTTCTTCGCGATCAGCGACAGGTCGACGTCGGGCGCCTCCTCTTCGAGCAGCGCCCAGTACATCGTGGGAACGCCCGCGAAGAACGTGACGGCATGACGCTGCATCAGGGCGAGGGCCGAGCGGGCGTCGAAGCGGGGCAGCAGCACGAGCGTCGCCCGGGAGGCGATGCCGGCGTTCATCTGGACGACCTGGCCGAAGGAGTGGAAGAGCGGCAGGGTGATCAGGTGGACGTCGTGCTCGATCTCGCCGAACAGCTTGTGGCAGGTGAGGACGTTGAGCATCACATTGGAGTGGGTGAGCTCCGCGCCCTTGGGGCGGCCCGTGGTGCCGGAGGTGTACAGGATGACCGCGGTGTCACCGGACTCGGTGGCGACCGTCTCGAAGTCCGCACTCCGTCCGGCCAGTGCCGCGGTCAGGGTCTCGGCGCCCGCGATCGGGGAGACCTCGGAGGGGGCGGCGGTCATCAGGAAGAAGTCCTCGCAGCCGGGGGTCTCACCGAAGCCGGCCCAGCCCTCCTGCCCCATCGGGAGGTCCGCGGTGCCCTGGAAGCAGAAGTAGGCCTTCGCCTCGGAGTCGGCCAGGTGGTACGCGATCTCCCGGCCCTTGAGCAGCACGTTGAGGGGGACGACCACCGCGCCGGCCTTGAGGATGCCGTAGTAGACGATCGGGAACCACGGGAGATTCGGGCAGGACAGCGCGACCTTGTCACCGGGCCGGATGCCGCGCGAGTACAGCAGGTCGGCCACCTGGCGGGCGGCCGTGTCCAGCTCGGCGTAGGTGAGCCGCTGGGTGCCCAGCACGACTGCCGTGCGGTCGGGCACGGTGCGGGCGCTGTTCTCCAGCAGGACGGCGAGATTGAGCATGAGGTCTCCGTTGGGGATGCTTCGGCGCGGGGCCATGAGCGGCGGATACGAGGCCGGAAGGACCGAGGGCGGTCGGGGTCAGCCCCGCAGCGCGGCGGCGAAGAGCGCGGGCAGTTTCGTCAGGCTCGGCGCCGCCGTGAAGCGGATGAGACGCTCCACCGTGGTCAGTGCCGTGCGGTGGGTGACGAAGTAGGGCGGGCGCGGGGACAGCGACGGGTCGCCCGTGACCAGGCCCCGGGGAGCAGGTGTGAACGGGGCGCGCAGCACGGTCTTCTCGATGTCCTCGAGCATGAACGTGTTGTGCACGAAGCCGATGCCGCTACCGATGTCCTGGCGGGTGTGGCCGGGGAACGCGCCCCACGGGGTGAAGCCGAGGAGAAAGCCGACGCCTGACCAGCAGTTGACGCCCAGTGTGCCGTAGCGCAGATCGGCGATGGCGGTGCGCACCGCCTCCCGGTGGGTCTTCTCGGTCTTCGGGTGGACGATCAGCGTGGCGCCGCGGGTGCCGGGCAGGGTGTCGTTGGCCAAGTCGACGGCGTGGCGCAGGAATTCTCCCGGCGTCCCGCCGGGCAGGCGTACGACGCCCAGGGCGCTGCCGAAGACCTCGTCGGTGATGAGGACGTCGTCGCGGTGGTCGGTGATGTCGGGGACGAGCAGCCGGCAGTCGGCGCCGTGCGTCTCCGCCTGTGGGTGGGCCTCCCGTACCGCGGCGAGACGGCCTGCGGCGCCGGGGTAATAGTCGGTGCGTGGGGCCAGTTCACGCAGTACGCGCCGGATTTCGTCCAGGAGCCTTTCGGTGCCGTCCCAGTCCCTCGGCAGGACCAGGATCTGGCTGGCGATGCAGTTGTGGCCGGAGTTGTTCATCTTGCTGGTGACGATGTGCTCGGCCTGGAAGCGGAAGTCGGCTTCGCTCCACGGGCCCGGCGCCACGATGCACGGGCTGACGCCGCCCAGTTCGCTGCTGAAGGGCTTGGCGATCAGCGGGAGGTCGTCACGGCGGCGTTGCTCCGCGCCCTCGTCGGTCCCCCAGACGATGGCGTCGTGGGTGCGGTCGCTGCCGGTGACGTGGATGGTGTCGATGCCGTCGTGACGGGTGAGATAGGCGCCTTCGGCCGCGCCGCCGTCGACGAAACCCAGCCAGCCCCGTTCGACGAACTCGGCGAAGACGTACTCGAAGTGCGGGCGCAGATAGGCATTGACCGGGTTCATCTTGGCGATGACGACCTGGCCCTCGGCGTAGAGCTTGTGCAGGATGTCCAGCGCGGTGATGGCGGCGACGTTGCCGGCGCCGAGCACCAGGGCGACGGCCGGGGCCCCCTGCTTGCCCCGGTACTCGCCCGCGGCGCACGCCCGCGCCTGCTCCGCGGTGACGCCGGGGCGCATCCATACCTGGGCGGAGAATCCGTTGAGCAGCAGGGTGTCCCAGCCGGTGGCGGGGAAGACGTCCACGCGGGTGCGGCCGTTCTCCTCGTGGACGGCCTTGGCGTCCAGCGGATCCCTGCCCGCTGCGATCCGGCGCAGGACGTGCAGAAGCGCCGAGGCGTTCTGGACCAGTGCCCAGGGGCCGCCCGTCCAGTCTTCCGCCGCCCAGGGGGAGTCCGGTTCATAGCCCTTCGCCCGGGAACCCGCGGCGGCGATCTCGGCCGCGCGTGCGACGACGCGCGGCTGCAACCGCTCCAGGAGGGCGATGCGTTCGGTGAGCGGGGTGGTGGACCAGGACTCGGCGTTGCCGCGTACGTCGGCCACGGTGCGGTCGAGGAAGGAGGTGTCGAGGGCGCTGGTGTTCAACGTCGTCCCTGTCGGAAGGTCGGAAGGTCGGAAGGTCGGAAGGTCGGAAGGTGGGAAGGTCGGAAGGGCGGAGGTCGGAAGGGCGGGGCCTGCCCCGTGCGTTGCGCGAGGGGCGGGCCCGTACGTGTCGTCACACGGAGAGCAGGCGGGCGTCGCGGTCGGGGTTGATCAGCGTGACGGCGGCGGTTCCGCCCACCAGGAGCAAGGCACCGGTGATCAGGACCGCGTACTCGTAGCCCCCCGCGCCATGGGTGTCCACGAGGCTGCCGATCAGCGTCGGAGCGATCAGGCCGGCGGTGGTCACCACGGCATTCATCATGCCCAGGGCGCCGCCGCGACGATGGGCAGGAGCAAGTTCCATGATGGTGGTGGCGGCGATGCCGCCCATCGCTCCGGAGAGGCCGAACGAGCCGACCAGCAGGACCACCGTCACGGCACCGGCAGGGACCACGGGCAGGGCCAGACAGGAAGCACCGGAGACGAGCAGAAGGACGCCGCCGACCCCACCGCGGGCCCACCGGCTCGCGATTCCGCGGCGCAGCATCCATCCGGTCAGGCCCGCCTGCCCGAGCACCAGGATTCCGCTCAGACCCCAGAACAGCATCAGTAGCTGTGTGGACGCGGCCGAGGAGTAGCCGAGGCCGTCACGGAGGTAGGAGGGGAGCCACACCAGGGCGAAGGCGATCACCCAGTAGGTGCTGAAGTAGCCGATCGTGACACCGATCCAGGTGCGGGTCGCAAGGATCCGGCGGTATGGCATCCGGGGCTGTGCCTGGCCCGCGGCACCGGCCCCGGCCCCCTTGCCGGTCCCCGGCCCGTCGTCGCAGGCCGCCTCGGCCGGGGCGTCGTTGTCCGACGTGTTCGCGTACGGCCCTTCTCCGCCGAAGGGAATCCACAGCAGCGTCCACACCACGCCGACCAGCGCCACCGCGGCGACGGCCGAGCGCCAGCCGTGATGGTTGATCAGCCACGTGAGCACGGGAGCGGCGACCAGGACGCCCAGCGTGATCCCCAGGACGACCAGCGCCCCGGGCAGGTTGCGCCGGTGGTTGGGGAACCAGGACAGGGTCGTCTGCTGGGCGACCGGGTAGGCGGGCCCCTCGGCGGCGCCGAGGAGAACACGAGAGGCGATGAGCACCGCGAGCCCCCCTCCGATCGCCAGTGGCGCCTGGGAGACGGACCACAGAACGGCCATGATCAGCAGCAGCCACTTCGGCCGTACGCGGTCGGCGAGCAGCCCCACCGCGGCACCGGAGATCGAGAACAGCAGGAAGAAGGCGCTGCTGGCGAGTCCGAAGGCCGATGCCGACAGGCCGAGGTCTTCTCGGATCTCGTCCGCGGCCAGACCGAGCACGGACTTGTCGGCGAAATTGATCATCATGAAGACCACGAGTAGCGCCGTGACGATCCAGGCGCGGCGGCTCGTTCTGATCGGCGCGTTCGGGGGGTCGGCGGGCACGGCGGGTGCGACGTCGGTGTCGGTCACAGGGGCTCCGCGAAGACTGGATGGGGAGGGGAGGAGGGGCCGGGGAGGCTGGTTCAGGAGAGGCGGACGCCGGCGATGGCGATGCGCTCCATGACACGGCGCTGCGGGAAGTAGTCGTTGATCGCGTAGTGCTGGGTGGCGATGTTGTCCCAGATCGCGACGGAGCCCGGCTGCCAGCGGAAGCGCACCTGGTACTCGGGGATCCGGGCCTGGAGGACGAGCTCGCCCAGCAGTTCGCGGCTCTCCACGTCCGACAGGCCGACGATGCGGGTGGTGAAGGGCTCGTTGACGTAGAGCAGCTTGCGGCCGGTACGCGGGTGGCGGACGACCACGGGGTGCTCGACGGCCGGCAGGTTCGCACGGTGCGCGGCGAGCTGGGCCTCGGTCATCAGCGAACCCCAGCTGGGCACCCAGTCGTGCACCGCGGTGAGCTCTTCGATGCGGTCCTTCATGGACTCGGTGAGGTTGTCGTAGGCGGCCGCCATGTCCGCCCACATGGTGTCGCCGCCGGCGGACGGGACCTCGACGGCGCGGAGGACGGAGCCGAGTGCCGGCGCGGCCATGAACGAGTGGTCGCTGTGCCAGATGTTCTCGGTTCCCATGGCCATGGCGTCCTTGGCCAGCCGGGACACTCCGGCGGTGTCGCCCTTGGGGAAGAACGGGTTGGCCTCCGGCTCGCCCCACAGTGCGGAGAACGCGAGCTGGGACTGCGGGTCGAAGCCGTGCTGGTCGCGGAAGAAGAGCACCTTCCACTCCAGCAGCGCCTGCCGGATCTCCTCCGCGACGTCTTCGTCGATCGGGAGCGAGAGGTCGACGCCCTCGATCTCGGCGCCGATGTGCGGGGTGAGCGGGCAGATGTCCAGGAGCCGGTAGTCGGGCTGGGCCATGTCCGGCGCGATGCGGTCGAGCGTGCGCTTGCCGTAGTGCATCAACGGCTTGTCGAGCGCGGGGGCGGGGGTGGTGACGGCGCTGTCCATGAGAGTCCTCCGTAACGGCCGGGAAAATCGTTACCGGAAGTATCGTTATTGGGGTGTGGTGAGGCAAGGACTTGGCGGCACGAAAAAATGAGGCGTGGGAAAGCCGCTGGTGCCAGGCGTCAGCCGGTCGGGGCCACAGCTCGGGCCACGAGCTCGACCAGCGTCTCCACGAAGCGTGCGTCGGGCATCTCCTGCTCACCGATCAGCCGGAAGAGCAGCGGAGCGGCCACCAGAGTGGTCGCGGCCCGGACGTCGGTGTCCGGGTCCACGTCACCGCGAGCCATCCCCCGTTCGAGGATGCGCCTCGTCTCCCCAGTGATCCGCTCGGTGTACTCCGCGTACTGGCCCCGTCCCGCGCCCGTCTCGGCCGCCGCCCCGATCAGGCCCGCGATCAGCCGGTCCGACCCCGGTAGCCGATACGCCTCCAGGCGAGCGGTGAGGACAAGGCGGAGCTCGGCGCGGAAGTCGCCCAGATCAGGCACGGACAGGACGCCGAGACGGCTCTCGGCAGCGGCGATGATCAGATCCTGCTTGGTGGGCCACCGCCGATACATGGCCGGCTTGCTCACCCCGGCGCGGGACGCGACGGCGTCCATCGTGACCGCCCCGATCCCCTGCTCGGTGACAAGGTCCACGACCGCGGTCAGGACGGCCCCCGTGACCCGCTCCTCGCGCGGGCGCCCTGGCCCTCGTGCGGCTCCGTCCTGCTGCATACCCACCATGCCTAGAGCCTAAGGTCTCCGCCGGACCGGCCGGAACGAGGTGAGCTCTTCGACCGGACCGCCTCCGAGGGAACTGCACCGACGCTCTGGTGATCGACCTGGTGCGCACCCGCAGGGCTTGATCGAACGCTGCTTCAGCCGACTCAAGCAGAGCCGAGCCCTGGCCACCCGCGACGACGAACGAGCCCGCCGCTACCAGGCCATGGTCACCCTGGCCTGCCTCCGACTCTGGCTCCCATGACTTTCCGGACAGAGGTTGAATCACCCTCGTCGCCCCCACTGAGCGCGAGCGAGACCGCATCGCTGCCCAGTCCGCGCGTCGAGGTCTCGCGGTCGGGTCGTGCTGAAAACCGGCGCTGTCCCGAGTGCAGGAAGGCTGGCGTGAACTGCTCGAACGCCGCGTTCGCGCTGCTGTACTGCGCTCATGACAGATCAGAAGCAGTGCACCGTGGTTCGGACCGGGCGCTACCAAGGGGTCCAGGGCGGGACGTTCGGGGCAGGGATCAGTGCGCAGTCCGCGGGGGCTGAGCGGCTGTGTCTGCACCGGCTGGTCATGCCCGCTGGCAGCCGGGGCCGCCCTCACCTGCACGAGGGTCACGAGTCGGCCATCTTCATCCAGTCCGGCCAGGTAGAGGTGTGGCACGGCCAGGACTTGACCGAACACGTGGTGCTGCGCGCGGGCGACTACATCCACATCCCCGCAGACACCCCGCACATGCCCGTGAACACCGGCACCGAGGACATGGTGTGCCTGGTCGCGCGGACCGACCCCGACGAGCAGGAAGGGGTCCGGCTCCTGGACCTGCCTGCCTGGCTGGAGACCCGCGTGGGGCCCCTGCCCGTCGGGGCAGGCTGACGCCCCTCACCTGTCGGTCACTGTCTGGAGCGGCCAGTCTGTGGGCGGCCGCGCCGGCCCTGGCCGACGTTTCACTGGGACAGTCCGTCAAGATCACTCGTCCGCTGGACGCTCCGGTCAGCTACAGCCCTCGCGGCGTCCCGGTCCTCCATGATCACGGCCGTAGACCGGAAGGTGGAGGCACTGCGATCGAAGGCCAAGCGGCTGACGGCGCGTGGCTGGCTGATTGAGCCGGCAGCTGGCCGATTCACGCTCGCGAAGGACGTGGCCGGGCGACGCGGCGGGTCATGAGCATCGTCGTCGACCAGTAGACCATGGCCTCCGCGCTGACGATGGAACGCTCGAAGTCGCAGACGAGACGGCGACTTCTCATCAGGTGGGCGAAGAAGGGGTGTGACCGAGATACGCGCCAAAGGGGCAATGGGATGATCTTGAAGCCCTGATCCGCTCGGATCTACGTGCGGCGACGTGCAGCGGGGTCGCGTTCGGCGACGTGCCGAGCGACCGAGTCGACACCGGGCCGTGCGTATCGCTCCAGGGAGCGGACGGAGGCGTGGCGAGAGCGGGCCAGCAGCATCGGGGTGGAGGTGCCGCCTTCCGCGTCGTGCGTGAGGGCACTGTGACGTAGCCGGTGAAGCGTCCAGCCGTCGAGATCCTCGATGTCGTCGGGTGAGGCGAGGGGGTTGGCCAGCAGCCGCGTGTTCTCCTCGAAGATCTCCTCAGCGCGGCGGTAGGAGAGCCGGGCCCGGCCGGTCTCCGGGCACACGTCGAGCGTCGGTGTTCCGGCCGGCGCCTTGAGGTCAGTGAGGAACAGCGGGCCGCGGGTGCGGCGGGCGATGAGGCGGGGCAGGAGCTGGGCGGTGCCGGACTGCCAGTGAATCCACTCGATCGCCCCGCCCTTGGCGGTGATCTTCCCCCGCTTGTCCTGCGGGTACAGGTCTTCCACGTTCAGGCACAGCACCTCGTCGGCCCGTGCGGCGGACTCGTAGAGCATCTTCCACTGCGTCTTCTCCCGCAGCGCGACGTCGAGGCGCCACAGGGCAGCGATCTGATTCTCCGCGAGAGCCTTGGTGCGGTCCGGCGGAGCCGGCCGCCGCTCGATGCCGATCGTCGGATCGCACTCGATCCAACCCTGGCGCTGCCACCAGCCGATCGCCTTGCGCGCGTTGGACAACTCCCGGTTGACGGTGTCGGCGTCCATCTCGTCTGCCCGCGCCGCCGCCAGCTCGGCCAGCACCTCGGGCAGTACCGGGTCATCGATCGCGGCGACGGGGAAGACGGGCGGCTTCGCGCCCCGGCGGGCGGGTCCGGTCGGCGCCGGTTCACCTGTGAGCATCCACCCCCACGTCGTCAGCGAGATCCGGTAGATCCGCGCGGAGGACTTCGCAATGCCCGCGCCGGTGAGGTAGCGCTCGACCGCCGCGGTGTACGACGCGGGCGGGGCGGACATGGGCACGACGCGGGCGCGCGGCAACCGCAACGCGCCCCCGCTCCCGAGTTCGGTCACCGGTTCGATCGTCATGCCCGCTCCGCCCTCCCGGTGCTGCCGCAGTAAATGCGTACACCTCACCTCGGCGGCCGGATTGGTCCGCCGCAGGTCGCGATGATCACGGTAGGGGCTCCGCCGCAGTAAATCCGGCATTTACTGCGGCAGGCATCGGAACGCGCCACCATCCCCTCTTCTGGGCAGCATGTCGGCTTCGAGTCATAGCTGGACCGCGCTGTGAACTGCGGTGTCGGCGTCGGCTTTTGCCCGGTGGGCTATGCTCTGCGGCTATGACTACCGGGACGGCATTGCGCCACACACGGATTGGTGACCCGGCGCTCTTCTGAGCGCCGTACGGGCCGGTGCGGGCCCGCTGTTCGATCGAGAATCTTGCGCTGCTGCGCGGGCTCCGCCTCCGTCGTGTTGATCACAGGCTCTACACATCAACCACGACAGGAGAATTCATGCCCATCAAGACGCTGCAGATTCCCACCACGGACGGTCAGGCTGACGCCTTCGCCGCCTTCCCCGACAACGGCGAGCAGCACCCAGGTGTACTGATGTACGCGGACGGCTTCGGCATCCGGCCCGTGCTGAGGGAGATGGCCCGCGAACTGGCCGGGCACGGGTACTACGTGCTTGTCCCCAACATCTTCTACCGGCACGGCCCGGCACCGGTGATCGGCCTTCCCGAGCACATCGGAGAAGAGGTCCGGCCCGCGATCATGGCCCAGTTGATGCCGTTGATCGAGGCGCACACCGCCGAACGCGTCCTGAGTGACGCCGACGCCTACCTCAGGTTCCTAACCACCCAGCCCGAGGTCGCCGCCGGGCCGGTCGCGGTGACCGGCTACTGCATAGGCGGCCTCCTGGCGATGCGCACCGCAGCGGCTCACCCCGGCCAGGTGGCCGCTGTCGCCGCATTCCACGGTCCCGTGGGCGCGGACGGGCCCGCCGCCCTCGCCGAGATCACCGCCCAGGTCCACTTCGGCCACGCCGAAAGCGACCTGACACCCGAGGCCCTGGGCGAGCTCAACCGGGCACTGGACGCCGCGAAGGTCGACTACACCTCCGAGATCTACCCCGGTACCGTCCACGGGTTCACCATGTCCGACACCGACGCATTCAACCCCGTCGGGCTGCAGCGCCACTGGGAGCGCCTGCTCCCCCTTCTCGACCGCGCACTGGCCAACAGCTGAGGTTCCGGATCGGAAACCAAACCTGAAGTACACGGCGGCGACCAACAGACGGCCCGGCGGGCCGCACCGATGCCGGCATGGCCTGCCGCTGGCCCGCCCGGCCACCGAACGCTGGATGGCCGGGCGGGCCAGCTGGCTTCGTTCGGGAGCTTTCGGCCGGCGCGGCGCAATTGTTCGCCGTTGCCGCCGGGGCGTCCCCCGGCGAGTGGGGCATCCCAGGACGCGACGGCTGTCTCAGCCAATCAAGTCCACACAGGTCAGCGGCATCTGTGGCAACTGCCTTCACTGAGAAGAGACAATTCGTGGTCGGTCAGGCAGCCTGACCGAGACCGGCGGCGGTCAGGTCCTGCTCGCGCAGCGGGGTGAAGTCGACGTCGAGTTTCGGGTCGTACGCGTCGGGCTGGATGCCGAGTTCGTGGGTGCTGTACTCACCGAACCGGTTGATGTGTTCGGTGAGGTACGGCGAGATGTGCGCCAGGTCTTCCGGGTCGATCTCCCACCCCTCCTCCAGCAGCTGCCGCACGATCTCCGCGATGTCCAGGGCGTTGTGGAAGATCACCGCGTTCGTGAGCAGCGCGTTGAACTTCATCGCCTTCTCCTGCTCGATGGGGTCGTTATCGGCGATGACGCCGCGGTTGCCGAAGCCGATCCACTGGGAGAACCGGTTGAACGACTCCACCTTGTTGGTCGCCGCCGTCACCCGCCGGCGCAGCGGCGCGTCCGAGAGGTAGCGCAGGAGCTGGACGGTGCGGATCACGCGGCCGACCTCGCGGAAGGCCGCGTAGGTGGCGTTCTTCCGCGACCCCGACCGGAGCCGCTTGAGCAGCGTGGAGGAGGAGATGGTGCCCTCGCGTACGGAGACGGCCACCCGCATCAGGTGGCGGAACTGGGACTCGATCAGGTCGAAGTCGATGACGTTCTTGCCCGGCTCGCCGAACAGGGCGTCGATGTGTACGTACTCGCTCTGCTTGGAGGGCCGGTAGAAGGTCAGTTCCTTCCAGTTTCTGATCCTGGGCATCAGGTCGAAGCCCAGGAGGTGGGCGAGCGCAAAGACAGGGAAGCTCTGGCCCTGCGTATCCGCGTGCACGGTGGTCGGCTGCACCTCGCTGGTGTTCTTCAGCAGGCCCTCGATGATGTAGACGGCCTCCCACACACCGCACGGGATGAAGTGGGTGAACAGCGCGATGTAGGTGTCCGAGACGTGGTGGTAGGCAATGCCGCCCGGCTTGCCGTACCGCACGCTCGTCTCGGAGAGCAGGTTGTCGAGATAGGTATCCATGTGGGTGCCGTCCGCCGCGACGGCGGTCCCGTCGCCCCACGCCTGTGAGATGTCCAGGCGGGCGTGCGCGTTCACCAGGTCGGCGACCGCCTCGTTCAGCAGCACGATCGAGAAGTGCTTGTTGGCGACGTACGACAGCTCGTGTCCGCTCACGCCGGGGATGTGCCGGGCGGCCTCGTACGGGCCCATGTTGGTGCCCTTGACGAACGTGACGATCACGTAGCGGCCCAAGGGGTCGGTGAGCTTGGGCTCGTTGCCGGACGGCGGGCCGAAACGGCGCCACCACTCCACCCAGTACGCGGTCCGGGCCACGATGCCCATCAGGGAACGCTCCGGCATCCTGGCCTTGATCTCCTGCTCCAGCCGCTTCGCCGAGGGCCGCTGGCCGTCAGCCCGGAATGCCTTCAGCGACGGGATGCCTGTCTCCGGGTCGATGACCAGGCCGTCGTTCTCCGGGTACCCGGCGTCCGCCGCTGCGGCGGCGTTTCGCAGCTTGTCCTCCAGCTGCCGGCGGAAGAACTTCGCGTCGAACTCGGCGCTCTCGCCCGCCGCGGCGAGGCCGACCTCCACCAGGTAGGACCCCAGCGTCTCCTGGACGACCTCCCAGGCCAGCAGCTGCTCGGACCAATCGGCGTACTCCTCCGAGCCGACCACCGCGACGTCGCCGGTGCGCAGTTCCTCGGCGAGCGCGGTGAAGACCATCGCCTCGAAGTGCTTGCGCACGAACTGCCCGGTCCGGGTCTTGTCGAGGACGGCCTTGCGCCAGTTCTGGGTGGCGAAGGAGATGTCGATCTCCTTGCCCTCCTCGTTGAAGGCGGTGATGTACTCGCCGCGGGCCGCCTGGTGCCGCTGGGCGTGCGCGAGGGCGTCCAGCACCCGGCTGTCCTCGCTGGTCGCGGTGAACTTCAGCTTGTCGTTGTCGGCCAGGTCGAACATCACCGCCCGGTCCCGGCCGATCTGCCCGTACAGCAGCACTTCCCAGAAGTTGCCGTGATGGGCGGAGACCTTCTCGATCTGCTCGTACTGCTTCGCGAACCCGCCGAAGCCGTCCACCGCGCGGGTGACCGCGCCGAACCCGCCGGCCTGCACCACCTGAGCCTTCACCAGGGCGAGGACCGCCGGGGAGACCCTGCCCTCCAGCCGCGTCGCGACCTCGTCCACCGGCGCCTCCTCGTCCAAACCGTCCAGGGCCTGGCGGACTTCGGCGGTCATGGCCCCGGCCTTCGTGAGCGCCTCCTGGGCCGGGCCGCCCTCGTCGATGTGCTTGAGCACCGTGCGGTAGTTCCCGATCAGGGACTCGACGATCTCCCGCTCGGCGAGCCGGATCTCCTCCAGCTCCGCCTTGGCCTTCTTGATCTTCGTCGCCACACGCTTGCAGAACATCGTCGCCAGGTCGTCCCGCACCCGCATCCGCGCCTTGTGCGTCAGGGCCGCGACCAGCGCGATGCGTTTGACGGGGACGAAGTCCCGCAGCTCCGAAGCGTCCGCCGCGTCCGCCTCCCCGGCGAAGTCGGTGACCTTCCCCGCGGCGACTCCGTCCATCCACATGTCGGTGTCGCCGAGCCCGTCCAGCCATTCCAGACGCTTGGTCAGGTTCTTGAAGTGCGACCAGGTCGGGCCCTTGGCGGGCTTCTTCAGCCGGTTGAACAGCGTCGTCCCGTCACTGTCGCGGTCCTCCAGCAGTCGCATGAGCCCCGCCCGCTGAGCGGCGCTCATGCGGTCGTGGATGCCCGTGCAGATCGAGGCGTTCACCTCGGTGCGGATTTTCGAGGCCATCTTGTCGAAGGTCGAGAACCCGGGCAGTTCCAGCCCGGCCTCCACCACCTTCTCCAGCGCGATGTTGATCAGTTCCGCCGGGCGGTTCTTCGCCGCGGCCTCCTTGCGGATCGACTGCTCGACGATTCCCCGAGCCTTGGCTTGGTCGTACGTCACGCCGGCCTGCTTGCGGACCAGACCCCGGTGGTGCTTGGCGGTCCGCTCCGCCCGGTACACCGGCAGCGTGCCCTCCGGCAGCTCCACCGCACGCCGGACGAAGTCCACCACCATCTCTGGGACGTCCTCCAGCGCCGGGAAACACCCCATGCGCCGGTACGACTTCAGCATCAGCAGCAGCGCCAGCAGATGCTCATCGCAGTCCGTGGCATCGGCCGCCCACTCCAGCTCATCGCGGCGCGGGGAGAAGAACAGGTGCAGCTCATGCGCGGTGATGAGCCGCTTGAACCGCGGACACGCGGTCCGTTCAATCGATGTCACAACCCACCCCAGGCCCCAGACGACGCTCAACATCACCACCAACGACACTGAGCCGAATGGGTGACGGGCAGAGGGCGCTCAGGGCTTTAAGATCATCCCGTTGCCCCTTTGGCGCGTATCTCGGTCACACCCCAAGAACCGCTCGTCGATCCACCGCTTGGGCAGCACGACGAAGCCGCGCATGTCGTCGCTGCGCTTCACGATGCTGGAATCGACACCCTTCGAGCTGCCAAGAGGCCCTGCTCTCATGCACGGCAGCCACCGCAGTCACCCGATCGACTGACTTCCCGACGAGATCGGGACGACGGCAGTCGCGTCGCTTCTCGTGACCGCTGGGACGCACGAATTCGCACTGCCATCCAGGTGGACGGTCGGCTTGGTGACGCCCCGAGGCCGCCTCGCGGGTTCGAGCCCGGTGCCGCGACCGACGAACCTGGCGAAGAGTCGTGTCCTACCGGCTCGAGGCGCGGCCAACCACCCCCGCTACGTCCTACTTCTCCTCCGGCTCCCAGGCGCGGAGCAGGTCGAGCAGCCCTGCGTCTCCGTCAACGTGCAAGGAGTCGGCCTGGATCCGGTCGTACAGGTAGAGGACCAGCTCACTGGCCGTGCCGTGGACGGCGGCGCCGGCTGCGTCCGAGTCTTCGCCGGCCGCGGCGGTGGGCGCGGGGATACGGGTGATGCGTGCGCCGTCGCCGTCGACGGTGAGGCGCCAGGAGCGGCCCTCGGCGGCGTGGAAGTCGAAGGCCGTGGGCTTGTGCGGCCAGGCACTCGGCGTTGCGCAGACGGTGAACAGGAACTCCTCCACACCGTCGAGTGCCAGCTCGACCGGCAGCGGCTGCGGGGAGCCCCCGGCGAGCTGGGCGTCATAGGTGTGCACCGCGGTCTCCTGGACCCGGTGCCGGGCGGTGCCGCCGGCGGTCTGCGGTGACTGCGACGCGGGCCACCACGTCCAGCAACCGCTCTCCGGTCCCGCCGCGCGCAGGGCGCCCAGCAGAAGCTGCGTCGACGCGTCCAACCAGGCCAGCAGGGCCTCACGCTCCTGCGGCACTTCCAGCGCGGCGCGCGCGGCCACGGCCTCGGCCGGGGGAGCGTCGGCAGACCCCGCGCCGACGATGGCGGCCCAGAAACGGTCTCCCCCACCCAGGTGCTTCACCAGATCGAACAGCGTCCACCCGGGGCAGCTCGGCACCTGCGCGTCGAGACCGGGCGCGGCGGCGACCACGGCGCGGAAAGCGGTCGACCGTTCATCGATCAGTCGCAACAGGTCAGGGAACTCAAGATTCTTTTCCACGCCGGATGTCTATCACCGTGCTCCGGTGATCGAACAGGGATTGTCACAGTCGCCGCCGGCTGGCCATTGCTGACGTCCTCGCCTCCCACCGCTCGGGTGACACGCTGCGCACTGCCGCTACAACCGGCTGCGGACATGGGCCATCGACGGCACCTGCGAGCGGGTGTTCACCGCGCTGGTCGCACAGGCCGACACCGACGAAGACCTCAACTGGGCAGTCTCGGTGGCCTCCACCATCGCGCGCGTACACCAGCACGCCGCCGGAGCCCGCAAAAAGAGGGCCCCGCAGGCGAACCGGCAGACCACGCCATCTGCACGGCCTGGTGGATCTGCTCCGTGATGGTCAATGCCGACCGAGTACGACAGCCACCGGCCGCGCTGGGCGAGCCAGGCGACGAACTCGTGGGTTCCGCCTCCGGAGTCGGTGCGGATCAGGGTCCGGCGTCCGCGCCGGTGCTTCTTCGGCATTTGGGCCAGGGCGAGTTGGGTGGTGGTGATGTGGTCGGTGGCGGTGTTGCTGCCCGCGTTGCCCGGCCTGGGCAGGGCGGCCACCGGCGCCCGCTCCCGCCGCTTCCGTGGTCGACGAAGGCCGTCAGAGGACGGTGTCCGAAGGTCTTCGTCCAGGTCGCGGTGACATCCTGCTTCTCGGAGCGAGCCAGCACGAGCACCCCGTCCAGGTCCACGATCACCTGCCACGCGGCATCCGGCGCCGCAGTGCCGGCCAGCTTCCACACGTGCTCGCGCACGCCGGCCCGAGCGGTCCTGATCGCGGACAGGGTCTTCGCCGGCTGTGGCGAGGGCGTCGACGAGCCGGGAGACCGTGGGGTCGGAGGCCACCGGCCCGAACATGCCGGGCTCGGCCCGCGGCGTCCCGACATCCGCGAGGCAGTCCCCGCCCAGCGCGACCTCGAGGGCCACGTCCAGGAGGGCCTTGCCTGGATCGTGCACCGTCCGCGGCCGTCGCCATGGCGCAAGCGTCGCCGACATCGCCTGGTCCAGCCCGGTCTTGCGGACCGTCGCGACCAGCAGCACGGCCCGGCCTGGGACACCACCCACCCCACGGCCACCGCCCTCGACGCGGACGCGTGGGTAGGACCCGATGCGCTTCCTCACCTGAGAAGTGCCTCCGGCGGTGCCAGGAACAGGGACCTCGAAAATCCTCATTCTTGCTGGTCAGAGACTTCCCCACCTACCTGCCCACCCGTCGGACAGCCCGCTTCATGAAAACGCGAGGCTTGCGTGGTGCACGCGCCAGTTGCGTTCAAGGGAATGCACAGAAGCGTGTGAAGTGGCAATTGCAAGCGCCCGGACAGGGGTCACCGGGCGCAGGACTGGGGGCGTCGGCCACCGGACAGGGGCGCCTCTGGCTGCGCGTCGCACCCCGTCGGCCTCAGCGGCATCAGGCCAAGAGTGGAAGACAGTCTGTCTTCGCGTTCGCGCCGTCTCGGTCGCCGGCCGGGAACAGGGGTGGCGTGGGCAGCCCCTCCGGCGTGTGTCACGATCTCCCCAACCTGTGGGGGGTGTTGCTGAATGGCGCAGGACATTGCGCTGCGGCCGGTGGTGGATCCGGCCCTCGAGGACGCGGAGCGCGCGCTGCTGGAGAAGTCCGCCGACGGACTCTTCCCAGCCACGCTGCCGCTGCCCGAGGAGCCGGGGCTGGGCGGCCGTACCAAGGCGGACATCTGGACGGCCCTGGGGGTCTCCGCGGTGTGCGCGCTACTGCCGGTGACGATCCTGTGGGCGCTGATCGGCGTGTGGCCCGGCCTGGCCGTCGGGCTCGCGGCGCAGGCGGGGCTGATCTGGGTCGGGGTCCAGTTCGGGTTCGAGGCGTTCATCCTGACCGTCGTGGGCGTGCACCTGCTGGCCTGGCTGCTGATCGTCGTCCTCGGCTGCGGGACCGACGAGCGGCAGCGGGTGGCCCGGCTGCGCCACGGCCGCTACTACCTGGCCGAGGACTTCGGCGACGACTCCCTGCGCGAGCTGCTGGGCCACTCGCCGCTGCGCCGGATGGAGCGCGCCCAGGCCGCCGTGACGGCGGTACTCCAGTCGCAGGTCGACCGGGACGGGCTGCTGGACGACATCGCCAACGACGTGACGCTGCCGGCCCAACAGTACGAGATCGCCCAGCGCCTGGCCGAGCTGACCCGGCTGGCGCGGAAGGTGCGCACCGCTGCCGGGGACGCCTCCGGCTCGCGGGTGGAGGAGGTGCTGCGGACTCAGCGGCATGCGCTGCGGCTGTCGTCGAGCGCGTTGGAGGAGCGGGTGGAGGCGCTGGAGCGGTACGCCGAGAACACCCGCGCGGCGGACGCGGCGTACCGCGAGTGGGAGGCCGTACGAGAGCTGGAGCAACTCGGCGAGGACATGCACGAGCTGGTGGTGAACACGGTGCGGGACGAGCTGGCCGTCGCCGAGATCGAGGGGCTCGCCGACCGGTCCCGGCTCCAGGACCTGCACCGGGTTCTGGACGAGGCGCGGGAGGCGGGGCTGCTGGCCACGCGGTTCGCCGACGAGCCGGCCGACCGCCGGTCGGGCGACAGCGGCCGGGCGTGAGGGGGAGGACGACATGACGCAGACATCCCAGCCCAGACGCGAGTTCCACTCCGGCCGCGGCAAGAAGACCTTCGACCGGATCCCGGGCGGGTTCTACCTGGTCGGCGCCCTGGTGATCCTCTTCGAGGTGGTCACGCTCGGCGCGGTGGGCCTGGCCCTGGCCGTCGGCGACCCGAGCGACGACGGGGCAGCCCCGGACAAGGAACCCCAGCGGGTCGAGGTCACCTACATCGCGACGGGCGACCACCCCTCGGTGAACCTCACCGTCGGGGAGGCGAACGGCAACCACGAGCCCCACGGGGTCGTCATCCTGCCGTACCGCAAGACCGTCGAGCTGGCAGCGGGCGCCGACTTCTATCTGGACGTCAGAAGCCGCGAGGACCAGGAAGGGGGCACTCTCACGTGCACCGTGCTGGTCGGCGGCAAGGTGGTCCAGCAGGCGCACAGCACACCGGACTCCTCGTCCGCCACCTGCACGGGCAGCACCGCGGACGCCCCGCAGCGGGGCATCCCCGTGCCCACTCTCACCCCCGGCGCCTCCCCGCTGCCCGAGGAGCGGCGGCTCACCGGGACCGTCAAGGTGCAGGACTACCCGGGCGAGGGCTCGCCGGTCATCGGCACAGTCACGGACTCCTCCCTGGAGTACGCGGAGCTGGGCGGCACGTGGGACCGGAGCAAGACGCTGGATCCGATCTTCGACGGCTTCACCCGCAAGCAGGAGGGGCGCCAGCGCGCACTCGTGAAGTCCACGCAGGTCGACGAGGACATCATGGCCGCGGCCGGCGGCACCGGGGAGCTGCGGGGCGTGGCGGGCGCGGTGATGGACGAGCGGCGGCGCTACGAGTACCCCCGCGACCAGGCGATCCTGGTCGACGTCGCCTCGCAGCCGCTCAAGGTCGACGGACATGACGCCTGGCTGCTGGTCAGCGAGATCCACTTCCACAAACGCGGGGTGCCGTCCACGATGGACCTGAACGCGGTCCTCGTGGTCGACACCGGGCGGGTCCGCCCCTCGGTGCTGTGGGTCGTGCTGCCGGAGACGAACAAGAAGCTCTGGCCGGACCTAAACACTCTGGTCGCATCCGTCCAGGTCCGCTGACCTGCACCGATACGGGACGGGCCCGGGCGCGCGACGCGTCCCGGGCCCGTCCGGTAGAGCGCGACGCCGGCCGGGCACGGCATCGAGTCGGCGGGGACCAGGTCGACGAGCGTGCCCGACGCACGGGTGCGGTGCCAGACGATCGTGCAGTAGCGCGAGCGGAGCGACTGCTCGACGTGCTCGTACGTGGTGGCGGTGGCTGGCCATCCGTAGAGGAGCGTGACGTTCAGGCGCAGCACCTCGCGGTCGCGCTGGGCGGGGACTGCCTCGCGTATGTCGGGACGCTGCGGACACGCGGGTACGACCCGATGTAGCCGGCGGAAGCCAGCCTCTGGTTCTCGACAGCCCTGGCGACTACAACGCGGCTGCGGCCTGAGGCCCGGGTCACCGGGGCTGCGCGGCGTAGTTCCTGGTCGGGCTTCGACCGGTTCGTCCGCGCCGTGACAGCGGCGAGCGAGGTCGACGCGGCCTGGTCGTTCGCGTACGCCTCGCGCCGCGCGGCCGTCCATGCGCTCGCTCCGGAGTCCCAGGCCTCGCCGAGCGGAACCATGCGTTGTCTGCACCTCGGAAAGGTTGCCGCTGACGTCTGCGACTGGGTGATGTACGCCGAGTCCGTTGTGTGAGCGGCGCGCTATCCGGTACAGCGGCGAAGTGCCGCTGACAGTGATGACACAGGGGCACAGTGGCCATGTTCGACGCAGGCTGACGACAGCCCGGCGGCCCGACCGTGGGTTATGCTCGCGGCTCGAACGACCTCCCGACATGAGAAGACGTACCGGTGGACGCCAGGATCACCCGGATCCAAGCCAAACTCGCCGCACTGCCGACTGCGGATAGGGCCGTACTCGGCCCCGTGCTCACCGAGACCCAGATCTCGGACTTCGAGCACACCCACGACGTTCGACTGCCTGAGGAGTTTCGCCAGTTCCTCACCCGAATCGGCCACGGCGGATACGGTCCCACCTACGGGTTGCTGCCTATGGAGCAATGGGTCGGGCGTGCTGGCATGGGACAGCCCGCCGAACCGTTCCCCATCGCTCCCGACGTCGATGTCCCCACAGGTCCCGATGACCGGGGCGACCTCGCGGGCTCCTTCCCCGGCACCATCACAGTTGTTTACCGGGGCTGCAGCGACTTCACGCTGCTTGTCGTCACAGGACCCGGACGCGGGCGACTGGTGGAAGTCAACGCCGAGGGATTCTTCGCTCCACGGTTCTACGCCGATTCTGACTTCCTGTCTTGGTACGAGCGGTGGCTCGACTTCGTTCTGACAGGACACCGGGACCTCAACTGGTTCGCCGACCAGATGGCCGGCGACGAGGACCAACTCCTGGCGACGCTCCTGGACGACGAACTCCCGACAAGGCGGCGAGCAGCCGCCTACACGTTCATCACCTACCCAGCCCCGAGCGCCACCTTGCCCAGCACGCTCGTTCGGGCCCTGACCGCGGAAACTCACCCGGCCGTGAGAGGAACGATCCTTCGCGCCCTCGCCGCCCAGGGAGAACACGGCCGAGATCTGCTGACCACGGCGCTCGCCGATCCGGTCACCGATGTCCGATCCCTCGCTGCTGTGCTCATGGCGACGAACACACAACAGGGACGACAGCTGCCTACCCGGCGACGAGAAGCCCTTAGTCGACGCCTCGCGCACGAGACAGACGACTCGGTCCGCGAAACCATTCAGAGGATGCTCGAGCACTCAACCTGACGTCACACTCCCCGAGCCCCCGATCAGCGTCAACGGCGTACCGCTGAACTTCTGACCGGCAAGTGGTCCGGGCCAGGCCGTCAACGCGCACCTCACCTCGGTCTGTGAGTTTCATGGGGCGGGGTGATCTGCCCGAACGGGTCGGGCCGTGGAGGACGGTCTACGGACGTCACCGCCTGTGGTCGGCCGACGAACCTGGGAACGTCTGCTTCAACGGGTCCAGTTGCGGCCGGAGCGACGCCGCAGGCGGGATCGACGGGGAGACCTCGGTCGACGCCACCATCGTCCGCGCGCATCAGCATGCGGCCGGCGCCCGCACCCACCGGCCGGTTCTTGGGTCGCTCTCGGTTCGGCTACTTCGTGTAGTTGTAGACGGTCGCCCGGGAGACGCCGAGCTGGTCGGCGATGAGTTGCGCGGAGCTGCGGGTCTCGAAGAAGCCCTCGCGATGCAACTGCCGCACCAGGTCGCGTTTCTGGTCACGGTTGAGGCCACGCGGGGTGCTGGAGCACTGCGCCGCGAAGGAGTCGATGGCCGAGCGGAGTTCGCGTCCGGCGCGGTCGCGCAGTGTCTCCAGGGCCTCACCTTGGTGTTCGACATCGGTGGCGACGAGGCTGGCGAGGGCCAGTGCCAGCGGGGACAGTGTGCTGACGTCCAGGTTCAGGCACAGGGCCGCGACGTAGCGCCCCTCGGCGTTCTTGATGCCGATCGAGGTGCTCTTGGCCGGGCGTCCGTCGGGGAACTGATTGCTGTAGTTCTGGATGACGCCGGGGTAGTCGGGGTCCGCGATGCGGCGCAGGCCCAGCTCGGTCGCGGAGTCGCCGATCTGCCGTCCGGACAGGTTGTTCTCGATCGCGCGGATGGCGTTGTCGGGTCGGCGCAGATCGTGCAGGACGACCTCGCACAGACCTGGGAACATGCGCCCGACGGCGACGGCGATGCGCTCGACTTCTCGTACGAGGTGGTCGTCATCCGTTGGGTGGCGTCCGTCTTCCGGTGCGGAGGGCTGGTCGCCGTGTCCGTTGGCTCGGCGGTCGGTGGGGTGTGTCATCGAGTGCTGCTCGCTTCCTGAGCACTGTCATCGCGCCCGGGGAACACCGCGGCCATCTTCTCGGCGGACTTCAGCCCTGCGCCGGTGAGGACAACGACGGTCGTCTCGTCCGGGGCGATCTCTCCGGTCGCGATGAAGTGATCGAGGGCCGCCGCGGCGACGCTGCTGGTCGGTTCGGCGTACAAGCCCCGGGCGCTCAGTGCACGGACCGCGGTGTGGATCTCCGCTTCGGGGACGGCGTAGGCGGCGCCGTCGGAGCGGCGGATGGCCTCCACTGCCTCGGGCAGCCGGACCGGGTGGGCGATGGACGCGCCCTCGGCGATCGTCGGGATCCGCCCGCCGCGGGTGGCCGGGTCGATGCCGTTGAACGTGTCGGCGATGGTCGCCCAGTGTTCGGGCTGTCCGACGAAGAGGCGCGGGCGCCTGTCGATCTGACCGGCGCCGAGCAGTTCGCCGAACGCGAGGTCGCACCCGATGATGTTGCTGCCGGATCCGGCAACAAGGACCACGTTGTCGGGCGCGGTGAAGTGGAGGGACTCCCACATCTCGTAGGCGATGGTCTTGGTTCCCTGGATGAACATGGGGTGCCAGTTGTGGCTTGCATAGGGGAGCTGCTCGGACTGCCGGATCGCCTCGTCGGAGACCTCCTCGCGGGTGCCGTCCACGAGCTCGATCTCGGCTCCGTAGGCGCGGGCCTGGAGGATCTTGGCCGGTGAGGTGGCGGCGGGAACGATGATCTTGGCGCGGATGCCGGCGGCGGCGGCGTAGGCGGCCACCGCGGAGCCTCCGTTGCCCGAACTGTCCTCGAGTACGCGGTCGGCGCCGTGCGCCGCGAGGTGGGACATCATCACCGAAACGCCCCGGTCCTTGAAGCTGGAGGTCGGGTTGAACCACTCCAGCTTGAAGTGGACGCGTCGGCCGCCCCATTCCACCGGAATCATCGGCGTACACCCTTCGCCGAGGCTCACCCGCCGTGCGGCCGGGACGGGCAGGGCAGCGTGGTAGCGCCACAGCGACCGCTCGGCGATGTCGATCTGTTCGGGACGCAGGCCCGGCAGTGCACTGACGGCGAGGGGGCTGCCGTCCTCGCCTCGCCAGCGGGGGTCGTCCAAGCTGTAGTGCTTTCCGGACCGGTCGTAGAGGTCGGGGGCGGTGAGGGCTGAGTGCTGTTCGGCGTTCATGGGCGGTCCCGGCTTCTCCTCGCTCGACATGCTGTCTGTTGCTGGGGCTCGCGGTCCGAGGGATACCCGACCCTCCCTCATATTAGACATGCGATCCAGACTTACACAGTACGTCTAAGAGGTCATCTCATTTGGCCAGTTCGGTAGGCTGCTGGCCGCGGTGGGGATTGTTGAACGGCTGGTGCCGGACGAGCTGTGGGAGCTGTTCCAGCGAGTGGTGCCGGAGGCTCCATCGCGCCCCTAGGGCGGTGGCCGACGCCGGCATGGCGACCGAGAGGCGTTGGCCGCGATCGCTGTTCGTGGCCACATCGGGCTGCACGTGGCAGCAGTTGCCGTCTGAGTCGTTCGGGCCGTCGGGAGCGACAGCCCACCGGCGTTTCTCTGACAGGTCCGAATTCTGTGGACCGGGGCAAGTACGGGTCGAAGATTCACTTGATCACTGAGCGGACAGGTCTGCCCATCTCTGTCGGGATCTCGGCGGCGAACCTGCACGACAGTCACGCCCTGATCCCACTGGTGAAGGGCATACCGCCGATCCGCTCCGGCCGCGGGCCCCGGCGACGCAAGCCGGGCAAGCTCCGCGGCGATAAAGGCTACGACTACTCCCACCTGCGGCGATGGTTACGCGAGCGCGACATCACGCACCGCATCGCTCGCAAGGGCGTCGAGTCCTCACAGCGGCTGGGCCGTCATCGCTGGACCATCGAGCGAACCATGGCCCGGCTCGCCGGCTGCCGACGCCTCCACAGACGCTACGAACGTAAAGCCGACCACTTCCTCGCCTTCACTCTCATCTGCTACCGCCGGCTCATGCCTACCCGAAGCGACAAGGCTCAGGTGTTGGCGGCGCCATAGTGCAGGACATCGCCTTGTGGAAGCAGGTATCCGATGTCACGTGTCTGCGGCAGCGCTCCCCCCAGCGCCGATGCGTCGGTGCAACCGGAGACCTCAAAACCGATGACCCCCAGGTCATAGGAGGCGCTCTTGAAGGTTTCGGTCCCGATGGCCGCCAGCCATTCGTCCAGCACGTCTGACCTGAAGAACGGTCGACCGTCCCAGTAGGCAAGTTTTGCCTGATCCAGCGCACCGACGGGAACGTAAAAGTCCAGCCAGTCACTGCTTTCGTCACCGCCCCGGATCACCACACAACCGCAGACGACCAGTTGGCCCGTCGGAAGGCGGACCTGACCGTGGAGATGCCCGAACTCCGTCAGCGATCCAACTGTGCACGGCACGGGATCCTGCTCCTCAGGTTCACGGTCTCTCCGCCCGAAGCATCCGTGAACGTCTGCGGCGGACCACAGAGCACTCAGGACGGCTTGAATCTTGACATCATCACTCGACCCGACCTCTATGGCCAGCTCGTAGAAACCGTTGGACCAGTTGGTCTGGTCCCGGAAGTCGGCAGGACTCGTCATAGCGCGATCATGTGGCAGACGCCTCCTTCAATGCCACCCTCATTCAAGCGCGCGACCGGACCAATTGAGATGGTCTCTAAGTCGCCCGTCGGTGGGTTGCGCCGCCCCGGCGGTCGCAGTGGCGGCAGGCGCGTGCCCCGGGCGGCGGGCTACGTCGGTGGGTCTGGGACTTGTCCGGACGATCAAGTTCGAAGCCAGATGGTCAAGGCTGCCGTGGTGACGGTGCCGAGGTAGACGTAGCCGCGCTTGTCCTGCCTGATCGTTTTCGGTGCGACCACGGTGGCCGGGGCCGCGTTGAGCGCCACCTACTCCGCCGGACCCGTCCAGCGGATGGGGGGGGCTGTCCCGAAAGTACGGCCGTGCCGTGACTGAGGCCGGCTCGATAGGGTCAGGACCCCAGCCGACGGAAGAGGGTCCTTCGATGGCGACGTACGACCAGCTGACCGAATGGGCCGGTCTGGGGCATGTCACGCAAGCCGGACGGGGCGATGTGGCTGGCTGGCGGATCTCTGGCTTCGCGAAGACGCAGCTCGTCGAGGTTGGCATCCCGCTGGCTCCGCGCCTCATCGAACGAGTCGTGATGCAGAGCGAGGCTGAGCCGGTCCTGCTCACATCCCGAGGCCCGCTCTACCGTCTCACCGAGCAGGCGGACCCCGATGATCAGGCCGAGCGGTCATCGTTCGGCGTCGAGCCGGAAACCGGGGCGGTCTACTTCGTCATGCCGGATGGGGAGGCATGGTTCGCCAACTCAGGTGTCGACGCGTGGCTCAACGTCCTTCACCGTTACGGCAGTCGGGTCACAGCTTCAGAGCTTCTCAGCGAGCCGGACGGCCCCGAGGAGTACCTCTCCGAAGAGGAGGAAGAGCGGGCCTGCGCTGAGCTGAACCGGCTGGCAGAGGAGCTGAAGGAGATCGACCCGGCGGCCTTCAACGGCTAGGAGGGGTTTCTCTGGCCAGCACACCTGGACCGCTGGCTCTACTGACCTCGGTCGGCAGGTCCAGAGCCCGTAGGTCTGGACTGTGCAGGAACGCCAGGACCACCACTGAGATGATCTTCATGTGGGGGCTGTGATCACGGCGTCGGAGCCGTCAATGGATAGCGCCGTACTCCGGGTTGAGTCCGAAGCAGTTCGGAAGCCTGATCACCGTGCTGCGACGTGGAGGACCATCCCTTGTCTGCACTGCAGGGGTCGTCCGTGGAGTCTGCCACTGGAGGACCGGGTGCTACTGGTTGCCGCCTACTGGCGGACGAACCTGACCTTGCGGCAGCTGGCCCCCTTGTTCGGAATCTCGAAGTCGGCCGCGGGCCGGATCGTGAGCCAGCTCGGACCCCTGCTCGCGCTGCGGCCACGGAGCCGCTTCCGCGGAGACACGGTGCTGATCGTGGACGGCACCCTGGTGCCGACACGGGACCACAGCATGGCGGAGAAGTCTAAGAACTACCGCTACTCGACCGACCACCAGGTCGTCATCGACGCCGACCCACGCCTTATCGTCTCCGTCGGCCGGCCCGTGCCCGGCAACCGCAACGACTGCAAGGCATGGGAGCTATCCGGGGCGAAGGCCGCCGTCGGGAACACCATGGTGATCGCCGACGGCGGCTATCGAGGTACCGGGCTCGTCATCCCGCACCGCCGCGACCCTGGACAGGGCGAACTGCCCGCCTGGAAAGAAAAACACAACAGCTCCCACCGCAAGGTCCGCGCTCGGGTCGAGCATGCCTTCGCCCGGATGAAGACCTGGAAGATCCTGCGCGACTGCCGCCTCAAGGGCGATGGCGTGCACCACGCAATGTTCGGCATCGCTCATCTGCACAACCTTGCGCGCCGCGGCTGACCACACCCGACCGAAGCGCGCCCCGTTCAGGATTCGGCGGGCAGGAGCTGGACCAGGCCGACCCAGTTCCCCTCGTCCACCTTGGTCTGCGTGGCGCGGACCCTCCAGCGGCCGGCCGGCAGTGGGACCGGCGCCTCAGCGGGCATCCCACCGTCGGGGTACTCGACACCCAGGTCGGAACCTGCTTCGGCGGAGTCCATGAGCACCGCCGGACCGTCCGAGGCCCAGGTGCCGCACTCCGCCCACACCGTGGCCGGGTCTGCGAGGACGGTGTCTGCTGCGGCTCTCAGTCCGGCCTCGGAGTCGGCGGCGCGCCACCGCAGGAACGCTCGGTGCTGGGGCAGATAGCAGCTGGTCGCCGGCTCGTCCGCCAGCACCAGTGCCTGCGCACCGTTCTCGTCGACAGGGATCACACCGGCCAGATCGTCCACCGCGCAGGCCCGGTCGTAGTCGTCCGGGGCGGTGGCGTCTCCCGCCATAAGACCACCCTCCGTGCACCCGCCCCAGGAGGCCAGTGCGGAGACGGGGACGACAATCAGAGGACCGCCCATCGACTCCACCCAGATAAGGGAGGGGCCAGCGGCATTATCTGCGATAGATGGAGAGGCGAGCATGCAGTCAGTGTGCCCTCACCCACTGACACCGCCATCACACTCACTCAGCAGTTACGGGACAGCCTTGAGGGCCAGGTGCTCGCTCCGGCTGTGCGAACGTCCAGGGGGGACGCCGCCGATGCGGTAGCCCTGTTCGTCGAGGAGATGGCCGCTGAGCTTCAGCGGCCACAGTGCCACGGCCCGGTCGGTGATCTCCAGGCCGGGAACGCGCTGGGCGAGTCGTACCTCGAAGCGCTGGACGTCGGTGAGGGACTTCACCCAGGCGATGATGAGGACGTTGTTCCGGCCGGTGACGCCGGCGCACAGCCGTACCTCCCGGGCGCCGGTGACTCCGCGCGAGACGCGTTCCAGATCCCCGGCGGCCGCGCGCCCCCATTGGATCACCGTGACCGGCCACTCCGACAGGGGGCGTGCGACCTCGCAGCGGGTGTGGAGCATGCCCGCGGCGAAGAGCCGGCCGAGCCGTCGGCGGACCGTGTCCGGGCTCGCCCCGCAGGCGTCGGCGAGAGCGCGGTAGGTGGCGCGGCCGTTCATGGAAAGGGCGGCGATGAGGGCGTGGTCCAGGTCGGTGAGCGGGAAGACGGGTGCCTCGGCGCGGTCGGTGTCGGTGAGGCGGGCGATCTGAGCGCGGTCGAGGGCGCGCAGCCGCCAGCGGCTGCCCTCTGTGTAGACGGTGCTGGCGAGGTGGGTGCGGCTGGCGGTAACGCCCGGCATCGCGCCTATGCCGCGGGTCATCCAGTGGGTGAGTGCCGCGAGGTCCGGGGCCATCACGGTGAGCAGCAGGTCGCGGTCTCCGCTGACGTGTTCGACGGCAGTGACGTGGGGCAGCTCGGCGAGGGCATGGGCCACGGCCAGCAGGCTTCCGCCGGCGCAGTCCACCTCGACGAAGGCGAGCAGCCCCTGTCCCGCCGAGGCGAGGGTCGGCGACGGTGAGCAGCTGATCCAGGCGGCGCCGGCTTCGGTGAGCCGGTGCCAGCGTCGGGACACGGTCACGGCGTCCAGGCCGAGTACTGCGCCGATCTCGTTCCACCCGGCCCGCGGGGCGATCTGCAGTGCGTGCACCAGGGCCTGGTCGACGTCGTCGAGTGCCCCTACCTGACCGCGCGCGGAATCCTGCGTCATTCGATGCTCCTTGCGTCTTTCCTGCGTTTCAGAGCCGACAGGACGGTGAGCGCTTCAGTCTTGCCCCACCGAAAGCCGGAACCGTACCAGGAGGTTGACGCCGCATGTCCGTACTGGAACGCGCCAGGGAACTCCAGCCCGATCTCGTGCGGCTCCGCCGCTCGCTCCACCGCGAGCCGGAGCTCGGTCTGCGGCTGCCGCGTACGCAGGAGAAGGTCCTCGCCGCGCTCGACGGTCTCCCGCTCGACGTCACGCTCGGCCGGGAGCTGACCTCCGTCACGGCCGTGCTGCGGGGTGGCCGTCCCGGCGGGGCGGTCCTGTTGCGGGGCGACATGGACGCACTGCCGGTGGACGAGCTCACCGGGGTGGAGTACGCCTCCGAGGTGCCGGGCCGGATGCACGGCTGCGGGCACGATCTGCACACCGCCGGACTCGTCGGCGCGGCGACGCTCCTCGCGGACCGTCGGGAGAGCCTCCAGGGCGACGTGGTGTTCATGTTCCAGCCGGGCGAGGAGGGGTACAACGGCGCGGGCGCGATGATCGACGAGGGTGTCCTGGACGCGGCGGGCAAGCCCCTCGACGCCGCCTTCGCGCTCCATGTGTCGGCCAACCGGCTGCCGGGCGGCTGGGTCGCCTCCCGGCCCGGCACCGTCATGACGGCATCCGACGTCCTGCGGGTGACGGTGCGGGGCGCGGGCGGGCACGGTTCGGCTCCGCACCACGCCAAGGACCCGGTGCCCGCGGTCTGCGAGATGGTGACCGCGCTGCAGAACTGGGTGACGCGCACCTTCGACATCTTCGACCCGGTGGTGGTGACCGTCGGACGGCTGCACGCCGGCACGCAGCACAACGTCATCCCGGACACCGCCGAGTTCGAGGCGACCGTACGCAGCTACTCGGAAGCCAACCACGAACGGCTGGCCCAGGGGCTGCCGCGTCTGGTGCGCGCGATCGCGGCCGCGCACGGCCTGGAGGCGGACGTGGAGTACGAGATGCTCTACCCGGTCACGGT
Organism: Streptomyces sp. NPDC088553; assembly: GCF_044752965.1. Lineage (NCBI taxonomy): Bacteria > Bacillati > Actinomycetota > Actinomycetes > Kitasatosporales > Streptomycetaceae > Streptomyces > Streptomyces sp. NPDC088553. The sequence goes on along the minus strand of NZ_JBIVMG010000013.1, from coordinate 48,912 downwards.
CAACGAGCCGGCCGCGACGGAGTTCGCCCTTCAGACGGCGCGCGACCTGTTCGGCCCGGGCGAGGTGTGGCACGCTCCGCAGCCCGCGAGCGGTTCGGAGGACTTCTCCCTGGTGCTGAACAAGGTGCCCGGCGCGATGCTCCTGGTCGGCGCGGCGCCCGAGGGCGTGAATGTGGAGAAGGCGCCGCAGAACCATTCCCCGCGGGCCATGTTCGACGACCGGGTGCTCCACCGCCAGGCCGCGCTGCTCGCCGAGCTCGCTCAGCGGCGGCTCGCCGCCGGGGCATCGGCATGAGAGCGCCGCGTCGCGGGACGGAGGAGGTGGCGGCGCCCCGGGTCACCGCCGTCGTGGGTCTGCTGGTCGTCTTCGAGATGGTCAGTGGCTTCCTCCAGGGGTCGGGCCCGGCGCTGGTGCCCGCCGTGCAGGACTGGCAGTCCATCAGCGCGTCGCAGGCGCAGTGGTACATGGCGGTCCAGTTCCTGGCCGCCGCGGTGGGGGTGCCGGTGCTGGGGCGCCTCGGTGATCTGTACGGGCATCGTCTACTGGTCCGGATCTCGCTGGTCTGCGTCGCGGCGGGCACCGTCCTGGTGGCCCTCGCACCCAATCTGACGGTACTGCTGCTGGGTCGAGCCCTGATGGGTCCGCTGGCAGCGCTGCTGCCGCTGGAGATCGGTCTCGTACGGGACCGGCTCGACCTCGACGGCGCGCGGCGGGCCGTAGGGCTTCTCGTCGGCGCGCTCACCCTCGGATCGCTCCTCGGCCACGGCCTCGCGGGCCCCCTGCTCGTACTCACCGGTGGCGTCCAGGCGACGCTCTGCGTCCTCGCCGCGATCGCCTGCGCCTGTGTGGCCCTGTCGTACTGCGCGATCCCCGAGTCCCGGACGCGCGCGCCCGGCCGGATGGACTGGACAGGAGCACTCCTGCTCGGCCTCGCGCTGCTGCTCTTCCTCGGCACCACGGCGCGCGGCGCGAACTGGGGCTGGACTTCGCCGCTCACCCTGGGCGGCCTCGCGCTCGCCCTGGCCATGCTCGCCTGGTGGATCCGGCTCGAACGGGACCGGCCGCACGCCCTGGTCGATGTCCAGGCGGTGGCCCACCCCCGGTCCGCGCCGTTCTACGTCTCCGGTTTCGTCTTCGGCGCCGTGATGCTGGGCGGGCAGGCAGTCGGCATCTCGTACATTGCCGCGTCGCCGGCCGACGAGGGGTACGGATTCGGGCTCACGACCTGGGAGATCAGCGCGTGGGGCGCGGTGCCCCACGTCCTGGCCTTCGCCGGGGCGAGCATGGTGGCCCGAGTGGCGGCCCGCACCGGCTACCCTCGCGTCCTGCTGCTCGCCTTCGCGTTGATGGCCGCCGGCAACGTGGGGCTGATCGCCGGCCACACCACGCTGGCGCTGTTCGCCCTGGCTTCCGCAGTTTCCGGCTTCGGCATGGGCCTGGCCTTGGGCGGCCTGCCCACCCTGATCGCGGAGCGCAGCACTCCGGACCGCACGGCGAGTGCGACCGCCGTCTACAACAACCTCAAGACGCTGGGCGGCAGCCTCGCGGGCGCGGGCTCGGCCGTCGTCCTCGGCTCCCTGGTCGTCAGGGGTACGGACGTCCCGGCGCTCTCCGCCTATCTGACGATCTGGGGACTGGGCTCGCTGCTGTGCGTAGTCGCGCTCATGCTCCAAGTCCTGACCAGCCGTCAGGCGGTTGCCCCGGGTGCGGCGAAGAATCGCCGCTCAGACAGTCGTCCGCACAGCGATGCGCACACGCGAGGCGGTTGATCGTCCGCTCAACCTCGTCGCGACGTTCGTACCTGTCCCTTGTCGAAGCCGGTGGGCCGGCCGCCCTTGCTACTGCGGCGGCGGTGGCGGTTGGCCCGCTCGTTCTTCGTGCGGCTCCACGGCTGCTTCTCCTCGATGCTGGCCACCTCCCCTCAACTTGTCGTTTGACCTCTGCTGCTGTTGCGAGGGGCTGCGGTCACGCGATGTCGGCGGGTACTGGTATCTGTCATCTGGTGACCCGTGAAGACAGCGCCCCAGCTCCCCGGTGGTTCAACATCGTTCTCGGCCCTGAGAACGGTCCCTACGCATGTCCCTGCTGCGGCTGCCTGACTCTGGAGGCCCGTGGCGCTCACGAGACATGCACGGTGTGTTACTGGGAGGACGACGGCCAGGACGAGCACGATGACGACGTGGTCCGAGGAGGCCCAAACGGATCGCTCAGCCTTGTTCAGGCACAACGCAACTTCGAAGAGACAGGCGCGTGCGATCCAAGGTGGGTCAAGTACGTCCGGGCTCCGTTTCCCGAAGAGCAGTAACACGGCTGCTCAGCCTGCGGCTCGTCCGGGCTTGGTGCCGACCTTGTGGTGCGCGGGCCGGGTGTAGGACTCGCCTGTGGCGAGGACGCGTCCGACCTCGTAGCGGGCGGCGGGCCGCTGATTCTTCGATCCGAGCGGACGGCCGGGACCGGGCCGTACGAGTTTCGGTGCACCGGTCTGCGTGCCAGTCTTCGCACGCAGGTTCCTGAACCCCGACGGACCCGGGCAGGGGTGAGTCTGTTCGGTCTCGCCGGTCGTTCCCCGGGCCGGCGGAGATCCCGCGCGAGCGGCCGGGCGAGATGGAGCTGAGCATGCGCGGCCAGAACGAGCCAGGTCCCGCGGTCGGCCGCGGCGGATTCTCGAAGCTTGGGTCGAGTCCAGCCAAGGGTCTGCTTGAACAGGCGAAACGTGTGCTCGATGTCGAAGCGTCGCAGGAAGGACTGCCAGCAGCGGTCGACGTCCGCCTTGGTGGCGCCGGTGCCCCCGACCACCACAGCCATACCGGCTTGTTGACCCCGCCTCTGGGAAGCCTCTCCACGGCCAGGCAGATGACAGTGCCCTCGATGAGGGGCAGCGGTCCGCCATGGTCGAGCCAGGCGGCCGGGCGGGTCAGCCGTGGGTGCAGCCGGTCCCACGCTAGAGCGGTCGCCTTCCCGTAGAGCCGGGTGTCCGTGGCCGTTACGGCCTGCTCAATACCCCAGGTTGCAGAGTCGCCGAAGACGAACTTGCCGCCGTGCTTGGGCGGCCTGCCGCCCGTGGGGTTGGCCAGGCCGAACTCTTTGCGGGAGGGTGCAGGACGCCGCATCACCCGATCTGAACGGAGCCGGCCGAGGATCTCGACGGCAGGTCACCCAGCAGGTGGGCGATGCGCGGAGCGTCGTATCCGGCGTCCAGCACGACCAGGACCTCCGGGTCACCCGGCTTCCACTGGCCCGCAGCGACGAGTCGCTCGACGATTTCGCAGATCTGGACCGTGGTGACGCGGCGACGTCGACGCCGGGCTCCAGGCGCACCGCGTCCAGCACCGCTGTCCAGGACGTGCGGCCGGTCTCCAGTGTGGCCACCACCGAGTAGGGCCAGCCCGGCACCATCTGGTGCTTCCCCTCATCACGGCCGAACGCGTGGCAGAAGGCCCGGTCAGCACACGTGTTGGCGTCCGGCCGGAGCTGCGGCGAGACATCCACCGCCAGCACCAGCCTGCCGCCCGCCGTCCTCGGCCGCGGCACCCCGACCAGGGCCCGACGCAGCCGGGCGACATCCATCCGGCCTTGATTGAGTCCGCCGTACAGAGCCCCGTGACCACGACGATGCTCAGGCGCGAGCGCGAGATCGACCAGCGTCCTCACCGGTCCGTCCGCGCACAACAGCGCGTCGCACAACTCGAACAAGGCGTCGCCCCGCGCGGTCAGACACGCGGACAACTCCGACCGGAAGCGTGACACTTCCGCGAGCGCATCCCGCAGGGCGCCCTGATGCATGAAACCCACGACCACGCCCTTCGCGCTGATCAACTCTGTGACGGAGCACAGAATCAGACGAAGGCCACCGCCATGTCCGCTGAGCTGCAAAAGCATCGACCAAGTTCGAGCCCCGTTCGACACCAGACCATAAATGACAAGCTCAAGGGTTGTCCCGTAACTGGTTCCGTGGTCGGTGGGCTTCAGAGGAAGACCAGCGGGACGCCCTTCTCGATGCAGAGCCGCAGGATGCCCGCCAGCTGGCGGGCATCCTCGATGTGCTGCTGGAGGAGCTGGTCCCCGCCCTCCCGCGCCCACTGGTCGCTGATCGCCTCCAGCCGGACCAGAACCGACGCGCACTCGGCAGGGGAGAGGTCGTCACCGCTGTCATCCGGATGATCGAGGAGTGGCTCCAGAGCGGTGGACACCTCGCTCCACGGACGCTCGCCGCCGAAGCCCCACATCTCGGACAGGACGAACCCCTCGGCCTCGGCCAGACGCCGCCGGAACGCGGCAAAGCCGCTGTAGGACCAGGAGACATCCGGACTGCTGTTGTCCCCGTCGCCCGGGAAAAGAACCAGCCCCATGTGTCCTCCCTGCTTGCCGAGCACACAGGATCGAGGACATGGGGCAGCGTCGGCAACTAGTGCCGGATCAGGCAACGTTTGCCCCGTTGTGATGTGACGCGCCGTCCGGGTGCTGTGCCGCATGGCGTGTGACGGTCACCCCGTCGGGGTGGCAGAACGAGTACGCGTGCGCGAGATCGATGACGACGAGGGAAGGCGGCTGCTGCGGATCATCCGCACGGGCGCTCGTCGGCGGTCACTACTACCGGTCAGGCCACAGTCCGTCCGGCACCACGGTTACCTGGGTCTGAGCGGCCAGCCATGTCTTAACCTCGTGCCAGGCGGCATGTTCCTCCGCCGCGGTGCCCCACCACCAGGTGAACGGCGAGTCGTCGGACGTCAACTCCTCCCACCACCAGCTGACGCTCTCAGTCAGATGGTGGCGGGCGACCGTGCCCCTCTCCGCCTCCCAGCGGGCGAGCCACGGGGCGACTGAGGAACTCGCGGTCACACAGCTCTCGAAGACCTCGCACGCCGGGGTCGGTGGCGACTCCGTCCGCAGGGCCTGTGTCCACCATGCCTCCAGGAAACCGGCCACCGCCCCAGCCTGCTCGCGGGGCCACCGCGACCAGCCCGCCGCGGCCAGTCCACGAGCCATGAGAGCGGACTCAACCGCGCCCTCGGCGAGCACCACGACGAGCTGCGGCAGGACCCGACGGATGATCGCGGGCTGGTCGTCCCAGTGGGAAGGATCTTTCTGCGCGACCCGGCCGACAAGTTCCGTCGGGAGACGGACGTCAGGAGTCCGCAACAGCTCGACCTCGACCTCATCGAAGCACCGGCCGCACATGGTCTCGTCCGCTTGGGCCGTCATGCCGCCGAAGGTCGTCGCGACCCTCGCCACCGCAGCGGCTAGGACATCGCCATCTGGAGAAGTCACCGTGCACCCCATCAAGACTCCAGCAGGCTGCCCCAGCCGAAGAGAGCGACGCTACCAGGCGACAACCCACCCATCAGAACAGGGCGAACATTGCCTGATACGGCACTAGGATGACCTTGGTGTGGCTGGTGTGATCACGGCGTCGGAGCCGTCCTGGATAACCCCGTTCACCGGGCTGAGCCCGCGCGCCTTGCCAACCTGGTGACGGTTCTGCGACGCGAGGGTGCGGACGCGGTCCGCAAGGGCCGGCCATGGAGCCTGCCGCTGGAGTACCGGGCACCGATGGTCGCGACGTACTGGCGCACGAACCTGACGATGCGGCAGCTCGCTCCGCTGTTCGGGGTCCAAGTCGGCGGCGGACCGGATCATCGACCATCTCCGGGCCGATGCTCGCTCTCCAGCCCCGCAAGCGGTTCGCCAAGGACACCGTGCTCATCGTGGACGGCCCACAGGACGAAGCGGAGCTGCTCGCGCGTGAAACGCCAGGGACCGCCGTCCTCTGCCTTCAGGAACTCAGCCGCCTAGCCGGCGATCTGCCAGCCAAGCGTGCACTCGGGAAGCCTCCAAGAACCGTCGGGTTCCCTCAGACACGTCGGGCCGAGGGAGGTCGGTTCGAGGGCATCAATCTCCCCCGCGGGGAGCGGCGATGCAGCCATGACTCACCTCCGAGGACCGAAGGACAGGACCCACAGGTCCGGATAGACTCAAGTCGCCCAAGAATTCGTGTAGTTCGTGAAGAGAGGTCGGCGCTGATAAGGCGATCTGGGGCCGGTGACCGTGGGTTGGGGCCGCGGGCGGCTGCCTCGGTGCCTTCGCCGAACCCTCTCTGAAAGGAGCCACATGGAGCTGGCGGGCTGGGTGACTGTGGGAACTGCTGCGGTTGTAGGGGGCTTCACCGTTGTAGGGCACCTCTTCGACCAGGTTCCTGCACTCGCCCAAAAAATGATCACAGCGATCCAGTCTGTTCGAGCGGTGCTCGAAGAAGTGAAGGCCGGTCGCGATTGATCATCAGAGTCCCGCTGGGGAGAGCCCCAACTTTCCAGCGGGGCTCTGCACTGGAGACCCAGCTCCTTCTTGTAGGCGGCGATGGCGAGCACTGCCGCCTACTGCTCCTCGGGCTGAGGCTCGTGCAGTTCGATGCGTACACGACGCCGGTCGCTCTCGGCAACGAGGAGTCGCTCGAAGGTCGAGTAGATGGTCTGGGGCATCTGGCCCGACCGCTTCCCCGACTTCTTGTAGTAGGAGAGGTCTTCGCACAGCGAGTAGGCAAGGGCCCAGTCGGATTGCTGGAAAAAATCGGCCTGGCCGGACTTCTTGAGGGAGCCCCACAGGCGCTTCGCGATCGGGTGCCAGGCCGTGTATCAAAAGTGGATCTTGGTCTGTGAATGATCACGGTTCATGGGTCGGGGAGATCTCACGGACGAGCAGTGGGCGGTGCTGGAGCCGTTGTTGCCGAAGGGCACGAAGGCGGGGCGGCCGCCTGTCTGGCCCCGGCGGCAGTTGATCGACGGCATACGGTTTCGGATCCGGACCGGTGTTCCGTGGCGGGATGTGCCCGTCGAGTACGGGCCGTGGGGTCGGGCCTACGACTTGTTCCGTCGGTGGCAGCGGACCGGAACTTGGCACCGGATTGTGACCCGGCTGCAATCCTTGGCCGACGCGAAGGGTGCGATCACGTGGGACCTGAGTGTCGACTCCACGGTCTGTCGTGCTCATCAGCACGCGGCTGGGACCCGCAAGCAAGGGGACCTGCAGAAAGAGCCGCCGGGCGGTGTGTTCACCGAACCCGATGATCACGGACTGGGCCGCTCACGCGGCGGGTTCACCACTAAGTTGCACTTGGCCGTCGAGCAAGCCCAGAGGCCCATGACGATCGTGATCTCGGCCGGGCAGCACGGGGACTCGCCGCAGTTCGAACCCGTGCTCAACAAGGTCCGAGTGCCCCGCATCGGGCCGGGTCGGCCACGCGTCCGGACCGATCGCGTGCGGGCGGACAAGGCGTACGCCTCTCGCAAGAACCGTGCCTACCTGCGCCGCCGCGGGATCCGCTGCACCATCCCGGACAAGGCCGACCAGGCCCACAACCGTCAGAAGCTCGGCTCCCGCGGCGGCCGGCCTCCGCGCTTCGACCCGGTCGACTACCGCGAACGTCACGCGGTCGAGTGCGGGATCAACCGCCTCAAGAGGAACCGCGCCGTCGCCACGCGATACGACGAACTCGCGGTCCGCTACGAGGCGACTGTCCTCGTCGCGGCCATCAACGAGTGGCTGTGACCCTTGGCCATCACACGGTGGGATCCACGTTCCACGTCTCCGGCAGATCGCTGCCGCAGAAGATGCAGACGAAGTCGTCCTCGCGCACGATGTTGTGCTCCTGGCAGTCGGGGCACCGCCGGAACACCACCTCGTGGGTGAAGCCGGAGGGCCGCCCAAGTTCTACATCGTCCAGAGCGTGAGCGACTGCCGGCCAGGAGGTGACGTCCGGGCAGTATCCGGTGGACTGGTTGCTGACCTCACCCACGGTCCACCGCTCCGCCTCACGCATGAAGCTGATCTCGCCGGCACTCAGAACCATGTCCGCGCCAGCGCAGGCCACGTGCTCGCTTCGCCGCGGCGCCAGCCGAAGCACACCATCCGTGCCGACCACGAAGGTGAACGGTTCGGTCAGCTCCGCTGCTGATCGCTCAGCGATCCAACCGTCGAAGTCAGCCGCCGAGCTTATCGGGCACCCGCCGCTGCCAGGCCGGACCGCAGCCTTCAGCTCAACCGGTCCGACGTATCGGTAACTCCGCCCCTGCGCACTCATATCAGCCAACCTAAAGCACTTCCGACACACGCCCTAGGAGCGGTCGCCGTTCGGCACCTTCGTGGGCCGTGCAACGCCGTGCGTCACGGGCTGGGCATCGGCATCCTCACCCCTTCCTCGCCGCCCGTTCTCGACGGGTCGGCCTGCGTGGTTACGCCGCCGCACGACGGCCCAGGCTGTGGCTCAGCGGTTGCGGAGCGTGCTGGAGTGCGCCGAGGGCCACTCGATCATGGAGGTGTCCCGTCGGCTGCGGATCGCTCCGGACACGGTTCGCGTTCAGCACCCACACCGCGTCAGGCATCGCCGGAGGCATGAACCCGGTTAGGCCGTTGCCGCACAGCTCCAGCAGCCAGTCGGTGGCCCCAGGCGGCACGAGCGGCCACAGGCTAGACATCGGGTTCGATTCCTCGGACATCCGCTCATGGTCCCAAATGCGCATCCGCCCGTCTGCGAGGGGCCGACATAACGAGACCTACCTCAAGAACCGACTGCTGACCGCCGACAAACGATCTACACCCCGGGCAACCGCCCACGACCAGCACGAGCACCCGAAGAACCGGCCACACCAGCCCTTTGACCTGCGATTTCAAGTTGGCGGCAACTCAGTGGGGTCCACTCAGTGGGCTCCACCGAGTGGAGCCCGCTCCAGTGCGCCGGACGACGGTGGACTCCACCGTGGTGCGCACCGCGATGGGGCGCCACCCCGTCCTGCACCGCACCACTCCGACGATGCACGGCACTCTCACGCGCGCCGGTGCACCGCACCCGATGCTCCGCACCCCACCGGTGCGCCAGCCGCTGGCCGACTTTTGCCCGGGTGCGGCCGGACCCGCGCGACCCTTGTCCGGCTCCGCTGCACCCCCTTGTCCAGCTTGCTACCGCGACGTTTCCCCTTGACAGCGCCGGTTCGGCTTGCGATCAGGTTGCGGTCACGGGGGGATAGAGGGGCCCGCCTGGCTGTGGCGCGCGCCCGGTGCGGTGCGGCGATGCCGGTGGACCGCACCACCGTGGCGCGGCGCGGTGGTGCGGTCCACCGGCATCGCCGCACCGCACCACCGCTGGCCCGCAGGTGCGGCTACGCGGTGGTGCGGTGCGCCGGGTGCGCCTCCATCGCCTGCTTCCTTCCCGCGGCCTCATGCTGGCGCAGGACGTCGGCGACGTCGCCGTGCTCCTCGGTGAGGATGTTCTCGGTGAAGCGGACGATGGGCTGGGCGATGCCCGGCGGGATAGTGGGCCTGAGCGCGATAGGTGCCGCATGTGCACGAAAACTGCCGTAGGGAGCACGGAACTACGCCAGACCGATCAGGCCGCGAGCACGGAAACCTCGGACCCCACGTCACCTCGCGGGTGCGACCGGTGCACACACGCCGCGCGGCGCCCGATGCCGGGCCCCCGGTCAGCCGGCTTCCGTCAGGGCCGCGTGCGCGGCGGCGAGGATCTCCTCGGAGAGCGGGGAGCCCTGGGTGCCCCGGGACAGGACCAGAGCACCGACCAGGGTGCACAGCCGGGCGAGGCCGCCCTCGGCGGCCCCGACGCGCTCGCCGCCCTCGCCGCCCCCGACGGCCTCGGCGGGGCCGAGGAACGCGGCGAAGTCGGCCACGCCCTCCGCGTAGGCACGGCGCGCCTCGCGGCCTTCGGGTCCGCGCGCGACATCGATGGCGAGAGCCGCGACCGGGCAGCCGTCCGCCGCGTTGTCACGGTGTTCGACGGAGAGGTAGGCGTCGATCAGGGCCCGCTGAGCGGCATCCCGCTGCCCGTCGTGCCGCTCGAGCCCGGCCGCATTGCGCCGTGCGATCTCATCGAAGACGTGGGCGGTGACCTCATCGACGAGGGCTTCCTTGGAGGCGAACTGCTTGTAGAAGGCGCCGTGGGTGAGGCCGGCCGCCTTCATGAGATCGGCGACGCTGACGTGGGTGCCCTGCTCCCGGAACAGCCGCGACGCGGTGTCCACCACCCGCCTGCGATTTTCCTCCGCCTGCGCCTGCGATACGCGGCCCATGGCCACCTCCTGCACGAACCAGTTTGGATGTCGATTGGCATCTATTCTAGTCACGTGCTTAGATTGTGGTTGCAATCTAAGTGACGCGGGTGCTCCGACGGCGCCTGCGAAGGACAGGAGCGAGCATGGAACTCAAGAACGCGGTCGCGGTGGTCACCGGCGCCAACCGGGGCCTCGGGCGGCACCTGGCCGCCCAGCTCGTGGAGCATGGCGCCAAGGTCTACGCGGCGGCCCGCCGTCCCGAGACGGTCGACCTGCCGGGCGCCCTCCCGCTGCGCCTCGACGTGACGGACCAGGACTCGATACGGGAGGCCGCCCGCATCGCGTCGGACGCGACGCTTCTGATCAACAACGCGGGCGTCTCCACCGGCGCGACGCTGGTCGGCGGCGACCTGGACGAGGTACGTCGCGAGATGGAGACCAACTTCTTCGGCCCGCTCGTCGCCACACGGGCCTTCGCTCCCGTCATCGAGGGCAACGGCGGCGGCGCCGTACTCAACGTCCTGTCCGCCCTGTCCTGGTTCCACCCGGCAGGCCTCGGCTCCTACGCGGCTTCCAAGGCCGCCGCCTGGGCGCTGAGCGACGCGAGCCGCGAGGAACTGGCGCCCCGCGGGATCACCGTCTCGGCGCTGCACGTCGGCTACATGGACACCGACATGGCCGCCGGCGTGCCCGCCGAACAGAAGGTCGCCGCCGCCGACGTCGCGGCCCAGGCCCTTTACGGCATCGAGACCGGCCTGCCCGAGATCCTCGCCGACGAGACCAGCAGGTACGTCAAGCAGAGCCTGTCCGCGGCGCCCCAGACGAACGCGGGCTGACGCTCACCCCCTCCACCACGGCACGACGGCCTTCCAGGCCCCCTTGCGCAAGGACTTCTCTTGCGTTGCACGGCCTTCGGCCGCAAGACCGGACTGCGAGTCTCCGAGTACGCGCTCGGCACCGTGAACTTCGGCACCGGCTGGGGCGCCGGCGCCGAGCCCGATGAGGCCCGCCGGATCTTCGACCGGTTCGCCGAGGCCGGCGGCACCTCCCTCGACAGCGCCGACAGTTACCTCGCAGCCCTCGACGCCCAGCTCACCGACGAGCAGTACGCGCGCCTCGACGACGTCAGCGCCATGCCGCTCGGCGCACCGCACGAGGGCGTCGCGGGCTCACTGGGCCGCCTCCAGGGCGGCGACGCGGGCAGCGTCACCGCCCCGGTCGTGCCGGTGGCCTGAGCCCGGAGGCACGACCGCCGCAGGGCTCTCCGCGCAGGCACTGGCCACTGCCGCGCCGACGCGGAGCGCGCGGACCAGAAGACACCACAAAACGTCTCATAACGAGACAAACCTCACAAACAGAACACCCCTCCCGCTTGGACGGGAGACCATGCGAACGGAGATGACGATGAAGGCCTTCGTGGTCGAGAAATACGGTGACGCGTCCAACATGCGTGCCGCCGAGGTACTCGCCCCCCAGGTGGGCGCCGACGACGTCCTGGTCAGGATCGACGCGGCGAGCGTCAACCCGCTGGACATGAAGATCCGCGACGGTGACCTCAAGCAGATCCTGCCCTACCGTCTCCCGCTCGTCCTGGGCAACGACCTCGCCGGGACCGTCGTCCGCGTCGGATCGTCCGTCACCCGCTTCGCGGTGGGCGACGAGGTCTGGGCGCGGCCCGACAAGGACCGCATCGGCACCTTCACCGAACTCCTCGCCGTCCACCAGGACGACCTGGCGGCCAAGCCCGCCACGCTCACCATGACCGAGGCCGCCTCCCTCCCCCTGGTCGCGCTGACCGCCTGGCAGGCCCTGGTCGAGCGGGCGAACGTCCAGCCGGGCCAGAAGGTCCTCATCCACGCGGGCGCCGGCGGCCTGGGATCCATCACCATCCAACTGGCCAAGGCGCTGGGCGCGCACGTGGCCGCCACCGCGAGCACCGCCAAGATCGACCTCGTCAAGGACCTCGGCGCGGACGAGGTCATCGACTACCGCACCCAGGACTTCTCCGAACTCCTCACCGGCTACGACCTCGTCCTGGACTCCCTCGGCGGCGAGAACCTCGCCAAGTCCCTGCGCATCCTCAAGCCCGGCGGCCTGGCCATCTCCGTCGCGGGCCCGCCCGACCCGGCCACCGCTCGCGAACTCGGCTCGAACCTGGTGCTCCGCCTGGGCATCGCCGCGCTCAGCGCCAAGATCCGGCGCCAGGCCAAGCGTCTCGGTGTCACGTACTCCTTCCTGTTCATGAAGGCCAGTGGCGACCAGCTGCGCGAACTCACCCCCCTCGTCGACGCCGGGAAGATCCGCCCCGTCGTCGACCGGGTCTTCCCCTTCGACGAGACGCTTCAGGCCATGGAGTACGTCGAGAAAGGCCGCGCGAAGGCTGGCAAGGTCGTCGTCTCCATGACGTGAACCCAGGGCAACGGCCCTGCCGGACGCCGAGAACGCCGCCCGCCACAACGAGAAGAACCCGCCCCACGCTGCTTTCTCCCACACCAGGAATCGATCACGAACGCACCGTCCACCCCACGCCCACCCCGTCGTCGAACAAGAACGCGCCGACCCGTGCCGTGTCCGTGCACGGCGTGGGCGTCGCCTGCCGGCAGCACGGTCCGGACGACAACTTGCCTGCGAAGAGTGCGGATCACGTCAGCAGCGATGCCAATTCGGCGACAGATGTCACGCTCAGAGCCGGGGGTGAAATCGGGGGGATGCCGATGCGTGCGGCGACGTCCAGGAGCAGCCGACGCATCTCCGTGCCGCCCGTGTCCTCGATGACCGCGCAGGCGGTGTCGACGTCCCCGGCCTGCAACGCCCGGATGTGGGCGAAGGCGTCGGCGACGTCCTCCGGCTCCATCGGGGCGAGCGGCGCGGTGACGGTGTTCTCCGGCATGACAGCTCCTCACATACGGGCCGCCCCGCTGATCACGGCGACCTCGAAGCCACCCTCGAACCGCGACTCTGTGGACAGAGTCCGGCCGCGGACGGGGGAGAACTCTTCCCCCTCTCGGATCGAATCGGACTAATCGGCGCTGAAAGGGTCAAACCCGGCTGCCTTGGCCAGCAGGGTCGATCCGACCACGACCACGACCCCGACCCCATGTCCACCTCCGCTGCCGCCCCGACCATCGCCGCGTTTCTCCTTGACCACGTCCGCTACCGGCCACGGTCAGATCGCGGACAAGGGGGTCGTCTGCACGCTGCTCCTTCGCAACGGCCGCCCCGGCCGGGCAGGGAAGGATGCGAGACGATGACGAGCACTCACCCGAGGGCTGGGCAGCGGCACCGCTCGGGCCGATCACACCGGAAGGCCGGCCCGTGGTGGGCAAGCCTCCCGTCGGGGAGGGCCGGCCTGATGAGGATCTGTGAAATCGGCTCTGACCGCAGTTCCGTGAACCTGTCCATGACGTCGGTGATGGCAGCGACGGGGTCCCACTTCTGGACCGCGCTCCTCGCCCTTCGGGCGGAGGCAGATCGTCCGTGGAGTTGATCCGGGCTCATGGGTCGCCCAGACACAGTGGAGGCATGACAACCCATACGGCGCACCTCAACACGACAGCGACAGAACGGCCCGTTCCCTGGTGGGCTGCTGCCGCAGCCCATGCGATGCCTTTGGTCGCGCTGCCTGTGTGCCTGTGGCGTCTTCCCATCGCCTTCGGCTACGGCATGGGCGGGGAAGTTCTGCCCCCGTCACCGTGGAACATTCCCTACGTCGTCGGACTCAGCGTTCTGTCCGAGCTATTCGCCCTGCTCAGCCTCGGCCTGGTCCGCCGGTGGGGGGAGGTCGTGCCCACCTGGGTCCCCAAGTTGGGCGGCAGACGCATCCCGCCCTTCGTGGTCATCCTCCCCGCGACGATAGGCGGCCTCTTCTTCTCCGCCCTGATGGTCCACTGGGTGTTCGGGGCCTTCCGCCTGGGCGGTGCTGAGGGCTTCCCGTACGCCGAGGGGTGGGACGTGCTGGCGATGACGGTCAGTGGTCTGTTCACCTTGTGGGGCCCTCTGCTGCTGGCCCTGACGTTCGCGTACAACCGTCGCCGGCGCTCACACTGAGGTGCTGGCAACGCCATTCACGGAATCGCGGTCGGAGCCAGATTCAGCGAGCGCCATCAGGCCGGGGCTGCTTGAGCCGAACAGATCAAGGGCCCCGGCTTCGCGCCTTCTCTCAGTACGCAGGTGGTTCATGCCCGTCGGCCCACCGGGAAGCCTGGGCAAGCCGCCTCGAACGGCGGCTTGCCCAGCCGGCCGGACCGCGCTGAGGCGGTGCCCACCCCGCCAGACGAGCCGGTTGGGCCGTCGCGGAGGAGGGCCTGATGGAGAGCTTCAAGGCAGGCGAGACGGTCGTACGGCGCGACGTGTATCCAACGGGCGGGGCGTGGAGCGAGCACGCGCTGCGCGCCTTCGCCGACACGAGCGAGGTCCTGGTGGCCGCCTGCGCGCCGGGAGCCGAGACCCGCTGGCCGGCCCTGTACGTCAGGGCCCGCGACGACGGCGACCGGTCGGTGCGCATGGAGGCGTTCGATGCGATGGCGACCGGCGCGTGGGAGCCTGCGGACGCGGTGTGGCAGGAGACCGATCTGCTGCTGTGGAAGCCGCCGGCCGCGTGGTTCAGCGTCAACGCCTTCTACACGAGCGCCGCGCTGCGCAACTGGTACGTGAACTTCGCGCACCCCACGCGGCGTACGACGGCAGGGTTCGACACCTTCGACCTCGCCGTGGACCTGGTCGTCGCCCCCGCCCTGACGAGGTGCTTGCGATGCTCACCGAGCGCACCGGGGTCTTCGTGAACGCGGAGCGGTGGGCGGCCTGGCGCTGGGAGCCGGTGTGGCCTACGCCGTGCCTGCTCGGGCTCCGAGCCCCCGCGAACAGCGTTGCACCGGAGGGAGGCTGAACCGTTGTCTGGACGGTTGCGTGCTGCGGGGGACCGGAGGTGTTGCCGGAGGCGGGAGCCCGGCAAATCGGACACGGCTTGTTGTTGCTGGTCAGCGCGGGTGGGCAAGCCGTCCCGCGACGAGGACACCTCTTTCCCACGCGAAAGCCGTGGGGGAGAGGGCCTCTCTACCGCGGGAGCCGGCGTCGGACCCGCTGCTGTCTGCGGCCCGCGTCGAGGGCGGCGGCCTGCCTGGGTTGCTGAATGATCCTGGCCGCACCGTTCAGCGCGGGTTATGCCGGCGGCACGCTCATGCGGTCGAGGAAGTCGCCGAAGGTCTCGTCGAAATCCTCCTTCGCCGCCAGGGCTTCGGCCACAGCATTCCAGCGGCCGGGGTCGGTCCCGCACAGGCACATCAGCGCGTCGGCTGCCACGGGATGCTCGTAGTAGCTGAGTACGGTGTGGGCGGCCAGTTGACGGACCAGGGTGTCGGTGCGGTGCCGAGATCTGAGGATCGCGTACTCGGTCTGGTGGTTGTACAGGCCGTGGTCGCTCTTGATGGCGTCGAGCCACGTCTGCATGACGGCTTCGGGGTCCGCACAGGAGTCAAGCTCTTCGTCGGTGAGGACGCGAGGCACCTCAGACCGGGTGGTGCTGCCCTTGTGCCGAGCGGCCGCTTCCTTGAGCCAGGCCGGAACCTCATCGTCGTAGGTCGTCAGCCATCGCAGCTCGACGGGGTTGAGCTGGTCGAGCACATCGAGCACCAGGCGTCGGTCGAGGTTCGGGTTGCCCGCCAGCGCGGCGAGCGCACCGACCCTGCGGTCGCTGCTCAGGACGAGCTTCGGCGATGGAGGCTCACCCTCGTCGTACTCGGAAGGCCGTTCCACCGCGCTCGGCTCGGGAAGCCCGACGACCAGCTCCCACACCTTCACCAGGTCCTTCGCACTGCCGCTGGTCCACGCCAGATCACGAGCCAGGGACGTCACCTCATACTCGGCAAGGCGCCGCAGATGCGTGGCGTGCAGCAGCCGCCCCTGCTTCACGCAGGAGGCGGCCACCTCCTCCAGCTGCGCCGAGGCCAGATCCCGCAGTCGGGGATGGCGGACCACTCTCCGGGCGATGTGACGAAGCCGCTCTCGCTGGCTCTTGGCGGGCTTCGCGAGTTCCGCCCACTCCGGCAGAACAAGCGCCGGCACACATGCCGCCAGGACCTCATCGGTGAGCTTCTCGGTGTCGACGCAGTCCAGGAGCGCGTGCTGGACCGTGAGGCCGTGCGTCGCATCGTTCAGGAGCTCGGGCCACTTCTCCGGGCACCGCTCCAGCACCATGGCCAGCGTTCCGTGAGACGGCCACGACGCCGACCTCCCAAAGAGGTCCGGCTCCGGCTGACTGCCCGAGGCGAAAGCCTTCAGTTCTGCTGTGACCAGCACCAGATGGCGCTGCAGGACCGCATCGAACAGCCATGGCGGGATCTCCGCCAGGCGGCCCGGATTGTCGTGGGTGGGGCGCTCTGCGGACAACAGGACACCGAGCAGCAAGTCCGAGCCGGCGGACCCGATGACTTCCGTCACCACATCCCGGTGAGCGTCGTTCTGGGCCAGCGCGGCGAGAAGCTCGCTGTTGACCTGGTGGTAGCGAAGGACTGTGGGAACATCCCGCCCGCCCACGAGCCCCTGCCGGATCAGCTCAGAAATCCGGAAGCCGGCCGCCCGGATCAGCCGATCCCGCAGCTCCTGCTCCCTGACCCGGCCGAGCAAAGACGGCAGAGCCTCCATGAACACATCTGCCTGCCATCCCTCCGCGAAGCCGTCCTTGGCCAGCAGACCGTCGAGGACGGCCGGGAACGCTGCCCCCGGTAAATCGTCCCGCTGTGCCAGCCGTGCCCACATCCGGTAGTCATTACGGTTCACCGCCATGCGTACCCTCCCTGCCCGAACGCTGCCGAGACAGAACGCTATGACGACCGTCATCTGCTGCGGGCCGTATTGGAAGAGATCACGCCCGCCGTCGCAATCCCTGCTCGGGACGCTGACTGCGCGGTTCGGGCGCGGCCCTCCCCGCTCCCGCACCGCACCCCCCAAGGAACCACAGGCGCTCCCCGGCGCCGCGCTTCTGAGGCGCTTCGGCCGCCGCAGCCGCATGCTCCGCTGACCGGCTGCGTCGGCGTCTTGGCGCTACCGGGGGAGTAGGCGGCTCAGGTGGCGGGCGACGGCGGTGGTGAGGGCGAGGCGGTTGACCATGGGCCAGCCGAAGCCTCCGGTGCCGCCGTTCAGGTCGGGGGTGCGCATGCGCGGCGCTTGTGGGCTGAGGTCGTGTACGGCCACTTCGATGCTGTCCGGGTGCGAGCGCCGGTACGAGTCCTTCGAGGAACTCCCGAGCCCTGTCGTGGGCGGCGGCTACGGATGTCGCTGAGAGGAGGGGTGCGACTTCGACACTCGTCGTATCCATGAGTGCGCCCCGGTTCTGGATCGTCGACGTCTGGTCCTGTCGGCTTGTGCCCCGGCTGGCGCCCGCTGACCCGGCTCGTCCCGGCATCCATCACCGTTCGAGAGGGATTACCTCGCTGTCGAACGCACGAAAATCTATGTCGGCCGGAGTAGACATCAGACGGTGGCGTGGTTATGGTTTCTCTCGTAGCCCAGAGAGACAGCAGGGCCTGGCAGAGACGAACTGCCGGCAAGCGGTACCAGCAGTACAGGTAGTTGCAGTTCGCAGGACGGTGCGGCGGTGGAGTTCCGAAGCCAGGGAATTTGCAGGACGGCGACGGGACTGACGGCCGGACCGGGTGGCCCGCAGTGATCAGGGGCCGCCGCAGCGCGGGACCGCGGTCATGGCAGGTGCGGTACCCGTGAGTGCAGTGCGCAGTACCCAGCAGTGAGTCAGTGAGCGGTACCCCTGGTGAAGGCGTCGGGCTGCGGGCGCGCGCACCGGGAAGTTCGGCAGTGGGGTTCTAAGCCAGAGCAGACGCAGGATGGGCGACGGGGCTGGCTGCCGAAGAGTGGCGCTGTCACAGGCCACTTGAGCAGTTCGCATCACCAGCAGTACGCAGTACCAGCAGTACGCAGTAGAGCAGTACCAGCAGTAGGAAGTTCCCGGTTGGTAGGTAGTTGACACCGAGGGAAGAGCGGAGGGACGAGGCGCCATCAGGATCGCCCGGACGCCACGCGAGTCCGGGTACCGCAGGACATCGATAGTGAGGTGGTCTCCGGTCGAGCAACCGCGATCCCCGCACTCCCGACAGCAGCCAGGTCGGGTGGGCGGACACAGGAGGCCGGCGCAGAATCAGGGCCGGCAGATGGTGTAGTTCCTTCGGGGCCCTGGTGTCGTACGCACCAGGGCCCCTCCCCACGTTCTGACCCCTTTCCCCACCTGTTTCGCAGTGAGGTGCGATGACAGCAGGCGACTCGTACGGCCGTCTCGACGACGACGGCTACCCCGCCTACACGATGGGCCGGGCCGCCGACATGCTCGGCACTACACCGAACTTCCTCCGCGCCCTCGGCGAGGCACGCCTCATCACCCCGCTGCGCTCCGAGGGCGGACACCGCCGCTACTCCCGCTATCAGCTGCGCATCGCCGCCCGCGCCCGGGAACTCGTCGACCAGGGCACCCCTATCGAGGCCGCCTGCCGCATCATCGTCCTCGAGGACCAGCTCGAAGAAGCCCAGCGCATCAACGCCGCACACCGCCGCGGCGCCGAAGCGGCCGACTCGCCGACGGCGGCCTGAGATGGTGGCGCGCGCCCGCCGGACCGGCCGGCCCCAGGCAAGTCGGGGCGCGGGGCATAAGGCGTTTCCCGTGGTGACAGGGCGTATGGACGTGTAACGTCCCCGTTAGCTGTCGTGGTTCGGAAGTTCCCTTGCCCACGCCTTCGGCGTGGGCGTTTTGCTGTGCTGTGCCGCAGGAACCAGGGCGATCACCTCCGCCTCCCATACCGTGTGGGCGGCGTTCATCGACTGGAAGGCATGAACATGGCTACGGGAACTGTGAAGTGGTTCAACGCGGAGAAGGGTTTCGGCTTCATCGCTCAGGACGGCGGCGGCCCGGATGTCTTCGCCCACTACTCGGCGATCAACTCGACGGGCTTCCGTGAGCTCCAGGAGGGCCAGATGGTGACGTTCGACGTCACCCAGGGCCAGAAGGGCCCCCAGGCGGAGAACATCAACCTCGCCTGACCTTCCCTACCTTGCCGTGAGGACAGGGGCCGCGATCCGGACAACGGAATCGGGGCCCCTTCGCACACCCTGGACGGGCACGCTGTCTTTTCTGGCCCGTGCCGGAATGGGGCGTGCGGTACAAGCCTCGGTCCCCGTGGGGGGACGCAGTTCGGTTGGGGCCGCCCCCGCACTGCCTTCCGGCGGGCGCGTCACCGTCCGGCGGTGGTCAGCCACCCGAACGGGCGGAGCTTGGTGGCCTCGGTGATGAAATGCCGGGTGTGGTCCGGGCTGAGGGCCTGATTCTGCACGCGGGCGTGCATCGCGTTGTACTGCTGCACGGCGGCAGGCCGTTCCAGGAGGAGGCCGCTGGTGAACCTCTCCAGGTACACCACTGTCTGACGGCTGTCGCGGAACTCCAGGACGGAGAACTGCCCCAAGAGGTTTGGGGGGCGCCCGCAGTGTGGGGGAGGAGCTGAACGGTGATGTGCGGCTCGGTGCTCAGCGTGTGCAGGTGTTCCAGTTGCTCACGACCGCGGCCGCGTAGGCGGGAGTCTGCAGCAGAGCGGGATCACCACGGACTGGTAGGTGTGGATGGAGGCGGCTTCCGTTTCCAGGTCGATGTGGACGCTGTGGGAATGTCGCCGTAGGCGTGCCACCAGCCCTGTCGGCTCGACTCTCTGGCGGAGCTCCGTCAGGGAGTCGACGACATTCTGGTCGGTGACGCCGTAAGGCTTGCACAGGTCGCGCACGTCGCGGGGGCTGACGGCACGGCGGCCGGTCTCCATGTGGCTCACCTTGGGCTGGGAGATCAGCAGGTGCGCCGCCACCCGTGTGCCGGTCATGCCGCTGGCCATGCGGAGCCGGCGCAGCTCCGCTCCCAGACCGGCTTGTGCCGGTGCGACTGGGCGGAGCTGATGGGCTCGGTGCGGCCGGGTACCGGCGCCCTGGCGGATCTGCTGCTGTACGCCGGTGCCGCGGCGACGGGTACCGGCTACGCCCTGCGGATCGGGCAGGTGCCTGACGGAGGGTCGTTGTTCGCCGTCACTGGCGGTCTACCACCGGCTCCAAACCACTGCGTACGCCAGGTTGGCACGGAGCACCGGCTGATGATCACGCGCCGTGCCGCAGGGGCCCCGGCGGCGGCCAGAAGCGGATTGTGACCGCGTATTTTGCCGCTCAGTGAAGATCAGCTTCGAGGCCGGCTCCCAGCAGCTCAAGGCACTTGAAAGAGCTCACCATTCCTGACAGACAGCAGTATTTCGGTTGACCCGATGATGGTAGCTTCATCACGGATTTGGCCCGTGGAGCCACTCTCGATGATCATGTGATCATCAGGGCGGTTCCTGCCGCCCGCACGACCTGGGGGTTTCATGCGCAAGTCCGTTTCCACCATCCTCACCGCTGTCGCACTGACCGTCGGCAGCACCGTGGCTCTCGCCACTCCAGTCAGCGCGGCCACGAGCAGCGAGCCGGGTCCCATGGTCATGGCTGCCGGCACCCAGATCTGTTACAAGGCGCACGTGCAGAACGTCGGCTGGGAAGAGCCCCTGGCCTGCGACGGCCAGCAGGCCGGCACCACGGGCCAGGCCCGCAACATGGAGGCGTTGGCCATCCAGTCCAAGGGCGTCGGACAGCTGTGCGCGTGGGCTCACGTTCAGAACCAGGGCTGGGATGACGTGCCGTCGTGCACCGACTACGACGGGCAGATGGTGGTCGTCGGCACCGTCGGCCAGAACCGCGCGATCGAGGCCGTCTACGTCGAGGTGAGCCTTGGCGGCGTCGCCGCCAAGGCCCACCTCCGCAACTACGGTTGGACGGAGTGGACCCCCTACAGCCACTACGTCTCCATCGGCACCACCGGCCAGAACCGTCCGATGGAGGCCATCAAGCTGGCCGTGCAGCGGTAAACGCGGGCACAAAAAAGGGGAGCGGGCGGCGGGCACGGAGACAGCCCTTCCCGCCGCCCGCTTCGGGATTCCCGGCCCGCGCACGCGCACAGACGGCACCTGGGAGGCGATCCTGACCGGCGCCGGACGCCGCCGGCGAAATCGACTGGACCGTGTCCTGGGGCCGGGATACCGCTGTCCGCGTCCGCGCGAGGTGGGCGAGGAGCCGGTCAGGTCCCCAGACCGCGATCCCCCGTTTCCCGGCCTCATGCCTGCCGGCCTCCGCAGTGTGAACACGAGGTCAATACGACCCCGCCATTCATCTCGGCTGTCACCACGAGTTCGGACCCGGCGCAGTCCGATATATCTGCGACTTGCCACACGCCGCTGCGGTCGACGACCTTGCCGTCCGCCGGGGCCACCGGAGAATGCCTGGCGCTTCTCCGAAGGCGCCGTCGTCGGGCTCACTGGCACTGAGAGCTCGTCGCCGATCCGCCCACGCTTGCCTGCGTCGGCCGATTGAGGAATTCGGTTGCGGTGGATCAGGCGGATGCGGTGATACTCCGGCATGAGTAGAGACGCCGAGGTCATCGTGCTCGCCCGCTGGTCGGACGAGGTAATGGCACCGCTGACCCAGGACGACCCGGAACGCACATGGCAAGGCCGTTTCGTCCCGATAGAAGGGCACTGGGGCTACGAGTTCGGATGGGCCCTGGAGCTCCAGAAGGTGCATGCCCGCAAGGGCCTGCTCAGGCACCTGGAATCGCTGCCGTGGCCGCATCCGCATACGGTGCAAGTTCTGCTTCGCGACCAGGACGACGACTGCTTCGGGCTATGGATGTTCCAGGAGGGCCGGCTGGTGGAAGTCTCCATTCCGCGCACCGAGCGCTTCCACCAGCCGGCACCGCCCAATGAGGACTTCGAACCCGACCCGGGCATGCTGCTGCGCACCGACCAAGACAGGGCTCTGCCCGAGCAGACCCCGGAAGCGCGCCGCGACACCCGCTCACCCTGGTAGACCGAGTTCGACAGCTCATCTTGGGACGTCGGGGCTGTGGACGCGCGCGTACTCAGCGAACTGCGTCACCACTACCCAGGTGCCGACATGTTCTGAGCGGGGCGTTTCCCTGCGGACGGAGCCATAGCCGGACAGCAGCCACGGTGACTGTCCCGTGGAAGGCGTACGCCCGCTTGTCGAAGCGCATGGCGAGGGCTCGGAAGCTCTTGAGCCGGTTGATGGTCCGCTCGACCTCGTCGCGGCGGCGGTAGATCGTCTTGTCGAAGCCTGTGGGCCGGCCTCCTTGGCTGCCGCGGCGCCGGCGGTTGGCCCGCTGGTCTCTGATCAAGCGTCAGTGCGTCCCGCGCCGTGGCCGGCCCGAGGACGTCGCGGCCCTGGTGGCGTTTCTCGTGAGCCCCTCCGCCTCGTTCATCACGGGGCAGTCCGTCCACGTCGACGGCGACCGGCTGCTCCACTGAGACCGTCAACAAGCAAGGAGACGAACCGAAATGATCGAACGAGTCCGCGCCGTCCTCGTCACCCCCGACGACACGATGCTGGTCATCCGCCGCACCAGGCCCGGCATCCCCGAGTACTGGGTCCTGCCCGGCGGCGGCGTCGAGGCCGGCGACGCGTCCCGGGAGGCCGCCCTCCACCGGGAGATCCACGAGGAGATCGCGGGAAAGGCCGACATCATCCGCCTTTTCCACACGATGGAGTCCGACGATGAGCGCCAGCTCTTCTACCTCGCCCGCATCGCGACCTGGTCCTTCGACGACCGGACGGGTCCCGAGTTCAGCGCCGAGGGCCGCGGTGAATATGCGCTGGAGGAGATCCCGCTGACCGTGGAGGGGATCGACGGCATCGACCTCAAACCCGAGGAGATCGCTCGCCTGCTGCGGGGAGCCGTCAGCGCCGGAAGCCTCGGAGCCGAGACGTCACTCTGAGCCTTCGAGCACATCCACGCCACCAGGGCCGACCCTGAGAGGAGCCGGCCCCGGTGGCATTCCCATGCACCAGCGGCCTGGCGCCACGCCTGCCGGAGGCCTCCCTGTCCGGAGAGCAGACCAGGAGGCAGTTCTGTGACCAGCCCAGGTCGCTTCGGGCAGTGGCTCGAGACGGACTCTGTCAGTTCCGCCGCAGTGGCGTGCCAGGAAATCCTCGCACCAGGCGTAGTTCTTCAGCTGTACGAGGCAGCCTTGTACCGGCTCGGGTTCTACCTGACCCATGACCGCTTGCACGAGCTGCGAACATGAGGGATCCGGTGGCCGCAGGACTACGGCATGGCCGTCCACTAACCAGTCGTCGCCCAGTACGGGCCGCAGGAGACGGGCGGGAAGCGGCTGAAGGGCCGTGTGACGGAGCCGGCCGCCTGGGCTGGCAGCACGCCGCTGAGCAGTGGACGGTCGCCCTCGAGTGGCACGGCTTCACCTCTGTGCGGACCGACGTGCTGCCCGACCTCGGCTTTGCCGTGCTTGGCACATTCCTGGTGATCGCCACGACACGGCAAGCGTCATGTACCGCCTTCAATCGCAGACAGGGAGCGCATGTGCCGCCAGTCGCGACTACCCCAGCGCAGCACCCCTCAGTCCTTCGGATCCAAGGCCCTGACGCGCCCCTGCGTCTTTGATCTGAAGGACTAAGATCGTTCCTGGCATCACCATGGAAAGCGGTCATCCTCCGGCGATGTGCGGAGAGCACTGAAGCAGCGGTGGACCCCCGCGCGGTAGACACCGTAGCGGCCGTGCTGTCCTCAGTAGCGTCTTGGGCATGCCTCGAAGTGAACCCAGCAAGGCTGATCAGGAGCTGATCCGGCATGCCCGCGTGCAGGGCCATACGGTCGGTGCAAGTCAGCTCGAACGATGGCGTCGACGCGGCCTGCTGCCGCAGCCAACGCGTATCTACCGTGGCCGGCACGGTACTGCGTCGGTCTACCCGGACGGGACGGACGACCTCGTTTGTGCACTCGCCCGGCACAGTGTCCCGGGACGGCGGAGCGACGACCTGGCACTTCTGGCGTTCTTCGACGGCGCCGATGTCCCAGAAACGGCACTCAAACTCGCGATCGCCCGCACGTACTTCAACAGCCGCCTCCGCCACGAGAACGTGATCGCCCAGGCCATGGCACGTGTCCCTGAAGGATGGGAGTCAGCGCTCGGCAAGGAGTATGAGGCGGCGGAAGCCGAAGCCCGGACCGATCTGGCCAGAGGCGGACGGGCGGTACGCCAGATGAGGATCAACCTGCGCCGCCTTCCGGACCTCGCAGGTGCTCCGCAGCGCGAGGTCGACGCGCGGCTTCTCGGCGTCCTTGTGGGACTGAACAGGTTGCGCCTGCCCGAGGACGATCACGAGTTCATGGCTGACCTGTCAGCAGCACTGGCCTTTGACTGCGCTCAGGACAACGATGACGTTCTTGCCGTGTGGGAGTACGCGGCTGTCTCCCACTCGTCGCAGATGGCCCGCTACGAGGAAACCTCTCCCGAAGAGCGCTTCGGTCTGCTTCTCGAGACGAGCCGGGAAGAACTTTGTAGTCTCAGGGAAGAGGTACGGACAGCCGTCGACCGGATGTGGCACCGCGCGACCTGGGGCCTGGAACCTGAAGCAGATTTTTCCCGCCCCTCGATGGCCCGGAACTCGGCCGGCATGTTGATGGAGTGGATGAGCGCACGACAAGTCCAGCCAGGGAGAGTCTCTATGGCTGACCGCTACGTCCTGAGCCTTGGCCACCTCAAGTTGTGCTGTCTTGCCGCCGAGCGCAGCGCGGGTGGAGCATGGCAGCATCCGGCAGGGGAGGGCCGTGCGGGATTTATCGCCCGTACTGCCGGGCCTCGGCACGCAACCTGAGCGTCGACCGTCTGGCAGGCGGCCGTTCCTCCCGCTGCCACCGTGTCCTGACGAAAATACGAACCCGGCACCCTCACTTGCATGGACATGATGCTCCGCTTGATCCGGCGCCGATCGAGCGGATCCCTGAGGACGTGCACAGCCGACTTCAGGCGGCCACGAGCCCGTCAGAGGTGCCAAAGGCGCAGTCGAACGTCACAGCGCGCACGGCGGGGACGAGGAGGTAGGGCGTCCCGGAGCCGGCAGTCGTTCGGGGACCTTCTTGCCCGTAGCCGAGGGCGTCGTAGGGGGTGAGGAGGTCGAGGTTGTCGAAAACATAGTAGAGGGGGAGCAAGGTCCAGGCGACGAGCTGGAGATGGGCGTTGACTGCGGCGCGCTCGACGACGTGCCGCCGGCTTGTGCGACTGGTCATACGGCTCTTGCAGTCGATCAGGACCACCTGCCGCTCACGGGCGGCGATGAGGTCGGGAGTCCAGCGCAGCGAGCTGGTGGTGTGGTGCAGGGCGAGCCGTACGGGCTCGCCCATGATCCCTTGGCCCCAGGGGCTGACGTGCCAGCCACGTTGGTTGAGTTCGTGGGTGACGCGCTGTTCGTGGGCGTCCCCGATCGCCTTCCTTTGCTGAAAGCTCGGCATACGGGGGAGTGTGGCGCACCTCGGCCCCGGTGAAACAGCAACCGCTCCCCGGCCCCGTACGGTTCGGCCACACCCTTCCCGCGTACGTGGCCGTTCGCGGTTGTCCGTGGGTGTCCGGCCACGTCCGACTGGGTCCGGCCACGTCCGGCTCTCACCGGCCGGAACGTGGCTGGATCCAAACCCCTTCGGTACGCCGGCGGCCCCCGAGATCTGCCTGTCCGCGCCTGGACCGCCTCCCCATCTGCCTGGTCGCCCTGGTACGGCTAGAGCGCATCTCCACTCGGCAGGAATCCCCTTATCGCCCGGAACGGTCACTTCCTGCGCATCGGACTGCCTCCGTCGCCCGCCACGCGGTCCACGACGGCATCGCCGACCGGGCTGAGCACTTCCTCGTCTTCGCGGGTGTTTCCGCGGCCCTCAGCTGCCACCGCCGACTCGTCCGTGCAGACGCGCAGAACCGGTCAGCGTGAGCCTGCTCCAACGCTGCGAGCCCAGACCTGGATGGCACTACCTCAGGCTCGGCCGCGGTCGGCTCGGATTGGTTCTGTACGCTGTTCAGGCCCGACCAGGCCATGGCGCCCGGCTGACTGTCGGTCAGGAACCCCTGGATGACTGGCCCGAGGACGTCGGAGAGTTCGTAGGCGCTGCGGAACGGCAACGCATCCGCGGTCATCGGTGCGGGTGGTCGTCGACCAGCCGCCTTCCATCGGGGCCCTGCCGCTGGCAGTCGCCCGGAACGCGAGCTGCCAGGTCGCCTACCTGCCCGGACTCACGGTGCGACGGATCGCCGATCTTTACCCCGGCGAGGCGAAAATCGATGCCCGCGATGCGTTCATCATCGCGGAGGCCGCCAGAGCGATGCCCCGCATCCTGCGGACGATCGATCCCGCGGACGAGACGGTTGCCGAGCTCACGATGATCGCCGGGTTCGACGACGATCTCGCGGGTGAGTCCACCCGGATCGCCAACCGGCTCCGCGGCCTGATCACCCAGATCCACCCTTCCGTGGAACGGCTGCTTGGCCCGCGGATCCAGCACCCGGCCGGGCTCAAACTGCTGGGCCCGTACGGCTCCCCGGCCCAGATCTGCAAAGCCGGACGCCGTCGCCTCGTGGCCTTGATACGTGCCCACGCACCGCGGATGGCCGAGCGGCTGGTCGAGGATGTCTTCACGGCGCTCGACGAGCAGACCGCCGTCGTCCCGGGTACGGAGGCCGCCGCGCTGATCGTCCCCAGCCTCGCCGGCTCGCTCCAGTCCGTGCTTGACCAGCGAAAACGTCTGGCCGCCCGGATCGAGGAACTCCTGGAGGCCCACCCTCTTTCCCAGTTCCTGATCTCGATGCCCGGTATCGGGAGCAGGGCCGCCGCCCGCGTCCTCGTCGACGTCGGCGACGGCAGCGGATTCGCCACCGCCGGACACCTCGCCGCCTACGCCGGCCTAGCGACCGTGACCCGCAGTTCCGGCTCATCCATCCGCGGCGAACATCCATCCCGGCGAGGCAACAAACAGCTCAAGAGAGCCTTTTACCTCGCCGCGTTCGCCTCGCTCTCCCAGCCAGAGTCACGCGCCTACTACGACCGCAGACGCCGCGAGGGCAAACACCACACCGCCGCCCTCATCGCACTCGCCCGACGCCGCGTCGACGTCCTCTTCGCCATGCTCCGCGACGGCACCTTCTACCAACCACCCACACCAGCTACGGCTTGACGAAAACCAGAGAGGCACCCTTTTCGCGCGCACCGATGCCGCGTCGACGATCACAGAGCTCCAGTCGAGTCCGCCGCGGGTTCCGATCTCGTCCAGAATCACGCGATGCAGGCGACGCCATACCCGGATGCGGTCCAGAGGGAGAGCCTCCGGTGAGCCGTCGCCGACGACACTCCCAATGTCGGTGGCAGATACCGCCACACGCACCCGCTGGTCAGCACGTACACGACGGCCGTGAACACGGCACGTTGGTCGACCGGCGCGGAGCCACCGCCCTGCGGGCGCAAGCGGAAGGACGACAGCACCGGCTCGACCGATGCCCACGAGTGTCGGCCGCACCGTGCCCGGGGGTTGGGCTGGAGCGCCGCGTCCTCGGCACGGGCGAGCCCACGACGTCGGGGTGGCTCTCCAGGGCTCGCGCGGAGTCGCGCAGTTCCGGTGGAGGCAGGCCACACCGTGCGCAGAACTCGCCCCCAGCTCGACAGCCTCCTCGCCCCCTGACCCGGTCGGTCAGGTCCTCCGCGAACGCGAACCCGAGCGTGGCTGCCGCGCCGGTCCAGCGGAATCGTGAAGGGTCGGACGCGCCGTGGAGACAAGACCGGTTCGGTGGAGAGGTGACACTTCCAGCGTCCGGCAGAGACCCGGACTGCCGCTGGTTTGGCAGACCCAGAAGCGGCAAGCCGGATCGTAGGCGCGCTCAGCAAGCAGTCCCGAACAGCAAGCCAGGAGCCCCCATCCAGGAAGGCAGTCATGTCGACCCTGACCACAGTTCTCATCATCGTGGCGCTGGTCGCGGTGGTACTGGTGGCCGGTGTCCTGATCCGGACCCGCACGGGCACGGGCAGCGGCACGCGCTCCCTGAAGCGCAGTTTCGGCCCCGAGTACGATCGCAGCTTCGAACGGCACGGCGGTGACGTCGAAGCCACCCACCGCGACCTGCGTGAGCGGGTCGAGCGCTACGGCCGCATCCGCCCGCTGCCGCTCGAACCGGCGGTCCGTGAGCAGTACACCGCTCAGTGGACCACGCTGCAGGAGCGCTTCGTCGACGCGCCGGCGCAGGCCGTCGCCGACGCCGAACAACTCCTCATCCGAGTCGCCGCGACCCGGGGCTTCCCGGATCCCGACCGGCGCGACGAACAGCTCGCAGCCCTGTCGGTACACCATCCGCACCACGTGGAGGGCCTGCGGATGATCCACCGGGCGACGCGTTCCGGGTCCGCCTCCACCGAGGAGCTGCGCGAGGCGCTGGTGCAGGCACGCGCCCTGTTCGAGGACCTTGCCGGCGCCGGGACCACGGCGGGCGCCGACGGCCGACGGCACTCCGCGCCGGTGCGGGGTCGCGTACCTCTCCTCAAGCCGAAGGGAAGTGGTGCCTGATGGCACGCGAGAAGCAGGAACGGTGGACAGTGGGCAGCGAGGGCGAAGAGGCACGGAGCGAAGCCGCACCCCCTCCGCCCCCGGGGCCCCCGCCGCCCCTGAGGACCACCGGCACGCCGAGCGGGTCCGCCGCACCGGCGCCCGCCGACCGCGGGGGAACTCCCTCCGCCGCCGTTCCCGCCCCGCGCGCCGCCTCCGCCGCGCCCGACGGCGGGACCCTCTCCGCCGCCGTCCCCGCCCAGCGCGATGGCGGCGCCACACCGCCGCCCCCCGCAGGTTCGCACTCCCCGAGACCGCCGGTGGCCACATCTCCGTCGCCCGCCCCGACATCCGGGCCGGCGTCGGCAGAGGTCCGGCAGCCTGTGGTCCCGTCCGGCGACCCCGGTGCCACGGGCCGGAGCGGCGGGAGCCGCACGCAGGCTTCCGTCACGCCCCCCGCCGCGCCGCGCGGACGGACCACGACAGAGCGACCGGCCGACGGCCAGGCCTCCGGCGGCGACCGGAGCCCGGGACACGCCGACCGAGGTGATCACACGGTAGGCGGCGGTACGGGCGACCGGTCGGGCACGCACCACCGGTCGGCAGCCGACGAATCCGCGGACGGCTCCGCCGGGCAGCTGCTCGGCGTCGACGAACGCGACCGTCTCGGAGAACGCCTGCACCACGCCCTCGCGAGCTTCGTCGACTCTCCCCACGACTCGGTGGTCGAGGCGGCGGAACTGCTTGAGGAGACCGAACGCCACCTCGTCGCCGCTCTGAGGGACCGGCGCACCGCCCTGCGGGCGGGATGGCAGGAGGACGGCGACCAAGGGCGTGTCTCCCAGGACACCGAGCAGCTCCGGCTCACCCTGCGGACCTACCGCGAGGTGACGGAACGGCTGCTCCGGGCATGACCCGGGAACCATCCGCCTCGTGTCGTGGGAGGAGCCCCCTGGACCCCCAGGGGGCTCCTCCCACGAAACGGCCCCGCCCCGGCGGGGGCGGCTCGCCGACACGGCCGACACTCCTCGCTGTTTCGCGCGGGCGGTGAGGCCCGCTCACGCGGTCACGAGGAGGCTTCGCCCTCCACGGACTCCTCGAAGTGGACGGTGTCGTATTCGTCGAGGCGCGGATGGAGGGCGTCGGGGGCGTGGGTGTTGATGTCGGACGGGCGTGGACATTCCGGTCCGCCGGGGCCCCAACGCAGGAGCCGGCGGGTGCGACCGATCCGGGAGACGGTGCCATGCACCTCGACCTCGTTGAGCCGGCCGGCTCGGAGTCGGTCCGCGGCGTCGGCGAACGCTGCCAGCTCCGTCACTGCCGGGCTGGTGTTCTCGGCGACGAAGGTGTGGGCGTCGATGTCTGTCTCGGCGGCGTAGGGGATCAGGCCGCGCGTGCGCGGTTCCATCCAGGTCAGGGCGAAGGCGAGGGTCCGGCGTGCGTCGTGGGCGGCGGCCTGCAGCCCGCCTTCCGGTGTTCAGGGCTCGTTGCCGTGCCACTCGACGATCAGGAACGCCGCCGACATGAGCACGACGACGTCGGGGTGGGTCTCCAGGGCCCTCGCGGAGTCGTGCTGTACAGGCTCGGGGGAACCTGACGCCGGTGTAGGCAAGAGAACGCAGGGCAAGGCGTTCCGGCGCCTGGAGCGGGGAGATAGGTACGTCCAGGTCCAGGACGAGGCCGTCGTCGACCCACGGACTGCGGGCGCCGGCGCCGGGGCTCCAGTCGGGGGTGAGGGGTTCGGGGTCGGTGGGCGGGGCGTTTCGATGTCGCCGTGCGCATCGCGGGCCGCGTACTCCTCAGCCCGCACCACGCGGTGACGGGTGTCGCCCGGGCACCACCCCGGCCGCCGAGACCACCGCGGCTGCCTCGCCGTCCCCGGCAGCGGACCCGGCGCCCGCTGCCGGGGAGATCGCAGTCGTCCGCCCAGTCCCCGCCCCGGCGTCCGCCACCAAGACGGGGAAGATCGCCAAGCTGCTGATCACCCTCCTGGCGCTCACGGTGGTGCTCCTCATCGGACGCTGGGCCGCCATGCCCGATCCGGACAAGGACATCCTCGGGCCCCAGACCACCGGCCCCCAGGCCACCGGCGAAACCCAGCCCGGTGCTACCGAAGGCGCCGGCGAGGGCGGTGACACGGGCAACGAAGAGTCACGCCAGGACACGCCCCCGCCATCCGCTGACCCGACGGCGACAGGAAACGACGACAAGCCGCAGGACTCCCCACCCACTGGTACCGGTGACCTCGGATTACCCGCGCCGGACGCGTCGTCCGGCACCAGGAACACCACCGCCCCGAGCGGGCGGGCGACGCCGGACAAGACACCCTCGGGTTCCCCGGCTCCGACCACGGCCCCCTCGACGGCGACCCCGACGACCGCGCCCCCCACGGCCCCGACGACGGCGTCGCTCGGCGAGGAAGGGCGCACCGCGTGCGCTGACTACGGGCCCAACCGCAGAGTGATCCTGGCCAAGGGCATGGTCGGCACCAACGTTTCTCAGGTGCAGTGCCTGCTCAACCACAACTACGACTACACCCTCCCCGAGGACGGCGTGATCGCCCTCGGCGTCGGCCTGGGCGAGCAACGCGGTGAAGACTCTCTTCCAGGTGCCGTTGGCCGCCCACTTTCGCAGCCTGTTGTGGACGCCCTTCCACGAACCGAAGTGCTCGGGCAGGTCCGTCCAGGGGATCCCCGTGCGGTACTTGAACACGATCGCGTCGATCACCTGCCGGTGATCCCGCCAGCGCCCGCTCCGCCTCGGCGTCCGATCCGGCAATAACGGCTCGATCCGCGCCCACTGCGCATTACTCAACGACACGCCCGGACGAACGCCCCGCACCTTCGAAGGCAACGGCTGCCCGCTGCACCCGTCAGACGGGCCGCAGGACCAGATCAGGCTCTGCGGAAGCGGCCGCAGCGAATTCGGCGAAGCCCATGTTGCCGAGCGTCACGTTCACATGGACCGCGTGCACCGCGGCGGGCGCGGCCCGAAACTCCCGGGGCTCCGGCGACTCGATGAGTTCCTGGTAGTAGACGGGATCAAGATCACCCTCGTCCTCCCGGACCGTTGACAGAGCCAGCAACCCTCGCGTCGGCGACTCCATCGTGTGACGGTCGGCGACGAACACGACACTCAGGTATTCGTCTTCGTCCACGGCGGCAAGAACCTCATCAGCTGTCGCCCCTGACCAATCAGGCGCGTCGACCACCTGCACACGTGCGGGAAACTCGCCGTCCGGACCCCACGGCCGGCGAAGCTCCCCGACCAGCACAGTCCACGACTCGTTGTCGCTGAAATCGGTCCTGATGACGAGAGCGTCGAACGTGTCGCGTCCGACGATCTCAGGAAACACTCGCTCAAGGCCCTCCGGCATCGTCATGCCCAGGACTCTCCCACGCCGCGCCGGCAACCAGCTCCCTCGGGTGTGATCCAGAGGAAACGGCCTAGCCGGGTTGGGCCACGCAGTCAGGACTGGTCGGGGTGGCTGAGTCGTGCCGTCTCGCCGCCGAATGGTAGGTGCGTGACTCGGCTGGTGAGGAGCCAGGTGTCCTCGATCTTCCGGAACGTGTCTTCGTAGTGGCCCACGTTGGCGGGGAGCCTCGGGGGCACCATGCCATCGGTATAGCCGTCGACTCGGTAAGTGGCGAAGTAAGAGGTGGCCGTGGCCGTCGACGCGGAGTTCACCGTGACCAAGATGTTCGTGGACATACGGCGTGACAGCCGGTCCTTGGGCCGCGAACCGAAGTAGCTGCGGAGCGCCTCACGCCCTTCCACCTTGCGGTCGCCGTGAGGCCACTCCCACACCCCGTCAGGCGTGAAGAGGTCCGCCACACTGCTCGGATCTCCCAGGTCAAGACGGCGCACGAACTCGACGATCAGACGCTCGCAGGCTCGCTCCGCGAAGAGACGTTCCATCGAGTCAAGGGCTTCAGTTGGCACCATCAATTGCTACCAGCCCTCTATGGGGCACCGCGATAGCTTTTCGGCTCCCGGCTCCCACGGCCCTGAACGCGACACCATCTTCGACGTGGCACGACGGTCAGAGCCGCTCGACGGGTCGCTCCAGGAGCCGGCGGGCGGAGTCCGCGTAGCGCATCGCGGTCTTCTCGTCGAGCCCGAACACCTCGGCGAGGGGGAGCGGGCCGGGCCCGTGGGTCAGGGCCTCTTCGAGTGGCCGGTCGACGCGGAGCCGTTCCAGCGTCGCGTCCTGCCCGCGCATCGCGGCGCTGATCCAGTGATTGCTGGCGCGGCTGGTCTCCGTGGCGGTCTAAAGGGTGTTGCAGAAGGCTCAGTTCCGGGCATTTTCCCTGTATGGGTGGGGTGTTGCGGGCTGAGCCGGTGTGGGTCGAGACGTTCACGGGCTTGCGGATCGACCGGTTCGCGAAGCTGGTGAAGGTAGTGAAGGAGCGGGGCGGGAACGGTCCCGGTGGTGGTCGGCCGTGGTGCCTGCCGCTGGCCGACCGGGTCCTGCTGGTGGCCGTCTACTACCGGACCAACCTCACCATGCGGCAGCTCGCCCCGCTCTTCGGGCCCCGGCCACCGTCTGCCGGGTCATCCAGCGCCTGCGTCCGTTGCTGGCCCTGGAGCCGGCCCCGCGGCCGGTCGCCGACGTGGACCGGCTGTGGATCGTGGACGGAACCTTGATCCCGGTCCGCGACCGGACAGTGGGAGCCTCCTCCCGCAACTACCGGTTCTCGGCGAACGTGCAGGTCATCATCGACGCGGACAGCCGCCTGGTGATCGCCTCGGCCCGGCCGGCGCCGGGGAACAAGGCCGATGCCCACGTGTGGCGGGAGTCGGGGCTGCCGACCGCGGCAGCCGGGACGACGGTGATCGCGGACGGCGCCTACCTCGGCACCGGCCTGATCGTCCCGCACAGGAAGAGAGCCGGTCGCCCCCTCCTGCGTGGCCAGGAGGAAGACAACGCCGAACACCGACGCGTCCGTGCCCGCGTCGAGCACACCTTCGCCCGGATGAAGAACTGGAAGATCCTGCGCGACTGCCGCCAGAAAGGAGACGGCCTCCACCACGCGGTCCAGGCCGTCGCCACCATGCACAACCTCACCATGACACGGTGAAACAACAGGTCAGACGCCACTTCGACCTGCCGAAGCCGGACCTTCTGCAACACCCTTTAGGCCGCACTCGAAGGCCTGCATGCGCTTCTTCGCAGGTCCCAAGCTCTGGCTGGAGGACCCCGCCGATCTCCTCTCCCGTTCGACCTCCCCAGCGGTCCGCGTGGCCAGGTAGCTGCTGCTGCGCCTTGCCTGGTTCTTCTTCGCGGGGAGCGAGGCGGTGACTGGCTCTCAGGCCGCTGTACCGTGCCTGGGCTTCGCCATGGTCTGGCGTCATGTGCCACCGGAGGGCAGCTGGATGGCCTTGCGTGGTTCTGCATGCGCATGTGCATTCTCGTGCACACGACGCCCGCCTCATCGACTGCTCTGGTGAAGGATCGGACATGACCGTCGATGCGGCTTTGCGCGGTGTGCTAGCGGGTGCGTTCACCCGGCTGAGTCCGAAGTCTGCTGGTGCCCAGGTCCGCCACCTCGTCAAGCAGCACCACGGCAGCGCCCGCGACGTCGCGGCCCTGCTCGGCGTCTCCCAGCGCACCGTCGAGCGCTACGTCCGCGACCAGATCGAACAGCCGCGGGCCGAGCTCGCCGACCGTATGGCTGCGGAGGTGCGCCGGCGGTGGCAGCCGCAGGTCCGGGCCAGGGCCCGCAAGGCTGCCGTCACGTCGGCCCGGCCTGATGGTGGACGTCCGTGTCCGGTTCGGGTTCACCGCAGCGCCGGGTACCACCGACGACGCGTGTATGCGCCCCCTCGCCCTCGCTCTTCCGCCCGGGCAGGTCGCCGGCCTGCCAGCTCGACCAGGAGGCCGGCGGCGCGGCGGCCGCCGTCACGGAAGTACACCTCACCCGGAGCGTCTGCGGTGGCCTGCTGAAGCGTGCTCATGGACAAAGCCATCGAGGCGACCGAGATCGAGCAGATCCAGTTCGAGCTGTAGGTTCGGCGGGCTGTTTTTGAGCTGGCCAGGACGGAGCCCCAGATAGCACTGGTTCGGGGCTCCGTCACTGCTGCTTGCGGACGTCGAATGGAGGTAGGGCGGTTGTTGCCACCCTCATGCATGATCGCCTGGGCGTCCCGACAGCGATGGCGGTCGAGTCTAGGGCCGACCGTGGGGCAGGGTGTGCCGGTGGTGGCGGGTCCTGCCCCTGGCCATGTGTCAGCCGATGGCGCGTAGGGCGGTCCAGCCGCCTTCGCCGGCTGTGAAGGGGGTGCCGTGGGCGGTGCGGCCGCCGGGGTAGAAGTAGAGCTTTCCGTCGCTTTTGATTGCCCAGAGGTCGGGGATGGTGTCGCCGTTGGCGTCGGGGGTTCCCATGATCATGGGCACGGAGGTTGCGGCCCAGCCGCCGGTTCCGTAGACCTCGTCCTTACCGGTCTTGGAGTTGGCGGCTGCGGCCAGTGATGTGAGGTCGACGCCGCCTCCGGTGGCGGGCTTGCCGTGGCGCAGCAGCAGACCGCGCCCGGTTTCCTCGCCACGGAAGAGGAGGTCGGGTATGCCGTCTCCGCCGATGTCGGCGACGCTCACGAGGTCGCGGCTCGCCCAAGATGTGCTGGTGAGCAGCCGGGCTTCGGTGAAAGCGGCCCCGGTGTAGCCGATGAAGGCCCATAGCTGCTCACCCGTGGTGGCGAGCACGTCGGGGAGGCCGTCTCCGGTGACATCGCCGGTCGCCGTGATCTGGCTGAGCGTGGCGGGTGCGGGTGCGTTGCTGGGGAGCAGGATTTCGCGGCGTTTGGTGATGTTGACGGCGCCGTAGCCGTCTCCGGGGTAGACCCAGAGTTTGTCGCCGACGCGGGCGATGAGGTCTTGGAGGCCGTCGCCGCCGTAGAAGTCGCCGTTGTGGGTGATGAGTGCGCCGGTGAAGTGACCGGAGAGCGGGGCGGTGAATGTTTCTTCTGTGTCCCCGCCGTTGGGGTCTTTGTTGGGGTTGTCGCGATAGGCGGCGGACATGGAGATGTCGACGTCTCCGGTGCCTTTGGAGAGGTCCGTGGTGGCGTGTGAGGAGTAGAGGCGCAGGTTGCTGGCTGAGTTGAGGGCGAGCAGGTCGGGGAGTCTGTCGCCGGTGAAGTCGCCGGCGGCGTCGGCCTGGTCGCGGGGGGTGACGTAGAAGAGGAACTTCGTGGGTTCGGAGACGTGGCCCGCGCCGTCGACGGCTCTGACGTACAGGACGTTGGGTCCGGCGGCTGGGGGCTTGACGTTGCTGGCTGTGGCCCAGGTGGTCACGGGGGTGCCGATGGCGCGGGTCAGCGAGACGGGATAGCTGTTGGTGTTGAAGCCGTACTCGTACCGGATGACGTCGCTGTCGAGGGCCCGGAAGTAGACGGTGCCGGGGGTGCCGAATTTCAGCTTGGACCAGTTGGCGTCTTCGGGGTCGTTTCCGAAGCTGTTCTCACCGCTGTCGGCGTTGGGGAAGTCGTTGGAACCGACTCTTGGGGGGCGGGGGGCGGCGCTGTCGAAGATGAAGCGGCAGGGCAGTGTGGCCGGCGCGTACGGCGAGCTGGCGCCGGCGTCGTCGATCGCGCGGACCGACCACGAGTACATGGTGTTGTTGAGCAGGCCGCTGGTGGAGAAGCCTGGCGTGGTGCGCAGGGCCGCGCTGGTGTCGCCGCCCACGGACACGGTGCCGGTCGACTTGAGCATGTCGCCGGTGATGTGCCACTTGTTGGTGGGCCACATGGTGAAGTCGAGGTAGTCGAGGTTGCCGTCCTTGTCGGTGGACCGGGCGGTGAAGGTGATGGCCTCGGCTCCGACCCTGACGTACGGGGGCGTGGTGGTGCATTTGAAGTCGGGGCCGAGGTCGAGGTTGGTGGGGGCGGTGGGCGGCCGGTTGTAGGTCAGTTCCAGATAGGGGGCGTTGTCACCGTCTGCCTGGAATTTCTTCCACGCGTACTGCGACTTCTCGTCCCTGGCCCGCATGCCGAAGGTGATCATGCTCTTGCCCTGGTCGGCGGCTTTCTGCGCGGCGCCCAGGACGTTGAACGTCTCGTACTCGTCACGGCAGTGGGACTTGTAGCCGTGGGCGAAGCTGCGGGCCGGTGCGGCCAGGTTGGAGTCGGTAAGGGGTGGTGCGTTCTTCCAGTTGGTGCGTCCGTTGATGGGGCTGGTGACGTGGACGGACATGGCTCGCGCGCTGCAGGACCAGGAGTACGTCTCCAGCATCCGCAGGGTCGCCTTCTGGATCTTCGCGCCCTTGAGGTTCTTGTCGTAGGCGATGTTGAAGTACGACCGGGAGGTGCCCCAGGTGTCGGATTCGAAGCCGACCCGGGCCTCGTGGGTGCCGCCCTTGTTGAAGTCCTTGCCGTTGAAGAACGTGGCGTTGGGGTGGCGGCTGTAGGCGGTGGTCCAGTCCTGGGTGTGCTTCTTGACGGTGGGGTCGATGAAGACGGGGTAGACGGTCGCCGGGTCGTTGAGGAAGTCCTGGCTGGGGGTGAGCAGCCAGGTGCCGTCGCCGAGTTCGGCTTCGACGATGTCGCCCCGGGACTCGGGGGAGGGGCCGTTGAGCAGCGGCAGGCTCAGCGTGGTGGCGTCACCGGTCTGGGAGGGTGCGGGCGTCGGCTCGGAGGGAACGGGTGGCAGCGGGGCGTCGGTGATCGTGGGAGCGGCCTCGTCCGTGGCCGTGGGCAGGACTTCGGCCTCGGGATCGACGTTGTCGTCGGCGAGTGCTTCGGTGGTGCTGGGGGTCGGTTGCGGGGCGCTGGTGGTGGCGGCCGGCGTCTCGGGAGACTCGGGGGCGGTCGGCTGGGAGGAGGCGCCGAGTTGGCCGTCGGTGACGGCCGGCGCGCCGCTGCTGTCCCACATCAGCGGGGTCGGCGAGAGCGCGACCTCCTGCCCGTCGAGGTTCTCGGCCGTGACGATGCCGGAGGACGAATCGAGCCGGAATGTGAGAGAGGGGGAGGAGAGGCCGTAGGACAGCTGCGCGACGCGCGGGTCGGCCGCGGCCTGGCGGTTCTTGACGACAAGAAGCTGGGCGAAGCCGTCGTCCTCGGCCGTCAGGACAAGGTCGGCACCAGGGAGGATCTCCGGGTACAGGGCGCGGGAGCCGTCGATGACCGGCGTGGGGACGGGCCCGGGCCAGGTGAGCTGGATCTCGTGCGTCTCCGGGATCTCGGCCGTGCCGCCGACGGTGAGGGTGACCAGACGGCTGCCCGCGTCGCCCTCCGCCTTCAGGCTCTTGACGAGCGAGACCCGGTGCACTCGTCCGCGCGATGCCCGGTCCGCGCCGCCAGGACCGCCGCCGGAGAACACCACCCTCGTGTTCGTGGCCACCGGCGCCCAGCCCGAGCCGGTCCGCTTCAGCGTCGTGTCGATCTTCTTCCACTCTTCGCCGACCTTGGCCCAGACCGGGGAGGAGTACAGCTTCTTCGTCATCAGCCCGTCGGGGCGGGCCCAGGTCGTCGAGCGCGCGGTCCGCAGCGCGGTGACTTCGACGGGCTTGCCGGCCTTGCGGGCCAGGGATACCGCCGACGCCTCGCCCACCTTCTGCTCCGCGGGCTTGCCCGTGCCGTCCTTGCTGTCGGCCGGAAGAGTCGGCGCCTGGTCGCCGGAGCGTGCCTGGAAGCCGGCGTAGGTGATGCCGCCCGCTGCGAGCGCGGCCGCGACCACCATGGCACCCACGCGCCGTGCCGTCGGCCGCTGCCATGTCTGTCTCATCGGGTGAGGACCCTTCTTCCCAGCATTCCGGGCTCTGACGGCACCGGCTGAAACCACGAAACCGGCCATGACGTCAGGGAAGGGGGGACTCCGGGTGGGGATCACGACCGCGCGCATGGCTGGGCGAGCCGATGATGGCTCATCAACCCCGGCGCGTCACCCCACAGCTGATGTACGCCGGGGCCACTCCCCTCCGTCCGTGGACAGCGGCCGCGAGGCCGCGAACCTCGTGTGCAGGTGCCGAGAGGACTCTCGCGCGGAGAGAGATCGCATGAAAACGGGATGAAAGATCGCCGCAATCGGTCACTTCGTCGTGCGATGCGTGTATCGCGGATAATCGTCGTTCTTGGCCCTTGACCTGCGGAAATGTGCCTCAACTTCAGAATCAGACCATCCGGTCGCATTCAGTCGACTACGTACCGTGACAATACTCACCTCCGGCACATCACATCTGGAAATCCTTCACGAACTGCACGCAGAATCTGCGGGATCTGAAGTGCAATCACCTGCGGCCCGCCTTCCGGCTTCCGCTCCAGGTGGTCCGGAGGGACCTCGCCTTGTTCGCTCGTCACCGCCAAGCCCGCCGCCGGGTTCGACGCACCGTCATACCCGCGCTCGGCGCAGCCCTGCTGGTGGGTCTCCTGCCTGCCCAGTCCCTGGCCATGCCACCGGACCCTGCGAACGTCGAGGCGGGGCGCGAGACCATCGAGGCCGAGCCTCTCGAGCTCGAAGAGATCGAGCTCGACAAGCCCGTCGAGGGCGAGACGTTCGAGAAGGACCTCAAGACGCTCAAGGCCGAGGTCCCCACCGACCAGCAGCAGGCACCCGCCGGGACGACGACGCCACCGGCCGCCGATACCGAGTCCTTCAGCTTCGGCTCCGCCTCCGCCGCTGTCAGCGCCGCCTCCTTCACGGCCGCCGCGACGGCGGCGACGGAGGAAGGCGGCCTCACACAGATCCCGAACATCCCCGTCCTCGCCGGACAGGCAGCCGGTCACCCCGCCCCGACCGGCACGTGGCAGTTCAGCGTCGTCGACCGCGGCAGCGAAATCAGCCAGACCGGCGAAGAAGCCCTCAAGGTCGGTTCCCTCGTCACCGTCCAGGCCCCTACGACCGGCTCCGTGCCTCTCTCCGTGGGCATCAACTACTCCACGTTCGAGAACCTTCACGGCGCCGACTGGGCCACCCGCCTGCGGCTGGTTCAGTTCCCCGAGTGCTACCTCACCACGCCCCTCGTGCCGGCGTGCCAGGAGTACGAGGAGCTCGAGACGGTCAACGACCCTGTCTCCAACACCGTGACGGCCACGGTCGACACCGCCGCCGACGGCACCGTCACTCCCGCCACCGCCACAGCACCCGGCGCCGCGTCCGGTCCGGTGGTCATGCAGGCCGCCTACACAACCGTCACCCCCACCGCCGCAGGCGGCGACAAGGCCGTCATCGGCGCCGTCGACTCCGGCGCAGGCCCGGGTGGCTCCTTCAAGGCCACACCGCTGGCCGCAAGCGGCAAGTGGTCCGCGGGCGGCTCCTCCGGCGCGTTCACCTACTCCTACCCGATGGTGATACCGCCCGCCCCGGCCGGCCCCGCCCCGAACGTCACGCTCTCCTACAACTCACAGGCCGTCGACGGCAAGACCGCCGTCTCATCCCCCCAGGCATCGTGGATCGGCGAAGGATGGGACTACAACCCCGGCTTCATCGAACGCCGCTACCGCTCCTGCAAGGACGACACCCACAAGCTCACCGCCGGCACCCCCAACAACACCGCCAAGGCCGACAAGACCAGCAGCGACCTGTGCTGGGTCTCGTACAACGCGGTCATGTCCCTCGGCGGCAGCACCACCGAACTCGTCCGCGACCCCGAGACCGGCAGTGACCCCGAGGCCGACACCGAGAGCTACCGCCCGCTGAAGGATGACGGCACCCGTATCGAGCGGCTCGTCACCGCCGGCACGAACGGTGACGACAACGGCGAGCACTGGAGGGTGACCACCACCGACGGCACCAAGTACCACTTCGGCCTGAACAGGGTGGGCGGCGGTCACGCCGACAGCAACTCCGTCTCCACCGTCCCCGCCTTCGGTAACCACCCGGGCGAACCGTGCCACGCCACCGCCTTCGCCTCCTCCCGCTGCGGTACCGGAAAGCAGCAGGCATGGCGCTGGGGCCTGGACAAGGTCGAAGACGTCCACGGCAACGTCATGATCGTCAACTGGAAGCAGGAGTCGAACTACTACGCCGTCCGCGGCAAGCGCGACGGAGTCCTCCCCGAGCAGTACGAGCGCGCCGCCTACCCTGTCAGCATTGAGTACGGTCTGCGCGCTGCTGACTTGACCAAGCCTTCCGCCACGGTCGTGTTCGGCACCGACCAGCGCTGCCTGAAGACCACCGGCTGTGAACCGGGCAACTTCAAGCCCGGCAACCCCACCTCCTACCGGCCCTGGTGGGACACGCCCGGCAGCCTCAACTGCGCTTCGGGTTCCAAGCTCTGCCCGGCCTTCCCGTCCTTCTGGACCCAGCTCCGCCTCAAGACCGTCACCACCAACGCCGCCCGCGCTGGCCAGACCGGTCTCGGCCAGGTCGACACCTACACCCTCAACCACTCATTCCCCGAAGACTGGTACGACACCGCCCCCGGCCTCTGGCTCAACTCGATCACCCGCCGGGGCTTCGCCCCCGGTGACGCCACCGGGACCCTGCAGTCCAAGGACGGCGTGAGCTTCGACCACTACACCGTGGGGAAGCGGTCGCACGAAACCCTCCGTAAGTACCTGCTCGACAAGCAGCTTCCCAACCTCGTCTCCAGAGACGCCAAGGACAAGCGTCCCGGCTTCACCCGGCCCCGCATCGGCACCATCGCCACCGAAGCAGGCGCCGACATCGAAGTCGAATACATCGGCGGCTGCCAGTACCAGCCCGCCACCGACAACGAACAGGCCAACAGCGCCTGCTACCCCGTCCACTGGTCCCCTGACGGCGAGGAGAAGACCCCCGCCAAGGCATGGTTCAACAGATACGTCGTCTACTCGGTCACCGAGACAGACAAGATCGCCAACATCTTCGGCAAGCCCGTCAAGACCACCTACGACTACTCGGGCCCGGCATGGGCCAAGAGCGACGACGAATTCCTCCGCCCTGCCTTGCGCACCTACAGCGACTGGCGCGGCTACCGCCGCGTCACTGTCACCAAGGGCCCCAAGACCACACCTCCCACGACAGCCCCCAAACCGGGCGACCCGCCCCACGCGCCCCCCTCCCAGTCACAATCCACCACGCTCTACTTCCAGGGAGTCGGCGGCGAGGTCAAGGACTCCGTCGACGGCACCGTGCTCCTCGCCGACGACGCCCCCCAGTACGCCGGCATGACCGCCGAAACCATCACCTTCCTCAACTCCGACACCGCCAGGACCTACTTCGACAACGACCCGGCGACGAAGCCCGTCTTCAAGAGCCGGACCCGAACCTTCCCCGACACGTCCTTCGAGACCGCCTCACGTGCCCGGCAGGCAGAGGACGGCACGGACCTGCCCGCCCTGCGTGCCTACCGCACGGGCGTCAAGCAGACGGACAGCATCCAGGCCGACGGCGCGAACTGGCGGGGCGTCCGGACCGCGACCCTCGACCGCGACGAGACCTACGGACTGCCCACTGCCGTCGAGACCGCCGTCGTCACCCGCAACGGCAACACAGAGACACTCTCCGAGCAGACCTGCACCAAGACGTCCTACGTCCACAACACCGCCGTGTGGCTGATCGGACTGCCCAGCACCGTCCGCACCACCGCCACCACCTGCGCCGATCACGCCGGCGCCGACACCGCCACCGAACTCAAGGGCTCGGTCCAGAGCCGCTACGACCACCTCGACCACGGCGCCACCCCCACCAATGGCCTAGTGACCGAAGTCGACGGCATCGACGGCACCGGCAGCACTCACTCCATCACCACCAGCACCAACTACGACGATCTCGGCCGCGTCACCAGCGTCACCACACCCGGATCCGGCGAGACCAGGACCGAGTACACCCCGGCGACAGGGGGCCCGGTCACCGTGGTCAAGACGTTCAACGCCAAGAACCACGCCACCAGCACGACCCTCGACCCCGGCCGCGCCCTGCCCCTGACGGTCACCGACCCCAACGGGCGCGTCACCCGCACCCAGTACGACGCCCTCGGCCGGCTCATCAGGGGATGGTCCGCCTCCCGGTCCGCCGGAACCCAGACCCCCAGCGTCGAGATCGCCTACCAGACCGCGAACGTCGCCGCCGACGGCAAGACCAGTCCCGCAGCCGTCACCGTCATGACCCTCAAGGACGACGGCAGCTACGGCCGCCAGGTCACGCTCTACGACGGCCTGATGCGCCAGGTCCAGACCCAGTCCGAAGCCCACGGCCCCGGACGCATCGTCACCGACACCTCCTACGACGATCACGGCCTGGTCGCCGAACAGACCAGCGGTTACCTCGTCAAGGGCGAACCCGTCACCGACCTGTTCAAGGTCAAATCAGCCACTCTAGTCAAAAGCCGGGTCAAGACCGTCTACGACGGCATGGAACGCCCCGTCAGGCAGATCCCCTACCACGGACAGACCCGCCGCGCCTGGACCACCACCACCTACGGCGACACCACCACCGCCGTCGACCCCGCAGGCTCCACCATCCCCACGACCACCACGGTCACCGACGCCCTGGGCCGCGTCACCGAGCTCAGGCACCACACCGGACCCGGCGCGTACCGCTCGACCAAGTACAGCTACGACAAGCGCGGCAACCGTGCGGGCGTCACCGACCCGGCCGGCAACACCTGGACCTACCTCCACGACACCCGCGGCCGCGTCACCTCGGCCAAGGACCCCGACACCGGCATCACCCAGACCCAGTACGACAACGCCGACCGCCCCACCATCGTCACCGACGCCCTCGGCCAGACCACCTACACCACCTACGACGTACTCGGCCGCATCACCGCCGTTCACGAAGGATCCAAGCTGCAGGACCCGGTCAAGGCGTACACCTACGACCCGGCCGGAGCCCTCGGCCTGGCCTCGGAGTCCAAGCGCCACACCACCACCGGCGACTACACCACCAAGATCACCGGCTACGACACCGAGTACCGCCCCACCGGCCGCCAGGTCACCATCCCCGCCAATGCGATGACGACCGGCCTGTCCGGCACCTACGCCTACGACTACACCTACACCCCCACCGGAAAGCCGCTCTCCGTCACCCTGCCCGCCAAGGGCGGCCTGCCGGCCGAGAAGGTCATCACCCGCTACAACGAAGACGGCCTACCCGAATCCACCTCCGGCAAGGCCTGGTACACCTCCGACGTCACCTACTCCCCCTACGGCGAAGTCCTCCGCTCGGTCTCCAGCGCACAGCCCTACCGCATCTGGACGACCAACTCAATCGACGAACACACCGGCCGCCTGACGCGCACCGTCACCGACCGCGAAACGGCCGGCCCCCACCGCATCTCCGACACCGGCTACGCCTACGACGCCGCCGGCATGATCACCGCCAGCGCACGCCAGGACGCGGTGACCAACACCAGCACCACCTGGGACAACCAGTGCTTCACCTACGACACCATGGGTGAACTGGTCAACGCCTGGACCTCGAACATCAAGCCCAACGGAACCGGCACCGGCTGCAAAGCCGCATCAGGAACCACCTGGGGCTACAACAGCACCGGCGCACCCTCCAGCGGCCCCGTCGCCGACGCCTCCAACGCCGCGAACACCGAACCGGCCGGCCTGTCGAACGCCGCACCCGCGGCCGGCACCGTCGCCACCAACACGGGCACCCCCACCACAACACTCACCGGCGCCGTCACCGGTCAGGCCGCTTACCGCCAGTCCTTCACATACGACTGGATCGGCAACCGCGCCAAGATGACCGAGCACGACCCGACCGGCGACACCTCCAAGGACGTCGCCTACACCTACAACCACAGCACCACCCAGCCCCACACCCTCACCTCAGCCACCTCCACCACCGCGGGCAAGAACAGCGCCTACACCTACAACCCCACAGGCACCACCAAGACCCGCGACCTGCCCGGCGGCACACCCGGCACCCCGGAACAGACGCTCCAGTGGACACCCGAGCACAAGCTCGAGTCGAACACCGTAGGCACCACCAAGACCACCTACG
Source organism: Streptomyces sp. NPDC088553 (assembly GCF_044752965.1). Classification (NCBI taxonomy): domain Bacteria; kingdom Bacillati; phylum Actinomycetota; class Actinomycetes; order Kitasatosporales; family Streptomycetaceae; genus Streptomyces; species Streptomyces sp. NPDC088553. Next base: position 4,540 of record NZ_JBIVMG010000013.1, on the reverse strand, counting down.
TCTACGACGCCAACGGCAACCGCATCCTCGAAAACTCACCCACCGGCAGCACCCTCTACCTCGGCGAAACCGAACTCACCACCGACACCGTCGGCCTCATCACCCGGGCCACCCGCGCCTACACCCAGCCCGGCACACCCACCGTCATCCGCACCGACAACACCACCGGCGTTCACGTCCTCCTCACCGACCACCTCGGCACCGCCCACACCACCGTCGCAGCCACCGACGGCCAAACCATCACCCGCCGAGCCCTCAAGCCCTACGGCGAAACCCGCGGCCCCAAACCCGCCAGCTGGCCCAACAAGCGCAGCTACCTCGGCGTCGGCATCGACGACACCACCACCGGCCTCACCCACATCGGCGCCCGCGAATACGACCAGAACACCGGCCGCTTCATCTCCGCCGACCCCCTCATCGACCTCACCGACCCGCTCCAGATGAACGGGTACACCTACGCCAACGGCAATCCGGTCTCGAAGAGTGACCCCACCGGTCTTCGCCCCGATGGCATTTGCGGAGGAAACTCCAGCACATGCAACCCGGACGGCGGCAACGAGATGTCGGTCAACTATCACGAAACCTGGCAGCCTACAGGATCTGGGTGGAAATTCTCTGCCTACCAGGAATGGAATGGACAGCGCCTCTTCAAGCAGGAAGGTGGCGTGAACTGGGGAACCGTTGTCGATCTGACACCCCGCAAGCTTGTGCTCAATTGGAACACCATCCCGGGAATCGGACGCTCCTTCGCCGCGTACTGGTCGGCGTCCCCCATATCGCTGCTTCCGGGCTCTCCGACGGACTTCTACGACAGCACCGTGCAAAAGCTTGGCGTGGATACCAATGACCCAGGGTATGAAGATGGTGAGTTCCTGGGCGACGCGGCCAGCATTATGTTTATGGGGGTTGGCGCCGCTAAGGGAGCCGCGAAAGCGGCGGCAAAGGGACCGTGCCACTCCTTCCTGCCGGGCACCGAAGTTCTCATGGCCGACGGCGCTCGAAAGAAAATCGAGGAAGTCGAGGCCGGGGACACCGTCGTCACGACCGATGTCGACACGGGCAAGAACGCGGAAAAGAAGGTCCTCGAAACCATCAAGACCGAGGACGACAAAGACTTCACCGAGATCACCCTCGCAACGGGTAAGAAACTTTCAATCATTGTTGCCACCACCACCCACCCCTTCTGGGTCCCCGCGCTAAGGGAATGGGTCCCGGCTGGCAGTCTCAGCGCTGGTCAATGGCTCCGCACCAGTGCAGGCACGCTGGTTGAGATCGCAGAACTCGACCATCACACAAAGTGGCAACGCACGCATGACCTCACCATCGAGGACATCCACGCGTACTATGTGCTGGCGGGGGCTACGCCGGTCCTGGTTCACAATTGCTCAACCAACCTTCTTTCGGCAGAAGACCAGCTGAACGGGTTTATACCGAAAGTCGAGCGCGCTGAGGGATATCACGACGTTTGGATCCATGGTTCCCCGGATGGGGTCGCCCCCAGCTTCAATGCTGCGGAAGGCGGATCCGGTCTAATTAACCACCGGGTGCTCGCAGGCCTGATAAAGAGTGATCCGAACTACGCCGGCGGTCCAATTAGGCTCTGCTCCTGCCAGACTGGTGCGTCTCGAGGAACCTTCGCGCAGGATCTTGCCAATAAACTCGGCGTGGAGGTCCTGGCACCCACCGGCTACTTGTACGTACGCCCCAACGGTAGGATCAGCATTGGTCGTGAGGGTGCAGCGCTTGGTCGATCCCACTTCCATGGCGAATGGGCGAGCTTCCTTCCCGGAGGGGGCAGATGACAGGAGAGGGCATCGTGAGACGTGCAGGATTCTATGGATCTGCTGAGGAAGTCTCCATTGCGGCGACCTCTGTCGAGCACCCCTGGGAGGCGTTGGCAGCGCGCTATCTAGAGCAAGGGGAGGTTATTGTCGCCGCAAGCCAGTGGGTTGATGATCTACTGGATGTGAGTGCCAAGAGAATCTGCCAGTACTCAATTCGGACAGATGGTGCCTGGGTGTGGCCGAGCAGCCTGGCGTACTATGTGAGGCAGTATCACGTGAAGCTCCCCGCCGAGTTCCTTAATCACATGGCAGCAAATGATTGGACAGTGGGGGAATTGGAGGAGGCCGCGGTAGATGAAATCTATGAGCGGCTAGACGAGTTCACCGAATCCAGTCAATGACAAGCGACGATAGAATCTGACCAGTCTCGACGCGCGGCTTCGCGGAGAGCGGGGCCCGTCAGATGCCAGAGGCCCCACCGGAGCATTCCGGTGGGGCCTTTGTGCTGCTTGACGGCAACGGTGACGGCAACGTCAGAAGACAACGGTAGCGCCGGGTGGGCTGTCAGGGGTGTCGCTGTCTCCGCTGAGGGCGCCGTTGAGAGTGTCGATGGCTTGGCGTTGGAGGCGAAGCCTTACGTGGGCGTAGACGCCGGCGGTGACGCCGATATGCGCGTGTCCGAGGAGTTCCTTGATCACGACGAGGTCGACACCTTGCTCCAAGAGCAGCGTGGCAGTCGAGTGGCGGAGGTCGTGGAATCGGATACGCCGGAGCCCGGCGCGGTCGAGGAAGCTGCGGAAGCGGCGCGTGAGGTTGGCGGGGTCGAGAGGCCTGCCGGCCGGGGTGGTGAAGACGAGGCCAGTGTCCTGCCAGGCTGACCCTGCGGTCTCGCGCTCCGTGTCCTGCTGCTGTTTGTGCTCCTTGAGGGAGTGGATGCATTCGGTCGGGAGCGCGATGCGGCGTTCGGATGCCCGGGTCTTGGTGGGCAGGTGGGTGAGGCCGCTGGTGCGGGTGCGCTGGAGCGAGTGGCAGATGGTGGCGGTGCCTACGTTGAGGTCGAGGTCCTCCCACCGGAGGCCGAGGAGTTCGCCCTTGCGGAGTCCAGTACGTAGGGCGAGTTCGTACAGCGCGTGGAGCCGGTCGGCGCGGGCAACGTCGAGGAACTGACGGGCTTCGGTCGCGGTGAGCGGACGGAAGCGCCTGGGCTGGTGCGTGGTGGTCTTGACGTTTCGGGGCAGCTCGTCTTCGCGGACGGCGTGTTCCAGTGCCGACTTGAGCACCGAGTGCACGTAGGTCACGGTCAAAGCGGACAGCTGCTTCTGGCAGCACTCGTCGATGGCGCAGCACCTCTTCCGATCGGTGTCCAGGCCCTGGGTGCAGCACTGGCAGGTGGTGCGGAGTCGGGTGCAGCATCCCTCGATCCGTAACTCATTGGTCAGTGCACGGCGCACGTTGGGCAACCGTTTCGGGCGCTGTGGCGCGTTTACGCGGGGTGCGCGGCGATCCCTCTGCACCAGCATCTAATGTCGGGTCTGGCTTCCGACCGGGCTGCTAGCGGATCTTCTGGCCGTCATGTAGCTTCCCGCCGCACCGGGGGCGACCACCCCCGCCGGGACGGTCGACGGCTCGACTTGGCCCGCGAGAGAGGTGATCAGCGCTGTGCTAATGAAAAATGTGGGCCATCTCACCTTCTGGCGTCTCGTGACGTCTCGTTTTGTTCCTACGCGTTCCGATGAGGACCGAAGGGACGTAAATCTGTTCCCGAAACCGGTCCGCAAACGCTGTGCTTGCGGCAGCAGAATCGAGGAGGCCGCAATCCTCGGATAAATTTGCCCACACGCACAGAAGGAGCCCTTCATCCCCGACGGGCAGGTCGGGAGGGCTCCCTGCGCGGTATCCCAGCACGTCCTCAGAAGACGAAAGGAAGACCTGCATGCAGAGTAACAAGTGCGGCAGCAAGGGCAACAATGGACCGGTAGACCACTGGGCCATCAGCGCGCTTCGCAGCCTGCGTACACGTCTCAACCTGTCTGGACAGGGTGCCCACGACTACTTCCTTCGTGGCGCCAGTCAGCAGCTCGGAGTATCGGCAGTCAGCTTGGTGATTCTCTGGATCCAGACCCGCTAGCTGGCCACAACGGCTGGACAGCGTGCTTTCAACCGTCGAGATCGAGGGCACGCTGTCCCCGGAGCTGCCGTCCCGAGTTGATACGACTCGGCGTACTCCTACTGCTCGCAGCGCGACGTCGGCATCGTCGCGATGGGCACTGTGACCGCCCTGGGGGGCGTGGGTATAGGCAGCCCCGGCCGGTGATCGCACGCGCCTGCGGCTCGCCCGGTGACGCGGACGCGGTCGTACGCCGTTCGCCGCAGCGAGGTCGGCGACGGTGGAGCCGAGGAGCACGGCGCCCTGATCGCCGGCGCGGGCCCAGCAGCGAGTAGCCACCGCCCCGACCCTCTCAGGCTCCCCGGTGGGTGCCCGAAGCCGGAGGTGTGCGTACCGCTCATGCGGGGGGCGAGGAGGACCATTGCACGGGCAGCCCGCTTGGCCTTGGCCCAGCGACGAGGAGGTCCAGTGGGGTGGGCGGGAACGTGGCTGGGCCCCGACCCAGGGGGAGGGAGTCGGGGCCCAGCTGAGCCGCGAGCCAGGGCCGGCGGCGGGGTGTGCGGTTCAGCGGTGGCGGAGGGTGTCCTTGACGTCTTCCTTGGCCTGGCGGGCGTTGCCCTTGGCCTGGTCGGCGTGTCCTTCGGCGGTC
>NZ_JBIVMG010000012.1:7394-236239 GCF_044752965.1 Streptomyces sp. NPDC088553 | reverse complement strand
TCCTCCACACCTACAACCACCACCGCTGCCACACCGCACTCGACGGACACCCGCCCATCAGCCGCGTCAACAACGCTGCGGGTCAATACACCTAGCCCGCGCACTCCAGCACCGTCCGGCACACCCCGCACCGGGCCCTCAGCGCCCGGCCCGCCGGGATCCGCAGGCGCTGCCGGCAGACCGGGCAGAGGAACGAGACACCGGTCGCCGGCGCCCCGCCCGTGAAGGCGTACGGGGCGCCCTCGCCGGCCCGGCCCCGGCGCCGCTCCCAGCCGTACCTGCGGCGCTCGGCCCAGCCCGCCCCGGCGAGCGGCGGCGCCGCCCGCTCCCGGTCGGCCTCGGCCCGGCCCCGTACCCAGGCCTCGTACGCCACCGCGCTGGTGAACCACGGTGACGGGTCCTCACCGAACACCCCGGAACGCTTGGCGAGGACGTACCCGAACTCCTCCGGGGTCAGATAGCCGAGCTTCTGGCTCTCCACCCCGTCCCGGCGGTACGCGTCGAGCAGCAGCCACCCCGCGCCCAGGTACGTGGTGACCACGTCGGTGAGGATCTCGTTCTCCGCGGTCCCGGGGAAGCCGAGGCCGAGCCGGTGCAGCAGGACATGGGTGATCTCGTGGGCGAGGGCCGCGCCGATGTCCCGGCGGCGGGTCCGGAAGCGGTCGTTGAGCTCCACGAAGTACTCGGGTCCGGCGGCGAGCTCGACGGCCGCCGCGTGCTCCATCGGGCGGAAACTCACCACCAGGCGCGCCTCGGGCAGCCGCAGGTGCCGGACCAGGGCGCGGGCCACCCGCTGGGTGCCGAGATGCAGGTCCTCGTCGTCCCCGAGGGCCACGTCGGCAGGCGGCACGCTCGTCGGGTAGCGGTGCACGCCGTCGGGGGAGAGGCGCCGGTAGAGCGCGGTGAGCGAGGCCCCGACGGCGGCGCGGTGCGGAAAGCCGTGGGCGACGCGGTCGCCCTCCTCGCGGTGCGGCATGCGGGACCCCCCCTCTGGCCCATTTTACGGTCCCGTCCGGTGTGGCTGAAAAGGCTTCCTTGTGGCGGCAGTTGAGAGTTGTCCATAATCCGGACATGACTTGACGGGTGCACGTCATCATCTGTCGAGGCAACCCCCCATGAGAGAAGGCAGACACGTGAATCAGAACCGAATGGTCCGTGCGCTCCAGAAGCTCGCCGCGGCCGGCGCCGTCGTCCTGGCGGCCGTCAGCCTCCAGCCCACCACCGCCTCCGCCGCCCCCGCCCCCGTCGTCGGAGGCACCCGCGCCGCCCAGGGCGAGTTCCCCTGGATGGTCCGGCTCTCCATGGGCTGTGGCGGCTCGCTGATCACCCCGCAGGTCGTCCTCACCGCGGCCCACTGTGTGAGCGGCTCCGGCAACAACACCAGCATCACCGCCACCGCCGGAGTCGTGGACCTGCAGAGCAGCAGCGCCATCAAGGTCAAGTCCACCAAGGTCCTCCAGGCCCCCGGCTACAACGGCAAGGGCAAGGACTGGGCGCTGATCAAGCTCGCCAGCCCGATCACCTCGCTGCCCAACCTGAAGATCGCCGAGACCACCGCGTACAACAGCGGCACCTTCACCGTGGCCGGCTGGGGCGCCGCCCGTGAGGGCGGCGGGCAGCAGCGCTACCTGCTCAAGGCGAACGTGCCGTTCGTCTCCGACGCCTCCTGCCAGAGCTCGTACGGCAGCGACCTCGTCCCCGCCGAGGAGATCTGCGCCGGCTACAGCCAGGGCGGCGTCGACACCTGCCAGGGCGACTCCGGTGGCCCCATGTTCCGCAAGGACAACGCCGGAGCGTGGGTCCAGGTCGGCATCGTGAGCTGGGGCGAGGGCTGCGCCCGCGCCGGCTACCCGGGCGTCTACACGGAGGTCTCGACCTTCGCCTCCGCGATCAAGTCGGCCGCGGCCACGCTGTAGCGCACGCACGAACAGGTGCCCCGGAGCGGCCTCGGCTCCGGGGCACCGTCGCGTGCCCGATCCGGCTGTCTATTGCGCTGCTCGTACGACGCCGAGCTCGACCCCGGGGCGGCCCTCCCCCTCAAGCTCCAGCGCCCACACCTCGTTCGCGCCCTCCCGCAGCACCGGACCCGGCACGAACAGCGCGTCCTGCGGCCCCGCCGACCAGTACCGGCCGAGGCAGAAGCCGTTCACCCACACGAAGCCCCGGGTCCCGCCCGGCAGCCGCAGCCACGCGTCCCCCGCCCCGCTCACGTCGAGCGTCCCCCGGTAGAGCCCCGGACCGCTCCGGCCCGCCGCCGGCTCGCACCGCACCTTGTCCACGGCCGGCGCCTCGAACGCGTCGAGACGCAGCGCCCGGGACCGGAACCCGTGCAGATACTGCCGCTCGTGCCGTACGCCCCCGGTGATCCCCTTCGGCTCCGCGAGCCGCGGCCCGTAGTTGACCCGGCCCAGCGACTCCACCCACAGATCGACGACCGCCGGACCCGCCACCGGCCCGGGCAGCGACACGTCCTCCCCGTCCGTCGTGTCGAGCACCCCCGCCGGGGCCCCGTCGACGTACACCACCGCCCGGTCCCGCAGCCCCGTCACCCCCAGCGGATACGGCTGCCGCGGACCCGGCACCACCACCCGATGACGGACCACGCCCCGGTCCACACCGAGCTGCTCGAACGTCGGCGGCACCGACGTCACCGCCTCCTCGTCGCCGAGCACCTCCAGGACCGTCTCCAGCGCGGCCCACCCGTCGAGGGCGCCCGACACCGGGCCCGCGAGCCGCGCCGGGGGCTCAGGAACCTCCGGCAGCGGCCCCTCCGCGTACCCCGCGAGCACCTCGCGGAAGCGCCAGTACTTCTCCGTCGGCCGCCCCGCCTCGTCCACCGGCGCGTCGTAGTCGTACGAGGTCACCGTCGCCCGCAGCGGACCGTCGTGCAGATCACCGGCCCGGTTCGCACCGGCCCGACCGCCGAAGTTCGTACCCCCGTGCGCCATGTAGACGTTCACCGAGGCCCCGCACTCCAGGATCTCCCGCAACGCCTCCGCCGCGTCCGCCGCGGCCCGCACCGCGTGCTCCGTACCCCAGTGGTCGAACCACCCGCACCAGAACTCCATGCACATCAGCGGCCCCGACGGCTGATGGCGCCGCAGCGTCGCGAAACCCTCCCGCGCCCCCGAACCGAAATTCGCCGTCGCCAGCACCCCCGGCACCGAGCCGCCCGTCAGCATGTGGTCCTCGGGACCGTCCGAGGTGAACAGCGGGACGCTCACCCCGCAGCCGCGCAACAGCTCCGCCACCCATTCCAGGTAGCCCCGGTCACTGCCGTAACTGCCGTACTCGTTCTCCACCTGTACCAGGACCACCGGCCCACCCCGGTCGATCTGCCGCTCCACCACCTGCGGAAGCAGCCGCCGGAACCAGTCCTCCACCGGCGCCAGGAACCCCGGGTCCAGGGTCCGCACCCGCCGCCCCAGCGGGCCGGTTAGCCAGTGCGGCAGACCGCCGTTCTCCCACTCGGCGCAGATGTACGGCCCCGGGCGCACGATCGCCCACATCCCGGCCCGCGCCACCGCGTCCAGGAACCGGCCGAGGGCGTCCGCGTCCGCGTACCGCCCCGGCTCCGGCTCGTGCAGATTCCAGGGGACGTACGTCTCGACACAGTTGAGACCCATCGCACGCAGCATCCCGAGCCGGTGCTCCCACTGCCCCTCGTGCACCCGGAAGTAGTGCAGCGCCCCCGACAGGAGGCGCACCGGCCGACCGTCGAGCAGAAAGTCCTCGTCACCCACAGCGAACGTGCTCATGGCCTCACCCTCGCCCTCTGGCGGCGAACCGGTCCATGGACAAAGATCGTCGCAGTTTGGACGTTAGACGCCCGCCCGGCCGCGATCCGCCGGAGGGGCCTGGGGAGGGGCACCACCGCATGTACCACACCTGGATGCGCTACTTCACGCCCAGCCCCGTCCACCACCGCCTCGGCCTCGTCTGCCTCGGCGTCGGACTCCAGCACGGCACCCTGCCCACCGTCGGACCCCGCACCCTCGACCACCACGTCGCCGTCGTCGTCTCCGCCGGCAGCGGCTGGTACCGCGGCCCCGAGGGCCGCCGCACCACCGTCACCGCCCCCGCCCTCCTCTGGCTCACCCCCGGCATCCCCCACCACTACGGCGCCGACCCCGGCACCGGCTGGGACGAGGCCTTCGTCGACTTCTCCGGGCCCGCCACCGCCACCTACACCGAACTCGGCTACATCGAACCCGACCGGCCCGTCGTCCCCCTCGCCGACGCCGCACCCGCCCGCGCCGCGATCAGCCGGATCGCCCGCGCCGCCCGCGCCGGCAACCCCCTCCTGGAGGTCGAGACCGGCGCCGCCGTCCACGAACTCCTCGTCGCGCTCCGCCGGGCCCGCGCCGACACCAACGCCGACGGCGACCCCGTCCTCGCCGCCCTCTCCCGCGACGCCTTCCAGCCCCTCTCCGTCGCCGAACACGCCGCCCGGCACGGCATGACCGCCGCCGAGCTGCGCACGGCCGTCCGCCGGGCCGCCGGGTGCAGCCCCAAGGACTACCTCCTCACCGTGCGCCTCGGCCGCGCCAAGGAACTCCTCGCCGCCACCGAGCTGCCCGTCGCCGCCGTCGCCCGACGCGTCGGCTACGACGACCCGGCCTACTTCTCCCGCCTCTTCACCCGCCGGGTCGGCACCGCACCCATCCGCTTCCGCGAACAGCAGGGACGCTCGGTGCACGGCGGCTGGAGCCACACCGTTCCGGATCCCGAACACCCGCCCACGATCCCCCCGAGATCCGTCTAAGCTCGCAGATCATGAGTGAGTCCCCGCGCCCCCACCAGACCGCCCCGTCTCCGGCCCCGGCCCCGTCCCAGCCCGACGAGGCCGTACGGGCCGAGCTGACCCGGCTGCGCGAAAGCATCGACAACATCGACGCGGCGGTCGTGCACATGCTCGCCGAGCGCTTCAAGTGCACCCAGCAGGTCGGCGTCCTCAAGGCCGAGCACCAGCTGCCGCCCGCCGACCCCGCCCGCGAGGCCCGGCAGATCGCCCGGCTGCGGGAACTCGCCGGGAGCGCGAAACTGGACCCGGCCTTCGCGGAGAAACTGCTGAACTTCATCATCGCCGAGGTCATCCGCCACCACGAGACGATTGCGGACGGAGCACGCTGATGGCCCGCGTCACGGTCTTCACCCTCGGAGGGACCATCTCCGCACGAGGCGGTGACGCGGCCCGGATGAGCGGCCAGGAGGTCCTCGCCGAACTCGGCGGCGACCACGACGTCGTCCTGAACGACTTCCGCCGCGTCCCCAGCTCCACCCTCACCCACGCCGACCTCGCCGCCCTCGCCGCCGAGGTCCGCGCCACCGTCGCCGAAGGCTCCGGCGTGGTCGTCGTCCAGGGCACCGACACCCTGGAGGAGACCGCCTTCCTCCTCGACCTGCTCTGCACCACCGAGCAGCCCATCGTCGTCACCGGCGCCATGCGCCGCCCCGACCTGCCCGGCGCCGACGGCCCCGCCAACCTGGCCGCCGCACTCGCGGTCGCCGCCCACCCCGCCTGCCGGAACCTCGGCGTCCTCGTCGTCCTCGCCGACGAGATCCACGCCGCCCGCCTCGCCCGCAAGACCCACACCACCTCCGTCGCCACCTTCGCCTCACCCGGCGCCGGGCCGCTCGGCACGATCGTCGAGGGCGAACCCCGGATCCTGCTCCGCCCCGCCGTCCAGGCCGCGTTCTGCCCGCTGAAACTCGACCCCGAGGTACGGGTGGCCCTCGTGACCCTCTCCCTGGGCGACCGCGGCGAACTCCTCGACGCCGTCGACCACCGCTTCCAGGGCCTCGTCGTCGCCGCCTTCGGCGCCGGCCACGCCCCCGCCCGGCTCGTCGAACCGCTCGCCGAGATCGCCCGCCGCATCCCGGTCGTCCTCGCCTCCCGTACGGGAAGCGGCCCGACCCTCTCGGACACCTACCGCGGCCCCGGATCCGAGTACGACCTGCTGCACCACGGACTGATCCCGGCCGGCCCCCTCGACCCCGCCAAGGCCCGGATCCTGCTCCACACCCTGCTCTCCAGCGGAGCCGCCGGCCCGGCCGGCTACGACCGCCCCCGGATCACCGCGGCCTTCGCCCACCTGAACGGCTCAGGACTCGCCTGACGATGGCGGAAAACACCTCGGAGGACGCACCCGGACGAGACCGGGACCCCACCGAGGACGCCACCGGACGAGGCCAGGACCCCACCACCCCTGCCCGACGCCGAAGGCATCGGGCAGCATAGGGCCCATGTCCGTACTGACGCGCGACGAAGCGCAGACCCGTGCCCAGCTCCTCGACGTCCAGCACTACAGCGTGGACCTCGACCTCACCACCGGCGACGAGACCTTCGGATCGACCAGCCTCATCAGGTTCACCGCCCGTACCGCCGGGGACACCTTCGTCGAGCTGAAGCCCGAAACCCTGCACTCCGCCCTCCTGGACGACGAGCCCCTCGACGTCACCGCCCTGGACGGCAACCGCCTCCCGCTGCGCCTCAGCGAGGGCGAGCACGTCCTGCGGATCAGTACGACCATGCGGTACTCCCGCACCGGCGAGGGCATGCACCGCTTCGCCGACCCCAGCGACGGCGAGTCCTACGTCTACACCCAGCTCTTCATGGAAGACGTCCAGCGCGTCTTCGCCGCCTTCGACCAGCCCGACCTCAAAGCCGTCTTCGAGATGACCGTCACCGCCCCCGAGGGCTGGACCGTCCTCGCCAACGGCATCACCGAACAGCAGCCCGACGGCCGGTGGCGCTCCGCCGCCACCCCGCCGCTCTCCACCTACTTCGTGTGCGTCGCCGCCGGCCCCTGGCACTCGGTCCGCACCGAGCACGCCGGGCTGCCCTTCGGCATCCACTGCCGCCGCTCCCTCGCCCCCCACCTCGACGCCGACGCCGACGAGATCCTCGCCGTCACCAAGGCCTGCTACGACCGCTTCCACGAGAAGTTCGACGAGCCCTACCCCTTCGACTCGTACGACCAGGCCTTCGTCCCCGAGTTCAACGCCGGCGCCATGGAGAACCCCGGCCTCGTCACCTTCCGCGACGAGTTCGTCTTCCGCTCCGCCGTCACCGTCACCGAGCGGCAGACCCGCGCCATGGTCATCGCCCACGAGATGGCCCACATGTGGTTCGGCGACCTCGTCACCCTGCGCTGGTGGGACGACATCTGGCTGAACGAGTCCTTCGCCGAGTACATGGGCTACCAGACCGTCAACGAAGCCTGCTCCGACCTCTTCCCGGACACCTGGGTCGACTTCGGCGTCACCCGGAAGGCCTGGGGATACGAGGCCGACCAGCGGCCCTCCACCCACCCCGTCGCCCCCGACCCCGAGGCCGTCCCCGACACCGCCTCCGCCCTCCTCAACTTCGACGGCATCTCGTACGCCAAGGGCGCCTCCGCCCTCCGCCAGCTCGTCGCCTGGCTCGGCGAGAAGGACTTCCTCGCCGGCATCAACATCCACTTCAAGCGCCACAAGTTCGGCAACGCGACCCTCGCCGACTTCATCGACAACCTCGCCGCCGCCACCGACCGCGACGTCCACGCCTGGGCCGACCAGTGGCTCCGCACGACGGGCGTCGACACCCTCACCCCCGCCCTCACCGGCGAAGGCCTCCGCTGGAACCTCGCCGTCGACCGCGACGGCAGCCGCCCGCACCGGGTCGCCGCCGGCCTCTACGACCGCGACCCCTCCGGCGAACTCGTCCTCCGCGAGCGCCGCGAACTCGACGTACCCCAGACCGAACCCGCCGAACTCACCGGGCCGCGCCCCGCCCTCGTCGTCCTCAACGACCAGGACCTCACCTACACCAAGCTCCGCTTCGACGAGGCGTCCCAGGAGGCCGCCCTGCGCGGCCTCTCCCGCATCCCCGACGCACTCACCCGCGCGGTCATCTGGAACGCGCTGCGCGACATGGTCCGCGACGGCGACCTCCGCCCCGCCGACTACCTCGACGTCGCCCTCGCGCACCTCACCGAGGAGACCGAACTCGCCCTCGTCCAGGGCGTCCTCGGCTTCGCCCGCACCCAGATCGCCGACCGGTACGTCACCGAGGAGGAGCGCCCCGCCGCCCTCTCCACCATCCGGCAGATCGCCCGCGCCCTGCTGCGCCGCACCGAGGACGGCGAGGCACCCGGCCTGCGCCTCACCGCCGTCCGCGCCCTCATCGACAGCGCCACCACCCCCGACCAGATCACCTCCTGGCTCGACGAGGGCACCGTCCACGGCGGCCCCGAGCTCGACCCGGAGCTGCGCTGGCGCATCCTGGCCCGCCTCGCCGTCCTCGGCGCCACCGACGAGCCGGCCATCGCGGCCGAACTGGAGCGGGACCCGAGCGCCACCGGCCAGGAGGGCGCGGCCCGCTGCCGGGCCGCGCTCCCCACGGCCGAGGCGAAGGCGGCGGCCTGGTCGGCCCTCTTCGACACCGACGACCTCTCCAACTACCTCTTCACGGCCACGGCCCAGGGCTTCTGGCAGCCGGAGCAGGCGGAACTCGTACGCGAGTACGTCCCCCGCTTCTACCCGGCGGCCATCGCCCTGGGCGCCCGGCGGGGCGCGGCCATGGCGGAGGCGGCGGGCCGCTACGCCTTCCCGTCGTACGCGATCGACCGGGAGGCCCTGGCCCTGGGGGAGCGCCATCTGACGGACGAGATGATCCCGGCGCTCCACCGCAAACTGGCAGACCAGCTGGACGACCTGACCCGAGCCCTGAAATCCCGCGAGTCCTGACCCGACCGCCCCCCGGGCCAGGGGCGGCGCCCACCCACCGGGAACGCCGCCCACCCCCGTTGGGCAGTTGTTCCGCTGGGGCGGAACGGGTGGGCACAACGGAACGGCGCCCTCTGCCGGGCCTGGGCTTCCGTGCCTGAACCCGCACCCCGGGTGTGCCGAGCCAGGGGGGCGGGCCAGGGCACAAAGGGGCGGAGGCGCCGCGAGAGGGCGCCGTCCCGTGTGCCCACCCGTCCCGCCCTGGGGGTCCCCCCCGGGGCCGCGCGGAGGGGCGCGGGCCGCGCAGCGGCGGGTCACCCGTTCGGGTTATAAGCGGCGGCTCCCCGGACATACCCCCACAACCCCCGGCACTCTGTCGCCCATGCGTGCCGAACCCCCACCCCTCGCCGCCGACCCCACCTCCCTGAGCCGCCTCCTCGGCACCACCCTCGACGCCCTCCGCGAAGGCGCGCGAATCCGCGGCGGCCCCCTTCCGGCCGGCGGGCCGGAGGCCGTCGCGCGGCGGGTGCGGGAGACGCTGGGCGACCCCCTGCCCGAGACGGGCCAGGACCCCCACGAGGCACTCCGTACCCTCGTCCGCGTCCTCGCGGAGGGGGCCGCAGACCCCGCCCACCCCCTCTGCGCCGCCCACCTCCACACCCCACCCCTCGCCCTCGCCGCCGCCGCCGACCTCGCGGCCTCCGCGCTCAACCCGTCCATGGACTCCTGGGACCAGGCCCCCGCCGCCTCCGTGATCGAGGACCTGGTCACGGCCGCCCTCGCCGCCGAGGTCTTCCCCGACGCCACGCACCCCGACGCGCTCGTCACGACCGGCGGCACCGAGTCCAACCAGCTCGCCCTGCTGCTCGCGCGGGAGCGACAGGGCCCCGCCGTCCGCACCGTCGTCGGCGCGAACGCCCACCACTCCTTCCAGCGCGCCGCCTGGCTCCTCGGCCTACCGGAGCCGGTCGTGGTGCCCACCCCGCGCGGCACCCTGGACCCGGCCGCCGTGCACGAGGCCCTGACCGCCCTCACCGGCCCGACCCTCGTCGCGGCCACCGCGGGAACCACCGACGAGGGCCTCATCGACCCCCTCCCCGCCCTCGCCGACCTCTGCGACGCGCGGCACACCGACCTCCACGTCGACGCCGCCTACGGAGGCCCCGTCCTCTTCAGCCGCACCCACCGCTCCCTCCTCGACGGCCTGGCCCGCGCCCGTACCGTCACCGTCGACCTGCACAAACTGGGCTGGCAGCCGGCCGCCGCCGGACTCCTCGCCGTACGGGACGCCGCCGACCTCGCCGTACTCGGGCACACCGCCGCGTACCTCAACGCCGACGACGACACCGAGGCCGGCCTCCCCGACCTCCTCGGCCGCTCCCTGCGCACCACCCGCCGCCCCGACGTCCTCAAGACCGCCGTCACCCTCCGCGCCCTCGGCCGCACCGGTCTCGGTGAGCTCGTCGACGCCTGCATGGACCGGGCGCAGGAGCTGGCCGACCTCGTGGAGAAGACACCGGGGCTCGACCTGCGGGCCCGCCCCACCCTCACCACCGTCCTCTTCCGGCCGAACGGCAACGGCAACGGCAACGGCTCCGGCCCCGCCGGCACCGACGAGACCGTCACCGACGAGACCGTCGCCGCCATCCGCCGCACCCTCCTCGCCGAGGGCCGCGCCGTCCTCGGCCGCGCCGAGGCGGACGGCCGCCTCTGGCTCAAGGCCACCCTGCTCAACCCCCACGCCACCCCCGGCGACCTGGCCCAGCTCATCACCCTCGTGGAAGGCAGCGCGCACCGATGACCGGCAGCACCCCCCAGGACGACCTCGACCGCCCCCACGATCTCGTGGGCGTCGGCATCGGCCCCTTCAACCTCTCGCTCGCCGCCCTCGCGCACGGTGTCCCCGGCGGGCTCGCCACCGCCTTCTTCGAGCAGAAGCCGGCCTTCCACTGGCACCCGGGCCTCCTCATCGAGGGCGCCACCCTCCAGGTCCCGTTCCTCGCCGACCTGGTGACCCTGGCCGACCCGGCCAGCCCGTGGACCTTCCTCAACTACCTCAAGAGCCGCGAGCGCCTCTTCCCGTTCTACTTCGCCGAGAAGTTCCACATCCAGCGCGCCGAGTACGACGCCTACTGCCGCTGGGTCAGCGAGCGGCTCCCCGGCCTGCACTTCGGTCACCAGGTCGACTCGGTCCGCTGGAACCCCGAACGACGCCTGTTCGAGGTCGACTTCACCCAGATCGACCCGGACGGCGAGGCCGAGGCCCTGGGCCGCGCGTACACCCGCAACGTCGTCCTCGGCGTCGGCACCGAGCCCTACGTCCCCGAGCCGCTCAAGCCGCTCGCCGACGCCCCCGGCGTCCCCGTCTTCCACTCCGCCGACTACCTCGCACACCGCGACACGCTCCTCGCCGCCGGGCACGTCACCGTCATCGGATCCGGCCAGTCCGGCGCCGAGGTCTTCCTCGACCTGCTCCGGGCCCGCCCCGCCGGCGCCGAGCGCATCCACTGGCTGGCCCGCACCGAGGCCTTCGCACCGATGGAGTACTCCAAGCTGGGCCTTGAGCACTTCACCCCGGACTACACCCGCTACTTCCACGCCCTGCCCGAACCCGTACGCGGCGAACTCCTGCCCCGGCAGTGGCAGTTGCACAAGGGCATCGACGCCGACACCATCGCCGCCATCCACGACGAGCTGTACCGCCGCACCCTGCACGGCGGCTGGCCGGACGCCGTCCTCACCCCGGGCGTCCGGGTCCGCACAGCCGGCCGGGTCGCCACCACCCAGGTCGAACTGCACCTGGAACACCTCCAGCAGGGCACCCGCTCCCGCCTCACCACCGACGCCGTCGTCCTCGCCACCGGCTACCGGGAACGCCCGGTCGACCGGATGCTCGCCGGGCTCGACCCCTACCTCCGCCACGACTCCGCCGGCCGCGCCCGGATCGACGAGCGGTACCGGCTCGTCCTCGACCCGTCGGTGACCGGCGCCGTCCACGTACAGAACGCCGAACGGCACACCCACGGCGTCGGCGCCCCCGACCTCGGCCTCGCGGCCTGGCGCAGCGCGACCATCCTCAACTCGGTCACCGGCAAGGAGCCCTACCCGCTGCCGCGCCGCACCGCCTTCACCAGCTTCGGCCTGGAGACACGAGAGGCGCCGAGCATCCCGGCCCAGGGCCAGAAGCTGACGCCTCTCGTACAGCAATGAGAACCCGTTGACCCCTAGAAGACGGGAACGCCGTCCCGCGTCAGCTTCCAGCCCACCGAGGCGAACAGGGACGGGTCGACCGTCCCCTTCGCCTTCACCCACTGGATGATGGTGTTGCGGATCTCGTCCGAGTTGGCCCACAGCTGCTGGGCGCCGGCGACGTGCGGGAACGCGCCGCCGCCGCTCGCCCGGTAGTTGTTGACCGCGAGGACGAACTTCGCCGCCGGGTCGAGGGGCTTGCCCTCGAAGGACAGGTTCACGATCCGGGAACCGGCCGGCTTGGCGATGTCGATGTCGTACGTGAGCCCGAAGACGGCGTCGTAGTTGTAGTCCGGCGTGTTGTCGGCGTTGGTCAGCTTCGCGGTGTCGACCGGAGCGCCCGCCGGGGTCCGGACGTAGTACCGCGCCGAGAACTCCAGGTAGTCCTTCAGCTGGGCGCCCGTCATCAGACGGGCCTCCAGGGTGTTCTCGAAGGGGTACAGACCGGCGGCGTCCTTGATGGAGACCTGGCCGGCCGGGATACGGGCCGTGCGGGAGAAGCACGAGGCCTGCGAGAGGACCGGCAGCGCCGCGTGCGCACCGCCCGCGAGGGCCGCCTTCACCGTCTCGGCCTGGACGACGTTGATCAGATCGATGATCGGCTCGTCCTTCCACGGCGCGTCGGCCGTGGTCATGGCGGCGGTGGAGGTGCCGATGATCTGGTTGACGTACGCCACGACCTTCTTGTGCTCGTCCCCGAGCAGCCCGGTGATCTCCGGGTCCTCCGCCACCGTGTTGGAGTTGAGGACCTGCGCGGCCACCTTCTCGACGGTCCAGCAGCCCTTCTCCCACACCAGGTCGAAGTCGAACAGGGTGAGGCGCTGGCCCCACTTCAGCGGCTCCGACAGGACGACGTCCTTGCCGGTCTCCTTGTTCTTCACCCGGTACTCGGGGATCTCGGTGTGCGCGTGACCGACGAGGATCGCGTCGATGCCCGGCACCTGCTCGGCGACCAGCCCGGCCGCGTTCTCGATGTGGGGGAGCTGGTCACCGTACGAGGAGGTGCCGCTGGAGCCCGAGTGCGCCGAGACGACGACCACGTCCGCACCCATCGAACGCAGCTTGGGCACCCACTTCGCGGCCTGCTCCTCAAGCCCCGGGAAGACCATCCTGCCGCTGACGTTCGCCTTGTCCCAGATGGCGATGCCGGGGTTGGTCAGCCCGAGTATCGCGACCTTGACGTCCTTGCCGTGCGGGGTGCGCAGCCGGTGCATGCTGTACGGGGCGAAGGCCGGGCGCAGCGTCTTCGCGTCGAGCGCGTTGGCGCCGAGCAGCGGGAAGTCGCACTGCTCCTCGAACTTGCGGAGCACCGGGATGCCGTAGTTGAACTCGTGGTTGCCCAGCGCGGCGGCGTCGTAACCGATGGCGTTCATGGCCTGGGCCATCGGGTGCACCGGGCCCCGGCGGGCGGTGATCGGGTCGACCTTGGCGTAGTAGTACGACAGCTGGGTGCCCTGGATCGTGTCACCGGCGTCGATGAGAAGGGTGTTGCGACGGCCCTTCTCCTTGCGCACCTGGTCGACCAGGGTGGAGATCTTGGCGAGGCCGACGTCGTTGTGCGCCTTGTCGTCGAACTCCTTGTCCGTGAAGTAGTCCCAGTTGAAGACGTTGCCGTGCAGGTCGGTGGTGCCCATCACGGTGAAGGAGTACCGCTTCCGCGGACGCGGACGGCCATGGCCCCCGTGGGCCTCGGCGGGAACGGCGACGGCTCCGGCGACGGCCACTCCGGCCCCGGCGGCGGCCGAGCGCTCCAGGAACGTCCTGCGGTTCAGCGGCATGTGTTCTCTCCCCTTGTGGTTCTGTGCCGTCGGCGCCGACCGTGGCGCACAACGCGCGTAGATTCTGACCCGGACAGCCACACCGGCAACAGAGCTTTCGGGTTACGGAGTGGGAAAGTGTTCGGAGGACGATCGCTGCCGAACACGGAGGAGTCAGGACGTGACCCAGGAACACGCGACACCGGAAGCACCCCAGGTGACGGTTCGTGGGGAGGGACGCCTTGAGGTCGACCCGGAGCTCGCCCGCATCTGGGTGGCCGTCTCCGCCCGGGGACCCGACCGGTCGGCGACGCTCACGGACCTCACCCGGCGCAACGCCCTGGTGCTCGACCTGATCAAGGCGCAGGGCTCCGCGGTCGAGAAACTGGAGACGGGCAGCTTCTCGATCTCCCCCGAGCTCACCCGCAAGGGGCGGGGCGAGCGGGTGCACGCCTTCCACGGGCGGGTACGGGTCACCGCCGAACTTACCGACTTCACCGTGCTCGGGGAGCTGGTGACCCGGCTCGCCGACCTGGAACTGACGAGCGTCGACGGACCGTGGTGGTTCCTGCGCCCGGCCTCCCCGGCGTACGCGGAGGCCCGCAGGCTCGCGGTGACAGAGGCGGTCCAGCGGGCGCGGGCCTACGCGGAAGCGCTCGGGACCTCGCTCTCCTCACTCCTCGAACTGTCGGACGCGGGCGTCGCGGAACCGCTCATGCCGCGGCGGGCCGCCTTCGGATCGGCCGCGGTCGCGTACGCGGCGGAGGGCGTCGGAGAGGCCCCGCCGCTCGACCTCGAACCGCAGCGCCAGACGGTGACCGCCGAGGTCGTGGCCCGCTTCACGATGCGGCCGCCCGCACTCTGAGACAAGGGGCGCCGGGGCGCGAAAATCGCTCATCGGAGCACCCCGGCGCACAGATTCAAGACTTGTCAACAGCCTTTCACGGAAAGGTTGTTGGGTAGTCATGTCTTGCCAACTCGCTACTGGTGGGTAAGGCCTAGGCTCGAAGCATGCGCCGAGCGAAAATCGTTTGTACCCTTGGGCCCGCCACCGAAACATACGACCAGATCAAGTCGTTGATCGAGGCCGGAATGGACGTGGCCCGCCTCAACCTCAGCCACGGCTCCTACACCGAGCACGAGGAGCGCTACCAGCGCGTACGCAAAGCCTCCGACGAGACCGGTCGCAGCGTCGGCGTCCTCGCCGACCTTCAAGGCCCGAAGATCCGCCTCGGCCGCTTCCGCGAAGGCCCCGTACTCCTTGAACGCGGCGACGAGTTCACCATCACCGTCGAGCCGATGGAAGGCGACCGCCACAGCTGCGGAACGACCTACTCCGGCCTCGCCGACGACGTCACCACCGGCGAGCGCATCCTCGTCGACGACGGCCGCGTCACCCTCGAAGTCACCTCCGTCGACGGACCCCGGGTGAACACCCTGGTCATCGAAGGCGGCATGGTCTCCGACAACAAGGGCCTCAACCTCCCCGGCGTCGCCGTCTCCGTCCCCGCCCTCTCCGAGAAGGACATCGAAGACCTCCGCTGGGCCCTGCGCATCGGCGCCGACGTCATCGCGCTCTCCTTCGTCCGCAGCGCCCGCGACATCGACGACGTCCACCGGATCATGGACGAGGAAGGCCGCCGGCTCCCCGTCATCGCCAAGATCGAGAAGCCGCAGGCCGTCGAGAACATCGACGAGATCGTCGCCGCCTTCGACGGCATCATGGTCGCCCGCGGCGACCTCGGCGTCGAGATGCCCCTGGAACAGGTCCCGATCGTCCAGAAGCGCGCCGTCAAACTCGCCAAGCGGAACGCCAAGCCGGTCATCGTCGCCACCCAGATGCTCGACTCCATGATCGACAACTCCCGCCCCACCCGCGCCGAGGCCAGCGACGTCGCCAACGCCGTCATCGACGGCACCGACGCCGTCATGCTCTCCGGCGAGACCAGCGTCGGCCGCTACCCCATCGAGACCGTCCGCACCATGAGCCGCATCGTCGAAGCGGCCGAGGAAGACGTCCTCGCCAAGGGCCTCCCGCCCCTCACCGACCGGAACAAGCCCCGCACCCAGGGCGGCGCGGTCGCCCGCGCGGCCGCCGAGATGGGCGACTTCCTCGGCGCCAAGTTCCTCGTCGCCTTCACCCAGTCCGGCGACACCGTCAAGCGACTCTCCCGCTACCGCTCACCGATCCCCCTGCTCGCCTTCACGCCCGACCCGGCGACGCGCTCCCAGCTCAACCTCACCTGGGGCGTCGAGACCTTCCTCGGCCCGCACGTCGACTCGACGGACGCGATGGTGGCCCAGGTGGACGAGGAACTGCTGCGGATCGGCCGCTGCCGGCCGGGCGACATCGTGGTGATCACGGCGGGCTCCCCGCCGGGAGTCGCGGGCTCGACGAACCTGGTACGGGTCCACCACATCGGGGATCCGCTGACGTAGGGGTCAGTGCTTGGGGCCGACGTGCGCGTCCATGAGAGCGACGGAGGCTCTGCGGGCGACGGAGACATCGTGCGCCCCGGTCGCCCGGCGCCTGCTCCGCCAGGCCACACCGACACGGTCCAGCGTGTCGGTGTACAGCCGCGCTATGTCGTCCGAGGAGTTGGTGAAGAAGTAGCGGGGGTACTCGTACCGCTTCATCCGCCCGCCGATGGTCTTCTCCGTCCAGTTGACGATGCGCGACCCGTCGGAATGGATCAGTCCTCGGATGAACGACCACGGGTGGGCGTCGACGATCTCGTGCTGCCACTGTTCGAGGACGATGGCCCGTTCGTGCTTTCGGCCGGGTCCGTGCTGCGGGAAGAGGCAGGTGAGGTGCTTGGAGTAAACCTTGACGTCGCTGCACCCGGTCTTCCGTGCCCAGGAAGCCGTGTTGTCGGGGAACACCGTGCGTACGGCCGCCATGGCTTCCTGCTGCACTCCGGGCCAGGCGTCGTCGAGTGTGATCCGCAGGTTCGGCACCCGGTGCTGCCGGGGGTGACTGATGTGCCCGTCACCGAGGTACAGCCCGAGAAGATACGCGTACGCGGGTTTGTCGAGCCGGCGTCCGTCGCACCGTGGGCAGAGGGGGCGGTGCACCCTGCCTGGGCATGCGGCGCGCTTCGCACGGTCCTCGTGCTTCCAGGCGCTGATCGTGCCGGGTGGGATGTTCAGTGTCCGGGCGACAGCCGCGTTCTTTGCGCCGCTTCGCAGAAGAGTGAGCGCCCGTTGGCGTGTTCCGATGTCGTACATATGGCCGACGGTGCCTGGTGCGGTGGAGGGTCCGCACGCCGTTCGGCGGAGTTCACGCGTGTGGGTGACGATCACTGACTGCTCGTCGACCTTCGAATCGAAGGAAAAGTGCCCCAGGTGGGATTCGAACCCACACTGTCCGCTGTTTGAGAGCGGCCTCTCTGACCAGTTGGAGTACTGGGGCCTTGGAAAGCGAGGGCGATACCCTCCCTGTGGGGCACCACATTACAGGAGCTAGGTAGGCTCAGGGGAGCAGTACTTGCCCCGCAACGAGGAGCCCCCGTGACCGCCCCCGAGTCGCCCCAGCCCGCCGACGACGCCGACGCGTCGCACGTCCCGCCGCTGACGACCCGCGTCGTCATCGCCGAGGACGAGGCCCTCATCCGCCTCGATCTCAAAGAGATGCTGGAGGAAGAGGGCTACACGGTCGTCGGCGAGGCCGGTGACGGTGCCACGGCCGTCGAGCTCGCCCGCGAGCACCGCCCCGACCTCGTCATCCTCGACGTGAAGATGCCCGTCCTCGACGGCATCTCGGCCGCGGAGAAGATCGCCGGCGAGTCCATCGCCCCGGTGCTCATGCTCACCGCCTTCTCGCAGCGCGAGCTCGTCGAGCGGGCCCGGGACGCCGGCGCCATGGCGTACCTCGTGAAGCCGTTCAGCAAGAGCGACGTGGTGCCGGCCATCGAGATGGCCGTCTCCCGCTTCTCCGAACTGCGCGCCCTGGAGCAGGAGGTCGCCGACCTCTCGCAGCGTCTGGAGACCCGCAAGCTGGTCGACCGGGCCAAGTCCATCCTGCAGACGCAGTACGGGCTGACGGAGCCGGCCGCGTTCCGCTGGATCCAGAAGACGTCCATGGACCGGCGGATGTCCATGCAGCAGGTCGCCGAGGCCGTGATCGAGGACGCCGAGGAGAAGAAGGCGGCCAAGGGCCAGTAGCTCCGCCCGGCCCCGCCCGCCCCGCCGTATGCGTACGGAGAAGGCCCGCCCCACGACTTTGTGGGGCGGGCCTTCTGTCCGTGGTGCCGACCGGTGGGTCAGTCCTCGCCGAGGTACGCCTTGCGGACGGACTCGTCGTGGAGCAGGTTCTGGCCGGTGCCGGAGAGCACGACCTTGCCGATCTCCATCACGTGGCCGTGGTCCGCGAGGGCGAGCGCGGCCTGGGCGTTCTGCTCGACGAGCAGGATGGTGGTGCCCTGGGCCTTGAGCTCGGCGATGGTCGCCATGATCTTCTGCATCATGATCGGCGAGAGACCCATGGAGGGCTCGTCGAGCATGAGCAGCTTGGGCTGGGACATCAGGGCCCGGCCCATGGCGAGCATCTGCTGCTCGCCGCCGGAGAGCGTGCCGGCGGCCTGCTTGCGACGCTCGCCCAGGATCGGGAAGAGGTCGTAGGCGCGCTGGACGTCCTTGGCGATGCCCGCGGTGTCCTTGCGGAGGAAGGCGCCGAGGAGGAGGTTCTCCTCGATCGTCATGCGGGGGAAGATGTGGCGGCCTTCGGGGGAGTGGGCCAGACCCAGCGAGACGATCTTGTGTGCGGGGATCTTGCGGAGGGACTTGCCCTCGAACTTGATCTGGCCGCCTACCGGCTTGAGGAGCCCGGAGAGGGTCCGCAGGGTGGTGGTCTTCCCGGCGCCGTTGGTGCCGATGAGGGTGACGACCTCACCGGCTTCGACGGAGAAGGAGATGCCCTTGACGGCCTCGATCTTTCCGTAGGCGACGCGCAGGTCCTCGACTTCGAGCAGTGCGGTCATGCGTCGTTCTCCTTGCCCGAAGCAGGGTCTTGCGTGGTGTCCTGCGAGGAGGTCTCCTCGGCGGCCGGTGCCTCGTCGGCGGCGGCCTCGGGGGTGTCGGTCGCCGCAGCTGCCTCAGGGGCCTCGGGGGCGTCGTCCTCCGACGGGGTGTCGTCCTCCGACGGCGCGTCCTCGTCGGCGGGCGCGTCCTTGGAGAGGGCGGCCTTCGCGGGAGCCTCCTCCGCGGGAGCCTCCTCCGCAGGGGCCTGCGCCGACGGCGCCTCCTCCGCGACGGGCTCGCCGAGGTACGCGGCGATGACACGCTCGTCGCTCTGGACGGTCTGGCTGTCGCCCTCGATCAGCTTCTGGCCCTGGACGAGTACGGCGACCCGGTCGCAGAGGTTGAAGATGAACCGCATGTCGTGCTCGATGACGAGCACGGCGATGCCCATGTCGCGGATGGCGAAGATGAGTTCCTCCGCCGCGCGGGTCTCCTGCGGGTTCATGCCGGCGGTGGGCTCGTCGAGCAGGATCAGACCGGGGTCGCTCGCGAGGGCGCGGGCGATCTCCAGCTTGCGCTGCTCTCCGTAGGGGAGGTTCTTGGCGAGGTGCTGTGCCTTGTCCTGGAGTCCGATGAACTCCAGGAGCTCCATGGCCCGGTCCGTCGCCTCGGCTTCGGCCTTCTTGAAGCCGGGGAGGCGGAGCAGTGCCGACCAGAGGCCCTGCTTCATGCGGGTGTGTCGTCCGACGAGGACGTTCTCCAGGACCGTCATGTTGTGGAACAGGCGGATGTTCTGGAAGGTGCGGGCGATGCCGGCGTCGGTGACCTTGTAGGACGTGGGCGGCAGGACCTGGCCCTTGTACCGGACCTCGCCCTCGGTGGGGACGTAGAGGCCGGTGAGGCAGTTGAAGAAGGTGGTCTTGCCGGCGCCGTTGGGGCCGATGAGACCGACGATCTCGCCGCTGTTGACGGTCAGGTTCACGTCGCGTACGGCGGTGAGGCCGCCGAAGCGCATCGTGACCCCGCGTGCGTCGAGCACGGCTTCGCCGGCGGTCGGCGCGGCGGTGGCGTCGGCGGTCTTCGTGGTGGTCGTCATGGTTCAGGCACCTGCCTTGGCGAGCGTGGCGGGCGTCTCGTCGTTCTCGTGGAACTCCAGCTGGTTGCGCCGGTTGGCGATCATGCCTTCCGGGCGGAAGCGCATGAGCAGGATCAGTGCGACGCCGAAGGCGAAGAGCTGGTACTCGCCCATGAACTGGAGCTTGTTGGGGATGAGGAAGAGGAGCGAGGCGCCGACCAGCGGGCCGCTCATCGTGCCCATGCCGCCGAGGACGACGGCCGCGAGCAGGAAGGCGGAGTTGGGCGGGATCGGGCCGGCGAAGAGGTACTGCTCCGGGGTCACCGTGTAGGTGACGTGGGCCTGTACGGTGCCGGCGAGGCCGGCGAGGGAGGCGCCGAGGGCGAAGGCGATGAGCTTGACCCGGAAGCCGTTGATGCCCATGGCGAGCGCGGCGGTCTCGTCCTCGCGGATGGCGACCCAGGCGCGGCCGATGCGGGAGTCGCCGCTGCGCCGGAAGACCAGCACGACGACGGCCATGATCAGCAGCATCAGGAAGAAGTAGTTCGCGAAGCGGCCGATGGTGAATCCGGCGATGGAGTGCTCGGCGCCGAAGTCGAACCCGAGGATGTTGAGGTTCGGGATGGACGCGATGCCGTTGGAGCCGTTGGTGATGTCCGGGCCGGAGGTGCCGTCGGTGTTCATGACGGCGATGCGGAAGATCTCACCGAAGCCGAGGGTCACGATGGCGAGGTAGTCGCCGCGCAGGCGCAGGGTGGGGGCGCCGATGAGGACGCCGAAGACCAGGGAGGCTCCGGCGCCGACCAGGATGGCGGCCCAGAAGGGGAAGTGCACGCCGAACGGCGAGGTCGGGGCGCCCGAGACGAGGGCGGCCGCGTAGGCGCCGACGCCGAGGAAGGCGACGTAGCCGAGGTCGAGGAGACCGGCGAGGCCGACGACGATGTTCAGGCCCAGGGCGACCGTGGCGAAGATCAGGATGTAGACGCCGAGCGTCGCGTACTGGTCGTCGGTCTGGGTGAAGGGGAAGAGCGCCGCGGCGGTGAACGCGCCGGCGATGGTGAGGTTCTGGTGCTTCTTGGTGAGCTGCGTGGCCTGCTGCATGAGGCCCGACTTGTTGACCGCGGCGAAGCCGAGGCCGGCCGTGATCAGGAAGCCGAGGAACAGCTCGTCGTACTCGGTGCCGACGCCGTAGGTGAAGACGCCGAGCGCCACGGCGAGGATGCCCGTGATGATCAGGATCTCGACGGAGGAGTGCAGCGGGGGCAGCTTGCGGGCGGGGCCGGTGGCGGCGAAGGCGCCCTTGAAGACCGTCCAGCCGTTGCCGGCGCGGTGCTTGAACTGGTCCCAGGCGGTGTCCTCGGGGTCCACGGGCAGCACCGTGGGCCGCTCGAAGGGGAGGGCGAGGGCGCCGAGGAGGGTGATCAGGGTGGCGAACGCGACGATGGCGCCGCCCGGCTCCAGGTTGACGGGGCCGCCGAGCGAGATGCTGATCGCGGCGACGGTGTACCAGGTGGTGCCGAAGGCGGCGAGTGCGGCGAACTTGACGGCCGCGTCGGCGCCGGCGGGGGTCAGCCAGCGGGTGCCCTTGACGCCGTACGAGGAGAGGGCGAAGACGGCGGTGAGCAGACCGAGCACCAGGACCTGGAGCTGAAGGCCGGCCGGGGAGCCGTAGTAGGTGAGGTCGCCGGGGAAGCTGGGCGTCCAGGTCCAGGAGAGGAAACAGCTGGCGACGGTGAGGACGGCGCCGCCGAGGACGAGGGCGCGGGCGGCCTTGGCCGGCACGAAGCCGATGAGGCCGGTGGCCTCGTCCTGCTTGGTGACCGGTGTTGCCTGGGGGTTCTCGGAGATGGTGGTCATGGTGCTCACGCCCTGTCCGCGACGCGCTCGCCCAGGAGGCCTTGTGGCCGGGCGAGGAGTACGACGATGAGGAGTACGAAGGCCCAGACGTCGGCCCAGGACTGGCCGCCGAGCTGCTCCATACCGGGGATGTGGCTGATGTACGCCGTCGCCATGGTCTCGGCGATACCGAGGACGACTCCGCCGATCATGGCTCCGTAGATGTTGCCGATGCCGCCGAGGACGGCGGCCGTGAAGGCCTTGAGGCCGAGGAGGAAGCCCATCTTGTAGTCGACGACGCCGTACTTGAGGCCGTAGGCGACGGCGCCGACGGCGGCCATCGCGGCGCCGAGGGCGAACGCGATCACGATGATGCGGTCGGTGTTGACGCCCATGAGCTTGGCGGTGTCCGGGTCCTGCGCGGTGGCCTGCATGCCGCGGCCGACGCGGGTGCGCATGACGAAGAAGGCGAGGACGGCCATGCAGATCGGGGCGGCGATCAGGAGGAAGACGTCGCCGGTCTGGATGGTGACCGGGCCGAGTTCGATCGGACCGCCGGGGATCTGCGGGAAGGTCCGGGCGGACTTGGCCTCGGGGTACCAGACCCACACCGCGTACTGCAGGGCGAGCGAGAGACCGATGGCTGTGATGAGGGGGGCGAGGCGTGGGCCACCTCGGAGCGGTCGGTAGGCGAACCGTTCCGCTCCGACGGCTATGGTGGTCGCGACGATCACGGCACCGATGATCATGACGGGCAGTGCGACCCACATGCTGGTGCCGCCGGGCAGGATGAGCCAGACCGTGAGCGCCCCGAAGCCGCCGGTCATGAAGATCTCGCCATGGGCGAAGTTGATGAGCTGGACGATGCCGTAGACCATCGTGTAGCCGACGGCGACGAGCCCGTACATGGATCCCAGTAGCAGGCCGTTGACCAGCTGCTGCGGCAGTTCGTTCACCGCATTGTCCTCCGAGACTTTCGACGGATGTGACACCGCGCGGGGAGCCAGGTGCGGCCCCCCGCGCGGTGAAAGTGGTGCTGAGTGGTGCTGGTGGTGCGGAGTGGAGAGGTTGATCAGCCGCCGAAGGTGTCGGACTTGACCGGCTTGAACGCGCCGCCCTCGACCTTGTAGACGGTCAGCTGCTTGTTGGTGGTGTCACCGAACTCGTCGAAGGAGACCTTGCCGGTCACGCCCTCGAAGGAGACACCCTGCATGGCCTCGACGACCTTGGCGCGCTCGGGGGCCTTGCCGCCGTTGCCCTCGGTGGCCTTCTTGACGGCCTCGATGATCGCCCAGGTGGAGTCGTACGCGTAGCCGCCGTAGGCCTCGTAGGCCTCCTTGTAGCCCTTGGCCTTGTAGTTGGCCAGGAAGTCCTTGGCGGAGGCGAGGGACTCGATCGGCGCGCCGACCGAGGTGGCGATGTCGCCGTCGGTCGCGGCCGCGCCACCGAGCTTCACGTACTCGGGGCTGTAGATCGCGTCGCCGCCGACGACGACGACCTTCGCGCCGGCTTCCTTGATCTGCTTGGCCAGCGGGCCGGCGGCCGGGTACTCGCCACCGTAGTAGACGACGTCGGCGCCGGAGCTCTTCACCTTGGTCGCGACCGCGGAGAAGTCCTTGGTGTCGGGGTTGATGTGCTCGGTGCCGAGGACCTTGCCGCCGAGCTTCTCGAACTCGCCCTTGAAGGTGCCCGCGAGGCCGGCGCCGTAGGTCTTCTTGTCGTCGATGATGAAGGCCTTGGTCTTCTTGGCCTCCTTGAAGACGTACTGGGCGGCGAACGGGCCCTGGATGGCGTCCGTGGTGGCGGTGCGGAAGTAGGACTTGTAGGTCCGCTTCTTGTCGCCGGTGCTCCAGTTGATGCCCTGGCTCAGCGCGGGGTTGGTGTTGGCCGGGGAGACCTGCACCAGCTTCGCGTCGTCGAAGACCTTCTGCATCGACTCGGCGACGGAGGAGTTCAGGGGGCCGACGACGCCGAGGACGCTCTTGTCGGCGACGAACTTGGTGGCGTTCTGCTGGCCGGCGGAGGGCTGCGCCTGGTCGTCCAGGGACTCCAGCTTGAAGGTCACGCCCTTGACGTAGGCCTTCTCGTTGGCGGTCTTGACCGCGAGGTCGGCGGAGTTCTTGATGCCGAGGCCGAGGGCGGACAGCTCGCCGGTGAGGGGCGCGTCGAGACCGATGGTCACGGTGACGTTGCCGCTGTCGCCGTCCTTCGCGGCGCCCTTGTCGTCGCGCGAACCACAGGCGGTGAGGGTGAGTGCTCCCGCGGTGACCGCGGTGGTGAGTATGAGCATCGAACGGTTTCGCACGAAGGGTCCTTTCCCTGGCGCGGCCCCCTCGGATGAGGCGGTGCCGTGAAGCTGCGGAGCGAGGGGTGCCGTTTTGGAACGCCGGGCCGTACTGGGGTTGGTACAGGGCCGTGCAGTAGAACGCGCCCGGCGGCGCGGTGACTGGCGGTGACTCTAAGCGCAGGTGGGGAGGGTCGGGGAGCGCCGAGGACAGGATGTGACTGTCTTGTTATGCCGAGGGGGAAAGAGTGTGCGCGTCGGGTGGGAAAACCGGGGCATAGGGGGCTGTAATGCGGTGTTCACATAGTGAGAACGCGCAGTTCCGCTAAGGGGCTTGAGCGATTCTTGGTACTGACGGTCCGCTCAGCGGACTCTCCGGATATCGGACAACGGCAGAAACCTGAGCGGACGAACCGGCCCCTCCGGTTCGGTCGCCCACCCTCCTTGTGTATGTGACACAGCGTGACGAAACCGGGGGTGGAGGCAGGGCGGGAACGCCGAAGGGGCGGCACCCGCAGGTGCCGCCCCTTGGTCGTGCGTGGCTGGTCAGGCCCTGTATGTCACCGCTCAGGCGTTCGAGGTGTCCGGAATGCTGGACGCGTCCTTCGCGGTGACCTCGCGCAGCAGACACGTCAGTCGCGCCGTGCACACCCGCTTGTCCTGCTCGTCGGTGATCACGATCTCGTACGTGGCCGTGGACCGCCCGCGGTGCACCGGCGTCGCCACACCCGTCACCAGGCCGCTGCGCACCCCGCGGTGGTGGGTGCAGTTCAGGTCGACGCCCACCGCGATCTTCGACACCCCGCCGTGCAGCATCGACCCGATGGACCCGAGCGTCTCCGCGAGCACCGCCGAGGCGCCGCCGTGCAGCAGGCCGTACGGCTGGGTGTTGCCCTCCACGGGCATGGTGCCGACGACCCGCTCGGCGGAGGCCTCCAGGATCTGGACGCCCATCCGGTTGCCGAGGTGCCCGGCCGAGAAGAGCGCCGGGAGGTCGACACCCAGCGCCGCGTACTCGTCGAGGACCTCCTGCGGGAACTTCACGTGCTGCTGCTCACCCATGCCCGGCTCCGTTCGTTTCGTACGTCTTCGTACGGCTGGTCTTCCTGAGCTGCCTGAGCAAACGCTTAGGCGGATGCGGATTCTTCCAGACGGACGATCACGGACTTGCTCGCGGGGGTGTTGCTGACGTCCGCCGTCGACTCCAGCGGCACGAGCACGTTCGTCTCCGGGTAGTAGGCCGCCGCGCACCCCCGGGACGTCGGGTAGTGCACCACCCGGAAGCCGGGCGCCCGCCGCTCGCTGCCGTCCGTCCACTCGCTCACCAGATCCGCGTACGCCCCGTCCGCGAAGCCCAGCGCCGCCGCGTCCTCGGGGTGGACCAGGACGACCCGGCGGCCCCCCTTGATGCCCCGGTAGCGGTCGTCGAGGCCGTAGATCGTGGTGTTGTACTGGTCGTGCGAGCGCAGCGTCTGGAGGAGCAGCCGCCCCTCCGGCACCCTCGGGTACTCCACGGGCGCCGCCGTGAAGTTCGCCTTGCCGGTCTTCGTCGGGAAGCGGCGCTCGTCGCGCGGTCCGTGCGGCAGCCGGAAGCCGCCCGGGTTCGCCGCGAGACGGGCGTTGAAGTTCTCGAAACCGGGCACCACGCGCGCGATGCGGTCCCGGATCGTGGCGTAGTCGGCCTCGAACTCCTCCCAGGGCGTGGCCGATCCGTCGCCGAGGACGGCGCGGGCCATCCGCGCCACGATCGCCGGCTCGGACAGCAGGTGCGGGCTCGCGGGCGGCAGATTGCCCCGCGAGGCGTGCACCTGGCTCATCGAGTCCTCGACCGTCACGAACTGCTTGCCACCCGCCTGCACGTCCTTGTCGGTACGGCCCAGGGTGGGCAGGATCAACGCGCGCGTGCCCGTCACCGCGTGCGAGCGGTTCAGCTTCGTCGAGACGTGGACGGTCAGCCGGGCGCGGCGCATCGCCGCCTCCGTCACCTCCGTGTCGGGCGTCGCCCCCACGAAGTTGCCGCCCATCGCGAAGAACACCTTCGCCTCGCCGTCCCGCAGCGCCTGGATCGACCGGACCACGTCGAAGCCGTGATGGCGCGGCGAGACGATCCCGAACTCCTTGTCCAGGGCGTCGAGGAAGGCGGGCGCGGGCCGCTCGAAGATCCCCATCGTGCGGTCGCCCTGCACGTTCGAATGGCCGCGCACCGGGCACACCCCGGCGCCCGGCCGGCCGATGTTGCCGCGCAGGAGAAGGAAGTTGACCACCTCACGGATGGTCGGCACCGAGTGCTTGTGCTGGGTGAGACCCATCGCCCAGCACACGACGGTCCGCTCCGAGGCGAGCACCATCTCCAGGGCCCGCTCGATCTCGGCACGGTCCAGACCGGTCGCGGCGAGCGTCTCGTCCCAGTCGGCGTCCTTGGCCGCCGCCACGAACTCCTCGTACCCGTGGGTGTGTTCGCGGACGAACTCCTCGTCGACCGCCCCTGCCGTCTCCAGGACCAGCTTGTTCAGGAGCCGGAAGAGGGCCTGGTCGCCGCCGATCCGGATCTGGAGGAAGAGGTCGTTGAGCGCGGCGCCCCTGAGCATGCCCTGCGGGGTCTGCGGGTTCTTGAACCGCTCCAGCCCCGCCTCGGGCAGCGGATTGACCGAGATGATCCGCGCGCCGCCCGCCTTGGCCTTCTCCAGGGCCGAGAGCATGCGCGGATGGTTCGTCCCCGGGTTCTGCCCGGCCACGATGATCAGGTCCGCCCGGTGCAGGTCCTCCAGGGAGACACTGCCCTTGCCGATGCCGATGGTCTCCGTCAGCGCCGACCCCGAGGACTCGTGGCACATGTTGGAACAGTCCGGCAGGTTGTTCGTGCCGAACTCGCGGGCGAACAGCTGGAGCAGGAACGCCGCCTCGTTGCTCGTCCGCCCCGAGGTGTAGAAGAGCGCCTCGTCGGGGGAGGCCAGCGCCCGGAGCTCCTCCGCCAGGATCGCGAAGGCCCGCTCCCAGGTCACCGGCTCGTACCGGTCGCCGCCCTCCGGCAGCAGCATCGGCTCGGTGATCCGGCCCTGCTGGCCCAGCCAGTACCCGCTGCGGGTCGCCAGGTCCGCCAGCGGGTGCGCGGCGAAGAACTCCGGAGTGACCCGGCGCAGCGTCGCCTCCTCGGCGACCGCCTTCGCGCCGTTCTCGCAGAACTCGGCCACATGCCGCTTGTCCTCTTCGGGCCAGGCGCAGCCGGGACAGTCGAAGCCGTCCTTCTGGTTGACCTTGAGCAGGGTCCGCGCGGTGCGCCGCAGCCCCATCTGCTCCTGGGCGATCCGCAGGGTGTGCCCGATGGCGGGCAGCCCGGCGGCGGCGTGCTGCGGCGGCGTGACCTGCGGTGCGTCCTGGACCGGGTCGCCGACCGGCGGCTTGCTGACCATCGCGCTCTCCCTTGAGCGGTAACCCTGCGGCGTACGTCTCCGATCCTGTCACGCGGCGGTGACAGCCCGGCACCCCGCCGGTGCCGACGGGAGGAGTGGGCGGGATTGTCAGTCGTCCGTGGCAGGATCGTCATGTGGCCGAGACAGCATCGAAGAACCCCGCAGACACCCGCCCCCGCCTGCTCCTCATGGACGGGCACTCGCTCGCGTACCGGGCGTTCTTCGCGCTGCCCGCGGAGAACTTCACCACCGCGACCGGACAGCCGACGAACGCGATCTACGGGTTCGCCTCGATGCTGGCGAACACGCTGCGCGACGAGGCGCCCACGCACTTCGCGGTCGCCTTCGACGTGTCCCGCAAGACCTGGCGGTCCGAGGAGTTCCCGGAGTACAAGGCGAACCGCTCCAAGACCCCCGACGAGTTCAAGGGGCAGGTCGAGCTGATCGGCGAGCTCCTCGACGCCATGAACGTGCCGCGGTTCGCCGTCGACGGCTTCGAGGCGGACGACGTCATCGCGACCCTCACCACCCAGGCCGAGGCCGAGGGCTTCGACGTCCGGATCTTCACCGGTGACCGGGACTCCTTCCAGCTGGTCTCCGACCGCACCACCGTGATCTACCCCACCAAGGGCGTCTCCGAGGTCACCCACTTCACCCCGGAGAAGGTCCAGGAGAAGTACGGCCTCACGCCCTCGCAGTACCCCGACTTCGCGGCCCTGCGCGGCGACCCGTCGGACAACCTGCCCGGCATCCCCGGCGTCGGCGAGAAGACCGCCGCCAAGTGGATCAACCAGTTCGGCTCCTTCGACGAGCTCGTCGCGCGCGCCGAGGAGGTCAAGGGCAAGGCCGGCCAGAACTTCCGCGACCACCTGGAGTCGGTCAAGCTCAACCGCCGCCTGACCGCGATGGTCACGGACGTCGAGCTGCCGAAGGGCGTCACGGACCTCGCCCGCGAGCCGTACGACCGCGGGGCGGTCGCCCTCGTCCTCGACACCCTGGAGATCCGCAACCCCTCGCTGCGCGAGCGGCTCCTCGCCGTCGACCCGGGCGCCGCCGAGGACACCGCCCCGGCCCCGGAGGCGGGCGTCGAGATCGACGGAACCGTCCTCGGCGCCGGCGAGCTCGCTCCCTGGCTCGCCGAGCACGGCACCGAGCCCCTCGGCATCGCCACCGTCGACACCTGGGCCCTCGGCACGGGGAACGTCGGCGAGATCGCCCTCGCCGCCGCCGGAGGCGCCGCCGCGTGGTTCGAGCCGAGCGCGCTCGACGAGGCCGACGAGCGCGCCTGGGCCGCCTGGATCGCCGACCCCGACCGGCCGAAGGTCATGCACAACGCCAAGGGCGCCATGCGGGTCTTCCCCGAGCACGGCTGGAGCATCGCGGGCGTCACCATGGACACCGCCCTCGCCGCCTACCTCGTGAAGCCCGGCCGGCGCTCCTTCGCGCTCGACGCGCTCTCCGTCGAGTACCTCCACCGCGAGCTCGCCCCCGCGGCCGCCGCCGACGGCCAGCTCGCCTTCGGCGCCGACGACACCGCCGAGGCCGAGGCCCTCATGACCCAGGCGCGGGCCGTCCTCGACCTCGCCGGGGCCTTCGAGGAGAAGCTCGGCGAGGTCGGCGCCCGCGAGCTCCTCCACGACGTCGAGCTGCCCACCTCCGCCCTCCTCGCCCGCCTGGAGCGGCACGGCATCGCCGCCGACCGCGACCACCTGGAGGCCATGGAGCAGCAGTTCGCCGGGGCCGTGCAGCAGGCGGTGAAGGAGGCGCACGCCTCCGTCGGCCACGAGTTCAACCTCGGCTCGCCCAAGCAGCTCCAGGAGGTCTTCTTCGGCGAGCTGAACCTGCCGAAGACCAAGAAGACCAAGACCGGGTACACCACGGACGCGGACGCGCTCGCCTGGCTGGCCGGCCAGACCGAGCACGACCTGCCCGTGATCATGCTCCGGCACCGCGAGCAGGCCCGGCTGCGCTCCACCGTCGAGGGCCTGATCAAGACGATCGGCGCCGACGGACGCATCCACACCACCTTCAGCCAGACGGTGGCCGCCACCGGGCGCCTCTCCTCCACCGACCCCAACCTGCAGAACGTGCCGGTACGGACGGACGAGGGCCGCGCCATCCGGCACGGCTTCGTCGTCGGCGAGGGCTTCGAGGCCCTCATGACCGCCGACTACAGCCAGATCGAGCTGCGCGTCATGGCCCACCTCTCCGAGGACGAGGGCCTCATCGAGGCCTTCACCTCCGGCGAGGACCTCCACACCACCGTCGCCTCCCAGGTCTTCGGCGTCGAGCGGTCCGCCGTCGACGCCGAGATGCGCCGCAAGATCAAGGCCATGTCGTACGGCCTCGCCTACGGCCTCTCCGCCTTCGGCCTCTCGCAGCAGCTGAACATCGACCCGGGCGAGGCCCGCGGCCTGATGGACACCTACTTCGAGCGCTTCGGCGGGGTGCGGGACTACCTGCGCCGGGTCGTCGACGAGGCCCGCGCCACCGGCTACACCGAGACCATGCTCGGCCGCCGGCGCTACCTGCCCGACCTGAACAGCGACAACCGCCAGCGCCGCGAGGCCGCCGAGCGGATGGCGCTCAACGCCCCGATCCAGGGCACGGCCGCCGACATCGTGAAGGTCGCCATGCTCGGCGTCGACCGGGCACTGACCGAGGCGGGCCTCGCCTCCCGGATGCTCCTCCAGGTCCACGACGAAATCGTGCTCGAACTCGCCCCCGGCGAGCGCGAGCAGGTCGAGGCCCTGGTCCGCGAACAGATGTCGGCCGCGGCCGACCTGCGCGCCCCCCTGGACGTCTCGGTGGGCGTGGGCCACGACTGGGACTCGGCGGCCCACTGACCCACCACGGCGGGCAGGCGCCCCTAGGCTTCGGCGCCTGACCGCACGTCACACGTGCGGCGGTCCCCTTCTCCCGACACCGGGGGAAGGGGCGCCGGAGCCCCCGGCCCCGCGGCGGGCGGCGATCCCAGGAGCCGCGCACCCGCCCCGTACAGCACGAGCCCGACGGCGAGCCCCGCACCGGCCCCGAAGCAGGCCGTCGGAATGACGTCCAGGGGCGTCTCGATCCGGTCCCAGCCCCAGTACGCGGCCCAGCGCAGCACCCGGTGGGCCATCCCGGCGAGGACGCAGCCGCCGATGAGCCCCGCGGCGAGCAGCCGCCCGCGTCGGCCCGGAACCCGTACCCCGGCCGGCAGGTCCACGCCCGCGGCGGAGCGGAGCGCCCGCACCGTGAACCACACCAGGAGCCCGAGGGCCAGCGCCGAACCCCCGTACTGCGCGTAGAGATAGACGGGGAACCCGGCCACGACGTCACCGAGGACCGGGATCGCCCGGGTCCCCCAGCGGTCCAGGTGGGTGAAGGAGTCCCACACGACATGGGTCGTCGAGCCGACGACCGCGGAGAGGCCGAACCACCCGGCGAGCACGGCCGGGTGCCGGTCCCGCCAGACACCGCCCCGGACGAGCCCGTACACCCGCCCGCGCCACCGGGCGGGCAGCAGTACGACGAGCGGCTCACGGACGGTCAGCCACAGGGCCACCAGCATCGCGGTGATCAGGACGTCGACCGTGACGATTCCGACGGCGGAGTGGGTGACGTCCCCGAAGACCATCGCCTCGGGGAAGGCCGTCGCCGCGAAATAGGTCATGTCGGGCGCGAAGGAGCCCGCGACGAGAGCGGACGCGACCAGCGGTCCGCGCGCGGTGCCGTTCCGGCGCAGTCCGGGCAGCACGGCAGCGGCATGGCTCAGCGTGAACGGCAACGGGTGTTCCCCCAGGTTCCGGTGGCGACGGCCGCAGTACGTCATCGGCCGCAGTGCAAGAGGTGTTCGACCCTCCGCCCGGTTCCCGCCCGGCGGCGCCGTGCCCTCCGCCCCGGTCGCTCTCCGTGTCCGACCTGGGAAGTCGTCAGGCAGCCGAGAGGTGACGAAAGCGTGAAAGGCGGTCAGGCGCCGGTGCCCGGTGGGCCGGAGTTGGCATAGGGTCGCCAGAGGTCTCGCGCGGGGAGCACGGGACCTCAGTCGAGGGGGAAGGGACCACGGACATGTCAGCGCACTTGGGCCGCAGGCTGCGCAAGGGGGCCACCAGCGGTGCGGTGGTGGCCGCGGCGGTCGCCGCGCTCGCCGCCTCACAGGCGCCGGAGATGACCCCGCCGCCCACCGACAACGCCGGCGGAGACCGGGCCATCGGCGCCGGGGACACCGCGTCGCCCTCCGGCGACGGCTCCGCCACCGGTAACTCGCCGTACTACACGGAACTGCCGCCGCTGAACCCGCCGAGCAACCCCGGGCTGCCCGCCGCCAAGCTGCCGGTGATCACCGGGCCCGCCCAGGCCGGCATACCCGCGTCGGTGCTCGCCGCCTACCAGCGTGCGGAGCAGTCGATCCGCTCGACCGCCCCCGGCTGCAACCTGCCCTGGCAGCTGCTCGCCGGCATCGGCAAGGTCGAGTCCGGACAGGCGAGCGGCGGCCGGGTCGACGCGAACGGCACCACCCTCACGCGGATCCTCGGCCCCGTCCTCGACGGCGTCGGATTCGCCAAGATCTCGGACACCGACGGCGGCGCCTTCGACGGCGACCGCACCCACGACCGCGCCGTCGGCCCGATGCAGTTCATCCCGTCCACCTGGGCCACCTGGGGCCAGGACGCGAACAGCGACGGGAAGAAGGACCCCAACAACATCTACGACGCCGCGCAGGCCGCCGGTCTCTACCTCTGCGCCAACGACCGCAACCTCGCGCTCAAGGCCGACCTCGACCGCGCGATCCTCAGCTACAACCGCTCGACGGAGTACCTGAACACGGTCATGTCGTGGTTCGAGTTCTACCGGCGCGGCACCCACCAGGTCCCGGACGGCACGGGAGTGCTGCCGGTCGACCGCAGCGACGGCCGGGGCCAGGACAACCGCCCCCTCCCCACCTCGCCGGCCCCGACGACCCCCGCGCCGAAGCCGTCCGGGACGGGCACGCCGAAGCCCGATCCCACGAAGCCGGGCGGGCCTTCGGCCACCAAGCCGCCGACGAAGCCGACCCCGCCGTTGAAGCCCCCGGTCACGCCGCCGACGAAGCCGACCGTTCCGCCGACCGTGCCGCCGGCCGTCAAGGTCGCGCGCCTCGCGGCCGTCACCTCCGGCCCTCTCACCGCGACCACCGAGAGCGCCTTCACCAAGTCCCCGACGGTCGCGGCGCTCGACGCCGCGGGCGCGCCGATCACGGGTGTGAGCATCCGCTTCGAGATCACCGGCACCACCGACACCCGCTTCTCCGGCGGCGCGACGACCGCGACCGTCACCACGGGCTCGGCCGGCATCGCCGCCGCCCCCACCCTGCGGGCGGGCGAGAAGACCGGGTCGTTCACGGTCAAGGCCACCGTCGTGGGCCGCGGCATGGACGCGACCGCGTTCGCCGCGACCGTCACCGCTCGGCAGGCGGACGCCCTCGCCCGGGTCGGCGGCGACCCGCTGTCGGCCGCCACCGGCACCACGTTCGGCCAGTCCGTACAGGTCAAGGCCACCGACAAGGGCGCGCTCGCCCCCGGTGTGCTCGTCACGGTCGTGATCGCCGACGCCGCGGGCACCACGGAGGGCACCGGCGGCCCGTCCTTCAAGGACGGGGTCCGTACGCTCGTCCTGAAGACGGACGAGAACGGCCTCATCTCGCTGCCGGAGATCCTCGCGGGCGACAAGGCCGGTGAGTTCGTGCTCCGCCTCACCGCGCCCGGCGGAGGCGACGCGGAGATCAAGCTGACGGTCACCGCGCCCACCGCGACCCCGAGCCCGACCCCGGAGCCGACCTCCTCCGGCACCGGCTCGCCGGAGGCCTCCCCCTCGCCCTCGGCCTGACCCACCCGCGCCTCCCCTTCTCCCCACGCGCCGCCCCTCCGCCCCCACCGGGCGGGGGAGCGGCGCTTCGCGTTCCCCGGGCGGGCGATCGGCGCCTTGTGTCTCCCGGGCGGGCGCGCGGCCTCACGGGGAGGTCGCGGCGGGGGAGTGGCACCGGGATCCCCGGGCAGGGTGGGGCGGTGCAACGTGTTCTCATCTCGCGGTCGCGTTGCTACGGTGCCCCCGCCCTGACGACCTATCAGATCGCATCCCGGGAGGCCGACCATGCGCGCCCTCGTCGCCGCCGCCATCGGACTCGCCCCAGTCCTCCTCTTCGTCCTCCTCGTCTCCGTGGTCGATCTGCCGCCCGACGGGCCCACCTCGCCCAAGCCCCTGCTGACCGCCGATCCCGGCCCCAAGAAGTAAGGGGCCGACCGTGCGCCGCCGAGCCAGCCTCGTCCTCCTCGCCCTCGCCGTCTTCTGCGTCGCGATGGCCCCGACCCTGCGCTGGTACGCCTTCCCCCGCCTGGCGAAGATCCCGCCGAACCAGTACCAGGAGACCGTCCTGGAGGCGCAGCCCGCGACCCTGCTCAACTACTCCACGCTCAAGGCGGAGAAGGTCGACAAGATCACGATCATCCAGACCCTCAAGGGCAACGTGGAGGAGTCGAAACGCATCGAACGCGACGCCGGGCGCGACGTCGTCGTCTGGGACGCCCTCGCCTACATAGCGGGCCCCGACGGCAAGATGGTCTCCAAGGTCCCCGAGCGGTACATCTTCGACGCCCACACCCAGGACCCCGTCAACGCCACCGGCGAATCCGTCGACGGCGACCCGGTCCGCCGAGAG
Organism: Streptomyces sp. NPDC088553; assembly: GCF_044752965.1. Lineage (NCBI taxonomy): Bacteria > Bacillati > Actinomycetota > Actinomycetes > Kitasatosporales > Streptomycetaceae > Streptomyces > Streptomyces sp. NPDC088553. Next base: position 202,284 of record NZ_JBIVMG010000012.1, on the reverse strand, counting down.
GGCATCGAGTTCAAGTGGCCCTTCCTCACCGAGAAGCGGGACTACCAGTACTTCGACGCCCAGACCCGCAGCTCGTCCCCCATCCACTACAAGGGCACCCGCACCTTCCGGGGCATGGAGGTCTACTACTTCGAGCAGACCATCCCCTGGACCAAGGTCCCCATGCCCAAGACCATGCCGGTCAAGATCCCGCCGGAGGTCATCGCCGAATCCGGACTCACCCGCTGGTACACCACCAAGCGGATGTTCTGGATCGAGCCCGTCACCGGCGCCCCGGTGAACGGCGAGGAGATCCACAAGGAGGAGCTCCGCAACGCCAGGACGCTGATGGGCGTCGACACCCTCACCGTCTTCGAGGGCCATGTGAAGATGCGCGAGGACTACATCCGGAGCGTCGGCGAGATGGTCGCCTCCAACCGCCTCACGGTCCTCCTCCTCGTCTCCTACGTCCCGTGGAGCCTCACCTTCCTCGCGCTGCTCCTCCTCGCCCTCGCGCTCTGGCTGGAGGCCCGCTCCCGCCGCCCCGCACCGCAGCCCGCCGCCGTCCCGCTCACCCCTCCCGTCTGAGCCGCGCGCTCGTGAACCGGGTCGCCTCCGCCGCGGCAGGGTCCTCGGGCCACGGATGCTTCGGATACCGCCCCCTCAGCTCCGCCCGCACGGACCGGTAGCCGTCCCGCCAGAACGACGCCAGGTCGGCGGTGACCGCCGCCGGCCGCCCGGCGGGGGAGAGGAGATGGACGAGCACCGGGACCCCCGCCACCCGAGGCGTCTCCGCGAGCCCGAACATCTCCTGCAGCTTCACCGCGAGCACCGGCCGCTCACCGCCGTACTCCACCCGGATCCGCGAGCCGCTCGGCACCTCGATCCGCTCCGGCGCCAGCTCACCCAGCCGGCCCGCCTCGCCCGACGCCCAGGGCAGCAGCCGCCGCAGTGCCTCACCGGCGTCGATCCGGCCCAGATCGGCGCGCCGCGCGGCCCGGGACAGCTCCGGCTCCAGCCACTCCCCGGCCCGCTCCACCAGCGCCGCGTCCGCCACGTCCGGCCAGGGTTCCCCCACCTCCCGGTGCAGGAAGGCGAGCCGGGCACGCAGCTCCCCGGCCTCCCGGCTCCACCGCAGCAGCCCGAGCCCCTCGCGCCGCAGCCCGTCGAGCAGTGCCGCCCGCACGAGCGCGGGCTCCGCCTTCGCCCCCAGCGGCCGTACCGTCAGCTCGACCGCGCCGAGCCGGTCCACCGACCGCGCGACCACGTCCCCGTCCTCCCAGTGGACCTCCTCGCCGGTGGACCGCAGATGCCCGGCCGCCCGCCGCGCCATGTCCTCGTCCACCACCGCCGCCAGCCGCACCCGCGCCGTCGCGTCCCGCGCCGTACGGTCCGCCACCGCCACGGCCAGCCACGGGGTGGCCCGCAGCCCGGAACCCTCACCGAGCCGCGCCCCGCTCCCCGACACCATCAGATAGCCGCCCTGCTCCCGCGCCCTCGCCACCCGCTCGGGAAAGGCGAGCGCCGTCACCAGACCGGCCACCGCGTCGTCCCCGGTCGCCGGCCCCGCCGAAACCCCGGCGCCGGAGAGGCGCGCCGAAGCCCCCGAAGCCCCGGCGCCGGAGAGGCGCCCCGAAGCATTCGCAGTCCGCGGGGCTCCCGAAGCCTCCGAGGCCCCAGCGGTCCCCGAGGCCCCCGAAGCGCCGCCGCCCGCCACCCCCGCCGCCGACCGCTCCAGTCGGCGGGCCTCCGCCTTCCACCGGGCGCCGTACCCGTCGGCGCCCCGGCGGGCGGCGCGCCAGGCGGCCGCCAGGTCGTCCCCGTAGTCGCGCGGCGGCTCCTCGCTGAGCAGCGCCACCACCTCCGCCGCCCGCCGTACCCCGACCTCCGGCGCGCCGTCCAGGAGCGCACGGCCGAGCCGGGGATGGAGACCGAGCCGGGACATCCGTACCCCTCGGTCGGTGGCCCGCCCGGCCTCGTCCACGGCTCCGATCGAGCCGAGGACCGACCGCGCCGCCGTCATCGCCCCGGCGGGCGGCGCGTCGAGCAGCGCGAGCCCCTCCGCCGTCGGGACGCCCCAGCAGGCCGCCCGCAGGGCGAAGTCCGCCAGGTCGGCGACCTTGATCTCCGGCGACGGGAAGCGCGGCCTGCCCCCGTCGCTCGCCTCCGCCCAGCAGCGGTACACGAACCCGAAGGCCTCACGGCCCGCCCGGCCCATGCGCTGGGTCGCCGTCGCCTCCGAGACCGTCACCGTCGCCAGCGAGCCGAGACCGCGGGCGTGGTCCATCCGGGGCTCACGGGCCAGACCCGAGTCCACGACGATCCGCACCCCTGGCACCGTCAGGCTGGACTCCGCCACCGAGGTCGCGAGCACCACCCGCCGCCGCCCGCCCGGCTCCGTACCGCGCAGCACCGCGTCCTGCACCGCCGCGGGCGCCCGCCCGTGCAGCTGGAGCACCTCCGCGTCGACATCCGCCAGCATCCCGGCCGTCCGCGCGATCTCCCCCGTGCCCGGAAGGAAACAGAGGACGTCCCCCTCGTGCCGCTCCAGCGCCAGCCGGACCGTCGCGGCGACGTGCCGCAGCAGCGCCGGATCCACCCAGGTGCCGTGGGCCGGCCGGATGCCCGACGGCGGTGCCTCGAAGAAGACCCGGCAGCCGTGGCCCTCGCCCCTGCTCCACACCACCGGGGCGGGCCCGCCGCCTTCCAGGACCGTGAGGAGATCCGCCCAGGCCGCCGCGTCGCTGGTCGCCGACGCGGCGATCAGCCTCAGCTCCGGCCGCAGGGTGGCCCGCACGTCCACCAGGAAGGCCATCGCCGTGTCGGCGTCCAGATGCCGCTCATGGCACTCGTCGAGCAGCACCACGTCGACACCCGCAAGCTCCGGATCGCGCTGGAGCCGCTGGAGCAGAATGCCCGTGGTCACCACCTCGACCCGGGTCGCGGGGCCGGTCCGCCGCTCGCCGCGCACCGAGAAGCCGACCGTGCCGCCGGCCTCCTCGCCCAGCAGCCACGCCATCCGCCGGGCCGCCGCCCGCACCGCCATCCGCCGCGGCTCGGCCACCAGGACCCGACGCCGCGGTCCCTCCCCTATGAGACCGGCGAGCGCGAGCGGCACCAGCGTCGTCTTGCCCGTGCCGGGAGGCGCGGACAACACGGCCGTACCGCGCCGGTCGAGCGCGGCCAGCAGCTCGGGGACGGCATGGCGGACGGGGAGACGGTCGAGAGCGTCGTTTCGGATCACGCACTCAGTCTCGTACGAGGCGCGAAAAAGGTGGGCCCCGTTGTCCACAGGACCCACCCATAAATAGGACAAGCGTGGTGCGGCTAGTCCCGCACGCTCACTCCGCGCGACTGGTCCCGCACGCTCACTCCGCGCGACTGGTCCCGCACGCTCACTCCGCGCGACTGGTCCCGCACGCTCACTCCGCGCGCTCGCAGACGAAGATCGCCGTGCCCGGGATCAGATTCCCCCGCAGCGGGGACCAGCCGCCCCACTCCTGGCTGTTCCACGCCGGCCACTCCGGCTCGACCAGGTCGAGCAGACGGAAGCCGCCGGCCACCACGTCCCGCACCCGGTCGCCGATCGTCCGGTGGTGCTCCACGTACACCGCCCGCCCCTGCTCGTCCTGCTCCACATAAGGGGTGCGGTCGAAGTAGGAGGCCGCGACCGAGAGGCCCTCGGGACCGGGCTCGTCCGGGAACGCCCAGCGGATCGGATGCGTCACCGAGAAGACCCACCGGCCGCCGGGCCGCAGCACCCGCCGCACCTCCCGGAACACCTTCACCGGGTCGGCGACGAACGGCACCGCTCCGTACGCCGAGCACGCCAGGTCGAAGGAACTGTCCTTGAACGGCAGGTCACCGGCGTCCGCCTCCACCAGCGGCACGTCCCCGCCGATCCGCAGCGCGTGCTGGAGCTGGCGGTGCGAGAGGTCGAGGGCCACCGGCCGCGCCCCCTGCGCCGCCAGCCAGCGCGAGCACTGCGCCGCGCCCGCCCCGATCTCCAGGACGTCGAGGCCCTTCAGCGAGGCGGCCGGCCCGAGGAGCCCTGCCTCGGCCTCGTCGAGCCCCTCCGGACCCCAGACGAACCGGTCGTCGCCCAGGAACGATCCGTGATCGCTCTGGTACTCGTCGGCGTTCCTGTCCCACCAGCCGCGGCTCGCCCGGCTGCTCTCCGCGTCCCCCGCGTCACGCCGGGTCGCCTCCGCCTCCTCCTCGGCCGAGGAGGAGGGGACTTCCTGTTCGTACTCTTGGTTCATCTCGCCCGCCGATGTAGTTTGCGCTCAGTGCCGCTGTGCGCGGATCCCGCCGATGAGGCGTGGAAGGACACGAGTTGGTGCCGGAGTTGAGTAGATCTGCCCCGGGTGCGCGCTTCGCGCATTGACCCTGTCCGGCCGCCCCCGTATGCTAAAGGTTGCGCTGCGGGCCTGCGCGCCTCAGACGGAGCAGGCCGCGCTCGTACCTGTTGTATGTCCCCTCGGTTTTCGAGGCTCCTCCCGTTCGCGGGAAGGGGGCCTCATTGGCTGTCCGGCTTCTTGGTGCGATACGGGCTCTCGGCGTAGCAGTACCTACGACTTTCTGTCCGTAACCGGAGCCCTTTCCCACATGACGAGCAGCACCGAGACCACCGCCACCAGCACCACCCCGCAGGTTGCGGTCAACGACATCGGTAACGAGGAAGCCTTCCTCGCCGCGATCGACGAGACGATCAAGTACTTCAACGACGGCGACATCGTCGACGGCGTCATCGTGAAGGTCGACCGGGACGAGGTCCTGCTCGACATCGGTTACAAGACCGAAGGTGTCATCCCGAGCCGCGAGCTCTCGATCAAGCACGACGTCGACCCGAACGAGGTCGTCAAGGTCGGCGACGAGATCGAAGCCCTTGTTCTCCAGAAGGAGGACAAGGAAGGCCGCCTGATCCTCTCGAAGAAGCGTGCCCAGTACGAGCGCGCCTGGGGCACCATCGAGAAGATCAAGGAAGAGGACGGCATCGTCACCGGTACCGTCATCGAGGTCGTCAAGGGTGGTCTCATCCTCGACATCGGCCTCCGTGGCTTCCTGCCGGCCTCCCTCGTCGAGATGCGTCGCGTCCGCGACCTCCAGCCCTACGTGGGCAAGGAGCTCGAGGCGAAGATCATCGAGCTGGACAAGAACCGCAACAACGTGGTCCTGTCCCGCCGCGCCTGGCTGGAGCAGACCCAGTCCGAGGTTCGCCAGACCTTCCTCACGACCCTCCAGAAGGGTCAGGTCCGCTCCGGCGTCGTGTCCTCGATCGTCAACTTCGGTGCCTTCGTGGACCTGGGTGGCGTCGACGGCCTCGTGCACGTCTCCGAGCTGTCCTGGAAGCACATCGACCACCCCTCCGAGGTTGTCGAGGTCGGCCAGGAGGTCACCGTCGAGGTTCTCGACGTGGACATGGACCGCGAGCGTGTCTCCCTGTCGCTGAAGGCGACGCAGGAGGACCCGTGGCAGCAGTTCGCCCGGACCCACCAGATCGGTCAGGTCGTCCCGGGTAAGGTCACCAAGCTGGTTCCGTTCGGTGCGTTCGTCCGCGTGGACGAGGGCATCGAGGGTCTGGTCCACATCTCCGAGCTGGCCGAGCGCCACGTGGAGATCCCGGAGCAGGTCGTCCAGGTCAACGACGAGATCTTCGTCAAGGTCATCGACATCGACCTCGAGCGTCGTCGCATCAGCCTCTCGCTGAAGCAGGCCAACGAGTCCTTCGGTGCCGACCCGGCCTCGGTCGAGTTCGACCCGACCCTGTACGGCATGGCCGCGTCCTACGACGACCAGGGCAACTACATCTACCCCGAGGGCTTCGACCCCGAGACCAACGACTGGCTCGAGGGCTTCGAGACCCAGCGCGAGGCCTGGGAGACCCAGTACGCCGAGGCGCAGGCTCGTTTCGAGCAGCACCAGGCTCAGGTCATCAAGTCCCGCGAGGCCGACGAGGCCGCCGCTGCCGAGGGCGCTGCCGCCCCGGCCGCCGGTGGCAACGCCGGTGCGGGCATCTCGGGTGGTTCGTACTCCTCGGAGTCGGACGACAACTCCGGCGCCCTGGCGTCGGACGAGGCGCTCGCCGCCCTGCGCGAGAAGCTGGCCGGCGGCCAGAGCTGAACAGGCTCTCCGCTGAGCGCTAGCCGCTAGCGAATCGAGGCCCGCTCCCCTTCGGGGGAGCGGGCCTCGGTCATGTTCCGGCGCCTTCCGCGGCCCCTCCTCCCCGCCCGGAAGCCCCCGCCCGTACGGAAGATCGCGCCGTCCGGGAATGGCGTCGCCGCGCGAGACGTTTCCAGAGAGAACACGAGGAGGAGCGGTAATCGTGCTTGATCCCCAGGATTTGTACGCATGGGACGCCAAAGGCCTGGCCGTCGTCGACCTGGCACTGGCGCAGGAGTCGGCCGGGCTGGTCATGCTGTACCACTTCGACGGATACATCGACGCGGGGGAGACCGGTGAGCAGATCATCGAGGGCCTGCTCGACACCCTGCCCCACCAGCTCGTGGCCCGTTTCGACCACGACCGGCTCGTGGACTACCGCGCCCGCCGCCCGCTGCTGACCTTCCGGCGCGACCGCTGGACCGCGTACGAGACGCCGTCCATCGAGGTCCGCCTCGTGCAGGACGCCACCGGCGCCCCCTTCCTCGTCCTCTCCGGCCCGGAGCCGGACGTCGAGTGGGAGCGGTTCGCCGCCGCCGTCCGGCAGATCATCGAGCGCCTCGGCGTGCGCCTCTCCGTGAACTTCCACGGCATCCCCATGGGTGTGCCGCACACCCGGCCCGTCGGCCTCACGCCGCACGGCAGCCGTACCGACCTCATGCCGGGCCACCGCAGCCCCTTCGACGAGGCGCAGGTCCCCGGCAGCGCCGAGGCCCTCGTCGAGTACCGGCTCACCGAGTCCGGCCACGACACGCTCGGTGTCGCCGCGCACGTCCCGCACTACGTCGCCCGCTCCCCGTACCCGGACGCGGCGCTGACCGCGCTGGAGGCCGTGACGGCCGCCACCGGCCTGGTCCTCCCCGCCGTCGCGCACGCGCTGCGGACCGAGGCCCGTCGCACCCAGACCGAGATCGACCGCCAGATCGGCGAGGGCGACGAGGAGCTGGTCGCCCTCGTGCAGGGCCTTGAGCACCAGTACGACGCGGTGGCCGGCGCGGAGACCCGCGGCAGCCTGGTCGCCGAACCCGTCGACCTGCCGTCGGCGGACGAGCTGGGCCGCGAGTTCGAGCGCTTCCTCGCCGAGCGGGAGGGCGACTCCTGACCCGCCAGGGGCAGGCCCTAAGCTGCCGCTCATGCTGAAGGTGGGCCTGACCGGCGGGATCGGCGCCGGCAAGAGCGAAGTGTCACGGCTGCTCGTCTCGTACGGGGCCGTGCTGATCGACGCGGACCGGATCGCCCGCGAGGTCGTCGAGCCCGGCACACCGGGGCTCGCGGCCGTCGTGGAGGCCTTCGGGGAGGACGTCCTCACCGCGGAGGGGACGCTCGACCGGCCGAAGCTCGGCTCCATCGTGTTCGCCGACGCCGACCGTCTCGCCACCCTCAACGCCCTCGTGCACCCACTGGTCGGCGCCCGGTCGGCGGAGCTGGAGAGCAGGGCGGGCGCGGGGGACGTCGTCGTCCACGACGTACCCCTGCTCACCGAGAACGGGCTCGCGCCGCTGTACGACCTGGTCGTGGTCGTGGACGCCTCCCCGGAGACCCAGCTCGACCGGCTCGTACGACTCCGGGGCATGGCCGAGTCCGAGGCACGGGCCCGGATGTCCGCCCAGGCCACGCGCGCGCAGCGGCTGGCCGTCGCGGATCTCGTGATCGACAACGACGGGCCGCTCGACGCGCTCGAACCGCAGGTGCGGAAGGTCTGGGACGAGCTGGAGCGCCGCGCGTCGGTGGAATGAGGGTGCCGGGTCCGGTGTTCAACCACCCGGATCGAGGGGAAGGATGCCATGGTGGCCGACAGAAACCCGGAAACGCACGTCATCGACTTCCGCGCAGCCGAGCACCTGCTGGCCGCGCGGGACCCTCGTGGCGCCGTGAAGCTCCTGGACTCGGTGATCGCCGCCCATCCCGAGAACACGGCGGCGCGTCTGCTGCGGGCCCGTGCGTTCTTCGCCGCCGCGCAGCTGCGACCCGCGCAGCTGGAGTTCGAGCTGGTCCTGGAGCGCGAGCCGGACAACGCGTTCGCGCACTTCGCCCTCGCCCGCACCTTCGAGCGCTCCGGCCTGACCGCCCAGGCCACCCGGCACTTCCGCCTCGCGGCCGCGCTGGACCCGAAGCCGGAGTACCTCCAGGCGGCCGGGTTCGACTCGGAGAACAGGGAGAGCACGGAGAACTAGGAGCGGAGTCGTGCGCGGGCGCTCAGCGGCCCGTGCCGCCGTGATCCGGTTCGTACGGCGGGATGTTCCGGCCCGGCTGCCAGTGCGGGCCCTGGTGCATGTGGTGCACCACGATCCCCAGGTCGACGAGGACGACGAGGAACAGCACACCGCAGGCCGCGGCCCATCCCGGCCGGCCGAGCAGCGAGAAGACGGTCGTGCCGAAGGCGGCCCAGAGCAGTCCCCACAGACCCAGCCAGAAGCGCATGCGCAGGGGACTGCGCGCGGTCGCCGGTTCGTTCCCGGATCGCATGACGGTCACCCTCTCCCGTCCGAGCCCGAAGGGCCTCTTCCAGGATGGACCCTGGGGCGGGCCGGAGGGAACCGGCTAGTGGATGACGCTGTAGCTGCGCCACGGCAGGGCGCCCGGCGCGACCCTGTAGCTGGTGTTCATGGGGAGGTAGATGTTGTGCTTCCCCTTGCAGTCGCGCGTCGGGTACAGCCTGATGTCGACCAGGGTGTTGTTCTCGACCCGGTGCACACCGCTCGGGGCGACCAGGCGGTGGCAGCCGTTCACCGAGGGGCTCGTCACGGTCACGACGACCTCACGCTCCGTCTCGTACGAGAGCGTGCCGACCATGGTGCGGCCCAGGCCCGAACAGCCGGCGACGGCGAAGGTGAGCAGCACGGCCCCGGTGGCGGTCGTGAGACGCCGGCGAACGGACATGGCGGTTCCTCTTCTGTCGGAGTCCAGGTCGGTGTCCCGGCGGCACCTCGGTGCACCCGGTTCAAGCCACCCTCGCGCGCCCGGGGGCCCGTGTCATCCGCTGCTGGGCCGCTCGGGCGAACCCGCCTGGCGGCCGTTGTCAGACCCCCGCCGTAAGGTCGGAGATCCAGTGGACATTCGTCACCCGGAGGGAAGGAGCGCGGAGCCGTGGCACACACCTGGACGACCAGCGCCGCCGTCTTCCTGCCGGCCGCCCTGCCGCGTGAGGGCCGGGTGGCCTTCTGGGCCCCCGACGGCGGGGCACTGCCGGACCCGGCGGAGAGCGGCGCGGAGCGCGTCGAGCTGACCGTCGCCCGGCGGCACGGCAGCGGCGCCCGGAGCCGGTCCGTCCCCGCCCTGACCCTCCCGGTCGACGCCGCGCTGCCCCATCTCGTCGCGGCCCGCCACCACCCGGCCGCGCACCCCGCGACCGCCGGCTGGGGCGCCGCCGCCCTGCACGCCCTGCATCTGGTGGCCCGCGGCCGCATGCTGCCGGGTCTGACCGCCGACGACCTGGACGCCTGGCGGGCCGGCCCGCTGGACGCCGACGACATCGCCCATCTGCGGGCCGTCGCCGCGGCCCTGCCGTACGAGGCGCACGCCGTGCCCGTCCCCGGGCGCGGACCGCTGCGACTGCCCGATCCCGAGGCCCTCGTGCGCGCCTTCCTCGACGCCGTCGCCGACATCCTGCCCAGGACCCCGGCCGCCGCCCACGCGGTGGGGGCGCCGTTCGCCGCCCGTGCGCCCCAGCATCTGCCCCGTGCGCGTGCCTGGGCCGCCGAGGCGGCGGCCGGGATGGACGCGGGCGTCCGGGTCTCGATCCGCCTGGACTTCTCCCCCTACGAACTGTTCGACACGGCCTCCGGCGACGAAGCCGACGAAGCCGACGAAGCCGGCCGGACCCCGCGCGGTGAGCGCCACGCGGCCGCCGCGCTCCTCCAGGTCCACAGCCTCGCCGACCCCACCCTCGTCATCGACGCCACGGCCCTCTGGGCGGGCGACGGCGAGCACTTCGGCCCCCGTGCCCGGATCGACGCGGTCCTCGCGCTGCGCCGGGCCGCCCGCGTCTGGCCCCCGCTCGCCCGGCTCCTGGAGCGGGACGTGCCCGACGTCCTCGCGGTCACCGAGGACGAGCTGTACGAGCTGCTCGGCCCGGCCGCCGCCCGGCTCGCCGACGCCGGCGTCGCCGTCCACTGGCCGCGCGAGCTCGCCCGCTCCCTCAGCGCCTCCGCCGTCGTCAGCGCCGGCCACGCCGCGCCGGGCTCGGCGACCGACGGCACCGCGTTCTTCGACAGCGAGGAACTCCTGCGGTTCAACTGGCAGCTGGCCCTCGACGGCGACCCGCTCACCGAGCGGGAGATGGACCACCTCGCCGAGGCCCACCGGCCGATCGTGCGCCTCCGCGACCAGTGGGTCGTCGTCGACCCCGACCTCGTCCGCAAGGCGCGCAAGCGGGAACTCGGCCTGCTCGAACCGGTCGACGCCCTCGCCGTCGCCCTCACCGGCACCGCGGAGGTGGACGGCGAGACCGTGCCCGCCGTCCCTGTGGGGGCGCTCGCCGCGCTCCGCGACCGGCTCCTCGCCGGACCCGAGGACGTGCAGGCCCCGCCCGGCCTCACCGCCACCCTCCGCGACTACCAGCTGCGCGGCCTCGCCTGGCTGGACCTGATGACCTCGCTCGGCCTCGGTGGCTGCCTCGCCGACGACATGGGCCTCGGCAAGACCGTCACCCTGATCGCCCTCCATCTGCGCCGCGCCCGGCGCGCCCCCACCCTCGTCGTCTGCCCGGCGTCGCTGCTCGGCAACTGGCAGCGGGAGGTGGAGAGGTTCGCCCCCGACGTGCCCGTCCGCCGCTTCCACGGCGCCGAGCGGGACCTCGACGGCGCCGAGGGCGGATTCGTCCTCACCACGTACGGCACCCTGCGGACGAGCGCCGCCGAGCTGGCGGGGCGGGAGTGGGGGATGGTCGTCGCCGACGAGGCCCAGCACGTCAAGAACCCGTTCTCCGCGACCGCGAGGGCGCTGCGCGAGATCCCCGCGCCCGCCCGGGTCGCCCTCACCGGCACCCCCGTGGAGAACAACCTCTCCGAACTCTGGGCGCTCCTCGACTGGACCACGCCCGGTCTCCTCGGCCCCCTCAAGGCCTTCCGCTCCCGGCACGCCCGCGCCGTCGAGAACCACGAGGAGATCGAGCACGAGGAGGCCGTCGAGCGGCTCGCCCGGCTCGTCCGGCCCTTCCTGCTGCGCCGCCGCAAGTCCGACCCCGGCATCGTCCCCGAGCTGCCGCCCAAGACGGAGTCCGACCACCCCGTCTCCCTTACCCGGGAACAGGCCTCGCTGTACGAGGCGGTCGTCCGGGAGACCATGGCGCGGATCGAGGAGGCAGAGGGCATCGCCCGCCGGGGTCTCGTCATGAAGCTGCTGACCTCCCTCAAGCAGATCTGCAACCACCCCGCGCAGTACCTGAAGGAGGAGGCGCCCCGCGGCAGCGGCACCGCGCGCCTCGCCGGCCGCTCGGGGAAGCTCGCCCTGCTCGACGAGCTCCTGGACACGATCCTCGCCGAGGACGGCTCGGTGCTCGTCTTCACCCAGTACGTGACGATGGCGCGGCTCCTCGCCGACCATCTGGCCGCGCGCGGCATCCAGGCCCAACTCCTCCACGGCGGCACCCCGGTGGCCGAGCGGGAGCGGATGGTCGACCGCTTCCAGGCCGGCGAGGTCCCCGTCTTCCTGCTCTCCCTCAAGGCCGCGGGCACCGGCCTCAACCTCACCCGGGCCGGCCATGTCGTCCACTACGACCGCTGGTGGAACCCGGCTGTCGAGGAGCAGGCCACCGACCGGGCCTACCGCATCGGGCAGACCCAGCCGGTGCAGGTCCACCGGCTCGTCGCCGAGGGCACCGTCGAGGACCGGATCGGCGAGATGCTCCGCGCCAAGCGGGCCCTGGCCGACGCCGTCCTCGGCTCCGGCGAGGCGGCCCTCACCGAGCTGACCGACCGGGAGCTCGCCGACCTGGTGTCCCTGAGGAGGCCCTCGTGACCACCCCACGGGGCGCGCGCGGAGCGGTGCCCCGCCACGACGACCGCCGCCGCAGCTTCCCGCAGGTCGCGCCCCGCGAGGCCCCCGACGGGCGGTTCGCCGCCACCTGGTGGGGCAACGCCTGGGTGGAGGCGCTGGAGGACACCGCCCTGGATCCGGCCCGCCTGGCCCGCGGCAAGGCGTACGCGGGGCGCGGCCATGTGGACGCGATCACCGTCACCCCCGGCCGGGTCGTCGCCTATGTCCACGGCAGCCGGCCCCGCCCGTACCGCACCGAGATCAGGATGCGGACCCTCGGTGACGAGGGCTGGGAGCGGTTCCTCGACGAGGCGACCGCCCGCCCCGACCACATCGCCGCCCTGCTCGACAAGGACGTGCCGCACGCCCTGGAGGCGGTCACCGGACTGCTGCCCGCACCGGGCGACCTCGTCCCCGACTGCTCCTGCCCGGACGACGGTTACCCCTGCAAGCACGCCGCCGCCCTCTGCTACCAGGCCGCCCGGCTCCTCGACGAGGACCCGTTCGTCCTCTTCCTGATGCGCGGCCGCGGGGAGCAGGAGCTGCTCGCCGAGCTGACCCGGCGCAACGCCGCGCTGTCCGCCGCCGAGACGACCGCCGCCGCACCCCCGATGCCCACCGTCCCCGCCCGGGCCGTGTTCGACGCGGCGGAGCGGGCCGGGCTGCCGCTGCCCCCTCCGCTGCCGGCCCCGGACCGGCCCGGCCGGCCGGCCGTGTTCCCGCCCGACCCCGACGCCCCCGACCCGCTCGCCCTGGACCTCCTCGCCTCCGAAGCCGCCGTCCGCGCCCATGCGTTCCTCACCACCGGGCACGATCCGGTCGCCGCGCTCACGCCGTGGCAGGACGCGGTCCGGCTGGCCGCCGCGCACCCCGGTTCCGGTCTGACCGCCTCGACCCGTGCCCTCTACCGGGACCTGGCGTACGCGCTGGACCGCACCCCCACCGACCTCGCCCGGGCCGTCGCCGCCTGGCGGCAGGGCGGCGCCGCCGGTCTCGCCGTACTCGAGGAGCCGTGGGACCCGCCGGCGGGTCCGTTCGACCGGGCCAGACCCGCCCTGATCGCCGCCGACTTCCCCGCCTTCCGTCCCTGGCGCAACCGGCTCTCCACGGAGTCCCTCCAGCTTCGCCTCGGCCGGGACGGCCTCTGGTACGGCTACGAGTCGGACGCCGGCCGTGAGGACTGGTGGCCGCGTGGCGCCCCCGACCACGACCCGGTCGGAGCCCTCACCGATCTTCTGGGGCGCTGACCCACACTCGAACGGGGCCCACTCGATGGAGTGAAACCCGTCAACGGCCGGATCCGGCACGTGCGTTTGTCGCGTTGATTCCGGTACGGGCACTTGCCCGCACACCTCCGGAAGGCAGGAAGCCATGAGGCAGATTCGCCGAAGTGGTCTGGCCACACTGTTGGTCACGGGTGGGGCGATCGCCCTCTCGGCCGGCGCCGCGCACGCCGACTCCGGCGCGCAGGGCGCCGCGGTCGGTTCGCCGGGCGTCGGCTCCGGCAACACGGTTCAGCTGCCGGTGCACGTGCCGGTCAACGTCTGCGGCAACACGGTCAGCGTCGTCGGCCTGCTCAACCCGGCCTTCGGCAACGGCTGTGCCAACCGCTCCGCCGAGAAGGAGCCCGACGGCTACGGCTCGGAGGACGGCGGCGGCCGCACCCACAAGGACGAGCCCGGCACCCCGCGCGGCGGAGAGCAGGCGGGCGGTTCGCACGGCGGCGGGTCCTCCGACGGCGGCTCCGCCAACGGCGGCGGGTCCACGGCCGAGACCCACGTCGCGGGCTCTCCCGGCGTGCTCTCCGGGAACGGCATCCAGTTGCCCGTCGACCTCCCCGTGAACGTCAGCGGCAACTCGGTCAACGTGGTGGGCATCCTCAACCCGGTCTTCGGCAACACGTCGGTCAACGGCCCCTCGAAGCCCACGCCGCCGGTCGAGACGCCGACGCCGCGCCCGCAGACCCCCGTTCGGAACGTGCCGGTTCCGCAGCCGGAGACCGAGACCGAGACGGCGAAGCCCGTCCCGCTCCCCGCGCCGCAGGGCGAGACGAGCACGGTCGCGCTGGCTTCCACCGGTTCCGACAGCATCGGGTACACCGGCGCCGCGAGCGCCGCGCTGCTGCTCGGTGGAGCCCTGCTCTACCGTCGCGCCCGCCGCGCCGGGGACCAGGCCTGACGGTTCCGCCCCGCGGCCGGGCCGACGCGGGCTGACACCCGAGCTGTCAGCCGCGCCCCCGGCCGTCGGCGTCCCCGTCGTCGTGACGCCAGGCCCGGAGCACCGCCTCGATGGCGGGTGCCACCGTCGTCCGGGCCTGGTGCCGAGGAACACCCCGCATCAGCAGGGTGTCGTACGGCGTGTCGACATGGCGTACGGAGGCGCGCACCGCTGCCGTGACGGCGCCGCGGTCGAGCGAACGCCCCGCCGCCGTGCGCCCCACCCGTCCGCTGCCCTTCGCCGAGGCGTGGACGGCGATCTCCGTGGCCCGGTCCGCCGGGATGGACGGGAAGAGCCGGAGGATCTCCGACCGGAGGACCCCGGTGATCTCCACGTCGAGCGCCGCGCGCCGTACGGCGTCCCGCGCCCGGCGCCTGGCCCGGGCCTCCGCGTCCGCCAGGCAGGACAGCTCCGCCTCGGCGAGCGCCGCCTCCTCGACGAGCAGGCCCTGACGTTCGTACCGGGTGCGGCGCCGGTTGTGGCGTACGACCACGGCCCAGAGCGTGCTGCCCTCGCGGGCCCGGCGGGTGAGCGCCGTGTCGCCCCGCCGCAGGAAGACGAGATGCCCGAGGTCGGCGCAGTCGAGGCAGACCGGGGCGTTGAACTCGACGATCATCCGGTCGAGGGGCCCCCGCAGGCACTCCGAGCAGCGGCGGCGCCTGAGCGGCTCGACGACCACGGGCGCGACGAGGTCCATGTCCGGGCCCCGCTCAGCGCACGCCGGGTGCGGCCGCGGCGATGAACTCGGCGAGCGCTTCCTTCGCCTCCTCCGAGCGACGGGCGCGCTCGGCCTCTCCCCGTGCCTCGTGCATGCAGTGGGTCTGCTCGAACGCGGCCTCGGCCAGCAGTCGGACCTGCGGGTCGTCGCACACCAACTGCACACGGAAGAGGGCCTGCCGTGCGGCGGTCCGCTGCCGGTAGGAGGCGTGCCGGGACTCCTCCGCCTCCTCGGAGCCCGGCTCCTCGGCCGCCCGGAACCAGCGGTCGTTCTGGCTGTGCCGGTAGTCGACGACCGCGCCCGCGTAGGCGCTGTAGGTCGCGATCCGTTCCTGGCGGAGTTGTTCTGTCCGGGCCAGCGAGGCGGTGCGCTCGGTGGCCCGCCCCTGGAACCAGTGCGTGGCGATGACGCCCAACAGGGTTCCCGCCACCGCTATCAGCGCCACATCCATGACCGGGCGCCCCCTCCCGTCCTGCTGTCCTGTCATCGGCCCGAAGGATCTTCCGGCCTTCAGATCATGACAGTTGAGAGGCCGTCACGTCACTGCCGGTAGCCGCTCAGAAAGCGGCCGATGCGGCTGATCGCGGCGTCGAGGTCGTCGGCGTACGGCAGGGTCAGGATGCGGAAGTGGTCCGGGCGGGGCCAGTTGAAGCCGGTGCCCTGGACGACCTGGATCTTCTCGCGCAGCAGCAGGTCGAGGACGAACTTCTCGTCGTCGTGGATCTTGTGCACGGCGGGGTCGAGGCGGGGGAACGCGTACAGAGCGCCCTTCGGCTTCACACAGGAGACGCCGGGGATCTCGTTGAGCTTCTCCCAGGCCCGGTCGCGCTGTTCGCGCAGCCTGCCGCCCGGCGCGGTCAGCTCGTGGATCGACTGCCGGCCGCCGAGCGCGGCCTGGATGGCGTACTGGGCCGGCGCGTTGGGGCAGAGCCGCATGGAGGCCAGCATGGTGAGGCCCTCCAGGTAGTTCCTGGCGTGCTCCTTGGGGCCGGTGACGACCAGCCAGCCGGAGCGGAATCCCGCCACCCGGTACGTCTTGGAGAGCCCGCCGAAGGTGAGGACGACCAGGTCGGGGGCGAGGGAGGCGGCCGGGTGGTGGACGGCCTCGTCGTAGACGATCTGGTCGTAGATCTCGTCGGCGAGGACCATCAGGCCGTGGCGCCGGGCGAGCGCGAAGATGCCCTCCAGGATCTCCTTCGGATAGACGGCGCCCGTGGGGTTGTTGGGGTTGATGACCACGATGGCCTTGGTGCGGTCGGTGATCTTCGACGCCATGTCGTCGAGGTCCGGGTACCAGTCGGCCGACTCGTCGCACAGGTAGTGCACGGGCTTGCCGCCCGCGAGGGTGACCACCGCCGTCCACAGCGGGTAGTCCGGGGCCGGTACCAGGACCTCGTCGCCGTCCTCCAGGAGGGCCTGGACGGCCATCGAGATCAGCTCGGACACACCGTTGCCGAGGAAGATGTCGTCGACGTCCACGTCCGGCAGGCCCATGGACTGGTAGCGCTGGGCGACGGCGCGGCGGGCGGAGAGGATGCCGCGCGAGTCGGTGTATCCGTGGGCCTTGGGGAGCATCCGGATCATGTCCTGGACGATCTCCTCGGGCGCCTCGAAGCCGAAGAGCGCCGGGTTGCCGGTGTTGAGGCGCAGGACGCTGTGGCCCGCCTCCTCCAGCGCGTTGGCATGCTCGATGACCGGGCCCCGGATCTCGTAACAGACCTCGCTCAGCTTGCTCGACTGCCGGAACTCCATGTCCGACCTCCCCAAGTCCCCGGAATCAGTGTTGCTTGGTTTTACCAAGTTCGAGCTTGGAAAGTCCAACAACATGTCTAGACTGCGTCGCATGCCACGTCAGCCACGCCGCCGCAGCTACGACCAGCACTGCGCCGCCGCGCGCGCCCTCGACCTCGTCGGCGACCGCTGGACCCTGCTCGTCGTCCGCGAACTCCTCGCCGGGCCGCGCCGCTACACCGACCTCCACGCCGACCTCCCGGGCGTCAGCACCGACATGCTCGCCGGCCGCCTCAAGGACATGGAGGGCGCCGGGCTGGTCACCCGCCGCCGACTGCCGCCGCCCGCCTCGGCGTTCGTCTACGAGCTCACCCCGCGCGGCCGCGACCTGCTGCCCGTGCTGCGCACCCTCGCCGCCTGGGGGGCGCCCGACCTGGGCGAACCGCGGCCCACCGACGCCGTCCGCGCCCACTGGTACGCGATCCCGCTCCTCGGGCCGCTCGCCGAGCTGGGCGCCGGAGTCGTCCAGGTGACGCTGGACGAGGGCGAGTTCTTCGTACGGGTCGGGGGCGACGGGGCCGTGTCGTACGGGGACGGGGTGTACGGCGCCGGTACGGCCGAGGTGCCCGACGCCCGGCTGCGGATCGACGCGGCGACCTGCCGAGCCCTCGCGGGCGGGGAGTCGACGCTCGCCGAGGCGATCGAGACGGGGCGGGCGGCGCTGGAACGACCCGTGCGGGCGGGCCGGTCGTAGCCGGACCAGGGGATGAGTCCGGCCCCGCGCGTCAGAGCATCGCGTGGCATCCGCCGTGCCCGGTCTTCCGCCCGTGCCCGGCATCGGTCATTCCGGGGTGTCAGACCCGGTCCGACACCACGCCCAGGCGTCGGGCCAGCCGGTTCCTGGCCTCGGTCTGTGCCGCGATCCGCGCGTCGAGCACGGCCAGCCGCTCGCGGGCGATCTCCAGGCCGCGGGCGGACGGCGGGGCCGAGGGCATGTCACCGTCCAGGCAGGAACGGAACGCGGACACGTCGTCCAGGGTGAGGCCGGCGTCCAGGAGGTACCGGATGTTCGACACGCGCGTCACGGCGTCCTCGCCGTACACCCGGTAGCCGTTGGCCGCGCGCGTCGACGTGATCAATCCCGCCGCCTCGTAGTGGCGCAGGGCGCGCGGCGACACCCCGGTCCGCCGGGCCAGTTCACCGATGCGCAAGGACGCCACCTCCTCGACCACTCCTATCACGCGACCAGCGCACCCCCGTCGACGGGCAGCACGGTGCCGGTCAGGAAGGAGGCGTCCGGCGCCGCGAGCGAGGTGATCGCCCAGGCGACCTCCTCGGGACGGCCGATCCGGCCCAGCGGAACGTGCGCGAGCTGCCAGGCCCGCAAGGCCTTCGCCTGTTCGGGGGAGAGGCCCATGTGGTCCGCGATCGGGGTCTCGATCGGACCGGGGGCGACCGCCACCACCCGGACGCCGTCGGGTGCGAGCTCCACCGCCCAGCAGCGGGTCAGGGTCTCCAGGGCGCTCTTGGTCGCCGGGTAGACGGAGTTGGCCGGCCAGCCGCGCTGGCCGATCGTCGTCGTCACGTTCACCACGACGCCCCGCGACTCCCTGAGCGAGGGGAGGGCGGCCTGCGTCAGCAGGACGGGGGCGACGAGGTTGGTCTCCAGGAGCGGTGTGATCACGGAGCGGTCGAGGGTGCCGAGCGGGCCGCCGAGGGAGATCCCGGCGTTGTTGACGAGCACGTCGAGGCGGCCGTGGCCGGTCAGGGCGGCGTCGACGATCTCCTCGGCCGCGCCCTCCGCCGTGACGTCGGCGACGTGCGGGTGGATGCCGGGATGCCCCACGGCGGTCTCCCGCAGCGGCTCGGCCCTGCGGCCGACGGCGAGGACCGTCGCCCCCTGCCGGGCGAAGGCGCGCGCGGCGGCCCGGCCGATGCCGGTGCCCGCACCGGTGACGAGGACGACCCTGGTGGCTGTGGTGGTGTTCATGAATCCGATGGTCAAACAGTGACGCCAGTGACAAGGTCAAGCCGTGGTGTACGAGAAGGCGCACGAACTGTGGCTGGCCCTGCCGTGGGAGACCCGCGAACGGGTGGACGCGCTGGTGATCCTGAGGAAACGGATCATGGCGGTCCGTGAGATCCGGGAGGCGGGCGTCCTGCCCCGGCCGGACCTGAACGACTGCGTCGTCCTCAGTGCCGTACGCGAGGAGATCCTCGCCGACCGGCTCGTACCGCTCCCGTGCCAGGACGTGGACGCGCTCGCCGGGCGGGCCTCGGAGCTCCCCCGTCCGCCCGTCGCCCTCGAACTGGACTGGGACGGGGACACCTGGGGCTGGATCCTGCTGCTCGGCGCCGTCCTCCCCGGCCCGGCGGCCCGGCCGCACCCCTTGGCCCAGTGGCAGCAGGCCGACTGGGCGGAGCCCCTCGCCACCGCACGGGCCCTGGCAGACCGGTTCGGAGTACCGCTCCGCGGCCCCGGCGACGACGGGCCGCCGGACATGCGGGCAGGATGGTCGGGAGACGCGGGGCGAGCGGGATGAGCGGGATGCGATACGAGGCGATCACCTGGGAACGGCTGGCGGAGGCGCTCGCCCGCCGGCTCGACGGCGCCGCGCCGGCCGACGGGAGCAGCCGGCTCAAGGTCGCCGTCGACGGGCCGCCCGCCGCGCCCGGCGGCGAGCTCGCCGAACAGCTCGCCGGGGCCTTGCGGACACGCGGGCGCTCCGTCCTCGTCGCGGGGACCGGCGGCTTCCTGCGGCCCGCGTCGCTGCGGTACGAGTACGGGAAGCAGGACCCGGACGCGTACTACGACGGGTGGACCGACAACGGGGCGCTGTGGCGGGAGGTCTTCGGGCCGCTGGAGCCCGGCGGCACGGGGAAGGTGCTGCCCGACCTCTGGGACCCGGTGAAGGACCGTGCGACCCGCAGCCCGTACGTGACGCTGCCGCCGGGCGGGGTGCTCGTGCTGCACGGACCGTTCCTGCTCGGCCACTGGTTCCCCTTCGACCTCACCGTGCATCTGCGGCTCTCGGCCGCCGCTCTCGCCCGACGCACCGAGGAGGCCTGGACGCTGCCGGCCTTCGCCCGGTACGAGACGGAGGTCGGTCCCGGCGACGTGGCGGACGTGGTCGTCCGCGCGGACGACCCGCGCCACCCGGCCTGGACGGGGTTCGGCGAGACTCCCTGATCAGGGTCGGACGGGCGAGGGGGGCTTCACGGTCCTCCCCGTGTCAGGCGCCCGGTGGGCCCGTCGGCGGTCTGCCGCCGATCATCGTGACCGCCTCCGCGCCCGCGCGGCAGCCCGTCTCCGCGGCCTTCGCGGGGTCCGCGCCCGCGAGCCGGGCCGCCAGGAAGGCCCCGGTGAACGCGTCGCCCGCGCCCGTCGAGTCCACCGGACGGACCACGGGGGCCGTCACCCGCGCGGTCACCGAGCCGTCCTCGGCCACCAGCGCGCCCGCCGCCCCGAGAGTGACCACGACCAGCGGGAACCGGCGGCTCAACTCGGCCGCCGCCCGCTCCGGTTCGTCGTGCCCGGTGAGCGACCGGGCCTCGTCGGCGTTGGGCAGCAGGACCTCCGCGCCGACGGCCGCCGCCAGGAACCGGTCCACCCCCAGCTCCGCCAGGAACCCCGCCGACGCCGGGTCCACACTCACCGGCACCCCCGCCTCCCGCGCGTCCCGCAGCGCCAGCCGGGCCGTCTCGCGGCTCGGCGCGGCGAAGAACATGTAGCCGGAGATGTGCAGCCGGGCCACGCCGTCGAGCAGACCCGCCGACCAGTCGTCGGGGGAGAGGCGCAGGGCGGCGCCGCTGTCGGTGAGGAACGTGCGCTCGGCCGAGGAGTCCACGAGCGCGATCACGCTGGCCGTCGCCGCCTCCGCGTCCGGGACGAGCAGGGGACGCACGCCCGCGCGCCGGAGCGCCCGCTCGTGCCAGTCGGCCGCGTCCGTCCCCACCCGGCCGAGGACGCGCACGTCGGGGCAGCCGGAACGCGCCGCCCAGCAGGCCGCGTTGGCTCCGGCGCCGCCCGGCAGGGTCCGTATCTCCGCCGCCGTGTCGGTCGCGGGCGCCAGCGGGGTCCGGTGCCGGGCGACGACGTCCGTGACCACGTCCCCGACGACGAGCAGCGCGCCCGCCGCCCTGCTCACCGGCCGCCCACGCCGGGCGCGGACCCGGAGTCCCGCCCGGCCTCGGCGCCGGCCGCCGCTCCCGCGCCGTACGCCCCGGCGATCCTCGCCGCGAGCCGCACATTGCCCCGTACCGCCGCCAGGTTGGCCTCCAGGGACGCCCCCTCCGTGTGCGTCGTCAGGTATTCGAGCAGGAACGGTGTCACCGCCTGCCCGGTGATCCCCTTCTCCTTCGCCGCCGCCAGGCCGCCCGCGAGCACCCGGTCGTGCAGCGCGGGGTCCAACTGCTCCGCCTCCGGGACCGGATTGGCCACGATCAGCGCCGCCCGGGGCCCGCCGAGCCGGTCCTGGGCGCGTATCACCTCGGCCACCGCCTCCGGGGTCCGCAGGGTCCAGTCGACCGGCTCGCCCGAGGAGGCGAGGTAGAAGCCGGGGAAGCGGTCCGTTCCGTACCCGACGACCGTCACTCCGAGCGTCTCCAGGCGCTGGAGCGTCGCGGGCACGTCGAGGATCGACTTGACCCCGGCGCACACCACGGTGGTGCCGACCCGGGCGAGCAGCCGCAGGTCGGCGGACTCGTCCTGCGTGTCGGTCCACTCACGGTGGACACCGCCGAGGCCTCCCGTCGCGAACACGCGTATGCCGGCCGCGTCCGCGAGCCAGGCCGTCGCCGACACCGTCGTCGCCCCGGTCGCTCCGGTCGCCAGGGCCGGGGCGAGGTCGCGGTGCCCCAGCTTCCGTACCGCCGGGTCCTCGGCGATCCGGGTCAGGGCAGCCCGGTCCAGGCCGACCCTGGCCGTGCCGTCGACCACGGCGATCGTGGCGGGGACGGCGCCCCCGGCCCGCACCAGCTCCTCCAGTTCCAGGGCCACCGCCAGGTTCCGCGGGCGCGGCAGGCCGTGGGCGATGATCGTCGATTCCAGCGCGACGACGGGACGCCCCTCGTGGAGCGCCTCGCATACCTCTTCGGACACCTGTGTGGACATGTCCCATTCCTGGCGCGACCACCGGCCCCGCAAACCTCGCCGGCGAGCTCCGGCCACACCGTGAGGGCGCCTTCGGATTCCGTCACGGGGCGCCCGGCGGGGTCGTCCGGGGCGGCCGCGGCACCCGTCGGGCGCTGCGCCGAAGGGGTCGTGCGGATTTCGTCGCCGCGTCGGGTTCCGGGCATCACGCCTGGTGGGAGGTGAAGCGGAGGGCTTCCGTCCAGCCGGTCCCGGCCTCGGAGCGGCCCTGGACCCCCGCTACAGTCACCGCCCATGACGACACATGACCAGCCCTCCTTCGCCGTGCACATCCCCGACGCGGAGCTTGAGGTGGAGCCGCTCGACCCCGCCCAGATCGTCTCCGGTACGCCCGAGGTGACGGGCAAGGTGCTGTGGGAGTCCGCCGACGGCAAGCAGCTGCGCGGCATCTGGCAGATCACGCCCGGCGTCGTCACCGACACCGAGGCCGACGAGCTCTTCGTGGTGGTCTCCGGCCGGGCGACCGTCGCCGTCGAGGGCGGGGCCACCCTGGAGATCGGGCCCGGCGACGCCTGTGTGCTGCGCGAGGGCGACCGGACGACCTGGACCGTGCACGAGACCCTGCGCAAGGCGTACCACATCAGTCTCTGAGGTCGCGGTGGGAAGCCCGGTCGAGGTCTGGTAGGAAACCTTCCTATCGGCTAGCATCCCCGGCAGCGGCTTGGCGCGGCGCCCCACCCCAAGGGGCGTGACGCGCTCAGCGAGAGCTCTGACCCGGCCGCTGAGCACCGCCCCCCGCCGTGTGGCGCCCCGAATCGCCACCCGGCCGGTCGCCCGTGCCCGTACCCCACGGCACGGGCGCCCCGGCCCGCCGCCGCACGGCAGGTCCGTGGTGCGCCGCACCGGTGTCCAGCTCTCGCCGACCCCCCAGGCCAGGGAGCCCAGGTATGCGCCTGAACGCCTCCGCCCCACCCCGCCGCACCTCCACCCCACTCCCCTTCGTCCTCGCCGCCGTGCTGCTGCTCGTCGGCGGGCTCCTGCTCGCCCTCCCGGACCGGGCCGGAGCCGCCGCCGACGTCCTGATCTCCCAGGGCCGGCCGGCCACCTCCTCCTCCGTCGAGGACGGCACCCTCGGCCCGGAGAAGGCCTTCGACGGCGTCTCCACCACCCGCTGGGCCAGCGCCGAAGGCGTCGACCCCCAGTGGATCCGGGTCGACCTCGGCCCCTCGGCCACCGTCTCCCGCGTCAAGCTCGTCTGGGAGGCCGCGTACGCCAAGGCCTACCGCGTCGAGATCTCCACCGACGGCACCACCTGGACCCGCCTCGCCAACGAGACCGCGGGCAACGGCGCCACGGACGACTGGACCGGACTCACCGGCCAGGGCCGCTACCTCCGTGTGTACGGGACCGCCCGCGGCACCTCGTACGGCTACTCGCTCTTCACGGTGGAGGTCTACGGCACCACCGGCACCACGGAGCCGCCCACCGGTGCCTTCACCGTCGTCGCGGCCGGCGACATCGCCGCCCAGTGCACGGCCTCCAGCAGCTCCTGCGCCCATCCCAAGACCGCGGCCCTGGCCCAGCGGATCGCGCCGTCCTTCTATCTGACGATGGGCGACAACCAGTACGACGACGCCCTGCTCTCCGACTTCCGCAACTACTACGACAAGTCCTGGGGCGCCTTCAAGGCGAAGACCCGCCCCGTGCCCGGCAACCACGAGACCTACGACCCGGCCGGCCCGCTCGCCGGCTACAAGTCCTACTTCGGCTCGATCGCCTACCCGCAGGGCAAGCCGTACTACAGCTACGACCAGGGCAACTGGCACTTCGTCGCCCTCGACTCCAACTCCTTCGACGACGCCGCCCAGATCCAGTGGCTCAAGGACGACCTCGCACGGAACACCAAGGGCTGCGTCGCCGCCTACTTCCACCACCCGCTGTACTCCTCCGGCGGCCACGGCAACGACCCGGTCTCCAAGCCGGTCTGGAAGATCCTCTACAACGCCAAGGCCGACCTGGTGCTCAACGGCCACGACCACCACTACGAGCGCTTCGCCCCGCAGGACCCCGACGGGCGGGCCACCGCCGACGGCATCGTCGAGATCGTCGGCGGCATGGGCGGCGCCGAGCCCTACGACATCGAGACCGTCCAGCCCAACAGCCAGAAGCGGATCAGCGGTCCGTACGGCGTCCTGAAGCTGGACCTCACCGACACCACCTACACCTGGCAGTACGTCGGCACCGACAACCAGGTGAAGGACTCCGGCCCGACCTACACCTGCCACTGATGTACCTCGCGACCACCGGTCGCCCCGACGCGCCGCCCGCCCCCTCGGGGGTCCGGCGGCGCGTCCCCGGCACCGTCCTCGCGCTCGGCGCGGTCAGCCTGGTCACCGACGTCTCCTCGGAGATGGTGACCGCCGTCCTGCCGCTCTACCTGGTCCTCGGACTCGGTCTCTCCCCGCTCCAGTTCGGGCTGCTCGACGGCCTCTCGACCGGGGCCACCGCGGTCGTACGGCTCCTCGGCGGCGCCACCGCCGACCGCGGCGGCCGCCACAAGCAGGTCGGCGGGCTCGGCTACGCCCTGTCCGCCTGCTCCCGGCTCGGTCTCCTCCTCGCCGGCGGCGCGACCGGCTGGATCGCGACCGCGATCACCGCCGACCGGCTCGGCAAGGGCGTCCGGACCGCCCCGCGCGACGCCCTCATCACCCTGCACAGCCCGCCCGAGGACCTGGGCCGCGCCTTCGGCACGCACAGGGCCATGGACACCACCGGCGCCCTCCTCGGCCCCCTGGCCGCCTTCGCACTGCTGTGGGCGACGGCCGACGCGTACGACGCCGTCTTCGCCGTCAGCTTCAGCGTCGGGGCGTTCGGCGTCCTGCTGTGGGTGCTGCTCGTCCCCGGGCGGACGCGGGGCGACAAGAAGGCGCCCGTCGTCCCGGCGGAGGCACGCGCGCGGGGCGGGTTCCTCGGCGGGCTGCTCGGCGGGCTGCTCGGCGGGCCGCGCTCGCCCGAGTACCGACGGATCGTGATCTGCGCCGGAACCCTCGGCGCCGCCACCATCGGCGACGCCTTCCTCTACCTGCTGCTCCAGCGACGGCTCGCGTTCGACGCGACCTGGTTCCCGTTCCTGCCGCTCGGCGCGGCAGCCGTCTATCTGCTGCTCGCCGTCCCCGCCGGACGCCTCGCCGACCGGGCCGGGCGGCGAGCACCGCTCCTGTACGGGCACGGGGCCCTGCTCCTCGCCTACGGACTGCTCCTCGCCCCGCTGCCCGACCCCGTGGTGCTCCTGGGCGTGCTCCTCCTGCTCGGGGTCTTCTACGCCGCCACCGACGGCGTCCTGATGGCCCTCGCGGGCCCCTTCCTGACCGAGGGCCGGCAGGCGAGCGGCCTCGCCGTGGTCCAGACGGCGCAGGCGCTGGCCCGGCTCGGTGCCGCCGTAGCGTTCGGCGCCGTCTGGACCGCGAGCGGGCCGGAGACCGCGCTCGTCGCGGCGCTGCTCGCCCTCACGGCGGCCCTGTGCTGCGCCGCGCGGCTGCTGCCCGCGACTCCTTCCGCGCCCTCCGAGAGGAGCGACTGACCCATGTCCGCCCTGACCGGCGCCCGGCCGTCCACCCGTACGCGCGTGTGGATCCTCGTACTCGCCCTTCTGTTGCTCGGCGGCGGCGCCACCGCCTATACGCTGCGCGCGGCCTCGGGCCGTGAGGCCGGGGTCGCCGGGACCGCCGACCCCGGCTTCACCCTCGAACGCGCCACCGGCGCGCTCTACGCGCGGGACACCGCCAGCGGCCGCGTCGCGCGCGTGGACCCGGCAGCGCCCGGCGGCCGGGTGCTGGGCGGCCCCTCCTGCGACCGCTTCCACGCGGCCGGGCCCACCGCCCTCTGCCTCCAGCGCAGGCCGGGCGTCCCGGCCCGTTCGTACGTCCTCGTCCTCGACCGGCGGCTGCGCGAGGTCCGCCGGATCGCACTGCCCGGCATCCCCAGCCGGGCCCGGGTCTCGGCCTCCGGGAACATGCTCGCCTGGACGATGTTCGCGACCGGCGACTCCTACGCGCGCTCGTCCTTCTCCACCCGGACCTCGATCCTCGATCTGCGCACCGGCTATCTGGTGAAGAACATCGAACAGATCCCGCTCACCCTCGGCGGCCGCCGGTACCACGCCCCCGACGTCAACTACTGGGGTGTCAGCTTCGCAGCCGACGACAACCGCTTCTACGCGACCGTCTCCACGGGCGGACGCACCCATCTCGTCGAGGGCGACATGCGGAACTGGTCCGCCAAGGCCCTCCGGGAGAACGTCGAATGCCCGTCGCTCTCCCCGGACGGCACCCGGCTCGCCTTCAAGAAGCGGGTCTCCGACGGCCCGAGCGAGCCGTGGCGGCTGTACGTGTACGAGCTGGGCACCGGGCGCGAGCACGCGGTCGCCGAGCGGCGCGGCATCGACGACCAGGCGCTCTGGACGGACCGGAGCACCCTCGCGTACGGCTACGGGGGAGCGGTCTGGTCGGTCCCGGCCGACGGCACGGGCACCCCGCGCCGGCTGGCGAGCGGGGCGTCCTCCCCGGCCGTGCCGGGCTGACCGACCAGGCGGACCCTCACGCCTTCCGGAGCGAGCCGCGGATCGCGAGCGCCGCCATCGGCAGCAGCAGACAGGCGGCGATCGCGTTCAGCGGCCCGTAGCCGGCCTGCGCCACGATCAGGCCCGCCGCGAGGCCGCCGACGCCGGCGGAGGTGTTCATGATGAAGTCGGAGAGCCCCTGGACCGCCGCCCGCGCGGCCTGCGGCACCGAGTCCGTGAGCAGCGCAGAGCCGGACACCAGGCCCGCCGACCAGCCCAGGCCGAGGAGGAACAGGCCGAGGGCGGTACGTCCGTGACTGGGCCCCGCCGTGCCCGCGACGAGCGCCGCCACGCCGATGAGACCGACCGCGAGCCCGATCACCGACAGCCTCCCCAGCCGGTCGGACAACCAGCCCATCAGGGGCGAGAAGGCGTACATGCCGGCGATGTGCCCGCTGATGACGAGCCCGATCAGCCGGATGTCCGCCCCGTGGTGGGTGAGGGCCACCGGGGTCATCGACATGATCGACACCATCGCGGTGTGCGAGCCGGCGACGGTGACCACCGCGAGGCGGGCCTTCGGGGACTCCCGTACGGCCCGCATCCCGGCCCGCAGGGAGCGTTCCTCCGGCGCCTCGCCCGCGCCCGTCCCGTCGAGCGCGCGGGCGGTGAGGAGGGGGTCGGGGCGCAGCAGCACGGCCACCACGGCCGCAGCGATCACGAAGACTCCGGCGGCCCAGACGAAGGGGCCCGCGGTGGCGGGTATCCCCAGACCCGCCACGCTCTTCCCGGCCGGCGCGGCGATGTTCGGGCCGAGGACCGCCCCGATCGTCGTCGCCCACACCACGGTGGAGATGGCCCGCGCCCTGCGGTCCGGTTCGGCGAGGTCGGCGGCGGCGAAGCGGGCCGCCAGATTGGCCGAGGACCCGGCGCCGAAGCCGACGAGGCCGAGCAGCAGCAGGGGGAAGCTCCCGGCGACCGCCCCGAGCACGGCGACGCCCGCGCCGACCGCGCCGATGAGGTACGCGAGGACGAGACCGGCCCGGCGGCCCCGCGAGGCCATCAGGGCCGCCAGCGGCATGGCGAGCAGCGCGGGCCCCGCCACGGTGGCCGTCGACGCGAGACCGGACAGCGCCTCGGAACCGCTGACGTCCCTGGCGAGCACGGCGGCGAGCGCGACGCCGGTGGCGATGCCGAGGCCCCCGAGGATCTGGGTGGCGAGGAGCACGGCCTGGACGCGCCGGCGCAGCGCGGGGAGCTCGGCGTCGGTGACGGGGGCGGGGCCGGGTATGTGGCCGGGCAGGGTGGCGTCAGGGGCGCCGGGGGTGTGGGTCACTTACGTGAGTGTGCCAGCCGTCCCACCTGATGGGAACGCCTCCCGGCGAGGCCGCCGAGGCCCCGGGCCCGGCCCTCGGGAGAGGCCCTCAGAACAGCGGCGTCGGCAGCACCCCTTCGAGAGCGAGCAGCTGCCGCTTGGTCTCCAGACCGCCCCCGAAACCGCCGAGACCGCCGTCGCTCTCCACCACGCGGTGGCAGGGCACCACGACCGGCAGGGGATTGGAGCCCATCGCCGCGCCGACCGCCTGCGCGGCCCCCGGCTGCCCCACGCGTCTGGCCAGGTCCCCGTACCCCACGACGGTGCCGTACGGCACACCGCTCGCCAGCTCGCGCAGCACCTGCCGGTTGAACCCGGCCGTCAGGCTCCAGTCCAGGGGCAGGTCGACATCGCCCGGCTCGCCCGCGAAGTACCGGTCGAGCCGGCGTATCGCGCCCGCGAGCAGCCCCGAGGCGCGCTCCACCGGCTCCGCGCCGAGCTGCGCCGCCAGCCGGTCGGGCATCCGGTCCCGCCGCGCCGCGTCGGCGTGGAACTCGACCCGCACGAGCCCCCGCTCGGTCGCGGCGAGGAAGAGCGGCCCGAGGGGGCACTCCATGACGGTCCACTCCACCGGGACGGCCCGCCCGCCGCCCCCCGGCCCCGCTTCGATGTCCATGCCGCCCACGGTACGACCCACCACCGACAGCGGGGCCCGGAACGCGAGCGCAAGATCACGAACCGGTCTCGCTCAGGTCTCACGAGCGGAAATTCCCCGGTCACGTGGTCGCGTGGCCCCCGGCGCGCCATAATCTCGCCCCGGTAGTACTACCCAGCGGTACCGACTGTTTTCGGACGACGTGGGACCAGGGGTGGAGGACACACGCTCATGCAGGGCACGGTCGACGGATTCAGCTACGGGATCGTCACTCCGGTGGCGGCCTTTCTCATGGCGTGCCTGGGCGGCGCCCTCGGCCTCCGCTGCACCACGAGATCGCTCCGCCACCGCGACAGCTTCAAGGCGGGCTGGCTCGCCCTCGGCGCCACGTCGATCGGCACCGGCATCTGGACCATGCACTTCATCGCCATGATGGGCTTCTCGGTCCAGCAGGCGCCCATCCACTACGACCTGCCCATCACCTTCGCCAGCCTGGGCGTCGCCGTCCTGATGGTCGGCATCGGGATCTTCATCGTCGGATACCGCGGGGCGACCGCCCTCACCCTGGTCACCGGCGGCACCATCACCGGCCTCGGCGTGGCCACCATGCACTACCTGGGCATGGCCGGGATGCGTCTCCAGGGGCGTATCGAGTACGACACGCTCACCGTCGCGATGTCCGTGGTCATCGCCGTCGTGGCGGCCACGACGGCCCTCTGGGCGGCCGTCTCCGTACATGGATTTCTGGCCAGTCTCGGTGCGAGCCTGGTGATGGGCGTCGCCGTCAGTGGTATGCACTACACCGCCATGTCGGCGGTCAGCGTCCACCTGCACGGCGCGGAGCCCGTCAAGGGCACCGGCGACACCGCCACCTCGCTGCTGCTGCCGATGCTGATCGGCCCGGCGGTCTTCCTCATCCTCGCCGCCGTCGTCGTCATGTTCGACCCGCTGCTCGTCATGGGCGACCCGGACTGGCAGGGCCCCGCCGCCCGCACCCCGCACCGCCCCGGCGTGCCCGCCCCGCGCCACGTACCGTCCTACGGCGAGCCCGCCAACTGGACGGCCCGACCCGCCGGGCGCGGGGCCCGCAGGAGCGTCCCGCGGGGCGGCCACCGCTCCCAGGACTGGTGACGGGAGGGCCGCCGCCGAGCCGATCACCACCCGAGTGTCAGTGCCGGGTCGTACGGTGGTTGCATGCGGCCCGTTTCCAAGATCGAACGTTCGGTGGCGCCTTTCGAGGTCGTCAGTGAGTACCAGCCCAGCGGCGACCAGCCCGCGGCCATCGCCGACCTGGAGCGGCGTATCCGCGCGGGCGAGAAGGACGTCGTGCTCCTCGGTGCCACCGGCACCGGAAAGTCCGCCACCACCGCGTGGATGATCGAGAAGCTCCAGCGCCCCACCCTGGTGATGGCGCCGAACAAGACCCTGGCCGCCCAGCTGGCGAACGAGTTCCGCGAGCTCCTGCCGAACAACGCGGTCGAGTACTTCGTCTCGTACTACGACTACTACCAGCCCGAGGCGTACGTGCCGCAGTCGGACACGTACATCGAGAAGGACTCCTCCATCAACGAGGAGGTGGAGCGGCTCCGCCACTCCGCGACGAACTCCCTGCTCACCCGCAGGGACGTCATCGTGGTCGCCTCCGTCTCCTGCATCTACGGCCTCGGCACGCCCCAGGAGTACGTGGACCGGATGGTCCCGCTCAAGGTCGGCGAGGAGCTCGACCGCGACCAGCTCCTCCGCCGCTTCGTCGACATCCAGTACACGCGGAACGACCTGGCGTTCACCCGCGGCACCTTCCGCGTCCGCGGCGACACCATCGAGATCTTCCCGGTCTACGAGGAGCTCGCCGTCCGCATCGAGATGTTCGGCGACGAGATCGAGGCCCTCTCCACCCTCCACCCGCTCACCGGCGAGGTCATCAGCGAGGACCGCGAGCTGTACGTGTTCCCCGCCAGCCACTACGTCGCCGGCCCCGAGCGCATGGAGCGCGCGGTCAACGACATCGAGCGCGAGCTGGAGGGCCGCCTCGCCGAGCTCGACAAGCAGGGCAAGCACCTGGAGTCCCAGCGCCTGCGCATGCGGACCACGTACGACCTGGAGATGATGCGCCAGATCGGATCCTGCTCCGGCATCGAGAACTACTCGATGCACTTCGACGGCCGGGACCCCGGCTCCGCGCCCAACACCCTCATCGACTACTTCCCCGAGGACTTCCTGCTCGTCATCGACGAGTCGCACGTGACCGTGCCGCAGATCGGCGCCATGTACGAGGGCGACGCCTCCCGCAAGCGGACCCTGGTCGACCACGGCTTCCGGCTCCCGTCCGCCCTCGACAACCGCCCGCTGAAGTGGGAGGAGTTCCAGGAGCGCATCGGCCAGACCGTCTACCTCTCCGCGACCCCCGGCACGTACGAACTCTCGCGCGGCGACGGCTTCGTCGAGCAGATCATCCGCCCCACCGGGCTCGTCGACCCCGAGGTCGTCGTCAAGCCCACCGAGGGACAGATCGACGACCTGGTCCACGAGATCCGACTGCGCACCGAGCGAGACGAGCGCGTCCTCGTCACCACCCTCACCAAGAAGATGGCCGAGGACCTCACCGACTACTTCCTGGAGCTCGGCATCCAGGTGCGCTACCTGCACAGCGACGTCGACACCCTGCGCCGGATCGAGCTGCTGCGCGAACTGCGCGCCGGTGAGTACGACGTCCTCGTCGGCATCAATCTCCTCCGCGAGGGCCTCGACCTCCCCGAGGTGTCCCTCGTCGCCATCCTCGACGCCGACAAGCAGGGCTTCCTGCGCTCCGGGACCTCCCTGATCCAGACGATCGGCCGCGCCGCGCGCAACGTCTCGGGCCAGGTCCACATGTACGCGGACCGGATCACCCCGGCGATGGAGCAGGCCATCGACGAGACCAACCGGCGCCGCGAGAAGCAGATCGCGTACAACACGGAGCACGGCATCGACCCGCAGCCGCTCCGCAAGAAGATCAACGACATCGTCGCGACCATCGCGCGCGAGGAGATCGACACCGAGGAACTCCTCGGCAGCGGCTACCGCCAGGGCAAGGAGGGCAAGGGTGCCAAGGCCCCCGTCCCCTCGCTCGCCGCGCACGGCGTCAAGGGCAAGGGCAAGGCCGGTTCGACGGTCGAACTCGGGGACCGGCCCGCCACCGAACTGGCCGCGATCATCGAGGAGATGACCGACCGGATGCGTGCCGCCGCCGCCGAGCTGCAGTTCGAGGTGGCCGCCCGCCTCCGTGACGAAGTGGGAGAGCTGAAGAAGGAGTTGCGCCAGATGAAGGAGGCGGGACTCGCCTGACCGGACGCGGTCCGGTGGGGGACCCGGTGCGCGGTCCGGCGCGCGGTCCGGTGTGTTGCAAGACCGACACAAAACCGGACCGCACCTCCGCGCTGTCAGTGGTGCTGCGTAATGTGCTCGACAACCGCACGCACCGGAACAGCGGGCGCGGGGAACGCTAACGAGAGGGGCAAACGCGTGTCGGTCAACATGACCAAGGGTCAGGCCATCAGCCTGGAGAAGCAGGGTGGGGGCAGCCTCAGCCAGGTGCGGATGGGCCTCGGCTGGCAGGCCGCGCCGCGCCGCGGCCTCTTCGGCAAGCGCACCCAGGAGATCGACCTGGACGCCTCGGCCGTCCTCTTCGCTGACAAGCAGCCGGTCGACGTGGTCTTCTTCCGTCACCTGGTCAGCGACGACGGCTCGGTCAAGCACACCGGCGACAACCTGGTCGGCGGCGCGGGCCAGGGCGGGGACGACGAGGCGATCCTCGTCGACCTCCAGCGGGTCCCGGTCCACATCGACCAGATCGTCTTCACGGTGAACTCCTTCACCGGCCAGACGTTCCAGGAGGTGCAGAACGCGTTCTGCCGCATCGTCGACGAGACGAACGGCCAGGAGCTCGCGCGCTACACCCTCGACGGCGGCGGCAACTACACCGCGCAGATCATGGCGAAGGTGCACCGGGTCGGCTCCGGCTGGCAGATGACCGCCCTGGGCAACCCGGCCAACGGCCGCACCTTCCAGGACCTGATGCCGGCGATCCTGCCGCACCTGTAGACAGGACCGCACGGCACCCACCCACAGCTCCCGGAGGCAGCAGGCCCCCGGGAGCTGTCCCGCATGAACCGCACCTGCCGTCGCGCCGAGAACGCCACGACGCCGAGAACGCCAAGAACGCCCAGAACACCGAGAACGCAGAGAACGCCGCACACCCGAGGGGACAGAGTCGATGACGGCCGAGCTGGTCCGGGGGCAGAACCACCCCCTGCCCGACACCCGACTGGAGATCCGGGTGTCGGCCGGTCACCCTGTCCTCGCCGGCGCCACCCTCGGCGACGAGCAGGGCAGGGTCCCCGGCGTGGAGTGGATCGCCCACCCCGGAGCGCCCTCCCTGCCCGGGGTCGACGTCCCCGGACAGGCCGCCGCCGACCACCGCCTCGCCGTGGATCTGGACGCCGTCGCCGGCGCCGTCCACCGGGTCTCGGTGCTCCTCGCGCTGCCCGGGCCGCGCGCCGGGGGAGCCGCCCGCTTCGGGACGGTGGCCGCCCCGTTCGTCGCCGTCGCCGGCGCCGACGGCGCCGAGATCGCCACCTTCACGATCACCGGACTCGACAGCGAGTCCGCCGTCGTCGCCCTGGAGCTGTACCGCCGCCAGGGTGCCTGGAAGGTCCGCGCCGTGGGCCAGGGGTACGAGGGCGGGCTCGCCGCCCTCCTCGGCGACCAGGGTCTGGAGCGCCCCGCCGATCTGGCCGCGACGATCCTGGA
This sequence comes from Streptomyces sp. NPDC088553, assembly GCF_044752965.1. Classification (NCBI taxonomy): domain Bacteria; kingdom Bacillati; phylum Actinomycetota; class Actinomycetes; order Kitasatosporales; family Streptomycetaceae; genus Streptomyces; species Streptomyces sp. NPDC088553. The sequence goes on along the minus strand of NZ_JBIVMG010000012.1, from coordinate 169,093 downwards.
GACCGTCGCGCCGGGGCCCGCCCCGGTCGCCGCTCCGGCCCAGCACGTTCCCGAGGCGGAGCGCGTACGCCACACGGCACCGGTGACGGACCCGGCCCCGACCGCTCCGGCCGGCCCGGCGAGCCCGCCGCCGACACCGCCGTCGGGCACCGGCACGGACACGCCCACCCCGGCGACGAGCGGTGGTCCGGTCAACTACGCGCACCCCCGCCGCCAGGGAGCCCCGGCACCCGGCCCCGCAGCCGCGCCCGAGTCCGACCCCCGGCAGGGCCCGCCCACGCCGGTCGCCGGTGACGCGGCGGGCTGGTCCATGGACGAGCGCCTGTACAACCAGGTGTGGGGCATGTTCGAGGACCTGGCACGGACCGCCGCCGCCTACCGCAGCGCCTGCGAGTTCGCCGAGAACCGGCTCGACCGGGAGCTCGACCAGACGCTCTCCGACTACCGTGCCCGCGCCGACGGCGCCAACGACGCCGCGCGGGCCGCCGCCCGCGCCCGGCACGACGAGCTGGTGGCGCGGGCGCAGGAGGTCCTGGACCGGGACCTCGCCCAGCTCGTGGCCGAGTCCGAGGTCGTCGAGCCCGCTCTGCCCGTCGCCTTCGCCCGCTGGGAGAACCCCGTCTGGCAGGCCTATCGCGTCCCGGCCGAGGAGCCGATGGCCGTCCGTCTCGGCGACCTCCACCTCCCCGAGCGGACGGATCTGCGGATCCCCATGCTCGTCCGGCTGCCGCTGGAGCGGGGGCTCTGGGTGGACAGCGGCCGGGGGCACTCCGAGGCCGCCGGTCTCCTCGACGAGGTCGAGCTGCGCCGGCTGGCCCTGGACTGCGCGGTCGCGCACGCGGCCCGGCTGCTCGCGGCGCACCCGGCGGGCGCGTTCACCCTCCATGTCGTCGACCCCGCCGGTGCGGGCACGGCCGCGCTCGCGCCCCTCGTGGAGACGGGCGTCCTCGCGGCCCCGCCGGCCCGGGGCGCGGCCGGGGTCTCGGCGGTCCTGGAGCAGCTGACCGAGCGGGTCGACCTGCTGCAGATGGCGGTGCGGGCGGGAGCCTCCGACGCCCTGCCGCCGGGTCTGGACGCGGCCCGGCAGCTGCTGCTCGTGCACGACTTCCCGCACGGCTTCGACGACCGGGCGGTCACCCGCCTCCGGTACCTCGCCGACGAGGGCCCGTCGGTCGGCGTCCATCTGCTGATGGTGGCGGACCGGGAGGACGCGTCCGCGTACGGGCCGCTGCTCGACCCGCTGTGGCGCTCGCTGCTCCGGCTCACCCCCGTCCCCGACGACCACCTCGCCGATCCGTGGGTCGGCCACGCCTGGTCGTACGAGCCGCCGATGCTCCCGCCGGGCAGCGGGGTGCTCCGTCAGGTCCTGGGACAGGTGGCGGCGGCCCGCCACGGAAAGCGGCCCTGAGAGTCCTGACGGCCCGACAGCTCTGACCTGGCCTCTTGGTGGCCCTTTACCCTTCCCTTTACCTTCTCTTGGGTTTTCGGGTAGTCTTCTTCGTGCGGAGGGGAGTACTCCCCATGCGCGGCGTACCCGTCAATACGGACGGATCATCCATGATCCGATCCCGGGGCGTCGGCCCGGTGGCGACCGCTCGTCGCCCGGGTGGAAGAGACCTCCGGCAGCGACGACGCTGATCAGTAGCCGTACGACGCCGGAGGCGCAGTGGACGTTTCAACCACCCTGTGGGTAGTGACCATTCTCGGTCTCGCCGCCCTGATCGCTGCCGACTTCTTCATCGGGCGCAAGCCCCATGACGTGTCGGTCAAGGAAGCCGGAATCTGGACGATCGTCTGGGTCGTGCTGGCCGGACTCTTCGGTCTCGGCCTGCTGTTCTTCGGCAACAGCCAGGCGTCCGGAGAGTTCTTCGCCGGCTACATCACCGAGAAGTCGCTCAGTGTCGACAACCTCTTCGTCTTCGTCCTGATCATGGCGAAGTTCGCGGTCCCCTCGCACCTCCAGCAGCGCGTGCTGCTCGTGGGTGTGGTGATCGCCCTGGTGCTCCGCACGATCTTCATCGCCGCGGGCGCCGCGATCATCGCGAGCTTCTCCTGGGTCTTCTACATCTTCGGCGCGTTCCTGATCTACACCGCCTGGAAGCTCATCCAGGAGGCGCGCGCGGACGAGGACGAGGAGGACTGGGAGGAGAACCGCCTTCTCAAGATGGCCGAGAAGAGGTTCGGCGTCGCCGACCGCTACCACGGCACCAAGCTCTTCATCCGGAACAACGGCAAGCGGATCATGACCCCGCTGATGGTCGTCATGCTGGCCATCGGCACCACCGACATCCTCTTCGCCCTCGACTCCATCCCGGCGATCTTCGGCCTCACCCAGGACCCGTACATCGTCTTCACGGCCAACGCCTTCGCCCTCATGGGTCTGCGACAGCTGTACTTCCTGATCGGCGGCCTGCTGAAGAAGCTGGTCCACCTGAGCTACGGCCTGTCGGTGATCCTCGGCTTCATCGGCGTCAAGCTCGTGCTGCACGCCCTGCACGAGTCCGGGGTGCACGTCCCGGAGATCAGCATCCCGTTCTCGCTCGCCTTCATCGGCGGTGTCCTGGTCATCACCACGATCACCAGCCTGATCGCCTCGAAGCGGCAGGCGGAGCGGGCCGCGGCCGAGGGCGTGACCGACGCCGACGGCATCGACGGTGCCAAGAAGGACAGCGTCGGCGCCTGACCCGCCCGACACCGGGCATGAGGACGGCGACGGCCGGCCGGGGAGTCCCCGGCCGGCCGTCGCCGTCTCTCCGCCCTCAGGCGGAGGCGGGCTCGGGCTCCGCCCGATGCCCGGCCTCGGCCTTCACCTTGGCCGGCAGGGTCTCGGGGAGGAGCGCGAAACAGCCGAGGCTGACGAGGGCGACCACGGTCAGATAGGCCGCGACGCCCCAGGGCGGGCCGGAGCCCCCGTCGGAGAGCGTGGTGGCGACGATCGGGGTGAGGGCGCCGCCCAGGACGCCGGCGAGGTTGTAGCCGACGGCGGCACCGGTGCAGCGGACGCGGGGCTCGTACAGCTCCGGGAGGTACGCGGCCACCACCGCGAACATCGTGATGAAGGCGAGCAGCGCACCCAGGAACCCGAGGAACATCAGGAACGGGCGCGCCGTGTGCAGCAGGGCCACCATCGGGAACATCCACAGAGCGGAGGCCGCGCACCCCGCCAGGCACAGCGGCCGACGGCCCCAGCGGTCGGCGAGGATCGCGACGAACGGCGTGACCGCACCCTTGATCGCGACCGCCGCCATGACACAGCTCAGCATCACCGTGCCGCTCACCCCGAGCCGCTCGGTGCCGTAGGCCAGCGCCCAGGTCGAGACCGTGTAGAAGGTGGCGTAGCCGATGGCGAGCGCCCCGGCGGTCAGCAGCACGAGCCGCCAGTGGTCACGGGCGACCTCGGCCAGCGGGGCGCCCGCGGTCCGCCCGGCCGCGGACAGCTTCTCGAACTGAGGGGTCTCCGCGAGCGAGGAGCGCAGCAGCAGCCCGACCGCCGCGAGCACGCCCGCCGCCCAGAACGGCACCCGCCAGCCCCAGGAGCGGAACTCCGCGTCGCTCAGGCCGGCCGAGAGCGCCAGCATCACCCCGTTCGCCAGCAGGAAGCCGATCGACGGGCCGATCTGCGGGAAGCTCGACCAGAGCGCGCGCCGGTTCTCGGGGGCGTGCTCGGCGGTGAGCAGGACGGCCCCGCCCCACTCGCCGCCGAGGCCCAGACCCTGGAGGAAGCGCAGGACGAGCAGCAGCACGGGCGCGGTGATGCCGATCGCGCCGTACGTGGGGACGCAGCCGACCGCGACCGTGGCGCAGCCGGTCATGAGCAGCGAGGCGAAGAGGACCGGGCGCCGTCCGTACCGGTCGCCGACGTGGCCGAAGAGGACCGAGCCGAGCGGCCGGGACACGAAGCCGACGGCGAAGGTGCCGAAGGCGGCCAGTGTCCCGGCGAGCGGGGAGAAGGTCGGGAAGAAGAGCGGCCCCAGGACGAGGGCGGCGGCGGTCCCGTAGACGAAGAAGTCGAAGAACTCGATGGCGGTGCCGACGAGCGAGGCGGCGGCGAGCCTGCCCATCGAGGGTGCGGCGGTCGGGACGGGCGGAACCGGGGGAGGGGGTGGCGACGGAGCGTTACTGAGGCGCATGTCGCGCCAACTACCCCGCCGCCATCCGGGTTACGGGGGCGTGCGGGAGCGCGTGGCTGCTCAGCCGCGCGCTCTCCGTCTCCGAAGGCTCCCCCGAGGGGCTACCAGCCGCGCTCGCGCCACACCGTGAGCGAGGGGCGCTCGTCACCGAGCGTGGTGTCCTTGCCGTGGCCCGGGTAGATCCAGGACTCGTCCGGGAGGACCGCGAAGAGCTTGGTCTCCACGTCGTGGATCAGGCTCGCGAAGGCCTCCGGGTCCTTCCAGGTGTTGCCCACCCCGCCGGGGAAGAGGCAGTCGCCGGTGAAGACGTGCGGGTGGCCGTGCGGGTCGTCGTAGACGAGGGCGATCGAGCCCGGGGTGTGCCCGACCAGGCGGCGCGCGGTCAGCTCGACCCGCCCCACCCGGATCGTGTCGCCGTCCTCGACGGGCACGTCGGTCGCCACCGGGATGCCCTCCGCGTCGTACGCGCCCGCGTACGTCACGGCGCCGGTCGCGGCCACCACCTCGGCGAGCGCCTGCCAGTGGTCCCCGTGCCGGTGGGTGGTGACGACGGACGTGATGCCGTCGTCACCGATCAGCGTGAGGAGGGTGTCCGCGTCGTTGGCCGCGTCGATCAGCAGCTGCTCGCCGGTGGCCCGGCAGCGCAGCAGGTACGCGTTGTTGTCCATCGGGCCGACCGCGACCTTCGAGATCATCAGGTCCGTCAGCTCGTGCACGTCCGCCGCTCCGCCGACCTTCACCACTCCGCTGTACGTCATGCGCTCAGACTAGTCCCGCCCACCGGCGGAAGGGGCCGCGAGCGCTACAACGGGGGGAGCTTCGGCAGGGGGCCGCCCTCGGTCCCCAGGGCTGCGCCGTCGCGGCGCCCGGCGAGCCAGCCGAGGATCTCGACGGGGCTGCCCGTGACGGCGACGCCGCCCGTCGTGCCGCCGGTCCTCCACGTCCGGCCGCCGTCGGCCCGGAGGGTCGTCGCCGGCACGGTGTCCAGGCCGGCGAAGCGGTCGGCGAGGAAGTCGATCTCGCGGTGCACGAACTCCTCGGGCAGGTCCTCCAGCTCGTAGCCGATGCCCAGGTCGACGTGGTGCAGGTCGACCTCCACCCAGCGGCGGAAGGGGATCCGGGAGGCGCTGTCCAGGACGCCGTTGCGGAGCTCGACCGTCCGGCTCCAGTCGGCGGGCTCGGCGCCCACGGCCCGGAAGCGGTCGGCGGTCTCGCGCAGGTCGGCGAGCTGGACGTCGAGGGGGCGGCCGGAGTCGCGCTCGATGTCGGCGTCGCGGGTCGCGGCGTCGGGGTACATGGGGAGGCCCCGGAGGACGTTCACCAGGGCGTCGGCGTTCCGGGCGACGTGGGCGAGCACATGGCCACGGGTCCAGCCGGGCAGCCGTGACGGCTCGGCGGTCGCCGCGTTGTCCAGGGAGGCGGCCGCCGTCAGCAGCCTTTCGGTCGCTTCGTGGACGTGAGCGAGGTCGCTTTCGTGGTCGATCATGGCGCCGACCCTAGTGCCAGCAGGGGTGTCACCACTCGTTCGGGTGAAGAGGTCTCCGGGAGTCCGGAAATCGAATGTGCGTGCTATAAGCTCGAAGGAAGCATCCGGCATCCTTGAAGCGTTGGGTGTTTCAGGCACATCAGCTCTCTGCGGCATCTCTCCGTGGCATCCCTCTGCAGCATCCGCTCTCTGAAGAAAGGTGCGGACCGGCGTGACCGACCGTCTCATCGTCCGTGGCGCTCGTGAGCACAACCTCAAGAACGTCTCGCTCGACCTCCCGCGTGACTCCCTGATCGTCTTCACCGGGCTCTCGGGATCGGGCAAGTCCTCCCTCGCGTTCGACACGATCTTCGCCGAGGGGCAGCGCCGCTACGTCGAGTCGCTCTCCTCGTACGCCCGGCAGTTCCTCGGCCAGATGGACAAGCCGGACGTCGACTTCATCGAAGGTCTGTCGCCCGCGGTCTCCATCGACCAGAAGTCGACCTCGCGCAACCCGCGCTCGACGGTCGGCACCATCACCGAGGTCTACGACTACCTCCGCCTGCTCTTCGCCCGCATCGGCAAGCCGCACTGTCCCGAGTGCCACCGGCCGATCTCCCGCCAGTCGCCGCAGGCCATCGTCGACAGGGTCCTCGAACTCCCCGAGGGCAGCCGCTTCCAGGTGCTCTCCCCGCTCGTGCGCGAGCGCAAGGGCGAGTTCGTCGATCTCTTCGCCGACCTCCAGACCAAGGGCTACAGCCGTGCCCGCGTCGACGGCGTGACCGTACAGCTGAGCGAACCGCCGACGCTGAAGAAGCAGGAGAAGCACACGATCGAGGTGGTCGTCGACCGCCTCACCGTGAAGGACAGCGCCAAGCGCCGCCTCACCGACTCCGTCGAGACCGCGCTCGGACTCTCCGGCGGCATGGTCGTGCTCGACTTCGTCGACCTCGCCGAGGACGACCCCGAGCGCGAGCGGATGTACTCGGAGCACCTCTACTGCCCCTACGACGACCTGTCCTTCGAGGAGCTGGAGCCGCGCTCCTTCTCCTTCAACTCGCCGTTCGGCGCCTGCCCCGACTGCACCGGCATCGGCACCCGCATGGAGGTCGACCCGGAGCTGATCGTTCCCGACGAGGACAAGTCCCTCGACGAGGGCGCGATCCACCCCTGGTCGCACGGCCACACCAAGGAGTACTTCGGCCGGCTCATCGGCGGTCTCTCGCAGGCACTCGGCTTCCGCACGGACATCCCGTACGCGGGACTGCCGCAGCGTGCCAAGAAGGCCCTGATGTACGGCCACAAGACCCAGGTCGAGGTGCGCTACCGCAACCGGTACGGCAGGGAGCGGGCGTACACGACCCCGGCCTTCGAAGGTGCCGTCTCCTTCGTCAAGCGGCGCCACACCGAGGCCGAGAGCGACTCCAGCCGCGAGCGCTTCGAGGGCTACATGCGCGAGGTGCCGTGCCCCACCTGTGAGGGCACCCGCCTCAAGCCGATCGTCCTCGCGGTCACGGTGATGGAGAAGTCCATCGCCGAGGTCTCCGCGATGTCGATCAGCGACTGCGCCGAGTTCCTCTCCCGCCTCACGCTGAACGCGCGGGACAAGAAGATCGCCGAGCGGGTCCTCAAGGAGGTCAACGAGCGGCTGCGCTTCCTCGTCGACGTCGGCCTCGACTACCTCTCGCTCAACCGCGCCGCGGGCACCCTCTCCGGCGGCGAGGCCCAGCGCATCCGGCTCGCCACCCAGATCGGCTCCGGCCTGGTCGGCGTGCTGTACGTGCTCGACGAGCCGTCCATCGGCCTGCACCAGCGCGACAACCACCGGCTCATCGAGACCCTCGTACGGCTCCGGGACATGGGCAACACGCTCATCGTCGTCGAGCACGACGAGGACACCATCAAGGTCGCCGACTGGATCGTCGACATCGGCCCCGGCGCCGGTGAGCACGGCGGCAAGGTCGTCCACTCCGGCACCTTGAAGGAGCTCCTCGGCAACGAGGAGTCGATGACCGGGCAGTACCTGTCCGGCCGCCGGGAGATCCCCACCCCGGACATCCGCCGCCCGGTCGACCCCGGCCGCCGGCTCACCGTGCACGGGGCTCGCGAGAACAACCTGCAGGACATCGACGTGTCCTTCCCGCTGGGCGTCCTCACCGCCGTCACCGGCGTCTCAGGCTCCGGCAAGTCGACCCTGGTCAACGACATCCTCTACACCCACCTCGCGCGCGAGCTGAACGGCGCCAAGTCGGTGCCCGGCCGGCACACGCGCGTGGACGGCGACGACCTCGTCGACAAGGTCGTGCACGTCGACCAGTCCCCGATCGGCCGCACGCCGCGGTCGAACCCGGCGACGTACACCGGCGTCTTCGACCACGTCCGCAAGCTCTTCGCCGAGACGATGGAGGCCAAGGTCCGGGGCTACCTGCCCGGCCGGTTCTCCTTCAACGTCAAGGGCGGCCGCTGCGAGAACTGCTCCGGCGACGGCACGATCAAGATCGAGATGAACTTCCTCCCGGACGTCTACGTCCCGTGCGAGGTCTGCCACGGCGACCGGTACAACCGGGAGACCCTGGAGGTCCACTACAAGGGCAAGTCCATCGCCGAAGTCCTGAACATGCCGATCGAGGAGGCCCTGGACTTCTTCGAGGCCGTCCCGACCATCGCGCGCCACCTGCGCACGCTCAACGAGGTCGGCCTCGGGTACGTCCGGCTCGGCCAGTCCGCACCGACGCTGTCGGGCGGCGAGGCGCAGCGCGTGAAGCTCGCCTCCGAGCTCCAGAAGCGCTCCACGGGCCGCACGGTCTACGTCCTGGACGAGCCGACCACCGGTCTGCACTTCGAGGACATCTCGAAGCTGATCAAGGTCCTGTCCGGTCTGGTCGACAAGGGCAACTCGGTGATCGTCATCGAGCACAACCTCGATGTCATCAAGACCGCCGACTGGCTCATCGACATGGGCCCCGAGGGCGGCAACGGCGGCGGCCTGGTCGTCGCCGAGGGCACGCCGGAGGAGGTCGCCTCGGTTCCGGCGAGCCACACCGGCAAGTTCCTCCGCGAGATCCTCGGCGCGGACCGGGTCAGCGACGCCGGGGTGACCGTCCCGGCGGCCCGGGGGACCAGGAAGACGGCGGCGAAGAAGGCGCCCGCCAAGAAGGCCGCGGCGACGAAGACGGCTGCCGCGACCAAGACGGCCGCGACCAAGACGGCGGCTGCGACCAAGACGGCCGCGAAGAAGACGGCCACGAAGGCGACCGCCACCAAGGCCGCCGCGAAGAAGGCGACGACGCGGGCCCGCAAGGCCTGACGTTCCCGGCAGGGCCCCCTCCTCGGGGGCCCTGCTCCGTCCCGGGACGGACCCCCGGGCCCGGCCGTCGGCGCCCGGACCACCGCCGGTATCGTCGGTTCGGTCACGCCTTGCCCCGATCCACCGTGGAGCGCCCATGTCCGGCCAGTCCAGCCGCCGCACCGTACTGAAGGGCGCCGCTCTCGCCGGTGCCGCCGGGCTGGGAGTCGCCGCCTGCTCCACCGAGTCCAAGCTCGGCCACGCCGGGGTCCCGACCCCGACCGCCCCGGTCGCCCTCGGCGCGCCGGACGAGATCCCCGTCGGCGGCGCCAAGCTCTACCGCGAGCAGAAGGTCGTGGTGAGCTGCCCGGCCAAGGGCGAGTACAAGGCGTTCAGCGCCCAGTGCACCCACGCCGGCTGCGTCCTCGACAAGATCGAGAACAACGAGGGCAACTGCCCCTGCCACGGCAGCCGCTTCGACGTGACGACCGGCAAGGCGCTCAAGGGCCCGGCCACCGTCCCGCTCCCGGCCGTCCCGGTCCGGGTCGAGAACGGCACGCTGATCGCGGGCCCGGAGTCCGCGCCCAAGGCCTGAGCCGGGTCCTCCGTCCGCGCGCCGAAGGCCCGGACCTGACAACCGCGCGCCCGTCGGGTCCCGCGCCCGTAGGGGTCCCGCGCCCGTCAGGTCCAGTCCCAGTCGATCCCCAGGATCCCCGGACGTACGCCCTGCTCCACCACGTGCACCGTGCGGTGCCGCCCGCTCACGGTCAGCTCCGCACGGCCACCGCGCGGCGCACCCGTCGACGCCTGCGCGAACCGCCGGCACCGCACCGGCAGCGCCGCCTCGTCGAAGCGCACCTGCAGCACGTACTGCCCGCCCGCGAAGCTGAACCCGCGCACGTACTCCCCGCTCGGTCCCGCCGTACCGTCCTCGAAGCCGTACGAGAAGAGGTACGTGTCCCCGGCGCGCAGCCGCGTGTCGAAGAGCAGCTCCGCGACCAGCACCCCCGTCCCCGCGTCCCACCGCACCCGCCCCGTCCGGCAGTTCTCCGCCGCCCGCACCGTCACCCGTGACGGGTCGCAGCCCGGGTCCCCGTGGTGGATGGCCAGGTAGCGGTCCACGCCGTCCCGGTGCGCCCGTACGACCTGCTGCGACTCGCGCCCCACCAGCTCCCGCCCCGCCCCGATCCGTACCCGCTCGTGGTGCCCCACCGTGTGCAGCCCGCCGTCCGTCGGCGACTCCAGGCCCGCGAGAAGCTCCTCCACGGAGCCGGACGCCTCCACGAGCGAGCGGTACGAACGGGCCGCCGGGCGCTCCACCTCGGACCGCGCCGACGCGTCCTCCGTGAGCAGCCGAAGCAGCGAGTTCCCCGGCAGCTGGAGCACCTCCTCCAGCGCGCGGACCGCCTTCAGGGACTCCGGCCGCTGGGGGCGGCGGGCGCCCTGCTGCCAGTAGCTCAGACTCGTCACCCCGACCTTGACGCCCCGGTGCGCGAGATGGTGCTGGACCCGCTGGAGCGGCAGCCCGCGGACGGCCAGCGCGGTGCGCAGCGCCAGGTGGAAGGGGCCGGTGTGCAGGAGCTGGACCAGATCGGCCTCGGTGTGGCTCACGAGGACTCCTCAGTGAACGTTCACGGTGGGGGAGCGGACCGTGGCGCCGCGTGGGGTGGGCGGGCAGGTGGGCCGAGGGCGTCCGTTCACACCCGGGTCACACCGTTCACAGACCGATGTCACCCCGCATTGAAGCGTGTTGACCGGATCCGGACAACGGCCGATGCTCCTGACCAGCGTCCGGACGCGCTCCCCCACTCCCCACACCCCCCGCCCCAGGGAGGAACGCGATGCGCAGAAGAAAGCTGAACCTCGCGGCACTCGCCGCAGCCGCCCTCTTCCTCGTCCCCACCACCTCGGCGTCCGCCGCGCCCGCCGGCGAGGACGTCGCCGCCCTCGGCTCCAAGCGGCTGAACATCACCATGCAGGCCCAGCAGAAGACCAACTGGTGCTGGGCGGCCGGCGGCAACACCATCGCCACCTGGTTCGGCCGGAACTACAGCCAGAACCAGTTCTGCAACGCCGCCTTCAACCGTCAGCAGGGCTACGACTGCCCCAACAACCAGGCCACCCTCGGCAACGTCCAGACCGGACTGAGCTGGGCCGGCATCAACCCCGGCTCCTACGTGACCGGCTGGCTGCGCTACTCCACCGTCCAGACCGAGATCAACGCCGACCGGCCCGTCGAGACCCGTATCCAGTGGTCGAGCGGCGGCGGCCACATGCACGTGATCTACGGCTACGACGACGCGAACAGCTGGGTCTACTGGGGCGATCCCTGGCCCTCCAGCGACCGCTACAACTGGGCCTCGCACGCCTGGTACGTCGACAACAACTCCTTCTCCTGGACCCACTCGCTCTACCGGATAGGGGCGTGACGACGATGAACGCACGTGCCACGGGTGCGGGGCTCCTCACCGCCGCCGCGCTCGTCCTGCTCGGCGCGCTTCCGGCGGACGCGGCCGAGACCCTGCCGCCCGCACCCACCCCCGAACAGGCAGCCTCCGCGCCGGGGACCCTGGACACCCTGTCCCGGTTCTTCGCCCGGGACGGCGCCGTCGCCCGCTCGGCGGCCGCGCCGCGCGTCGAGGGCGGATCGGTGCCGGTACGGATCCTCTCCCCGGACTTCGTCGCCGGGAAGCCGGGGGCGCCCGTCGCCCGGGTCGAGTTCCGGGCCAGCCGGGCCGTGTCCTCGGACGGCCAGAAGGCCTCGCTGTGGACGGTCGAGCGGGCGGGCGGGTGGCAGGTCGTCAACATCGCCACCGGCGACGACGAGATCCGGTACGCGGAGCTGGGCGGCGGCGGCCTGGTGTTCCGCGAGCCGCAGATCGACGCGTGGTACGTCCAGAAGGGGGCGAAGGTGCTGCCGCTGGACGAGGACGCGGTGCGGGCGGTCGGCCGGAACGGGACGAGCCTGGCGGCCTACCGGGAGCGGGTGGTCCGCGCGTACGGGGACAAGCTCCCGGGCTCGGCTTACGCGAAGAAGGGCACGGCCGGGGGTTATGGCGGGCCGCGGGCGGCCGCGCCGGTTGCGGAGGGCTCCGGGGGCCCGGCGGTGACGGTCGCGTCGGCTACGGCGGGGGCCGGGGCCGGGCTGGCGCTGCTGCTGATCTCGGCGGCGGCGATCCGGCGCCGCCGAGCCACCACCCGGGAGCCCTGACCCTCTCCGCCCCGGTCCGGGGCGCAGGCCCCGCCGGGGCGGTCCCCGTCCAGGCGGGGCGGTCCCCACCCTCGCCCGTTGCGGGCCACCGTTCCGCCGGGGCGGTCCCCACCCTGGTGCGTTGCGGGCCACCGTCCCGCCGGGGCGGTACCCACCCTGGTGCGTTGCGGGCCACCGTCCCGCCGGGCGGTGCCCACGCCCGCCCGCCCACACGGGGCGGGTGGCGCGGCGCAGCCCGCACCGGCGGCACGGTGCGGGTCCGCGCGGGCGCGGGGCGACAGTCGGGCGCGGGGCGGGCGGCGCGCGCAAGCGGGGCCGCAGTCGGGCGCGGGCTCAGCGGGCCAAGTAGCCGCCGTCCACCGGGAGGATCGCGCCCGTGATGAAGGACGCCTCCTCCGACGCCAGGAACACGATCGCCGACGCCACCTCCTCCGGCGTCCCGAAGCGGCCCATCGGGTGGCCGCGCGCCACCTCCGCCAGGTACTCCGGCCCGCCCGGTTCCACCCGCGCCGCCGCCACCCGCTCCGTCTCGATCGTGCCCGGGGCCACCGCGTTCACCCGGATCCCGTGTTCCGCCCACTCCACCGCCAGGTGCTTGGTCAGGCCGGTGGCGACGAACTTCGCCGGGCCGTAGACCGCCTGCCGGGCCTGGCCGGCGACGCCCGAGATCGACGACGTGCAGACGATGGACCCGCCGCCCGTGACGAGCATCGCCTCGATCGCGTACTTGCAGGTCAGGAACATGCCGCGGCCGTCCACCGCCATCACCCGGTCGAAGTCCGAGCCCTCCGCCTCCGTGACGGAGAGCAGCGGGATCACGCCCGCGTTCGCCACCAGGACGTCCAGCCGTCCGAAGCGGTCCACCGCCGTGGCGATCATGCGTCGGGCGTCCTCCTCCCGGGACACGTCCCCGGTCACCGGGACCACCCCCTCCAGCGTCGCCAGCCGGTCCCCGTCGAGGTCGGCGGCGATCACCCGCGCGCCCTCCCGGAGGAAGCGTTCCGCCGTCGCCCGTCCGATTCCGCTCGCCGCACCCGTGATCACGCAGACCCGGTCCGCCAGCCGTCCCGCCACCTGATTCGCCATGTATCGCCAACGAGCGCGGGAGGCCGGAGTGTCGGTGCCCGCCAGTAGGGTGGGGAGCATGGCAGACCCCTCCAGCTACCGCCCCAAGCCGGGTCAGATCCCCGACTCCCCGGGGGTCTACAAGTTCCGCGACGAGCACCGCCGGGTGATCTACGTGGGGAAGGCGAAGTCCCTCCGGCAGCGGCTGGCCAACTACTTCCAGCCGATCACGAGCCTGCACCCGCGGACGGCCACCATGGTGACCACCGCGGCGTCCGTGGAGTGGACCGTCGTGTCGACCGAGGTCGAGGCGCTCCAGCTGGAGTACTCCTGGATCAAGGAGTACGACCCCCGGTTCAACGTCAAGTACCGGGACGACAAGAGCTACCCGTACCTCGCCGTGACGATGAACGAGGAGTTCCCGCGCGTCCAGGTCCTGCGCGGCCACAAGAAGAAGGGCGTGCGCTACTTCGGGCCGTACGCGCACGCGTGGGCGATCCGCGAGACCGTCGACCTGATGCTGCGGGTCTTCCCGGTGCGCACCTGCTCCGCGGGCGTCTTCCGCAACGCCGCGTCGGCCGGCCGCCCCTGTCTCCTCGGGTACATCGGCAAGTGCTCGGCCCCCTGCGTCGGCCGGGTCACCCCGGAGGAGCACCGCGAACTGGCCGAGGAGTTCAGCGACTTCATGGCCGGCCGTACGGGTACGTACATCCGCCGTCTCGAGAAGCAGATGATGCTCGCGGCCGAGGACATGGAGTACGAGAAGGCCGCCCGGCTCCGTGACGACATAGAGGCGCTGCGCCGGGCCATGGAGAAGAGCGCGGTCGTGCTCGCCGACGCCACCGACGCCGACCTGATCGCGCTCGCGGAGGACGAGCTGGAGGCCGCCGTGCAGATCTTCCACGTGCGCGGCGGACGCGTCCGCGGCCAGCGCGGCTGGGTCACCGACAAGGTCGAGGCCGTCGACACGGCCGGGCTCGTCGAGCACGCGATCCAGCAGCTGTACGGCGAGGAGAGCGGGGACGCGGTGCCCAAGGAGGTCCTGGTCCCCGCGCTGCCCGAGGACACCGGGGCCGTCACCGCCTGGCTGTCGGGCCGCCGCGGGTCCAACGTCTCGCTGCGGATCCCGCAGCGCGGCGACAAGAAGGACCTGATGGAGACCGTCGCGCGCAACGCCCAGCAGGCGCTCGTCCTGCACAAGACGAAGCGCGCCAGCGACCTGACCACCCGCTCCCGGGCCCTGGAGGAGATCGCCGAGGCCCTTGACCTGGACTCGGCGCCGCTGCGGATCGAGTGCTTCGACATCTCGCACCTCCAGGGCGACGACGTGGTGGCCTCGATGGTGGTGTTCGAGGACGGGCTGCCCCGCAAGAGCGAGTACCGCCGCTTCCAGATCAAGGGCCGTGTCGGAGACACACAGGTCTGGCACGGCGAGGGGCAGGACGACGTCCGGTCCATGCACGAGGTGATCAGCCGGCGCTTCCGCCGCTATCTCCTGGAGAAGGAGAAGACGGGCGAGTGGGACCCCGAGGGCGTCGTCGAGGACCCGGACGAGGCGGGGCGGCCCAAGCGGTTCGCGTACCCGCCGCAGCTCGTCGTGGTCGACGGCGGGCAGCCGCAGGTCGCCGCGGCCCGCCGCGCCCTCGACGAGCTCGGGATCTCCGACATCGCGGTGTGCGGGCTCGCCAAGCGGCTTGAGGAGGTGTGGCTGCCCGGCGACGACGACCCGGTGGTGCTGCCCCGCTCCAGCGAGGGCCTGTATCTCCTTCAGCGGGTACGTGACACGGCTCACGACTTCGCCATCCGCTACCAGCGGTCCAAGCGTGCGAAACGTATTCGGACCAGCCCTCTCGACGCGGTGCCCGGCCTCGGCGACACCCGGAAACAGGCGTTGATCAAGCATTTCGGCTCGGTGAAGCGGCTCCGGCAGGCGACAATCGAGCAGATCTGCGAGGTCCCCGGCATGGGCCGGAAGACCGCGGAGGCGGTCGTCGTGGCCCTCGCACAGGCGGCCCCGGCCGCACCCGCCGTGAACACGGCGACAGGAGAGATCATGGAAGACGACGGGGGCGGCACGGCATGACCGCGCACGAGCAGGACCGGAACGAACCGCAGGACCGGAACGAACCGCAAGACCAGCACGACCGAGAAGACGGAGCAGGACACGTGAGTACGGGCACGAAGGAGACCCCCGGCGACAACGGCGCCGAGGCGGCCATTCCCGAGCTGGTGATCATCTCCGGCATGTCAGGAGCCGGCCGGTCCACCGCGGCGAAGTGTCTGGAGGACCTCGGCTGGTTCGTCGTGGACAACCTGCCGCCCGCGCTGATCCCCACCATGGTGGAGCTCGGCGCCCGCTCCCAGGGCAACGTCGCCCGGATCGCCGTCGTCGTGGACGTCCGCGGCCGGCAGTTCTTCGACAACCTCAGGGAGTCCCTCGCCGACCTGGACGCCAAGCAGGTGACCCGCCGGATCGTCTTCCTGGAGTCGTCCGACGACGCCCTGGTCCGGCGCTTCGAGTCGGTCCGCAGGCCGCACCCGCTCCAGGGCGACGGCCGGATCACCGACGGCATCGCCGCCGAGCGCGACCTGCTGCGCGAGCTGCGCGGCGACGCCGACCTGGTGATCGACACCTCCAGCCTCAACGTCCACGAGCTGCGCGCCAAGATGGACGCCCAGTTCGCCGGCGACGAGGAGCCCGAGCTGCGGGCCACCGTCATGTCCTTCGGGTTCAAGTACGGCCTGCCGGTCGACGCCGACCTCGTCGTCGACATGCGCTTCCTGCCGAACCCGCACTGGGTCCCCGAGCTGCGTCCCTTCACCGGCCTCAACGAGGAGGTGTCGAACTACGTCTACAACCAGCCCGGCGCCAAGGAGTTCCTCGACCGCTACACCGAGCTGCTCCAGCTGATCGCCGCGGGCTACCGCCGCGAGGGCAAGCGGTACGTGACCATCGCCGTGGGCTGCACGGGCGGCAAGCACCGCTCCGTGGCCACCGCCGAGCGGCTCGCCGCGCGGATCGCCGCCGAAGGGGTCGAGACCGTCGTCGTGCACCGGGACATGGGGCGCGAGTGAAGCCGTACCGTCGACGTGCCTCCACCCTCTCGGTGCGGCGTACGCTCCGCAGGCGCGGCGCCCAGCCGAAGGTGGTCGCGCTGGGCGGCGGGATGGGCCTCTCCGCGTCCCTCGCCGCCCTCCGCCGGATCACCGGCGACCTCACCGCCGTCGTCACCGTCGCCGACGACGGTGGTTCCAGCGGCCGGCTCCGGGAGGAGCTGGGCGTGCTGCCCCCGGGCGACCTCCGCAAGGCGCTCGCCGCGCTCTGCGGCGACGACGACTGGGGCCAGACCTGGGCCCGGGTCATCCAGCACCGCTTCCAGTCCAAGGGCGAGATCAACGGCCACGCCGTCGGCAATCTGCTGATCGTCGCCCTCTGGGAACAGCTCGGCGACCCCGTGCAGGCCCTCGACCTGGTCGGCCGGCTGCTCGGCGCCCAGGGCCGGGTGCTGCCCATGTCCGCCGTACCCCTGGAGCTCCAGGCCCTGGTCAGGGGCCACGACCCGGAGCGTCCGGACGACGTGGACACCGTGTGCGGGCAGGCGACGGTGGCGCTCACGCCGGGTGAGGTGCAGTCCGTGCACCTCGTGCCGAACGACCCGCCGGCGGTGCCCGAGGCGGTCGAGGCGGTCCTGGACGCGGACTGGGTGGTGCTCGGTCCCGGCTCCTGGTTCTCCTCGGTGATCCCGCACCTGCTCGTGCCCGAGCTGCTCGACGCGCTGGCCGAGACGAAGGCCCGGAAGGTGCTCTCGCTGAACCTCGCGCCGCAGCCCGGAGAAACCGAGGGCTTCTCCCCGCAGCGTCATTTGGAGGTTTTGGGACGACACGCCCCTAAACTCGCCCTGGACGTGGTGCTGGCCGACGAGGCCGCCGTGCCCGACCGCGAGTCCCTCGCCGATGCCGCCAAGCGGCTCGGTGCCGCGGTCGAGCTGGCGCCGGTGGCCGGGCCCGACGGCTCCGCGAAGCATGACCCGGAGCTGTTGGCCGCCGCGTACGACCGTATTTTTCGGATGCATGGAAGGATCGGCCCATGGCGATGACGGCAGCGGTGAAGGACGAGATCTCCCGGCTTCCCGTCACCCGGACCTGCTGCAGGAAGGCAGAGGTCTCGTCGATCCTGCGGTTCGCGGGCGGGCTGCACCTGGTGAGCGGCCGCATCGTGATCGAGGCGGAGCTGGACACCGCGATGGCGGCGCGCCGGCTCAAGCGGGACATCCTGGAGATCTTCGGGCACAGCTCGGAACTGATCGTGATGGCCCCCGGCGGGCTGCGGCGCGGCTCGCGCTTCGTGGTGCGGGTGGTGGCCGGAGGCGACCAGCTGGCCCGGCAGACGGGTCTCGTGGACGGCCGGGGCCGCCCCATCCGGGGTCTCCCCCCGCAGGTGGTCTCCGGGGCGACCTGTGACGCGGAGGCTGCCTGGCGGGGCGCGTTCCTCGCGCACGGTTCGCTGACCGAGCCCGGCCGGTCCTCCTCCCTGGAGGTGACCTGCCCGGGTCCGGAGGCGGCGCTCGCCCTGGTCGGCGCGGCGCGCCGGCTCTCCATCGCGGCGAAGGCCCGTGAGGTACGGGGAGTGGACCGGGTCGTCGTCCGCGACGGCGACGCGATCGGCGCGCTGCTGACCCGGCTCGGCGCGCACGAGTCGGTGCTCGCCTGGGAGGAGCGGCGGATGCGGCGCGAGGTGCGCGCCACCGCCAACCGCCTGGCCAACTTCGACGACGCGAACCTGCGCCGCTCGGCCCGCGCGGCGGTCGCCGCCGGGGCCCGGGTGCAGCGCGCCCTGGAGATCCTCGGCGAGGAGGTGCCCGAGCACCTCGCGGCGGCCGGCCGGCTCCGCATGGAGCACAAGCAGGCCTCCCTGGAGGAGCTGGGCGCGCTCGCCGACCCGCCGCTGACGAAGGACGCGGTGGCCGGCCGGATCCGCCGGCTGCTCGCGATGGCCGACAAGCGGGCGCAGGACCTGGGCATTCCCGGGACCGAGTCCAATCTGTCCGAGGAGCTGGACGACAGCCTGGTCGGCTGACCGGATCCCCCGTCGTACGGAATTCCGAACTCCGGGCTGCCGGTGCCTTTCTGAGGCACCGGCAGCTTTTTCGTCCGCCCGCGAGGCACCCTTGACAGGCCCATGGGCGCCCATGAGCCTGGCGTCTGTTCACCTTCGTGACAGACAACAGCAAGGGGGGCTCATGAGACGCAGAGCGAGATCGATCCTCGCCGCGGCTTCACTGCTGATCGCGGGCGTGGCGGCGGCACCCGTCGCCGGAGCGCAGCCGAACGACCGGGACGGCGGTGACGGCCTCTCCGTATGGCGCGCCGAGGTCACCAAGGAGCAGGTTCCGCTGCTCCTGGAAGCCGGCGCCGACGCCCATGAACTGACCGAGCGGGTGCCCGCGAAGGGCTCCGCGACGGTCGAGCTCTTCCTCACCGGCCGGCAGGCCGGGCAGCTGCGCGGCCAGGGCGTCGAACTCGCCGAGCACAACCTGACCGACTCCGCCGAGAAGCGGGTGGCCGCCGCGGGTGACGGTGTCTTCCGCCCGTACGGAGGCCCGAACGGCCTCAAGCAGGAGATCCTGGACACCTCCCGGGCGAACCCCGGCATCACCAAGGTCGTCTCCATCGGCAAGACCCTCAAGGGCCAGGACATCCTCGCCCTCAAGATCAGCAAGGGCGCCCCGCGGGTCAAGGACGGCTCCAAGCCCGCCATGCTCTACATGTCCAACCAGCACGCGCGCGAGTGGATCACCCCCGAGATGACCCGGCGGCTGATGCACCACTACCTCGACGGGTACGGCAAGGACGAGCGGATCACCCGGATCGTCGACTCCACCGAGCTGTGGTTCGTGCTCTCCGCCAACCCGGACGGCTACGACCACACGCACGCCGACCCCGCCAACCGGCAGTGGCGCAAGAACCTCCGCGACAACGACGGCGACGGCCGGATCACCTCCGGCGACGGCGTCGACCTGAACCGCAACTTCGCCTACAAGTGGGGCTACGACAACGAGGGCTCCTCGCCCGACCCGGCCGACGAGACCTTCCGCGGCAAGGGCCCCATGTCGGAGCCCGAGACCAAGGCCCTCGACGCCTTCCAGAAGCGCATCGGCTTCACGTACGGCATCAACTACCACTCGGCCGCCCAGCTCCTGCTGTACGGCGTGGGCTGGCAGGTCGCCACCGACACCCCCGACGACGTGGCCCTCAAGGCCCTCGCCGGCACGCCGCAGAACTCCGCCGTGCCCGGCTACCGGCCGCAGGTCTCCTCGGAGCTGTACATCACCAACGGCGAGGCGGACGGACACGCCGCCAACGTCAACGGCATGCAGATGTTCACCCCCGAGATGTCGACCTGTGCCACCGCCTCCCGGGTCGACCCGAACGACGCCTGGAACCCGGCCGACTGCGCCTCCGTCTTCACCTTCCCGGACGACGAGAAGCTGATCCAGGCCGAGTTCGCCAAGAACGTCCCCTTCGCGCTCGCCGTCGCCGAGACCGCCGCCCACCCGGACCGGCCCGTCTCCCCGGTCGGCATCGACGCCCCCGACTTCACGCCGAAGACCTTCACCACCTCCTACGCCCGCGGCGAGGAGCAGGAGGTCGCGGTCACCGCGCGCAAGTCGCTGCGCGGCAAGACCCTGAAGTACCGGATCAACGGCGGCCGCACCCACAGCGAGGAGCTCGACGCCTGGAAGGGCGGCGAGACCTACGGTGGCGAGGACAACCTCTACTTCGACGAGTACCGCGCCGAGGTCGAGGACGCGCGGCCCGGCGACTCCGTCGAGGTCTGGTTCACCGCCCGCACCCGGGAGGGCCGGGCCACCGCCTCCGCCCCCTTCACCTACACGGTGGCCGAGCGGCCCCGCGGCGACGTCCTCGTCCTCGCCGACGAGGGCGGCACCACCGCCGCGAAGCACACCGCCGCCTATGTGAGGGCGCTCGCCGACAACGGCCGCAAGGCCGTCGTCTGGGACGTCGCCACCCAGGGCACCCCGGACGCGCTCGGCGTGCTCTCCCACTTCCGTACCGTCGTCTGGTACACCGGCGCCGAGCGGCCCTCCGGAGCCACCCAGCTCGCCGTCCGCGCCTACCTCAACGAGGGCGGCAAGCTGATCAACACCGGCGAGAAGTCCGGCGGACTCACCCAGGTCGGCCTGGCCGAGACCAACGACTTCGCCCAGTACTACCTCGGCGCCTACCACCGGGCCGGCCTCAAGAACCCGCCCGCCTTCGCCGGCAGCGGCGCGTTCAAGGGCATCGGCGCGGGCCTCGGCGCCTCCGCCGACAACCCGCTGGACAACGCGGGCGCGTACACCGTCACCTCGGACACCCTGAAGCCGAAGGAGTTCCCGCAGTTCGCGAGCAGCGCCTCCGCCGGCTCCTACCCGGGCATCCGGATGCCCTTCGAGCCCGCCGAGGGCGCGACCTTCGCGGCCGTCAAGCACGCCGACGACACCTGGGCCCGGCTCAGCAGGACCGTCGACCTCACCGGCGTCCCCGCCGCGGTGGCACCGCGCCTGGACTTCCAGGTCAGCTACGACACCGAGCCCGGCTACGACAACCTCGTCGTCGAGGCCCACACCGTCGGCCAGGACGACTGGACCACCCTGCCCGACCGCAACGGCGGCACCTCCACCGAGGCCCCCGCCGACTGCGGAGAGGGCTACTACGTCCGCGGCCACCCCTTCCTCGCCCACTACCTCACCGTCGGCGAGGACGGCTGCGCCACCACCGGCACCACCGGCTCCTGGAACGCCTTCACCGGCCCCTCCAACGGATGGCGGCAGGCCTCCGTCGACCTGAGCGCCTGGGCCGGCAAGCAGGTCGAGCTCTCGATCTCCTACATCTCCGACCCCGGCACGGGAGAGATGGGCGCCTTCGTCGACGACACCCGCCTCGTCACCGGGACCACCACCGAGGCGGAGGGCTTCGAGACCGCCCTCGGCGCGTGGACCGTACCGGGCGCGCCCGCCGGCAGCCCCGGCAACGGCTCCGACTGGGCACGCTCCGCGGCGCTCTTCCACTCCCAGGCCGCGGTCACCACGCGTGACACCGTCCTCCTCGGCTACGGCCTGGAGCAGGTGCCCGGCGCGAGCGAGCGGGCCCGGCTCGTCGGCCGCGCCCTCGGGGTCCTCCGCCGCTGACGGAGAGTAGTGGGGACAAAGGTCCCACGACGGCCCGTACCCGTTGGTAGGTACGGGCCGTCGGCCGTTCTCCCTCACTTTCCGGGCTCGTACGGATGCGCACGATGTCACTACGGGGGTCCTGTGGGGGTAGGGTCGTAAGCGGTCGGGGACATCCCAAAAAACAAAAATCTCGCCGGCGTCGAGCACACCGGCGTACCTAACGAGGAGATCGGTTCGTGACGATCCGCGTAGGCATCAACGGCTTTGGCCGCATCGGCCGGAACTACTTCCGCGCGCTCCTTGAGCAGGGTGCTGACATCGAGATCGTGGCTGTCAACGACCTGGGTGACACCGCGACCACGGCACACCTGCTGAAGTACGACACCATCCTGGGCCGCCTCAAGGCCGAGGTGACCCACACCGCCGACACCATCACCGTCGACGGCCGCACCATCAAGGTGCTCTCCGAGCGCAACCCGGCCGACATCCCCTGGGGCGAGCTCGGCGTCGACATCGTCATCGAGTCGACCGGCATCTTCACCAAGAAGGCCGACGCCGAGAAGCACATCGCCGGCGGCGCCAAGAAGGTCCTCATCTCGGCTCCGGCCACCGACGAGGACATCACCATCGTGATGGGCGTCAACCAGGACAAGTACGACCCGGCGCAGCACAACGTCATCTCGAACGCGTCCTGCACCACCAACTGTGTCGCGCCGATGGCGAAGGTTCTCGACGAGAACTTCGGCATCGTCAAGGGCCTGATGACCACGGTCCACGCGTACACGAACGACCAGCGCATCCTGGACTTCCCGCACAAGGACCTGCGCCGCGCCCGCGCCGCCGCGGAGAACATCATCCCGACCACGACGGGCGCCGCCAAGGCCACCGCCCTGGTCCTCCCGCAGCTCAAGGGCAAGCTCGACGGCATCGCCATGCGCGTCCCGGTCCCGACCGGTTCCGCGACCGACCTGGTCGTGACGCTCGACCGCGAGGTCACCAAGGACGAGGTCAACGCCGCGTTCAAGAAGGCCGCCGACGACGGCGACCTCAAGGGCATCCTGTACTACACCGAGGACCAGATCGTGTCCTCGGACATCGTGGGCGACCCGGCGTCCTGCACCTTCGACGCCTCCCTGACCATGGTCCAGGAAGGCAGCACGGTCAAGATCCTGGGCTGGTACGACAACGAGTGGGGCTACTCCAACCGTCTCGTCGACCTCACCGTCTTCGTCGGCGGCCAGCTCTAGACTTCAGGGCAGGCTTTCGATGTGAGCAGGGCTCGGGCAGCGCAACGCCGCGCTGTGCGAGCCCTGTTTGTGTGCTCCACCGCGTACCAAGGAGTCTGTGACAGATGAAGACGATCGACGAGCTTCTCGCCGAAGGCGTCTCCGGCAAGCGGGTGTTCGTCCGCGCCGATCTCAACGTGCCGCTCGACGGCACCACCATCACCGACGACGGCCGCATCCGCGCCGTCGTGCCCACGGTCAAGGCGCTCGCCGACGCGGGTGCCCGCGTCGTGGTCGCCTCGCACCTGGGCCGCCCGAAGGGCGCCCCGGACCCGGCGTTCTCGCTCGCCCCGGCCGCGGCGCGGCTCGGCGAGCTCCTCGGCGCCGAGGTGGCCTTCGCGACGGACACGGTCGGCGAGTCCGCCACCGCCACCGTCGCGGGCCTCGCCGACGGCGGGGTCGCCGTGATCGAGAACCTCCGCTTCAACGCCGGCGAGACCTCCAAGGACGACGCCGAGCGCGGCGCGTTCGCGGACCAGCTCGCCGCCCTCGCCGACGTCTACGTCGGCGACGGCTTCGGCGCCGTGCACCGCAAGCACGCCTCGGTCTTCGACCTCCCGGCGCGCCTGCCGCACGCCGCGGGCTACCTCATCGCCACCGAGGTCGGCGTCCTGAGGAAGCTCACGGACGACGTCCGGCGGCCCTACGTGGTCGCGCTCGGCGGTGCCAAGGTCTCCGACAAGCTCGGCGTGATCGACCACCTCCTGGAGAAGGCCGACCGCATCCTCATCGGCGGCGGCATGGCGTACACCTTCCTCAAGGCCCAGGGCCACGAGGTCGGCATCTCGCTGCTCCAGGAGGACCAGATCCCGGCGGTCCTGGACTACCTGAAGCGCGCCAAGGAGCGCGGGGTGGAGTTCGTCCTCCCCGTCGACGTCCTGGTCTCGTCCGAGTTCCCGGACCTGAAGACCAAGGCTCCGGCCAACCCGACCACGGTCGCCGCGGACGCCATCCCGGCGGACGAGGAGGGCCTGGACATCGGTCCGGAGACCCGTAAGCTCTACGCCTCGAAGCTCGCCGACGCCGGCACCGTCTTCTGGAACGGTCCGATGGGCGTCTTCGAGCACCCCGACTACGCCGAGGGCACCAAGGCCGTCGCCCAGGCGCTCGTCGACTCCCCGGCCTTCACGGTCGTCGGTGGTGGCGACTCCGCCGCCGCCGTCCGCATCCTGGGCTTCGACGAGAAGGCATTCGGCCACATTTCGACCGGCGGCGGCGCCTCCCTCGAATACCTCGAGGGCAAGACGCTTCCCGGCCTCGCCGCACTGGAGGACTGACCCTTTCATGAGCAGCACCCGCACCCCGCTGATGGCGGGCAACTGGAAGATGAACCTCAACCACCTCGAGGCCATCGCCCACGTCCAGAAGCTCGCCTTCGCCCTGACCGACAAGGACTACGACGCCTGTGAGGTCGCGGTCCTGGTTCCCTTCACCGACCTGCGGTCCGTACAGACCCTGGTCGACGGCGACAAGCTCAAGATCAAGTACGGCGCCCAGGACATCTCGGCGCACGACTCCGGTGCCTACACCGGCGAGATCTCGGGCCTGATGCTGTCCAAGCTGAAGTGCGCCTACGTGGCCGTCGGCCACTCCGAGCGCCGGCAGTACCACGCCGAGAACGACGAGGTCTGCAACGCCAAGGTGAAGGCCGCCTTCAAGCACGGCATCACCCCGATCCTCTGCGTCGGCGAGGGCCTGGACGTCCGAAAGGCCGGCAACCAGGTCGAGTACACCCTCGCCCAGCTCGACGGCGGTCTGAAGGACGTCCCGGCCGAGCAGGCCGAGACCATCGTGATCGCGTACGAGCCGGTGTGGGCCATCGGCACCGGCGAGGTCGCCACCCCCGACGACGCCCAGGAGGTCTGTGGGGCGATCCGCGGCCGCCTCGCG
This sequence comes from Streptomyces sp. NPDC088553, assembly GCF_044752965.1. Lineage (NCBI taxonomy): Bacteria > Bacillati > Actinomycetota > Actinomycetes > Kitasatosporales > Streptomycetaceae > Streptomyces > Streptomyces sp. NPDC088553. The sequence continues at coordinate 144,586 of NZ_JBIVMG010000012.1, read as the reverse complement.
GAGCTGTACTCGCAGGAGCTGGCCGACAAGGTCCGCATCCAGTACGGCGGCTCGGTCAAGGCCGGCAACGTCGGCGCGATCATGGCGCAGCCGGACGTCGACGGCGCCCTGGTGGGCGGCGCGGCCCTGGACGCCGACGAGTTCGTCAAGATCGTCCGCTTCCGCGACCAGTGAGTATGCGGTAGCGGAGTTACGTCGTACCCTTGCGGGGGTCGGGCAGGTGCCCGGCCCCCGTCCGTATAAGTCCGAGGAAGTTGGTCCAGCCGTGGTTATGGGGTTCTCGATCGCCCTCATCGTCTTCAGCGGGCTGCTGATGCTGCTCGTGCTGATGCACAAGGGCAAGGGTGGCGGCCTCTCCGACATGTTCGGAGGCGGAATGCAGTCCTCCGTCGGTGGCTCCTCGGTCGCCGAGCGCAACCTGGACCGCATCACCGTCGTGGTCGGTCTGCTCTGGTTCGCCTGCATTGTGGTACTCGGTCTGCTGATGAAGTTGGACGGGTAACTCCGAACACTGGACGCGCGTTGGGCCTTACGTAGACTGGGGCATCTTCGAGCACCATCACGCAGGGAGTTACGACCGTGGCAAGTGGCAACGCGATCCGGGGAAGCCGGGTCGGGGCGGGGCCGATGGGCGAGGCCGAGCGGGGCGAATCGGCGCCGCGCGCCCGCATCTCCTTCTGGTGCTCGAACGGGCACGAGACGCAGCCGAGCTTCGCCAGCGACGCGGCGATCCCCGAGACCTGGGACTGCCCACGGTGCGGCTTCCCGGCCGGTCAGGACCGGGACAACCCGCCGGACCCGCCGCGCACGGAGCCGTACAAGACCCACCTCGCCTATGTGCGTGAGCGGCGCAGCGACGCGGACGGCGAGGCGATTCTCGCCGAGGCGCTCGCCAAGCTGCGCGGCGAGATCTGAACGCGGTGTGACGATGTGACGAACGGGCCTTGCCCGCGAACTCGGTTCGCGGACAAGGCCCGTTCGGCGTCTCCGCACGCGCAACGGCCCGTTGTCAGTGGTGCCCCTTAGCGTCGGTCGTGCAGGGGTCTCCGGATCCGGCGGGCGGACGGGGTGTACCACCATGACGACGACGGCGACAGCGGGCGGCAAGGCCGTGCCCGCCTGGCGGGGCGGCTTCGGCAGGCTGTGGACGGCCGCGGTCGTCTCCCGCTTCGGCGACTCCCTGCGCACCGCCGCGATGCCGCTGCTCGCCGCCTCGCTCACCGACGACCCCCTCCTCATCGCCTCCGTCACCGCCTGCGGCTATCTGCCCTGGCTGCTCTTCGGGCTGCTCGGCGGGGCCGTCGCCGACCGCGTCGACCAGCGACGGGCCATGTGGGCCGTCGACCTCGTACGCGGCGCGCTCATGGCCGGGTTCGCCGTCGCCGTCGCCCTCGGACACGCCGGCATCGCCCTGCTCCTCGCCCTCGCCCTCGCGCTCACCACCCTGCAGACCCTCTTCGACAACGCCGCCACCGCGCTGCTCCCCTCCCTCGTGCCCGCCGAGACCCTGGCCGGGGCCAACGCCCGCCTGATGACCGGTCAGCAGCTCGCGGGCGGGCTCCTCGCCGCGCCCCTGGTGCCCGCCCTGCTCCTCGCCGGACCCGCCGTGCCGTACGCCGCGGACGCCGCCACCTACGTCCTGGCCGCGCTGCTCATCGCCTCCCTGCGGACCGGCGCGCCCGAGCGGCCGCCCCGCCCCGCCGGATCCACCCTCCGGGCCGAGACGGCGGAGGGGCTCGCCGTCCTGCGCGCGGACCGCTCCCTGCGCCGGCTCTGCACGGCCACCATCCTCTGCAACATCGGCATGGGCGCCCTCATCGCCACCCTCGTCGTCCTGGTCACCGACGGTCTCCACGCCGGGAACGCGGGATACGCGGCCACCGTCACCGCCTTCGCGGTCGGCGGTGTCGCCGGCGGGTTCCTGGCCCGCCGGATCGCCGAACGGACCGGACGGATCCGCGCGGTGTTCCTCGCCGGGACCGTCCAGACCGGCTGCCTGGTGCTGTTGGGGACGGTGCCCGTCCTCGCGGTGTCGGTCGGGGCCATGGCCGTGTTCGGCTTCATGGGGACCGTGTGGAACGTCCAGCAGACGACCCTCATGCAGGAGCGCGCCCCCGAGGGCATGCTCGGCCGCATCGCCGCCGCCTTCCGCACCCTCGCCGTGGCGGGCGCCCCGCTCGGGGCCGTGCTGGGCGGCGCGGCGGCCGCCGGCTGGGGACCGCTCACCCCCGCTCCGCTCGCGGCGGCGCTGTTCGCGCTCGCCGTCGCGTCACTCGCCCCCCTGATCAATTAGGTTGGAGAGGCAGCGGGGCAGACAAGCAGTACGAGAAGAAGTGGGCGATGTCCGAGATGAAGAACGAAGGCCGCACCAGGCTCAACCGGCTGCCCGAGTGGGCGGCCCTCGGCAAGCACCGTGAGCAGCTGGGCGAGACCCGGATGCGCGACCTGTTCGCCGCCGACGCGGAGCGTGGCACCGGCTACGCCCTGCGCGTCGGCGACCTCTACCTGGACTACTCCAAGCACCTCGTCACCGACGAGACGCTGACCCTGCTGCGCGAACTGGCGGCCGTCACCGGCGTCGCCGAGCTCCGTGACGCCATGTTCCGCGGCGAGAAGATCAACACCACCGAGGACCGCGCGGTCCTCCACACCGCGCTCCGCGCCCCCCGCGGGGCCGTGATCGAGGTCGACGGTGAGAACGTCGTCCCCGGCGTCCACGCCGTCCTCGACAAGATGGGCGCGTTCTCCGACAAGGTCCGCGCGGGCGAGTGGACCGGCCACACCGGCAAGCCGATCAAGAACATCGTCAACATCGGCATCGGCGGCTCCGACCTCGGACCCGCCATGGCCTACGAGGTCCTGCGCTCCTACACCCAGCGGGACCTGACGGTCCGTTTCGTCTCCAACGTCGACGGCGCCGACCTCCACGAGGCCGTCCGCGACCTCGACCCGGCCGAGACGCTGTTCATCGTCGCCTCGAAGACCTTCACCACCATCGAGACGATCACCAACGCCACCTCCGCGCGGAACTGGCTCCTCACCGGTCTGCGGGCCGGCCAGGACGCCGTCGCCAAGCACTTCGTGGCCCTCTCGACCAACGCCGAGAAGGTCGAGGAGTTCGGCATCGACACCGCGAACATGTTCGAGTTCTGGGACTGGGTCGGCGGCCGCTACTCCTTCGACTCCGCCATCGGCCTCTCCCTGATGATCGCCATCGGCCCGGAGCGCTTCCGCGAGATGCTCGACGGCTTCCACCTCGTCGACGAGCACTTCCGTACGGCTCCGCCCGAGGAGAACGCGCCGCTGCTCCTCGGCCTCCTCGGGGTCTGGTACGGCGCCTTCTTCGACGCCCAGTCGCACGCCGTCCTGCCGTACTCGCACTACCTCTCCAAGTTCACCGCCTACCTCCAGCAGCTCGACATGGAGTCCAACGGCAAGTCGGTGGACCGCGAGGGCAACCGGGTCGACTGGCAGACCGGGCCGGTCGTCTGGGGCACCCCCGGCACCAACGGGCAGCACGCCTACTACCAGTTGATCCACCAGGGCACCAAGGTCATCCCGGCCGACTTCATCGGCTTCGCGCGGCCGGTCGACGACCTGCTGCCGGGCCTCGTCGCCCAGCACGACCTGCTCATGGCCAACTTCTTCGCCCAGACGCAGGCCCTGGCCTTCGGCAAGACCCCCGACGAGGTACGGGCGGAGGGCGTCCCCGAGGAGCTCGTCCCGCACAAGACCTTCCAGGGGAACCACCCCACCACCACGATCCTCGCCGACGCGCTCACCCCGTCCGTCCTCGGCCAGCTCATCGCGCTGTACGAGCACAAGGTCTTCGTCCAGGGCGCCATCTGGAACATCGACTCCTTCGACCAGTGGGGCGTCGAGCTCGGCAAGGTCCTCGCCAAGCGGATCGAGCCGGTCCTGACGAAGGGCGAGGGCGGCGAGCACCTCGACAGCTCCACCGCGGGACTCGTGTCCGCCTACCGCACGCTGCGCGGACGGTAGGGCCATGACGGGGGAGAACGCGGTGCGGCTGCGGCCGCCCAGGAACGCCGTGGACGAGCGGGCCGTCGCCTGGTGGCGGAGCCGGCTCCTGGCGACCACCGCCGTACCGGTCGTGGTCCTCGGCGTCCTCGGCGCCCTCATCGGGCCCGCCCGGTTCTGGCTGCTGGTCTCGGCCGGAGCCGTGGCGGTCCTGGGCCTCATCTGCACCGCGTTCTTCCCCGCCTGGTGGTTCCGGGTGCACCGCTGGGAGGTCACCGAGGACGCCGTCTACGTCCGCACGGGGGCCCTCTGGCAGGAGTGGCGGATCGCGCCGATGTCCCGGATCCAGACCGTCGACACCTCGCGCGGCCCGCTGGAACAGGGCTTCCGGCTCGCCACCGTGACGGTGACCACGGCCTCCTCCAAGGGCGCGATCCGGATCGAGGGCCTCGACCACGAGCTGGCCGCCGAGCTGGCCGAGCGGCTGACCGTCATCACCCAGGCCACCCCCGGGGACGCCACATGAACGAGGCACCGGACACGATGACGGGAGCCGCCGCCCGCGGGAACCAGGAGAGGGTCTGGCTGCGCCTCGATCCCCGTACCGTCCTCGTCCGGGTCGTCCTCTTCGGCGGCGTCCTCGCCGGCGCCGCGCTGCCCGTCACCTTCGCGCTCGCCGGGCCGCACCCGCTGTGGCAGGCGGTCGCCTGGGTCGCCGCGGGCGTCACCCTCGCCCTGCTCGCCGACATCGTCGCGGAGACCGTCCGGCTCCGCCGGACGCGCTACCGGATCGGCGCCGAAAGGGTGGAGCTCCACACCGGGCTCCTCGTCGTCCAGCGCCGCTCGCTCGCCCGTGAGCGCGTCCGCAGCGCCGACCTCACCGCCAACCCGCTCCAGCGCTCCCTCGGCCTCGTCAAGGTCCGGATCGGCACCGGCGAGCACACCGGCGGCGGCGACTCCACGCTCGAACTCGACCTGGTCACCCGGGCCGAGGGGGAGCGGCTGCGCCACGAGCTGCTCGCCCGCCCCGCGGCCGGCCCCGAGGCCCCGGACCACGACCCCTCTCTCGCGACGCTCGACCCGCGCTGGATCCGCTACGCCCCCGTCTCCTTCCTCGCGCCCGCCCTCGGCGGCGCGGCGGCCGGAGCGGTCATGCAGGTCAGTGAGTGGTTCGGCGCCCAGGGGGAGGTCATCGACTGGATAGGGGACCGGTTCCAGGACGTCTCCATCCCCTGGATGATCCTCGTCCTGGTGCTCCTCGCCACCGTCGCCGGTGCCGTCGGCGCCCTCGGTCTCTGGGTCGAGATGTGGTGGAACTACCGTCTGGAGCGCGAGCCAGGCGGCACTCTGCGGGTCTCCCGCGGGCTCTTCACCGCCCGCTCGGTCTCCATAGAGGAGCGCAGGCTGCGCGGCATCGAGCTGGTCGAGCCGCTCGGCGTCCGCGTGTTCGGCGCGGCGCGTGTCGACGCCGTCGCCACCGGGCTCGTCCAGGACGACGACGACAAGCACGCCGACCTCAAGAACCTGCTGCCGGCCGCGGAGCGGGCGGTGGCCGACCGGGTCGCCGCCCAGGTGCTGCGCGAGCCGGAGTCGCCCACCGGGGCGCCCCTCGCCGCCCACCCCCGGGCCGCCCGCACCCGGAGGGTGCGCTGGGCGCTGGGGAGCGTCCTGGTGCCCGTGGCGGTCCTCGTCCTCCTCGGGCTGCTCCTCACCCCGGTCCTGCTGTACGTGGCGGCCGGCTGCGCGGTCGTCCTCGGCCCGGTCGCGGTGCTGTTCGCCCTCGACGCCTACCGCGCTCTCGGGCACGGCGTCAGCGGCGCCTACCTGGTGACCCGCTCGGGTACGGTCCGGCGGGCCACGGTCGCCCTCCAGCGCTCCGGCGTCATCGGCTGGACCGTCAAGCAGTCGTACTTCCAGCGGCGGGCCGGCGTACTGACCCTCACCGCCACCACGGCGGCCGGAGCGGGCGCGTACGACATCCTCGACGTCGGCCGGAGCCAGGGCCTCACCTTCGCCGCCGGGGCCGTACCGGACCTGCTCGTGCCCTTCCTCGAACCCGTACCGGCGCGAGACACGCGGGAGGCCCGGTCCACCGAGGGGTGAACCGGGCCTCCGAGGCGTTGCGTCAGGCGGACGCCGGCGGGTACAGACTCCGCGGAAGCTCCGAGGCCGCCGCCGTGTCCAGCAGCCACAGCGTGCGCGAGCGGCCGTAGGCGCCCGCCGCCGGGGCCTGCACCTCGCCCGCGCCCGACAGCGCGATCGCCGCCGCCTTCGCCTTGTCCTCACCGGCCGCGAGCAGCCAGACCTCCTTCGCCGACCGGATCGCCGGAAGGGTCAGCGAGACCCGTACCGGCGGCGGCTTGGGCGCGCCGTGCACACCGACGACGGTCCGCTCGGTCTCGCGGACCGCGGGCAGCTCCGGGAAGAGCGAGGCCACATGGGTGTCCGGGCCGACGCCCAGCATCAGGACGTCGAAGGTCGGCACCCCGCCGTGGTCACCGGGACCCGCGGCGGCGGCCAGCTCCTCCGCGTACGCGGCCGCGGCCGCGTCGACGTCGGAGCCGTACGGGCCGTCCGAGGCCGGCATGGCGTGCACCCGCGCCGGGTCGAGCGGCACCCGGTCGAGCAGCGCCTCCCGGGCCTGGGTGACGTTCCGCTCGGGGTCGCCCTCGGGCAGGAAACGCTCGTCGCCCCACCACAGGTCGAGCCGCGACCAGTCGACCGCGTCCCGCGCGGGCGCCGAACCGAGCGCCGCCAGCAGGCCGTTGCCGTTGCGTCCGCCGGTGAGCACCACCGAGGCGGAGCCGCGGGCGGCCTGGGCGTCCACGATCTTCGTGATCAGCCGGGCCGCCGCGGCCTCGGCCATCAGCTCCTTGTCGCGGTGGACGACCAGCTGGGGCGCGCTCACTTGGCCGCCGCCTTCTTGGCCGGGGCCTTCTTCGCGGCCGGCTTGGCGGCCGGGGTGGCCGGGGCGGCCGACTCCACGACGGTCTCCACGACCGTCTCGACGACGATCTCGGGGGCGGTGACGGCCGCCTCCTCGTCGAGCCGCTCCAGGCCGAACTTGAGCGACGTCGCGTAGGTGTCGTCCGGGTCCAGCCGGCGCAGCTCCTCCGCGATCAGCTCGGCCGTGTCGCGGCGCTTGAGCGCCACCGCACGGTCGGGCTGCCCCTGGATGGAGAGCGTGGCGAGCGACCCGTCCGGCCGGTCGAGGACGATCGGTCCTGAGCTGGTCTCCATCCGTACGGAGGTGAGACCGGGACCGGACGACTTCGAGCGGCGCACCGGGATCTTCAGCCGCTCCGCCAGCCACATGGCGAGCAGCTCGACGCTCGGGTTGAACTCCTCGCCCTCGACCTCGGCGGAGGTCACCTCGCACACGACCTGGTCGAGCGCGGCGGCGAGCATCGAACGCCACGGGGTGATGCGGGTCCACGCGAGGTCCGTGTCGCCCGGGGTGTACGCGTCCGCGCGCGCGGTCAGCTCGTGGATGGGCTGCTCGGCGGCGTACGTGTCGGTCACCCGGCGCTGGGCGAGGGCGCCCAGCGGATCCTTCGCCGGGTCGGTCGGCGCGTTCACCGGCCACCAGACGACGACGGGGGCGTCCGGGAGGAGCAGCGGCAGCACCACCGACTGGGCGTGGTCGCCGACCTCGCCGTACAGCCGGAGGACCACCGTCTCACCGGTGCTGGCGTCGGCGCCGAGGCGGACCTCGGCGTCGAGCCGTGCCTTGGAACGGTCCCGCGGGGAGCGCGAGACCCGCTTGATGACGACGAGGGTCCGCGAGGGGTGCTCGCGGGACGCCTCGTTCGCGGCCTTCAGCGCGTCGTAGGCGTTCTCCTCGTCGGTGACGATGACGAGGGTGAGCACCATGCCGACGGCCGGCGTGCCGATCGCCCGCCGCCCGAGCACCAGCGCCTTGTTGATCTTGGAGGACGTGGTGTCCGTCAGGTCGGTCTTCATGGCCGGCGCCAGCTCCGTCCGTCTCGTGCGAGCATCTCGTCCGCCTCGACCGGACCCCAGGTGCCGGACTGGTACTGCGCGGGCTTGCCGTGCTTGTCCCAGAACTGCTCGATCGGGTCGAGGATCTTCCAGGACAGCTCGACCTCCTCGACGCGCGGGAAGAGGTTGGAGTCGCCGAGCAGGACGTCGAGGATGAGCCGCTCGTACGCCTCGGGGCTGGACTCCGTGAAGGACTCGCCGTAGGCGAAGTCCATCGACACGTCCCGGATCTCCATCTGGGTGCCGGGCACCTTGGAGCCGAACCGCACCGTCACGCCCTCGTCCGGCTGGACCCGGATGACGATGGCGTTGCGGCCGAGTTCCTCGGTCGCGGTGGAGTCGAAGGGGGAGTGCGGGGCGCGCTGGAAGACGACCGCGATCTCGGTGACGCGGCGGCCGAGCCGCTTGCCGGTGCGCAGGTAGAAGGGGACGCCCGCCCAGCGGCGGTTGTCGATCTCCAGCTTGATGGCGGCGAAGGTGTCGGTCTTCGACTGGGGGTCGATGCCGTCCTCCTCCAGGTAGCCGACGGCCTTCGCGCCGCCCTGCCACCCGGCGGCGTACTGGCCGCGGACCGTGGACTTGCCCAGGTCCTTGGGCAGCTTCACCGCGCCGAGGACCTTGGTCTTCTCGGCGGCCAGCGCGTCGGCGTCGAAGGAGGCGGGCTCCTCCATCGCGGTCAGCGCGAGCAGCTGGAGCAGGTGGTTCTGGATGACGTCACGGGCGGCGCCGATGCCGTCGTAGTAGCCGGCGCGGCCGCCGATGCCGATGTCCTCGGCCATGGTGATCTGCACGTGGTCGACGTACGACCGGTTCCAGATCGGCTCGAAGAGGGTGTTGGCGAAGCGGAGCGCCAGGATGTTCTGGACGGTCTCCTTGCCGAGGTAGTGGTCGATCCGGAAGACCTCGTTGGGCGGGAAGACCTCGTGGACGACCTCGTTGAGCTCCTTGGCGGAGACCAGGTCGTGGCCGAAGGGCTTCTCGATGACCGCGCGGCGCCAGGAGCCGTCCTTCTGGTCGGCGAGCCCGTGCTTCTTGAGCTGCTGGACGACCTTGGGGAAGAACTTCGGCGGGACCGACAGGTAGAAGGCGAAGTTGCCGCCCGTGCCCTGCGCCTTGTCCAGCTCCTCGATGGTGTCCTTCAGCTGCTCGAACGCGTCGTCGTCGTCGAAGTCGCCCTGGACGAAACGCATCCCCTGGATCAGCTGCTGCCACACCTCCTCGCGGAACGGCGTGCGCGCGTGCTGCTCGACGGCGTCGTGGACCTCCTGCGCGAAGTCCTCGTCCTGCCACTCCCGGCGGGCGAAGCCGATGAGCGAGAAGCCCGGCGGCAGCAGGCCGCGGTTGGCCAGGTCGTAGACGGCAGGCATCAGCTTCTTACGGGACAAATCGCCCGTGACGCCGAAGATCACCAGACCCGACGGCCCCGCGATGCGCGGGAGCCGTCGGTCTGCGGCGTCACGGAGCGGGTTGGCTCCGTGGACTGCGCTCAAAGTGCTTACGCCTCCGAAGGTGCGAGGCGCGAGAGCTCCGCCTCGGTGGACTTGAGAAGGTCGTTCCAGGACGCCTCGAACTTCTCGACGCCCTCGTCCTCCAGGAGCTGGACGACGTCGTCGTAGGCGATGCCCAGCTTCTCGACGGCCGCGAGCTCGGCACGCGACTGGTCGTAGGTGCCGCGCACGGTGTCACCGTCGACCACGCCGTGGTCGGCGGTGGCCTCCAGGGTGGCCTCCGGCATGGTGTTGACCGTGCCCGGGGCGACCAGGTCCACGACGTAGAGGGTGTCCTTGTACGCCGGGTCCTTGACGCCGGTCGAGGCCCACAGCGGACGCTGCTTGTTGGCCTGTGCCTTGTCGAGGGCGGACCAGCGCTCCGAGGAGAAGACCTCCTCGAACGCCTCGTACGCCAGACGCGCGTTGGCCAGCGCGGCCTTGCCCTTGAGGGCCTTGGCCTCGTCGGTGCCGATGCCGTCCAGGCGCTTGTCGATCTCCGAGTCCACCCGGGACACGAAGAAGGAGGCCACCGAGTGGATCTTGGAGAGGTCGAGGCCGCGCTCGCGGGCCTTCTCCAGGCCCGCCAGGTAGGCGTCCATGACCGCGCGGTAGCGCTCGAGGGAGAAGATCAGCGTCACGTTGACGCTGATGCCGAGGCCGATGACCTCGGTGATCGCCGGCAGACCCGCCTTGGTGGCCGGAATCTTGATGAGCGTGTTGGGACGGTCCACCAGCCAGGCCAGCTGCTTGGCCTCGGCGATGGTGGCGGTCGTCTCGTGGGCGAGACGGGGGTCGACCTCGATGGAGACCCGGCCGTCCTGGCCCTGGGTCGCCTCGAAGACCGGACGCAGGATGTCGGCGGCGTCGCGGACGTCCGCCGTCGTGATCATCCGGATGGCCTCGTCGACGGTCACCTTGCGGGCGGCGAGGTCGGCGAGCTGCTGCTCGTAACCGTCACCGTGCGAGATGGCCTTCTGGAAGATCGACGGGTTCGTGGTCACACCGACCACATGGCTCTGGTCGATGAGCTCGGCCAGGTTGCCGGACGTGATCCGCTTGCGCGAGAGGTCGTCCAGCCAGATCGCGACGCCTTCGTCGGAGAGGCGCTTGAGAGCGTCTGTCATGAGAATTCCATCTCCATTAAGTCGTACGTATGCGGATCAGCGCGCGGCGGCGTCGATCGATTCCCGGGCGGCGGCGACGATGGCCTCCGGCGTGAAACCGAACTCGCGGAACAGGACCTTCGCGTCCGCCGACGCACCGAAGTGCTCCAGGGAGACGATCCGGCCGGCGTCGCCGACGTAGCGGTGCCAGGTGAGACCGATACCGGCCTCGACCGCGACACGGGCCTTGACCGACGGCGGCAGGACGGAGTCCTTGTACGCCTGGTCCTGCTCCTCGAACCACTCCACGGACGGCATCGAGACCACACGGGTCGGGACACCGGCGGCCTGGAGCTGCTCACGGGCCTCGACGGCCAGGTGCACCTCGGAGCCCGTGCCGATCAGCACGACCTCCGCATCGCCGCCGTCGGCCTCGAACAGCACGTAGCCGCCCTTGACCGTGTCCTCGTTCGGCGCGTACGTCGGCACACCCTGGCGGGTCAGCGCCAGACCGTGCGGGGCGCCCTTGCCGAAGACCTTCGTGTGGCGCTGCATGATCTCGCGCCAGGCGATGGCCGTCTCGTTGGCGTCGGCCGGACGGACCACGTTGAGACCCGGGATCGCGCGCAGCGAGGCCAGGTGCTCCACCGGCTGGTGCGTCGGGCCGTCCTCGCCCAGACCGATCGAGTCGTGGGTCCAGACGTACGTGACGGGGAGGTGCATCAGGGCCGACAGGCGGACGGCGTTGCGCATGTAGTCGGAGAACACCAGGAAGGTGCCGCCGTAGATGCGCGTGTTGCCGTGCAGCGCGATGCCGTTCATCTCCGCGGCCATGGAGTGCTCGCGGATGCCGAAGTGGATCGTGCGGCCGTACTTGTCGGCCTCCGGCAACGGGTTGCCCTCGGGCAGGAACGACGAGTTCTTGTCGATCGTCGTGTTGTTGGAGCCGGCGAGGTCGGCCGAGCCGCCCCACAGCTCCGGGATGACCGCGCCGAGCGCCTTGAGGACCTGGCCCGAGGCGGCACGGGTGGCGACACCCTTGCCCGGCTCGAAGACCGGGAGCTTCTCCGCCCAGCCGGCCGGCAGCTCGTTCGCCTGGATGCGGTCGAACTCGGCGGCGCGCTCCGGGTTGGCCGTACGCCACTCGGAGAGGGACTTCTCCCACGCGGCGCGGGCCTCACGGCCGCGGTCGCCCAGCGAACGGGTGTGCGCGATGACCTCGTCGGAGACCTCGAAGGTCTTCTCCGGGTCGAAGCCGAGGACGCGCTTGGTGGCCGCGATCTCCTCGTCGCCGAGCGCCGAGCCGTGCGCGGCCTCGGTGTTCTGCGCGTTCGGGGCGGGCCAGGCGATGATCGAGCGCATCGCGATGAACGACGGACGCTCGGTCTCGGCCTCGGCGGCCTTGATGGCCGCGTAGAGAGCGGCCGGGTCCAGGTCGCCGTTGGCCTGCGGCTCGACGCGCTGGACGTGCCAGCCGTACGCCTCGTACCGCTTCATCGTGTCCTCGGACACGGCCGTCTCGGTGTCGCCCTCGATCGAGATGTGGTTGTCGTCCCACAGCAGGATCAGGTTGCCGAGCTTCTGGTGGCCGGCCAGCGAGGACGCCTCCGCGGAGATGCCCTCCTGCAGGCAGCCGTCACCGGCGATCGCGTAGATGCGGTGGTCGAACGGGGAGGTGCCGGTGGCGGCCTCCGGGTCGAACAGACCGCGCTCGAAGCGGGCGGCCATCGCCATGCCCACGGCGTTGGCGACACCCTGGCCCAGCGGGCCCGTGGTGGTCTCGACCCCGGCGGTGTGACCGTACTCCGGGTGACCGGGGGTCTTCGAGCCCCAGGTGCGGAAGGCCTTCAGGTCGTCCAGCTCGAGCCCGAAGCCACCCAGGTACAGCTGGGTGTAGAGGGTCAGGGACGAGTGTCCCGCGGAGAGGACGAACCGGTCGCGCCCGACCCACTCGGGGTCGGCCGGGTCGTGCCGCATCACCTTCTGGAAGAGGGTGTACGCGGCGGGCGCCAGGCTCATCGCCGTACCGGGATGGCCGTTGCCGACCTTCTGTACGGCGTCCGCCGCCAGGATGCGGGCGGTGTCGACGGCCCGCTGGTCCAACTCGGTCCACTCGAGGTCTGTGGTGGTCGGCTTAGTGCTCACCCTGGGTCAGGGCTCCTCTCCACATGTCTGAAGCCGGTGACTGAGGGTGTACCGGCGTTGTCGAGCCTACCCCCGCCGGAACGTCCCTCTTTTCGTGTGCATGCCCCTCAAATGAGCGGACACAGCAAGACTGCCGCCGCCCGTGTGAGTTCGCCTCCCGAAGGGCGTCCACGCCTTGGGACACACCCCCTCAACACGACCCCACCCCCGCGAAGATCGGCGTCTGGGCAACGTCTACAGTGGCGTGGTACGCGCAAGCTTCACCCCGCCTTCATCCGGGGAGCTTGCTGGGAATTTCTCTGTCAGGGGTGTGCGTGACGGCCGTCGAGTCCCGACCCGCAGGGGTCGTCTTGACTCCCAGCCCGGGGGGCCATCGGCCGTTCGGGGCCCGCGTCAAGGCATACGTGGCGCTGACCAAGCCGCGGATCATCGAGCTGCTGCTCATCACCACCGTTCCGGTGATGTTCCTCGCCGAGCAGGGCGTGCCCGACCTGTGGCTGGTGCTCGCCACCTGCTTCGGCGGTTATCTGTCCGCGGGCGGCGCCAACGCGCTCAACATGTACATCGACCGCGACATCGACGCGCTCATGGACCGGACCTCCCAGCGTCCGCTGGTCACCGGCGTCCTGACGCCGCGCGAGGGCCTGGTCTTCGGCCTGACCCTCGCCGTGGTCTCCACGCTCTGGTTCGGCCTGCTCGTCAACTGGCTCTCCGCCGCGCTCTCGCTCGGCGCGCTTCTCTTCTACGTCGTGGTCTACACGATGATCCTGAAGCGCCGGACGACGCAGAACATCGTCTGGGGCGGGATCGCCGGCTGCCTGCCGGTCCTCATCGGCTGGTCCGCCGTCACGAACTCGATGTCCTGGGCGGCGGTCATCCTCTTCGCCGTCATCTTCTTCTGGACGCCGCCGCACTACTGGCCGCTGTCGATGAAGGTGAAGGACGACTACGCCCGCGCCGGCGTGCCGATGCTCCCGGTCCTCGCCTCCAACAAGGTCGTCGCCAAGCAGATCGTCGCGTACAGCTGGGTGATGGTCGCCGTCTCGCTGCTGCTCACCCCGCTCGGCTACACCGGCTGGTTCTATCTGTCGGTCGCCCTGCTCACCGGCGGCTGGTGGCTCTGGGAGGCGCACGGGCTGCTCAACCGCGCCAAGGCGGGCGCCACCGGCGCGAAGCTCAAGGAGATGCGCCTCTTCCACTGGTCCATCACCTATGTCTCGCTGCTCTTCGTGGCGGTCGCGGTGGACCCGTTCCTCCGATAGGGGCCCCCTGCGGGGACCCGCACGAGGGACTTTCCGGGACGTCTCGACCGATGTCCCCGCTCAGATGATCTGCTCGGCCGGCGGCCGGGTCACGTGGGATAGGCCACGTGACCCGGCCGTCGCCAGTAGATCTACCCCTCGGTAGCATCCCTTTCATGGCAGAAACGAAGCAGGAAGAGCGCAAGGCGGCCAGGCTCGCCAAGGAGATCAAGGCCTTCGCCAAGGAGCACGGCGGCTCCGAGGGACACCTCGCGCACATCGGCCAGGCGGGCACCCGGATCGTCCTCGTCGGCACCGACGGCGGCTGGGGCGACCTCGTCGCGCCGACGTACGAGATCGCGCGCCAGGCCGCCGAGAAGGCCGGCCTCACCCTCCACGAGGAGTTCGACGGCGAGTTCGCCGCCAAGGTCGCCACCGGCCCGTACGAGTGGACCCGGATGGCCGGTATCCAGATCGGCGGACCCTCCAACAGCTGAGGCAACAACTTCGCGCGGGGCTCACCCGTTAGGACGTGTGGAGAAGCGACACGGCCACGCAGGGAGCCCCCCGAGATGATCGACACGCCGAGCCTGGTGGACCAGTACTGCCACGGGGTGCTCCGTACGGAGCTCGGCCTCGGCACCTTCGAGGCCCGCCTCGGAGCCCAGCTCGGCGGGAGCGGTGCGCTGCCCGCCGCGGGCACCACCTTCTTCGACACCCAGACCGGTTTCGCCGTACGCCGGTGGTGCCCGCCGCTGCTCGGTCTCGAAGCGCACTGCCCACCCGCCCGGTATCTCGCGCGCCGCCGCGAACTGGGCGCCGCCGAGGCGGGCCGCCGGCTGCTGCGGGCCTCCGGGATCGCCACGTACCTCGTCGACACCGGGGTCCCCGAGGACCTCACGGGACCGGCCGAGCTCGGTGCCACCGGGGCCGCCGAGGCCCATGAGATCGTCCGCCTCGAACCCCTCGCCGAACAGGTCGCCGACAGCTCGGGGACCGTCGAGGCCTTCCTCGCCAACCTCGCCGAGGCCGTCCACGGCGCCGCCGCCCACGCCGTGGCCTTCGCCTCCGTGGCGGGGGTACGCCGAGGGCTCGCGTACACGCCCGAACCCCCGGGACCCGGAGAGGTACGCGGGGCCGCGGGGCGCTGGCTCGCCGGACGCCCGGCCGGCGGCCCGCTCACCGACCCCGTCCTGCTGCGCCATCTGCTCTGGATCGCGGTCACCGCCGGGCGCCCCCTGCAGCTGCACACCGGGGACCGGGACCCTGCCTCGCTCGCCGGTTTCGCCGCCGCCACCGCGGGGCTCGGCACCGACCTGGTGCTGCTCCACTCGTACCCGTACCACCGTGCCGCCGCGCACCTCACCGCCGTGCACCCGCACGTCCACGCCGACCTGGGCCCCGTCCTCGCGCACACCGGGGCGCGGGCGGCGGCGGTCCTCGCCGAGGTCCTGGAGCGGGCGCCGTTCGGGAAGCTGCTGTTCTCCAGCGGCGCCCACGGCCTGCCCGAGCTCCATGTGGTCGCCGCGAACGTCTTCCGCACCGCCCTCACCCGGGTGCTCGGCGAATGGGTCATGGACGGCGCCTGGTCCCGTACGGACGCGCAGCGCGTCGCCACGATGATCGCGGCCGGGAACGCGCGACGGGTCTACCGGCTCGCGGGGAGCCGGTAGACCCGTCGGACGCAGGTCGGGCGGAGCGGTCAGGCCGTCGCCAGATGGGCGTCGGCCTGGGCCGGGATGTCGGCGGTGGGCAGCGGGCGCTCGCGCAGGCTCAGGGCCAGGCGCAGGACCGCGATCCACATCAGGGACGAGCCGAGCATATGGGCGGCCACCAGGAGCTCGGGGACCCCGGTGAAGTACTGCACGTAGCCGATGACGCCCTGCGCGAGCAGCACGATCAGCAGGTCGCGGGCGCGCGCCCGGGTGTCGAGCGGCGCGTCCACCATGCGCAGGACCAGCCACATGGCGAGCGCCAGGGCGCAGACGACCCAGGCGGCGATGGCGTGGAGGTGCGCGGCGTCCGTCCAGTCCCACGGCATGCGCGGCACGTCGCTGCTGTCACCGGCGTGCTTGCCGGCGCCGGTCACCGTCGTACCGAGCGCGATCAGCAGACCCGAGGCGATGGTGATCGCCCAGGACAGCTTGCGGACCGGGCGCGGCACGCGCGGGCGGGCGGCGGTGTCGCCCTCGCCGGTCCGGTGCCAGGTGATGACGGCGACGGTGAGCAGCGCGTTCGCGGCGAGGAAGTGGCCGGCGACCGTCCACGGGTTGAGGCCCATCCACACCGTGATGCCGCCGATGACGGCGTTGCTCATCACGATCCAGAACTGGGACCAGGCGAGCCGGGTCAGCCCGCGCCGCCACGGCTTGGTGGACCGGGCGGCGATGATCGCCCAGCCGACCGCGGCCGACAGGACGTAGGTCAGCATCCGGTTGCCGAACTCGATCGCGCCGCGGTAGCCCTGCTCGGGCGTCACGATCAGGCTGTCGTCGGTGCACTTCGGCCAGGTGTCGCAGCCCAGACCGGAACCGGTCAGCCGGACCGCGCCACCGGTGACGATGATGAGCACGCTCATCACGACGGCGGAGAGCGCGGCGCGCCGGAGCGTCCTGGGGGACGGGGTCCAGCGCCTGGCGATGGAGGCGAGGGGGGTCAGCACGGGCCCTATCGTAGGCCGGGGCTTGTGCACGCTTTCACGAGGGGTGCCTTGTCGGGAAACGTCACCCTCTGGGACCCTTCCGCTACTCCCAGCGGAAGAACCTCGCCGCCGCGCCGAGGCCGAGGACGGCCCAGACCGCGAGGGTCAGCGCGTCGCCCCAGGGCAGGGCCGCGCCGTCCTGGAGGACCGCGCGCAGGCCGTCGGAGAGGGCCGAGATCGGGAGCAGCTCCAGGACCGCACGGGCCGCGTCCGGGAACTTCGCCAGCGGGACGATGACGCCGCCGCCCACCAGGAGGAGCAGGAAGACCAGGTTGGCGGCGGCCAGGGTGGCCTCCGCCTTCAGCGTGCCCGCCATCAGCAGGCCGAGGCCGGAGAAGGCGGCCGTGCCGAGGACCAGGAGCACGAGGACCGACAGGGGGTTGCCCCGCGGGGACCAGCCGAGGCCCAGGGCGATCCCGGTCAGGAGGACGATCTGGAGGACCTCGGTCACCAGGACGGAGAGCGTCTTGGCGGTCATCAGCGCCCAGCGGGGGAGCGGCGAGGCGCCGAGGCGCTTGAGCACCCCGTACCGCCGCTCGAAACCGGTCGCGATGGCCTGTCCTGTGAACGCGGTCGACAGGACGGCGAGCGCGAGGATGCCCGGAGCGAGGAAGTCGACGGCCTTGTCGGCGCCCGTGCCGGTGACGTCGATGATGTCGACGGTGGAGAAGAGCACCAGGAGCAGCGACGGGATGATCACCGTGAGGAGCAGCTGCTCGCCGTTGCGCAGCAGCATCCGGGTCTCCAGGGCCGTCTGCGCCGCGATCATCCGCCCGACGGGGGCGGCGCCGGGCTCGGGGGAGTAGGTACCGGTGCTCATGACCGCAGTTCCTTGCCCGTCAGTTCGAGGAAGACGTCTTCGAGGGTGTGGCGCTCGACGGAGATGCCGTCGGGCATGACGCCGTGCTGGGCGCACCAGCTGGTGACCGTGGCCAGCAGCTGCGGGTCGACGGTGCCGGTGATCCGGTACGTGCCCGGGAGCGGCTCCGCCGCTGAGGTTCCGTCGGGCAGCGCCTTGAGCAGCGAGCCCAGGTCGAGCGCGGGGCGGCCGGTGAAGCGGAGGGTGTTCTCGGCTCCGCCGCGGCACAGCTGCTCGGGGCTGCCCTGGGCGGCGACCCGGCCGGCGTCGACGATGGCGACGTCGTCGGCGAGTTCCTCCGCCTCCTGCATGAAGTGGGTGGTGAGGACCACGGTCACCCCGTCGGCGCGCAGCTCGCGCACGAGGTCCCAGGTGGCGCGGCGGGCCTGCGGGTCGAGTCCGGCGGTCGGCTCGTCGAGGAAGACGAGCTCGGGGCGGCCGACGACGGCCATGGCGAGCGCGAGGCGCTGCTGCTGGCCGCCGGAGAGGCGCCGGTAGGTGGTGCGGCCGCAGGAGCCGAGGCCGAGGCGTTCGATCAGCGCGTCCACGTCCAGTGGGTGGGCGTGCAGTTTCGCCATGTGGCGGAGCATCTCGTCGGCGCGGGCGCCGGAGTAGACGCCGCCCGACTGGAGCATGACGCCGATCCGGGGGCGCAGGGCGGCCGCGTCGGCGACCGGGTCGAGGCCGAGGACGCGCACGGTGCCGGCGTCGGGCTTCCGGTAGCCCTCGCAGGTCTCGATGGTGGTGGTCTTGCCGGCCCCGTTGGGGCCGAGGACCGCGGTCACGGTACCGGCCCGTACGTCGAGGTCGAGGCCGTCGACGGCGGTCTTGTTGCCGTACCGCTTGACCAGGCCCCGGACCTGGACGACGGACCCGACGGACTCGTTTCGCATGTCGGGAAGTCTAGAGAGGGGCGGAGGGCCCTCCTGGCGCGGGGCCCGGGTCCCCGGACGCGTGACCTCCCCGCGCGCCTCACGGCGGCGGCACCCGTCGTGGCCTGCGCGTACGGGGTCACGGGCGGCCGGATCCGGCCTCTTATTCATCCTATGAATGATCATTTCCGCAGGTCAGGTAAGCCTTACCTGAGTGACGCACCGCACCGTCGCCGCGTCCGGCGCGGCTTGTCAGTCCGAGATTAATTACGCAACAATGGCGTTGTGAAAAACGTTGGCGCGGCTCCGGTGGAGGAACTCGCGACCCGTGAGCGTTCGACGCGCAACCGGGTGGCGCGGTCGATCCTGGACCACGGGCCGTCGACCGTCGCCGATCTCGCCGGACGACTCCGCCTCACCCAGGCCGCCGTCCGCCGCCATCTCGACTCGCTCGTCGCCGACAACGTCGTGGAAGCGCGCGAGCAGCGCGTCTACGGGGCGCGCGCCCGCGGCCGCCCCGCGAAGGTCTTCGCGCTCACCGACTGCGGCCGGGACGCCTTCGACCAGTCCTACGACTCGCTCGCGGTCGAGGCGCTCCAGTGGATCGAGCGCAACGCCGGCGGGGAAGCGGCCGTCGCCGCCTTCGCCCGCGACCGGATCGAGGCCCAGGCGGACGCCTACCGCGAAGCCGTCGAGGCCGTGGAGCCCGAGCGACGGACCGAGGCGCTTGCCAAGGCCCTGACCGCCGACGGGTACGCTGCCACTGCGCGGAACGCGCCGGTCGGCGAGCAGCTCTGCCAGCACCACTGCCCGGTCGCCCACGTCGCCGAGCAGTATCCACAGCTGTGCGAGGCGGAGACGGAATTCTTCTCCCGCCTCCTGGGAACGCACGTCCAGCGTCTGGCCACCATCGCCCATGGTGACGGCGTCTGCACCACGTTCATCCCGCACAGCACCCCACAGACCACCGAATCAGCATCCGCAAGTACGGCCGGGAGGAACCCCGCATGACCACCGAGATCAGCCACCCCGAGCTCGAGGGCCTGGGTCGGTACGAGTACGGCTGGGCCGACTCCGACACCGCCGGCGCCACCGCCAAGCGCGGTCTGAACGAGGACGTCGTCCGCGACATCTCCTCGAAGAAGAACGAGCCCGAGTGGATGCTGAAGCTGCGTCTCAAGGGTCTGCGGCTCTTCGACAAGAAGCCCATGCCGACCTGGGGCTCCGACCTCTCCGGCATCGACTTCGACAACATCAAGTACTTCGTGCGGTCCACCGAGAAGCAGGCCGAGTCCTGGGAGGACCTGCCGGAGGACATCAAGAACACGTACGACAAGCTCGGCATCCCCGAGGCGGAGAAGCAGCGCCTCGTCGCCGGTGTCGCCGCCCAGTACGAGTCCGAGGTCGTCTACCACCAGATCCGCGAGGACCTGGAGGAGCAGGGCGTCATCTTCGTCGACACCGACACCGCGCTGAAGGAGCACGAGGAACTCTTCCGCGAGTACTTCGGCACGATCATCCCGGTCGGCGACAACAAGTTCGCCTCCCTGAACACCGCCGTCTGGTCCGGCGGATCGTTCATCTACGTGCCGAAGGGCGTGCACGTCGAGATCCCGCTCCAGGCCTACTTCCGTATCAACACGGAGAACATGGGCCAGTTCGAGCGGACGCTGATCATCGTCGACGAGGACGCCTACGTCCACTACGTCGAAGGCTGCACCGCGCCGATCTACTCCTCGGACTCGCTGCACAGCGCCGTCGTCGAGATCATCGTGAAGAAGGGCGGCCGCTGCCGCTACACGACCATCCAGAACTGGTCGAACAACGTCTACAACCTGGTGACCAAGCGCGCCGTCGCCTACGAGGGCGCCACCATGGAGTGGGTCGACGGCAACATCGGCTCCAAGGTCACCATGAAGTACCCGGCCGTCTACCTGATGGGCGAGCACGCCAAGGGCGAGACCCTCTCCATCGCCTTCGCGGGCGAGGGCCAGCACCAGGACGCCGGCGCCAAGATGGTCCACATGGCCCCGAACACCTCCTCCAACATCGTCTCCAAGTCGGTGGCGCGAGGCGGCGGCCGCACCTCCTACCGCGGTCTCATCGAGATCGGCGAGGGTGCCCCGGGCGCCAAGTCCAACGTGCTCTGCGACGCGCTGCTCGTCGACACGATCTCCCGCTCGGACACGTACCCCTACGTGGACGTGCGCGAGGACGACGTCTCCATGGGCCACGAGGCCACCGTCTCCAAGGTCTCCGAGGACCAGCTCTTCTACCTGATGAGCCGCGGCCTCACCGAGTTCGAGGCCATGGCGATGATCGTCCGCGGCTTCGTCGAGCCCATCGCCAAGGAACTCCCGATGGAGTACGCCCTGGAGCTCAACCGGCTGATCGAGCTGCAGATGGAGGGCTCGGTGGGCTGAGCCCCACCCGCCCACCGCACACGCAGCGACCGATTCTCACGTACGCAGGAAGAGAGCAACCCAACAGCCATGGCTGAGGCTCAGAACATCCCGGCGGGCTCCACCACCGCCGGCTCGATCGCGGTGGCCGCCGAGTCCACCGTCGCCACGCGCATGAGCGCGCCCCCGTCCTTCGACGTCGCGGACTTCCCCGTCCCGCACGGCCGCGAGGAGGAGTGGCGGTTCACCCCGCTCGCCCGCCTCCGTGGCCTGCACGACGGCACCGCCGTCGCCTCCGGCGAGGGCGTCAAGGTCGAGATCGAGGCCCCCGAGGGCGTCACCGTGGAGACCGTCGGCCGTGAGGACGAGCGCCTCGGCAAGGCCGGCACGCCCGTCGACCGCGTCGCCGCGCAGGCGTACTCCTCCTTCGAGAAGGCCTCGGTCATCACCGTCGCCAAGGAGGCCGTGCTCGCCGAGCCGATCCGCGTCAGCGTGCACGGACAGGGCGGCGTCGCCTTCGGCCACCAGGTCATCGAGCTCGGCGCCTTCGCCGAGGCCGTCGTGGTCCTCGACCACTCCGGCGACGCGGTGCTCGCCGCCAACGTCGACTACGTCCTGGGCGACGGCGCCAAGCTGACCGTCGTCTCCGTCCAGGACTGGGACGAGAAGGCCGTCCACGTCGCCCAGCACAACGCGCTGGTCGGCCGCGACGCCTCCTTCAAGTCGGTCGTCGTCACCTTCGGCGGCGACGTCGTCCGCATCCACCCGCGGGTTTCGTACGCGGCGCCCGGCGGCGAGGCCGAGCTGTTCGGTCTGTACTTCACCGACGCCGGCCAGCACCAGGAGCACCGCCTCCTGGTCGACCACAACACCCCGCACTGCAAGTCCAACGTGGCCTACAAGGGCGCGCTGCAGGGCCAGGACGCGCACGCCGTCTGGATCGGCGACGTGCTCATCCAGGCCGCGGCCGAGGGCACGGACACGTACGAGCTCAACCGGAACCTGGTCCTCACGGACGGCGCCCGGGTCGACTCCGTACCGAACCTGGAGATCGAGACCGGCGAGATCGCCGGCGCCGGTCACGCCTCGGCCACCGGCCGTTTCGACGACGAGCAGCTCTTCTACCTGATGTCCCGCGGTATCCCGCAGGCCGAGGCCCGTCGCCTCGTCGTCCGCGGCTTCTTCGCGGAGCTCGTCCAGCAGATCGGTCTGCCGGACGTCCAGGAGCGCCTCCTCGCCAAGATCGAGGCCGAGCTGGAGGCCTCCGTCTGATGGCCTTCGTCCGAGTCTGCGCGCTGAGCGAGCTGGAGGCCGACACCCCGAAGCGGGTCGAGGTCGACGGCACGCCGGTGTCGGTCGTGCACACCGAGGGCGAGGTGTTCGCGATCAACGACATCTGCTCGCACGCGAACGTCTCCCTCTCGGAGGGCGAGGTCGAGGACTGTGCCATCGAGTGCTGGCTGCACGGCTCCAGCTTCGACCTCCGCACCGGCAAGCCCTCCGGCCTTCCCGCGACGCGCCCCGTCCCCGTATACCCCGTAAAGATCGAAGGGGACGATGTGCTCGTCTCCGTCACCCAGGAGTCCTGAGTCACCCATGGCAACGCTTGAAATCCGCAACCTGCACGTCTCCGTCGAGGCCGAGAACGGCCCCCGCGAGATCCTCAAGGGTGTCGACCTGACCATCAAGCAGGGCGAGACCCACGCCGTCATGGGCCCCAACGGCTCCGGCAAGTCGACCCTGGCGTACTCGCTCGCCGGCCACCCGAAGTACACGGTCACCGGCGGCACCGTCACCCTCGACGGCGAGGACGTCCTGGAGATGTCGGTCGACGAGCGCGCCCGCGCCGGCGTCTTCCTGGCCATGCAGTACCCGGTCGAGGTCCCCGGTGTCTCGGTCTCCAACTTCCTGCGCACCTCCGCCACCGCGATCCGCGGCGAGGCCCCCAAGCTGCGCACCTGGGTGAAGGAGGTCAAGTCCGCGATGGAGCAGCTCCAGATGGACCCGGCCTTCGCCGAGCGCAACGTCAACGAGGGCTTCTCCGGCGGTGAGAAGAAGCGCCACGAGATCCTCCAGCTGGAGCTCCTCAAGCCGAAGATCGCGATCCTCGACGAGACCGACTCCGGCCTGGACGTCGACGCGCTGCGCCAGGTCTCCGAGGGCGTCAACCGCGTCCGCGAGACCGGTGAGGTCGGCACCCTGCTGATCACGCACTACACGCGGATCCTCCGCTACATCAAGCCCGACTTCGTGCACGTCTTCTCCGAGGGCCGCATCGTCGAGTCCGGCGGCGCCGAGCTCGCCGACAAGCTGGAGAACGAGGGCTACGAGGCCTACAGCACGAAGGGTGGCGCATCCGCGTGACATCTGCCCATCAGGGGCTCTCCGGCCTCCTCGACACCGAGGCGATCCGCAAGGACTTCCCGCTCCTGGATCGCGTGGTCCACGACGGCAAGAAGATCGTGTACCTCGACTCCGCGGCGACCTCGCAGAAGCCGCGGCAGGTCCTCGACGCGCTCAACACGTACTACGAGCGTCACAACGCCAACGTCCACCGCGGCGTCTACACGGTCGCCGAGGAGGCGACGGCGCTGTACGAAGGCGCCCGTGACAAGGTCGCGGCCTTCATCAACGCGCCGAGCCGCGACGAGGTGATCTTCACCAAGAACGCCTCGGAGTCGCTCAACCTGGTGGCCAACATGCTGGGCTGGGCCGACGAGCCCTACCGCGTGGACCACGAGACCGAGATCGCCATCACGGAGATGGAGCACCACTCCAACATCGTGCCGTGGCAGCTGCTCTCGCAGCGCACGGGCGCGAAGCTGAAGTGGTTCGGCCTCACCGACGACGGCCGTCTCGACCTCTCGAACATCGAAGAGGTCATCACCGAGAAGACCAAGATCGTCTCGTTCACGCTGGTCTCGAACCTGCTGGGCACGGTCAACCCGGTCGAGACGATCATCCGTCGCGCCCAGGAGGTCGGTGCGCTCGTCTGCATCGACGCCTCCCAGGCCGCCCCGCACATGGTCCTGGACGTGCAGGCGCTCCAGGCCGACTTCGTGGCCTTCACCGGCCACAAGATGTGCGGTCCGACGGGCATCGGCGTCCTCTGGGGCCGCCAGGAGCTGCTCGAGGACCTGCCGCCCTTCCTGGGCGGCGGCGAGATGATCGAGACCGTCTCGATGCACTCCTCGACGTACGCGCCGGCCCCGCACAAGTTCGAGGCGGGTACGCCCCCGATCGCCCAGGCCGTCGGCCTCGGCGCGGCCGTGGACTACCTCTCGGCGATCGGCATGGAGAACATCGCGCGCCACGAGCACGCGATCACCGAGTACGCCGTCCGGCGCCTCCAGGAGGTTCCGGACCTGCGGATCATCGGCCCCACCACGGCCGAGGACCGCGGCGCGGCGATCTCCTTCACGCTCGGCGACATCCACCCGCACGACGTGGGCCAGGTCCTCGACGAAGAGGGCATCGCGGTCCGGGTCGGCCACCACTGCGCGCGGCCGGTCTGCCTGCGGTACGGAATTCCTGCGACCACGCGGGCGTCGTTCTATCTGTACTCCACCCCCGGCGAGGTCGACGCCCTGGTCGCGGGTCTGGAGCACGTACGGAACTTCTTCGGCTAGGGGACGGCTCGTGAAGCTGGATTCGATGTACCAGGACGTCATCCTGGACCACTACAAGCACCCGCACGGGCGCGGTCTTCGGGACGGCGACGCCGAGGTGCACCACGTCAACCCGACGTGCGGCGACGAGATCACGCTCCGCGTGAAGTACGAGGGCTCGCGGATCGAGGACGTGTCGTACGAGGGCCAGGGCTGCTCCATCAGCCAGGCCTCGGCGTCCGTCCTCAACGAGCTGCTCGTCGGCAAGGAGCTCTCGGAGGCGCAGAAGATCCAGGGCACCTTCCTGGAGCTGATGCAGTCCAAGGGCCAGATCGAGCCCGACGACGCCATGGAGGAGATCCTGGAGGACGCGGTCGCGTTCGCCGGAGTCTCCAAGTACCCGGCCCGTGTGAAGTGCGCGCTGCTCAGCTGGATGGCGTGGAAGGACGCGACCGCCCAGGCCCTGGGCGACGCGGCGGAGAGGAAGTCGGCATGACCGAGAACGCCGAGGCCACGATGAAGCCGGCCTCCGAGGAAGAAGTCCGCGAGGCGCTGTACGACGTCGTCGACCCCGAGCTGGGCATCGACGTCGTCAACCTGGGCCTGATCTACGGCATCCACATCGACGATTCGAACATCGCGACGCTGGACATGACCCTGACGTCGGCGGCCTGTCCGCTGACCGATGTGATCGAGGACCAGGCGAAGTCCGCGACGGACGGCATCGTCAGCGAACTGAAGATCAACTGGGTCTGGATGCCCCCGTGGGGCCCGGACAAGATCACGGACGACGGTCGCGAGCAGCTGCGCGCGCTCGGCTTCAACGTCTGATCGACCCTCGCGTACGCGGGTGAACGGCCGTGCCCTTCGGGGCACGGCCGTTTCGCGTGCTCCTGGGTTCTACGCGAGTCCGGCCGCGCGGGCCAGATCGGGTGCCAGGCTCTCCTTGCGGATCCGCTGGTCGACGTAGAGCAGCGCGCTGACCAGCGGCGGGAAGACGGAGACGACCATCTGACTGATCAGCTGGCCGAGGGTGATGAACGCGAAGACCGCGATCAGGGACGCCACCACGGCGGCGGAGTCCTCGCCGGAGAAGTCGATGGCCGCCAGCGGGGTCGCCAGCACGGAGAGGACCTGCTGGATCAACATGCCGACGACGGAGGCCATGATCCCGGCGGCGAGCAGACAGCCGAACATGCGCCACCAGTCACCCCGGACCAGGTGCGAGGAGCGGCGCATCGAGGCGACCGGGCCCTGGCCCTCCATCACGGCCGCCGCCGGGGCCAGGCTGAACTTCACCCAGATCCAGAGGGCGAACGGCAGCGTCGCCAGCGCCACCAGGAGCAGGACCAGGGGGAGGACGAACGAGATCCCCGAGCCCTCGGCGCCGGAGTCCGCTCCGGTGGACGCGTCGGCGATCCCGGCGAGGAGGGCGACCATCATCGCCACGAAGCCGCCCAGGAAGAGGAGCATCGGGATCACCAGGGCCGCGCTCGTCAGGAACACGGTGCCGAGCACGGCCGGCGTCCGGGCCCAGGCCCGGCGCCAGATCGCGGCGAAGGTCGTGGGGCGGCCGAGTACCGCCTCCTGGACCACGGCCGGGCAGGCCGCCGCCACCAGGGCGTTCGCGCAGACCATCGCGATCATGGCGGCCAGCCAGACGCAGGCGAAGGCGATGAGCAGCGGCCGGATGTCCTCCCACCGCGGCTCCTGGCCCGAGGGCAGGTCGAACACGGCGGGGAGGATGTCGCCGACGACCGCGTACGCGATGCCGATCGCCGCTGCGACGACCAGCAGCGCGCCGAGATAGATCACCGAGGCCACTCCGAGGAGCTGCTTCCAGTAGCGGCCGAAGGTCGCGAAGGCGCCGGTCAGGATCGTGCTGAAGGTGAGCGGCGCCAGGGGTATGACACCGGGCTTCGGCGGCGGGGGCGGCGGCGGATAGCCGTAGCCGTAGGGAGGCGGCGGCCCTGGGGGAATCGTCATGCGGGACACCGTATCGGGCGGTGTTGTGTACGGTCGTACACATCGTTGTGTACGCTTGTACGCATGGGTTACGGACTGCTCGCGGGCGCCATAGCGGCGGAGATACTCGCCACCACCTCCATGAAGTACAGCGAGGGCTTCAGCAAGCTCTGGCCCACGATCGTCACCGGCGTGGGCTACGTGGTCGCCTTCGCCCTCCTGGCGCAGGCGCTCAAGACGCTCCAGGTCGGCACCGCGTACGCCATCTGGTCCGGCGTCGGCACCGCCGCCGTCGCCGCCATCGGCTTCCTCTTCCTCGGCGAGACCCTCAGCCTCGCCAAGATCGCGGGGATCGTCCTCATCATCGCCGGGGTAGCCGTCCTCAACCTGGGAGGCGCCCACTGATGGCCCGCGCACGGCGCCACGACCCCGAACGGCGCGAGCGGATCGTCGACGCGGCCCTCCGCGTCGCCGGGCGGTCCGGGATCGCCGGGCTCAGCCACCGCACCGTGGCCGCCGAGGCGGACGTGCCGCTCGGCTCGACCACGTACCACTTCGCCTCCCTCGACGAACTCCTCGTCGCCGCCCTCCGCAAGGCCAATGAGGACTTCGCGCGGCTGCTGCGCGAGCACCCCGTCCTCAACGAGCCGGACACCGACCTCGCCGCCGCGCTCGCCCGCTTGATGGGGGAGTGGATCGGCGGCGAACGCGCCCAGGTGGAGCTGGAGTACGAGCTCTACCTCGCCGCCCTGCGCCGCCCCGCGCTCCGCCCCGTGGCCGCCGAGTGGGCCGAGACCGTGGTCTCCGTCCTCTCCCACCGCACCGACCCGCTCACCGCACGCGCCCTGGTCGCCCTGGTGGACGGCATCAGCCTCCAGTCCCTGCTCACCGGCGAGCCGTACGACGAGGAGTACGCGCGCGTGATGCTGACCCGGGTGCTGCGCCCGGCGTGAGCGGGAGCGGGAGCGAGATCCGTACCCGTACCCGTACCCGACCTGAAGGAAGGACCGAGACGGCCCCTCCCGCGCTCGTCGGAACCGCCCAGTCGCTCGACCGACACCTGAGACCGGTTGGCCCGCGCGGGGCCCCGCCGGTTAGGTTTTCCGTCATGACCACTGCTCCTCGCACCACCGGCGCCGTCGCCGCCGGCCTCGCCACCATCGCCGGCGACGGCACCGTTCTCGACACCTGGTTCCCCGCCCCCGAGCTGACCGAGGCCGCCGGCCCCGCCGGCACCGAGCGGCTCACCCCCGACGAGGCCGTGAACGCCCTCGGCGAAGGCGCCGCCAAGGCCCTCGGCGTGGACGCCCGCCGCGGCGTCGAGGTGGTCGCCGTCCGTACCGTCATCTCCTCGCTCGACGAGAAGCCGCTCGACGCCCACGACGCCTACCTGCGTCTGCACCTGCTCAGCCACCGCCTGGTCAAGCCGCACGGCCAGAGCCTGGACGGCGTCTTCGGCCTCCTCGCCAACGTCGCCTGGACCTCGCTCGGTCCGGTCGCCGTCGACGACATCGAGAAGGTCCGCCTCAACGCGCGCGCCGAGGGCCTGCACCTCGCCGTCACCAGCATCGACAAGTTCCCGCGGATGACGGACTACGTCGCGCCCGCCGGGGTCCGGATCGCCGACGCCGACCGGGTCCGCCTCGGCGCCCACCTCGCGGCCGGCACCACCGTCATGCACGAGGGCTTCGTCAACTTCAACGCCGGCACCCTCGGCACCTCGATGGTCGAGGGCCGGATCTCCGCCGGCGTCGTCGTCGGCAACGGCTCCGACATCGGCGGCGGCGCCTCCACCATGGGCACCCTGTCGGGCGGCGGCAACGTCGTCATCTCGATCGGCGAGCGCTGCCTGATCGGCGCCGAGGCGGGCGTCGGCATCGCGCTCGGTGACGAGTGCGTCGTCGAGGCCGGTCTGTACGTCACCGCCGGCACCCGGGTCACGATGCCCGACGGCGAGATCGTGAAGGCCCGCGACCTCTCCGGCGCCTCGAACATCCTGTTCCGCCGCAACTCGGTCACCGGCGCCGTCGAGGCCCGCCCGAACAACGCGGTCTGGGGCGGGCTGAACGACATCCTCCACAGCCACAACTGATCCGGTGACTCTGCGTTAACAGAACGCAGAGTCACTGCACGCAGACGAGGCGAGGAGTCGACATGAGGGCGAAGCCCATGGTCGCAGGAGTGCTCACGACGGTGGCGGTCCTGCTGCCGGCCGGGACGGCCGCGGCGGACGAGACGCACACCCACAACGGGCCCACCGTCACCAACGGGCCCAGCCTCTCGCTCCACACGGGTCAGATCGACGACCCGCTGGAGGACGTCCTGGAGCACGCCGCCGTCCTCGGCAGGACCTACACCACCGACTCCGCCTGAAGCAGCGCCTCGTACAGACCACGCAGCCCGTCGACCGACTCCCGGTCGGCGGGCTGCAGCGGTTCGCGCACCGGGCCGCCGAGCAGCGCCTTGACGGTCACCGTGCCGGGCAGGCCCGCGGCCATCATCCGTTCGGCGAGCGGCAGCAGCCGGGCGTTGAGCCGGGCCGCCTCCGCCGTGTCGCCCGCGTCGAAGGCGTCCAGGACCGCCCGCAGCTGACGGGGCGCCACGTTCGCCACCGTGCTGACATAGCCGGCGCCGCCGACCGCGTACAGCGGCAGGTTCATCTCCTCGCAGCCCGAGTAGTACGCCAGCGGGGTCTCCGCGATCACCCGGGCCGAACCCAGCAGGTCGTACGCGCAGTCCTTGACCGCCACGATCCGCGGGTGCTCGGCCAGCCGCCGCAGCGTCGCGGTCTCGACGCGGGTGCCGGTGCGGCCGGGGATGTCGTAGACCATCACCGGGAGACCGGTCGCGTCCGCGACCTTCAGGAAGTGGGCCTCGACGGCCGGCTGCGGAGGGCGGCTGTAGTACGGGGTGACCACGAGCAGGCCGTCCGCGCCCGCCGCCTCGGCCTGCCGGGCCAATTCGGCGGTGTGGCGGGTGTCGGCGGTGCCGACGCCCGTGAGGACCGAGGGCCCGGGGCCCACGGCCTCCCGGACGGCGCGCACGAGCGCCGCCTTCTCGGCGTCGGTGGTGGTCGGCGACTCACCGGTGGTGCCGTTCAGGACCAGACCGTCGCAGCCCTCGCCGACGAGCCGGGCGGCCAGCTTGCCCGCCTCGTCGAGGTCGAGCGCGCCGTCCGGGGCGAACGGGGTGATCATCGCGCAGAGCGCGCGGCCGAAGGGACCTGCAGGGCGGGAAAGGGAAGTGCTCATCATCGCAGTCTGGGAGGTTCGCACGGTGAAGGTCCACTTAGATCTGCTTCGGCCGAAAGGTCACCGTCACTTAAGCGTGCGAGCTCTGGCATGATCGACGGGCGCGGCAGGGGGACATGGAGACAGCACAGCATGAGCTCACACAGCACCGACGGCGGGCGCGTCGCCCTCGTCACCGGCTCGTCCTCGGGCATCGGCGCCGCCGTCGCCCGCCGCCTCGCCGAGGCCGGATACCGGGTCGTGGTCAACTCCGCCCGCTCCGTCGAGGCGGGCGAGCGCCTCGCCGCCGAACTGCCCGGCGCCGTCTACCTCCAGGCGGACGTCTCCGACGAGACCCAGGCCCAGGGCCTCGTCGAGCGGGCCGTGGAGACCCTCGGTCGCCTCGACCTCCTCGTCAACTGCGCGGGCACCACCCGGTTCATCCCGCACGACGACCTCGAAGCCGCCTCGCCCGAGGTCTGGCGCCACCTCTACGACGTCAACGTCATCGGCGTCTGGCAGACCATCACCGCCGCCGTCCCGCACCTGCGGAGGACCCGCGGTGCCATCGTCAACGTCTCCTCCCAGGCCGGCGTCCGGCCGGGTGGCAGCTCCATCCCGTACGCCGTCTCCAAGGCGGCCGTCAACCACATGACGAAGCTCCTCGCCAAGGCCCTCGGTCCCGACGTCCGGGTCAACGCGGTCGCGCCCGGCCTCATCGACACCCCCTGGTTCGACGGGGTCGACGGCGCCGACGCGGCCAAGGCCCATGTGGCCGAGGTCGTCCCGCTGCGCCGGGTCGGCCGGGCCGAGGACATCGCCGGGGCCGTCCACGACCTGGCTCACTCCGCGTACATCACCGGCGAGGTGCTCCTCGTGGACGGCGGCGGCCACCTGCTCGGCTAGGGCCTGCCGGGCGGGCCGGGTGCGTGGCGTCAGAGCGCGAGCTTGAAGCCCTCGTGGCTGCGCGCGTACCCCAGGGAGGCGTAGAAGCGGTGGGCGCCCGTCCGCCGCTTGCCGCTGGTCAGCTGGACCAGCGCGCAGCCGCGTTCCCGCGCGCGTGCCGCGGCCCGCTCCATCAGCTCCCGGCCGAGGCCGCCACCGCGCCGGTCGGCCCGGATCCGGACGGCCTCGACCAGGGCCCGCTCGGCGCCGCCCTTGCCGAGCCCCGGGACGTACGTGATCTGGAGGCAGCCCAGGACCAGCTCACCGTCCGTCAGGACCAGCATCTCGTTGCGCGGATCGGCCTCGATGTCCGCGAAGGCCCGCTCGTACGCCTCGGTCACGGAGACCGAGGCGGGGTCCACGACCGTGTCCTCGTCGGCCAGGAGCGCGAGGACGGCGGGAAGTTCGGCGCGGGTCGCGGGCCGCAGGATCAGGTCACGAAGGATCATGGCGCGAAGTCTCGCACGGGAACGGGGGTTGACCTCAACCAAGGTTGAGGGACGACGGTGGAGCCATCCGAGGAACCCCCGAGGAACAGGAGACCCCATGAACGCCGTCGCCCACCCCGACGCCCGCCCCGACCTCCACCGCCCCGGAGTCGGCGCCGTCCTCGTCAGCACCTGGCGGGTCGGCACCCCCGAGCGCCAGCGCGCGGCCGTCGACGCCATCCGCAAGGCCTGGGAGAGCAGGGAATGGCCCGACCTCGGACTGCTCTCGTACAGCGTCGGCGCCGGGACCGACGGGGACACCCTGCTGCACTACTCGCAGTGGACCGCCGAGCAGGCCTACGAGGACTTCGTCCGCACCTACCGCGACGACCGGAACGCCGAGATCGACGCCGCCGTGCCCGGCATCGAACGGGTGGAGCTCCGCCGCTACGCGCCGATCCACCGCTCCGCCGTCCGCGACAGGCCGGGTACGGGGGAGCTGCCCGGGGTCGTCGTGGTCGTCGAGGCCGACTTCGGCGGGCCCGGGACGGGGATCCGGGAGGACTGGGTGGACACCGTGTTCACCGCCATGGACGAGGACGCGGCGCTGCGGCCGGGCTCCGGCGGGTCCGGCGTCCACTTCCATCTGTCCACCGACGGCGCCCGGGTCCTGAACTACGCCGAGTGGGAGAGCGAGCAGGCCCATGTGGAGTGGCTGGCGGACGACGCCCGGCTGAGCGAGGCCTGGAGGCGGGTGCACCACCACCCGGGGCTCGTGGGCGCCCGGGTGAACCGGTACACGCCCGCGCTCAGCCTGAGCGCGGGCGCGTGACACGGCCGGACGGCCCGGAGCGGCTCGTCGCCGCGCCGGGCCGTCCCCGGGTGACTACGGGCGGAAGCGCAGGACCTGGGGGTCGTGGTCGCTGTCCTGGTCGGCGAACTCCGCGTTGATGTGGACGCTGTCGTACTCGAAGTGGCGCACGCCGGGGCTCGTCAGGATCTGGTCGAGCACCTGGCTGTTGCCCTGGAAGACGTACGAGTAGCGCTCGCTGCGCGGCAGCGACTTCACGGCCGGGTACAGCGCGCCGTCCTCGGTCAGCGCCTTCGTCGTCCCGGAGAACTCGAAGTCGTTGATGTCACCGACGACGAGGACGTCGGCCTGCTTCTCGACCGCGAGGAGCTGCTTCACGAAGCCGTTGACGGACTGCGCCTGGAGCAGTCGCTTCGCCTCGGAGGAGCGGACCGGCGGCTGGTGGTGCGAGACGATGGACTCGTCGCCGCCCTTCGAACCGAAGTGGTTGGCGATCACGAAGACCGTACGGCCGCGGAAGACGAACTCGCCCGCGAGAGGCTTGCGGCTGCTCTCCCAGGCGGTGTTCGCCGGGTCGATCCGGCCGGGGGAGACCGTCAGGGCGGCGTGGCCCTTGCGGCCCGTCACGCCGGTGGCGGAGGTCGCCTCGGTGGCCGGGCGGTCCGTGAAGGAGACCCGGGCGGGGTTGAAGAGGAAGACCTGACGGATATTGCCGCCGGGCTCACCGCCGTCCTTGTTGTTCTCCGGGTCGACCGAGCGCCACTCGTACGCCGGGCCGCCGGCCGCCACGATCGCGTCCGTGAACTTCTTCACCGTCTGGTCGGCGGCGACCGTGCCGTCGTTCTTCGCGCCGTTGTTGTCCTGGATCTCCTCCAGGGCGAGGATGTCCGGCGAGGCGAGGTGGGTGACGACCGCCTTCGCGAGCGCGTCGAACTTCTCCTGCGGGTCGCTCGGGTCGAGGTTCTCCACGTTGTACGTGGCCACGGCCAGCTCGTTCTGGTGCTGCTTGTCCGTGGACTCGCGCTCCAGGCCGCGGTCGACGACCGTGCCGAGGGTGCGGGCCGTGATCGTGTAGCCGCCGAACTGGTTGAAGTCGAGCGGGCCCTCGGTGGTACCGGTCAGCCGGTCGCCGACGTTCGCCTTGGGGAAGGGCTGCTGGGCGATCGGGGTCAGCGACTGGATCTGGAGTCGGCCGGTGTTCTGCGACTCGTACGAGCCGTAGACCGTGCCGCCGCGCCGGTTGCGGTTCTCCCAGGGCTTCACCGTGACCCACAGCTCGGAGTACGGGTCGGTGGCGCCGACCACGCGCGAGGAGCCGATCCGGACGTTGGTGCCCTCCAGGGACTCGTAGTAGTCCAGGGCGTACGCGCGGGGCTTCAGGGCCAGGCCGTTGATCGAGCCGGCGGCGGCCGGGTCGCCCTCGGGGGCGTACTCGTCCGGCACGGACCAGGACGAGATGGTCACCGGGGCCGGGACGGCGTTGCCCTGCGAGACCACGGTGACGACCGGCTTCGAGATCTGGGTCAGCGACTGGTTGCCGGAGTTCAGCCCGCCGGGGACGTACTCGGTGACCGTGCCGCTCAGGCTGACCGCGTCGCCGACGGCGACCGTCGGGACGGAGCTCGTGAAGACGAAGAGGCCCTCGCTGGTGGCGGGGTCGGCATCACCCTCGGGGTCCTGGATCCAGAAGCCGCGCGAGCCGTAGGCGCGGACGCCGGTGACGATGCCCGTCACGCCGGTGACCTGCTTGCCGACGAGCGGCGAGACGCGCGTGGTGCCCTGGATGTCGTGGATGCGGACACCGGCCGCGTCCTCGGCGGCGGCGTTCGTCGAACCGGCCAGCAGACCCGCGGCGAGGGCCGCGGCGACGACGGCGGAGACGGCGGCGGAGCGCGCGGCGGTACGGCCGGCAGATCTCGGTATGGAGGAAGGCATCAGGGGACTCCGAGGGTGCTTGGAGGAACGGCAGATGAATCTACGCGCGTCAATCTCTTTGCACAGCGCCCAACTTGTCAAGAGTCGACGGGTGTACGAAGGCTGACGGAAACGTGAACCGACGGACGTCCCCCCGGATGCGTCTACGCTGAGAGCCGCGCTCCGAGCCCGTCTCCGAGCCCCTGTCACCCCTTCACCCGCCACCCTTCACCCACGGACGCGTCGAGGAGACCCCCCAGATGTCAGCGGACCACCCCACCCTTCCCCCCGTTCGGCTGCGTGCGGACGCGGAGCTGGCGCGGGACGCGCTGGCGGCCCCCCTCCTCGCGAACGCGGTACGGCTCGCCCGCTGGGCCGGACCCGACACCCGGGTCGACGCGGGCGGCGAGCTCGTCGACGAGCAACTGCCCGAGGCGGTCGAGGTACTGGGCCTCGCCGACGACGAGGACGGCGAGCTGTCGGCGGGCGACGCCTGGCGCCTCGCCGTGGACACCGGCCTGGTGAGCGTCGAGGACGGCGAGGAGGACGAGGCGGGTGACGTCCCCGGGCGGGCCTCGGCCGGTGACAACCTCGCGGTCGTCACGGCCGGATCGCCCCAGGACGTCCTCGCGCTCTGGCTGGACGGCTTCGACGCGGTCTTCGCCGACGCCGTCGCCCCGGTCCTCGACGACCTCGACGCGATCGTCGGCGAGGACGGCGAGATCGACATCGAGTCGCTCGACTGGGATCCCGAGATCGAGGCCGAGTTCCTGGAGGGCGTCCTCGGCAACCTCTACCTGCTCACCGTCAGCGAGGGTGGCCCCGGCGAGGGCCCGGTGCCGCTGCCCGCGCTCGCCGCGTCGATGGTCGTCCCCGACGACATGGGCGAACCGACCGACGACGTCCTGGAGCAGGTCTCGGACGCGATGATGCGGCTCGACGAGCAGTTCCGGCTGCTCGAACCGATCGGGCTCGTCGAGTACCAGCCCGTCGACGAGGCGCTGATGGCCGAGGAGGGCGAGGAGCCCGTGCCGCCCATCGACGACGAGGACGTCACCCGGTACGGCATGGTCCGGCTCACCGAGCTCGGTCTCTACGGCGTCCGGGCCCGGATGCTGGACGCCGGCGTGGACGCCCCCGCCGTCGGCGACCTCGCCGGCAAGGGCGCCGACGCGCTGCTCGACGGGATCTCCGGCTACCCGGAGGCCGCCGCCCGCGAGGAGACCGCCGCCTGGCTGGCCGGCCGCGACGCGCTCGCCGCCGCCCGCGAGCTGCTGCACGCCGCGCGCGGCTCGGACGCCGGCTCGCCGCTGCGCCGCCTCCACTGCCAGCAGACGCTGTCCCTGGTGGGCGCGGAGGCGGAGCCCGCGGTACGGGAGGTCCTGGACGACGCGGAACTCGGCGGCCTCGCGCGGGTCTGGCTCGCCGAGCGGGGCGCGACGGCCGTGCCCGCGCCGCCGGAGTCGATGATCTTCTGGCTGGCGATCGACACGATCGCGGCCCAGCTCGACGCGGACGGCGACCTGGAGGAGCTCCAGGAGCTGATCGAGGGGCTCACGGGGCGCCACAGCGGCTTCTTCGAGGCGGCCTGGCGGGTGGAGCACCCGGCGACCGCGGAGGTCCTGGAGGCGATGGGACGGCTGCACCGTGACAAGAGCACGGCGAAGGAGGCCCGCAAGGCGGCCTTCAAGGCCCGGTCGCGGTCGGGTTCGTAGCGGCGCGGAGCGGCCGGGGAGCCGACCGTGGGGGACCGGCGGTCGGGCGTGGTCGGGTGCGCTGGACGGGTGCGGTCGGGCGTGCCGGGCAGGTGTGATCGGGTGCGCCGCGCGGGTGTGGCCGGAGCGCGCCGGGTGGGCGCGGCCGGGGTCGCCCGGCCGTGCGTCCGGCGCTGTTCCCGTGGAGTTCAGGCGGTGTTCGCGGCGGCGCGGGAGGGTGGCCCGCGACATCCGGGCCAGCACAGGGAGAACGCCACACATGCCCCTCAACCGCAGAGAGTTCACGAAGCAGTCCGCCGTCGCCGGTGCGGGCCTCGCCCTCACCGGGGTCGTCGGTGCTCTCGCCACCGCGCCCGAGGCCCTCGCCTCCGACGACCTGGAGACGTACGGAGCCGGTCACGACCACGACCACGGTCATGGGCACGGTCACGGCCACCGGCTCGGGTACGGAGAGCTCGTCGCCGACCCCGAGGGGATGCTGGCCCTGCCCGCCGGGTTCTCGTACCGCGTCATCACCCACAGCGGTGTGACCCGGCTGGAGTCCGGCGAGTTCACGCCCTCCAACCACGACGGCACCGCCGCCTTCGCCGGACCGCGCGGCACCACGTACCTGGTCAACAACCACGAGCTCAAGGGCACCCGCGACAAGTGGGCCCACCCGGTCCCGCTCACCGAGGGGCTCGTCTACGACCCGGCCGCGGCCGGCGGCTGCACGGTCGTCGAGGTGCACCGCGACGGCACCGTCGCCGAGTGGGTCGGCATCGCCGGCACCTCCACCAACTGCGCGGGCGGCAGCACCGCCTGGGGCACCTGGCTGACGGGCGAGGAGAACTCGGACCGCGCCGGCGTCAACGGCATGACCAAGGACCACGGGTACATCTTCGAGGTCGACCCGCGCGACCGCCGCGCCAACCGCGCCCCGAAGCCGGTCAAGGCCTTCGGCCGGTACGACCACGAGGCCGTCGTCATCGACCCCAAGCGCGGCCACGCCTACCTCACCGAGGACGCCTCCAACCCCAACGGTCTCCTCTTCCGCTGGGTGCCGCCGAAGGGCTTCGAGCACGGCCGCGGCAAGCTCCGTACCCTCGCCGACGACGCCGGTGTGCTCCAGGCCGCCAAGTGCATCGACTCCGCGGGCCGCTTCGTGGACGACCTCTCCCGGGCGACCCGGATCGGCACCGTCTACGGCGTGGACTGGGTCGACGTCCCCGACCGTGACGGCCGTACCATCTCCGTCCGCAAGCAGTTCACGGAGGGCCAGATCACCCGCGCCCGCAAGCTGGAGGGCATGTGGTGGGCCGACGGCGGCGCGTACGTCGTCTCCTCCTACGCGCGCGAGGAGAGCCCCGGCGCCGCGCACGACGGCCAGGTCTGGTTCTACGACCCCAAGCGGCGCACCCTCACCCTCAAGGTGCTGCTCGGCGTGAACGCCACCCCGGACGTGGACGGCGCCTACGACGGCCCCGACAACATCACCGTCTCCCCGTACGGCGGGCTCGTCATCGCCGAGGACGGCGAGGGCGTCCAGCACCTCTTCGGCGCCACCGACTCGGGCCGCACCTACCCGATCGCCCGCAATGACCTCAACGGCAGCGAGTTCACCGGCGTGACCTTCTCGCCCGACGGTGACACGCTGTTCGCCAACATCCAGGACCCGGGCATCATGGTGGCGATCACCGGCCCGTGGCGCCGCCAGCCGCGCCGCTGAACCCGCACCCGGCCTTCACTTCTGATCTCTGGTCAGCTCCATGGGCTGACATTTAACATGTCAATCCATGGACGCACTACGGCCCGTGGGCCGGACCCTGCTGCGTGACCGGGCCTACGAGGCGCTGCGCGAGGCCATCGTGCGCGGCGACCTCGCCCCCGGCGCTCCGCTCAAGGACGCCGACCTCGCCGACCGGCTGGGGCTCTCGCGCGCACCCGTGCGCGAGGCCCTGGCCCGGCTCGGCGACGAGGGGCTCGTCGAGTCCAAGCCGCAGAGCTACACCCGGGTCACCCGGCCGGTCAGCCGGGTCGTCCGGGACGCCGCATCGGTGGTCCGGGTGATGCACGAACTCGCCGCCAGGACCGGCGTGCCCCTGCTCGGACCCGAGGGCATCCGGGCCATGCGCGAGGCCAACGAGCGCTTCGCAGCGGCCGTCCGCGCCTCCGACGTCGAGGCCGCCCTCCACGCCGACGACGAGTTGCACCAGGTCCTCGTCGTCGCCAGCGGCAACCACGCCGCCGCCGCCACGATCGCGCGGTACACCCCCCTGATCCGCCGTGTCGAGCGGCGCCTCTTCGGCGACGCCGGGAGCTGCGGCTCGGCCGAGCTGCACGCGCGGCTCATCGACGCGTGCGCGGCGGGGGACGCGGCGGAGGCGGTACGGGTCACCACGGAGATCTGGGCGGCCCTGGAGCAGCTCGCGGACGACGCCATCGAGGTGGCGGAGGTGACGGGCATTCCGGCACCC
Organism: Streptomyces sp. NPDC088553; assembly: GCF_044752965.1. Lineage (NCBI taxonomy): Bacteria > Bacillati > Actinomycetota > Actinomycetes > Kitasatosporales > Streptomycetaceae > Streptomyces > Streptomyces sp. NPDC088553. The sequence goes on along the minus strand of NZ_JBIVMG010000012.1, from coordinate 106,718 downwards.
GAGGCCCCCATGGCGCCCGGGTCCCCCACGGCCCTGACACCGCCCGGGTCTCCCGTGGCCCCCTCGGCGCCCGGGTCCGAGGCTCCGTAGCGCGCCCGTCCCCGCGTCCGCCCGTCCGCGCGTCCGCCCGTCCCCGCGCCCGTCCCGCGAGCCCGTCCTCGCGTCCGGCCACGCCCGTCCCCGCGTCCAGGAACGTCGACCAGCAGCCGTCACTCACCGGGAGCCGCTTTGCCGATCACCGACTTCGACCGCTACCCGCTCCTCTTCGGGCCCTCGCCGGTCCACCCGCTCGAACGGCTCACCCGCCACCTCGGCGGCGCCACCCTCTGGGCCAAGCGCGAGGACTGCAACTCCGGTGTGGCGTACGGCGGGAACAAGACCCGCAAGCTGGAGTACCTGGTCGCCGACGCCCTCGCCCAGGGCTGCGACACCCTCGTCTCCATCGGCGGCGTCCAGTCCAACCACACCCGCCAGGTCGCCGCCGTCGCCGCCCGCGCCGGGCTCCGCTGCGTCCTCGTCCAGGAGAGCTGGGTCGACTGGCCCGACTCCGTCTACGACAAGGTCGGCAACATCCTGATCAGCCGCCTCGCGGGCGCCGACGTACGCCTCGTGAGGGCGGGCTTCGGGATCGGCTTCAAGGAGAGCTGGGAGCTGGCCCTGCGGGAGGTCGAGGAGAGCGGCGGCAGGCCGTACGCGATCCCGGCGGGCGCCTCCGACCACCGGCTCGGCGGGCTCGGCTTCGCGAACTGGGCGTACGAGGTGGCGGAGCAGGAGCGCGAACTCGGCGTCTTCTTCGACACGGTGGTCGTCTGCTCGGTGACCGGCTCCACCCAGGCCGGGATGGTCGCGGGCTTCGCCGCGCTCGCCGAGGAGGAGGGCGGGCCGGCCCGCCGGATCATCGGCGTCGACGCCTCCGCGAAGCCCGGTCCGACGCACGAGCAGATCACCCGGATCGCCCGGGACACCGCCGCCCTCATCGGCGTCGAGCGCCCGGTGACGGCGGCCGACGTCGAGCTGGACGAGCGCTACCACGCCGGGGTGTACGGCATCCCGGACGAGGCGACCCTCGACGCGATGAGGCTCGCCGCCCGCACCGAGGGCATGGTCACCGACCCCGTGTACGAGGGGAAGTCGATGGCGGGACTGATCGATCTGGTGGACCGGGGAGAGATCGGCCGGGACTCGACCGTGCTCTACGCCCACCTCGGCGGCCAGCCCGCCCTCAACGCGTACAGCGCCCTGTTCTGAACCGGGGGACCCGGCCGCTCAGAGTGCCTGGGCGGCCGGCTTCACCATGCCCCGGACGGTCCGCGACTTCACGAACTCGCCCATCGCCGTCATCTCCCACTCGCCGGTGAACTGCTTGATCAGCTTGGCCATCATCACGCCGGTCTGCGGCTCGGCGGTGGTCAGGTCGAAGCGGACCAGCTCCTCGCCCGTCGCCGCGTCGATCAGCCGGCAGTAGGCCTTGGCGACCTCGGTGAACTTCTGGCCGGAGAACGAGTTCACCGTGAAGACCAGACCGGTGGCGTCGGCGGGCAGCCGACCGAGGTCGACGACGATCACCTCGTCGTCGCCCGCGCCCTCACCGGTGAGGTTGTCGCCGGAGTGCTTCACCGAGCCGTTGAGGATGGACAGCTTGCCGAAGTAGCAGCTGTCCAGGTGGTTGCGCTGCGGGCCGTACGCGATGACGGAGGCGTCCAGGTCGATGTCCTTGCCCCGGTACGCGGGCTCCCAGCCGAGGCCCATCTTGACCTGGGAGAGCAGCGGACGGCCGCCCTTGACCAGGGACACCGTCTGGTTCTTCTGGAGGCTGACCCGGCCCTTGTCGAGGTTGATCTTGCCCGAGGCGGCGGGGGCCGCGGGAGCGGGCGGCGTGGCGGCCGCGATCCGGGGGTCCACCGGGGCGACGGGCGGCGCCGGCGGGACCGGGGGCGCCACCGGAGGCGCGACGGGGGCGGGCGGGGCGACGGGGGCGGGCGCGGCCGCGGCCGGGGCGGCGGCGGGCTCGTCGTCCACCGAGACGCCGAAGTCGGTCGCGATGCCCGCGAGGCCGTTCGCGTAGCCCTGGCCGACGGCGCGGGCCTTCCACGCGCCGTTGCGCAGGTAGATCTCGACGACGACGAGGGCCGTCTCGGTGGCCAGCCGGGGCGGGGTGAAGGTGGCGAGGACGGTGCCGTCGTCCGCGTTGCGAAGGGTGGCGGTGGGCTCGATGCCCTGGAAGGTCTGGCCCGCGGCGTCGGGGCTCGCGGTGACGACGATCCTCTCGATGCCGGCCGGGACGGCGCCGGTGTCCACCAGGATCGCGTCGGGGGTGGCGCCGCCGCCGGAGCGGTAGGTGACACCGGGGCCGGACGGCTGGTTGTAGAAGATGAAGTCGTCGTCCGAGCGCACCTTGCCGTTGGCGCCGAGCAGCAGGCCCGAGACGTCGAGCCGCACCGGGGCGGCGACGTCCACCGCCACGCGCGCGACGGTGAGGGGGATGTTCGAGCCGGGGGTCATAGCGGTCATGCCTGGGGTAACGAACCGGGTACCTTTGCCGTTCCCTTACCCTCGGCCGGTTCGGCCACCCTGATTACGGGGGTGGTTCCTGGCCTGCCGCTCGTTGCCGAAGCGGTACGCGCCCGTCCACCGGGCCATGACGAGCTGGGCGTCGCCCGCCTCGACCTCGGCGAGGAACTTCTCCGCGCGGGCACCGCGCAGCACACCCGCGGCGCGGCCCAGGTGGGTGAGGACCACCGAGCCGTCCCGGCGCTGTTCGTACGTGAATCCATGAGGGCGTGGCATGCCGGGCATCCTGCCGTTCCCGGTCAGATCCGTCATATGAATATTCTTTCGACCCATGGGTGCAGTGGGGGCGGAGGGGCCGGTGGTACCGGCGGGGGCGGGGTGCGCTGTGGGCACGGTCGACAGAAACTGTTTTCGGACACAGGACGTGGACGAGGCGCGCGTGGAGCTGGACGCCCGCTACTACGCGAACCGGATGGACCTCGTCGACCGCGAGCGGCGCCCCTTCGCGGCGCGCTTCGACACGGTCGTGCTCGGCCCGCTGGTCATCGGCGACCTGAGCTGCGGCGCCGATGTGCGGATGAGCTTCGGGGAGCTGGGCGCGTACCACCTGAACGCGCCGCTCAGCGGGCGGATGGAGATGCGCCAGGGCGGGGCACCGATCGTCGCGACGGAGGCCGAGGCGCTGCTGCTCGACCCGGCGGGCGACACCTTCCTCGACCGCTGGACCGGGGACTGCAGGACCCTGTCGGTGAAGGTCGGGGCGGCCGAGCTGCGCGACCGCCTGGAGGCGCTGATCGGCCGCCCGCCGCGGGGCCCGCTCGTCTTCGCGCCCGGCCTGGACATCACCCGCGGTCCCGGTCTGAGCTGGGTGCGCTTCGCCCGCCAGGTCGCCGCGGAGGCGCTCGCCGGAGAGGGCCTCGCCCGGCACGAGCTGGTGGCGCGCCCCTTGCAGGAGGCGCTGCTCAACGGGCTGCTCCTGGCCGCCGAGCACCCCTGGCGCGAGGCGCTCGCGCACCCGGGGGAGCCGCGGCGGCCGGCCCCGGTCAAGCGGGTGATGGACGCGGTGCGGGAGCGGCCCGAGCATCCGTTCACGACCACGGAGCTGGCCACCCTGGCCCGGGTGAGCGTGCGCCGCCTGCAGGAGTCGTTCCGCGAGTACGTGGGGATGTCGCCGATGGCGTACGTACGGGAGGTCCGCCTCGACCGGGTCCGCGAGGAGCTGCGGGAGGCCGCGCCGGACGAGGTGGGCGTGAGCGAGGTGGCCTGGCGCTGGGGCTTCGCCCACCAGGGCCGCTTCGCGGCGCGCTACCGGGAGAAGTTCGGCGAGTCGCCGTCGGAGACCTTGCGCGGGTGCTGCTGACGGGGTGGTGCGCACCCGTGCGGCGGGCCGTGCGCCGGTCTCCGGAGGTCCGGCGTGCGCCGGGGCGCGCAAGGGGGCGCGTAATTCGCTGACCGGCGGGTTCCACGCATCAACCCACCGCGCATTCCGGACATGGGTCGCGTTCCGCGGCTCGCGATGATCTTCGTCCCGGCCTACGGTGGGCAGGTCCGGCCGCCAGCGTGCGCGCCGTGACCCGGGCCCCGGCCGGCTCCCCCGTATCAGTCCGGCCGGGTCCTGCGTACTCCTCCCGCGCGCATCCGCCGCTCTCGCCGCCCCGCCGCTCACAGCGGGAGTCTCACGCGAGCCCTCCGTTGCTCATCAGCAGCTGCCCGTTGATCCACTGCCCCTCGGGCGAGCAGAGGAAGTCGACCAGGTGCGCGGTGTCCCGGGGGGTGCCGAGGCGGCCGAGCGGCGTCTGCCGTGCCAGCTCCTCCCGGAGCGGCTCCGTCATCCATCCGGTGTCCACCGGACCCGGATTGACGACGTTGGCGGTGACCCCGAGGTGTGCGAGCTCGCGCGCGGCGGCCAGGGTGATGCGGTCGAGAGCGCCCTTGCTCGCCCCGTACGGCAGGTTCCCCACGGTGTGGTCGCTCGTCAGGGCCACGACACGGCCGGTCCCCGGGGTGCCGGTGAACCGTCGGCCGTACTCCCGGATCAGCAGCCAGGACGCGCGCGCGTTGACCGCGAAATGGCGGTCGAAACTCTCGACGGTGGTGTCGAGGAGCCCGGAGTCGACCGACTCGCAGTGGCACATGACGAGGGCCGTGACCGGGCGCCCGAGCCGCTCCTCGGCCGTGTCGAAGACGCGCGCGGGCGCCTCGGGGTCGGCGAGGTCGGCCTCGACGGCCGTGCAGGCGGCACCCCGCGCGGCGAGCCGCCCGGTGACGGCCGCGGCCGCGCCCCGCTCCTCGCCCCACTCCATGCGCCGGTCGTACGGCGTCCAGTAGGTGAACGCGATGTCCCAGCCGGACTCCGCGAGGCGGTCGGCGATGCCCGCGCCGATGCCGACCGTACGGCCGACGCCGGTCACGAGGGCGAGCGGACGGTGGTCCACGGGGATGCTCCTGTCGTCGTTCAGTGCGGCCACTGGGGCGGGGTCACGCAGAAGTGGCCGCCGAGGTAGAGGGCGTCGGCGCTGTCCTCCGGCGGGAAGCCCTTGTCGGCGATGAGCTTCTCCGCGTAGACCTCCGAATCGTCCCGCGGGACGAAGCCGAGTGCCCGGGCGGAGGAGAGGTCCCACCACGCGCGCGTGTTGGCGGACGAGCCGTAGACGACCGTGTGGGCCACGTCCTCGGCGGTGAGCGCGGCGTGCAGGAGGCGCGCGCCGTCGGCCGGGCTGAGCCACATCGACAGCATCCGGACGGAGGTGGGCTCGGGGAAGCAGGAGCCGATGCGGACCGAGACGGTCTCGACGCCGTGCAGGTCCCAGTAGAGCTGCGCCAGGTCCTCGCCGAAGCACTTGGACAGGCCGTAGAAGGTGTCGGGGCGGTGCGGGGTGTCGACCGGCACCAGCGGGTCGCCCTCGCGCGGCTGCCGGGTGAAGCCGACGGCGTGGTTGCTGGAGGCGAACACCACGCGCGGGACGCCCTCCTCGCGGGCGGCCTCGTAGAGGTTGTACGTCCCGGCGATGTTGGCGGCCATGATCTTGTCGAAGGTCGACTCCAGGGAGATGCCCGCCAGGTGCACGATCGCGTCGACGCCCCGGACCGCCTCGCGCAGCGCCGCGCGGTCCGCGAGGTCGGCGACGATCGCGTCCGTCGCCCCCGGCACGGGGGCGACGTCCAGGAGGCGGAGCTCGTAGCCGTACGGGGGCAGCAGCTCCCGCATCAGCGTGCCGACGCCTCCGGCGGCGCCGGTGAGCAGGACGGTGCGGGGTACGGCCATGGAGCGGATCTCCTCCGTCGGGCGGCACACGGTGGTGTCTCTCCGCGTGCTGTGGCATTCATCTGAGTGGCATTCACAACCGTGGACACGCTAGGGAGCGGCCCGACGGAGCGTCAAGAGTGTGCGACAGGGCGCGTTCTCTCCTTGACCGGCCCTTCCGCGCTGTTCTAGCGTGCGAGGCGTCAGCGTTCAAGAATATGGATGACAGTCATAACTGTGCACGAGATGGCCCTGCACGACGGACTTCCCTGGGAGCGACCGTGACCACTGCCCCGCTCGCCGGCCGGCTCGACGGCCTGCTGTTCTTTCCCGTCACCGCCTTCGCGCCGGACGGCTCCGTCGACCTCGACACCTTCCGCGCCCATGTGCGCGCGGGCCTCGACGCGGGCGCCGCCGCCGTGTTCGCCTGCTGCGGCACCGGCGAGTTCCACGCTCTCACCCCCGAGGAGTTCCGGGACTGCGTCGCCGCCGCCGTCGAGGAGACCGCCGGCCGCGTCCCCGTCGTCGCGGGCGCCGGCTACGGCACCGCCCTCGCCGTCCGGTACGCCCGGCTCGCCGAGGAGGCCGGCGCCGACGGACTCCTCGCCATGCCGCCGTACCTCGTCGTCGCCGACCAGGCCGGACTGCTCCGCCACTACACCGAACTCGCCGCCGCGACCTCGCTCGACGTCATCGTCTACCAGCGCGACAACGCGATCCTCACCCCGGCCACCGCCGTCGCCCTCGCCCGCACGGACGGGATCATCGGCCTCAAGGACGGCCTCGGCGACCTCGACCTGATGCAGCGGATCGTCAGCGCCGTCCGCGCCGAGGGCCTCGACCTGCTCTACTTCAACGGCCTGCCGACCGCCGAGCTCACCGGCCCCGCCTACCGGGGCATCGGCGTCACCCTCTACTCCTCCGCCGTCTTCTGCTTCGCCCCCGACATCGCCCTCGCCTTCCACCGCGCGCTCACCACCGGCGACGACACCACCGTGAACCGGCTCGTCGACGACTTCTACCGGCCGCTCGTCGAACTCCGCGCCCAGGGCCGGGGATACGCCGTCTCGCTCGTCAAGGCCGCGGTACGGCGGGAAGGCCTGGACGTGGGACACGTACGACCGCCGCTGAGCGAGCCCGCGCCCGAGCACGTCGACGCCCTCATGCTGCTCGTCGAGCAGGGCCGGGCCGCCCTGAAGGAGCTCGGCGCGTGAGCGGGGACGCCGCGGTCGCCGGGGCTGGTCGCGGGAGCGGTGGCATGCGCGCCGGCGCCTTCGTCTACCCCTGGGACGTCGACGGCGATCCCGCCGCACCCGGACTGCTCGCCGGGCTCGGCCTCGCACAGGTCACCCTCGCCGCCGCCTACCACTCCACCCGGGCCCTGACCCCCCGTCACCCCGCCCACCGGATCGTCACCGCCGAGCACGCCGCCGTGCTCTACCCGCCGGACCCGGACCGCTGGGCCGGCCGCCCGCTCCGCCCGTACCCGGCGGGGGAGTGGGCCCCCGGCGACGCCTTCGGGCGGGCCGCCGAGGCCCTCGCGCCCACCGGCATCGAGGTGCACAGCTGGGTCGTGCTGGCGCACAACTCGCGGCTCGGCGCCGAACATCCGGAGACCTCCGTCGTCAACGCCTACGGCGACCGCTACCCCTGGGCGCCCTGCGTCGCCCGCCCCGAGGTCCGCGCCCTGCTGGTGGACCTGGCCGCCGAGGCCGCCGTACGGCCGGGCGCCGCCGGCACCGAGCTGGAGTCCTGCGGCTGGTACGGCCTCGCCCACCTCCACGCCCACGACAAGACCGGCGGCGTCGCCCTCGGCGAGCGCGAGCAGTACCTGATGTCGCTCTGCTTCTGCCCCTCCTGCCGGGAGGGGTACGGGGGCGAGGGCGCCGATCCCGACGAACTGGCCGCCGCCGTGCGGGGCGCGCTGGAGCCGGTATGGACCGGATCGGGTCCGGCGGGCGGGCTCGGCGCCCTGGAGGCCCCGGCCGGGGCCTGGCGCGCCGGGGCCGCCCGCGGCTTCCAGGAGGCCGCCGTGGCCGCCGTACGGGCCGCGGCCCCGCCCGGCTTCCGGATCCTGCTGCACGCCGATCCCGACCCGTACCGCTGCGGCGCCGACGCCGGCACCGACCCGGCGCACGTCCTGGGCCTCGCGGACGGGGTGGTCGCCCGGCCGCACCGGGTCGCGGAATTCGCGGCCCACGCGCGCGTGGACACCGTCCTCGCGGCGAACCTGTCCGTCGTCACCGGCATGGGCGGCGCGCCCGACCTGCTGGCCGACGAGGCTGAGCGGGCCCGCGAGGCGGGCGCCACCGAACTGCGGCTCTACCACGCCGGGCTGGCCTCGGACGAGGACCTGGCCGCCGTCCGGACGGCGCTGCGGAAGCTGGTCTAGAGGGCCTCGCCAGGACGCCTCTCCGGCTCCCCCGGAGATGCCGCCAGCAGACGGGCGGCGGAGGCGCGGGTGTCCGCGACATGGGCGCGGGCCAGCGCCTCCGCGCCGTCCTCGTCGCGGTCGCGGACGGCCTCGTAGAGCCGCTCGTGGGCCCCGCACATCGGCTCGCCGTCCGACTGCGCCGAGGTGAGCCGGAAGAGCCGGCGCAGCCGGGAGTCGAGCGGAGCCATCAGGTCCACCAGGAGCGGGTTGCCGGAGAGTTCGACGATCTGCCGGTGGAAGTCGGCGTTGAGGGAGACGGCCTCGCTGAGCCGTCCGGACTCCGCCGCCTTCCTGGCTCGCGACAACAGCCGCTCCAGGTCGCGCAGTTGGGTGGCGCTCGCATGCCGGGCGGCGAGCCGCGCGGCGAGGCCCTCCAGGTTCTCCCGCACGTCGAAGAGGTGCTCGGCGTCCTCCGGGCCGAAGTCCGCGACCACCGAACCCCGGCGCGGCTGCACCGAGAGGAAGCCCTCCGACTCCAGGCGCTGCATCGCCTCGCGCACCGGCACCCGGGAGACCCGCAGCCCGTCGGCGACCTCCCGCTCCACGAGCCGCGTGCCCGCCGGGTACTCCGCCTCGATGATCCGCTCGCGCAGCTCCACATAGACCCGCTCGCGCAGGGACTGGTGGGTGTCCCCGACGGCGGTGCCGCGGGCGGCGGGGCGGTGGACGGTCATGGGGGCGGCTCCCGTGGGGTGGACGTGCTCCTTCGATCTTCGCAGACCCGTCCGCGGGGGAATTCGGCCGTGGCCCCGCACGTGGTCGTCGGACCAGGCGGCCGTCCCTCGCCACGACCCGGCCCGCCCGGACCACCACGTCGCGGCGCGGGAGAGGCCGTAGGCCGGGGCCACGTCCGCGTGGGCGCGCATCGCGCGCGTGCCCTGGGCCGCCGCGCGCGCCATCAGCCGCAGCGCGAGCCGCCCGCCGCCGTCGACCCGCTCGACGACGGCGCCCTCCGTGACCTCCGGCACGAGTACGCCGGCCACGGAGATCAGGTCGCCGGCCGGCCCGCCGAAGGGCCGCACGTCGTGGAACAGGGTCGCGGTGCGGGCCGGCGGCGGGTTCACGGGAGTCTCCTCGGAGCGGTCGGCGGTACGGAAAGCATGCCGCGATCTGGTATGCCACGGGCTCCCTCCGGCCCCGGGTCCCGTCCCCGGCTCCGCCCCTCACCAGGCCAGATCCTCCAGCGCGTCCAGATCCGGCACCGCCGTCACGACCGGTTCCGCGGCGTCCGAGCCCACCCGCAGCTCCGCCCAGATCGTCTTGCCGCGCCGGCCGTAGCGGGTGCCCCAGCGCTCCGCGTACTGCGCCACCAGATACAGCCCGCGCCCGCCCTCGTCCGTCGCCGCCGCGTGCCGCAGATGGGGCGACGTGCTGCTGCCGTCCGACACCTCGCAGATCAGCGTCCGGTCGTGGAGCAGCCGTACCCGGACCGGGTCCGCCCCGTACCGCACCGCGTTCGTGATCAGCTCGCTGAGGACGAGTTCCGCCGTGAACGCGAGCCCGTCGAGCCCCCACTCCGACAGCTTCGCCGCGGCCGCGTTCCGCACCGGCGAGACGGCCGACGGGTCGCGCGCCACCTCCCACTCGGCGATCCGCTCGCGGTCGAGCAGCCGGGTGCGGGCCACCAGGAGCGCGATGTCGTCGCGGGGCGTCGGCGAGAGCAGGGTCGCGAGGACGTCCGCGCAGGTCTGTTCCGGGGTGCGGTCCGGGCGGGCGAGCGTGGACCGCAGCAGCCCCAGACCCGTGTCGAGGTCCCGGCCCCGGTCCTCCAGGAGCCCGTCGGTGAAGAGCACCAGCTTGGTGCCCTCCGGGAGCAGCAGCTCCGTCGCCTCGAACGGCACATCCCCCAGACCGAGACCCAGCGGCAGCCCCGGCGACAGCTCGGGGAACTCCACCCGCCCGTCCGGACCCACCAGGGCCGGACCGGGATGACCCGCGCTCGCCACCGTGCACGCCCCCGACGCCGGGTCGTAGATCGCGTACAGGCAGGTCGCGCCCGTGATGCCCTCCTCCCGCCGCCGCGCCTCGCCGTCCGGCTCCTCCGACTCCCGGTCGTCGATCCGGGCCGTCAGCTCGTCGAGGTGCCCGAGCAGCTCGTCCGGCGGCACGTCGAGGGTCGAGAAGTTGTGCACCGCCGTCCGCAGCCGCCCCATGGTGGCCGCCGCGTGCAGCCCGTGCCCGACGACGTCCCCGACGACGAGCGCCACCCGCGCGCCCGGCAGCGGGATCACGTCGAACCAGTCGCCGCCCACCCCCGCCTTCGCCGGGAGATAGCGGTACGCCACGTCCACCGCGCTCTGGTCCGGCAGCACCCGGGGCAGCAGGCTCCGCTGGAGGGTCACCGCCATCGCGTGCTCCCGGGTGAACCGGCGGGCGTTGTCGATGGCGACCGCGGCCCGCGCCGCCAGCTCCTCCGCGAACGACAGGTCCTCCTCGCCGAACGGCTCGGGCGTGTCCGCGCGCCAGAAGTTCGCCATCCCCAGGACCACCCCACGGGCCAGCAGCGGCACCGTGAGCAGCGAGTGCATGCCGTAGGCGAGGGCCTGCGCCGCCCCTTCCGGGTCCTGCTCCCGCCAGCCCTCCGCCGAGGCCAGCTCCGCCTGTGCCATCGCGTGCCCCGCGCTCAGCGCCGTGGCCATCGGGGTGCTGGGGACGTCGAACCGAATGGTGTCCCCGACCGGCTGGAGCGGCTGGTCGGGCCGCAGCCCGCTCAGCGCCGTCCGCCGCATCTCCGTGGTCGCCGGCGCGGACGACGGCGGCTCCTCGCCGCGCAGCACCGGTTCGAGCAGCTCCACCGTCGCGAAGTCCGCGAACCGCGGCACCGCGACCTCCGCCAGCTCCTCCGCCGTCCGGACGACCTCCAGGGTCGTCCCGATCCGCACCCCCGCCTCGTAGAGCAGCTGGAGCCGGCCGCGGGCCACCGCCGCACGGCCGGTCAGCGCGGCCAGCTCGGTGGTGTCCCGCATCGTCATCACGCAGCCGGACTCCCGCCCGGCCGGGAGCGTGGGCCGTACGCTCACCGCGAGCAGCCGGTCACCCGCCCGGTGCACCTCGTCCGTCGCCGACCGGCCCGACTCCAGGAGTTCGACCGTACGCGCGTCGAGCCCGAGCTCCGAGACGTGCCGCCGCTCCATGTCCGGCGTGAGGCCGAGCAGCCGGCGCGCCTCGTCGTTGGCGAGCAGCAGCCGGCGGTCCGGGCCCACGATCAGGACGCCCTCGCGCACCGCGTGCAGGACCGCCTCGTGGTGCTCCTTCATCCGGGTCATCTCGGCCGGGCCGAGACCGTGCGTCTGCCTCCGCAGCCGCCGGCTCACCAGGGCGGCCCCGCCCACGGCGAGCACGAGCGCGCCGGCCGCGGCGCCGATGAGCAGCGGCAGTCGGTCCTGCACCGCGTCCGTGATGCTCTCCACCTCGACGCCGCTGGTGACCATGCCGACGATCCGGCCCTGGTCGTTCACGACGGGGACCACGGCCCGCACGGCGTCGTTGGGCGCGCCCCGGAACAGCTCCGTGTAGGACTCCCCGTCCACCACCGCCCGGCTGAGGTCGCCGGTCGCCCTGCGGCCGATCAGCCCCGGGTCCGAGTCGGTGTAGCGCACGCCGGCCGGGCTCAGGACGGCGATGAAGTCCACCCCCGTCGCCAGCCGCGTCTGTTCCGCCCGTTGCTGGAGCTCGGCCGTCGGGTCGGGCGAGGCGAGCGCCGCGTCGATGCCGGGCGCCTTCGCGAAGGCCTCCGCGACCGCGAGGGAGCGGACCTCGGCGTCCCGCTGGGTGTCGCTGCGCGCCTGGTAGAACGTCACGAACACGGCCGCCGCGATCACCAGGAGCGCGATCAGCGCCTCCAGGGCGAACACCTGCCCGGCCACGCTCCGCAGCCCCGTCCCGCGGTCACCGGGGCGCTTCCCCCGTGCCCCGTCGCCCTCCCCGCGTGCCCCGCCCCGGGCCGTCATCCCGTGCTCCGGGCGATGAGCAGCGCCACGTCGTCCGGTGCGCCGGGCCGGCGCAGAGCCCGGAGGAGTTCGTCACAGGTCTCCTCCAGGGGGCCGCGCATGTCGTCGAGCAGGCCCACGAGCAGGGCGAGCCGTTCGTCGATCGCCTCGTGGCGGGTCTCGATCAGACCGTCCGTGTAGAGCACGAGCCGGTCCCCCGGGCGGAAGGCCACCCGGGTCGTACGGAACGTGCCGCCGCCCACCCCGAGCGGCACCCCCGGCGGTACGGTGACCAGCTCGGCCGGGCCGTCCGCCGGGACCCGTACCGGTGGCAGATGCCCGGCGTTCGAGATCCGGCACCGGCCGAGGGCCGGGTCGTACACGGCGAAGAGGCAGGTCGCGATGTAGTGCTCCAGGCCCGCGGTGATCCGGTCCAGATGCCGCAGGACCTGGGCGGGCGGGAGATCGAGGTCGGCGAACGCGCAGGTGGCGGTCCGCAGCCGGCCCATCGTCGCCGCCGCGTCGATCCCGCTGCCCATCACGTCCCCGACCACCAGCGCCGTCTTGTCGTCGGGCAGCGGGATCACGTCGTACCAGTCGCCCCCGACCTCGCTCGACGCCTGCGCGGGCTGGTAGCGGGCGGCGACCTCCAGACCGGCCCGCTCCGGCGGCACGCCGGGCAGCAGACTGCGCTGGAGCGTCACCGCCGAGTTCCGCACGCTCTGGTACCAGCGCGCGTTGTCGATGCTCACCGCCGCGCGGGCCGCGAGCTCCGTCGCGAGCAGCACGTCGTCCCCGTCGAAGGGCAGCCGGTTGCGGTCCCGCTTGAGGTCGAGCGCGCCGAGCACCTCGCCGCGCGCGATCAGCGGCACCGCCAGATACGAGTGGACCCCCGCCCGGGCGAGCAGCTCCGCCGCCTCGGGACTCCGCGCGATCCGGGACAGGTCACCCGGGCCGACGCGTTCCACCAGGACGGGCAGCCCGGTGTGCACACACCGAGTGACGAGCCGGTCCGCCCCGTACATGGTGATCGCCCCGGGCGGGTCCGCGGCGGGCAGTGCCTCCGTCCGGCCCGCGGCCTTCACCGCGAGGGCCCGGAACAGTTCGGGGCCCTCCTCCGGCGCGCCGGGTCTGCGCAGGGCGAGGACGGAGTCGAGGACGTCGACGGCGGCGATGTCGGCGAGTTCCGGCACCACGACCGAGGCCAGCTCGTCGGCCGTCTTCTCCACCTCCAGGGTGGTGCCGACCCGGGCCGAGGCGTCCGCGATGAGGGCGAGCCGCCGCCGGGAGCGGTCGGCGTCCGCGTCCGCCCGCATCCGCTCGGTCACGTCGATCACGGAGGCGGCGACCCCCAGGATCCGGTCCTCCGGCCCCTCCAGGCGGTAGAAGGACAGCGACCAGGCGTGGTCGTGGTCCGGGTCGGCCGCGGTCCGTCCGACGGTGGGATGGTCGAGCAGCGGGGTGCCGGTCGTCAGGACGGCGCGCAGCGCGGCCTCCAGTGCCGGGGCGTCGATCTCGGGCACCATCTCCCCGATCCGCCGTCCGATGTGCATCGCGGCCGGGATCCCGTTGATGCGTTCCAGAGCCGGGTTGACCAGGACGTAGCGCAGGTCGGTGTCCAGGACGGCGAGGCCGATCGGGGACTGGGAGACGAGCCGGTCGGAGAGCGCGAGCTCGGCCTCGACCCGTTCGACGGCGGAGCGGTCGGCGGCGATCCCGAGCGCGTACAGACCCCCCAGGTCGTCGGTGAGCCGCATGTTGCGGAACTCCACGTTCCGTACGCTGCCGTCCTTGTGCCGCACGGGGAAGACGCCCGCCCAGGTCGCGCCCTCGCGCAGCACCTCGCCGAAGAGGCGCATCGCCTCGTCGCGGTGGTCCGTGCCGACGACCAGCCGGGCCATGTACTGGCCCAGGGCCTCGTCGGCGCGGAAGCCGAAGAGGTCCTCGGCCTGTGGGCTCCAGAGGACGATCCGGCCGTGGGCGTCGATGACGACGGCGGCGACCCCCAGCACGTCGAGGAGGCCCTTGCCGTCCAGGGGCACACCGACCCGCCCCGTCGTTCCCGGGAAGGAACCGGCCGTCACACTGCCCTCCTCCCGCCGCGCCGCGCTTTCTTCCATGCTCGCCGCCCACCGGTCGGCCCGCACCGCGAGCGCCCCGGGGGTGCCCGGCCCGACCGGCAGGGCACCCCCGGGGACGGGGGGGAGGAAGGAGCGGGAGGAGAAGGAGGAGGGGCGGGGTCCGTCAGCCGACCGGGACGGACGCGTCCCGGGCAGGCGTCTCCCCGCCGCGCCGCCCCCGTACCGCGACCACCGCCGCCCATCCCGTCCCCGCGAGCGCGAGCAGCGGCAGCAGGACGCGGACGTCGACCAGGGCGACCAGGCCCGCGCCGAGGGCGAGGGCCAGCGCGTTGGGCGCCATGACCAGCGTGTGCGCGGTCGCCGCCACCCGGCCCACCGCCTCCGCGGGCGCCTCCCGCTGCACGGCCGTCACCACCGCCACGAGGACCCACGGCATCCCCAGGCCGATCGCCGCGCTCGCCGCCAGGGCCGTCGCCTCGTACGGCAGCGCCCGTACGCCCACCGCCACCGCGAACAGGGCGAGACCGGCGGCGGCGAGCGTCCGCTCGGGGATCCGGCGCAGCAGCGGGCCGGTGACCAGGCCCGCGAGGACCGATCCCACGCCCTGCACCGCGTAGAGCACACCGGCGTACGCGGGGGCGTGCCCGAGCCCCCGGTCGACGACCGCGTAGACCGCGGCCCCGTTCACCCCGGCGAGCAGCATCGTGAACGCGCCCGTCGCGACCAGCGGCCGCAGGACCGGCGAGGCGCGGAGCAGCCGGGCGCCCTCGGTGGTCTCCCGCCACCAGTGCCGGGACTCCGGCCGCGCCGGGCGCTCCTCCCGTACGGGCATCAGCGCGAAGAGGCCCGCCGCGAGCGCGAAGCTCGCCGCGTCGAGCAGCGCGACGGTCCCGCCGCCGTACGCGGCGAAGAGGCCGGCCGCCGCGAGCGGGGCGATCAGCTTCGTCGACTCGTTCGCGGTCATTCGCAGCCCGTTGAAGGTGCCGAGCCGCTTCTCGTCCATGACGGTCGCGACCAGGGCCTGCTCCGCCGCCTCGTGGACGGCGCCCTGCGCCCCGTACACCACGAGGACGGCGAAGAGCAGCCACACCCGGTCCGCCGAGTCCACCCACAGGAGGACCGGGAGGAGCGCGGCCATCGCCAGGTCGAGGACGACCAGGAGCGGGCGCCGCCGCACCCGGTCCGCGAGCGTGCCGAGCAGCGGCCCGAGGAGAACGGGCGCCCAGAGGGCGAAGGCGGCCAGGGCCGCGAGACTGTCGGAGCCCGTCAGCGATTTGACCCAGATCCCGGAGACCAGCCACATCGCCGTCGTACCGAATCCGGACACGACGACACCTGTCAGATACCAGCGCATGGCCACAGGCTGGTCTCTGAGGTGGCCCCGGGGGATCGGGCATCTTCCCTAAGAGACCTGGGAGGCCGGGGAGGCCGCGTCCTGCTCCGTGGGCGCCCTCTCGTACCGCGGCTTCTCGCACCGCGGCTTCTCGCACCGCGCCTTCTCGCACCGCGCCTTCTCGCACCGCGCCTTCTCGCGCCGCAGCGCGAGCCCCGTGACCACCGCGCCCAGGCCCTCCCACAGGCCCACGCCCAGGAATCCGGCCGGGGCGCGGCCGCCGACGACCGCGAGGGTGAAGACCGCGCAGGTGAGCAGCCGGAACGGGACCGTCCAGCGGAAGAACGGCTTCCAGTCGGCGAGTGCGGCCAGCACGTAGTAGACGCCCATGTTGAGCGCGGCCATCGAGGAGGCGGTGAGGAATACGAGCGTGTGGTCACCGTCCGCGCGCCCGCCGTCGGGCACCGGCTCGAAGCCCATCACCGTGAGCAGTGCGTCCGGCACGACCAGGCCCACCACGCCCAGGGCGGCGGCGAGCACGCCGAAGACCGCGATCGTCCAGCCGGACAGGGAACGGGGCAGGCGCACGGCGGTCCTCCGCGAGGTGGGTGCAGGATCAGCGGGTCGGTGAACGAGCTTCGAATGCGTGCTCGGTCGCGAGCGTGACCCTGCATATCGCGTGACGGGCCCCGACGGCCAATCGGGGCCCGGCTCACGTCACTTCACGGCTCCTGCCGATGCCGCTTCACGGCTCCCGGGCGGCTGGTCTCGCGGCTCCCCGGCCGGTTCGTCGCGCGGCTTCCGGCCGGTTCGCTCAGCGGCTCCCGGGCCGGCTCGTCTCGCGGCTCCCGGCCGACTTGTCTCGCGGCTCCCGGCCGACTTGTCTCGCGGCTCCCGGCCGACTTGTCTCGCGGCTCCCGGCCGCCTCACTTCAGCGCCGCCGCCATCATCTTCTGCGCCACCGGCGCCGCCAGACCGTTGCCGCTGACCTCGGAGCGAGCCGCGCCCGAGTCCTCGATCAGCACCGCGACGGCGACCTGCTTCCCGGTCGAGGGATCCTTCGCGTACGAGGTGAACCAGGCGTACGGCGTCTTGCTGTTGTTCTCACCGTGCTGCGCGGTACCCGTCTTGCCGCCGACCTCGGCCCCGCTGACGGCCGCGTTGGTGCCGGTGCCCTCCTCGACCACGGTCCGCATCGCGCTGCGCAGCTGCTCGGCCGTCGACGAGGAGACGATCCGCTCGCTGTCGCCGTCCTTGAAGGTCGTCAGCGGGTCGCCGTCGGAGTCGACGACCTCCGACACCATGTGCGGCGCGGCCAGCAGACCGTCGTTGGCGATCGCCGCCGACACCATCGCCATCTGCAGCGGGGTGGCGGTCACGTCGAACTGGCCGATGCCGGTCAGCGCCGTCTGCGCCTGGTCCATGCCGGACGGGTAGACGCTCGCGTAGGCGCGGACCGGGACGTCGAGCTCGGCGTCGTTGAAGCCGAACTTCTCCGCCATCGCCTTCACCTTGTCCTGCCCCAGGTCGGCCGCCATCTTGGCGAAGACGTTGTTGCAGGAGTAGCGGAGCGCGGTGCGGATCGTGGCGTTCTCGCAGGGTGCGGACGCGTTCTCGTTCTTCAGCACGGTCCGCGTGTTCGGCAGGGTGTACGGGTCGGGGCTCTTCGTCGCCGTGTCCACCGAGCCGTACAGACCGTCCTCCAGGGCCGCCGCGGCGACGACCAGCTTGAAGGTGGACCCCGGCGGCAGCGGCTGGCGCAGGGCCCGGTTGACCAGCGGCTTGTCCTCGTCGGTGGTGAGCGCCTTCCAGACGTCGCCGTCCGAGGTCCCGGAGATCTTCGACGGGTCGTAGGACGGGGTCGAGACCATCGCGAGGATGCGGCCGGTGGCCGGGTCGACGGCGACGGCCGCGCCCTTCGTGTCCCCGAGCGCCCGGTAGGCGGCCTTCTGCACGTCCGGGTCGATCGTGGTGACGACCGTGCCCGGCTGCTGCTGCTTGCGGGTGACGGCGTCGAGCGGGTTCTTCAGCCGGTCGTCGGTGCCGTCGAGGACGTCGGAGTAGATGCCCTCCAGCTGGGTGGCACCGTACGCCTGCGAGCTGTAACCGGTCACCGCCGCGTACAGCTCGCCGTTCGTGTAGGTACGGCGGTACTCGAGGTCCGTTCCCTCCGTCTTCTTCGAGCCGGTGACCGGTGAACCGGCCACGACGATGTTCCCGAGCGGCTGCGCGTACTGCGCGATCGTCTTCCGCCGGTTCTTCTTGTCGTCCGCGAGCGCCTTCCCCTCGTACGCCTGCACCCAGGTGGCCCGGCCCAGCAGGGCGAGCACCAGGAGCAGCACGAAGACCGAGGTGCGCCTGATCGTCTTGTTCATCGCACTGGTGGGGACGAACGGCTCGGTGGGGGACGTTCCGGATGTGGCCGGTTTCTCAGCGAACCTTCATACGGGGCGGGCCCGCGTGTGGCCGCCGTCACCCCGCCGTACGAGCCGGCACCCGGCGCCCGCCGTCACCCCGCCGTACGAGCCGGCACCCGGCGCCCGCCGTCACCCCGCCGTACGAGCCGGCACCCGGCGCCCGCCGTCACCCCCGCCGTACGAGCCGGGCCCCCGGCGCCCGCCTCACCCCGTCCGGACGAACCCCGACTCGTACGCCAGGATCACCGCCTGCGTGCGGTCGCGGGCGCCCGACTTCGCCAGGACCGACGCCACGTGCGTCTTGACCGTGGCCGCGCCGACGCCCATCCGGCCCGCGATCTCCGCGTTCGTGAGGCCCGTCGCCACCAGGCGCAGCACCTCCGCCTCCCGCTCGGTGAGCCGCGCCACCCAGGGCGGTGCCACCGGCGGGCGGTTGCGGGCGTGCTCGGCGGCCAGGCCGCGGACCGCCGCCGGGTAGAGCAGCGAGTCGCTCCGGGCGACCAGCCGGACCGCACTCACCAGCTCCTCCGCCGCCGCCCGCTTGAGGAGGAAGCCGGCCGCGCCGACGCGCAGCGCGTCGTACACGTACGCGTCGTTCTCGAAGGTGGTCACCACCACGATCCGGGGCGGCTCCGCCATCCCCGCGAGGATCTGCTCGGTGGCCCGGATCCCGTCGATCTCCGGCATCCGTACGTCCATGAGGACGACGTCCGGCCGCTGGGCCCGCACCACCGACACCGCCTCGGCGCCGGTGGCCGCCTCGCCCACGACCTCCAGGCCGGGCTCCGCGTCCAGGATGACCCGCAGCGCCGTCCGCACCATCCGCTCGTCGTCGGCGAGCACGATCCTGACGGGGGCGCTCATCGGGGGATCCTGACCACGAGGCGCCAGACGCCGTCCGCGGGACCGGCCTCGGCGGTGCCGCCGAGCAGCCGGGCCCGTTCGCCGATGCCGCGCAGACCGCGACCGCCGTTCGGGCGGACGACCGGTGGCCGTGCGGGCAGGGGGTTCTCCATGGTGATCTCCAACTCCTCGGTGCGGGCGTCGAGCCGTGCGGTCACGGGCTCCCCGCCCGCGTGCCGGGCCGCGTTCGTCAGCCCTTCCTGAACGATCCGGTACGCCTCCCGGGACAGCGCCTCCGGTACGGGGGCGAGGTCGCCGGACACGGCAAGGGCCACCTTCGGCCCCGCGCCCCGCACCAGGTCCTCCAGGGCGTCGAGCCCCGGACCGGGCCCGGGTCCGCCTTCCCCGCCCTCCCCGGCATCCTCGTCGCGCCGCAGCAGCCCGAGGACCCAGTCCAGCTCGCCGACCGTGCGCCGGGTGGTCTCCTCGATCGCGGTCAGCGCCTCCCGGACGAACGCCAGGTCCGCCCCGTCACCGGCGTCCAGGACCCGCCGGGCGGCGCCCGCCTGGAGGGTGACCGCGCTCAGCGCGTGACCGACCGAGTCGTGCAGCTCCCGGGCCAGCCGGTTGCGGGACTCCGCCTCCGCCGCGCGCCGCTCGGCCGCCGCGAGCCGGTCCGCAGGGCTCGGCCCGAGCAGCCGGGGCGCCTGGCGGGCGAGCAGGGCCCCGGTCGCGGCGGCCACGGCGGCGAGCGCGAGCAGCATCAGGAACCCCGCCGGGAGCGCCGCCCAGCTCCACCAGGGCCGGTCGAGACCCCAGAGCCGGCCCAGCTCCGACTCCCGCAGCGCCGGCGAGAACGGCAGCGCCATCACCGACACCGCGAACGGCGGCAGCGCGAGCGTCGCGCCGCTGACCAGCGCCCCGGCGCCCAGGTGCAGCGTCCACCAGCCGGCCGTCCGGGCCTTCGCCTCCCGGCCCCGGGCCGGGCCGTCCGCGAACCGGTCCGCCGGCACTCCGCACAGCGCCCGCGCGGCCGCCACCGACATCGGCCGGGCCAGCGGGAACAGCGCGGCGACCGCCACCAGCGGCAGCCCCACCCCGTACGCCCCGAACTGCACCGCGAGGCTTCCGCCGAACAGGCCGCCCTCATCGAGCAACGCCCCCACGACCACGGAGCCGACCATCCAGAACGGCATGAACAGCGCGCCGCCGACGATCAGATGGAGCCAGCGCCGCCGGGCCCGCTGCCCGAGGAGGGCGACCGCGCACCGTCTCACGCCTCGGCGCTCCGCCGCCGCAGGACCACGGCGAGACAGGCGGCGAGGAGGAGTCCGGTGATCATTTCGCCAGCGTAGGACAGCTGCGTCAGGGCCGTGACCTGCTTGGCGGGATCCGTCTCCGGCATCAGCGCGACCAGCGACATGTACGCGCCCCAGCAGCCCACCGCGCCCGAGCCGGTCCACGCGAGCGCGAGGACGGTACGTGCCTTCAGCGGGGCGGGCCGGCGCAGGACGAGGAACAGGGTGAAGGCCACGGCGACGACGAGGAAGGCGATCTGCTGGAACTCCAGGACCGTGAAGTCGGCGTCGCGCTCGGCGATCTGCCGGGGCGACAGGCCCTCGGTCGAGCCGAACAGCCACCTCGCGTGGAGCGTGAGGGGGAAGAGCGCGAGGGCGGCGGCGGCCAGGGCGGCGGCCCGTACCCCGGGCCCGGAGACGCGGGCGGACAGCCCGCCGAGTCGGCCGCGCCAGAGGTGGCCCCAGCGGTCGCGCGCGTACAGCGCGAAGAGGGTGCCCAGGGAGAGGCCCTGGAGGATGAAGCCTCCGTAGACGACGGCGAAGACCCAGGAGTCCAGGAAGGGTTCGGCGGGCGCGGCGGCCCGCTCGTCGCCGCCGAGGAGCGCGACCGCGAGCTGGGTGGGGTATCCGGTCATGATCGGGGTGAGCAGCCCGGTCGCCGCCCACATGGGGAGCGCGAGGAGCCAGGCGGGCACCCGGCGTCCCCAGGACTGGGTGAGGAGCAGGGCGAGGACGACGACGAGGATGTCGGCGAGCACCGTGACCGAGTTGGCGATCGCCATCGTCCGGGGTCTCTCCAGGAGCACGCTCCCCGCCGGGATGCCGATCTCGCTGCCCGCCACCCAGGCGATCTTGAGCGAGACGTACGGGACGCAGGCGAGGATCGCGAGCACGCGCAGCGCCCGGCGGGCGCCGCTGGGGCGGGGGCCGGCGCCGGGCGCCGGGGCGAGGAGGTGCGCGGTCTGTGTCATGGCTCCACGCTCGCGCGCCGGCCCCCGGCGGCACCTCCTGCGGAACGGTGATCCGCCTCCGCCGCACGGGGGAGGCGGAGGTCGGCCGAGAGGCGCGGGCGTGGGCGTGCGGGCTGTGCGTGGGGGCTGGGCGTGGGGCGCGAGACCCGGAATTGACCCATGGTTTTATAGATCAATTGCACCCTTCACATGGGTCAATGGCCCCCTAGATTAGTGATCATGAACGAGAACGCGCCCTTCGCCCCGCTCCTGACCCGTGCCGCCACCGCCGAGACCACCGCGGACCCCAGCAGTGTCATGACCCTGCTCGCCGACTCCGACACCACCGGCGGACAGCTCACCAGCTACCGCTCCACCTTCGCGAAGGGGGCGGTCGGCGCCCCGGCGCACTTCCACACCAAGGCGTCGGAGATGTTCTACGTCATCGACGGCTCGCTCCAGGTCCTCGTCGGCGAGGAGCTGTCCGTCCTGGAGAAGGGCGACTTCCTGCTCGTCCCGCCGCACACCGCGCACGCCTTCGCGGCCGCGCCCGGCGCCGAGGCCGACGTTCTCTTCGTCTTCACGCCCGGCATGGCCCGCTTCGACTACCTGCGCCTGCTCGGCCGCGTCATGCGGGGCGAGGCGAGCTTCGAGGAGATCAAGGCGTCCTCGGAGCAGTACGACAACCACTACGTGGACAGCCCGGTCTGGCAGAAGGCGCTCGCCGAGCGCGGATGACCCGCCGGCGAGGGGCGTCCGGGACGGCCGCCCCTTCCGGGAGGCCTCAGAGGCGGCGGGTCGCCAGCGTCAGCCGGTCCCGCGCGTCGAAGAGCGCGTCCTTGATCATCTGCTCGTGTGCCGGGGTGAGCCGTGCCACCGGCACCGAGCAGCTGATCGCGTCCCGTGCCGGGGTCCGGTACGGGATGGCGACGCCGAAGCAGCGCAGCCCCAGCGTGTTCTCCTCGCGGTCCACCGAGATGCCCTGCTCGCGGATGACGCGCAGCTCCTCGATGAGCTGCTCGCGGTCGGTGATGGTGTGCTCGGTCAGCGCCGGGAGGGTCTCCGGGAGCAGCTTGCGCACCTGGTCGTCGGTGTGGGTGGCGAGCAGCGCCTTGCCGAGCGAGGTCGAGTGGGCGGGCAGCCGGCGCCCGACCCGGGTGAACGGCCGCAGGTAGTGCTGGGACTGACGGGTCGCCAGATACACCACGTTGGTGCCGTCGAGCCGTGCCAGGTGGATCGTCTCGGTGGTGTCGTCGGAGAGCCGGTCCAGGGTCGGCCGGGAGGCGGCCACCACCTCGTCGCCGTCGATGTACGAGGTGCCGACGAGCAGCGCCCGTACGCCGATGCCGTACCGCGTGCCGGTCGCGTCCGTCTCCACCCAGCCCAACTCGACCAGGGTGCGCAGCAGCATGTACAGGCTGGACTTGGGGTAGCCGACGGCCTCCTGGACGGCGGCGAGTGAGTGCATCCCCGGGCGTCCGGCGAAGTATTCGAGCAGCTCCACGGTCCGCACCGCGGACTTCACCTGCGCTCCGCCCGCGTCGGCAGTCGTCATGACCCTCGCCCCTCTTCCGTCGTGCCGTCGTCCCCTGGCCGGCCGGCCGGCCAGGGCCCCTTGTGAAGACGGCCGGGCCGTCCCTAGAGTCCCGTACGGATGCGTTCATCTACGGGAACTGTGTTCAGAATAGCGAACAGGGGCGTGGCAGTGGCGGCAGAACCAGTGTGGAGTGTGGACCCCCGGACGGGGAAGCCGCGCGAGCGGGTCGCGGTGGAGGCCACGACGGAGGACGTCGACCGGTCCGTACGGGCCGCGCACGCGGTCCGCGAGGCCCTCGCCGACCGGACCGTACGGGCCGCCTTCCTGCGGACCGCCGCCGACCTCCTCCAGGAGGCCGGCGAGCAGATCGTCGAGACCGCGGACGCCGAGACCGCCCTCGGTCCCGTCCGCCTCAACGGTGAACTCGCCCGCACGGCGGCCCAGTTGAGGGCGTTCGCCGAGGTCGTCGACGAGGGCTCCTTCCTCGACATCCGGATCGACCTGCCCGACCCCGGAGCCATCCCGCCCCGGCCAGACCTGCGCCGCTGGAAGATCCCGCTCGGCGTCGTCGCCGTCTACGCCGCCAGCAACTTCCCGCTCGCCTTCTCCGTCCCCGGCGGCGACACCGCGAGCGCCCTCGCGGCCGGCTGCCCCGTGGTGATCAAGGCCCACCCCGACCACCCGGCCACCTCCGAACTCTGCGCCTCGCTGCTGCGCAGAGCCGCCGCCAAGGCGGGCCTCCCCGAGGACGTCGTCGTCCTCGTCCACGGCTTCGACGCGGGCGTCGACCTCGTCCGCCACCCGCTCGTCGCCGCCGCCGGCTTCACCGGCTCGGTGCGCGGCGGACGGGCCCTCTTCGACGCCGCCGCCGCCCGGCCCGTCCCCATCCCCTTCCACGGCGAACTCGGCTCCCTCAACCCGGTGGTGCTCACCCCCGCCGCCGTCGAGGAACGGGCCGAGGAGATCGGCGCCGGGCTCGCCGGCTCCATGACCCTGGGCGCGGGCCAGTTCTGCACCAAGCCCGGCTTCGTCCTGGCCCCCTCGGGCGAGGCGGGCGACCGGTTCGTGGGGGCGCTGACGGAGGCCCTGCGCGCCACCGGTCCGGCCGTCATGCTCGACCACCGGATGCGGGGCAGTTTCCTCACCCGCACCTACGAGATGACGATGAGCGACGGCGTCACCGCACCCGTCCACCCCGAGCCCGGCGGCCCGCACTCGGTCAGGGCCGGCTTCGTCACGGTCACGGTCCGGACCCTGGTCGACGGCGACCACCGGGACCTCACGGAGGAGGTCTTCGGCCCGGTCACCGTCGTCGCCCGCTACGACTCCCGTACGGAGATCACCGAGGCCCTCGCGCGGGTGCCCGGCAACCTCACCGCCACCCTGCACATCGCCGAGCGGGGCCAGGACGAGGACGCGGCCCCGCTCCTCGCCGAACTCACCCCGCTCGCGGGCCGGGTCCTCGTCAACGGCTGGCCCACCGGCGTCGCCGTCGCCGCCGCCCAGCACCACGGCGGCCCCTACCCGGCCACCACCTCCACGGCCACCTCGGTCGGCGCGACCGCGATCGAGCGCTGGCTGCGCCCGGTCGCCTACCAGTCGACCCCCGAGCACCTGCTCCCGCCGGAGCTCCGCGACGACAACCCGCTGGGCCTGCCCCGCCACTGAGCCCGGCCACCGGCCGTCACCCCCCGACGCGCACCACGATCTTCCCGAGGTGCGCGTCGGACTCCATCAGCCGATGGGCGTCGGTGATCCGCTCCAGACCGTCGAAGGTCTCGGCGATCACCGGCGCCAGGGAGCCGTCGCGCAGCCCCGCGCCGATGAACCCGGCCACCCGCCGACGCCCTTCCTCCGCGCCCTCCACGACGACCCCGCGCGCGCGTGGACGGTCGAGGAACTCGGTGCCCTGACCGGCCTCTCCCGCGCCGCCTTCGCCCGCCGCTTCACCACCCTGGTCGGCCGCGCCCCCCCTCGCGTACCTCACCTGGTGGCGCGTGACCACGGCGGGCCGCCTCCTGCGCACCGCCGACCTCCCCCTCCGCTCGATCGCCCGACGCTCCGGCTACTCCTCGGAATTCGCCTTCGCCAAGGCCTTCAAGCGGGAGTACGGGCTGGCCCCGGGGCAGTACCGCAAGGGGGCCTGAGCCCGCTCAGCGGCCCCGGCGGCCCGGCATGCGGAGGGAGAGCAGCGTCGTCAGGGCGAGGAAGGACGCGCTGATCAGAAGGCTCGTGCGGAGGGCCGACTCCATGGACGACGCCGCCAGGGAGCCGAAGACCGCGATCGCGAGGGCGCCGGCCGTCTGCCGGACCGCGTTCAGCAGGCCCGCCGCCGTGCCCGCGCGGTCCGCCGGGACCGCCTCCATCATCGAGGCGATCAGCGGCGGCAGCGAGAAGCCCGCCCCCAGGGCGAGGGGGACCAGGAGGAGCGCCTGGGCCACCCGGGAGGTGTGCGCGTCGACCGTGAGCAGGCCGAGCAGACCCGCCACCGCGACCGCCTGGCCGAGGACGATCGGCAGCCGGGCCCCGTATCGCGCCGCCACCCTCGCCGACAGGATGTTCACCCCGGCGAGCAGCCCCGTCATCGGCAGGAACATCAGCCCGGCGGCCAGCGCCGAGAGGCCCAGCACCTGCTGGAAGAAGAGGCTGAAGACGAAGAGCATCCCGTAGAAGGCCACGCTGTTCGCCGAGCCCGCCGCCACCGCGACCGCCACCGTCGTGTTCCGGAACAGACCCAGCGGCACCACCGGGTGCCGCCGCCGCGTCTCGACCAGCAGGAAGGCGGCGAACGAGATTCCCGCGAGCCCCAGCGCCCACCACGCCTCCGTCCCGCCCTCGATGGCCGCGAAGGTCAGCGCCCCGAGCGCCGCCATCGCCGTCAGCTGTCCCGGCAGGTCCAGCGGGGCGGGCCTGCGCTCCGAACGCGCCACCCGGCTCAGCAGCACCAGAGCGAGCAGCCCCAGCGGCAGGTTCACGAAGAAGATGCCCCGCCAGCTCCACGCCGTCGTCAGCGCCCCGCCCGCGACCGGGCCGAGCGCCACCGCGACCGTGCCGCCCGCCGCCCACAGCGACACCGCCCGCGCCCGCCGCCCCGGATCGCCGTACGCCTCCCGTACGAGCGCGAGCGAGGCCGGCAGCATCACGGCCGCCGCCACCCCCTGCACCGCCCGCGCCGCCAGGAGCGCCGGAAGGCCCGGGGCCAGACCGCAGGCCGCCGAGGCGAGGACGAAGACGACGACCCCGGTCCCGTACGCCCGGCTCGCCCCGACCCGGTCGGCGAGCGCCCCGCTGGAGAGCAGCAGCGCCGCGAAGGCCAGGGTGTACGCGTCGACCACCCACTGGAGCCCCGTCATCCCGGCCCGCAGATCGGCGCCGATCGCGGGCAGGGCGACGTTCACGACGGAGGTGTCCAGGGTGATCAGCGCGAACCCGAGCATCGCGGCGGCCAGGGCCGGGCCGGGGGACGTCCGGGCGGGGGAGGGGGAGGCGACGGGAGCTTCGGCGAGGTCTGTCGATGACATGGACCCAGCTTCATGATCGGCGGAGCCGTACAGTAGTGGCCCGAATGCCATATGCCCGGAGGTTCTGGCCACATGACAGCCGCGTCCGCACCCTCGCCGCGCGCCCGCCGCGTCGCCGTGATCGCCGCCCCGCCCGTCTCGATGTTCAACCTGGCCATCCCCGAGATGCTGTTCGGCAAGGTCGAGATCGACGGCGCACCCGGGTACGAGACGGTCATCTGCGCCCCCGACCCCGGGCCCGTCACCACCACCGGCGGCCTCGACCTCGTCGTCCCCCACGGCCTCGACGCCGTCGCCGGGGCCGACACCGTGGTCCTCGCGGGCAGCGGCTCGTACACCGACCCCGACCCGCGCATCCTCGCCGCGCTGCGGGGCGCCGCCACGGCCGGGAGTCGCATCGCCTCCATCTGCACCGGCGCCTTCGCGCTCGCCGAGGCCGGACTGCTCGACGGCCGGGCCGCGACGACGTACTGGGCGTACAGCTCGCTGCTCGCCGCCCGACACCCGGCCGTCGACCTCCAGGACGACGTGCTGTTCGTCCAGGACGGGCCCGTGCTGACCTCCTCCGGATACGCGGCGGGCATCGACCTCTGCCTGCACGTCATCCGCACCGACTACGGCTCCGCCGTCGCCAACACGGTCGCCCGGCTCGCCCTCGTCGCCCCCGTACGGCCCGGCGGCCAGACCCAGTTCACCCAGACCCCGCTGCCGCCCGAGCGCGGGGTCTCGTTCGCCGCCACGCGCGCGTGGGCGATGGAACACCTCGACGCACCGCTCGGCCTCACCGACCTCGCCCGGCACGCCGGCGTCTCCGTCCGCACCCTCTCCCGCCGCTTCCACGCCGAGACCGGCGTCAGCCCGCTCCAGTGGCTGCTGCACCAGCGCGTGGAGCGGGCCAAGGAGCTCCTGGAGACCACCTCGCTCGCCATGGACGCGGTGGCCCGCGCGAGCGGCCTCGGCACCGGGGACTCGCTGCGCCGGCACCTCCTGGGCCGCACGGGCCTCACCCCGAGCGCCTACCGCTCCTCGTTCAGCCGGCTGACGGTCACGGACCGCCCCGCCCCCGCCGCAACCGCCCCGCCCTCCCGTGCGTCCTGAAGAACCATGATCCGACTCGCCACCCCCGCCGATCTCGACGCCGTCGTCGCCCTCCACACCGAGGCGCGCGCCACCTACTACCGCGGTCACCTCCCCGACGCCGACTTCCTCGGCCCCGAGGAGATCGCCCGCTCCCGGGCCGGCTGGGCCGCCGCCGTCGAGCGCGGCGCCGTCCTCTGTGCCGTACGGGACGGGGAGCTCGCCGGCATCGCCGCGTACGGGGAGCGCGACGGCCACATGCACCTCACCCAGCTCCACGTCCTCCCCGCCCGCTGGCGCGGCGGAGTCGGCACCGAGCTGCACGCGGCCTGCGTCGACGGCTGGCGGGCCGCCGGGGTGACCGAGGCGCGCCTGGAGGTCTTCGAGAAGAACGAACGCGCCCAGGCCTTCTACGCCGCCCACGGCTGGACCCCCGACCCGGAGACCCCGCGCGACGGCGACCACCTCGTGCTCCGGCTCACACTGGGACCGGAAACGGAATGAAATCCGCCGGCGGGGTCGTTGTCGCGACGGAACACCCCGAACACCCCGCCGCCCAACCCCGGAGAGAAGTCACATGCGCGTCGAGATCTGGAGCGACATCGCCTGCCCCTGGTGCTACATCGGCAAGGCCCGCTTCGAGAAGGGACTCGAGGCCTTCGCCCACCGCGACGACATCGAGGTCGTGCACCGCTCCTTCGAGCTCGACCCGAACCGCGCCAAGGGCGACACCGGCCCCGTCCTGGAGATGCTCGCCACGAAGTACGGCCGCACCCTCGACGAGGCCCGGGCCATGGAGGCGCACGTCGCGTCCAACGCGCACTCCGAGGGCCTCGGCTACCGCACCGAGGGCCGCGACCACGGAAACACCTTCGACATCCACCGGCTGCTCCACCTCGCCAAGGACCGCGGCCTGCAGAACGAGCTCCTGGACCTGGCCTACCGCGCCAACTTCGCCGAGGAGCGCTCCGTCTTCGACGCCGAGACCCTGGTGACCCTGGGCGTCGAGGCCGGTCTCGACGAGGCCGAGGTGCGGACCGTCCTCGCCGACGACTCGGCTTACGCCGAAGCCGTACGCGAGGACGAGCGCGAGGCCGCCGAACTCGGCGCGAACGGCGTGCCGTTCTTCGTGCTCGACCGCCGCTACGGCATCTCCGGCGGCCAGCCCGCCGAGGTCTTCACCCAGGCCCTGGAGCAGGCCTGGCAGGGCCGGGTCCTCCAGACCGTCGGCGGCGACGCTGCGGTCTGCGACACCGACGGCAGCTGCGAGGTCCCGGGCGCGTGATCACCCGCACTCCCTCCCACCTGCGGCGATAAGCGCGGCTTGGGGATCCCCCACGATCGAACCCAATTGACGGGTGATCGTGGGGAATCCAGGGTGAGGGCATGGATTCCCTGGAAAAGCCCCTCGGGGGCGCCGAGTTCGCGCCGAAGAACACCTACCTCAACACCTCCGCCTGCGGGCTGCTGCCGCGCCGCGCGATCGAGGCCGTCGTGCTCCTCGCGGAGGAGACCGCCGCCGGCCGCCCGGGCGGCGCCGGGGACTTCGAGGTCGTGAACGAGGCCCGCGCCGCGTACGCCCGGCTCGTGGGCGTCGCGCCCGAGCGCGTCGCCGTCGGCAGCTCGGTCGCCGTGCACTGCGGCAAGATCGCCCAGTCGATGCCCGCCGGGTCCGAGATCCTCTTCCCCGAGGGCGACTTCTCCTCCGTCATCACCCCCTTCACGATCCGCGGCGACCTCAGGACCCGGTTCGTGCCCCTGGACGGGCTCGCCGAGTCCGTCGGCCCCGACACCGCGCTCGTCGCCTTCTCGGCCGTGCAGTCGGCGGACGGCCGGACCGCGGACTTCGCGGCGATCCGGGCCGCGGCGGCCGCGCACGGCGCCCGGACCCTCCTGGACGCCACCCAGTCGGCCGGCTGGCTGCCGCTGCGCGCGGGGGAGTGGGACTACACGGTCGCCGGCGGCTACAAGTTCCTGCTCTGCCCGCGCGGGTCGTCCTTCCTCACCGTCACCGAGGAGGCGCAGGACTCGCTCCTCGCGATCCACGCCAACTGGGTCACCGGCGAGGAGCTGTGGGCGAACAGCTACGGCCCGGTCCGCGAACTGGCCCGCGCCGCACGCCGCTTCGACGAGCCCCCGGCGTTCCTCTCGTACCACGGGGCGGCCCGCTCGCTCGCGCTCCTGGAGGAGATCGGCGTCGAGCGGATCGAGGCCCACGTCAAGGGGCTCGCGGCCCGCTTCCGCGCCGGCCTCGTCGCCCTCGGGCACGCGCCGGTCATGGACGAGTCGGCGGTCGTCGCCGTCCCCGGACTCGGGGACCGCGCGGACGCCCTGCGCGAGGCCGACGTCCTGCTCTCCGTCCGCGCGGGCAATCTGCGCGCGTCCTTCCACCTGTACAACACGGCGGCGGACGTGGACCGCGCCCTGGAGGTCCTGGCGGGCTGACACCCGTACCGCGCCCGCGGGGGCGGCGCGTCCGCGCGAGGGCGCCGTACCTCCGGGGGCGTCCCGTTCAGCAGCCGCGCGGCGGGGCCGGGCACTCGCCCGCCTCGCCCGCCTCCTCGCGCAGGTTGTCCGCCACGAGGCCGAGGAGCCGCGCCAGCTCGGCCCGGTCGTCGGGGCCGAGCCCGCTCAGGGAGGCCTGCTCCAGGTCGGACCAGACGCCCTCGACGCCGGCGCGCAGCGACCGTCCCTCGTCCGTCGCCTCGACCAGGACCGCCCGCCGGTCGGCGGGGTCGGGGCGGCGCAGGACGAGGCCGCAGTGTTCCATGCGCTGGAGCATCTTGGTCACCGTCGAGGCGTCGAGCCCCAGGGACTGGATCAGCTCGGACTGACGGACCGGTCCGCAGTCCCAGAGCCGCATCATCATCATCTCCTGGCCCGGGTAGAGGCCGAGGTCCCGCAGCCGCCGCCCGGCGGCGATCCGGTGCATCCGGGCCACCCGGGCCAGGGCGACGCTGACGGGGCCGCCGTGGGCGGCGGAGGGCGCCGTCTCGGTACAGACGGGGTCGGTTCCTGACATCGCGGGCTCCTCGTGAGGGTCTCCCCACAGATTACCTTGGCTGGCCAAGCAATGGGTTACAGTGGCATCCGGACCAGATACTTGGCCGACCACATAAATGTGTGAAGGGGACAGCCATGACCACCGCCTTCGACCCCGTGGACCTCGCGGGAACCCGTCTCGCCAACCGCATCGCGATGGCCCCGATGACCCGCAGCCGTGCCGAGGGGGACAGCCGCACCCCCACCGCGCTCGTCGCCGAGTACTACGCCCAGCGCGCCTCGGCCGGGCTCATCATCACCGAGGGCACCCAGCCCAGCGCCGTCGGCCAGGGCTACCCCAACACCCCCGGCCTGCACAGCGCCGAGCAGGTCGCCGCCTGGCGCGAGGTCACCGACGCCGTCCACGAGCGCGGCGGGAAGATCTTCGTCCAGCTGATGCACGCCGGCCGGATCAGCCACCCCGTGGTCCTCGGCGACGGCCTCCACCCCGTCGGCCCGTCCGCCGTGGCCCCCAAGGGCCAGCTCTTCGCCGGCACCGGCCTCATCGACTTCGTCGCCCCGCGTGAGCTCACCGCCGACGAGATCCGGGAGACGGTCGCCGGCTTCGCCGAGGCCGCCCGCAACGCCGTCGACGCCGGCTTCGACGGCGTCGAGATCCACGGCGCCAACGGCTATCTCATCCAGCAGTTCCTCGCCTCCGGCTCCAACCACCGCACCGACGAGTGGGGCGGCCCGGTCGAGAACCGCATCCGCCTCGCCGTCGAGGTCGTCAAGGCCGTCGCCGCCGAGATCGGCCCCGAGCGCACCGGCCTGCGGATCTCCCCGGCCAACACCTACAACGACATCGCCGAGACCGACACCGAGGAGCTCTACCCCGCCCTCGTCGCCGCGATCGACCCCGTCGGCATCGCGTACCTGCACGTCACGGAGCCCGCGCCGGAGATCCGCGAGCTGACCCTCGCCCTGCGCAAGGCCTTCTCCGGCATGTTCATCCTCAACCCCTCCACCGAGGGGCCGACCGGCGCCGACGCGCTGACCCTGATCGAGGACGGCACCGCCGACCTCGTCGCGTACGGCGCGCTGTTCCTCGCCAACCCCGACCTGCCCGCCCGGCTGCGGGCCGGCGGTCCGTTCAACGCCCCGGACCCGGCGACCTTCTTCGGCGGCGACCACCGCGGCTACACGGACTACCCGGCGCTGTGACCGGAGCGCTCTGAGCGCCCGGAGACGCGTGGAAGGGGCGGGGTCCGACACCGGACCCCGCCCCTTCCACGTCCCGTTCCCGTCCGCGTCCCGTACGCCGGCGTACGCGGGTCGGCGTACCCGGACCGGTCAGACCGCCCAGGCCTCCGTGACCGCCCGGCGCGCGCCCTCCAGGTCCACCGCGCGGCCCGCCTCGCCGAGCGCCGCGCCCAGGGCGGCCAGCGAGGACTGCACGGCGCCCGGAGTCGCGTCCACCCCGTAGTGGTTGACCCGGATCATCTCCTTGGCCAGCGCCCCGCCGCCCGCGATCAGCGGCAGCGACGGATCGGCGGCCAGCGCCTTCGCCACCAGCTCCGAGGCGTCCACCCCGGCCGGCACCCGCAGCGTCGTCGCGACCGGCGCCGCGTCCTTCGCCTCGTGCACGTACGGCTCAAGGCCACCGCCCAGGGCCAGCGCGCCCGCCCGGGTCGCCGCCGCCGCGGCGGCGTGCCGCGCCATCAGGGCGTCCAGGCCCTCGGCCTCGATCCGCTCGACGCAGGCCTCCAGGGCCAGCATCTCCAGCTGCGCCGGAGCGTGCAGCAGGGTCTTCCGGCCGCCGTCGATCCAGCGCTCCTTCCAGTCCAGGAGGGAGAGGTACGAGCGGCGCGGCGCGGCCGGGTTCGCGGCGAACCGCTCCCACGCCCGCGCGCTCACCGACACCGCCGACACACCCGCCGGCCCGCCCATCGCCTTCTGCGCGCCGATGATGCACATGTCCACGCCCCAGGCGTCCGGCAGCACCGGCTCGGCACCGATCGACGCCACCGCGTCCAGGTAGAACAGCGCGCCGTGCGCCCGCACGACCTCACCGATCTCCGCGACCGGGTTGGTGTTGCCGGTCGCCGCCTCCGCGTGCACCAGGGACACGAAGTCGATCTCCGGGTGCGCGGCGAGCGCCTGCTCCACCTGCGCGGCCGTCACCGCCGTGTGGAAGGGCACCTCCAGGTCGACCACGGTCGCGCCGCAGTCCCGCAGCCAGTTGCCGAAGGTCTGCCCGTACGGCCCCGTGACCACGTTCAGGGCGGTCGATCCGGCCCGCGCACCGCTGCGGATGCACCCCTCCAGGGGGAGCAGCGCCTCGCCCTGGGTGATCACCACGTCCTGCTCCGTGGAGAGCAGCGCGGCCACCCGCCGCTCGATCGACGCGAAATGCGCGGCGGTCAGCGGGGCCAGGTCCAGGAGCGGATGTGTCACGGTCACGGCGGTGCCTTCTTCGACTCGGATTCGTGCGGGGCGGAACTCCGGATCAGGGTACCGAGGGGCCCTCCCGGCCGGGGTCCCGTCCTCGTACAGTGCAGACATGAGTGATCACGCGGTGCTGCACGTGAAGGGACGGGTGCTCGTCGGCCCCGACGACGTACGGGACGAACTGTGGTGCGTCGACGGGCGGGTCACCTTCGACCGGCCCGCCGCCGAGGCGGTCACCGTCGAGGGCTGGGTGCTGCCCGGACTCGTCGACGCGCACTGCCACGTCGGCCTCGACCGGCACGGCCCCGTCGACGAGGCGACCAGCGAGAAGCAGGCCCTCACCGACCGGGACGCGGGCACGCTGCTGATCCGGGACGCGGGCTCGCCCTCCGACACCCGCTGGATCGACGAGCGGGACGATCTGCCGAAGATCATCCGAGCCGGGCGGCACATCGCCCGCACCCGCCGGTACATCCGCAACTACGCCCATGAGATCGAGCCCGCCGACCTCGTCGCCTACGTCGGCCGAGAGGCCCGGCGCGGCGACGGCTGGGTCAAGCTCGTCGGCGACTGGATCGACCGCGAGGCCGGCGACCTCACCGCCTGCTGGCCGCGCGCCGAGGTCGAGGCGGCCATCGCCGAGGCCCACCGGCTCGGCGCCCGCGTCACCGCGCACTGCTTCGCGGAGGACTCGCTCCGGGACCTCGTCGAGGCGGGCATCGACTGCGTCGAGCACGCCACCGGCCTCACCGAGGACACCAT
Organism: Streptomyces sp. NPDC088553; assembly: GCF_044752965.1. Classification (NCBI taxonomy): domain Bacteria; kingdom Bacillati; phylum Actinomycetota; class Actinomycetes; order Kitasatosporales; family Streptomycetaceae; genus Streptomyces; species Streptomyces sp. NPDC088553. The sequence goes on along the minus strand of NZ_JBIVMG010000012.1, from coordinate 73,348 downwards.
CCCGCTCTTCGCCGAGCGGGGCGTCGCGATCGTCCCGACCCTGGTCAACATCGCGACCTTCCCGCACCTCGCCGACGGCGGCGAGGAGAAGTTCCCCCGCTGGTCGGCCCATATGCGGCGGCTGCACGAGCGCCGGTACGACACCGTGCGCGCCGCCTTCGACGCGGGCGTCCCGGTCTTCGTCGGCACCGACGCGGGCGGCTCCCTCGCCCACGGCCTGGTCGCCGAGGAGGTCGAGGAGCTGACGAAGGCCGGCATCCCGCCGATCGACGCGCTCGCGGCCACCGCCTGGCGAGCCAGGGCGTGGCTGGGGCGCCCCTCCCTGGAGGAGGGCGCCCCGGCCGACCTCGTCGTCTACGGCGAGGACCCGCGCGCGGACGTCCGCGTCCTCGCGGCGCCGCGCCGGGTCGTCGTCAACGGTCGGGTGGTGGGGTAGCCCCCACCACGCCGTCGGGTGATCAGCGGCGGGTCAGGAAGGCCAGCCGGGCCTTCTTCTCCGGGATGAAGACCTCCGGCAGGTCCACCTCGGGCAGCACGACCTCCGGGCCGAGCTCGAAGCCGGCCCGCACCATACGGGCGATCGCCTTCTCGTTGGAGGCGTCCGGCTCCACGACCACACGGGTGCGGTCCCGCAGCGTGAAGGCGATGAGCACGGACAGGAGCTTGCCGGTGAAGCCCGGCTGCGGGGCCGAGTTCGGCGCGATGAGGAAGTGGGCGCCGATGTCACCGGGCTCCACCTCGTAGCACTCGCTGACGCGGTCGGCCTCGGGGTCGTACGTCTGGAGCAGGGCGACGGGCACGTCGTCCAGGCTCACCAGGAAGCCGTGGTGGGTGGTGAGCGAGTCGAGGTGCGCGTAGACGTCCCGGACCTGCTCGACGGTGGTGCCGACCATGCCCCAGAAGCGGGACCGTTCCTCGTTGACCCAGGCGTGCAGGAGCACGGCGTCGCGCTCGGGCTCGACGGGCCGGACCGTGACGGTGCCGAAGCCGTCGATGCTCCGGACGTAGGCGGCGGTGGCGGTGGTCATCCCTGCTCCTTGGTGAGGTTCTGCCAGTCGGTGGTGACGGGGGCGAGTTCGCCCCTCAGCCACAGTGGAAGCTGGTCGCGGTGGTGCGGATCGCCGGGCACGCCGGACGCGCCGAACGGAACGATCCAGCCGCTCCGTTCACGGTCGGCGAGGTCCCAGACGTAGCGGGCGGCGGAGGCCCGGGCGCTGCGGTCGGTCCACCCGGGCACGCTGGACGTGGAGAGCACGCAGTCGTGGTCCCCGCCGAGCCCGGGCCACTGCGCGTCGTCGGGGTCGGGCAGCGCCTGCCAGGGCGCGAGCCGGTGCGTCACGCCCCAGGCGGCCGGGGGCTCGCCGGCGCCGACCTCGTCGAGCGCCTCGGCCACGATCCGGTCGACGTCCGCTGCGGGCACGGGCCCGGCCACGAGCAGGGTCTCCAGGGCGTAGGCGACGCGCGGCCCGAGGGCCAGCCAGGGCCGGAACACCTCGGGGTACGGGGCGGGTTCACGCAGCGCCGCGAAAGCCTCGTGGGCGGCGAACCGTCGGACGACGGCCCCGCGCACGGCGGCGTAGAGACCGGCGTCGGTGCTCTCCGCGTCCATCCGCCGGTCCCAGGCGAGGAGCCGGTCGCGTACGGCGGAGGCGGCGGGGGAGAGGCCGGCGAGGTCCGGTCCGCCGCCGTCCCCGGTTCCGCCCACCCGGGCCACGGCCGCCAGGAGGCGGGCCGCCGAGCGGTTGTCGGTGTCCCGGTGGACGGCGGTGACGCTCTCCGGGGTCCAGTCCGCCGAGGCGCCGAGGAGCGCGTCGATCCGGTCGGCCCGGTGCGGCGGGGCGAACTCGATGCCCAGGGGGGCGGCGAGGCCCCGGGCGTTGGCCATCACGGCGTGCCCGTCCACCTCGGCGCGGGGCAGCGGCGCCGGAGCGTCCTCCCACGCGTGCGCCGGGTCCCAGGCGGGCACGATCCGCAGCGAGTTGGCCCGGTGCCGTACGGGAACCCGGCCGGCGACCCGGTGCAGCAGACCGCCCTCGGTGTCGGCGGCCAGGACGACGTTGACCGGCTCGACCCAGCCGTCGAGGGCCGTGTCCACGTCGGCGACGGTCCGGGCGCGCAGCAGCGCGGGCAGCACCTCGAACCCGAGCCGGCCGGTGACACGCGGCAGGTACCGCAGCGCGACGCCCTCCCAGACCGGGGCTCGGTCCCGCGAGGCCCGGTCCGGGGAGCCCCCGTCCCCGGCGGCGCCCTCCGACGCGGCGTCGCCGGGCTCGTCGTCCACCCCGATGATCACCGGGCCGCGGTCGGTCTCGATCACCTCGACCACGACCGGCTCCCCGCCCGCGACCTCGATCGTCTCGGTGCGTGTCGTGGCCGGGCGCCAGCCCTCGGGGCCGTACGCCTCCACCCCGCCGTCCGGGAGCCGCCGCAGCCGCTCCCGGTAGAGGTCCTGGTAGTCCGACATCGCGTTGGTGATCGCCCAGGCCACCGGCCCGGTGTGGCCGAAGTGGGCGAGTCCGGGGATGCCGGGCACGGCGATGCCCACCACGTCGTACGCGGGGCAGGCGAGCCGGATCTGCTGGTAGACGCCGGGCGCCTCGATGAAGCGGTGCGGGTCGCCGGCCACCAGGGCCGACCCGCTCGCGGTCCGCCCGCCCGCGACCAGCCAGCCGTTGGAGCCCGAGGTCCCCGGTCCGTCGGTCGCGAAGAGCTCCGTCCACTCCTCGCCGAGCCGGCGGGCGACCTCCTCGCGCCACATCTTGGTGGGGAAGCCGGCGAACAGGATGTGGGTCGTCAGCCAGACGGCGAGCGGGGTCCACGGCTCCCACCGGCCGGGCGCGAGGCCGGTCGCGGCGAACTCGGGCGCCCGCCCGGCCCCTTCCGCCAGGCCGTCGTTGACCCCGTCCACGTAAGCGCGGACCCACGCCGCCGTCCGCGGGTCCTCGCGTTCGAGCCGCTCGAAGCAGCGGCGGGCGGTGTCGGCGAGCCGGGAGCGCCGGGCGAAGGTGTCCCAGCCCAGCTCGGCGGCGCCGAGGAAGGCGGCCGTGGTGCCCTGGGCGCGGTGCCGCTCGACCTCCAGCTGCCAGGCCCGGTCGCGGGCGGTGACCCGGCCCTGCGCGAAGGCGAGTTCGTCCTGGTCCGCGGCGCGCAGATGGGGGACGCCCCACGCGTCCCGGTAGACCTCGATGCTCACGGAGACCCCGATCCCGTCCATGTCTTCAGCGATTTTCTTAGGTTAGGCTGACCTAAATTAATCTACAGGAGTTCAGGGGAGGGGATTGCGGTGGGTCACGGCTGGCAGGGTGCCGTTCTCAAGCTGATGCGGGGCAAGGACTTCACGTTCACCGTGACGGGGGCCGAGCAGGTCACCGAGGACTACCGCAGGGTGCGCTTCACGGACGGCGGTCTGCTCGCCGCCGCCGGAATCCACCCCACGATGTGGGTCCGGATCTGGTTCGAGAACGCGGGCAAGCCGCACCAGCGCGCGTACACCCTGGTCGACCCCGACCAGGAGGCCGGCACCTTCAGCTTGGAGTTCGCCCTCCATGACGGCGTCGCCAGCCGCTGGGCCCGCGCCTGCGCCCCGGGCGACACCGTCGAGGCGACCCTCCAGGGGACCGGCTTCGACGCCCCGGAGCCGCGCCCCGGACGGCTCCTCGTGGTCGGCGACCCGGCGTCGCTGCCCGCCGTCAACTCCCTGCTCGACGCGCTCCCGGGCGTCCCCGCCACCGTCTGGTTCGAGACCCAGCACGCCTCCGACGAGGAGCTGCCGTTCCGGCTCGACCCCGAGCACCACGAACTGCGCCGGGTGCCGCGCCGGAACGACGGGGCCGACCTCGTCGCCCGTGTGAAGGCCGAGCTCCCCGCCCTCGCGGACTCCGACCCGTACGTCTGGATCGCCTGCGACACCACGACCACCCGGACCCTCGCCACCTATGCGCGCAAGGAACTCGCGCTCCCCAAGGAGCGTGTCCACGCGCTCGGGTACTGGCGCGCGAGCTGACCGACCTCTCCTGATGCGCCGGGTTGACGATCCGTTACCCCGGCGCACGGCGGCTCGTTCACACTCTTCCCGTGGGACCCGCTGTATGTCCCCGCGTGCGAAAGACGCGGGACACCCGGGAACGGTTGTGTCGAAAAAAATCGAATATGAACACGGAAACCCCCCTTTGGAGTGAACTCACGTCAGGCGACTGTCGGTTCACTCTCCGTGCGTAAAGATTCCGGTGTCTCAAGTCGCCGAGGCCGCGCCGACCCACCGTCCCCGTGGTGAGCGGCCGGCGACGCCATGTCTCTTGTGGGGGTTCCACCATCTTGAACAGCAACACCTTCCGCACGCCCGTACGCCGTACCGCCGCCGCGACCGTCGCCGCCCTGGCCGTCGGCCCCGTGCTCCTCGTGGCCCCGGCGGCCCAGGCCACGGGCGGCGAAGGGCGCGCCACCGCCGTCGTCCTGCGGACCGGCCTCGACGTCTCCCTCCTCGACAAGACGGTCGACGTGCCGCTGCGGGTCTCCCTCAACGAGGTGAAGGCGCCGGAGACCGAGAACGAGACCGCGCTCTCCGTGAAGGTGCAGGGGGCCGAGGAGGGCAAGCCGATCGACATCCTCGCCGCCGACGTCGCCACCTCGAAGGCCACCATGGACGAGAAGAAGGCCGAGGGGTACGTGAACCTCGTCAAGGCCGAGGTCCACGTCCCCGGAATCCCGCTGCTCTCGCTCATCGAGGTCCAGAAGGTGACCTCCAAGGCCCTGTGCGAGGTGGGGAAGAAGCCGGTCGCCGAGTCCAACGTCCTCGGCCACGTCATCGTCTTCGGGAAGAAGACCACCCTCTCCACCGGCGGCCGGACCCAGGTCAGCGTGCCCCAAGTCGGACAGGTCACCCTCGACCTGTCCCGTACGTCCACCACCTCGCGCACGGCGGCGGCGACCGCCCTCGAACTCAAGGTGGAGGTCGACCCGCTGAAGCTCGGCGTCGCCGAGGTCAACGGCACCGTGACGCTCGCCGAGGCCACCTGTGAGACGCCCAAGGGCACGGCCCCGACGGAGCAGCCCACCGAGAAGCCCACCCAGGAGCCCAGCGAGCGGCCCTCGGAGCAGCCCACCCAGCAGCCCTCGGTCAAGCCGAGCGACGCCGGCGGCATCAAGACCAACAACGGCGGCACCACGCCCACCCAGAACCTCGCCGAGACCGGCGGCAGCTCCACCACCCCGTACATCGCGGGCGGGGCGCTCGCGCTCCTCGTGGCCGGCGGCGGCGCGCTCGCGCTGACCCGCTCGCGCGCCCGCTCCCGGGGCTGACGGTCCGAGGGGGCGCGCAGGGGCATGCGCCGGGGGGCGCGGTGGCCGGAGGCTCCGGGGGGAGCCTCCGGGAAAGCACGGGTCCGGGGAGGGCGACGGTGACGACGTCGCCCTCCCCGGACCCGCGTGCGGTACGCGTCGGCCGCCCGGCGGCGGCCGCTCAGCCGCCCATCAGCAGGGCCTGGTCGAGGGCTTGCAGGAAGCGGTTGGTCGTGGCCCGGTCCCGGACCGCGATCCGCAGCCAGTTCCGGTCGAGCCCCGGGAAGGTGTCGCCCCGGCGGGCCGCGAAGCCCAACGACCGCAGCCGCTCCCGGATCGCGTCCGCCCCGTCGATCCGCAGCAGCACGAAGGGGCCCTCCGACCCCGGCACCGTCCGCACCTCCTCGAACTCCGCGAGCCCGGCGAGCAGATGGGCCCGCTCGACCCCGACCCGGTGCGCCGCGTGCTCGGCCTCCGCGAGCGCCGCCCGCGACATGCACGCCTCCGCCGCCACCAGCGCCGGCGTCGACACCGGCCACAGCGGCTGCGTCCGCTCCAGGGCGGCGATCGTCGCCGGCTCGGCCAGCGCGTACCCGATCCGCAGTCCGGCGAGTCCCCATGTCTTGGTGAGGCTGCGCAGCACCACGAGCCCCGGCACGTCGGTCCGCCCGGCCAGCGCCTCGCGCTCGCCCGGCACCGCGTCCAGGAACGCCTCGTCGACCACCAGGGTCCGCCAGGGTCTCGCGAGCGCGGCGATCGAGGCGGCGGGATGCAGCACGGACGTGGGGTTCGTGGGGTTCCCGATCACCACCAGATCCGCGTCCTCGGGGACCGCCGCCGGATCCAGCCGGAAGCCGTCCTCCTCGCGGAGCAGCACCCGGCCCACCTCGTGGCCGACGTCACGCAGCGCCGCCTCCGGCTCGGTGAACTGCGGATGCACCACGACGGGCCGCCGCACCGGAAGCGCCCGCGCGATCAGCACGAAGGCCTCGGCCGCGCCGGCCGTGAGCAGCACCCGGTTCGAGGGCAGGTCGTGCCGCTCGGCCACGGCCGCGCGCGCGGCCCGGCCGTCGGGGTAGGCGGCGAGTCCGGTCAGGGAGTCGGCGATCCGCTCCCGCAGCCAGTCCGGTGGGGTGTTCGTCCGGACGTTGACCGCCAGATCGATGAGTTTCTCGTCCCGTACCTCGGCGTCACCGTGGTGGCGCAGGTCGTGGGCGTCGGTATGCAGATGCATGTCCATGGCCGCCGTCGTGTGGGGGGTGGGGATGGTGGGGGGTGAGCCAGGCTCGCCAGCGATGTACCCGTGAGTTCGGGGCAACAACCGTGCGCCTGGGGCGTCTTCGTTCGGGCGAAACGGGACAGAAGCGGCGAGAGCGCACGTTACGCGCCGGGTTTTGCGCTTCGGTACGAGCAGCCCGACGGACGCGCCCCCGCCCGCCGCGAGCAGCGCGGCCGCCTCCGCCACCGACGCCGTACCCGTCGCGGCCAGCGGCGCCGCAGACGGATGCGGTACGGGCACGGCCGCGAGCTCCTCCGAGGTGAACGCCCGCACCGGGACGCCGAGCTCCGCCGCCGCGCCCGTCATCCCCGGCTCCGCCGCCCGCGTGTCGAGCGTGGCGAGCGAGCGGACGTCCGCACGCGTCAGCCCCGCCTCCCGCAGCACCGCCCCGACCAGGGCGAGCACCTCGTCCACCGGGACCCCGGCCCGGGCGCCGACACCGAGGTGCGCGGACGCCACCCGATCCGATACCAAAGGCCCATGGCTGTAGTCGTCGCGCTCGGCGCGTTCCTCATGACGCTCTTCGGAGGCTGGGTCGCGGGACGCGTCACCGACCGGCGCCACCTCGTCCTCGGCCTCGCCGGCGGACTCATGCTCGGCGTCGTCGGACTCGACCTGCTCCCCGAGGCCATGGAGGCGGCGGGCGACGAGGTCTTCGGAGTCCCGGAGGCCCTGCTGCTCTTCGTCGGTGGCTTCCTGCTCGCCCATGTCGTGGAGCGACTCCTCGCCGTACGCCAGGCCGCACACGGCGTCGCGGCCGACGAGAGGGTCCCGCAGGTCGGCATGACGGCGGCGGCCGCGATGGTCGGTCACAGCCTCATGGACGGCATCGCGCTCGGCGCGGCCTTCCAGGTCGGCGGCGGCATGGGCGCCACCGTCGCCCTCGCGGTCATCACCCATGACTTCGCCGACGGCTTCAACACGTACACGATCACCAGCCTCTACGGGAACGCCCGCCACAAGGCCATCGGCATGCTCGTCGCCGACGCCCTCGCGCCGCTGATCGGTGCCGCCTCCACCCTGCTGTTCACCCTTCCGGTGGAACTCCTCGGCAGCTATCTGGGGTTCTTCGGCGGCGCCCTGCTCTACCTGGCCGCCGCCGAGATCCTGCCGGAGGCCCACCACGACCACCCCGCCCGCTCCACCCTGCTGTGCACGGTCGGGGGCGTCGGCTTCATCTGGCTCGTGGTGGGCGTCTCCGGCGGCTGACCTCACCTGCAGTGCTCCACGAAACGCGCGGCGGCCTCCGGGGATCCCGCCCAGTGGGTGTGGACATAGCTCGCGTGCACCCCGCCCTGCACGAAGCCCTCGACCCTCCGCTCGGGCTGCCGCAGCCCCCACGCGGCGGCCGCCCCGGCGCCCGGCTCGATGACGGTCCGGTGGAACTCGTGCCCCCGCATCCGCGCGCCGGCGGGCGCGAGCACGCTGTCGCTCACGGCGACGGCATCCCGGTATCCGAGGGTGAGCCGCTCGGACATCCGCGCGTCCGCGTCGAGCACCCCGCACATGGGGGTGCCGTCCAGCGACCGCGCGAGATACAGCAGCCCGGCGCACTCGGCGGCGATGGGCGCGCCGGAGGCGGCGAGCGCGGCGACGGCCTTCCGCAACGGCTCGTTGGCGGACAGCTGCTCGCCGTACATCTCGGGGAACCCGCCACCTATGACGAGCCCGGAGGTCCCCTCGGGGAGGGCCTCGTCGCGCAGCGGGTCGAACGTCACGACCTCGGCGCCGGCGGCCCGCAGGAGCTCGGTGTGCTCGGCGTACGAGAAGGTGAACGCCGCCCCGCCGGCGACGGCGATGAGCGGCCTGCGGACGGACTTGTCCGCCGTCTGCGGTCCGGTGGTCGGGTGGTGCCCACCCTCCCCCGGACTCCACAACCCGTGCGGTTCCCACGGCTCCGCGCTCAACGGCGGAGCCGACCGCGCCAGCGCCAGCAGCGCCTCCAGATCGCACCCGGCGCGCACCTGCTCCGCCTGCGCCGCCACGGCGGCGACCGCCGCCGCCTGCCGCTCCGCCACCGGCACGAGACCCAGATGCCGCGACGGAGTCGCCACGGCCGGCGCCCGCCGAAGGACACCCAGCACCGGCACCCCGGACTCCCCGAGCGCCTCCCGCAGCAGATGCTCGTGCCGGTCCGTCGCGACCTTGTTCAGGATCACGCCCCCGATCCGCACCTCCGGGTCCCAGGACGCGAACCCGTGCACGAGCGCCGCCACCGACCGCGACTGCGAGGACGCGTCGACGACCAGCACCACCGGCGCCTTGAGCAGCTTCGACACCTGTGCGGTGGAGGCGAGTTCGCCCTGGTCGGCGGCCCCGTCGTACAGGCCCATGACACCCTCGACGACCGCCAGGTCGCACCCGCGCGCCCCGTGCTCGAAGAGCGGCGCGATCAGCCCCGTACCGCACATGTACGCGTCGAGGTTGCGGCCCGGCCGCCCCGTGGCGAGCGCGTGGTAGCCGGGGTCGATGTAGTCCGGTCCGACCTTGTGCGGCGAGACCGCCAGACCACGGCCGGCGAACGCGGCCATCAGGCCGGTCGCGACCGTGGTCTTGCCCGCGCCCGACGAGGGCGCGGCGATGACGAGACGTGCTACCACTCGATGCCCCGCTGGCCCTTCTGACCGGCGTCCATCGGGTGCTTGACCTTGGACATGTCGGTGACGAGATCCGCGAAGTCGACGAGCTCCTGCGGCGCGTTGCGGCCGGTGATGACGACGTGCTGGTGCCCGGGACGGTCGCGCAGCACCTCGACGACCTCGGCCGTGTCGATCCAGCCCCAGTGCAGCAGGTACGCGAACTCGTCGAGGACGTAGAACTTGTACTTCTCCTCGGCGAGGTCCCGCTTGACCTGCTCCCAGCCCTCGCGAGCCTTCTCCTCGTGCGACTGCTCGCCCTCGGCGACCTCGCGCTGGATCCAGGACCAGCCCTCACCCATCTTGTTCCAGGTGACGGTGCCGCCCTTGCCGGTCTCGCCGAGCGCCTTGAGGGCGTTCTCCTCGCCGACCTTCCACTTCGCCGACTTCACGAACTGGAACACCCCGATCGGCCAGCCCTGGTTCCAGGCGCGCAGCGCCATGCCGAACGCGGCGGTCGACTTCCCCTTGCCGACGCCCGTGTGCACCATCACCAGCGCGCGGTTGCGGCGCTGACGGGTGGTGAGACCGTCGTCGGGAACGACGGTCGGCTGTCCCTGCGGCATTAAGCGGCCCTCCTGGCAGTGGTCTTCCGGTTTCCCTGTACGTCCCGGACGAGGCCGGCGATCGAGTCGGCGCGCAGGTCGTCCAGGGTGACGGCGGTGCCGCCGAGTTCACGGGCGAGCTCCCGGGCCAGCCCGAGCCGCACCGGTCCGGTCTCGCAGTCGACGACGACGGAGGCCGTGCCGTCGGCGGCGTGCAGCCGCGCCGCGCGCGCGGCGAGCGCCACCGGGTCGGCGCCGCCGCCGGTCGCCCGCCCGTCGGTGACGACGACGAGCAGCGGGCGGCGCGAGGGGTCCCGCAGCCGCTCGACGCGCAGCACGTCGTGGGCCTTGAGGAGACCGGCCGACAGCGGGGTACGGCCACCGGTCGGGAGCTTCTCCAGACGGGCGGCGGCCGCGTCGACGGACGAGGTCGGCGGCAGCGCTACCTCGGCGTCGCGGCCCCGGAAGGTGATGAGGCCGACCTTGTCCCGCCGCTGGTAGGCGTCGAGCAGCAGGGAGAGGACGGCACCCTTGACGGCGCTCATCCGCTGCCGGGCCGCCATCGAACCGGAGGCGTCCACGGCGAAGAGCACCAGGTTCCCCTCGCGCCCCTCCCGGGTCGCCTGCCGCAGGTCGTCCCGGCGGACCACGAGCCCGGGGCCGGTCCGCCCACGGGCCTTCTGGTGCGGGGCGGCGGCCTGCACGGTGGCGGCCAGGTGCAGCTTGGTCAGCGCGCCCCGGGGGCGTACGGATCCGGTGGTGCGGCCGTGTTCGGTACGGGCACGGGAGCGGCGCCCGGCCGCTCCCTCGCCGAGGCCGGGGACGCTGAGCACCTTCGTACGGAAGGGCTCGGATGCGGCGACGGCGGCGCGCTCACCGGAACCGGCGCCCTGCGGGGCGGGTTCGGGCGAGGGCGTGGGCGGCGCGGTCTCCTCGGGAGCGGGGGAGTTCTCGGCGGCGGGCCCGTCGCCCTGCGGCGGGACACCCCCACCGGGACCGCCGTCCCCGGGCCCCCCGTCGCCGGGCCCGTCGGGCTCGGGGTCCTCGTCCGGCTCCTGGTCCTGGCCCTTGAACTCCTCCAGGGTCTCGTCGAGCTTGTCCTCGTCGAGGCCGGGGGCATCGAAGGGGGAGCGCCGCCGCCGGTGGGGGAGGGCGAGGAGGGCGGCCTGCCGCACGTCCTCGGAGGTGACCTCGGTGCGGCCGGCCCAGGCGGCGAGCGCGGTCGCGGTGCGGGCCATGACGATGTCGGCGCGCATGCCGTCGACCTCGAAGGCGGCGCAGGTGGCGGCGATCTGGAGGAGCACGGCGTCGCCGAGCGTCACCTGGGGCAGCAACGCCCGTGCGGTGACGATCCGTTCGCGCAGCGCGGCCTCGTCCGCGGCCCAGCGGTGGGCGAAGGCGGCGGGGTCGTCCTCGAAGGCGAGCCGCCGCCGGACGACCTCGACGCGCTGCCGCGGGTCGCGCGACGCGGCGACCTCGACGGTCAGCCCGAACCGGTCGAGGAGCTGCGGCCTGAGCTCGCCCTCCTCGGGGTTCATGGTCCCGACGAGCAGGAAGCGGGCGGCGTGCCGTACGGAGACGCCCTCGCGCTCGACGTAGGAGGACCCCATGGCGGCGGCGTCGAGGAGGTGGTCGATGAGGTGGTCGCTGAGGAGGTTGACCTCGTCGACGTAGAGGATCCCGCGATGCGCGGAGGCGAGGAGGCCGGGTTCGAAGGCCTTGACGCCCTCGCTGAGCGCCTTCTCGATGTCGAGGGAGCCGACGAGCCGGTCCTCGGAGGCGCCGACGGGCAGCTCGACCATCCGCGCGGGCCGCTGGACGCCGGGCTCGGTCCCGTGCGGGCCGTCGGGGCAGCCGGGGTCGTGCGAGGCCGGGTCGCAGCTGAAGCGGCAGCCGGCGACGACGGGCACGGCGGGCAGCAGCTCGGCGAGCGCGCGCACGGCGGTGGACTTGGCGGTGCCCTTCTCACCCCGCACGAGCACACCGCCGACGGCCGGGCTGACGGCGTTGAGCAGCAGCGCGAGCCGCAGGTCGTCCATGCCGACGACGGCGGTGAACGGATACCGGGTGCTCATCGGGTGGTCCTCTCCTTCAGTTCGATTCGCTGATGTCCTGTGGGACGGCCGCACGTCACGGCGCGCCGGGCGGCACGAAGGGGAGCCCCGGCGGGGCTCCCTCCTCGATCAACCGCAGCAGCGCGTCCGTGTCCGCGTGCTCCTCGATGAGATCCCCCAGTCGGTCCAGCTGTTCCTCCCGCAGCGCCCCGAACGACGTGTCGGGCGCCGGTACGAACCGCCGTCCGGCCGCCGCCGCGACCTCCCGCAGGAACGCCCGCCGGAACCCGTCGCTCTCCAGGGAGCCGTGCCAGTGCGTACCCCACACGGAGCCCACCCGACACCCGTCGAGGAACGGTTCCCCGCCGCGTACGTCCGCGACGCCGTGGTGGATCTCGTACCCCTCGACCCGTTCCCCGAGCGCCGAGCCCACCGGCCGGGCGAGCGTCTTCTCGCGCGCGAACCGCACCCGTACGGGCAGCAGCCCGAGCCCGTCGACGGCCCCCGCACGGGACTCGACCTCGTCCTCGATGTGCTCGCCGAGGACCTGGAAGCCGCCGCAGACGCCGAGCACCGGACGGCCTTCGGCGGCCCGGCGCGCCAGCGCGTCGGCGAGCCCGCGCTCCCGCAGCCAGGCGAGTGCCTTGACCGTCCCGCGCGTCCCCGGCACCACGACCAGGTCCGCGTCGACGAGCTCCTCGGCCCGGTCCACGAACCGCACGACGACGCCCGGCTCGGCGGCCAGCGCGTCCACGTCCGTGAAGTTGGACATCAGCGGCACCGCGCAGACGGCGACCCGCAGCACGTCCTCGCCGACCGGCGGCGCGACGACGGACTCGCGCACCGCGCCCCGCAGCGAGACCCGGAGGCCGTCCTCCTCGTCGATGCCGAGCCCGTGGGCGTACGGCAGGACGCCGAAGGTCCGCCGTCCGGTGAGTCCGCGCAGCATGTCCAGGCCCGGTTCGAGCAGGGTCACGTCACCGCGGAACTTGTTCACGAGGAAGCCGGCGATCAGCTCCTGGTCCTCGGGCGCGAGCAGCGCCGTCGTGCCGAAGAACTGGGCGAAGACCCCGCCCCGGTCGATGTCGCCGACCACGACGACGGGCAGCCGCGCGGCCCGCGCGATGCCCATGTTCACGATGTCGGTGCGCCGCAGGTTGATCTCTGCCGGGCTGCCGGCGCCCTCGCAGATCACGGCGTCGTACGTGCTCCGCAGCTCCTCCAGGCACGCGAGGACGGGCTCGAAGAGCTCCTTCTGCCGCCCTCCGTGGTAGCCACGAGCGCTGAGCTCGCCGACCGGCTTGCCCATCAGGACGACCTGGCTGGACCGGTCGCTGCCGGGCTTGAGCAGGACGGGGTTCATCAGCGCGGTCGGTTCCACCCGCGCCGCCTGCGCCTGCATGGCCTGGGCGCGCCCGATCTCGGCCCCCTCCCGCGTGACGAAGGAGTTGAGGGACATGTTCTGCCCCTTGAACGGGGCCACCTTCAGTCCCTTGCGGACCAGCCAGCGGCAGATGCCGGCCGTCACGACGCTCTTGCCGGCGTCGGACGTGGTCCCGGCGACGAGCAGTCCCCCACCCCTCATGCGTTCCTCCGCTTCCGGGTCGACGCGGCCAGGGCGCCGATGATCAGCCGGCCGCCCACACAGGCGGCCAGAGTGAGTCCGGTGACCCGGCGCGACAGGCGTACGGCCCGGTCGATGTCGGTCACCTCGACGGCCCGTCCCTCCCCGTTGAGCACCGGACGGTGCTCGATCCGGCCGCCGTACGACAGGGTGCCCCCGAGGCGTATGCCGAGGGCGCCCGCGAAGGAGGCCTCGACGGGGCCCGCGTTGGGGCTGGGGTGCTTCGCCGCGTCGGCCCGCCAGGCCTTCAGAGCACCGCGCGGGTTGCCGCCGGCGACGGTCGCGAGGACGGCCGTCAGCCGTGCCCCGGGCCAGCCGGCCACGTCGTCGAGCCGGGCCGAGGCCCAGCCGAAGCGACGGTGGCGCGGCGACTTGTGGCCGACCATGGCGTCCAGGGTGTTGACGGCCCGGAAGCCGACGAGGCCCGGTACGCCCGCGACCGCGCCCCAGAACAGGGCGCCGACCACGGCGTCGGAGGTGTTCTCGGCGACCGATTCGACGACCGCGCGGGCCATCGCGGGTCCGTCCAGGGACTGCGGGTCGCGCCCGCAGAGATGCGGCAGCCGCTCCCGGGCGACGTCCAGGTCCCCGGCGGCGAGCGCGCCGCCGATCGCGCGGGCCTCCCGCCCCAGGGTCGTACCGCCGACGACGGCCCACACGGAGGCGGCGGTCAGGGCGACGGCGGCGGCCGGCCGGTTCCGTACGGCCCGGGCGGCGAGCGCTCCGAGGGCGACGGTGGAGCCGGCGCAGACGGCGGTGTGCAGGGCGCCCCAGCCGCGGTGGTCGTGGTGGAGGCGGTTCTCGACCGCGGCGGCCGCCCGGCCGAACGCGGCGACGGGATGTCCGCGGCGGGGATCGCCGATGAGCAGATCGACGGCGAGACCCGCGGCCGCTCCGTACGCGAAGACACCAGTGGTACTGCTGCGGCCGGGCATGGCGCATGTCCTCACTCAGGGTCCGCGCCCTGGATCGACGTGACCGGCGGCGTGAGTTCCTGACTCCCGGACCCTTCGGATCCGGTCACAGTGGCGGGACCGCGCCGGATTCGCACCGGACTTCCTCTACTGCCGCCGTAATGGCCTCGGCAGTCCACCACGGCCCGAGAACAGCCGTCAACTCACCCTTGACCTGCAGCGAGTCACTGTGCGAAGCACCACAGACACGGCGACGGGGCGGCCCGCACCCGAAGGTGCGGACCGCCCCACCGGTCACGCTCGGACCGTCAGACGACGATCAGGTAGATGCCGTACGCGACGGCCGCCGCGCACAGGGCGAAGCAGGCGTACGCGGCGGTGCGGGCCAGAGCCGCGGAGCCGCCGCGGGCGGCGGCCTCCTCCTGCTTGGTGAGGCCGACGATGCCGAGGGTGAAGAGGCCCACGAGGGCGACGGTCGCCACGAGGCTGACTCCGAAGACGGAGCCGAGAGCTGCCCAGTCGATCTTCATGTCGTTCGTTCCTTAGACCGCGGCGGCGGGGGCCGGGGGAGCGGTCGGGTCGGTGGGGGCCGGCGCGGGGATGGTCGCCTTGAGGTCCTGGTCCGCGACGGCGGCGACGGAACCGGCGGCCGGCGGCGGGGTGACGGCCGCCATGGCGGTGGTCACGACGCCCGCGGGCTCGCTGTCGAGGTCGTCGGCGGTGACGTTGTTGTGGTCGACCGGCTTGCGGCGGGAGAGCGACCAGATGACGCCGGAGCCGGCGACCAGCAGGACCGCGACGGCGGCGATGCCCCAGGGGCCCTGCTTGGTGAGGAACTCGGCGCCGGCGCCGACCACGGCCGCGGCGGGCAGGGTCAGACCCCAGGCGACGAACATCCGGGTGGCGGTCGACCAGCGGACGACACCGCCCTTGCGGCCGAGACCGGCGCCCATCACGGCACCCGAGCAGGACTGGGTGGTGGAGAGCGAGAAGCCCAGGTGCGAGGAGGCGAGGATGACCGTCGCGGCGCTGGTCTGGGCGGCGAAGCCCTGCTGCGGCTGGAGGTCGGTGAGGCCCTTGCCCATGGTGCGGATGATGCGCCAGCCACCGAGGTAGGTGCCGAGGGCGATGGCGACACCGGCGGAGACGATGACCCACAGCGGAGGGTTCGAGCCGGGGGCGACGACACCCTGGGTGACCAGGGCGAGGGTGATGATGCCCATCGTCTTCTGGGCGTCGTTGGTGCCGTGGGCGAGGGAGACGAGACCGGCGGAGGCGATCTGGCCGGCCCGGTAGCCCTTGGCCGTGGCCTTCGCCTCGGGGTTGGCCTTGATCCTGTACGTCAGCTTGGTGGCGGCCATCGCGGCGAGGCCGGCGACGAGCGGCGCGGCGACGGCCGGGATGAGGACCTTGGTGACGATGGTCGGGCCGTTCACGGCCGACCAGCCGGCCGACATGACCGCGGCGCCGATGAGGCCGCCGAAGAGGGCGTGGGAGGAGCTGGACGGGAGCCCGAGCAGCCAGGTCAGGAGATTCCAGAGGATGGCGCCGACCAGCGCGGCGAAGATCACCTCTGTACGAATGCCTTCTTCGTTGATGATCCCGCCGGAGATCGTCTTGGCGACCTCCACGGACAGGAACGCGCCGACGAGGTTCAGCACGGCGGACATGGCCACCGCCGTCTTCGGCTTGAGAGCACCGGTCGAGATGGTCGTGGCCATCGCGTTCGCGGTGTCGTGGAAACCGTTCGTGAAATCGAACACGAGAGCTGTCACGACCACAATGGCGAGCAGCAGCGTGATGTGTTCCATTTACCCAGGCAATCGTTTGACGTCAGTGGCTGGACGAACGTAAGCAACCTGGGTGAACGGAAGGTGAACTGGGTCGGGCGGTGTGGTGTCTCGAACCGGTGTCAAGAGATTCCGCTTACGGTCCCGTCCCGCGAGCTGTCCACGATGCGGTCACCCCGCAACCCCGGGTAATCCGGGCCATCGCCGGGCACATGCGACCTGCCCCGGTTCCTCCTCGGTCACCCGGTTCCGGTCCCTGGACGGAACCATCCGACCGGGGGACCCCGCGGACGAGACCCATATCACTCCCCGGAGGGCTCCCGGAGGACCCGGGAGACCCCGCGGCGCCGACCCCCGTCCGTACTCCTCCTCCGGCCTCCCGGCCGGGGCCGTACGGGTCCCACCGGTGGCAGTCCGCCCCCACCCTGCCGAGACTGGGAGCGTGCGCCCGGCTACAGCGACGGCAGCGGCCGTCACCACCCTGCTCGGTGTCGGCGCGGCCGCGTTCGCGGCCGGCCGGTACGCCAGCGACGTCGCCCTCAGGGTGCCGTCCGGACGTCCCCTGCCCGGGGATCCCAGACTCACCGTGCACGCCACGGGCCCCGAACGGATCACGCTCACCCGCAGCCTCGCCTCGCTGCGCCCCGGTACGTACGGCGTGGAGGGGCACGGACAGCACGCCGTCGTCGGCCCGGTCCTCGACCGGGTGCCGCACACCGCCGACACCGTCGTCCGGCGCCTCGAACGCGTCGAGCGCGGGGTGCTCGGCCCCGGCTCCCGCGTCCGCCTCACCCCCCAGCTGCACATCGGCACGCCGATCAGCGCCCTCGGGCTCGCCCAGGAGGACGTCGAGATCCCCGGCGAGCTCGGGCCCCTGCCGGCCTGGCTGGTGGCCGCGCCCCGCACCACCTGGGTGATCGCCCTGCACGGCCTCGGCACCACCCGCGAGCACCCGCTGAACGTCGTCCCCTTCCTCAACCGCCGCAAGGTCCCCGTCCTCGTCCCCGCCTACCGCGGCGACGAGGGAGCACCCGCCTCCCCGGACGGCCTCGCCCACCTCGGCGCCTCCGAGTGGCGCGACGTCGACGCCGCCATCCGCTACGCCGTCCACCGGGGCGCCGCGAAGGTCGTGCTGCACGGCTGGGGGACCGGGGCCTCGATGGCCCTGCGCGCCGCCGCCGAGTCCGGGGTGCGCGACCGGATCAGCGGCCTCGTCCTCGACTCGCCCGTCCTGGACTGGGAGGCCACCCTCCGCAACCTCGCGGCGGCCCACCACGTCCCCGCCCCCCTCCTCCCGCTCGCCGTCCGCGCCGCCCAGGGCAGGACCGGACAGCACGGCGACCTCCTCGAAGAGGCCTCCGCGCCGGGCGCGCTGCGTGTCCCCGTGCTCCTCTTCCACGGACCCGACGACACCATCGCCCCCTGGGAACCGTCCGTCGAACTCGCCGCCCGCCGCCCCGATCTGGTCAGCCTCCAGACCGTCCGGCACGCCCCGCACGCGGCGATGTGGAACGCCGACCCGGTCCGCTACGAGGAGGCCCTGCGCCGCTTCCTCACCCCGCTCCTCTAGGGCCCGGCAGGGGGCGCCGGGGACGGCACGGCCGATTCCGATTGGGCTTTCGGGCCGTCAGCGGGAAGACTGCCCCCGTGACGTCTCGAAAGCCCGATGAACCATTGGCGCGCAACTCCAGACTCCGACTCGTCCGCCCGCGGGCGCTGGCCACCGCCCGACGGGCCGTGACGACCCGGCGCACCCGGCCGGCGCCGCGGCCGCCCGAGGGCACTCCGCCCCGTGCGGAGCTCGCCCGCCAGGCCCGCCACGTCCTCGCCGACGCCGTACGGATCGCCCGCTGGGCGGCCGTCGAGCGCGGCGCCGCAGCGGCACCCCGCAGCGGCCCCGGAGCGGTCCCCGCCCAGGAACGGGCGGCCGCCGCACTGAACCTGACGCCCGGCCAGATCAGGGCCGGCTGGGACCGCGCCCGCCTCGCCGGCCTCGTCGAGCTCCACGGCGACACCGCCCGCCCCGGCTGGCGGCTGCACGCCTGGGACCGTGACGACTCCGCCGTCCTGCGCGGCTGGGTCGCCCTCTTCGACGCCTGGTCGCTGGTGCACCCGGCCCCCGAGGGCGTCGAGCCGAGCGCCGTCGCCGAGGTCGTCGAGGCCCTCCCGCAGGTCCTGTCGCTGCTTCAGCTCTCCCAGGGCCCGGTCCTCGTCCCCGCCCTGCTCGACCTGCTCGGCCAGCGCGTCGAGGAGCTGCGCGAGGAGCGCTGCGAGGTCCCGGGGGCCGAACAGGCCACCGAGACCGCGGAGGCCGCCGGGACCACCGACGCACCCGCCGTGAACGGCACCGACGGGCTCCCGGCCCTGCTCGACTGGGCGCTCGAAGGTCTGGCGGCCGTCGGAGCGCTCACCCTGGACCTCGGTGCGGAGGGGCGTCACGCCACGCTGACCCCGCTCGGCAACTGGGCGGTCTGGGTCAAGCTGGAGCAGATCTGCGTCGCCGCGCAGAGCCCCGCGGGGAACATCGAGCAGTCCGCCGAGGACATGCTCCGCGGCTGCGCCCGGCTCACCCCCGGCCCCGCCCGCGCCGAGTACCGCGCCTGGCTCGCGGCCCGCACCCTCTCCAGCGCGGTGACCGAACTCCTCACCGTCGCCCGCGGCGAGGACGCGCTGCTGCGCGGGCTCGCCTTCGAGGCGCTCCGGGTCGTCGGCGCCCCCGCCGAGGCCGAGGTGCGGGCCACCGTCGCCGAACCCTCCCTGCGGCCGTACGCGCTGCTCTGGCTCGCCGAGTACGAGGGCGCCGACCCCGACGACGCCCAGGAGGTCCTCACCCGCGAGGAGTCCACCTGGCTCTGGGTGGACACGGCCGCGGCCGTCGCCGACCACGGGGAGAGCGAGCTGCTCGTCCGGCACCTCGACTCCGCCGTGCAGGGCACCGTCCCGGCGCTCCTCGACGAGATCAGGGCCGTCGGCCACCCCCGTACCGTCCAGGTCCTGGTCGCCCTCGCCGCCGCCCACCCGGACCCGGCCCTGGCCAAAGCCGTCCGCCGGGCCGCCTTCCAGGTCCACACCGGGGGAGCGTGACGGGATCCCCGCCCGGGGATCCCGACGGACGGAACCTCCCGACGTCCCCGGCGCCCGGCTACTCCGCGGCGCCGGGGGTGTACGTCCCGAAGCTCCAGATGTTGCCCTCGGCGTCCCGCGCCATGTAGTCCCGCGAGCCGTACTCCTGGTCCTTGGGCGGCATCACGATCTCGACGCCGTGGGCCACCGCCCGCGCGTGGTGCTCGTCGACGTCGTCCACGTGCACGAACACACCGACCGGGCCGGCGTCGGCCATCAGCTTGTCGAACTCGCTGCCGGTGCCCTTGCTGCCCAGCATCACCGTGCCGTTCCCGTACGACAGCTCGGCGTGCGCCACGCGTCCGTCCTCCGCCTCGTACACGGCGTCCGCGCGGAAGCCGAAGCCCTCCGTGAGCAGGTTGATCGCCGCCTTCGCGTCCTCGTACGTCAGCGTCGGACAGATGTGGGGAGCCTCAGCCATCCCGATCACTTCCTCTCGATTCAGTCGAATGTGACCCAGGTCTCAGTCTGGCAGTCCCCACCGGCAATCAACGGAAGGTGTTGCACCGGGCCATGTCGCCCGTCCGGTAGCCCTCGTAGAACCACTGCTGGCGCTGGGCCGCGGAGCCGTGGGTCCAGTTCTCCGGCGTCACCCGGCCCTGGAACCGCTCCTGGATCCGGTCGTCGCCCACCGTGGCCGCCGCGTCGAGGCCGTCCCTGATGTCCTCGTCCGTCAGCCTCGTGAGCAGCGGCCGGCCCGTGCGGTCGTCGGGCGTGGTCGTGGCGTGCCGGGCCCACACGCCCGCGTAGCAGTCGGCCTGGAGCTCGACCCGCACGGCGTTGGAGTTCGCGCCGGTCCGCCCGTCCTGGGCCCGGCTCAGGGTCCCCATCAGGTTCTGGATGTGGTGGCCGTACTCGTGCGCCACCACGTACGCCTGGGCGAACGGCCCGCCGCTCGACCCGAACTTGGTGCGCAGCTCGTCGAAGAAGCCCAGGTCCAGATAGACCTGCCGGTCACCGGGGCAGTAGAAGGGCCCCACCGCCGAGGTCGCGGAACCGCAGGCGGTCGGGACCCGCTGGCTGAACATCACGGTGGCGGCGCTCCCGTACGTACCGCCGCGGCGCGTGTACTCGCTCCGCCAGAAGTCCTGGACGCTGTTGACGACGGCGACGATCCGGCAGTCCTCGCGGGTGTTGGCGTCCGCACCCTTCTTGCAGGCCTGATCCACCTGGGCGGCCCCGGAGGAGCTGGCCACCGGCTCGTCGCCGCCCGAGGAGAGTCCGAGCTGGTCCGGCCCCACCCCGAGGAACAGGCCCAGGATCAGGGCGATGAATCCGATGATGCCGCCGCCGACGGTCGCCTTCCCGCCCGGGATCCGACTGCCCCGGACGTCCTTGACCTCCGAGGTGTCCAGATCGGCGTCGTCGTCGAACTGCACGGTCCACCACCCTCCGCGTCACTGCCGCGGCAGAGGCCGCCGCCCTGCGCCGAGTATCGATCGATCTCTCACCACTCGCCCCTTTTGTTCCAGCAATGGCGGTTATGTGAGAAAGCTCCGATCGTGCCCCCGGACCCCCTCATGGCCGAAAAGCAGTTGCAGGGGCCCGTTAGACTGGCCGTATGGCCATTCTCCCCGTGCATTAGCGGCGTCGAAGCCCTTCACCAGCCGTCCTTCCGCCGTTTCCCATCGCCCTGGAGTCTGTCCGTGATCACCGCTTCCGGCATCGAGCTGCGCGCCGGCGCCCGAGTCCTCATCGAGTCCGCTTCCTTCCGTGTCGCCAAGGGCGACCGCATCGGCCTCGTCGGTCGCAACGGAGCGGGCAAGACCACCCTCACCAAGTGCCTCGCGGGTGAGGGCGTCCCCGCCGCCGGGCAGATCGCCCGCTCCGGCGAGGTCGGCTACCTCCCGCAGGACCCGCGCACCGGCGACCTCGACGTGCTGGCCCGCGACCGCATCCTCTCCGCCCGCGGCCTCGACGTCCTCCTCAAGAAGATGCGGATGAACGAGGAGCGCATCGCCACCGGCTCCGGCGCCACCCGCGACAAGGCGATGCGGCAGTACGAGCGCCAGGAGACCGAGTTCCTGACCAAGGGCGGATACGCGGCCGAGGCCGAGGCCTCCACCATCGCCGCCGCCCTGGGCCTGCCCGACCGGGTCCTCGGCCAGCCGCTGCACACCCTCTCCGGTGGTCAGCGCCGCCGTGTCGAGCTCGCCCGGATCCTCTTCTCGGACGCCGACACGCTCCTCCTCGACGAGCCGACCAACCACCTCGACGCCGACTCCATCGTCTGGCTGCGCGACTACCTGAAGAGCTACCGCGGCGGCTTCATCGTGATCTCCCACGACGTCGACCTCGTCGAGACCGTGGTCAACAAGGTCTTCTACCTGGACGCCAACCGCTCCACGATCGACGTCTACAACATGGGCTGGAAGCTCTACCAGCAGCAGCGCGAGGCCGACGAGAAGCGCCGCAAGCGCGAGCGCCAGAACGCCGAGAAGAAGGCCGCCGCCCTCAACTCGCAGGCCGACAAGATGCGCGCCAAGGCCACCAAGACCGTGGCCGCGCAGAACATGGCCAAGCGCGCCGAGCGACTGCTCTCCGGCCTGGAGGCGGTGCGCGCCTCCGACAAGGTCGCCAAGCTCCGCTTCCCCGACCCCGCGCCCTGCGGCAAGACCCCGCTGACGGCCGAGGGACTCTCCAAGTCCTACGGCTCGCTCGAGATCTTCACCGATGTGGACCTCGCGATCGACAAGGGCTCGCGCGTCGTCATCCTCGGCCTCAACGGCGCGGGCAAGACCACGCTGCTCCGGCTGCTCGCCGGCGCCGAGAAGCCCGACACCGGAGAGGTGACCCCGGGCCACGGTCTCAAGCTCGGCTACTACGCCCAGGAGCACGAGACGCTCGACCCCGAGCGCAGCGTCCTGGAGAACATGCGCTCGGCCGCGCCGGACCTCGACCTCGTCCAGGTCCGCAAGACGCTCGGCTCCTTCCTCTTCTCCGGCGACGACGTCGACAAGCCGGCCGGGGTGCTCTCCGGCGGTGAGAAGACCCGTCTGGCCCTGGCCACCCTGGTCGTCTCCTCGGCGAACGTGCTGCTCCTCGACGAGCCCACCAACAACCTGGACCCGGCCAGCCGCGAGGAGATCCTCGGGGCCCTGCGGACCTACAAGGGCGCCGTCGTCCTCGTCACCCACGACGAGGGCGCGGTCGACGCGCTGGAGCCGGAGCGGATCATTCTGCTCCCGGACGGCGTCGAGGACCTGTGGGGCCCGGACTACGCGGACCTGGTCGCGCTCGCCTGACCCGGAGAGGGCCGGGTGATCATGCCCGGCTGGATCATTCGGCCCACGGGTGATCCTTCATCTGAGTGAGGGCGTCTCGTACACCACGGCGCGGTGCTCTGCCGAATCCTTCCGGCAGACCCGCGCCGTACGTGTGTTCCCCCTATATCGCTGACCTGCTGATTCCCGTGCCGGGCGCCGTGGAGCCCGGTTTCCGGCCCAGCGGAATCTGAGCCTCCGGTCGTGACGAACTGGCGCTCGTCCACAAACCCGGCGGCATGGACCTTGTCGAATGGGTGGCCAGGACGCACGGGAGGGGTGATCATGAGAAGTCCAGAGCGCACTTCCCATGAGGAGGCACGGGTGGCCGAGACTCTGAAGAAGGGCAGCCGGGTGACCGGCGCCGCGCGCGACAAGCTCGCGGCAGACCTGAAGAAGAAGTACGACTCCGGTGCGAGTATCCGGGCGCTGGCCGAGGAAACGGGCCGCTCCTACGGATTCGTCCACCGGATGCTCAGTGAGTCCGGAGTCACGCTGCGTGGACGCGGCGGAGCGACCCGGGGCAAGAAAGCCGCCTCGGCCTGACATAGGACGCCTCGACCGGGCCACCGGATCCCCGGTGGCCACCCGGTCGGTCATCGCGCCGGCCAGGTGGTTACTGTGCAGTCACTTAGCATTTCGTATGCAGTGTGCTGCACCGTAACCGGAGGCGCCCCATGACTACGCTCGACGACTCTGAGCTCGTATTCGACAAGGACGGTGTACGGCTCACCGTCGAGGACGCCGTTGCCACGGTGACCCTGACCAATCCGGCGAAGCGCAACGCTCAGTCTCCCGCTCTGTGGCGGGCGTTGACAGAAGCCGGCCGGTCGTTGCCCGGCAGCGTGCGGGTCGTCGTTCTGCGCGGTGAGGGACAGTCCTTCTCCGCCGGACTCGACCGGCAGGCGTTCACGCCCGAGGGCTTCGACGGAGAGCCGTCCTTCCTCGATCTCGCGCGCGGTTCCGACGCGGACCTCGACGCGGTCATCGCCGAGTACCAGGAAGCGTTCACCTGGTGGCGCCGCAGCGACCTCGTGTCGATCGCGGCCGTCCAGGGACACGCCATCGGCGCGGGCTTCCAGCTCGCCCTCGCCTGCGACCTGCGGGTCGTCGCCGAGGACGTGCAGTTCGCCATGCGCGAGACCAGCCTGGGTCTCGTCCCGGACCTGACCGGGACGCACCCGCTCGTCTCGCTCGTCGGCTACGCCCGCGCGCTGGAGATCTGCGCCACCGGCCGCTTCGTCCACGCGGAGGAGGCCGAGCGCATCGGTCTCGCCAACCTGTCCGTGCCCGCCGACGAACTCGACGCGGCGGTACGGGACCTCGGCGCCGCCCTGCTCGCGGCGCCGCGCGACGCGGTCACCGAGACCAAGGCGCTCCTCCAGGGCGTCTCCGGCCGCTCGTACGAGGAGCAGCGCGTCGCAGAACGCGCCGCCCAGGCCCGCCGCCTGCGCGACCTCGCGGGCCTCGGCGACTGACGCCTGCCCGCACGCGCCTGTCCTAGCGCAGGTCCGACACCACGACCGTGACCGCGGCGCCCTCCGGGGCGGCCGCGGTCACCGCCGTGCGCACCGCGCGGGCCACGTCCAGAGGGCGGGCCCCGGCCGTCACGGCCAGTTCCACCCGCACTCCGTCGGGCCCCCGGCGCACCGGCGGACCCAGCGTGTCCGTCACCGCCGCGACCCCCGTCACCCCCAGGGCGGCGAGCGCCACGGGGTCGTCCGTCGCCGGAGAGGTGGGGCCGGGCGGGGGAGCGGTGCCGGCATCCGGCTCCGGCGGCGCCGCGTCGAGCAGCTCCGTCACCCGCAGGTCCACCGCGTCGACCACCAGACCGAGCCCGTCCTCGGCCGCGGCGAGCAGCGCCGCCCGCAGCGCCTCCGTCAGCTCCGGCAGCGCCCGCCCCGCGACCGCTCCGAACGAGGCCGTGACCAGCACGGCCCCCGAATCCGGCGCGTCGGGTGCGTCCGCCGGGCCGATCCGCAGGGTGCCCGGCACCACACCCCGTACTCCCGAGGCGCCCCGGGCGAGCACGTCACGTACCGCCCGCTCGGTGATCCACGCCTTCTCCGCCGCCGCTCCGAGCGGCAGCAGCCTGCCCGGCGCGAGGTGGTCCCGCACCCCCGCCGTCCAACTTTCAGCAGTCGTCATTGCCCCAGCCTGCCGTATCCCCGGGGCGAGACCGGGGAACCGCCCTTAGTGTGGGCAAAGAACCCCGAAATATCCCAGAAGGGGCGAAATCTGATGACGGACACCACTCACTCCGGCGACCCTGCGACCGACGGGCCGCGCGAACCGCGCCGCACCTCGGTCACCAAGCGGGGCGGCGGAGCCCCGGCCTCCCGGGGCCGGACCACGATCGCCGACGGCGTCGTCGAGAAGATCGCCGGTCTCGCCGCCCGTGATGTCGTGGGCGTGCACGCGATGGGCAGCGGCCTCTCCCGCACCTTCGGTGCCGTGCGCGACCGGGTACCCGGCGGGGGCGGCGCCAAGTCGAACGCCACCCGCGGGGTGAAGGCCGAGGTCGGCGAGGTGCAGACCGCGCTCGACCTGGAGATCGTCGTCGACTACGGCGTCTCCATCGCGGATGTCGCCGGCGACGTCCGGGAGAACGTCATCGCGGCCGTGGAGCGGATGACCGGCCTTGAGGTCGTCGAGGTCAACATCGCGGTCAGCGACGTGAAACTCCCGGACGAAGAGGACGAAGAGCCGGAGTCACGGCTCCAGTAGTCGCTGACGACGGCACACAGGTGGCTCAGGAGGACTCGGAAAGGGGTCAGGAATGAGCATGGCGGTGGTCGGCCTGGTGGCCGGCATGGCTCTCGGCTTCGCCGGATACTTCGGCGGTTTCGGAGCGTTTGTACTGGTCGCGGCCTTGGGGGCGATCGGCTTCGTGGCCGGCCGCTTCCTCGACGGCGACCTCGAACCCGGCGATCTGTTCCGGGGCCGCGACCGCGGCGACCGGCGGCGGTGACCCGGGGTGGCTACCGACCTGGTCTCCCCGGACCCGGTACGTGACCGGGGCGCCACCTCGATCGCCGACCGGGTGGTGGCGAAGATCGCCGCCCGGGCGGCCGGCGAGGCCGCGGGTCCCGCCCCGAAGGGCGGATCGAAGCCGCACGCCTCGGTCGTCGTCCATCGCGACGTCGCCCGGGTGGCGGTGAGCCTCGACCTCGACTACCCCACCGACGTCGGGGCCCGGTGCGGGGCCGTCCGGGGGCGGGTACGCGCACGCGTGGAGGAGCTCGTGGGCATGGAGGTCCACGAGGTCACCGTCCAGGTGGAACGCCTCCACTCCCCGCTCACCCGCCAGGCCGGTCCGAGGGGCCGCCTGTCATGACGCCCCCCGAACCGCACCCCGCCCACGAGCCGGCCCGGGACCCCGGCGACGAGCCGACCAGGGCGCGCGACAGCGACCCCGGCTCGCCCACGGGGTCCCGCCCCGGCACGCCTCCCGGGTCCCCCGCCGGCGGCGTCCCCGTCCTCACCGGTGCCGGTGCCGGTGCGGGTGCCGATGTCGACCCCGACCGCGACCCCGCCCCCGCGCCCCGCGTCCGCCGCTTCTGGGCGGTCCGGCGCATCCCCGCCGCAGTGCTCGCGGCGCTGGTCCTCGGCGGGGCCGGGCTCCTGCTCTACGACGTGGCGGCCGTACGGGCCGACCGCACCGCCATGGCCTGGAGGCGCGAGCTCGCCGACGGCCTCGCGACCCGGCCGCTCGACGACACCTGGGTCGTCGTCGGCGCGGCCGTCGCGGTCGTCCTCGGCCTCTGGCTCCTCGTCCTCGCCACGACCCCCGGCCTGCGTGCCGTCCTCCCGATGCGCCGCGAACACGCCGACGTACGGGCCGGACTCGACCGGGAGGCCGCGGCCCTTGCCCTGCGGGACCGCGCCATGGAGGTCTCCGGCGTGCAGTCCGTCCGGGTCCGGGTGGGCCGTGCCAAGGTGGCGGTCAGGGCCGTCTCGCACTTTCGGGCGCTCGACGAGGTCCGCGCCGACGTGGAGACGGCCACCGCCGCCGGCATCGACGAACTGGCCCTCGCCCGCCCGCCCGCGCTGACCGTACGGGTGGCCCGGCCGCCCAGGAAGGCGTGAGCCATGAGTCATGAGGAGGTGCTCCGGTGACGGTCGTCCTCCGGCGCGTCAACCGCGTCCTGCTCGGCCTCGCCGGGCTGCTGCTCGTCCTCGGCGGCGGGGGAGTCCTCGCCGCCTCCCTCGACCTGTCCGTACCGTCCTGGTGGCCCTGGTCCGGCCCCTCGGACGTGCTGCTGTCCGCCGCCGACCGGCAGCGCTGGCGCGACGAGGGCTGGTGGTGGCCGGTGGTCATCGCGGTCCTCGGGCTCGTCGTCCTGCTCGCCCTGTGGTGGCTGCTCGTCCAGTTCCGGCGGGCCCGGCTCGCCGAGGTCGTCGTCGACAGCGGCGACGGCGAGGTGGCCGTCCTGCGCGGCCGGGCCCTGGAGGGCGTCCTGGAGGCGGACGCCACGGCCCAGGAAGGCGTGGCCAAGGCCCGTGTCTCCCTCACGGGCCGCCGGGCCACCCCCAGGACCCGCGTCGCGCTCCTCCTGGAGCCGTACGCCTCCCCGGGGGCCGCCCTGACCACGCTCAGCACCCAGGCCCTGGCCCACGCGCGGACGTCCACGGGCCTGCCCGCCCTGCCCACCGAGGCCCGCCTGCGGGCCGTGAAGCACCGGGCCCGCAGGGTCACCTGAGGACCCTGAGGACCCTGAGAACCCTGAGGACCCTGAGGACCCGCAGGGGTCCTCAGGGTCAGAACTCGGCGCGCGCCCCGCCGTCCACCGGGAGCATCAGCCCCGTGAGGTACGAGGCGGCCGGCGACAGCAGGAACGCCGCCGTCCGCCCGAACTCCTCCGGGGTGCCGTAGCGACGCAGCGGGATGGTGGACTCGTTGGCCGCGCGGGACGCGTCCGCGTCGCCGGAGAGGGAGTCCAGGAACCGCACCCGGTCCGTGTCGATCCGGCTGGGCAGCAGTCCGATCACGCGCACCCCGCGCGGGCCGAGGTCGTTGGCGAGGGACTTCGCGAAACCCGCGAGGCCCGGGCGCAGACCGTTCGAGATGGTCAGGCCGGGGATCGGCTCGTGGACCGAGCCGGACAGGACGAAGCCGATGACGCCGCCCTCGCCGAGCGTCTCGGCGGCCGCGCGGGCCAGCCGTACGGCCCCGAGGAAGACGGTGCCGAAGGCGGCGGCCCACTCCTCGTCGGTGTTGTCGGCCGCGAAGCCGGGCGCCGGCCCGCCGACGCTGATGAGGATGCCGTCGAAGCCGCCGAAGCGCGCCCGCGCCTCGGCGATGAGCCGTGCCGGAGTCTCCGGGTCGGTGTTGTCGGCGGCGATGCCCGCCGCGCCCGGCCCCAGCTCGGCCACGGCCTCGGCGACGGTCTTCTCCTCGCGGCCGGTGACGAGCACCTTGGCCCCCTCGGCGAGCAGCGCCTCGGCGGAGGCCCGCCCGAGCCCCCGCGTCGCCCCGGTCACCACGTACACGCGGTCCTTCATCCCAAGATCCATGGGCCTATCCTGCCGGGTCCTGATCCTCCGCTGCCAGTGCGAGCGCCGTGCCCACCAGGCCGATGTGGCTGAAGGCCTGCGGGAAGTTGCCCAGCTGGCGGTCCGTCACCGGGTCGTACTCCTCCGCCAGGAGACCCACGTCGTTGCACAGGGCCACGAGGCGTTCGAAGAGCTCGCGGGCCTCCTCGCGGCGGCCGCACAGCCGGAGCGCGTCCGCGAGCCAGAACGAGCAGACCAGGAAGGTGCCCTCCTGCCCCGGGAGGCCGTCCACCGTCCCCGAGTCGGTGCTGTAGCGGCGCAGATAGCCGCCGTGCATCAGCTCCGCCCGCACCGCGTCCACCGTGCCCGCCACCCGGGGGTCGTCCGGGGGCAGGAAGCCGACCTGCGGGATGAGCAGGGTCGCGGCGTCCAGCTCCCGCGAGCCGTACGACTGGGTGAAGGTGTTCCGCACCGGGTCGTAGGACCGGGCGCACACCTGGGCGTGGATCTCGTCCCGCATCGTCCGCCACCGTGCCGCGTCGCCCGGCAGCGAGGGGTCGGCCTCCAGGGTGCGCACCGCCCGGTCGGCGGCCACCCAGGCCATCACCTTCGAGTGGGTGAAGTGCCGGCGCGGCCCGCGCACCTCCCACAGTCCCTCGTCGGGCTCGCGCCAGGTCGACTCCAGGAAGCCGAGCAGGCTCAGCTGGAGGTTCCAGGCGTGCCGTTCCGCCGGAATCCCGGCCTTGTGCGCGCGGTGGAGCGAGTCCATGACCTCGCCGTACACATCGAGCTGGAACTGGTCCACGGCCGCGTTCCCGGTCCGTACCGGCGCCGAGTCGGCGTAGCCGCGCAGCCACGGCAGGGTGGTCTCGGGGAGCCGGCGCTCTCCGGCGGGCCCGTACATGATCTGCAGGTCGGCCGGGTCACCGGCGACCGAGCGGAGCAGCCAGTCCCGCCAGGCGCACGCCTCGTCGACGTATCCGGCGGCGAGCAGCGCGCCGAGGGTGAGGGAGGAGTCGCGCAGCCAGCAGGCGCGGTAGTCCCAGTTCCGTACGCCGCCGACCTCCTCCGGCAGGGAGGTGGTGGGCGCGGCCATGATCCCGCCGGTCGGGGCGTACGTGAGGGCCTTGAGGGTGATCAGGGAGCGCAGCACCGCTTCCCGGTACGGGCCCCGGTAGGTGCAGCGGCCGGACCACTCCCGCCAGTCCGCGAGGGACTGCTCCAGGGCCGCGTGGGGGTCGACGAGTTCGGGGCGTGGCTGGTGCGAGGGGTGCCAGGTCAGCACGAACGCGACCTTCTCGCCGGCGGTGACGGTGAAGGAGGAGCAGGTGGAGAACTGCTGGCCCCAGGTCTTCACGGGCGGCTCGCTGCGCAGCCAGACGGCGTCCGGCCCGGCGATCGCGACCCGGTGGCCGTCCGCGCGGCGCATCCAGGGCACGATCGAGCCGTAGTCGAAGCGCAGCCGTAGGACGCCGCTCATCTCGACGGTGCCGCTGACGCCCTCCACGATCCGCATCAGTTCCGGGGCCTCGTCCCGCTGCGGCATGAAGTCGACGACCTTGACGGTGCCGGTACGGGTCTCCCAGTAGGTCTCCAGGACGAGGGAGTCCTCGGCGTACCGGCGCGTGGAGCAGGTCGTGGCGCCCTTGGGGGCGATCCGCCAGTGGCCGTTGTCCTCGTCGCCGAGGATCGCGGCGAAGCAGGCGGCGGAGTCGAAGCGGGGCAGACACAGCCAGTCGACCGACCCGTCGCGGCCGACGAGCGCGGCGGTCTGGAGATCGCCGATGAGGGCGTAGTCGTCGATACGTTGCGTCACGCTCTGGGCTGTTCCCGGAAGCGGTGGCGGTCAATCAGAGGGACGGAGTGGCCTGGATCGCCTCGGGGTCCCGTTCCGGGGTTCCCGGGGTGTCGTTTCCCGTGGTGCCGGAGGAGGCGGCGGTCTCCCGGTCGCGCTTCTCGCGGCGGACCAGGATCACCCAGCCGACGGGTACCCCGGCCGCGAAGAGCCACCACTGCACGGCGTACGCCATGTGGGAGCCGATCGACGCGTGGTCGGGCTCGGGGATCAGTTCGGGGGTGTTCCCGGCGGGCGCGGGTCCGGTCTGCTCCAGGTAGCCGCCGAGCACCTCGCGGCCGATGAGCTCCGCCTGCTGCCGACTGTTGATGAGCATGACCTGGCGGTCCGGCAGACCCTTCAGGTCCTTGATGCCGCTGGCGCCGGTCGTCTCGTCGGCCTTGAGCCGGCCGCTGATGGTGACCTCGCCCTTGGGGGCGGGCGGCACCGGCGGGTAGGAGTGCTGGTCGGCGGCGGCCGGGATCCAGCCGCGGTTCACCAGGACGATCCGGCCGTCGCGGAGGACCAGCGGGCTCAGGATGTGCACGCCGACGCGCTCGTCGGAGGAGGTGCGGCGGCGGACGACCACCTCGTGGGCGGTGTCGAAGGTGCCGGTGGCGGTGACGGGCCGCCAGTAGTCGGAGCGCGGGACCGTGTGGCCGGGGGAGGTGAGCTCCTCGACCGGGACCGGCTTCGCCGCGATGCTGTCCGCGATCAGGGCGTTCTGGGCGACCCGGCGCTCGTGCCGGTGGAACTGCCAGAAGCCCAGCTCGATCATCGTCGGGACGAGGACGAGGGCGATGAGGGTGAGGATCACCCACTGCCGGGACAACAAGAAGCGGTACACCCCATGACCGTACAACTCGGTCCATGGGGTGTACGCACGGGGGGCGGCTCGCGGGAGACGGGCCCGGGATCGTTTCCCCGGATCCCGTCGTTCCCGGCCCCGCCCGCCTCACACCCTGTCGACGATGCCCACCTTTCCCTCCGCGCGGGCGCAGTGGCCGCCGCAGTACCAGCTGCCGTCGACCTCGACGCCCTGCCCGATGATCTGGACCCGGCAGTGTTCGCAGATGGGCGCCATACGGTGGATGGCGCAGGCGAAGCAGTCGAAGACATGGATCGCGCCCTGGGCATGAATCTCGAAGGACATGCCGTAATCGTTTCCGCAGACCTCACAACGTGCCATGCGCCACAGGGTGGGGCTCCCGGCGGGCGCGCGCAGCTCGGCACGCCCGCAGGGCCGGGGGTGTCACCCGTCTGCCGGGGCCACGTCCCGCAGCAGCTGGGTGTACGCCGCCTCGTCGACGATCGGCGTGCCGAAGGACTTGGCCTTGACGGTCTTGGATGTGGCGGAGTCCGGGTCGTTGGTGACGAGGAGGCTGGTGAGCCGGGAGACGCTCCCGGCCACATGGAGCCCGGCGTCGACCGTACGGTCCTCCAGGAGCTCGCGGTCGACGGAGGTGTCCCCGGAGAACGCCACCCGCATGCCCTGCTTGAGCGGTTTGTCCGTCTCGTACCGGCCCGGGTTCGGGTACGGGCACGGCGGCCGCTTCCGCGAGGGACGCCAGCTGCCCGCCCGGTACGAGGAGGCGTACCCGGCCTGGTGGCCGATCCGCGGCTGCTGCGCGGGCGACGCGGCCCACTCGGTCAGCGGCCGGCACTCGAGCAGCGGCAGCCGTACGTTGCGCTCGGCCGCCGCGTGCAGGCTCGGCCGGAACGCCTCGGCGAGCACCCGCGCGTCGTCCAGCGCGTTGTGTGCGCGCTGCTGCACCACACCGAAGTGCGCGGCGAGCGACTCCAGCTTGTGGTTCGGCAGCGGCAGCGACAGCTCCTTGGCGAGCGCGATCGTGCACAGCCGCTGCCGCACCGGCGCGGCCGACTCCGCGCGCGCGTACTCCCGGGCGATCATCTGCCAGTCGAACATCGCGTTGTGCGCGACGAGCACCCGTCCGTCCAGCCGCGCCGCGAACTCCGCCGCGATCTCCGGGAAGAGCGGGGCGCCCTCCAGGACGTCGGTGGTGAGCCCGTGGATCCAGACGGGTCCCGGATCACGCTCGGGGTTGACGAGCGTGTACCAGTGGTCCTCGACGTTCCCCTGGGCGTCCAGCCGGTAGACGGCAGCCGACACTATCCGGTCGTCGCGGGCGAGTCCGGTGGTCTCCACGTCGACGACCGCGTACCCCTGCGGGTAGGCGGCCGGCCACGTCGCTGCTGTCGTACGGTCGTCAAGCACGGTCACTGAGAATACGGCCCGCGGCCGGCGACTCCGCCCCCGGTGTCCCCGGGAGCCCCGGCGAGGAGTCCGTCCACCAGGGCCCGCACCGAGTCGACGAACAGCCGCTCGGTGTCGATCGGCGCGGCGAGCGCCCGGGCGAGGGGGCCGTCTGACTCGGCGTCCTCGCCGCTCCACAGCTCCTCCTCGGCGGGCGACTGCGCCGGCGCGCGCTCCCGGTTGCGCTCCACCAGCACATAGCCGACGACCTGGAACTGCACGGCGCGGACGGCCCGCGCCGCGTGCGCCCCGCGCAGTCCCGCGGCGTGGGCCTCGTGGACCAGGGCGCGCTGGGCCGGCAGGAACATGCGTTCCGTCAGGCCCCGTTCGTGGACCATCGCGACCAGGTGGGGGCGCTCGCGCAGGGCGCGGCGCAGGGCGCGGGCGACCGAGACCAGGCGCTCGGCGGGGGTCGTGCCGCGCGGGCGGATCGTGTCGAGATCGGCGACCGTCCGCTCGACCAGCGCGTCGAGCAGGGACTCGCGGTTGCCGACGTGCCAGTAGATCGAGGTGACCGCGGTGCCGAGCTCGGCGGCGAGCTTGCGCATGGTCAGGGCGTCCGGGCCGTGCTGTCGCACCAGGGCGGCGGCGGTCTCCAGGACTTCCTCGCGGGTGAGTGCGGCGCGCGCCATCCGTTCCCCCAACTCTGTCGCGTGCACGGGTCTTTACCCTTCATCGCCGCCGGTGTAACTCTGTTACAGACCCGACCCCCTGAAGGGTGGTACGTCATGGCACGAGTACGGTACGGGGCGCGCACGGACGCCGAGATCACGGCGGCCCGCACCAGGAGCGCGAAGCTTCCCGACATCTGGTCCACCGGAGTGGTCGCCGTCTGGGAGACCGATCCGGACGTGGTGGCGGCCGTCCTGCCGCCCCCGCTGAAACCCACCGAGCGGCCCCTCGTGCGGGCCAACATCTCCCAGGTCGACCTGCCCGGCTATCCGCTCGGCGCCGGCTCGGTGGCGGTCGCCGCCGCCCACGGCGACCGCGAGGGCTGGTACCCGCTGGTGATGCCGATGACCCACGAGCGCGCCCTCGTCGGCGGCCGCGAGGTCTTCGGCGAACCGAAGAAGCTCGGCGAGGTCGTCGTCGAGCGCGACGGGCTCGTCGTCCGCGCCTCGCTCGGGCGGCACGGCATCGACTTCGTCGAGGTGCGCGGCGCGGTCTCCGGGCCCCTGCCGCTGCCGGAGCCGGTCGAGAAGACCGACTTCTACTTCAAGTTCCTGCCGGGCGTGGAGGGTTCCGGCTTCGACGCCGACCCCGTCCTCGTCCACTGCGTCCGCAACGAGAAGGTGCGGAAGCTGGAGCGCGTCACCGGCGACGTGGTGCTGCGCGAGTCCATGTACGACCCGGTCGCCGACCTCCCCGTCCGCCGGCTCGTCGAGATCACCATCGGCGAGAAGACCACCGACCAGAAGGGCACGGTCGCCGAGCGCGTCTCCGCGCGGGCCCTCCTGCCGTACATCCACCAGCGGTACGACGACCCGCAGCAGATCCTCGACGGCCCGCCCGAGGGGAGCGTCTGATGGAGTTCCGCGAGGGACAGGTCGCCGTCGTCACCGGTGCGGCGAGCGGCATCGGGCTCGCGATGGCCCGCCGCTTCGCCGCCGAGGGCCTGGCCGTCGTCCTCGGCGACGTCGAGGAGGGCGCGCTCGCCGCGGCCGCCGACGATCTGATGGCGGGCGGGGCGCAGGTCCTCGCCCGGACGGTCGACGTCTCGGACCCCGACGCGGTGCGGGCGTTCGCGGAGGCCGCGTACGAGACCTTCGGCGCCGTCCACGTCCTCTGCAACAACGCAGGCGTCGGCTCCGGCGCCGAGGGCCGCATGTGGGAGCACGAGCCCAACGACTGGAAGTGGGCCTTCTCCGTCAACGTCTGGGGCGTCTTCCACGGCATCCAGGCCTTCGTCCCCCGGATGCTCGCGGGCGGCGAACCCGGCCATGTCGTCAACACCTCCTCCGGCGACGGCGGCATCGCCCCGCTGCCCACCGCCTCCGTGTACGCGGTCACCAAGGCGGCCGTCGTCACCATGACCGAGTCCCTGTACGCGCACCTGAAGGCCGAGCACGCGCGCGTGGGCGCCTCCGTCCTCTTCCCGGGCCCGCACATGCTCCGCACCGGCCTCTGGGAGTCGCACCGCAACCGGCCCGAGCGGTACGCGAAGGAGCGCCCGCGCCGGACCCCGTACCGCAGCCTCGACCAGTGGGAGGCCGCCATGAAGGAGGCCGGCCACGAGGTCGCCTTCACCCCGGTGGAGGAGGTCGCCGAGCACGTCGTCGACGGCATCCGCGCCGACCGCTTCTGGATGCTGCCGGAGAGCGAGCACAGCGACCGGCAGATCACGGCGCGCTCGCGGTCGATGCTCGACCGCTCGAACCCGTCGTACCTGGAGAACTTCATCCTCGACTGAGGGGGCCCCGATGGCCGATCCGAACGACCCGTATCTGATCATCTCCTCCGACTGCCACGCCGGGCTGCCCACCGAGGAGTACCGGCCCTACCTCGACTCCCGCTTCCACGGTGCGTTCGACGAGTTCCTCGCCGGACGCGAGGCGCGCCGGGAGGCCATGACCCGGCTCGGGGTCCGCAACGAGGCCTTCGCGAACAAGTGGTTCACCGACAACGAGGAAGGGCTGCGCGGCGGCTGGGACGCCGGGCAGCGGCTCAAGGAGCTCGACGGCGACGGGGTGGCCGCCGAGGTCGTCTTCCCCGACGCGGACGCCGTCGACAGCCAGACCGCCGCGCCCTTCGGCGTCGGCCTCGGCCTCTCCGGCGACCAGGACCCGGAGCTCGGCATGGCGGGCGCGCAGGCGCACAACCGCTGGCTCGCCGAGTTCGTGGGCCAGAACCCCGAACGGCACTGCGGGGTGGCGCTGCTGCCGATCACGGCCGAGCCCGCGAAGGTCGTCGCCGAGATCCACCGGGCCAAGGAGTCCGGGCTCGGGGCGCTGATGATCCCCTCCATGTGGGTGGACAAGGAGCCGTACCACGACCGGCGCTACGACCCGGTCTGGGCGGCCGCCGCCGAGACCGGGATGCCCCTGGTCACCCACTCGGGAGCGGCGCCCCGCGAGGAGTACGGCGACCACCTCGGCATCTACGTCTCCGAGGTCACCTGGTGGCCGGCCAGGCCGCTGTGGTTCCTGCTCTGGTCGGGCGTCTTCGAGCGGCACCCCGGGCTGCGGTTCGGGGTCGCCGAGTCGGGCTGCTGGTGGCTGCCGAACCTCCTCTGGTTCATGGACCGGCTCTACCTCGGCGCGCACGGCGGCAAGAAGCTGTCCCCGTTCGCGGAGCTGAGGCGGCCGCCGAGCGAGTACCTGGACCGGCAGGTCTTCATCTGCGCCACCAACACCAAGCGGCGCGAACTCGCGCAGCGGTACGAGATAGGCGTCGACAACATCCTGTGGGGCTCGGACTTCCCGCACCCGGAGGGAACCTGGCCGGACACGCGCGCGTGGCTCCGGAAGACCTTCCACGACATCCCGGTGACGGAGACCCGCCGGATGCTGGGCCTCGCGGCGGCCGAGGTCTTCGGCTTCGACCTCCGGAAACTGGAGCCGATCGCCCGCCGCATCGGCCCCACCCCCGCCGACCTCGGCCAGCCCGCCGACCAGACCGCCGTGGAGGCCTCCTGGGCCCGCTCGCGCGAGGTCGGCCGGCACTGGCTGACGGACCACGACTTCCCCGCCCTGGGGGTGAGCTGATGGACCGCTACACCGTCATCTCGGCGGACTGCCACGCCGGCGCCGACCTCCTCGACTACCGCCCGTACCTGGAGAGGAAGCACCACGAGGCCTTCGACGCCTGGGCGGCCTCCTACGTCAACCCGTACGAGGACCTGCTCGCCGACACCGCCGACCGCAACTGGAACTCCGAGCGCCGGCTGCGCGAGCTGGAGGCGGACGGCATCGTCGCCGAGGTCGTCTTCCCCAACACCGTCCCGCCGTTCTTCCCCAAGGCCTCCCTGATGGCCCAGCCGCCCAGCGCGGCCGAGTACGAGCAGCGCTGGGCCGGACTCCAGGCGCACAACCGCTGGCTGGCCGACTTCTGCGCGGCCGCGCCGGGGCGCAGGGCCGGCGTGGCGCAGATCCTCCTCAACGACGTCGACGCGGCGGTCGCCGAGATCCGCCGCGCCCGCGAGGCGGGGCTCACCGGCGGCATCCTGCTGCCCGGGGTGCCGCCCGGCTCACCGGTGCCCGAGCTCTACTCGGAGGCGTACGACCCGATCTGGGCGGTCTGCGCCGAGCTCGACGTCCCCGTCAACCACCACGGCGGCTCGGCGTCGCCGCCGCTGGGCGACGAACCGGCCGCCCGCGCGGTCTTCATGGTGGAGACCACCTGGTTCTCCCACCGGGCGCTCTGGCACCTGGTCTTCGGCGGCGCCTTCCGGCGCCACCCGGGGCTCAAGCTGGTCCTGACCGAACAGGGCTCGGGCTGGATCCCGGGCGTGCTCGACATGCTGGACTACTACCACGGTCGCCTGGTGTCGGCCGCGACGAAGGCCTCCACGGCGGAGTCGAAGTTCGGCGCGGGCCTCGCCGAGGCCATGGGCAAGGGCCCCAGCACGGTCTGGCGCGACAACTGCTTCGTCGGCGCCAGCTTCATGCGCCCCCACGAGGTGCCGCTGCGCGACCGGATCGGCCTCGACAAGATCATGTGGGGCAGCGACTACCCGCACGACGAGGGCACCACCCCGTACTCCCGCGAAGGCCTCCGGATCGCCTACTCCGGGCTGCCGAGGGAGGAGGTCGCGGCGATGGCCGGCGGCAACGCGGCCCGCGTCTACGGCTTCGACCTGCCCTACCTGGACACCCTGGCCGCGGTCCACGGACCGACCGTCGAGGAGATCGCCGAGCCCCTGAAGGAGGTCCCCGCGGGCGCCACCAGCCCGGCTTTCGCCCCGGGCGGGTCGGTCCGCGTCTGGTGACCCGCCGGGTGCGACGCTCCTGACGTGACCGACGCACCCGAGGCGACCGACGCCCCCACGCACGAGGCCCACGGAGGCCTCGGCTCCCGTCTCAACTGGCTCCGGGCGGCCGTGCTCGGAGCCAACGACGGAGTCGTCTCCACCGCGGGCCTCGTCGTCGGCGTCGCCGGCGCCACCGAGTCGCAGGCCGCCCTGCTCACCGCGGGCCTCGCGGGACTCCTGGCCGGATCGATGTCGATGGCGGCGGGGGAGTACGTCTCGGTCTCCACCCAGCGCGACTCCGAGGAGGCCGCCCTCGCCCAGGAGAAACGCGAACTGCGCGAGGACCCGGAGGCGGAGCTCGCCGAACTGACCGGCCTCCTGGCGGCCCGCGGCCTCTCCGCCGACGTGG
Organism: Streptomyces sp. NPDC088553; assembly: GCF_044752965.1. NCBI lineage: Bacteria > Bacillati > Actinomycetota > Actinomycetes > Kitasatosporales > Streptomycetaceae > Streptomyces > Streptomyces sp. NPDC088553. Next base: position 35,920 of record NZ_JBIVMG010000012.1, on the reverse strand, counting down.
CCCGCGAGGCCGCCGAGCAGCTCACCGCCCGCGACGCCCTGCGCGCCCACGCGCGCGTGGAGCTGGGCATCGACCCGGACCGGCTCACGATCCCCTGGCACGCCGCCGCCGCGAGCTTCCTCGCCTTCACCGTCGGCGCTCTGCTCCCGCTCCTCGCGATCGTCCTGCCCCCGGCCTCGGCCCGCCTGTGGGTCACGGTCGTCTCCGTCCTCGCGGCCCTGACCCTCACCGGCTGGTGGAGCGCCCGCCTTGGCGCGGCCCCCGCGGGCCGCGCGATCCTCCGCAACGTGGCCGGCGGCGCCCTGGCGATGGCGGTCACCTACGGCGCGGGCTCATTGCTGGGAGCGACGGGGGTCTAGGCCGACTCGGGGACTCCTTGTCAGAAGGTGCCAAGGCTTGCTGACAACTCGTCTCGCATACTTGTCGGTAACGACGTCTATCGGCACCCCGGCCCCCGCCTCTACCGTCATCGGCATGCCCCACCTGCCCGATGTCGTGCTCTGGTCCATACCGGCGTTCGTCCTGCTCACCGTCATCGAGATGGTCGGCCACCGGCTCCATCCCGACGAGGAGGCCGCCGGATACGAGGCCAAGGACGCCGCCACCAGCATCGGCATGGGGCTCGGCAGCCTGGGCTTCGACGCGCTGTGGAAGATCCCCGTCGTCGCGGTCTACACCGCCGTCCACGAGCTGACGCCGCTGCGCGTCCCCGTCCTCTGGTGGACGATCCCGCTCATGCTGCTCGCCCAGGACTTCTGCTACTACTGGCAGCACCGCGGGCACCACGTCAACCGCATCCTCTGGGCCTGCCACGTCGTCCACCACAGCAGCCGCAAGTTCAACCTCAGCACCGCCCTGCGCCAGCCGTGGACCAGCCTGACCTCCTGGCCGTTCTATCTGCCGCTGATCGCCCTCGGCACGCACCCGGCGGCGCTCGCCTTCTGCTACTCGGTCAATCTCGTCTACCAGTTCTGGATCCACACCGAGCGGATCGACAGGCTGCCCCGGCCCTTCGAGTACGTCCTCAACACCCCCTCGCACCACCGCGTCCACCACGCCTCGCAGGGCGGCTACCTGGACCGGAACTTCGGCGGCATCCTCATCGTCTGGGACCGGATGTTCGGCTCCTGGGTCGGCGAGACCGAACGGCCCGTCTACGGCCTCACCAAGAACATCGAGACCTACAACCCGCTGCGCGTCGCCACCCACGAGTACGCCGCCATCGCCCGCGACCTCAAGGCCGCGCACGACTGGCGCGAGCGGACCGGCCGGGTCTTCCGCGGCCCGGGCTGGCAGCCCGCGCCCACCACCGACACCCGAGGCCCCGGCACCCGAGGCCCCGGCAACGCCGCTCCGGAGGCCGCCGCGTGACGACCTCCCCCCGCGGGCTCTCGTACGCGCTGCTCGCCGCCTTCGGGCTCGCGGCCGCCGTCGACCTGATCTCCCTGCTCGCCGGCGCCGAGCTCGGCCACCGGCTCGCCAAGCCGCTCCTGATGCCCCTGCTCGCCGCGTACGCCGTCACCCGGGGCGCCCCCAAGCCGCTGACCGCCGCGCTGCTCCTCGGCTGGGGCGGCGACGTGTTCCTGCTCTCCGACGCCGACGGGGCCTTCCTCGCCGGCATGGGCTGCTTCGCCGCCGGCCACGTCTGCTACCTGGTCCTCTTCGGACGCCGGCGTACGTCCCCGGCGCTCGGCGCCCTGTACGCGGCCGCCCTCGCCGCCACCGTCCTGCTCCTCTGGCCCGACCTCCCCGCCGAGCTGCGGATCCCCGTCGCCGGATACTCCCTGCTGCTCACCGCCATGGCCTACCGCTCCAGCGCCCTCGGGCTCCTGGCCGGGCTCGGCGGCGCCCTCTTCCTGCTGTCCGACACCCTGATCGCCACCGGGGTCGCCGAGTGGCCCCAGCTGCCCGCGCCCGACTTCTGGGTCATGCTGACCTACATCGCGGCGCAGTACCTGCTGACGGCGGGAGCGCTCCGCGCGATGTACGGTGAACGTCGTACAACCGTCTGACAGCAAGGACCGCCCCTCATGCGCGCCACCACCATCCACGCCCCGTTCGACATGCGCGTGGAGGACGTGCCCGACCCGGTGGTGCAGGACCCCACCGACGTCGTCGTCCGCGTCCTGCGCGCCTGCGTCTGCGGCAGTGACCTGTGGGCCTACCGCGGCGAGTCCGCCCGGCAGCCCGGCCAGCGCATCGGCCACGAGTTCCTCGGCGTCGTCGAGGCGGCGGGCTCCGAGGTCACCGGCTTCACCGCCGGAGACCTCGTCGTCGCCCCCTTCGTCTGGTCCGACGGCACCTGCGACTACTGTGCCGAGGGCCTCCAGACCTCCTGCCCGAGCGGCGGCTTCTGGGGCTCGGTCGGCTCCGACGGCGGCCAGGGCGAGGCCGTCCGCGTCCCCTTCGCCGACGGCACCCTCGTCAAGCTCCCCGCCGACGCCGCCTCGGACGACCACCTGCTGACCGCGCTCCTCGCGCTCTCCGACGTCCTGGGCACAGGCCACCACGCCGCCCTGGGCGCCGGCGTCCGCAAGGGCTCCACGGTCGCCGTCGTCGGCGACGGCGCCGTCGGCCTCTGCGGAGTCCTCGCCGCCAAGCGCCTCGGCGCCGAGCGGATCATCGCGCTCGGCCGGCACACCACCCGCACCGACATCGCCCGCCGCTTCGGCGCCACCGACGTCGTCGCCGAGCGCGGCGAGGCCGCCGAGGCCGCCGTCCGCGAGCTCACCGGCGGCCAGGGCGCCCACGCCGTCATCGAGGCCGTCGGCACCGAGCAGTCCATGCGGACCGCCGTCGCCATCGCCCGCGACGGCGGCTCGATCGGCTACGTCGGCGTCCCGCACGGCAGCGGCACCGGACTCGACCTGTCCGTCATGTTCGACCGCAACATCGCGCTGCGCGGCGGCGTCGCCCCCGTCCGCGCGTACATCCCGGAGCTGCTCCCGGACGTCCTCGACGGCACCATCGACCCGTCGCCGGTCTTCGACCTGACCGTCGGCCTCGACGGCGTCCCCGGCGGATACCAGGCGATGGACGAGCGCACCGCGCTCAAGGTCCTCGTCAAGCCGTAGTCCAGACGGGCTCGTCCCCACCCTGCAGGCCCGGCGGGCGTGACCAGCCCGTCGGGCCGCCCTCGTACGCGACGGGCGACAGCGCGTGCCGCAGCCGCCCGAGCGGACCCTCCGACCCGGTGACGTACCGCTCGGGCTCGTACCGCGGCAGCGCGTGCGTCAGCCAGTGCCCCGTCTGGGCGAGGGCGAGCCGGACGAGCCGCGTGCCGCCGTCCCGGTCCTGCTCGGTCAGCGACCGCAGGACCGCCGCCGCGAGCAGATAGCCGCTGCCGTGGTCCAGGGCCTGCGCCGGCAGCGCGCCCGGCTGCTCCGCCGAACCCTCGGTGACCGCGATCCCGCTCGCCACCTGGACCAGGCTGTCGAAGCCGCGCCGCCCGGCCCAGGGCCCGTAGTCGCCCCAGGCGGAGAGCCGCGCGGTGACCAGACCCGGGCGGTGCAGGTCGAAGCGGTCGAGTGCGCCCGGCCGGTAGCCGGTGACCAGGACGTCGGCCGCGTCCAGGAGCTCCCCGAAGGTACGCCGGTCCGAGGGCCGGTCCAGATCGAGCGCGGCGGTCCGCTTGCCGACGTCCGTGTCCGCGTGCTGGTCCGGCAGTTCGGGGTTGCCCGGCGGGTCGATCCGCAGCACGTCGGCGCCGAGCAGCGCGAGCGTCCGGGTCGCGACCGGCCCGGCGATCACCCGGGTCAGGTCCAGGACCCGCAGCGGGCCGCCGCGGCGCCTGGGCGGGGCCTCGTCGAGCCGCTCCCGGGTCAGCAACGGCCGCGCCGCCACCTCCCGGCCCTGCCCGTGCGCCGCCCACTCCTCGGGCGTCCGCAGGGCGACGGCCAGGCCCCCGGCCGCGTACACCGCCGTCTCGACCTCGACCGCCCCGCGCTCGCCGATCGCCGCCGCCACGGCCTCCACCGACTCCTCCCGCACACCGAGCGCGGTCAGCAACGCCACCCGGTGGTGCGGATAGTTGGCGTGCGTACGGACCCAGCCGTCGGCCGCCCGCCAGAACCGGGAGAGCGGCGCGAAGCTCACCGGGGCCCGCCCGTCGACCCGCAGATGACGCTCGCTCACGAACGCGGTGGCGACGGCCCCGTCGTCCACGCGGACCGGCCCCGGGAGCCCGGCCCGCTCGACGGCGGCGAGCCCGGCGACGGCGACCGCCGCGCGGGCCAGTTCCATCACGGGCAGCCGCGCGGCGAGCAGCCCCGCGGGCCCGCCGTACTCCACCCGGTCCACCAGGGCGGGATCACCGCCGAGGGCCGACCACAACGACTCCGTACCGGTGCGCACTGTGTTGTCCATGGACCGCACTATGGCACTCAGTGCCATGGGCATGCGAAGGGCCCTGGTGCGGCACACCGCACCAGGGCCCTCGCTCACTCACTCACCGACTAGCGGCGGACAGCGTCCAGCGCGTCGACGAGACCGGCTCCGTAGAAGCCGTTCTTGTTCTTGCCACCCTCGCAGACGGCGTCGATCTTGCCGTCGCCCTCGATGTCGTACGGGTTGGTGCAGGCGCGCTTGTCGGCCTGCGCGTACAGCAGCGCCTTGAGCGCCGCCGGGCTCGCGTAGGGGTGCGTCGACTTCAGGAGCGCCAGGACACCCGCCGCGTGCGGCGAGGCCATCGACGTGCCGCCCTTGTAGTTGTAGCCACCGTTGACCGTGGTCGACAGGATGAGGCCGTTGACCGCCGGGGCCTGCGGCGGCTGGTACTGGGTGCGGTCACCGCCGGGGGCGGCGATGTCGATGACACCGAGACCGTAGTTGGAGTACGACGCCTTCAGGTCCTTGGCGCCGGTCGCGGAGACCGTGACGACACCCGGCAGCATGGCCGGGTAGTCGAGGCACTCCTTCGGGTCGATGACCCGGTCGCCGGGGGTGGTGTCGTTCGGGCTGCTGTTGTCGAGGATCGAGTCGGCCGCCAGGTCGAACTTGGAGTTGCCGGCCGCCGCGACGTTGACCGTGCCCTTGCGCTCCGCGTAGCGGGTCGCGCGGGTGACCGCCTCGATGAGGGCCTTCTGGTCCTCGTCGTTCTTGCAGGCGAACATCCACGGGTCGGTGTAGTAGCTGTTGTTCGTGATGTCGACACCGTGCTCGGCCGCCCACACGAAGCCGCAGACCACGGCCTCCGTGTAGAAGAAGCCGTCCGGGGTGGACACCTTGATGCCGGAGACCTTCACGCCCGGCGCGACACCGGTGATGCCGATGCCGTTCTTGGCGGCGGCGATCGTACCGGCGACGTGGGTGCCGTGGTCGCTCTCGCCCGGGTTCGGACGCCACGAACCGGCGGTGGTGTCCGGCTTGCCGGAGACACAGTTCGCCGAGGCCTTGGCGTCGAAGTTCGGCGCCAGGTCCGGGTGGGTGTCGTCGACACCGGTGTCGATGACACCGACGGTCACGCGCTTGCTGCCCAGCGTCTTCTGGTGGGCCTTGTCGGCCTTGATCGCCGGGAGGTCCCACTGCAGGGGCTCAAGGGCGTCCTGCTCGTCCGTCGCACGGGCGGCGGCGGCCTTGGCCTCGGCCTCGGTCAGCGCCTGCGTGCCGCCACCGACGGAGTTGTCGGTCTGCACGGAGAGCGGGGCGGTACGGGTCGAACCGGCCGACACCACACCGCGGGCCTTGCGGATCGTCTTCGCGAACTCGGGGTTCTGCGAGTGGACGACTATGACGCCTATCTGGTCGTACGAGATGACCACCTCGCCGCCCGCGGCGACGATCGCCTTCTTCACCTTGGCGGCGGTCCAGTGACCCCCCGCGACGTTCACGACGTACGACAGCTTCGGCCCGTTCGTCGCCACGGTGGCAGTCGCCGGTGCGTCGCTCAGTTCCGCGGCGGAGGCAGCGCCGGAGGGAAGGAAGCCGAGCGAGGCCGTGAGCGCGAGACCAACAGGCAGAGCGAGAGCTCGGCCGCGCCTCGATCCCAGATGAGCCATGGGTTCTCCACATCATCCGTATGTACTGCCCGCGCGCGGGTTTACGCGCAGGCAGGTGCATGACGAGTGAAGCTATCGCTGATCTTCCATGCCCTTCAATGAGTTGAGAAGACTTCATGAAGATCTGACCGAAGAAATCCTTCGCGTGAACCACTTCCCGGTCCGCTCCGTGCCGTTGGTCAGGGGAGGAGCTCCACCCGGAGCCCCGGATCCCGCACCCCTGGTGAGGCCCCCTTGACCATGCCGTCCGTCCCCGCGTCACGAGGAGATTCCGTGGCTACCGAAGCACCGCCGCCGCCCAGAAACGGGACGGAGGCCGCATCCGCTCCCGTCACGCCCACGACGGAACAGTTCGTCGAGGTGCAGGAGGGCGCCGAGTTCGGCGAACTGCGCCGTACGTACCGCTCCTTCGCCTTCCCGCTCACCCTGGCCTTCATCGCCTGGTACCTGCTGTACGTGCTGCTCTCCAACTACGCGGGCGGCTTCATGGGGACCAAGGTCTTCGGCAACATCAACGTGGCCCTCGTCCTCGGCCTCGGCCAGTTCGCCACCACCTTCCTCATCGCCTGGCTGTACTCACGACACGCGGCGAACCGGCTCGACCCCCGGTCCGACGCCATCAGAAAGCGCATGGAGGGCGACGCATGAGCACCCCCGTCCTGCTGGCGGCGGGCAACGCCACCAGCGAGCACCGACCACTGATCATCGCCCTCTTCGGCGCCTTCGTCATCGCGACCCTGGTCATCACCGTCTGGGCCGGCCGCCAGACCCGCAGCGCCGCCGACTTCTACGCCGGCGGCGGCCAGTTCACCGGCTTCCAGAACGGCCTCGCGATCTCCGGCGACTACATGTCCGCCGCGTCCTTCCTCGGCATCAGCGGCGCCATCGCCCTCTACGGCTACGACGGCTTCCTGTACTCGATCGGCTTCCTGGTCGCCTGGCTCGTCGCGCTGCTCCTGGTCGCCGAACCGCTGCGCAACTCCGGCCGGTTCACGATGGGCGACGTCCTCGCCTACCGGATGCGCCAGCGGCCCGTCCGTACCGCCGCCGGCACCTCCACCATCGTCGTCTCGATCTTCTACCTGCTCGCGCAGATGGCGGGCGCGGGCGTGCTCGTCTCGCTGCTGCTCGGCATCACCAGCGACGGCGGCAAGATCGCGATCGTCGCCCTCGTCGGCGTCCTGATGATCGTCTACGTGACGATCGGCGGCATGAAGGGCACCACCTGGGTGCAGATGGTGAAGGCCGTCCTGCTCATCGCGGGCACCCTCCTCATCACCTTCCTCATCCTGCTGAAGTTCGACTTCAACCTCTCGCAGCTGCTCGGCGCCGCCGCCACCAACAGCGGCAAGGGCGACGCCTTCCTGGAGCCCGGCCTCAAGTACGGCGTCAGCGCCCTCTCGAAGCTGGACTTCCTCTCCCTCGGCATCGCCCTCGTCCTCGGCACCGCCGGCCTGCCGCACATCCTGATCCGCTTCTACACGGTGCCGACCGCCAAGGCCGCCCGTAAGTCGGTCAACTGGGCCATCGGCATCATCGGCGGGTTCTACCTGATGACGATCGTCCTCGGCTTCGGCGCCGCCGCCCTGCTCAGCGGCGACACCATCAAGGCCTCCAACAAGGCCGGCAACACGGCGGCCCCGCTCACCGCCCTGGAGGTCGGCGGCGGCGCCGGCTCCACCGGCGGCGCGATCCTCCTCGCCGTCATCTCCGCCGTCGCCTTCGCCACCATCCTCGCCGTGGTCGCCGGTCTGACCCTGGCCTCGTCCTCGTCCTTCGCGCACGACATCTACGCGAACGTGATCAAGCGCGGCAAGGCCACCGAGAAGGAGGAGATGCGGGCCGCCCGCTGGTCCACCGTCCTCATCGGCATCGTCTCGATCGCGCTCGGCGCCCTCGCCCGCGACCTCAACGTCGCCGGCCTGGTCGCCCTCGCCTTCGCGGTCGCCGCCTCCGCCAACCTGCCGACGATCCTCTACTCGCTGTTCTGGAAGAGGTTCACCACCCAGGGCGCGCTCTGGTCGATCTACGGCGGACTGATCTCCTCCGTCGTCCTCGTCCTCTTCTCCCCGGTCGTCTCCGGCGGCCCGGCCTCGATGTTCAAGGGCGTGGACTTCCACTGGTTCCCGCTGGAGAACCCCGGCCTCGTCTCGATCCCGCTGGGCTTCCTCCTCGGCTGGCTCGGCTCGCTCCTCTCCAAGGAGGAGCCGGACGCCGGCAAGTACGCGGAGCTGGAGGTCAAGTCCCTCACCGGTGTCGGGGTGGCCGCCGCGGTCAAGCACTGACCGGAGCGCAGTCGACCGTATACGGTCCGCGACCTCAGGACGGCCGCGTCGTAGAGTTCTACGACGCGGCCGAGTCGGTCCTCGTGACAATCTGCCCTGCTCGTGGGGCGCGTGCTCACGTAGGCTCGAACCACACGCAACCACAACGACGGGGGAGGGGGCCCACAGTGCTCATCGACACCTATGGCCGGGTGGCCACCGACCTGCGCGTCTCGCTCACCGACCGCTGCAATCTCCGCTGCACGTACTGCATGCCGGAAGAGGGCCTCCAGTGGCTCGCGAAGCCGGATCTGCTCACCGACGACGAGATCGTCCGGCTGATCCGCATCGCCGTCACCGACCTCGGCGTCACCGAGGTCCGCTTCACCGGCGGCGAGCCGCTGCTCCGTCCCGGTCTCGTCGGCATCGTCGAGCGCTGCGCGGCCCTGGAGCCGCGCCCCCGGATGTCCCTCACCACCAACGGCATCGGGCTGAAGCGCACGGCCGCCGCCCTGAAGGCCGCCGGTCTCGACCGGGTCAACGTCTCCCTGGACACCCTGCGCCCCGAGGTCTTCAAGACCCTCACCCGGCGCGACCGGCACCAGGACGTCCTCGACGGCATGGCCGCCGCCCGCGACGCCGGCCTCACCCCTGTCAAGGTCAACGCCGTCCTGATGCCCGGGCTCAACGCCGACGAGGCCCCCGACCTGCTCGCCTGGGCCGTCGAGGAGGGTTATGAGCTCCGCTTCATCGAGCAGATGCCGCTGGACGCCCAGCACGGCTGGAAGCGCGACGGCATGATCACCGCCGGGGACATCCTGGAGTCCCTGCGCACCCGCTTCACCCTGACGCCGGAAGGCGCCGACGAGCGGGGCTCGGCCCCCGCGGAGCGCTGGACCGTGGACGGCGGACCGCACACGGTCGGCGTCATCGCCTCCGTCACCCGCCCGTTCTGCCGGGCCTGCGACCGGACCCGGCTCACCGCCGACGGCCAGGTGCGCACCTGTCTGTTCGCCACCGAGGAGACCGACCTGCGGGCCACGCTCCGCTCGGACGCCTCCGACGCGGAGGTCGCGGAGCTCTGGCGGAAGGCGATGTGGGGCAAGAAGGCCGGCTCCGGTCTCGACGACCCGGAGTTCCTCCAGCCCGACCGCCCGATGTCGGCGATCGGCGGCTGAGCGAGGAAGACCCCGGGCCCGGGGCCTGTCTGGCCCGGGCCTGTCTTCCGGATGCGCCCTCCGCCGGATCAGGCCTCGGAGGACTCCCAGTCGGCCAGCGGCACGACGTCCTTGAGGAAACCCCGTACACCCAGGAACTGGGACAAATGCTCCCGGTGCTCCTCGCACGCGAGCCAGGTCTTGCGACGCTCGGGCGTGTGCAGCTTGGGGTTGTTCCACGCGAGCACCCAGACGGCGTCGGCGCGGCAGCCCTTGGCGGAACAGATCGGCTTCTCTTCGCTCACCTGATCATTGTCCAGCAAGGGCGATGCCGAGCAGCCACGGGGGGAGCTGCCCGGCATCGGTCCGTCGCTCCGACGGGGGATGCGGAGCGCGTAGGCAGTATGTCACGGCACATGGGGTGCGGTGCACAGGAACTTCACGATTGATCTGAGCATTTCTTGAGCTTTCCGGCCACTGTGCGTGATCAGTTCCGGCCGTACGGTCGCTCCGTGTCCCCGTCCCCGGAGGCCTCCCCGGCACCGAGCGCGGGACGCGCCGGAGCCGGGACGAAGGTGGAGGGAAGGGACGGAGCCGTCTCCCGTCCCGCGTTCGCGATGACCACCGCGACATAGGGGAGCAGGATGCCCAGGGCGAGCGCCACGATCGCCACGTGCCGCTCGACGTTCCACAGCACCGCGGCCGCGATCACCGACAGGGTCCTGACCGTCATCGAGATGATGTAGCGCCGCTGCCGTCCCCGGACGTCGTCCGCGAGCCCCTGCCGGGCTCCCGTGATCCGGAAGACCTCGCTCCCGTCACGCTTCGGCATCGCCGTCCACCACCCACCGGTCGCGCCGGACTCTCCCAGGTCCGGACCTCTGTCCACCGTACGCCCGCGCTCACGCGCCGACGAGACCGGGGCACGTATGGCGCTGTCCGACATGCGTCGTATGGCGGATGGGCCGAGACTGGGCGCACATGCGTACAAGGAGGCGACGATGAGTTGGTTGTGGGCGATCATCGTGGGATTCGTCCTGGGTCTGATCGCGAAGGCGATCCTGCCCGGGAAGCAGCAGATCCCGCTCTGGCTGACGACCGTGTTCGGCATTCTCGGCAGCGTGCTCGGCAACGCCGTCGCGACCTGGATCGGTGTCAACGACACCAAGGGCATCGACTGGACCCGCCACCTGCTCCAGCTGATCGGCGCCATCGCCGTGGTCGGGGTGGGCGACATGCTCTGGGCCTCGATCAAGGGCAACAGACAGCGGGCCTAGCACCACGGGAGACGGGAGGCCCGGTACGGCACGTCAGGTGCCGTACCGGGCCCCCCGGCATGTTCACGCGGTGCTACGGATTCACGAGCCGGCGAACTCGATCGCCGCCAGGTTCTTCTTGCCGCGCCGCAGCACCAGCCAGCGGCCGTGCAGCAGTTCGTCCGCGGACACCTCGGCGTCCTCGGCGGTGACCTTCACGTTGTTCACGTACGCCCCGCCCTCCTTCACCGTGCGGCGCGCCCCCGACTTGCTCGGGGCGAGACCGACCTCGGTGAACAGGTCGACGACCTGGCCGAGCTCCGTCACCCGCGCGTGCGGCAGCTCGGACAGGGCGGCGGCCAGCGTCGCCTCGTCCAGCTCCGCCAGGTCGCCCTGGCCGAACAGCGCCTTGGAGGCGTCGATGACGGCCGCGCACTGGTCGGCGCCGTGCACCAGAGCGGTCAGCTCCTCGGCCAGCGCGCGCTGCGCGGCGCGGGCCTGCGGCCGCTCGGCGGTCTGCGCCTCCAGCTCCTCCAGCTCCTCGCGGGACTTGAAGGACAGGATCCGCATGTACGTCGAGATGTCGCGGTCGTCCACGTTCAGCCAGAACTGGTAGAACGCGTACGGCGTGGTCATCTCCGGGTCGAGCCAGACGGCGCCGCTCTCGGTCTTGCCGAACTTGGTGCCGTCCGCCTTGACCATCAGCGGGGTCGCGAGCGCGTGCGCCTCGACACCCGGCTCCAGGCGGTGGATCAGGTCGAGGCCGGCCACCAGGTTGCCCCACTGGTCCGAGCCGCCCTGCTGGAGCACGCAGCCGTAGCGGCGGTACAGCTCCAGGAAGTCCATGGCCTGCAGCAGCTGGTAGCTGAACTCGGTGTAGCTGATGCCCTGCTCGGACTCCAGGCGCCGGGCGACGGAGTCCTTGGTCAGCATCTTGTTGACCCGGAAGTGCTTGCCGATGTCCCGCAGGAACTCGATCGCCGACATGCCGGCGGTCCAGTCCAGGTTGTTCACCATGACCGCGGCGTTCTCCCCCTCGAAGGAGAGGAACGGCTCGATCTGCGTCCGCAGCCGGTTCACCCAGTTCGCGACCGTCTCGGGGTCGTTCAGGGTGCGCTCGGCCGTCGGCCGCGGGTCGCCGATCTGCCCGGTGGCCCCGCCGACCAGCGCCAGCGGCCGGTGCCCGGCCTGCTGGAGCCGGCGGACGGTGAGGACCTGGACCAGGTGGCCGACGTGGAGACTGGCCGCGGTCGGGTCGAAACCGCAATAGAAGGTGACGGGACCGTCCGCGAGAGCCTTGCGCAGTGCGTCCTCATCGGTGGACTGGGCGAAGAGCCCACGCCACTTCAGCTCATCGACGATGTCGGTCACGTCGTCCGTCTCCTTGTGATGCAGGTGGGAATGGTCGTCTCAGTCTAGGTGGGTCAGACCCCCTTGCTGACCGAGCTCATGTTGAAGTCGGGGATCCGCAGGGCGGGCATCGCGGCCCGGGTGAACCAGTCGCTCCACTCGCGCGGCAGCGTCTTCTCCGTCCGGCCCGCCTCGGAGGCCCGAGACAGCAGGTCCACCGGCGACTCGTTGAACCGGAAGTTGTTCACCTCGCCGACCACCTCGCCGTTCTCGACGAGGTAGACGCCGTCCCGGGTCAGTCCGGTGAGCAGCAGCGTCGCCGGGTCGACCTCACGGATGTACCAGAGGCAGGTGAGGAGCAGACCGCGCTCCGTCGAGGCGACCATCTCCTCCAGGGAGCGCTCGCCACCGCCGTCCAGGATCAGGTTCCCCGCCCCGGGAGCCACCGGCAGGCGGGTGAGCTCCGCCGTGTGCCGGGTGGTGATCAGACGCTCCAGCTTCCCGTCGCGCACCCAGTCCGTCGGCGCGATCGGCAGACCGTTGTCGAAGACGGAGGAGTCGTCGCCGGAGGAGTGCGCGATGACGAACGGCGCGGACTCCAGGCCCGGCTCGTTCGGGTCGCTGCGCAGGGTCAGCGGCAGCGGGGACAGGGTCTCGCCGAGCCGGGTGCCGCCACCGGGCTTGGAGAAGACCGTACGGCCTTCGACCGCGTCCCGGGCCGTGGAGGACCACAGCTGGTAGATCAGCAGGTCGGCCACGGCCGTCGGCGGCAGCAGCGTCTCGTACCGCCCGGCGGGCAGCTCGATCCGGCGCTCCGCCCAGCCGAGCCGGGTCGCGAGCTCGGCGTCGAGCGCCGCCGGGTCGACGTCCTTGAAGTCCCGCGTCGAGCGGCCGGCCCAGGCGGAGCGCGAGCGGTCGGGGGACTTGGCGTTCAGCTCCAGGGTGCCGTTGGGCTGGTCGTGCCGGAGCCGCAGGCCGGTGGACGTCCCCAGGTAGCTGGAGGTCAGCTCGTGGTTGGCGAAGCCGTAGAGCTCACGGCCGCCGGCCCGGGCGCGGGCGAAGGCCTCGCCGAGCGCCGGCGCGAAGTCGGCGAACACGGCGGAGGAGGTCTCCGAGGGCGCGTCCGTGAAGTCGGGCGACGCGGACACGTCCGTCACCAGCGGCTGGGCGTCCTCGGCGGGCCCTGCGGCACGCGCGGCGGCCTCGGCGGCCCGCACCAGGGGCTCCAGGTCGTCGACGGTCACGGCGGACCGGGACACGACACCGGACGCGGTGCCCTGCGCGCCGTCCACGGTCGCGATCACGGTGAGCGTACGGCCGCGGGTGACGCCGTTGGTGGTGAGCGCGTTGCCCGCCCACCGCAGATTGGCCGAGGACTCCTCGTCGGCGATGACGACACACCCGTCGGCACGGGACAGCTCAAGCGCCCGCTCGACGATCTCGTACGGCTTGCTGACGCGGCTCATCGCCCGGCCTCCTGCGTCGTGTTCAGAATGTTGACGCCCCGGAAGAGGGCGGAGGGGCAGCCGTGGGAGACTGCGGCGACCTGGCCCGGCTGGGCCTTGCCGCAGTTGAAGGCGCCGCCGAGGACGTACGTCTGCGGCCCTCCGACCTGCTCCATCGAGCCCCAGAAGTCGGTGGTCGTCGCCTGGTAGGCCACGTCCCGCAGCTGCCCGGCGAGCCGCCCGTTCTCGATGCGGAAGAAGCGCTGCCCGGTGAACTGGAAGTTGTAGCGCTGCATGTCGATCGACCAGGACCGGTCGCCGACCACGTAGATGCCGCGCTCCACACCCCCGATCAGATCCTCCGTGGACAGACCGCCCGGGTCCGGCTGGAGCGAGACGTTCGCCATCCGCTGCACCGGCACGTGCGCGGGGGAGTCGGCGAAGGCACAGCCGTTCGACCGGCCGAGGCCGGTGAGCTTCGCGATCCGCCGGTCCAGCTGGTAGCCGACGAGCGTGCCGTCCTTCACCAGGTCCCAGCTCTGCGCCTCGACGCCCTCGTCGTCGAAGCCGACGGTCGCGAGACCGTGCTCGGCCGTCCTGTCACCCGTCACGTTCATGATCGAGGAGCCGTACGCCAGCTTGCCCAGCTGGTCGAAGGTCGCGAACGAGGTGCCCGCGTACGCCGCCTCGTAGCCGAGCGCCCGGTCCAGCTCGGTGGCGTGCCCGATCGACTCGTGGATCGTCAGCCAGAGGTTCGACGGGTCGACGACCAGGTCGTACCGGCCCGCCTCGACGCTCGGCGCCCTCATCTTCTCGGCGAGCAGCGCCGGAATCTCGTCCAGCTCCTTGTCCCAGTCCCAGCCGGTGCCCGTCAGGTACTCCCAGCCCCGCCCGACCGGCGGCGCGATGGTCCGCATCGAGTCGAACTCACCGGTGGTCTCGTCGACGGCGACCGCCGTGAGCTGCGGGTGCAGCCGGACCCGCTGCTGGGTGGTCACGGTGCCGGCCGTGTCCGCGTAGAACTTGTTCTCGTGGACGGTGAGCAGCGAGGCGTCCACATGCGCCACGCCCTCCGCCCGCAGCAGCCGGGAGCTCCAGTCGGCGAGCAGCGCGCTCTTCTCCTCGCCGGGGATGGAGAAGGGGTCGATCTCGTACGAGGAGACCCAGGTGCGCTCCTCGTGCACCGGCTCCGCCGCGAGCTCGACGCGCTCGTCGGAGCCGGCCGCCGCGATCACCTTGGCGGACAGCTTCGCCATGGCGACCGCCTGCGAGGCGACCTTCGCGGCCCCGTCCATGGTCAGGTCGACCCCGGACGCGAAGCCCCAGGCCCCGCCGTGCACCACGCGCACCGCGTAGCCGAGGTCCGTGGTGTCCGAGGAACCGGACGGTTTGGCGTCGCGCAGCCGCCACGAGGCGCTGCGCACCCGCTCCAGGCGGAAGTCCGCGTGCTCGGCACCGAGCGCGCGCGCTCGGGCGAGCGCCGCGTCGGCGAGCGCCCGCAGGGGCAGCGCGACGAACGAAGGGTCGATCTGGTGGACCACGAGCGGCCTCGCTCTCGGTGATCGGAAGGCTGGGGTCGAGCAGGGGTGGAGCTGTCGTTGATCTGCCACGGAAGTCAATCACGGGACGGCCCGCGGAGTCGGCGCATTACCGACGCCCGGCCACCTGAGCTGTAGGGACCCGACAGCGACACCCGGGCGCCACTGTCGGAGGTCGATTCCTCATGTCGGGGGCGATACCGATAGGTTTTCGGCTACCAGACCGCTATCGAAAGGGTGATCCGTTGAGCCGCTCGGTTCTCGTCACCGGAGGAAACCGGGGCATCGGCCTCGCCATCGCCCGCGCGTTCGCCGAGTCCGGCGACAAGGTCGCGATCACGTACCGCTCCGGTGAGCCGCCGGCGGCCCTCACCGAGCTCGGCTGCCTGGCCGTCAAGTGCGACATCACCGACGGCGAGCAGGTGGAGCAGGCGTACAAGGAGATCGAGGAGAAGCACGGTCCGGTGGAGGTCCTCGTGGCCAACGCCGGCGTGACGAAGGACCAGCTCCTCATGCGCATGTCCGAGGAGGACTTCACCTCCGTCGTCGACACCAACCTCACCGGCACCTTCCGGGTCGTCAAGCGCTCCAACCGCGGCATGCTGCGCGCGAAGAAGGGCCGCGTCGTCCTGATCTCCTCGGTCGTCGGGCTGCTGGGCTCCGCGGGCCAGGCGAACTACGCCGCCTCCAAGGCCGGCCTGGTGGGCTTCGCCCGTTCCCTCGCGCGTGAGCTGGGCTCCCGCAACATCACCTTCAATGTCGTCGCCCCTGGTTTCGTCGACACCGACATGACCGCCGTGCTCACCGACGAGCAGCGCGCGGGCATCGTGTCCCAGGTGCCGCTGGGCCGCTACGCCCAGCCGGAGGAGATCGCCGCCGCGGTGAAGTTCCTCGCCTCCGACGACGCCTCGTACATCACTGGAGCCGTCATCCCGGTTGACGGCGGATTGGGCATGGGTCACTGACCATGAGCGGAATTCTCGAGGGCAAGCGCATCCTCATCACCGGTGTGCTGATGGAGTCCTCCATCGCCTTCCACACCGCCAAGCTGGCCCAGGAGCAGGGCGCGGAGATCATCCTCACCGCCTGGCCGCGGCCGACGCTGACCGAGCGCATCGCCAAGAAGCTGCCCCACCCCGACAAGGTGAAGGTCCTGGAGCTCGACGTCTCGAACGACGAGCACCTGGCCCGGCTGGAGGGTCAGGTCCGTGAGCACCTGGGCGACCGCCTCGACGGCATCGTGCACTCCATCGGCTTCGCGCCGCAGGACGCGCTCGGCGGCAACTTCCTCAACACCCCGTTCGAGTCCGTGGCCACCGCCATGCACGTCTCCGCCTTCTCCCTGAAGTCGCTGACGATGGCGCTGCTGCCGCTGATGAGCGAGGGCGGCTCGGTCGTCGGCCTCACCTTCGACGCGAAGTTCGCCTGGCCGCAGTACGACTGGATGGGCCCGGCCAAGGCCGCCCTGGAGGCCACCAGCCGCTACATGGCGCGTGACCTGGGCAAGCAGAACATCCGTTGCAACCTGATCTCGGCGGGCCCGATCGGTTCGATGGCCGCGAAGTCGATCCCCGGCTTCGGCGAGCTGGCGGCCGTCTGGGACAGCCGTTCCCCGCTGGAGTGGGAGCTCTCGGACCCGGAGCCGGCCGGCCGCGGCGTCGTCGCGCTGCTCTCGGACTGGTTCCCGAAGACCACGGGCGAGATCATCCACGTGGACGGCGGCCTGCACGCCATCGGCGCGTAACCGCTGCTCGTCAGAGCGTCAGGGCCGTGTGCCCGCCCCGGAGGGGGCGGACACACGGCCCTCGCCGTTCCGCAACTCCTGCCCGACTCGAAAAGTCGCGCGAACCACCCCAGACTGGGGCAGAGCGTGATGCTTCTGCTGCTGACGGGGAGGAGGTACGGGCATGCGCGCGATACGTCACGGGTTCGGCGCCTTCGTCTCCGTCGCCGTACTGCTCACCGGGATCGCCGTCGCCGCCGAGGTGCGGGCCGCGCCCGCCCCGGCCGAGGAACTCCCCGTCACCGCCCCGGCGACCGAGGAGCCGGAGAACTTCGGCGCCTCCTGCCGCACCGTCGTCCAGGGCTCGACCGTCACCGCGCACTGTCAGAACCCGTACCCCCGCACCGACCGGATCCGGCTCCACGTCGAGTGCGAGCGCTGGTGGGACATCGACTCCGACAGCGCCCCCGTGGAGGTCGGCCCGGCCGACTACGGCACGATCACCGGCCGTTGCTGGAAGGAGGTCCGGTCCGCCTGGATCACTCACCAGCCGGCGGACCAGGCTCCCGATCCGACTCCGGTACGGGGCTCCTGAGGCACATGTAGGGGTAGCCGGCCGCCTCCGCGCCGGCCCGCTCGGCGTCGCCCTCCCGGATCGCGTCCACCATGCGTGCGTGATCCATCCGGTTCTCCGGCCGCAACTCCTGCCCGACGTCGTCGCGCAGCCACTCCCGCAGCAGATCGCCCAGGTCCGCGTAGAGCTCGGTGAGCACCTCGTTGCCCGAGGCGGCGACGACCGCGTGGTGGAAGGTCGCGTCGGCGGTCACGAACCGCTCCGCGTCCCCGGACTCCCACGCCTCCTCCCGTCGTACGAGCAGGGTGTCGAGCTGCTTCAGATCCCGCTCGGTGCGCCGCGCGGCCGCGAGCCGCGCCGCCGCGGACTCCAGGGTCGAGCGCAGCTCGGCGACGTGCCGGGGGTCGGAGCCGGCGAAGCGGCGGTGCATGACGCCCGCCAGCTCGCTGGTGGCGATGACGTACGTCCCGGAGCCCTGGCGGATGTCGAGGAGCCCGTTGTGCGCGAGCGCCCGGACCGCCTCGCGCACGGTGTTGCGGGCCACGCCCAGCTGCTCGACCAGCTCGGGTTCGGTCGGGATGCGTGAACCCACCGGCCACTCGCCGGAGGTGATCTGGTTCCGCAGCTCGGCGATCACCTGATCGGAGAGGCCTGCGCGCCGGGGGTGGCCGAGGGCCATGGAGCACCTTCCCATTCGTTCGTGTCGCCCAAGTCGTTCGAGATTGGACAACCAATCATCCCATGATTCTATGATGGCCTCATGCCTGACGAGCCGAAGACTCTCGACCCCACCGCACGACCGGCCACGACCACCGTTCCGGCGGCCACCACGACCCCGCCCGGAGCCGCCGTCGCCGGCGATTCTCCCGCACGGGGGCGCTGGACCCTCGGCCTCGTCACCGTCGGACTCGTCCTGGCCGCGCTGAACCTGCGCCCCGCCATCACCAGCCTCGGCGCCCTCCTCGAAGAGGTCAGCGCGGACCTCCACATGAGCGGCACCGTCGCCGGCGTCCTCACCTCCGTCCCCCCGCTCTGCTTCGCGGTCTTCGGCATCACGGCCCCGCGCCTCGCCCGCCGCTTCGGCCCCGCCGCCGTCGTCTGCGCGGGCATGGCCGCGATCTTCACCGGCCTGATCCTGCGCCCCTTCGCCGGCGGCACCGTCGGCTTCCTCGCCGCCAGCGCCCTCGCCCTCATGGGCATCGCCGTCAGCAACGTCCTGATGCCGGTCATCGTCAAGCGGTACTTCCCCGACCGCATCGGCAGCATGACCGGCCTGTACTCCATGGCCCTCGCCCTCGGCACCTCCATGGCCGCGGCCGCGACCGTCCCCATGACCGCCGCCCTCGGCGGCGACTGGCGCATCGGCCTCGGCGTCTGGGCGGCCATCGCCGCACTCGCCGTCCTGCCCTGGATCCCGCTCGTCCGCGACCGGGACCGCGCCACCCGGGAGACCCGGGCCACCGCCGCCGCGACGGAGACCGCCCCGCGCATCACCCGCAGCCGCACCGCCTGGGCCCTCGGCTGCTACTTCGGCCTCCAGGCCACCGGCGCCTACATCACCATGGGCTGGATGCCGCAGATCTTCCGCGACGCCGGCGTCCCCGCCTCCACCGCGGGCGTGCTCCTCGCCGTCACCATGGTCATGGGAGTCCCGCTCGCCTTCGTGATCCCCCGGCTCGCCACCCGCATGAGGAACCAGGGCCCGATCGTCGTCGCCCTCGGCCTCTGCGGCCTCGCCGGCTACACCGGCCTCTTCCTCGCCCCCGCCGCCGGCGCCTGGGTCTGGGCACTGCTCCTCGGCGTCTCCAACTGCTCCTTCCCGCTCGCCCTCACGATGATCGGCATGCGCTCGCGCACCGGCGCCGGAGTCGTCCGGCTCTCCGCCTTCGCCCAGAGCGTCGGCTACCTCATCTCCATCCCCGGCCCGCTCCTCGTCGGCGTGCTCTACCAGCACAGCGGCGGCTGGGGACTGCCGATCGTCCTGATGGGCGGGCTCATGGTGCCGCAGATGATCGTCGGAACCCTGGCGGGCAGGGACCGGACGGTCGAGGACGAATCCTGAGATGGGAGACTGTCGTCATGCCAGTTCTCGAACCCCATCCCCCGAACGGCCAGAAGAAGCTGCTCATCGTCTTCGGCGCGATGATCGGCATCACGGTGGTCATCGGCCTCATCGCCTCGTTCGCCTCCCCGTGACGCCCGCCCACCGCACCCGTGGTGGGGACAACCCCCGCATCCCCTAGGGGGCGGGACTCAGGGTGAAGTGGGTGGATCACCGGATGGGCCGAGGGGCCCGCGATCCCTAGGTTGGAGACAACAGGGAAAGCGGAGTTCTCACCCACGGAGGCGGTCATGTCGGCCCACACGTCCACCCGCGTCCGGCCCGGGGCGACCGGCGTCGACACCCGGCTGCCCTGGTGGGCGCTCGCCCTCCCGGCGGTCGCGTTCGTCGCCCTTCTGATGCTGATGACCGGGCCCGGTGAGGCCCACGCGGCGGTCGGCTCCCCGGGGGTCGGAGGGTTCCTGGAGCGGATCCAGCAAACGCTCTCTCTCTGAGTCGGCGCGCGCCGTTTCGTGCGAAGCTGAGGACCATGAGCGTCGACACACCCCGCAGGATCGTGCTGCTCCGACACGCGAAGGCGGACTGGAACCAGGAGTCCGACCACGAGCGCCCCCTCGCCGAGCGAGGCCGCGCGGACGCCCCCGTCGCCGGCCGCCGGCTCGCCGAGACCGGCATCGCCTTCGACCTGGCCCTCTGCTCCACCGCCACCAGGACCCGCGAGACCTGGAAGCTGGCCGTACAGGCCCTCCCCGAGCGCCCCAAGACCGTCTACGAGGACCGGCTGTACGAGGCCTCGCTCGGCGAGCTCATCGCCCTGCTCAACGAGACCTCGGAAGACGTGTCCGACCTCCTGGTCATCGGCCACAACCCCGGGATGCACGCCCTCGCCGACGCCCTCGCGGGCGAGTCCGAGGGCGACGTGCTGCCCCGGATGAACCGCAGCGGCTTCCCGACCTCCGCCTTCGCCGTCCTCACCTTCAACGGCTCGTGGAAGTCCCTGGAGCACGGCGCCGGACGCCTCGTCGACTTCTGGACCCCGCACGCCTGACCGGCACACCCGACCCGTACGCCTGGGCGGAATCCGCACGCCTCAGCCGCGTGCCTACGTCGTAGCCGAAGCCGCAGCCGTACGGAAAAAATGGGCCCGGCCGTCACGCGACGGCCGGGCCCTCCCTCGTACGGGTTCACCCGCCGCTCAGTGCAGCAGGTCCTCCTCGCCGCCGTCCGCGGCCTCGACCTCTTCGCGGGTGATCCCCAGCAGATACAGCACGGTGTCCAGGAACGGCACGTTCACCGCCGTGTGCGCCGCCTCGCGCACCACCGGCTTCGCGTTGAACGCCACGCCGAGACCGGCAGCGTTCAGCATGTCCAGGTCGTTCGCCCCGTCGCCGATCGCCACGGTCTGCGCCAGCGGCACACCCGCCTCCGCCGCGAACCGGCGCAGCAGCCGCGCCTTGCCCGCCCGGTCCACGATCTCGCCGGTCACCCGCCCGGTCAGCTTCCCGTCGACGATCTCCAGGGTGTTGGCCGAGGCGAAGTCGAGCCCGAGCCGCTCCTTCAGATCGTCGGTGACCTGCGTGAACCCGCCCGAGACGACACCCACCTGGTAGCCGAGCCGCTTGAGCGTACGGATCAGGGTCCGGGCCCCGGGCGTCATCCGCACCTCGGCACGGACCTTGTCGACCACCGAGGCGTCGAGCCCGGCGAGCAGCTCCACGCGCGCGTGCAGCGACTGCTCGAAGTCCAGCTCCCCGCGCATCGCCGCGGCCGTCACCTCGGCGACCTTGTCCTCGCACCCGGCGTGCGCCGCGAAGAGCTCGATCACCTCGTCCTGGATCAAGGTCGAGTCGACGTCCATGACGACGAGCCGCTGGGCCCGGCGGTGCAGCCCGGCCGAGACCACGGCCACATCGACCCCGATGCTGTGGGCCTGGGTGGCGAGGGCGGTCCGCAGCGGCGCGGTCTCACAGCCGGAGACGGCGAACTCGACGGCCGTGACCGGGTATTTCGCCAGCCGGAAGACACGGTCGATATTGCCGCCGGCCTCCGCGATCCTGGCCGCTATGGCCGCCGTCTGCTCCGCCGTCAGCGGGTTGCCCAGCACGGTGACGTGCGAGCGCCCCTCACCCCGGGGACGGTTGTCACCCGTACCCGAGATGATCTCGGCCTGGAGCTTCAGCGACTCGGCCCAGCTGTGCACGGTCGCGCGGAGCTCGCCCTGCGAGGCGACGGTCGGCTCGGTGACGAGCGCGCACAGGACGAGGCGGCCGCGGGAGACGACCTGCTCGATGTCCACGACGTCGACGGAGTAGGCGGCGAGGGTGTCGAAGAGTCCCGCGGTGATCCCGGGACGGTCCTTCCCGAAGATCTTGACGAGAAGGGTGGGAACGTCTGAGGTCTGCGATGCGCTCATGGTGCTTCCACCGTATCGGGCACCGTGTGCCACCCGACCCCCCGTCCCGCCCAGCGGACACCCGAGTGGGCGCGCCCTTGATCCCGGGGGCGTCCCCGGAGAGCCTGCGCCGGGTCTTCACGCGGCCCGACTTTCGGAGAAGGGACCGGGCCTGAAATAGTTCCCCAGGATGATTCGCATCCCTGGACTCCCCGCGACGGGGGTACATCGGGGGACAAGTAGTGGGGCATGGAGTGCCAGAACTCGTACTGGAATTGAACGGAAGGACCTGGACGCTCGATCCGTCCAGGTCGTACACCCTGGGCCGCGACCCGCAGGGTGACCTGGTCATCGACGACGCCAGGGTCTCGTGGCGCCACGCCACCATCAGCTGGGGCGGCCGGAGTTGGGTCATCGAGGACCACGGCTCGACCAACGGCACGTTCCTGCAGGGGCAGCGGATCCACCAGGTGGAGATCGGCCCCGGCTCTGCCGTCCACCTCGGCAACGCCACCGACGGCCCGCGGTTGAATCTCGCCGCGGCCGGTGCCCCGGCCCACCAGCAGGCCCCGGCGGCCCAGCAGCGGGCCGCGGCCCAGGCACCGGCCCACCAGGTCCCCGCCCATCAGGCCGCCGAGCAGGCCGCCCAGGCCGAGTGGATCACGCACCAGGCCCCGCCGCAGCAGGGTCAGCAGCAGGTCCCGCAGCAGAACTGGCAGCAGGGCCCGCCGCCCGTGCACCCGCAGGCCGCCCGGCAGCAGGTCCCGCACCAGCAGGGACACGGCGGGCCGGGAGCCGCGGGGGCGTCGGCGGCCTACGCCGACCGCAGCCCCACCACGTTCCACCAGCTGGCCCTCGGCCACGTCATGCGCATCGGCCGTGCCCTCGAGAACGAACTGGTCGTCTCCGACCTCCAGGTCTCGCGGCACCACGCCGAGTTCCACGCGACGCCCGACGGTCGCTTCGAGATTCGCGACCTCGGCTCGCACAACGGCACGTACGTCAACGGCCAGCCGATCACCAAGGGCGGCTCCGCCCTCCTCGGCCCCCAGGACATCGTCGGCGTCGGCCACTCGACGTTCCGGCTCGTCGGCGGCCAGCTCGAGGAGTTCGTCGACACCGGCTCCGTCTCCTTCTCGGCCCGCCACCTCACGGTCACGGTCGACGGCGGCAAGCAGATCCTCAAGGACGTCTCCTTCGGCGTCCCGGAGAAGTCGCTGATCGGTGTCATCGGCCCGTCCGGCTCCGGAAAGTCCACGCTGCTCAAGGCGCTGACCGGTTACCGCCCGGCCAACGAGGGCGACGTCCTCTACGACAACCGAAGCCTCTACAAGCAGTTCGCCGAGCTGCGCCAGCGCATCGGTCTCGTCCCGCAGGACGACATCCTGCACAAGGAGCTGACCGTCCAGAAGGCGCTGCGCTACGCCGCCAAGCTCCGCTTCCCCGGCGACACCGCCGAGTCCGAGCGCGAGGCCCGCATCGGCGAGGTGCTGCGCGAGCTCAAGCTCGACATCCACAAGGAGAAGAAGGTCACCTCCCTCTCCGGTGGTCAGCGCAAGCGCGTGTCGGTCGCCCTGGAGCTCCTCACCAAGCCGTCGCTGATCTTCCTGGACGAGCCGACCTCCGGCCTCGACCCGGGCATGGACCGCGATGTCATGCAGCTGCTCCGCGGCCTCGCCGACGACGGCCGCACGGTCCTCGTCGTCACCCACTCGGTGGCCGAGCTGGGCCTCTGCGACAAGCTGCTCGTCATGGCCCCCGGTGGCTCGGTGGCGTACTTCGGCCCGCCGGACGAGGCGCTGAACTTCTTCGGCTACTCCACCTGGGCCGACGTCTTCTCCGCCTTCGAGAACTACCGCGACTACGACTGGGCGGGCCGCTGGAAGGGCTCGCAGCACTACCAGCTGTACGCCGCGGACATCGACGCCGTCGCCGCGCAGCCCGTCCAGATGCCGCAGCAGGCGATGTCCAGGCCGCCGAAGCCGCAGGGCTGGGGCTCCCAGCTGTGGACCCTGATCCGGCGCTACGTCTCCGTCATCGCCTCCGACGTGGGCTTCATGGCCCTGATGGTGATCCTGCCGGCCGTCCTCGGCGCGGTGTCCGTGGTCATCCCCGCCGACTTCGGCCTCGGGAAGCCCACGCCCCCGTCCCGGTTCAACGGCGACGCCGGCACGATCATGCTGATCCTCGCGGTCGGCATGTGCTTCAGCGGCGCCGCCAACTCGGTCCGTGAGCTGATCAAGGAACGGGTCATCTACGAGCGGGAGCGCGCCGTCGGCCTGTCCCGCTCCGCGTACCTGATGTCCAAGGTCATCGTCCTCGGCGTGATCACGGCCCTCCAGGGCGTGATCATCTGCGCCATCGGCTTCTCGACCCGCGCGCTGCCCGAAGAGGGCCTGCTGATGCCGCCGGCAGCCGAGCTGTGCATCCAGGTCATCGGTCTCGGCCTGACCTCGATGATGGTCGGCCTGGTCATCTCGGCCCTGGTGAAGACCGCCGAGAAGACCATGCCGCTGCTCGTCATGTTCGCGATCATCCAGGTCGTGTTCACCGGCATCCTCTTCCAGGTGTACGACTCGCCCGGCCTGGAGCAGTTCGCCTGGCTCATGCCCTCCCGCTGGGGCATCGCCGGCGCGGGCGCCACCCTGGACCTGGCCCACCTGATGCCGCCGTGGGACCAGAAGAACCCCGCGAACACCGACCCGCTGTGGGAGCACACGGTCGGCCAGTGGAGCCTCAACCTCGGCATCCAGCTGTTCATGGCGGCCATCTGCTGCGTCGCCGTGGCGAGGCTGCTGCGCCGCCACGAGCCCGAGGTCATGCGCAAGTGACCGGCTGAACGACCCGTACGCCGAAGGGCGGCACCCCCAGTGCGGGGGGTGCCGCCCTTCGGCGTACGGACAGCGGACCGAGTGCGATCAGTACGCGCTGTTGACGTTGTCGATCGAGCCGTAGCGGTCGGCCGCGTAGTTGGCGGCGGCGACGATGTTGGCGACCGGGTCGTACTGGTCGAACGCGGTGCCGGGCACGTGGTAGGCCTTGAAGGTCGGGTAGATGACCTGAAGCAGACCCTTGGACGGGACGCCGTTGATGGCGTTGATGTCCCAGTTGTTGATGGCCCGCGGGTTGCCGCTGGACTCGCGCATGATGTTCTTGTGCAGGCCGTGGTAGCTGCCCGGGATGTCGTGCTTGTCCATGATGAACAGCGCCTCGCGGATCCAGCCGTCGAGGTTGTTCGCGAAGACCGGGGTACGGGCGACGGAACGGCTCGCGGCCGCCTTCGCCGCGGCACGCTTCTTCGCGTCGGCCTTCGCCTTCGCCGCGGCCTTCGCCTTGGCGTCCGCCTTCGCCTTCGCGGCGGCCTTGGCCTGCGCGTCGGCCTTCGCCTTGGCCGCGGCGGCGGCCTTGGCCTTGGCGTCGGCCTTGGCCTTCGCCGCGGCGTCCTGCTTGGCCTTGAGGCCGATGGTGGTGTGCTGCTCGTTCACGCTGGCGGCCAAGGCCTTCGCCTGCGGGCTGTTCGCGTTGTACGACCAGGCGACCTGCTGCGTACCGGAGAGCGCCTGGGGCTCGGTCTCGGTGGAGCCGTTGCCGGGGACGAGGGAGAGGGTGAGCGCCGCGGCGCCCAGAGCGGCGACGCCGGCGATCGTGGCCTTGTGGGTCTTCTTCAGACCACGAATGTGGCCAGGGGTGTTCGCAGACATAACGGACTACCTCTTCGAATCGCTGGGGGTCGCTCCACCGGGGCGGTGTCTCGCCAGCTCGGCGGCGACGGGGGCAATTCTTAGCGCCCGCAAAATGCCGTGGCAAAGGTGTGACGTACGATCCCGGGTAGTGGATCAGGGGCCCGTGCACGGGCCACAGAAGCACCCTTATGTCGGGCTCACCCCACCCTGACCCGCCCTTCGGGAGTCCACTAGGGGGCTTCGTAAGTGACCTGGGTCCTATGCGCGGGCTCACATCGGGCACGTAACGAACTCACCAGCCGTTGCGTGAGCAATGCGCACAGTGAGTCCCCTCCTCCTGAAGGAGGACAGGGGCCTCCGGGCACTACGACCTAGGTCCCCGGTCCCCCTCCTCCGCGGTCTCCGGACGGATACGGACCGTCACGGGCCGCCGGTACGGTGAACACATGAGCCATCGACCGAGCTCCGGCCTGGCCGCCGTGAGCACCGCCCTCCTGGCCATGAGCCGCCATCTGGAGGTCCGCGACGTCCTCAAGACGATCGTCGCCTCCGCCCGCGAGCTGCTCGACGCCGAGTACGCGGCCCTGGGCGTCCCCGACGACCACGGGGGCTTCGCCCAGTTCGTGGTCGACGGCGTCAGCGACGAACAGTGGAAGGCCATCGGCCCGCTGCCCCGGCAGCACGGCATCCTCGCCGCGATGCTCCACAAGGCCGAGCCCGAGCGGCTCGCCGACGTCCGCGAGGACCCCCGCTTCGAGGGCTGGCCCGCCGCCCACCCCGAGATGTCCGATTTCCTCGGCCTCCCCGTCAGGGACGGCGACGAGATCCTCGGCGCCCTCTTCCTCGCCAACAAGCGCTGCCCGAGGGAGGCCGGCGGCTGCGGCTTCACCGCCGAGGACGAGGAACTCCTCTCGATCCTGGCCCAGCACGCGGCCATCGCCCTCACCAACGCCCGTCTGTACGAGCGCAGCCGCGAGCTCACCATCGCCGAGGAGCGCTCCCGCCTCGCCCACGAGCTGCACGACGCCGTCAGCCAGAAGCTCTTCTCGCTCCGGCTGACCGCGCAGGCCGCCGCCGCGCTCGTCGACCGCGACCCCGCCCGCGCCAAGGGAGAGCTCCAGCAGGTCGCCCTGCTCGCCGCCGAGGCCGCCGACGAGCTGCGCGCCGCCGTCGTCGAGCTCCGCCCCGCCGCCCTCGACGAGGACGGCCTCGTCCACACCCTCCGTACCCACATCCAGGTCCTGGACCGCGCCCACACCGCCCGGGTCACCTTCGAGAGCCCCGGCACGCGCGCGCTGCCCGCCGCGCAGGAGGAAGCGGTGCTCCGGGTCGCCCAGGAGGCCCTGCACAACGCCCTGCGGCACTCCGGGGCGGGGCTCGTCACCGTCTGCCTCGCCCGCGCGGGCCAGGGCGCGCGGCTCACCGTCACCGACGACGGCAAGGGCTTCGACCCGCGTACGGTCCGCAGCGCGGGGCGCCACCTCGGCCTGGTCTCCATGCGGGACCGGGCGGGCGGCGTCGGCGGATCGCTGACCGTGACCTCGGCCCCCGGCGAGGGCACCACGATCGAGATGGAGGTTCCCGGTGGCTGACAAGCAGATCCGTGTCCTGCTGGTCGACGACCACCAGGTCGTCCGCAGAGGCCTGCGCACCTTTCTGGAGGTGCAGGACGACATAGAGGTGGTGGGGGAGGCCTCGGACGGCGCCGAGGGCGTCGCCCGGGCCGAGGAGCTCCGCCCCGACGTGGTCCTCATGGACGTGAAGATGCCGGGGACGGACGGCATCGAGGCGCTGAAGCGGCTCCGGGCGCTCGACAACCCGGCGAAGGTCCTCGTCGTCACCAGCTTCACCGAGCAGCGGACGGTGGTCCCCGCCCTCCGCGCCGGCGCCTCCGGATACGTCTACAAGGACATCGACCCCGACGCGCTGGCCGGCGCGATCCGTTCCGTACACGCCGGGCACGTCCTGCTCCAGCCCGAGGTCGCGGGCGCGCTCCTCAGCCAGGACGACTCCCACGGGGGTACGGGACGCGGCTCGACCCTCACGGAGCGGGAGCGCGAGGTCCTCGGCCTGATCGCGGACGGCCGGTCCAACCGCGAGATCGCCCGCGCGCTCGTCCTCTCCGAGAAGACGGTCAAGACGCACGTCTCGAACATCCTGATGAAGCTCGACCTCGCGGACCGCACCCAGGCGGCCCTCTGGGCGGTCCGGCACGGCCTCACCGACTGACGCGCGCCCCCCCCCGCGCGCCGGGCGCACGACCGTTCTGTCCTTCATACCGTCGTGTGTATGTCCCCCGTTCGGCGCAACCTGACGGGGGGCGCCGCGTTCTCCATGGCGTGCTGCGGCTGACCGGCCGCAGCGATGACCAGGAGGATGTACCAAGTGAAGAACCTCAAGAAGGCCGCTGCCCTCACCATGGTCGCCGGTGGCATCGTCGCCGCCGGTGCGGGTGTCGCCTCCGCGAACGCGGACGCCAACGGGCAGGCCCTCCACTCGCCGGGCGTCGCGTCCGGCAACCTGGTGCAGGTCCCGGTCCACGTCCCCGTGAACGTCTCCGGCAACACGGTCAACGTGATCGGCCTGCTCAACCCGGCCTTCGGCAACCACGCCCTCAACGGCTGACCGCCGCACACACCAACCGGCCCCCGGGACGATCCCCCCGGGGGCCGGTTCCGCGTTCCCCCCTACCGACGCGGTCCTCGCGCCGCTCGGCGCCGGGGCGCCTTCCGGGCTTCGGTCCGCTGTGGCGGACTCCGTCCGCCGGCCGGGGTGGCGGGTCCGTGGGGGTCAGAAGCCCCGGTCCCGCTCCCTTTCCTCCACGTACGCGTTGTAGGCGGCGACCTGCGCCCGTCTGGCCACCCGCTCCACCGGCCGCAGCGCCTCCCCCCGCGCCGCCAGCCCCTCTCTCGACGCGGTCCTCGCGCCGCTCGGCGCCGGGGCGCCTTCCGGGCTTCGGTCCGCTGTGGCGGACTCCGTCCGCCGGCCGGGGGTGGCGGGTCCGTGGGGGTCAGAAGCCCCGGTCCCGCTCCCTTTCCTCCACGTACGCGTTGTAGGCGGCGACCTGCGCCCGTCTGGCCACCCGC